>CAVPHD010000003.1:35000-612216 GCA_963704165.1 uncultured delta proteobacterium | reverse complement strand
TCTACACGCTCACGCTCGACAAGCTCCATCCGATCGCGCTCCTCAAGCTCATCGGCGCTCCCCAACCACACCATTGTCGGGCTGATCCTCCAGCAATCCCTCATCATGGGGGCGCTGGCGTTCGGCGTCGGGGTACCTCATCGGGCTGCGGCTCTTCCCGATGTTCCCCCGGCGCGTGCTGGTGACGAATGACGATCTGCTCCGCTTGGGCGGGAATCGTGTTGGTCATTTCGGTGCTCGCGAGCCTCCTGGGCATCTGGAAGGCGATGCGCGTTGCCCCCAACGAGGCCATCGGTTGACGCGAACGGTTGCAGGATCGCATCGGAATGGGCGAGACGCTGGCACTGGAGACCGACGGACTGACCAAGGTGTACGGCAGCGGGCACACCGAGGTGGTCGCCATGCGCGATGCGTCCATGCGCGTGCGCCGCGGCGAGATCGTCGCCCTGCTCGGCCCGAGCGGCGCGGGCAAGTCCACGTTCCTCCTCTGCGTCGGCCTCATCAACCCGCCCACCCGCGGGCGCGTGGCCATCGGCGGCAAGCCCGTCGTGGACGCGCGGCGCGCCGTCGCCGATCTGCGTCGCTTTCGCCGCGAGAACATCGGCTTCGTGTTCCAGAATCCAACCTGATCCCGTTCCTAAATGCGGTCGAGAACGTCCAGGTCGTGGGCGAGCTGATCGGTCAGCCGCCGTCGGAGCCCGCCGCCGCGCGATGGAGCTGCTGGCGCACGGGGCGTGGGTGTGCGCCTCCAAGCGACCCACCCAACTCGCAGGGGCGAGCAGCAGCGCGTCACCGTCGCCGCGCACTGGCGAATCAGCCCAGCCTCATCCTCGCCGACGAGCCGACCGCCGCCCTCGACAGCGACGCGGGCCGTCAGGTGATGGGGCTGTTCCGCGAAGTGGCCCACCAGCACGGCACTGGAGTAATCGTCGTGACGCACGACCACCGGGCCGGACGTGTTCGACACATTCTACGAGATGGAGGACGGTGTCCTCGCGCAGACGCCTGCCCAGGCAAAGTCGAAGAGCCAGCATGCACGGCCCCGACTGATCGCCGCCCCGCAACGGCACGGCAGCGGACGGCGCTGCGCGCCTCCGCTGATGCCGAGCGTTAGCCAGCGCCACGCCGAGCTGAGGTACTGCGACCGATGGATCGAATGCTGCGAAGCCAGGGCAGAGCGAACTGTCGGCCTGCCGGCTGCGCCAGTGGCGGATACCCTTGCAGCAGTGCTGGCGATCAATGCAACCATGTTCTGCATCGAATTCGGAGCCGGTCTTCTCCGCGGGCTGACCGCACTTCTCGCCGATTCGCTGGACACGCTCGGCGACTCGCTCGTCTACGGATTCAGCCTCTTGTCCTCCATCGAAGTATTGTGTGGCGCTCTCGCGCGGCTCTGGTGAAGGGCGTCGTCATGGCTGGTTTCGGCCCCTCTCGGCGTTTGGCGGAAGCGATCCTCAGGCTTCTACCGGTGTTCTTCCGCGTGCCCCGGCGATGGTGCCGATGGCGTAGCTGCCCTCGCCGCGAACGGATGCTGCTTCCTTCGTCTTGGCGACATCGAGCAGACGATATCGAACCTCCGATCCGACGTGGCTCTGCTCTCGCAACGACCTCATCGCGAATGGCGCGGTTCTCATAGCAGCCGCACTGGTCGCCTGGTTTGGAACCCTGTGGCCGGATCTCGTCGTCGGCGTGGGTATCGCGCTGCTCTTTCTTCGGCACTGCGAAACCTTGGTTGTTCCAGAGTCGCTCACCGAACTTGAACGAGCGCACAACGCCGAGCTGGAAGGCTCTGGCTAGCGAGCGGATGAAGCTGACCTGCCACAGCTCGCGATCATCAACCGTGTACCATTGGGCAACGAAACCAAGCGGTTCCAGCCAGCCGGCCAGCGGGTCGGCAGCTTGGCCGCGAGCCGTTGGGCGACGGGAGTGACGTAGCCGTAGCGCGATGCCCTGGCGCGTCTTTCCAGTCGCTTTGGAGTCGCCGGAGACGGGAGAGGAGGAACCGATGGCCGAGCGAAACTTTCAATCGTGGCACCCGGTCCTCGGGGTCCGGTCGATGGAGCAGGCGATCGACTACTACGTCGACTGGCTCGGCTTCCAGCTCGACGGTGAATGGAAGGAGGCGCCCGGCGAGCCGAGGATCGCCTGGGTCTCCCGCGACGGGCTCGAGATCGCGCTCAACGAGCATCCCGGCACTCCGTCGAACGTCTGGCTGAACATCAAGGTCGCGGACGCGCAGGCCTTGGCAGACGAGTGGAACGAGCGCCGTCCCGGAGCCGCAGAGGTGATCTCGGCTGCTCCGTACGAGTTCCCGGTCATCTACCTCACGCACCTCTTTCCTCGGCAACCACATCCACGTCCAACAGCCGCTTACCGAGGAAGAGGAGGCCGAGCGCCGGGCCCGGATCCCCGAGATGCACGACTTCGTCGCACAGCGTCTCGCAGAAAAGAAGTCGGTGCCGAGTCCCAAAGAGATCGTCGCCGCCGTCGGCCCGTCCGTCGGCATCGCCATCGAAGTCCTGAACGAGTTCCCAGAGTACGCGAAGCAGTTCAAGCTGAACCGTCCCTGACCAGCCCGCCGTCCAAGAAGCCGCTGAACTCCATTCCCGTCAGGCGCCGGCACGTGGGAGACTCGCAAGGATGGAGCTTCATCTCGGAAGGCTGATCGACCACGTGCACCTCCGCGTGGCGGATCTCGAGGCGAGCAAGCTGTTCTATCGTAGTGTCCTGCGTTCGCTCGAACGCGACATCACCATGGACGGGCCGGGGTTCTTCGCCGCCGACGAACTATTCGTGACGGCAGGCGGGGGCGAACAGACTTCGCGTGTCCACCTCGCGTTCCAGGCGGCTGATCGCGGTGAGGTCGATCGCTGCTATCGCGAAGCGATTGCGGCAGGTGCAAGTGACAACGGAGCCCCCGGCGCGCGTGCATACCACCCGGGGTACTACAGCGCTTACTTCCTTGATCCTGACGGCAACAACCTGGAGGTTGTTCATCACGGTCCCGCCCAACGGTCCGCGCCGTCTGTCGTGGTTACCGTTGAGCCGTGATCGGAGTCCGAAGGGCCGCTGCCCAACAAGGGCTTGCAACTGACGAGGGCCCGCTTGGCTCTGTCCACCACCGGGAGCGCGTGGCATCATGCGGTGTAGGTTCGATCAAGGACGCGGCGCGGGCTCTGGCAGCCGAAGCCGAAGACCTACGCGGCCGGATCGAAGCTGATGAGGTCAAGAGCGGAAGCGGAGCATTGGTCCGCGGACCGGCGGGAGGTCCCGCGATGCGACTGACGCCGCACGTATCCGCGAACGAAGTGCTGCGAGACCTGATCGAGCGATTGCAGATTGTCTTCGCGGATCAAGTGGTTTCCGTCTGTCTGTACGGCTCTGCCGTGGCGGGCGACTTCGACCCGGACCGAAGCGACCTGGACCTCGTCGTGGCGTGTTCGTTCGAAGTTGAAGCGCGCCTTCACGACTTGGAGCGGCTGCACGGGGATCTAGCCGTGACTCACCCTTCGTGGGACGATCGCGTGGACGTGATCTACGTCCCGGTCGCGGCGCTCCGCAGCTTCCGCTCGCAGCCGAGCCGTACGGCTTTCATCAGCCCCGGTGAGCCCCTCCACCTGACCGATACCAGCCAGCACATCATCAACTGGTATCTGCTTCAGGAGCAGGGTCAGACCCTGCTCGGTCTGCCACCGACGGTGTGGATGCCGACCATTACGAGTGGTGAATTCCTGGCCGAGGTTCGGGCGCATCTGCACGCGTGGCCAAGCTGGATCGCGCTCTCCGATCAGCCGGGCTTCCACGCATACGCGGTGCTCACGATCTGCCGAGCGCTGCACGTCTGCCGATCCTCTCGACAGACCTCCAAGCGACAGGCCGCGCTTTGGGCCCAGCGGGAGTACCCGCAGTGGTCTGGTCTCATCGAGCACTCGCTCGCATGGCGCAGCCAGCCGGGTGCGAGCGATCCAGCGCCCCGGGCGGTCGAGTTCGTCGACTTTGCCGTGCGAGAAGTAGCCGGTTCGGATTCCGGGCACCGGAACGGGCAATCATAGGTGCCCGTCGTCCAGCAAGGCGCTGCGGCTGTCGAACAACCCGGCGCTGCAGCGGCCGCGGTGCTGCTCGAGCGAGTTCGGGCGTGATAGTTTGATGCAACACCATCGGGGTTCAGCTGGCCTCGGCGGCGCCGTGCCGCGCAGCTGAAGCCCGATCCGTCAGGCGGACGGAACAGCGACGATGAGCAGGTGAATACTTCTGAGCACTACCTGGCCGTACCAAGGTGCGGCTCGGGAAGAGGCGTGCTTGTGCTGCATTCCTGGTGGGGCCTCAACGCCTTCTTCCGCGAGGTGTGTGAGCGTTTGGCATCCAAGGGCTTCGTGGCGCTGGCTCCGGACCTCTTCGGAGGCAAGGTCGCGGTTACCCCATCCGCCGCGCAGAAGCTGCGGGCGTCCGCGACCGCCGGACGGCGCGAGCCGGTCTACAAGTTCCTCATCCGCAAGATCGAGGTTCTCAGGCACCATGAAGCCGTCGTAGGGTCAGACATCGGCCAGGTGGGATTCTCGATGGGAGGTCATTGGACCTTCTGGCTCGCTCAGCGACCGGAGCTTCCAATCGCGGCGACGGTCAGCTTCTACGCTGCTCGAAACGGTGACTTCTCTCGGACTCGATCTTCCTTTCTTTGTCATTTCGCCGAGAACGATGACTGGGTCTCGGAGACAGCGGTCAAGAAGCTGGCTCGACACTTCGATCGAGTCGGCGTGCCTGCCACGTTCCACCAGTATCCACGGACCGGCCATTGGTTCTTCGAGTCGGACCGTACCGATTCCTTCGAGGCCAAGGCCGCGGCACTCGCGTGGAAGCGCACCGTTGGTTTCCTCAAGGCCAACCTGACGAACAGCACCGGGCGTCGCGACGTCGCACGCGCTTCTCGACGAGCGCGTGCGGCAGCCGACGCTGCGCGCCGCAGCTGATGCGTGAAACGTCGGGCGACCGTGTGATCGTCGTGACTACGGAGATGCATCGATGAGCAAGATCACTCGAGTCGACCCTTCCCGCTATCTGTTCGACATCCACCGGGATCTCTCTGTTTCGGCTCGAGCGGGAAAACCGGGTCCCCCGGAGAGAATCGATGGCATGACCATCGGAATCGTGACGATGTCCCATGACGCGCCCCATCGTGGAGAGGTTCATCCGGACGGTGACGAGATCCTGTACGTCGTGTCTGGAAAGCTCCGGGTCACGGGCGAATCAGAACCCAACGCTCCGATTGAAATGGGTCCCGGCGACGCCTGCATCGTTCGAAGAGGCGAGTGGCACCTCGTCAATGTGCTAGAAGAAACTCAACTCATTCATGTGACGCCGGGACCCAACGGTGACCATCGACCACTCTAGCGCGGTGGCTACGATGAGAACGGATCGGTTGGGCGGCAACGCGAAGGAGGGTGCCCGTGCGACGAGTCTCGATCTGGTGTCTGCACGTGATGGCCGGGGCGTTCATCTCTGCATCCGTTCGAGTCGGGATCGTGTCCTGAGTTCTTCCCCGCCGGGTGCCAGATCGCGGTCCTGCATGGGGATCCCGCAAAGCCGAACGCAGATGTCTTCTTTCGAATCGCGGCGAACTACGATCTCCCGAACCACTGGAATGGTTCGGCCGAGCGCATGGTTCTCGTCGAGGGCGAGCTGAGCATCACCTACGAAGGCCAAGAGGCCGTCGTCTTGAAACCCGGGATGTATGCCTACGGTCCGCCGAAGGCGCCTCACCACGGCCGTTGCGTCAGCAGTCAGCCGTGCACGCTCTTCATCGCGTTCGAGGGGCCCGTCGACGCGACCCCGGGTGCTCCACCCGTTTCGAAGAAGTGAGGTCGTCGGCCGACGACGAAGTGCAGCGGGTCATCCTCACTCATTGAGCAGGGATTCCTCGTCGACGGGCCCACGCGCCCATCGCTTTTCCCAATCGAGCAGCATGAGCGTTCGATCCCTGGCGATTCCGGCCATTGACTTGTCCGCTTCTCCCGCTCGGATCGCGATCCACATCGTGCCGGGCGCGCTGTAGGTGAAGGCGAGCACGTAGGATTCGAATGCGAAGGTGGAGTCCCGGAACTCGATCCAACGCCTCTGCGACTCCGCGAGTTTCCTCTTCCCCTCCGCGTCGAGTACGCCCTGGATCCTCGCGTACTGGATGTTCAGCTCGCGGTCCCAGAGCTCGTAGAGCTTGAAGCACGTCACGGCCATGGAGCCTCCACCCGCCCCCGCCAGGCAATCCTCCTAGTCGCGCGAGAGCTGTTTCTCGAACGCATCGACGCTCTCGAAATCGGCCATCGGCTTCCAGTCGCCTCGGCTCTCGCTCTGCGCGGCGCTCGGGTTCGCAGTCATCACGAAGGCAAGTGCCAAGAAGGCCCGTCGAATCGCGCTCACAACATCCCCGCTTCCATGATTCACACCCATCGAAGGAGCGTATGCAGCGAGACGACGGGTGGCAACCGATGGTGAATCCCGCGAGTGGTCTTCGCGCACCGGGACCGCCAAGCGTTGCAATGGGAGGTGATGCACTCGGTTGTCGATGAGATCAGCTTCCCTACGGATGCGCTGCGCTGCGGTTCGAGGGTCGGCGGGCACGCGGCTCGGTTCGGATCCGACACCACCAATCGTAAGCGGTCCGCCCAGGTGGTACGTTCCGAGGCCAGATTCTCGACCCATGAGAGATGGGGGACGAGGAGGGATCGCGCCGATGTTCAGTCGCCTTCGAACACTCGTGTTGCGCCCGTTCGACGACTGTCGGGCGACTCCGGGTGAGGAAGCGCGGGGCGTCGCTTGAGAGCATTCGCACTCGCCATCTACTTAGTCGCCTACTTGGGGCTTGCGTTCGTCTGGCGAAGCGTCCTCGTCTACCGGAGAACGGGTCAGAACCCGCTCGTGCTCACTTCCGAAGACGATGCCTACGGCTATGTAGGACGCGCGTTCAAGATCGTGATCGCTGCGTGCGTGGTCGTCGTGGGGCTGAACTTCCACCCGTCTTCCGCCAGCTGGGTCGGCCCACTTTCCAAGCTCGAGATCCCGGCACTCGTGATCGCGGGTTGGCTCCTTCTGATCGCGTCACTCCTGTGGGTGCTGATCGCCCAGGCACAGATGGGAGCCTCGTGGCGAATCGGCATCGATTCGGAGAACCGCACCGATCTCGTCCAGGTGGGTCTTTTTCGGATCTCCAGAAACCCGATCTTCCTCTCGATGAGGGTCACGCTGCTCGGACTCTTCCTCGTCGTTCCAAGTGCGGCGACGATCGGACTGCTGCTCGTCGGTGAGGTCCTGATCCAGGTCCAGGTACGATTGGAAGAGGTCCACCTCACCCAACTGCACGGGTCGCAGTACCGGGCCTACCGGGCCCGCGTTCGGCGCTGGCTGTGAACCCATCCACCATTGGACGGGATGGAGACACGCCATGACGGATCGCCGACTCAGCTTCGTCGCGCTGAGCGTGTCCGATCTTCGACGATCGCTTCGGTTCTATCGCGACGTTCTCGGCATTGCGCTTGACGACGCTTCTCACGACTCCGAGAAGCAGGACCCATGGTACGGGGGCGAGCATGCCGCGTACTCGTGGACCGACGGTGCGTTCCTCCACTTCGCCGTGTACCCGGCGCATCCGCCGCAGCGCCCGGTGACCACGGCGGTGCAGATCGGGTTTCACGTGTCGGACTTCGAATCGGTCCACCGACGAGTGATTGCATCGGGAGCGAAAGTCGTCGCGGAGCCGAGGAGCGAGCCGTGGGGCAGGACCGCGCGATACCTCGATCCCGACGGCAACATCGTGAGCATCACCGAGTCGTGAAGATCGGACTTCCGGAGCGCCGTTCAGCGCAGCAGCGCGAAGACCGGCCGAGCGCCGCTCAGACCTTTGAGCTCGTGTTCGCCCCGCGATTCGAAGGACAAACCCGACCCGTCGAGCAGATCGCGCGTGGTACCCGAGACGAGCACGTCGCCCGGACCGCCGAGAGAGGCGACACGCGCCGCGGCGTGAACGGCAACGCCGCGCGCCTTCCCGCCGACGATCTCGACCTCGCCGGTGTGGATGCCGACGCGCACGCGGGCGCCGAGCTCTTTGACCGATGGATCCATCAGCGCGGCCGCGTGCACGGCCTTCGCGGCTCCGTCGAAGAGCGCGAGGAATCCGTCGCCGGTCGAGTCGATCTCGCGACCGCGATGGCGATCGATGGCGGCGCGGATCCTCACGTTGTGCTCGCGCACGAGCTTGGCCCAGGCGTGGTCGCCGACTCGTTCGAGCAGAGCCGTCGAGCCGACGATGTCGCTGAAGAGGATCGTCGCCAGCACGCGCTCACCGAGATCGTCGGGCGAGAGCCCGAACTCGTGAGCGCTCGTGAACTCGACCGAGTCCCACGCTTCATCGCCGACGACCCAGGCGTCGTGACCCGGAGGTATCTCGTAAGCCTCGCCCGGTCCGATGACGAGCTTCGTTCCGTCGTCCATGCACACCTCGAGGGAGCCCGAGATCGTGTAGCCGACGTGGCGATGCTGGCAGGAGCTAGTACCGGCGACCGGCGCGACGTCCTTGGACCACTTCCAGCCCGGGTGAAACACGAAACGACCGACGGCCACCTCGTCGAGGCTGACGATCTCGATTCGACCCGTCGTGAACGTGCGGACCTGGTCCGGCGTCGTGAAGCTCTTTCTCTGCAAGCGCGGCACTGCGCACGATGCTGCGCTTCGACGTGGCCACCCGCAACCTGATTCTGAGCCGGCCCGGCCCGCATGCCGTTCGACGAGGGCGTGTAGCTGACTGGATCCCGGTTCTCGGTTTCGCACGCCGATCGTGTCTGGCATGCTGCTCTCGAGGTAGGCCGGACTCGGGAAGTCCGAGCCGTCGCACCCGAGAGTCGAACCGTCAGATGGCCAGAGAATGGGAGGAACTCATGTCGCTCTCTACGCTCACTCGGTGGGTAGCCACGGCACTTACCGTCGTCTTCGTGTGCTCCAGTCAGGCGTGGGCTCAGTCGTCGGATGGCCCGACCGTCGAGCTGTCGCCAGAGCTTCGCGCTGCCTTCATCGCGGAGATGCAGCATCTCGATCTGGGTCTTCAACGTGTGGTCTCGGCGGTGGCTCGCGCGGATTGGGCCGCCGTCGAACGCGACGCGGGAGAGATCAAGGGTTCGTTCATCCTCGAACAGCGCCTGAGTGCAGACCAGCGGGGCGAACTCCATCGGGTCCTGCCCGAGTCGTTTCTCGCGCTCGACCGGGAGTTTCATGCGCAGTCGCAGCGATTGGCTTCGGCCGCCAAGAGCGCCGACGCGGAGCTCGCTGCGTTCTACACGTACAAGCTCACGGAGGCCTGCGTCGGTTGCCACGCGACGTATGCTCGGCACCGCTTCCCCGGTCTTTCCCCCGCGCCCGAAGCCCATCACCACTGATCTCGTGACCGTCGGGCACGGTGCCGCTCCTCCGGGGGGATTGGCCGTGATACGTTCGTGGGGGAGCAACCGGTGCGCAGCTGAAACCGATGGCGCGGTGCCACACAGCCGCGTTCCGAGCCTTCAGGCGGCGGGATGAGACGATTCCTCATTACGATCGCGACCGTGATCGCAGTTGGCGTCGCTGCGATCGTCGCTCACCTCGCCGTGATCGAGGTCGGTCGCGAAGTGGTCACGTTGCGGACACCGTTCGCGAACGGTGACTGGCACTCGACGCGGCTCTGGCTCGTGGACGACGGAGATGCTTCGTGGCTCCACAGCGCGGGCGAGGCCTGGCAGCGTCGGTTCGCGGGAGACCCCGTCGTCGAGCTGGAACGCGACGGTGAGATCCGGCGCTACCGAGCTCGCGCGGTTCCCGGTGCCCACCCGCGAATCGACCAACTTCTTCGAGAGAAGTACGGGCTGGCGGACCGCTGGGTGCGTTTCTTGGCGCCTTGCGGCGAAAACACCGTTCCCGTCCGACTCGATCCGTTGCACGACGGAGACGGGAGGCGAAACGTCGGTGGAACGAAGGCGCGCCTCCTCGATGGTAGTCGCGCTCTCGCCGCAGCAATGGAGCACGAAGGCTTTGCCCTTCGCGGTCGTTGAGTTTGGAATCATCTGCGTCGCTGGAAGAGCGCTTCGTGCCTCTCGTACTGCTCGGTCTCTACTGCACCGTTACGCTCGTTGGGTGCGCGGGGGCGATTCCCTCTACGTCGTTCGGCGAGAGCCGTCCGTCGTTCGGCGCGTCGCCCGAGATGCCGCGCCGGATCATGATCCGCTCGAGCGGCATCGCGAAGTACGACCCGGCGGGCGACGTGCTGCGATCCGAACTGCCCGCCCTCGGATTCATCGTCGTCCTCGAGGACCCCGACGCCGTCTTCGATGCGACGATCCGGACCTCGGATTTCTCGCCGGTTCAGCTCGAGCTCGTGTTGAGCGACTCGAGGACGGGTCGGGTTCTGTGGAGCGCGTCGATCGTCAAGCGCTGGGACTTCTACGCGAGCATCGTCAGCGCTTCCGAACGCAACGCGCACGAGGCGATGGCGCTCTTCCGAAGCGACCTCGCCCGACCCCGGACCCCGAACTGACACGCGGGCCGTCACCG
Source organism: uncultured delta proteobacterium (assembly GCA_963704165.1). Lineage (GTDB taxonomy): Bacteria > Myxococcota_A > UBA9160 > SZUA-336 > SZUA-336 > VGRW01. Next base: position 601,653 of record CAVPHD010000003.1, on the reverse strand, counting down.
TGACGACGTGCCCACTGGTCGCGCAGGCGAAAACCGGGGAAGCTTCGGGTCGTGGTGGACTGCTTCTACGCGATCGATCTCTTCGTGGGTCTGTCGCTTCCCGTCTACATTCACCTCCGTCGTGGATCTCGCTCCGATGGCGCCGCGATCGTTCCCCTCTTCTGGCTCGGCGTCGCGATCGGGCTCACATGGGAGCTCCCGATCTTCCTTTCGGCGCTCCTTGCGACGGATCCGATCCTCGGATTCGTTCGCCCGCCACCGCTTCACCCGATCGTCTTCATGGTCGCCCACAGCTTCTGGGACGGCGGGATCTTCCTCGCGGGTCTCGGCGTCGTGCAGGCGCTGTGCGCCCGGCCCGTGTGGACCGGGTTTCGATGGACGGAGCTCGGCGTCTTCGTGCTCTGGGGCCAGGGCACGGCATTCGCAGTCGAGATCGCGAGCGTCCTCAACGAGGGCTGGGTCTACAGCGACGCGCACGCTTGGAACCCCGTGCTCTTCCGCGTTTCCGCTCATCCCGTCACGCTCCTTCCGCAGCTCATCTGGCTCGCCGCCCCGGCTGCCTACTACTTCTGCATGCTCGCCATGGCGCGCGGCGCGCACCGATCGACCTCTGGTAAGCTGCGCGCGAAGAACGATGCCGACTGACGGAAACAGAGACGAAGCTCCGCTGCTCGTCGAGAGCGAGGGCGCCGTCGTGACGCTCGTGATCAACGACGCTCCGCGAAACCGGATGAGTCTCGACTTCATGGATGCACTCGAGGTGGAGATCGAACGCGTAGCGAACGACGCTGGCGTGCGCGCGTTGGTCCTGCGCGGTGCGGGCGAAGAGAACTTCTCGGTCGGAATGGACCTCAAGCAGCTCCCCGCGGGTGTCGCCCGAAAGGGGAGCTTCGAGGCCGTGCTCGACCAGCGCCTCCGGGTCCTCGACGCGATCGAGAACCTCCCGAAGCCCGTGATCGCCGTTCTCTACGGCTACTGCCTCGGCGGCGGCCTCGAGCTTCCTCTGGCCTGCCACTTCCGCCTGGCCGCGTCGGAGGGAGCGAGAATCGGGTTGCCCGAGCTCGACCTGGGAACCGTGCCCGCGTGGGGCGGCAGCGCGCGACTGACTCGCTGCGTCGGCCGTGACCATGCGCTCGACATGATCCTCCGCGCGAAGAAGATCTCGGGACCGGAGGCGCTGCGCATCGGTCTCGTCAACGAGGTCTGGCCGATCGGCGAGCTGTTCGAGCGCGCGCGGGATCTCGCGCACGAGTTGGCGAGCATGCCGGCGGCCGCGGTTCGAGAGATGCTTCGTTGCGTCGTCGGCGCAGCCGGGAAATCACTCGCCGAGTCCATCGCCGACGAGAGGCGCGCGGTGCTTGCGACGATGGGAACGCCGGATCAGCGCGAAGGGATGCAGGCGTTCATCGAGAAGAGACGGCCGCGCTTCAATCGCGAGCCCGACTAACCAGAGCGGGCGTCGAAGGTGAGGTCTGATGTCGATCACGGAGCGCATTCGCCACGAGATCCGCGAGATCGGTCTCGTGACGCTTCATTTTCTGGTCTGTTTCCTGCTCTTTCTCTCGTTGAAGAAACTTCTGCTGGCGGAGTACGAGATCGAGATCGCGGTACTCGGCACGGCGGTGGTCGGTGCGCTCGTCGTCGCGAAGGTCGTCGTCCTGCTCGAGAAGACCTCGTTCGGCGATCGATTTCGGTCTGTCCTCCCGTTCTTCCACGTCCTCTGGCGCTCGGGTTGCTACACGGCCGCGGTTTTCGTCGTCACCCTGGCCGAGAGCGCGTTCGACGTGTACCGCGAGGGGACCGAACCGGGCGCGTTGCTGGGTGTGTTGTGGGCGGGAAGGGACTTCGCTCATTTTCTGGCGATGAACCTCGGTGTCGGCCTGGCATTTCTGATCTACAACTGTTTTTCGGAGATCGACCGGCACCTCGGCGAAGGCGGGCTCCGCAGGCTCTTCTTCACGCGTTGAAGGTGGAGTCACCGCCGGCCGGCATGTCAGCAGGAGAAATCCCGTGAAGTACACCGAGAAGCAGAAGGCCGAGTTCAAGTCGAAGTACAGGCAGACCTGGCGCTACCAGATGGCGCTGTCCGTCCCGCTGGCCGGCGCGTTGTTCCTGTTGGTCTTCAGCGAGCGCTACATCGCAGCCTTCGGGTTTCAGCAGGTTGCGATCAGCATCGTGTTCCTGGGCGCGGTGGCGGCCGGGTTCTCCTGGCTGAACTGGCGCTGTCCGGGGTGCAGGGCGTACCTCGGCAAGGGCTTGAATCCCGCCCAGTGTCCCGCATGCGGCGTGGCACTCAAGTAGGGCCGATGCGCATTTGCCTGCCGCAGCCCGGCAGATTAAGTTAGGCGCCGACACCGACGTCGATCGCCGTGTTGGAGGGCAACTGATGATGAGCCGACAGCTGCAACCGGTTCCGAAGCTCGTTTCTCTCGGAGTTTGTCTCTCGCTCTTGTCCGTGCTGTTCGGATTCAGCATCGGCAGTCTCTTTGGCATCGTCGAGAGTCAGATCAAGTCGTACCTCGATGATTCCGGGACCGCGGTGCTGGAGTCCACGTACCAGGGAGACGTCGAGAAGAAAGACGCCGTGGTAAAGAAGTCCTTCGACTATCTGAAGCGGGCGCATCTGCACGGCGGTGGGATCGGCGCGGCGTCGCTCGCCTCGATCGCCATCATGATCCTGCTCTGCCGCCTGGGTCGGATCGCGCAGATCAGCGCCGTCTCGTTCGGAGCGGGAGCCCTGATCTACTCGTTCGGTTGGTTGTGTGCGGGACTCCTGGCGCCGGGGCTCGGAAGCACCGATGCCGCCAAGGCTGCGGTCGAGCTGATCGCGGCTCCGGGGGCAGGTCTGTGCCTGTTGGGGGCCACCGGGACGTTGGTCTCCGTCGCGCGAGATCTCTTCCTTCCCTCACCCTAGGCATGACGATCGAGTCTGCGGGGACGCCATCGGGAAAGGGCGCACCTCCCCCGCGTTGGGTGCTCAAGACCGTCACCCGTCTGCACGTGCTTCTGCACCGCCTGACCGGCGGACGCTTCTTCAACACGCTCTCGGGCGATGACGTCTGCTTCGTGACGATGACGGGCGCGAAGAGCGGCCGTCTGCTGACGATTCCCCTGATGCACGTTCCGTATCGCGACGGTGTGCTCCTGGTCGCGTCGCAGGGCGGCGCCCCGAGGAACCCGGCCTGGTACCACAACCTGGTGCAGCACGGCGACATCGGCGTGAATCACCGTGGCCGGAAGATGAAGCTCCGCGCGCGCCTGGCGCGGTCCGACGAGAAGCCGGAGCTCTGGCCGATCTGCGATCGACACTACGCACCGTACGCCGAGTACCGCACGCGGACGACTCGCGACATCCCGATCTTCGTGTGCGAGCCGAGAGCCTGAGCCGATTTCGTGTAGATTGACGCCATGACCGCGTCTCGATCTCCACTCTGCGATCCGAAGCTCGAGACCCTGCTCGATCGCCTGCACGCGCGGAGCGACGCGCAGGTCGCCGAGACCAACGCCTACTTCGCGCGGCGCGCCAAGGAGGGCACGCTCGGTCCCGGGAGTTCGTTCGATGCCGATCTGCACGGCTTCTTCTCGGACAAGCTCGTCGCGCTCGACCGGGACAAGGCGCTCTTCTGTTACCAGCTCTGCCGTGCGCTCCGGGCGGCGCGCGTCGTCGAGGCCGGAACGTCGTTCGGGGTCTCGACGCTCTACCTCGCGGCCGCGGTTCGCGACAACGGCGTGAAGAACGGAGTCGTGATCGGAACCGAGTACGAGCCGAAGAAGGCGGCGGCCGCGCGCGCGAACTTCGAGGAAGCGGGACTCGGCGAGTTCATCGAGCTTCGCGAAGGGGATCTACGCGAGACGCTTCTCGACGTCGGCGGACCGGTGGACTTCCTGCTGCTCGACATCTGGGAAGTCGCTCTCGCCGCGCTCGAGCGCGTGTCGCCGAGCTTGCGTCCTGGGGCGATCGTCGTCTGCGACAACACGGCCTCGCACGTCGAGCAGTACCGCGGATTCTTCGAGTTCGTGAACGATCCGAGAAACCGGCTACGGACGATGACGCTGCCGTTCGAAGGCGGTCTGGAGCTCACGGTCCGCGTTTGATCCCGCGGGCCTGCGCGACGAAATCGAGGTGGGAGCGCGGGTGGAACGGTGGCCGATCGATCGCATAGGGGAGTGGTACGCGCGGCAGCCGTGGATCGTCGGGTTCAACTACCTGCCGCGCACGGCGGTGAACTGGACCGAGCAGTGGCAGGCGGAGAGCTTCGATCCCGAGACGATCGAGCAGGAACTCGAGTGGGCCGGGCGAATCGGCTTCACGGCGATCCGAACCAACCTGCAGTACCTGGTGTGGCGTGACGATGCAGTCGGACTTCGGGCGCGCATCGATCGCTTCCTCGGCGCGGCCGCGCGGAACGGAATGCGCACGATGCTCTGCCTCTTCGACGACTGCGCGTTCAGCGGTCGGGAGCCGTACCTCGGCGCGCAGGACGAGCCGACTCCCGGAATCCACAACAGCGGCGGCGCGGCGAGTCCCGGTCGTGCGGCGGTGCGCGACCGATCGACCTGGCCGGACCTCGAGCGCTATGCACGCGATGTCGTGTCGCATTTCGCCGACGACGAGCGTGTGCTGGCGTGGGATCTCTACAACGAGCCCGGGAACGAGGCCGTCTTCACTCGCGCGGCCGTGCCGCACCCGGACGGGCCACTGGCGCCCCACAGCATCGCGCTCGCCGAAGCCTGCTTCGACTGGGCGCGCGGTGCGCGGCCGAGCCAGCCACTGACCTGCGGCGTGTGGAGTCGCGAGTGGCAGACCCGCGAAACGCCGCTGCTCGAACTCTCCGACTTCGTGAGCTTCCACAACTACTTTTCTGTCGAGCGACTCGCGCGGCAGGTGGAACGGCTGCGTGCATGGGGACGCCCGCTCATGTGCACCGAGTGGCTGGCGCGAAGCCTCGGTTCGCTCCCCGGCACGCATCTTCCGTACTTTGCCGACGAGCGCATCGGCTGCTTCCACTGGGGTCTCGTGAACGGTCGCACGCAGACGCACCTTCCCTGGCCCGGCCTGCCGACGCCTGGGGCGGCGAACCATCTGGCACCACGACCTACTGCATCCCGACGGAACGCCGTACGATGAGCAGGAGATCGCGGTCTTCGAGGACGGGTGCCGCCAGAAACCCGGAGGTGAGTGAGTGTCAGAGACGTCGATCTTCGGTCCGTTCTTCGCGATGATGGTCCTGACGTTCGTCGTCTGGGTGTACATGTACATCCGCCGGATCAGCTTCATTCGAACGAGCAACCTCAGTCCGAAGGCTCTCTCCGTACCCGGCGCGCTCGCGCTCCACTCTCCGGCCGTCGTGTCGAACCCGTCCGACAACCTGAAGAACCTCTTCGAGCTGCCGGTGCTCTTCTACGCGGTCGTCCTCTACCTGTTTGCCGTCGGTCAGGTCGATGGAACGCACGTCGGACTCGCGTGGGTCTTCGCCGTGTTCCGCATCCTGCACAGCGCGGTGCACTGTACGGTCAACCTCGTGCTGCTGCGCTTCAACCTCTACCTCGTCTCCGCGCTCGCGCTCTTTGGGATGGTCGGCCGGGCGGCGCTCGCCCACCTCGGCGGATGAACGCGAGCGGAGCGGAGGTCTCGTGCCGCGACGCGATCACCTGGGCCGCCTGATCGATCACATCCACCTCGTGGTCGCCGACATCGAAGTGTCGAAGCGCTTCTATCGTGCAGCGCTCGATGCCATCGGTTTGGAGTTCAGCTTCGAGTCGGAGAACGCATTCGCGTGCGACGAGCTCTTCGTCAGCAACCGGGCCGAGCTCGGAGTCGAGGCGACACCACCGCACCGCGTTCATCTCGCCTTCCAGGCGTCCGATCGCGAATCGGTGGTTCGCTTCTTCGATGCGGCGATCGAAGCGGGCGGACGCGACAACGGTCGTCCTGCGGAACGGTCGTACCATCCCGGCTACTACGCGGCTTTCGTGCTGGATCCGGATGGGAACAACATCGAGGTCGTCTGGCACGCGCGGGGTCGGCGCTCCGCCGCGTCCGTGGTCGTCGATGTCGAATGATCGAACCGGTTCAGCCGAGCCGGCCCCGTTCGAGCCAGCGCGATGCTTCGGGCGGCAGTTCGGAGTCGAGTCGCTTCTGGTAGCTCGCGACCTCGTCCGCGGTGAGCGCGTCGCGCCAGCGGCCGTTCGTGCCCTTGAACAGGAAGCCCTTGGTACCGCCCTCGAAGGCGATGCTCATGTCGCCGACCATCGACTCGTTCTCGCGCATGGCTTCGAACGTGCAGCGCGCGACGACCGCCGGCCAGGAGCTCTCGGGGATCGAGATCCCGAGATGATCTGCGATGCGCCGCATCTCTCCCGCGAGATCCCGCTTGAGATCGTTGAAATGGACCATCAACAGACGGGGATCGTGGCGTTTCTCCCAGAAGCTCGAAACGATCCCGAAGAACACGAACTCGTCCTTCAGCCACTCGGCGAAGTAGCGGTGAACGTCGCCGTCGTAGGTGGGAATGCCGGGAATCCCGTCGCGCGCCGCCTGCTCATTGAGCACGTCGGTCATCTTCATGCGCTCCATGTGATTCACCATCGACATGAACGCATCGCGCCCGTCACGCGCGACGAAGATGTATCGTGCATCCGGAAACCAAGGAATCCCGTCGGCCGGCGTGTGGCTCTTGATCACCCGGCGAAAGTTCTGCGCTGCGAGCAACGCGTGCACGATCGCCTCCGGCATGAACAGCGCTTCGAGCCAGGGCGAGATCTGCATCACCGGCGCGGGCAGATTCCCGTCGGGCCACAGTAGATTGGCGACGATGGTCTGGGTCCAGGTGGTCCCGCACTTCGGCGGCGTACAGACGAAGACGTCCGCCGGATGGGGTTCGAAGCCGGTCCACCGGGCATTGTCGAACAGGGCGGTTCGATACGCGCGCATCTGACCTCCAAAGTGCAATGACGGGTCGCGATTCTACCGGCGACCTGCCGACGGACGCGAGTACGGTACTCTGGGAAGCGGACCGGGGAGGAAACAGGAATGCAGTGGCTACGAGAGGCGGAAGGCTTCGACGAGATCTTCGAGGCCAAGGATCGTCCGCGCCCCCACTATGCCGAGCTCGTGGCGACGCTCGGTGCGCTCGATCCGAAGGAGATCGCGCGCCGCGAGAAGCTGATCCAGCTCTCGCTCTTGAACCAGGGCATCACGTTCGCCGTGTACGGCGAGGACGAGGGTGTCGAGCGGATCTTTCCGTTCGACTTCGTGCCGCGCATCATTCCAGCGGACGAGTGGAAGCAGATCGAAGACGGCCTCGTCCAGCGCGTGACGGCGCTCAACCTGTTCCTCTCCGACGTCTACGGCGAGCAGCGGTGCCTGCACGAGGGCATCGTGCCGTGGGAGCTGGTGCTCACGCGCAAGGAGTTCAAGCGCGAGCTGCTCGGAGTGTCTCCGCCGCGCGAAGGTCTACACCCACGTGGTCGGGACCGATCTGATCCGCAACGAGCGCGGTGAGTACCTGGTGCTGGAGGACAACTGCCGCTGCCCGAGCGGCGTCTCGTACGTGCTCGAGAACCGGAACCTCTTGAGCGGTCGTTTCCCGAGCTCTTCGCGTCGCACCCGGTGCGGCCGTCGAGAGCTACCCGCAGCTCCTGCTCGACACGCTCGCGCACTCCGCGCCGCTCGAGGGCCAGTCGGCGCGCGCGGTGCTGCTGACGCCGGGGATCTTCAACTCCGCCTACTTCGAGCACTCCTTTCTCGCGCGCGAGATGGGCGTCCCGCTGGTCGAAGGCCGCGATCTCGTCGTCGAAGACAATCAGGTCTTCATGCGCACCACCGAAGGCCGCCAGCGCGTCGAACGTGATCTATCGGCGCATCGACGACGACTTCCTCGATCCTCTGGCCTTCCGGCGCGACAGCACGCTCGGCGTACCCGGCCTGATCAACGCCTACCGCGCGGGCAACGTGGCGCTCGCCAACGCGCCGGGAGCCGGCGTGGCCGACGACAAGGCGACCTACGCGTTCATGCCCGATCTGATCCGCTTCTATCTCGGCGAGGAACCGCTGCTCGGTCAGGTGCCGACCTACGTCGGAATGCGCGACGACGACTTCGCCTACATGCTCGAGCACCTGCACGAGCTGGTCGTGAAGACGACCGGCGACTCCGGCGGCTACGGCATGTTGATGGGGCCCTTCGCGAGCAAGAACGAGATCGCCGAGTACCGCAAGCCAGATGCTGACGCAATCCCGGCGGCTACATCGCGCAGCCGCTCGTCGAGCTCTCTTCGCAGCCCGCACCTTTCTCGACAGACGCCTTCCGGCCGCGTCGCATCGACCTGCGGCCGTTCGTGCTCTACGGCGATCGCGTGCGCGTGCTGCCGGGCGGGCTCACACGCGTCGCGCTGCGCGAGGGCTCGTACGTCGTGAACTCCTCGCAGGGCGGCGGCAGCAAGGACACCTGGGTGCTCGACGAGAAGCCGAAATGATCCTCTCGCGTGTCGCCGATTCCCTCTATCTGGACTGGGTCGCTACCTGGAGCGTGCGGAGAACGTGACGCCGCCTCTGCGTTGGTCGCGAGCGAGCTCTCGGTCGAGATCGAAGGTCTCGACCCGGCGCTCGCGCGTGACGAATGGCGCGACGTGATCGATGCGGTTCCCGCAGGCGGCACACCGGTTCCGATCTCGAACGACGAAAGGGCGCTCTCGGTCGTGTACATGAACTGGTTGTTGCTCGACCCCGAGAATCCCGTGTCGGTGCGGAACTGCATGGGCCGCGCGCGAGAGAACGCGCGATCCGTGCGCGAAGCGCTGACGCGGGAGGTGTATTCGCAACCTGAACGAGGGCTATCTCGCGCTCGAGAACCTTCGCCGGTCGCCGCCGTCCGACCCCGTCACCGCCCACACGAGATCGTCCGCGCGCACCGCCAGGTGCTCACGACGCTGGGCATCGGTCGAGAACACGCTCACCCGAGACCAGGGCTGGACCTTCATGAAGCTCGGCGAGGCGATCGAGCGCACGCGCCGCACGATCCTGGTCCTGCGCGCGAAGCTGCCCGGCGTTGAAAGACCCGACGGGCGAGCGCGATCTCCCGCTCATCTATGCGCGCTGGCGCGGACTCCTGCGCTCTCTGGCATCGCTCGAGAACTTCCGGCGCGTTCACGGCGCGGGGCTGGTTCGCGAGCGGTTCTTCGCTTCCTGCTCTTCGATCGCTCGGCGCCCCGTGTCGGTCTCTGCGGCGTCAATCGGATCGCCACCTACGTGCGACAGCTTCCGGGCGCGGCGCAGGTCGAGCTCCGCGGAGCGGACGATCGGCAAGCTGCACGCCCGTCTCACTTACGAGGATGACCAGATCATGTCCCGATCCCGACCTGAGCCGTTTCTGCGACGAAGTGGTACGCGAGCTCATGGCCGCCCACGACGCCATCACCCGTCAGTATTTTCCGGGCTGACGCATGCGACTCGACATCGAACACAAGCTCTCGTTCGAGTACAACGGCTTCATCCGCGAGTCGTGGATGGAGCTCCGCGCGGAGCCGCCGATCTCGGAGCACCAGACGACGCGCTCGTTCTACCTCGCCGTCGGGCCGCGTGCGAGCGTCGCGCGTTACCGGGATTGGAACGGCAACATCGTGCACCACTTCGGCGTCGCCGACTATCACGACCGACTCGAGATCCTCGCGCGTTCGGTCGTCGACACGCACCCCATGTACCCCGCTCTCGCCTCGCTCACGGACCGGCCTGTCGCGGCTTCGAATCTCGGAGCGCTTCTCGACTTCACGAGTTTCGGCGGGCCCGTCGCACGTTCGCAAGCGCTCGCGGAGTTCGACCGGGCTCTGGGAGTTCCGCGCGATCTGTCGATCGGAGCGCAGGTGGAGGGAATCGGTCGCGTGCTGCGCGAGAAGATCCAGTACCGCTCCGACGTCACCGATTGGCAATCCACCACCGACGACGTGCTACGTCAGGGCGCGGGCGTCTGCCAGGACTTCACCCAGGTCATGCTCGGCATCCTGCGACTGCGCATGATTCCGTGCCGGTACGTGAGCGGCTATCTGCACGTGGAGCGCAGCGACGGGTTGCCTTCCCAGAGCCACGCATGGGTCGAGATCCACGCGAGTGCCGGTGGGTGGGTCGCGTTCGATCCTACGCACGGACAGGTCCCCGACGAGAACTACATCCACGTCGGGCAGGGACGGAACTACGAGGACGTGCCTCCGAACCGCGGCATCTACCGGGGCAGCTCCAGCGAGAAGCTCCACGCCGAGGTTCACACGCGAAGATCCCAGCAGCGGGACGTCGCGCGCCTTCACGAGGAGATCGGAGAGATCGCCGTTCCCGTCTACCGCGAGCCACCGCTCCCCTCGGCGAACGATCCGCGTGCACCGCAGACGGGGGACCCCCAGCAACAGCAACAGCAGTGAGGTCGGTGTCTCAGCCCGCGAGCGCGCGGTAGATCATCAAACCCGCGAGAAGCACCGGCAGCGCGCGCAGCGTCCAGAGAAACACACGCCCCGACACGCCGTCGGAAAAACCCGCCGTCCTGGTGATCAGCCGCCGCGGCAGGATCCAACCGGCAAAGACCGCGAGTCCGAATCCGCCCAAGGGGAGCACGAAGTCCGACACGAAGGCGTCGGTCGCGTCCAGAATCGGAAGCCCGAAGAGCGTGACTTCGCGGAGCACGCCGTAGCTCAAGCCCGAAGGTACTCCGGTCACGAGGACCGCGACACCGACCCGTGATACCGCGCGAAAGCGCGCCATCCCGAGGCGGTGCATCACCGTCGCCACCGGGACTTCGAGCATTGCGATCATCGAGGTCAGTGCCGCGGCACTGAGAAGGAAGAAGAAGACGGGAGCGATCAGCCGCCCTGCCGGCATACCGACGAAAACCTGGGGGAGCGTGATGAAGGCGAGCTCCGGTCCCGCCCCGGGATCGCCGCCGAAGGCGAAGACGGCGGGGAAGATCGCCAGACCTGCGACGATCGCGAAGAGCGTGTCGCCCGCGACGATGATCGCGGCGGATTTCGGAATGCTGAAGTCCCGCCGCATGTAACCGCCGTAGGTCACGAATACCGCCATGCCGACGCCGACGGAGAAGAAGGCCTGGCCGAGAGCGGCCAAGAGAACCTTCGGGTCGGCGATCGCGCTCCAGTCCGGCGAGAACAGGAAGGCGACGCCGCGCTCCGCCCCGGGCAACGTCAACGAGAACGCCGCGAGCGCGACGACGATGATCGCGAGCAGCGGCATCAGGACGTAGCTCACGCGCTCGATGCCGCGGCCTACGCCCCCGACGACGATGAACATCGTGGCCAGCACCATCGCGAGCTGCCAACCCAGCGGCTCGCCCACGTTGGCGATGAATCGCGCGAAGTAGCCGCCGTATTCCAACACATCGACCTGCCACAGACTCCCGCTCGCAGCCGCGACGAAGTACCGGAGCGCCCAGCCGGCGATGACGCCGTAGTAGCTGACGACCAGCATCGAACCGACGACGCCGATCCAGCCGACGTGCCGCCAGGCGGAATTCGGGGCGAGCGCCTCGAATGCGGTCACCGAGTCGGCCGCCCCGCGCTTTCCAATCGCGAGTTCGGCGATCACGAGCGGCAATCCGATCACGACGACGAGAAAGAGGTAGACGAGGAGAAACGCTCCACCGCCGTTCTCTCCGACGACGTAGGCGAAGCGCCAGATGTTTCCGAGCCCGACGGCCGATCCGATCGTCGCCAGGATGAAGCCAGTTCGCGTACCCCACTGCTCGCTCACTCCGTGACTCTAGCGGGAGTCGGACCTTCACGAGATCTCCATCGTGGCCGGGTTCGCTGTCGCGGAGCCGTTTGATTTGGCACCTCATCGGCGAGAAGGAGTGGGGATGCGAGCTCTGGCGAGGTTCATCAGGACGACGTTGATCGGCGGAGTTCTCGTCGTCATTCCCGTGTACCTGACCGGCCTCCTGCTCGTGAAGGCACTGATGGGCGTGATGGAGCTGCTCGCACCGCTGACGGCGGGACTGCCGGCCGCGGTGCACTATCGAACGCTCGGTGCGGCCGTCCTGCTGATCGCGATCTGCTTCGTCGCCGGGCTGGTTGCGCGCACGCGTGCAGGGCAGTGGGTGAACAGTCGGGTCGAGCGCGCACTGCTGGCCCGGATTCCGGGCTACTCGCTGATCCGCGGACTGACGGGACGTGTCGTGGGAAAGGAGGGCGAGCAGGCCTTCACGGTCGTGCTCGCCGAGATCGAGGAAGCGCTCGTGCCGGCCTTTCTCGTCGAGGACTGCGGTGACGAGCGGTGCGTGGTCTTCGTGCCGTCGGCACCGACGCCCGCGGCGGGCTCGATCTACATCATCGCGAAGTCGCGGGTGCATCGGGTCGATGTCCCGTTCACCCGCGCGGTGGCGGTGATCTCGAAGTGGGGAGAAGGTGCCACGGAGCTGCTGGCCGGGATGAAGCGCGCACGGGAGTCGAATGCACCGGCCGTCCCCTGAGAAGTCGGTGATTCGGACCGATCGCCTTCGCCTGCGCCGATGGCGCGCCGAAGACCGGGCTCCGTTCGCAGCCCTGAACGCCGATCCCCGGGTCACGGCGCACCTGCCCGGCCCGCTCACGCGCGAGGAGAGCGACCGGTTGGCGGACCGCATCGAGGAGCACTTCGACGAGCACGGATTCGGTCTTTTCGCTTTGGAGATCGAGAAGGTCGCGGAGTTCGCGGGCTTCGTCGGGTTGTCGATTCCCCGCTTCGAGTCGCACTTCACGCCATGCGTGGAGATCGGCTGGCGGCTCGCTTCGAAGTACTGGAATTCCGGCTATGCCAGCGAGGCCGCTCGCGCCGTGTCGGTCTACGGCTTCGACGAAATCGGACTCGACGAGATCGTGTCGTTCACCGTTTCGGACAACGCCGCGTCGCGACGCGTGATGGAGAAGATCGGAATGCGCCGTCGGCCCGAGGACGACTTCGACCATCCGGCCCTGCCCGAAGGACATCCGCTGCGCCGGCACGTGCTCTACCGGCTTCGTCGGGTCTCCGACGGCGGCTCGTGATCTTCCGGCAGCAGCCGGAGCTCGCAGGTCCTGCGCACGGAGTTGACCAGGAACATGTGCGTGGCGCGCTGGAGAGATCCGACCGGAAGCACCTGCTCCTCGATCTCGCCCCGCTCGAGCAGGTGACACCGGAATGTGCCGGCCAGCAGGCCGGACGATACCGGCGGCGTCAGCTTCCGGCCGCCGATCTCGAGCACCAGGTTCGCCGTGCACGTCTCGGTGAGCTCCCGGCGTTCGTTCCAGAGCAGCACGTCTTCGGCTCCGGGACGCGCTTCGAGCGCGCGCTCGTACACCGAGCGGCGAGAGGTCTTGTGCCGCAGGAACTCGTCCCCGCTGTCGATCGGCCAGGCCGCGAGAGCGACCCGGACGGGTGTGCTCGGCTTCGGATCGACGTCTTCGATCGCGATCGTGCCGTCGGCCGAGAGCTCGAGGCGGATCTTCCGCGGCCGCTCCGGCAGCGTCGTGGCTCGCGCCAGAAGTTCTGATCGGACCGTGTCGAGATCGAGAGCGAAGCGGAAGTGCGAAGCCGATTTCTCGAGGCGCCGCAGATGATCTTCGAGCAGGAAGTAGCCGGATCGTGGCTCCCAGAGCAGGGCTTCGTAGAGCTGAAACGCCTCGGCCACGCTCCCCCTGTAGCACAGCGCGGGACCGGGCAGCCCTCGACCCGCCGCGATCTGGTAGAAGATCAGACGGTCTCGACGCGAACGACGGAGGATCGCAATGCTGAGAGTCATCGGAGCCGGAGTGGGCCGAACGGGCACGCTTTCGCTCAAGGTCGCGCTCGAGCGCCTGCTCGGCGCGCCGTGCTACCACATGGCCGAGGTCTTTGCGCACCAGGAACACGTTCCGGTGTGGCGCGACGCGGCTCGCGGGAAGATGCCGGACTGGTCGGCATTGCTCGGCGGATATGCCGCGGCCGTCGACTGGCCCGCATCGGCCTTCTGGCCCGAGCTCGTCGAGGCGTTTCCCGATGCCCTCGTGCTGCTCTCCGTGCGCGACGCGGAATCGTGGTGGAAGAGCGCGAACGGCACGATCTTCCCGGCCACGGAGCGCGCGCCGAGCGATCTCTGGCGCTCGATGATCGAGGAGATGTTCGCATCGCGATTCACTTCGGAGATTCGCGATCGCGCCGCTTCGATCGCGGCCTTCGAGCGTCACAACGCGCGCGTGCGCGCGACGGTCCCGGCACGGCGGCTGCTCGAATGGCGCGCCGGGGACGGCTGGGATCCGATCTGTCGCGCGCTGGGCGTGCCCGTGCCCGAGGAGCCGTTCCCGCACACGAACACGACCGCCGATTTCATCGGGCGTCTTCCGTCCGCGTAGCTCGTCGCACGACCGCGCTCAGGGTCGCCAGTGATACTCGACGTCGGGCTCGTTCTCGGGCGGCGGGCTGGTGCCGAACGTCACGGCGCGCAGGCCGTGCTTCTCGTAGAACGCTCGCGCCTTCGCGTTCTTCACGTGCGTGTGAAGCTCGAGTCCGGCGGGAGAGAGCGCGATGGCATGACGCAGCAGCGCCTCGCCGATCCCGCGGCGCTGCCGGTCGGGGTGTACGTACAGTCGGTCGACGTAGCTCCCGTGCAGCGCGAGAAAGCCGACCACGCGCGCAGCTTCGCCCGCCACGAACATCGAACAGCGCGGAAGTATCTCGCGCCGGAAGAACGCGTCGTCCTCGTCGATCGTTCGTCCGCGCTCCTGCGCAATGAAATCGTACGTGTCGCGCTTGGTCTCGTGCCAGAGACGCACGACGGGCTCGATCTCGAACTCGGCCATGACGCGGATCTCGAACACGCCGCGAGTCTTGCACGCGGGCGCGCGTCACGGAACGCTCGACGTTCGCGTTCACGCGGTCTAGGATCGGCCGATGTCTGCCCGGAAACCGAAGCGACTCCCGGCGAAGCCCGCTCGACAGCCCCGCGTCGTGCTGCTCGTCGGTACCCGCAAGGGTGCCTTCGTGTTTCACGGCAATCCCTCGCGCACGCGGTGGAGAGTCGATGGACCTCACCGCTTCGGCGAGATCGTGAACCACGTCGTGCTCGATCCGCGCGACCGGCGCACGCTTCTCTGCGCCGCGCGCGCCGGGCATCTCGGTCCGACGATCTTCCGCTCGACCGATCTCGGCGCGACCTGGAAGGAGGCGTCGGTGCCGCCCGCGTTCCGCAAGGCGGCGGAAGGCGAACGCGGATTCGCGGTCGAGTACACGATGGCGCTCGTGCCGGGCAGCGAACGCGAGCCCCGCGTGTGGTACGCGGGAACCTCTCCGCCGGGTCTGTTTCGCAGCGAGGACGGCGGCGCGAGCTGGCGCGGCGTCGATGGCTGGAACGAGAACCCGTTGCGCACGACCTGGTGCCCGCCGGAGGACCAGACTCCCGACGGTTCGATGCTGCACTCGATCCTGATCGATCCGCGCGACTCGTCACACTTGTATGTCGCTTGCTCCGGTGGAGGCTCGTTCGAGAGCCGCGACGCAGGTTCGAGCTGGCACCCGCTCAACGAGGGCGTCGAGGCGCCTGCGTCGCCCGAGCCGTTCCCCGAGTACGGACAGGATCCGCACTGCATGGCGCTCCACCCGCTGCGTCCCGATCGCTTGTACCAGCAGAACCACTGTGGGATCTACCGCCTCGACCGTCCGGCGACGCGCTGGAATCGGGTCGGCAGGAACATGCCCTCGGAGATCGGCGACATCGGATTCCCGATCGTGCTGCATCCGCGCGACGCGGACACGGTCTGGGTCTTCCCGATGGACGGGACGACCGTCTGGCCGCGGGTGAGCCCGGGCGGAAGGCCCGCGGTGTACCGGTCTCGCGACGCGGGCGGGACCTGGGAGCGCCAAGCGCGGGGCCTGCCGCGCGAGCACGGATGGTACACAGTGAAGCGTCAGTCGTTCAGCGCCGACGGGTGTACGCCGCTCGGCCTCTACTTCGGGACGACGGGCGGCGAGCTCTGGAGGAGCGCGAACGAGGGCAAGAGCTGGCGCCGCATCGCCGAGCATCTCCCCCACGTTCTGTCCGTGGTCGCGGCCACGCTCGATTGATGCGCGTCTCGATCCCGAGTCCACTGCGCTCGTACACCGGAGACGAGGTCGAGGTCCAGGCGCACGGCATGACGCTCGCGGAGCTGCTCGAGGATCTCGACGGCTCGTTCCCGGGAATCCGATTTCGGATGATCGACGAGCAGGGCCGCATCCGCGAGCACATCCGGCTTTTCGTGAACTCCGAGCTCTCGCGGGATCTCGCGCGAGGCCTGTCGGAGGGCGACCACGTTCAGATCCTGTGCGCGATCAGCGGCGGTTGAGAGCCGGTCGTGACGCAGGAATCGGTCCTGATCCTCACCGGTCTCATCTTCGTCGCCGCGGCGCTCTACTCGTCGGTCGGACACGGTGGGGCTTCGGGGTATCTCGCGGCGATGGCGCTCTTCGGCGTCGTGCCCGAGGTGATGAAGCCGACCGCACTGGTGCTGAACATCCTCGTCTCGATGCTCGCCACCGTGAGCTTCGCGCGCGCGGGCTACTTCCAGTGGCGGCTGTTCTGGCCGTTCGCGGTGCTCTCCGTTCCGTTCGCGTTCATCGGCGGCGTGATCCAGGCGCCGACCGGTGTCTACAAGACGATCGTCGGATTCGTATTGGTGTTCGCGGCGTTCCGATTTCTCGTCGACGCCTCGGCCTCGCGCTCCGATTCTCCACGACCTCCGGCGCTGTGGCTCGCGTTCGTCTGTGGCTCGGGGATCGGACTTCTCTCGGGACTCACGGGAGTCGGTGGAGGGATCTTCCTGACGCCGCTCGTGCTGTTCGCGGGCTGGGCCGACACGCGCCGCGCGAGCGCGGTGTCCGCGGCGTTCATCCTGGTGAATTCGATCTCGGGGCTCTCCGGTCACCTGGCCAGCGTCGGCAATGTCCCGGGCGAGATCCGATACTGGGCCGTGGCGGCGGTCCTCGGCGGGCTGATCGGCTCGCGCGCGGGGAGCCGGCATCTCGCGACGACCTCGCTCCGTCGCGTGCTCGCGGTGGTGCTCTTCGTCGCGGGAGTGAAGCTCGTACTCACGTGAGACAGGAGGAGGTGCATGCCCGTCGAAGTCCTCGGCATCGATCACGTCTACCTCTCGGTGAGAGATCTCTCACGTTCGCGGCACTTCTACGACGGCGTGATGGAAGTGCTCGGCTATCGGCGCGCGGAGTCCGTGATCGCCGGCGATCCGCACGTGCACTACTTCAATCGGCAGTTCGGCTTCTCGCTGCGGCCGGCGCGGCCGGAGACACCCGCGCACGACCCGTACGCGCCGGGCCTGCACCACTTCTGCTTTCGCGTGATCGACGCTTCCGCGGTGGATCGAGCGGCCTCGGAGCTGCGCGTGCTCGGCGTGGTGGTGACGGAGCCGATCTACTACCCACAGTACGCTCCGGACTACTACGCGATCTTCTTCGACGATCCGGATGGCATCCGGCTCGAGATCACGAACTTCCGCGAGCAGCGACGCCAACGGATGTACGCGAGCGAGGATCCAAGCCGCGCGTGAGGGCGGGAGTTCGACGGAGGAAGACGAAATGACGATTCGCGAAGCGGGGATACGCGCGACGACACACGGGGCGGAGCCGACCCGGCTCACGGTGAGCATCGCCGAATACGGTCGCCGCGACCGACTCCGCCGTGCGGTTCGGCGCTTCCTTCCGATCTTCGCGGCCGGCTGCGTGCTTTTCCTGATCCCGCCACACGTCGTCTGGCTGCTCGGCTTCTCGTTCGTCGGCTCGATTCTCGCGACCCAGCGCTACAACGAGGTGCACGAGTACCTCTCGCTCACGGGTCCGTGTCCCGGCTGCTCCGGCGAGCAGAAGCTCGAGCCGCCGATGAAGCTGCCCGCGATCCAGCGGTGCCCGGGATGCGGGGCCTTCCTGAAGCTCGAGGAGCTCTGAGCGCGCGGTGCTTCTCTTCTGCTACGGCTCGCTCGAGTTCGCCAACGTGATGCGCGCCGTCACGGGTCGCACCTTTGCGGGCGAGCCCGCCGCCCTCGACGGCTTTGCACGCTACCGCGTGCGCGCCGCGGACTACCCGGGCCTGGTGCCCGAATCCGGCGCGAGCACCGACGGTACGCTTTGGCGCGGACTCGATGCGGGCGCGCTCGCCGTGCTCGACCGCTTCGAAGGCGCTCTCTACGAACGCCTTTGCGTCGACGTCCGGGTGCGCGATGGCCGGAGCGTGGGTGCGCATGCTTACGTCGTTCGCGAGTCGAATAGAAGCTCGCTCTCCCACGAGCCCTGGGACAAGCGCGCGTTCGAACGCGATCGTCTCGAGTCCTTCCTGCTTCGGATTCGGCTACGCTGAGGCCATGTCGGAACTTCCGAGAAGCGCTTCGACGATTCCCGGTGGCTGCCTCTGCGGGGCGGTACGATTCGAGATCGACCTACCGACGCTGTTCTGCGCGCACTGTCACTGCTCGATGTGCCGGAAGGCGCACGGAGCGGGATTCGTCACCTGGATCGGCGTGCCGTACGAGCGATTCCGGATCACCGCGGGTGAAGCGCTGCTTCGCCGCTACGACTCCTCGGATCACGGATGGCGACGCTTCTGCGAGAGATGCGGGAGCAGCATGCTCTGCGAGTCGAGCAGGCATCCCGACCATCTCGACATCGCGCTCGGGTCGATCGACGGCGAGATCGACCGCTTGCCGTCGCTCCACGTGCACGTGGACGACCGCGCCAGCTTCGTCGACATCCACGACGATCTGCCGAAGCTCGGCGGGAAGACGGGAACCGAGCCGAAGGGCCGGTAGCCGCCGACTAGATGTTGTCGTTCGTCCGGCAGTTCGCAGCGTCGATCGCGCTCCTCACCTGCAGGTAGCCGGGCCAGCCGTAGAACGGAATGAAGCCGAGCCAGAACTTCTTCTGCGGGATGTTGTCGAACGGCCCCCAGCCCTTCAGGTAGTACTCGCCGACTCCGGGGTGCAGGATCGAGAACCACATCGCGCTCTGAGAGCTGCGTCCGCCGGCGCAGGCCCCGGCGTGGGCCGGAGCCGGAGCCGCGGCGAGGACCATGAGCGCGAAGACGAGCAGAGCTGCATAGCGGTAGACCATTTTGCCTCCTGATCAGAACGGAAAGAAGTAGGGAATCACGGTGAGCGCGACCACACCGCAGAGCAGATCGAGCGGCGCACCGACCCGAACGAAGTCACTGAAGCGATAGCCACCGGGGCCGAAGACGATCAGGTGCGTCTGGTAGCCGATCGGAGTCGAGAAGCCGCAGCTCGCCGCGACCGTGACCGCCATCACGAAACCCCGCACGTCCACTCCGAGCTGGGATGCCGTCGCGACGCCGATCGGAAACATCAGTGCGGCGGCCGCGTTGTTGCTGATCACCTCGGTCAGAAGCACCGTCACGAAGTAGACGAGCGCGAGCGCGGCGAGCGGTCCGAAGTCGCCGACCGCCTGCGTGAGCTGGGTGGCGATCGCCGCCGCGACCCCCGTCTTCTCCATCGCAGCACCGATGCCGAGCGCCGCGGCGATCATGATCAGGATCGACCACTCGATGCTCCTGCGAGCTTGAGCGGCGCTGATGCAGCGGGTCGCGACGAGCGCCCCGGCCGCGAGGAAAGCGGCGATCGAGATCGGCAGGATCTCGAGCGTGACCGTCGCGATCAGGCCGGCCAGCACGCCGAGCGCGACCCACGCGCGGTCGTAACGCGGATTCTCCGTGCCTGCGAGCTCGCTCACCAGATAGAAGTCGGGGCTGTTGCCGTGGACGCGCACGAATCCCGGCGCGGTCTGAAGCAAGAGCGTGTCGCCGGGCCGCAGCACGATGTCGCCGATCTTCCCCGCGACGCGCTCTCCGTTCCGGTGCACGGCGATCACGGCGGCGTCGTAGACGGTGCGGAAGCCCGCTTCGCGGATGCTGCGTCCGACGAGCGGCGAAGAGTGCGAGACGACCGCCTCGGAGAGCCGCCGGCCGGGATCGGACGGCGCCGGCTGCTCGTCGTCGGTGGCCGGCACCAGCCCGCGAATCCGCGACAGATCCACGATCGTGTCGACCACACCGGCGAAGACGAGTCGGTCCGACTCGAGGATCACCTCGTCCGACGCCACCGGCGTGATCACGCGGCCCGCGCGGTCGATCTCGACCAGGAACAAGCCGGGCAGGTGGCGCAGGCCTGCGTCCTCGACGGATCGGTTCGCGAGCGGTGAGCGCAGCTCGACGATCATCGCGACGGTGTATTCCCGCCGGGCTGCTCCGAGGTCCTCGGTCGGCTCCTTGCGCGCCGGAAGCAGCTTCGGCGCCGCCCAGAGCAGGTACGCGAGCCCGGCGATACAGACGGGAATCCCGACCGGCGCGAGCTCGAAGAACCCCATCGGCCGCATGCCCGACTGCAGCATCATTCCGGCCACGGTCAGATTCGTGCTGGTGCCGATGATCGTGGTGACACCGCCGAGGATCGTCGCGAAGCTGAGCGGGATCAGGAATCGGCCCGGCGACATCCGGTTGCGGTGCGACCAATCGATCACCACGGGCGTCAGCATCGCGACGATCGTCGTGTTGTTCAGGAACGCCGAGACACCCGCGATCGGGAACATCATGCGGAAGAGACCGACACGTTCGTTGCGCGTGCGCCCGAAGAGCCGCGAGAAGCTCGGCTCGAGTGCACCCGTGGCGCGGAGCGCCGCAGCGAGCACGAGCAGCGCCCCGACCGTGAGCATCGACTCGTTCGCGAAGCCCGCGAACGTCTCTTCGGGAGTGAGTACCCCGGCTGCGGAGAGGACGATCAAGCCCGCCATCAGAACGACGTCGGGCCCGGCGATCTCGCGCGCCATCGCGACGATCATCGCGAGCAGGACCGCGAGCGTGAGCCAGGCGTCGAATTCCATGCGCGGGCGACGATAGCCCTGTCGGGGATTTCGCTCCAAGGCCGCCTTGCCAAGCCGGGCGGGGGCGTGTACCCCAAGCGGATCTCGGGAGGTAGCATGCGGGGGGAGTGGTTTGCCGGTTCCGTCTGCGCGGCGTTGCTGTTCCTCGTGCTCGCGTGTGGCGGCGAGCAGCGCCCGGTCAACGCGATCCTGGTCGGTCACGTCGCTTCGATGACAGGTGACACCGCGACCTTCGGTCGGAGCACCGATCAGGGAATGCGGCTCGCGATCGAAGAGATCAACGCCGCCGGGGGCGCGCTCGGGCGCCCGCTCACGCTGATCACGGAGGACGATCGTTCCATCACGGAGGAAGCGCGAACCGCGGCGCAGAAGCTCCTGCAGCGCGACCAGGTCGTCGCGCTGCTCGGCGAGATCGCGTCGTCGCGGTCGCTCGCCGCGGCGCCCGAAGCCCAGCGCGCGCGCGTGCCGATGATCTCGCCGGGCTCGACCAACCCGAAGGTGACCGAGGTCGGCGACTACGTCTTCCGGGCCTGTTTCATCGATCCGTTCCAGGGCGCGGTCATGGCGCAGTTCGCGGTCGAGGAGTTGAAGGCCAAGCGACTCGCGATCCTGTTCGACTTCAAGCAGGACTACTCCGTGGGACTCGCGGAGTTCTTCCGCGCGAAAGCGCGAGAGCTCGGCGCCGAGATCGTGGCCGACGAGCGCTACACGACGGGCGACATCGACTTCCGGCCGCAGCTGACCACCATCCGCGCGGCGAACCCCGATGTCGTCTTCGTGCCGGGGTACTACACGGAGCTCGGACTGATCGCACGACAGGCGCGCGACAAGGACATCGGCGTTCCGCTCCTCGGCGGGGACGGCTGGGATTCCGAGAAGACGATCGAGATCGGCGGTGAAGCGGTCGAGGGCTACTACTTCTCGACGCACTACGCGGCGGATTCAGACAGCCCGCGGGTTCGGGAGTTCGTACGCAAGTTCAAGGCCGCCAACGGCGCGACGCCCGACGCGATGGCGGCGCTCGGCTACGACACGGCCTGGATCCTGGCGGATGCGCTCGGGCGTGCGGGAAGGACCGACGGTGCCGCGCTCCGCGACGCGATCGCCGCGACGAAGGATTTCGACGGGGTGACCGGCAAGATTTCGATGGATGAACGGCGCAACGCACGCAAGGATGCCGTCGTGCTCAAGATCGAAGGCGGGAAGTTCCGCTATCACCGAACCGTATCGGCCAGGTAGCGGTCGCCCGGTCCCTTGGAGAATCTGCTCGAGCAGTTCCTGAACGGGATCCAGTGGGGTTCGATCTACGCCCTGATCGCCCTCGGCTACACGATGGTGTACGGGGTCCTGAAGCTGATCAACTTCGCCCACGGCGAGATCTACATGATCGGCGCGATGGTCGGCTACTACGCCGCACATGCACTCGGCGTGGCGGAGGCTCCGTCGCTCGGTGCGCTCCTGATCGTGCTGGTGGTGTCGATGCTCGCCTGCGGTCTGCTCGGCGCATTGATCGAGCGCGTCGCCTACCGGCCGCTTCGCGGGGCGGGACGACTCGCGCCGCTCATCACCGCGATCGGCGTCTCGCTCCTGCTCCAGAACGCGGGGCAGGTCGTCTTCGGCGCGGATCCGAAGTTCTTTCCGCCGCTCCTGCGCTCACAGGAGGCGTTCCGGATCGGGGGAATCGCCGTATCGAACATCCAGATCGTCGTGCTCGTGACCGCGATCGTGTTGATGGGGGGATTGCAGTACGTGGTACAGCGCACGCGTTTCGGCCGCGCGATGCGCGCCGTCTCGTACGATGCGCCAGCGGCCGCGCTGATGGGTGTGCCCGTGGATCGCGTCATCCTCGGCACGTTCGTCCTCGGTTCCATGCTGGCCGCGGCGGCGGGCATACTGGTCGGGCTCTCGAACCCGAAGATCGATCCGCTGATGGGGCTGATGCCCGGACTGAAGGCCTTCGTGGCGGCGGTGCTCGGCGGGATCGGCAGCGTTCCCGGCGCGATGCTCGGCGGACTTCTCCTCGGAGTGATCGAGACACTCGTGACTGGCTATCTCTCGAGCACGTATCGGGATGCGATCGCCTTCGTGATCCTGGTTCTGATCCTCCTCTACCGGCCGACCGGCCTCTTCGGCGCGCCTCAGACCGAGAAGGTCTGAAGGCGTGCGGCCCCGCTCCCTCCTCACTGCCGGCGCCGTGCTCGTACTTCTGGTCGCGCTGGATCTGGTCGCGCCGCGTCTCCTGAATCCCTACTACGTGACGATCCTCTCGCGGATTGGCATCGCGGTGATCGCCGCGGTCTCACTTCAGCTCGTGAACGGATTCACCGGGCAGTTCTCGATCGGTCATGCGGGATTCATGGCCATCGGCGCCTATGCCTCGGCTTCGCTTTCGGTCTATGCCGGCGCCGACGTGCTCGAGGCCGTCTCGCGGGTCGTGCCCCTTCCGGTCGCACGCTGGCTGTACTTTCCGGTCGCGCTCGTCGTCGGCGGTTTCGTCGCCGCGCTGGCGGGAATCGTCGTCGCCGTGCCCGCGCTGCGCTTGCGCGGCGACTACCTCGCGATCGCGACGCTCGGCGCGGGAGAGATCATCCGTATTGCGATCCTGAACATCGACGCGGTCGGTGGGGCGCGTGGTTTCTCGGTTGCCTCGCTCGCGCACCCCGGCATCGATCTTCGCTTCGAGAGTCTGGCGGGGGTGTTCGCCGTCGGAGGCATCGCGATCGTGGCCATCGCGCGGCTCGTGTACGCGGGCGGCGGGCTCGCCTTTCGCGCCGTGCGCGAGGACGAGACGGCGGCCGAGTCGATCGGAATCGCGACCACGCGCGTGAAGGTCGAGGCGTTCCTCGTGGCGAGCTTCTTTGCGGGCGTCGCGGGTGCGCTCTTCGCCCACAGCGAGGGTTACATCCACACCAACAGCTTCGGCTTCGTGCGCTCGTTCGAGCTGGTGGTGTTCGTGGTGCTCGGCGGACTGGGATCGCTCTCGGGCGCGATCCTCGCCGCCGCGACGCTGACGGCTGCACCGGAGCTGTTGCGGGGTCTGGGCGACTGGCGAATGGTGCTGTACTCGATTCTGCTGATCGCGATGATGATCTCGCGGCCGCAGGGGCTGCTCGGACAAAGGGAGCTCTGGCCCATCTCGCTCTTCACCCGCGGTGTGAAGTGAGTCTGCTCGAGATCCGCGGGCTCGAGGTTCGCTTCGGCGGCCTCAAGGCCGTGTCTCGACTGGACCTCGACGTCGAGGAGGGGTCGCTGGTCGCGCTGATCGGTCCGAACGGCGCGGGCAAGACGACGGCGTTCAACGTCATCACGGGTCTGTATGCGCCGAGCGAAGGAAGCGTTCGTTTCGACGGTCGCGAGATCGGCGGCACGGCGCCCCACGTGATCTCGGCGCTCGGGATCGCGCGCACGTTCCAGAACATCCGCCTGTTCCGCAGCCTGTCGGCGCTCGACAACGTACGCGCTGCGCTTCAGGGCGCGCGGCGCAGCGGAATGGGCGACGTCCTGCGGCTGTCGAGCTGGCGCGCGCGAGAAGCAGGGGCCGAGGTCGAGGCGCGTGCTCTGCTCGACGAGCTCGACCTCGGCTCGTTCGCGGACGCATCGGCCGACTCGCTTCCCTATGGCGAACAGCGAAGGCTCGAGATCGCGCGCGCTCTCGCGACGCGGCCGAAGCTCCTGCTCCTCGACGAGCCCGCGGCAGGCATGAACCCGGCCGAGAAGCAGGCCCTGCGGGAGCTGATCCGCGATCTCGGAGCGAAACGCCGGCTGACGATCGTCCTGATCGACCACGACGTCTCGTTCGTGATGAACCTGTCGGATCGCGTTGCCGTGCTCGATCACGGCGAGAAGATCGCCGACGGTGCGCCCGACGCGGTGCGCCGCGATCCGCTGGTGATCGAGGCGTATCTCGGCCGCGACGGGGAGGACGACGAGTGAGCACGGCGTTGCTCTCGGTCGAGTCACTCGATGTCCGATACGGCGCGATCCACGCGTTGCGTGGAGTGTCGTTCCAGGTCCACGCGGGTGAGATCGTCACGCTGATCGGTTCGAACGGCGCTGGCAAGTCCACTTTGCTGCGGGCGGTGAGCGGTCTCGTCCGGCCGAGCGCCGGACGGATCTTGCTCGAGGGCATCGACGTCACCGCGCATCGGCCGGAGGCGATCGTCGGGCTGGGTTGCTCGCACGTGCCCGAGGGCCGGCGCATCTTCGCGAACCTTTCGGTGCTCGAGAACCTGCGCATGGGCGGTTGGCCTCGGCGTGGCGGAGAAGCCGAAGGTCTCGAGCGCGTATTCGCGCTCTTCCCGCGCTTGCGCGAGCGGCTCGGTCAGGCCGGTGGAACGCTCTCCGGTGGGGAGCAGCAGATGCTCGCGATCGGACGCGCGCTGATGGCGGAGCCGAAGATCCTCCTGCTCGACGAGCCATCGCTCGGGCTCGCGCCGATTCTCGTGAAGCAGATCTTCGCGATCATCCGCGAGATCAACGCGCAGGGCACCACGGTCGTCCTCGTCGAGCAGAACGCGCATCAGGCGCTGCGGGTCGCGCACCGCGCCTACGTGCTCGAGACCGGGGTGCTCGCGCTCGAGGGGCTCGCGAGCGAGCTCGCGAACGACCCACGCGTGCGCGCCGCGTACCTGGGGGAGGAAAGCGCGGGCTAGAATGGCGCGATGATTCGCCGATCCCTCCTCGCGGTCTGCACGCTCTGGCTTTCGTCGCTTGCGGCGTTCGCGTCCGCGCAGTCTCTGCCCGACCTCGTGCCCGAGGTCTCCGACGTCCATTTCGTGTACGGGACGAGCGTATCCCCGGGCGACGTTGCGGAGGGATGCGCGACGGCGACGGAAGGGCTCGACCTGCTGCGCCTCGCGCTCACGACGCGCAACGACGGTCCCGGCGATCTCACGTTCGGTGATCCGCGCTGTCCGTTCTGCGCCTCGTACCCCGGCGCGGCCTGCGCGGATTCGAGGTTCATCTGCAGTCCGGCGGGAGGGCACGGCCATCCGCACTACGGGAACTTCCTGCGCTACGAGCTGATCGATTCGCACGGCGCGCAAGTCGGCATCGGTGGAAAGCGGAGCTTCTGCCTGGCCGAGAGCGGGTGTATCGGCCCCTCGCTCCGTCACACCTGCACGAACCAGGGTCTCTATGCGGGATGTTGGGACATCTACCCGTCCTATCTCGGCTGCCAGTACATCGAGATCACCGACGTGCCGTCGGGAACGTACGCGCTTCGCGTCACCGTCGATCCCGGCTCCGAGATCGACGAGGCCGACGAGACGAACAACGTGATCGAGCAGGCGGTCGAGATCCGCCGCGACAGCGACTGGGAGGTCATGCTCGGGGGCGGATCGCTCGTGATCGTGCCGGAGCGGCTCCTGCGACTTCACTCGGAGCGGATCGCGCGTGATTCACCTTCGAGTCCGGAGAGTGATCCGACGATCGAGGGCGCGGTGCTCCGCGTCGTCGATCTCGAGCACCACGGCGAGCTCGAGATCGCGTTGCCCCGCAAGGGCTGGAAGCGCCTCGGACTCGAGACCCCCTTCGGCTATCGCTACCGCGGCGCCGGAAGCGACGCCGACCCGTGTCACTCGGTCGTGATCACCACGACCTCGGTGCGTGCGAACTGCCTGGGCCGCGCGATCGGTCTCGAGCTTCCGGCCCGGGGAGGGATCTTCGTGCAGCTCGCGATCGGCGACGGCGGACAGCGGTTCTGCGCGACCTTCGGCGGCAAGACGCTCTTGAACAGCTCTCGCGTGCTCCTGCGGCACGATCCACCCGCATCGACGTGCAGCGCTTTCCACTAGGCGTCCGCGCCGTCCTCTGGGACCTCGATGGCGTGCTGATCGACAGCTACGAGGTCTGGTTCCACCTCTTGAACCAGACCTCGCGCGACTTCGGTGGAGTTCCGATCACGCGCGAGGTCATGCGCGACGGCTGGGGGCAGGGCATCGCCGCGGACGTCGAGCGTTTCTTTCCGCACAAGACGATCGCCGAGACGGAAGCTCACTACCACGCGCACTTCATGGACCACGTGCAGCACCTGCGCGTGGATCCGGACGCGCGCGATGTGACCGACGCGCTGCGACGCCGGGGATTCCGACAGGCGCTGATCACGAACACGCCGTCTCCGCTCGCGCGCGAGATCCTCGGCGCCGCAGCGCTCGAGCTCGACACCGTCGTCGGCGGAACCGACGTGCCGAACGCGAAGCCCGCGCCGGACATGGTTCACGAGGCCTGTCGCAGGCTTCGCGTCTCGAACGCCGAGGCGATCGTCGTCGGTGACTCCCGTTACGACCGCGAGGCCGCGGGCGGCGCGGGCGTGCACTTCGTCGGCTTGCGGATCGACGGCGACACTCGCATCGAATCGCTCGGCGCGCTCCACGACATCTCCGGCTAGGCCCTCGGAAGCGCGTCGCGACCCCATGATAGACTGCGCCCTCGGGTACCCCACCCAGAGGTGTTCGATGGATCTCTCCTACAGTGCGGAGTACGAGGCGTTCCGTTCCGAGGTCTCGACGTTCCTGAGCACGAGCTGGCCATTGCAGGGAGCCGAGGCAGCGCTGCCGTCCGGTCAGAAGGCGTCGATCTTTCGAGGACGTGCGATCGAGGCGGGCTATCTCGCGCGTTCGATTCCGAAGCGGTACGGGGGATCGGAGCAACCCGCCGACGTCCTGAAGGCGCAAATCATCCGCGAGGAGTTCTTCCGCGCGCGTGCGCCCGGTGATCTGGCCGGAATCGGTCCGAGCATGCTCGTTCCGACGCTGCTCGAGAAGGGCACCGAGTGGCAAAGGGAGAAGTTCATCGGCCCGACGATCCGCGGCGAGGTCATCTGGTGCCAGGGCTACAGCGAGCCGGGATCGGGAAGCGACCTCGCGTCGCTGCAGACGCGCGCCGAGATCGTGGGCGACGAATGGGTGATCAACGGCCAGAAGATCTGGACCAGCGGCGCGCACGTCGCCGATTACATGTTCTGTCTCTGCCGCACCGAGCGTGACGCGCAGAAGCACGCGGGAATCTCGTACCTGCTGCTCTCGATGAAGCAGCCGGGAATCGAGGTCCGGCCGCTTCGCCAGATGACGGGTTCCTCGGATTTCAACGAGGTCTTCTTCACGGACGCGCGCACACCGGTCGACTGGATCGTCGGCAAACGCGGCGAGGGTTGGATCGTCTCGCGCACGACGCTGAAGCACGAGCGCAACATGATCGGCGACGCGGCCAACACCGTGATGATGTTCCAGGGACTGGTCTCGCTCGCGAAGCGCACGCTGCGCGATGGCCGGCCCGCGATCGACGACCCGGGAATCCGCCAGCGTCTGGTTCAGCTCGAGGGCTACGTCCGCTCGCATCAGTATTCCGGGTACCGGCAGCTGACGAAGGCCTCGAAGGCGCAGGACCCGGGGCGGATCGGGCTCATGAACAAGCTGATGTCGACGAACCTCGGGCAGGAGATGGCGAAGATCGGCCTCGACCTGATCGGCGACGATGGTCTGCTCGAGGTCGGCGAGCGCAGGCCCGGGGCTCCGCGCGAGAACAGCCAGTGGGTCGGCCAGGTCATCTGGTCGCTCGGGTCCGCGATTGCGGGCGGGACGGCCAACGTCCAGCGAAACGTGATCGGCGAGCGCGGCCTCGGCCTGCCGCGCGACGCGGCCGCGCAGAGGAGCTGAGCGATGAACTTCGACCTGACCGAGGAGCAGGAGATGCTCCAGGAGACCGTCGCGCAGTTCGCGGCGGCGCAGTGCGCGCCGACGCGTCGTCGCGCGATCTTCGACGGCGACGATGGCCACGACACCGAACTGTGGAAGGGCCTGCTCGAGATCGGCCTCGGCGCGATCGCGGTTCCCGACGAGTTCGGGGGCGCCGGGCTCGAGCTGCTCGATCTCGCGCTCGCGGCCGAGGTGCTCGGTGCGGGCGCCGTGCCCGGGCCGTTCCTCGGGCACTCGCTCGCGGGGCTCGCGATCCTGTATGCGGGAAGCGACGCGCAGAAGAAGACCTGGCTCCCGAAGCTCGCTTCGGGTGAGATCCTCGGAACCGTGGCGTTCGCCGAGGGCGAGGGACGCTGGCAGCCCGCCGAGTGGACGCTCGAGTCCGGCGCGACACTCGAGGGTGTGAAGGCGCACGTCCCGTTCGGCGAGCACGCGGACCTGTTCGTCGTCGGTACGCGCGACGGCGGACTCGCGCTCTGCGAGCGCGGTGCACGGGGTCTCTCGGTCGAGCCGTTGGCCGGAATCGATCGCACCCGAAGAATCGCCTCGCTGCGACTCGCCGATACGCCCTGCGACGTGCTCCCGGACGGTCCCAGGGGCGCCGCGCGCGTGCGCGACGCCGCCCTCGTGCTGCTCGCGGCCGATGCGTTCGGCGGCGCGGCGACGCTCGTCGATCTCTCGGTCGAGTACGCCCGGACACGCCAGCAGTTCGGCGTCACGATCGGCAGTTTCCAGGCGCTGAAGCACCAGCTCGCGGCGATGGCGGTCGAGGTCGAGCCGGCCCGCGCGCTCTACTGGTACGCGGCGCACGCCTTCGATCGGATTCCGGCCGAGTCCGAGCGAAGCGCGGCGCTCGCGAAGGCGCACCTGACGCAGGTCTACATGCAGGTCGCGCGCGACGCCGTCGAGGCGCACGGCGGGATCGGGTTCACCTGGGAGTGCGACGTCCAGATCTACTTCAAGCGCGCGATGTTCGACCGCGCATTCCTCGGCACGCCCGCCGCGCACCGCGAGCGCGCGGCCGCGCTGGCCGGGTGGTGAGAGCGAAACGATGAGCGCGGCTGCGCATACACGGATCGACGTCGCGGACGGAATCGCAGAGATCACGCTCGACCGGCCCGAACGCATGAACGCCTGGACCGCGCAGATGGGCGCCGAGCTGAACGAGCATCTGCTCCGCGCCGACGAGGACGACGCGGTGCGGGTGGTGATCGTCACCGGTGCTGGACGCGCGTTCTGTGCGGGCGCGGACCTCGAGCGCGGCGGAGAAACGTTCGCGGGCGGGGGGAGTCGGGGCGAAGCCGCGCCGATGCGGACGATCCAGCCTTGGGAGGTGCGCAAGCCGATCATCGCGGCGATCAACGGTGCGGCCGTCGGCGTCGGCATCACGCTGCCGCTTCAGTACGACATCCGGATCGCCGCGAACGATGCGAAGCTCGGGTTCCTGTTCGTGCGCCGCGGCGTCGTGACGGAGCTCTCGAGCACCTGGATCCTGCCCCGGCTGATCGGCATCGCGCGCGCGGCCGATCTCCTGCTCTCGGGACGCATTCTGCTCGGCGAGGAGGCGGCGCGACTCGGGCTCGTGAACGAGGCCGTCCCGGCCGAGCGCGTGCTGCCGCGCGCGCGAGAGATCGCGCGCGAGATCGCTGAGAACACCGCGCCGGTCTCCGTCGCGCTGACCAAGCGCATGATCTGGGAGCATCTGGGCGGCCCGCCCCCGGTCCGGGTCGCGCGGCGCGAAGCGAAGGCGTTGTTCGCGCTCGGCGGGACGGCGGACGCGAAGGAGGGCGTCATGAGCTTCCTCGAGAAGCGCAAACCCCGCTTCACGCTCTCGCCGACGAAGGACTCCCCGCCGCTCGACCCGCTCGATTGAGCTCACGGCCGGGACGAATGGCGGCGAGACCGAACTGCATCTTCTGCAAGATCGTCAGCGGCGAGGCCGGTGCGCACCGTGTCTACGAGGACGAACACACGATCGTGTTCATGGACATCTTCCCGGTCACCGACGGTCATGCGCTGGTGGTCACGAAGGACCACTTCGAGAACGTCTACGAAGTCGACGAGGCCACGCTCGAGGCGATCGCGCGCGCGTCCCACCGCGTCGCCGCGGCGATCCGCGCCGAGTTGGCGCCCGATGGGCTGATGGTCTTCCAGCTGAACGGTCAGGCCGCCGGCCAGACGGTCTTCCACTACCACATGCATCTCATGCCGCGGGCCCTCGGTGAGCCCCTTCAGCTTCACACCCGCATTCCGGGAGAGCCCGCGCGACTCGAAGCGACGGCGACCCGGCTCGCGCGCGCGATCGGGCGTCGGGAATCCTCGGGTTGAAGTGGGCATCGGCCGCGCTCGCGCTTCACGCGTTCCTCGCGCCTGCATGGTTCGCCCGCGCGGAATTGCCCGGCGGCGATGCGTACGCCGGCATGAGCCTCGTCGCGGGCGACAGCCACCAGCATGCCGCGACGTTGTGGATGATCGAGCGGCTCGAGAGGGAGCCGCCCGTGCCCGGATTCCCCGGAGGGCTCCACGAGAGCGGATCGAGCTTCGACGCGTACGACGCGATGCGCGCGACCGGCTACGAGTGGGGAAGTCTCTCGCACCACGACACGAATTTCCCCGGGGAGAGGGCGAACATCTGCCTCGACACGGCGAGTGAGAAGTACCGCTGGTGGTCGATGAACGTGACGCCCGCGGGATTTCCCGACGCGATGGCGAAGGACGGCGCGATCCTGTCTCCGCGCTCGAACGAAGCGCTCGCGCTCTCGCGACTCGCGACATCCAAGACGGTCGAAGGGGAGGGCGGGTTCCTCGCGCTCACGGGTCGCGAGTTCACGAACTACGCGTTCACACAGAAAGGCGTCGCGTCGCGCGAGGGCGGCCACAAGGTCGTGATCCTTCCCGGCGAGACGCGCGGGATGTGCGCGGACGACGGGTGGCTCGCCGGCGACGAGTACTGCGCCGACGAGTATCGGCTCTACCGTTGGCTCGCGACCTCGAGCCGCCCGCAGGGGGCGCTGATCCAGGCACACCCGGGCGCCGCAGACGCGATGGACTTGCGGCCCCTGCACCCGGCGAACGCTCCCGGCGGATTCTCGGACGCGTTCGTGCAGGGCGTCGAAGTGGGCTCCGGCAAGCGCGACCCGGAGTGGGAGGCGAGCTACCAGCGCATGCTCCGCGCCGGCTACCGGGTGTTTCCCGCCTACGGATCGGACAGCCACGATGCGACGGGTCCGCGGAGCGCCGCGTCCCTCCGAAACGGAGCGACGGTGTGCTGGGTCTGGGCGAAGACGCGCGCTGCGCTCGTAGATGCGATGCACGCTCGGCGCTGCTACTACGCCGCGTCGGGAAGGCCGGCGCTGCGCTTCGAGATGCGGAGCGGCGAGAACGGCGCCTGGCTGCCGATGGGCGCGAACCTCGACGCACCGGACGGGCGCGTCGAGGTGCACGTTCTCGCTCTGAACGATCCCCGCAACGCGAACGGCGATCCCCGCCTGACCCGGCGCTTCGACGTCCTCGAGCTTCTCGACGCGAGCGGCCGCATACTCGCCTCGGCACCGTGCGTGCGCGCGCGAGAAGGGCTCGATCGGTGCAGGCTCGAAGTGCGCGGGCTCGAGGTCCCGGACGGCGCGGTCTACCCGCGAGTCCGCATGCTGGAGCCGGACCGGAGGGGCTGCCGTTCCAGGCGGACGCCCGCGCGGCTGTCCGACTGCGAAAAAGTCGTGATCGGGAGCGCGATCTACGTCAATTGGTCCCGGCATCTCGAATCGACACCGTACCGTGTCTGTCGTTTCGGCCCGAACGACGTGCCCTGCGCGACACCGGGTTGCCTGTCCGCGGAGTTCGACCGCGATCAGGACGGCTTCCCCGATGGTTGCGACGTCTGCCCCGATCTCGCGAATCCAGACCAGGCGGACGCGGACAAGGACGGTTTCGGCGACGCCTGTCCGCGTCCCTGAGCGCGTTCCTCGATCTGGCAGGAATCGTTGGATCTTTGTCATTGCCGCCAGATCGGAAAACGACCACCCTTCGCTCGATGAGAGTCGTGATGCTGGTCTATCCCGACGTGCAGGTGCTCGACGTCGCCGGGCCGCTCGAGGTCTTCGCGAACGCGAATCGTCGGCTCGACGAGAAGCGCGATCGTCGCGTGCCGCGCTACCAGATCGAGATCGCGGCGCGCGAGCCGGGTCCGGTGCGCACGACGTCGGGGATCGAGCTGGCGGCGCCTCGCGGCCTGCGCGACCTGCGCGGCCCGATCGACACATTGCTCGTCGCCGGGGGCAAGGGCAGCGCGGCGGCCCTGCACGACCGGGCCCTGATCGGATTCCTGCGCCGACGAGCGAAGCACGCGCGCCGCGTTGCATCGGTGTGTACGGGGGCTTTCCTGCTCGCAGAGGCGGGGCTGCTCGATGGCCGGCGC
Organism: uncultured delta proteobacterium; assembly: GCA_963704165.1. Taxonomy (GTDB): domain Bacteria; phylum Myxococcota_A; class UBA9160; order SZUA-336; family SZUA-336; genus VGRW01. The sequence goes on along the minus strand of CAVPHD010000003.1, from coordinate 568,685 downwards.
GCGACCACGCACTGGGGAAGCTGCACCCGGCTCGCGGCAAGCTACCCGCAGATCGCCGTCGAGACCGACCCGATCTTCGTGCGCGACGGGAAGTTCTGGAGCTCGGCGGGCGTCTGCGCGGGCATGGACCTGGCGCTCGCGCTCGTCGAGCAGGACCACGGTCGCGAGCTCGCGCTCACGGTCGCACGCTGGCTCGTGCTCTTCCTGAAGCGACCCGGCGGGCAGTCGCAGTTCAGCGCCGAGCTCTCCGCACAGGCCACCGAGCACGACGCGATTCGCGATCTGCAGACGTGGGCACAGGCGCACCTCCGAGCCGACCTGGGCGTGGCGGCGCTGGCGAAGCGCGCGGGAATGAGCCCGCGCAACTTCGCCCGCGTCTTTGCGCGCGAGGTCGGCGAGACGCCCGCGCGTTGGGTCGAGCGCGTGCGGGTCGAGGCGGCGCGGCGATGTCTCGAGGAGTCGCTTGCGGCCGTGGACGAGGTCGCGCGGCGCTGCGGCTTCGCGTGCGCGGAGAGCCTGCGCCGCTCCTTCGTGCGCCGCGTACGCGTTTCACCGGCGGCCTACCGCGCGCGGTTCCGTTCCGCGGCCGCCTGATCCCGACGCAACTCGAGAATCCGAAGGAGAAGTGGAATGGGCATCACGACCGGAATGCTGATTTTCGACGACGCGGAAGAGCTCGACTTCGTCGGGCCGTGGGAGGTGTTCACGATGGTGCGACACATCGTGCCGGGCGACCGCGTCGTCACGATCGCGCAGACGCGCGAGCCGATCCGCGCGGCGAAGGGCATGCGCATCATCCCCGACCACGCGTTCGAGGACTGCTCCGAAGCTCGACGTCGTCCTCGTGCCCGGCGGCGTCGGCACGCGCCGTGAGGTGGACAATCCCGTGCTGATCGACTGGCTGCGCAAGACCGGCGCGGGCTGCACCTGGGTGACGAGCGTCTGCACGGGCTCGCTGCTCCTGCACGAGGCCGGCTTCGCGCAGGGCCGGCGCGTCACCACGCACTGGGGCTTCGTCACGGCGCTGCGTGAGCGTCGGTGCGGAGGTGCTCGAGGGCGTCCGCTACGTGCGCGACGGAAACCTGGTCACGGCGGCGGGTGTCTCGGCGGGCATCGACATGGCGCTCTGGCTCGTCGGTCAGATCCACGGCGTGTCGGTCGCCCGGCAGGTGCAGCGCGCGATGGAGTACGATCCCGCGCCTCCCTACGCAGCCGAGGTCGGATGAGCGAGCAGACGCTGATCGATGCGGTTCACGCGCACGCTTCGCGCGTGTTTCCGGGCCGCGCGCTCGAGACGCTGCGCTGGGACGCGGGCGGGGTCGTCCAGAATCTGCCCGATCTCGCGGTCGTGCGCGTCGCGCCACCCTCGGACGTCCCCGCCCCGTCGTGGATCCACCTGACCGCGGGTGCGTCGATCGCGCCGATGGAGGACGGCTACGGGCTCGAGTTCGTTCTGCTCACGCGCGCGCCCGAGGAGTTCGCGACGAAGCTCTTGGCGATGGTCGCGAATCTCCACGCCGACGAGCGCTACCCGCTCTCGCTCGGTCAGACGCTCGAGATCGGTCACGGCTGGCTGCCCGGTGCCGTCGCGGATCACCTGCTCGTCTCGCTGCCGACCTATTTCGATCCCGAGCTCGAGTGGCTCTCCGACCGCACGCGCAACGTGCGCTTCATCTGGCTCGTGCCGATCACGCGCGCCGAAGCGGACTTCGCGCGCAAGCACGGTCACACGCAGCTTCAGGAGAAGCTCGGCGCCGCGCGGGCCGACGTGGCGGCGCTCGTGCGCCCGTCGGTCATCTGAAGGGTCGCCCGCGCTCCGAGCCTTCCATCAGGGCCGGTGATGTACGGCAAAGCGCAGCTCGCCGTCGCTCGCACCGGATCGGTTGCGCAGCACCTCGAGGCGGCTCACGAGCCCTTCGAACAGCCCCGCGTCGAAGAGCGCGTGCTCGCGCCTGGTGGAGACGCCGAGCGTCGCGAACGAGCCCGCGGCGCGTTGTGCACCGAGCAGGAGCGCGGTGGCGCGGGACTCGCGAAGCGCGCGCAGAAGCCGTGTCCAGACCGACGCGCCGAGCTGCGCGAGCTCGCGTGACCGCGCGCCCTCGAGGTCGAGTACGACGAGCGCGAAGCCCGTCTTGACCAGAAGCTCGGCCGTGCGCAGGGCCGTCGAAAGACTCGGGGGCCGTACCCAGAGCACGTCCCCGAGCCTCACCTTCGCGCGCAGCAGAAAGCGGGGATCGAGGGCGTTGGGCAGATCGACCCAGCCGACCAGCTCGCCGCGCGACGTGGCCCCCGCCGCCATGCGGTAGGCGAGCGCGGTCTTGCCCGAAGAGCGCGCCCCCGCGAGCTCGATCAGCCGCCCCTCGTCGGCGTGGGACGCTTCGCGCGAATGGGGGCGGAGGAGAGCGTCCGGGGAGAACGCCTCCCCCGCCCCGGGGGTGGATGGCCTTTCGGTCGCCGTGCGGTGGGTTCTCGGAGCCCGCGGGGCCTCGGCTGGGGGACACGAAGCACCCACGCGAACCCGGTCGACGAGACCTGTCTCGAGCAGAAGCTCGCGAAGCTGATCGATTCGGGTGGTCGCGATCGCCGGTTCCGAGCGCACGACCGGAGTTTCGCTCTTTCTTCGCTCTCCAGTCAAGTGGGCCATGAACCTCTAGAATCCGGGTCTCACCGGGGAGGACGCATGCAGGCGAGCGGGCCGAACGCGGAGCAGATCGAGTACTGGAACCAGCAAGCCGGACCCAAGTGGATCGCCGAGAACGCGCGCCTCGACGCGATGCTCGCGCCGATCGGTCTTGCGGCGATGGACCGCGCGCAACCCGGTGCGGGCGAGCGCGTGCTCGACATCGGTTGCGGAGTCGGCCAGTCGTCGCTGCAGCTCGCCGCGCGCGTCGGTCCGAAGGGCACCGTGCTCGGCGTGGACATCTCGGCGCCGATGCTCGCGCGCGCGCGCGAGCGCGCCCGCGCCGAGGCGCTCACGAACGTGACGTTCGAGAACGCCGATGCGCAGACGCATGCGCTGACACCGGAGAGTGTGGATCTCGTGTTCTCGCGCTTCGGCGTGATGTTCTTCACCGATCCGGACGCCGCGTTCGCGAACCTGCACCGCGCGCTTCGGCCCGGTGGGCGGCTCGTCTTCGTGTGCTGGCAGGGGCTCGCGCAGAACCCCTGGATGCGCGAGTCGATCGCGGCGCTGGCCAAGCACGTTCCGCTGCCCGCGCCTCCGCCGCCCGATTCACCGGGGCCGTTCTCCTTCGCCGACGCCGCGCGCGTGAGTGGAATCCTCGGGCGCGCGGGTTTTCGCGGCGTGGCGCACGAGCCGCTCGTCGGCGAGATCGCGCTCGGCCGGACGATCGACGAGGCGCTCGACTTCGCGGTCGAGATCGGACCCGCGGGCGCCGCGCTCCGCGACGCCACCCCGGCCCAGCGCCAGGCGGCATCCGCGGCGATCCGCGAGACGCTCGCCGCGCACGCGAAGCCCGACGGTGTCCGGATGGACTACGCCGCTTGGATCGTCCGCGCGGAGCGCTGACCGATGCTCTCGACGCGCTCGCTCGCCGGTCTGCTCGCGCTCCTCGTCGGCGCGAGCGGCTGCATGTCGCTCGATACGCAGCTCAACCCCGGGTACAAGGGCACGTACGTGTACAGCGGCGTGCGCAAGGATCTCGAGATCATGGGACCGGCGTTCCTGCACCTGTCGTTCGGCTGGGTGATGATCACGCTCGTCGATCTACCGTTCTCGCTGGTGGCCGACACGCTCTTCCTGCCGGTCTCGATCGGCCGCGATGGCGAGCGGGCGAAGCGGATCGAGGCGCGGACGCAGGTCGCGAGCGATCGCCCCGCGCTCGTCCACGCGAAGGACGGTGAGGCGCCGGCCGACACCGCTCGGCGTCTCTTCGACGTCTGCCGGAAGCTGATCCGCGGTCAGGACGATCGGCTCGACGACTGCTACAGCGTCGATGCATCGATCTCGCTCACGGGCGGGGAGTCGCTCCGTGGATCCGAGTACAAGCCCCGGGTCCGCGAGGCGATCGAGCGCGAGCGGAACGAGGGCATCTCGGTCGATTGGCGCGAGCCCGCCTTCGAGCCCGAGGCCGAGCGTGTGCGCGTCCGTGCGACGCGGCGCAGCACGCACGACCCCACGACGAGCGCGATCGAGATCGTCGTCGGACCCGGTCCGGACGGCGGCTGGAGAATCCTCGAAGAGACGAGCGTCGGCTGGCCGGAGAGGTGACTCCGCTCGACGAGATCGCGAGCCTGCTCGCGAAGTACGGTCACGGCGCGCGGGCACTCGCGATCCGCTCTCTCGCCGCGCGCGAGGAGATGCGCGTCGAGCTCGAGGGTTTCTGGGCGGACGTCGCGGGCCCGGAGGTGTTCGGGCCGGAGGATTCCGTCGCGAGCCTCGTGCTCGGCGGCGATGCCGCGCCCGCGACCCCCGACCTCGAACGCGACCGCGCGCGTTTCCAGCACGCGATCTGGCTGCTCGCCGACGACCTGTCGCTGCGCGGTGTCGCGTCGCCGGAATCCGAAGCCTGGCGGCTGCGGCTGCGCGCGGCTCAGCGGCCGCCGAGCGCCTGATCCTTCGCCCAGCGGTAGTCGGCCTTGCCCGACGGTGAGCGCACGATCTCGTCGCGGAACACGAAGGCCTTCGGGAGCTTGTAGCGGGCGATGTGCTTCGCACACTCCTCGAGAAGATCCGACTCGCTCGCCGGCTTGCCCTCGCGCAGGCGCACGATCGCGACCACCTCGCTGCCCCAGCGCTCGCTCGGCCGGCCGCAGACGACGGCATCGAAGACCGACGGGTGCGACTTCAGCGCGTGCTCGACCTCTTCGGCGAAGATCTTCTCGCCGCCCGAGTTGATCGTGACCGAGTCGCGGCCGAGCAGCTCGAGAATGCCGTCGGCGCGAAGCCGCGCGCGATCGCCGGGCACCGAGTAGCGGACGCCGTCGATCGTCGGGAAGGTGCGCTCGGTCTTCGCGCGGTCGCCGAGGTAGCCGAGCGGCACGCGACCGGTCTGCGCGAACCAGCCGAGTCCGTCGTGTCCGGGCTCGAGGATTCGCCGTCAGATCCTCGGACGACACGCATGCCCCGTGGCCGAGGTTGAACGTGCCGGTCGTCGCGCCGGTCGCCTCGGTGCTGACGTTCTGCGCCTGCGACCCGGTCTCGGACGAGCCGACCGCGTCGATGATCATCACCTTCGGCAAGAGCTCGAGCAGCTCCTTCTTCAGCGTCGCGTTCAGCGCCGCGCCGCCGGAGACGAGCGCGAACAGGCTCGACAGGTCGTAGCTCTGCACGCGGAGCTGGTCGAGCAGCGGGCGGGCGAACGCGTCGCCGACGATCAGCATCACGTTCGCCTTCTCGCGCTCGACGGTGCCGAGCACGTCGTGCGGGTCGAAGCGGTCGGTGACGTCCTGGAACACCACGGTGTTGCCCGAGTGGAAGCCGTTGAACGACGCCCAGTGCGCGGCGCCGTGCATGAGCGGAGGCGTCGGCAGCGTCTTCATGCCGCCGGCCTTCACGCGTTCGGCGATCTCGGCGTAGGACTGCGGCTCGACGCCGCCGGCGCCGCGCCCGCCGAGCGCCGCGACGAAGATGTCGGCCTGGCGCCACAGCACGCCCTTCGGCATGCCGGTCGTGCCGCCCGTGTACAGGATGTAGAGGTCGTCCGGCGACGGCTCGACGGGCGGCCGTTCCGGCGACGCGCTCGCGAGCGCCGCCTCGTACTCGAGCGCGCCCGGCAGCAGCGCGTGACCGCTCTCGTCGCCGACCTGCAGCAGCACCTCGAGGTCGGGCAGCTGCGGGCGGATCTTCGCCAGCGTCGGTGCGAACGCGCGCGTGATAGATGATCGCGCGCGCCTTCGCGTCGCGGAGCAGGTAGATCAGCTCCTCTTCGACGTAGCGGTAGTTGACGTTGAACGGCGCGGTGCGCGCCTTGTAGGCGCCGAGCATGCCCTCGATGTACTCGGGGCCGTTGTACAGGTAGAGCGCGACGTGATCCTGGCCGGATTCCCAGCCGTCGATCTTCGCACGCTCGCTGCGGACGCCGAGGCCGCGCGAGTGCAGAACGTTGGCGAGACGTCGCGTGCGCTCCGCGACCTGACCGTAGGTCAGTCGGCGATCGCGCCAGACCAGCATCTCGCGGTCGGGAATCACCGACGCGATCGCCTCGTGCAGCTCTGCCAGATTGAATTCCATCGCCATTCTCCTCGCAGCGGGCGTTGCATCGTGCCTGAAACGCATGCGCGCTGTCACGCGTGCGAGCGCCCCGGGTGCGGGGTAGAGTGCGCGGGGATGCCCGAGTCCGAGCTCCACCCGGGCCGCGCCACACCCGAGGGCACGCGGCGCTTCGCTTCGCGCTTTCCCGCGCCTCCCGGGCACTTCCGCAAGGCCCGATCGGCTGACGCTCTCGTCGCTCGGGCTCGGCACCAAGCCCGGTGCTCCCGGCGGGCGTCGACGACCTGCTCTACCGCTCCGCGGTTCCGCGCCTGCTCGAGGGCGGCGTGAACGTCTTCGACACGTCGATCTCGTACCGCAGTCAGAGCAGCGAGCGCGCCCTCGGCCGCGCGCTGCGCCGCGCCTTCGTCGAGAAGATCGCGACCCGCGAAGAGATCTTCGTGATCTCAAAGTGTGGCTATTTGTCCGTCGATGCGGAGAGCGTGATCGAGGGTCGCCGCTACTTGATCGTGACCTACGTCGACACCGGGATCGTCGACGTGAACGACGTGGTGAACGGCGTGCACGTGCTCTCTCCCGCTTTCGTCGCGGACCAGATCGAGCGCAGCCGTCGGAACCTGGGTCTCGAGACGATCGATCTGTATCTGCTCGAGGACCCGGAGCTCCAGCTCGCCGCGCGCGGGCCGACGCTCTTCAAGGACCAGCTCGCGCGGCTCTTCGAGGCCCTCGAAGCGGCGGTCGCCCGTGGCGCGATCGCCGCGTATGGGCTCTCGACCTGGCACGGACTTCTGCTCCCGTACTGGGAGCGGGGGCACCTCTCGATCCTCGACGTCTTCCAGACCGCGATCGACGTCGGTGGGCCCGACCACCACCTGCGCGGGATCGCGCTTCCGTACAACGTCGCGCTCGGCGAAGCGAAGGGGCTCGAGTCGCAGTTCGGCCCCGATTCCCACGCGAGCTCGCTCTTCGACACGCTCCGCGACACCGGCACAGCCGTCTTCACCTCGGGGCCGCTCGTGCAGGGACGCGCGACGCGCGGGCTGCCGCAGTTCTTCCGCCAGGCATTTCCCGGGCTCGCGACCGACGCACAACGGTGTCTGCAGTTCGCGCGCAGCACACCGGGCGTGACGACGACGCTCTGCGCCATGCGCGGTCCCGAACACGTCGAGGAGAACCTCGCGCTCTGCGCGCACGAGCCCGCCTCGGACGTCGCGATCGACGCGCTCTTCGCCGCCGCGCGAAAGCGCGACGGGGCGACCTCTCGCTAGCCGACTCCCTACGCTCGAGCGCTACGGCAATCCGTCCTCGCTCGGATCGTAGTCGACGCGGATCACCTTGGTTCCGCCCGAGTAGCGGTTGCGGCTGAAGACCACGATGCCGACGCCCTTGTACCGGTAGTCGAGGCGCGAGGTGTCGGAGCCGTAGTAGTAGGGGATCCAGGCCTTGCCGGTCATATAGTTCTGTTGACTCGTCGGCGCGCCGAGGATCTCCACGACCTGCGCCTCCGTCATTCCGTTCGTGACTCGTGCGAGCTTGCTCCCGGGCGGGGCCGGCTTCGGCGGAGCCTTCGCGTTCTTCTTCGCGGGCGCGGGCGTGCTGGGCTCTGCGGCTGCGGCTGCGGCTGGCGCGGCAGCGGGCGCCGGGCTTGCGGCCGGCTCGACGGTGCGAACGTACTGGGAGGCGACGTACCCCTTGGCGCCGGCGCCGGTCTCGACGTAGAGCCAGCCTCCCGACTCAGCTTGCGGAGCGTTCGCGCGCTCGCCGCGCTTGAGCGCTCCGACCACGGCGCCGGTCGCGCTCGGTGTCGCTCGGACGTTCAGCGTCGACGCCGTCACCTCGACCACGGGCGTGCTCGGCTGCGCCGCGGCCGTCTCCGCCTTCGTCTCCGCCGCCCTGCGCCCCGCGCAACCCGAGAGCACGGCACCCGCACACGCGAGCGCGATCACGATCCCCATCCGAGAACGAGTCATGCCAATCCCCCAATGGGTCGAAATTATAGAAGATCGAAGCACGGCTTTCAGATTCTGGTAAGGGGGGATTCGGTCAACGGGGGCGCGGTCGGGGCTTGGGGGATCCGCCCGCTAGCTCGCCGTCGGACTCACCTCGGGGTCGGGTCTGCGATGCGCCCGGGCGGCCTCGCTGTCCGCGAGCCGGCTGCGCGCGTCGCTGCGCGCGCTGCCCACGAGCTCGTAATCGTTCGTGAAGCTCGGTCGGAGCTCGCCGTTCGCATCGACGAGCCAGGGCATCGCGAGCCGACGAGGGACCGGCACCCTCTCGATCGGCAAGCGGGTTCCGAAGACGCGATCCCAGAAGGACGTCGTGACTCCCTGCGCGCGGCGGGGGTCGACGAAGTGATGCGCGAAGTGGTTTCGCCGCAGCCAGCGCCCGTACGGACCCCCGGGCGGATGCGTGTGCGCGCGCCGGTGCAGAACCTCGTACATCAGGTACATGGCGACGAAGCCCGCGGTGAAGGCGATTCCGACCGCGAGGCTCGTCGCCAGGGCGGCGAGCGGCAGAATGATGCCGACCGCCGCGAGCGCGGCGAGCGCCTTCTGCCACCACGGCGCGAAGTAGTCGACGCGCGCGTGGTGCTCGCGGTGCTCCCCCACGCCGAGTCGCCCCGGAGAGGCGCCATGGAACACGAACCGGTGTAGAACGTACTCGAGCAGCGTCCAGCCCGCGGCCCCGAGCCCCGCGGCGAGCAGCGGCGCGAGCATGTCGAGGTTCGCCTGCATCCCTCGCAGCATAACCCGAGCGGTCGCAGTCGCTGCCGAGCCGGCCGAGAAGCATCCGCCGCCCCGGTGATAGGATCGCGCCATGGATCTGCACTACGCGCCCGAGGAAGAGGCCTTCCGAAGCCGGGTCCGGACCTGGCTCGAGAAGAACGCACCGACGCAGAAGGGCCCGCTCTCGCTCGAGGACGGCAAGGCCTGGCAGCGCAAGCTGCACGCCGGCGGGTTCCTCGGCGCGGCCTGGCCGAAGGAGTACGGTGGCGCGGGCCTCTCCGACATGGAGCAGGCGATCCTCTCCGAGGAGCTCACGCGCGCGAAGGCGCCGGGCGTGCCCGGACAGATGGGCATCTGGTGGGTCGGCCCGGCGATCATGAAGTTCGGAACCGAGGCGCAGAAGCAGCGATTCGTCGCGCGGATTCTCTCGGGCGAGGACATCTGGGCGACCGGCTACTCCGAGCCTGGCGCGGGCTCGGACATGTTCAACACGCAGACGCGCGCGGTCCGCGACGGCGACCACTACGTGGTGAACGGACAGAAGATCTGGACCACGATCGCGCACCTCTCGAACTGGTACTTCTGCCTCGTGCGCGTGCCGGGCATGGGAGACGTCGAAGTACGACGGGCTGACGGTGCTGCTGATGGAGATGAACGCGCCGGGCATGGAGATCAAGCCGATCGTGCAGATCACCGGCGAGTCGGAGTTCAACGAGGTCTTCATGACCGACGCGCGCGTTCCGGTCGAGAACCGACTCGGCGCCGAGGGCGAGGGCTGGAAGATCATCTCGAACGCGCTCGTCAACGAGCGCAACGGCATCGCCGGCGGCATGCGCCAGGACGAGGCGCTGCAGCGTCTGATCGGGGCCGCGAAGAGGCGCGGCAAGGAACGCGGACCCGCGCACGCGCCAGCAGATCGCCGACCTCGCGATCTCGTGCGCGATCTCGAAGTACTCCGGCTACCGCGGCATGACGGACGGGCTCCAGGGGCGCCTGAATCCGCACCTCTCCGCGGCGATGAAGCTCGCGGGCACGTCGCTGGCGCAGCGGATGTCCACCGCGCACCTCTCGCTTCTGGGCGCGTACGGTCAGCTCTACGAGAACCACGACCACGCGCCCGACGCGCGCGCGGCGGCGATGCGTTGGCTCGGCGATCGCGCGCAGACGATCGCGGGCGGCACCAGCGAGATCCAGAAGAACATCGTCGCCGAGCGGATTCTCGGTCTGCCGAGATCCTGATCGATCAGGAACGAGACACGACGCGGTAGACCGTCGTGTGCGCGTACTCCTCGCCCGCTTCGAGCTTCGTCGAGGGGAATCCCGGCTGGTTCGGCGAGTCGGGAAAGCCCTGGGTTTCGAGACACAGGCCGTGGTGACGCCGGTAGACCGCGCCACCGTGGCCGACGAGCGTGCCGTCGAGGAAGTTCCCGGTGTAGAGCTGAACACCGGGCTGTGTCGTCTCGACTTCGAGCGCGCGTCCGGTCTCGGGGTCGCGAAGCCGGGCGACGCGGCGCAAGCCGTCGCCGCGGAGCGCGAAGCAGTGGTCGTAGCCGCCGCGGTGTTCGAGTCGTTCCGCCTCCGCGATCCGCGCGCCGATCGACACGGGCCGCGTGAAGTCGAACGGCGTGTCGCGAACGGACCGGAGCTCGCCCGTCGGAATGCCCGCCGCATCGACGGGAAGGTAGTCCTCGGCGTCGAGCCAGAGCTCGTGGTCGAGGATCGGACTCGCGCCGCCGTCGCGCAGGTTCCACCACGCGTGACTCGCGAGACTCACGATCGTGGCGCGGTCGGCGCGGGCGCGAAGCTCGATGCGAAGGGCGTCGTCGTCGGCGAGCGTGTAGGTCGCCTCGACCTCGAGCGTGCCGGGATGGCCCTGGTCACCGTCGGGGCTGGTGATTCGAAACCGGACGGCATCGTCCTCGCGCACGCCCGACCAGAGTCGATGCGACAGACCCTGCGGCCCGCCGTGCAGGTGATGCGCACCGTCGTTGCGCGCGAGCGAATGGGTCCGTCCGTCGAGCGTGAAGCGGCCATTCGCGATCCGATTCGCGAAGCGGCCCGACGATCGCGCCGAGGTACGGATGCGGCTCGTCGTAGCGAGCCGGGTCGTCGAAACCGAGCAGCACGTCGGCACCCGAGATGCGCAGGCGCATCAGCGCGGCGCCGCGATTCGTGAAGATCGCCTCGCTGCCGCGCCGATTCCTGAGCGTGAAGATCGCCACCGGATGCCTCGCCTGCGCCGCGTGGAATGGTAGCTTCGTCCCGCGAATGAACGAATCGGAGCTCGCGCGCGAGATCTTCGCGCAACCGGAGGTGCTCGAGCGATTTCGAGTCGAGGAGGGCGCCCGCGCTCGCGAGATCGGCGCGCGCCTCGCGGCGTCCCGGCCCGTCGGCGTGATGATCGCCGCTCGAGGCAGCTCCGACCATGCCGCCGTCTACGCGAAGTACCTGCTCGGAACGCGCGCGGGCATTCCCGTCGCGCTCGCCACGCCCTCGCTCTTCACCATCTACGAACGTCCGCCGAGGCTCGCGAACTGGGTCGTGATCGCGATCTCGCAGTCGGGCGAATCGCCCGACGTCGTGCGCGTGATCGACTCCGCGCGCGCACAGGGCGCTCCGACGCTCGCGCTCACCGATCGCGCGAACTCACCGCTGGCCGCCGCCGTCGAGCACGTCGTACCGCTGCGACTCGGCGGCGAGCGATCCGTGGCGGCGACCGGCTCGTTCACCACCACGCTCTACGCGCTCGCGCACCTCGTCGCCGGCTTCTGCGGCGCGGACGAGCCGGCGCTCGCGCGCGTGCCCGAACTCGCTTCGCGCGCTCTCACGGCCCAACCCGCGGCGCGCGCGCTCGCCGATACGATCGCGGAGCACGCGACCTGCGCGGTGATCGGGCGCGGCTTCGGCTTCCCGGTCGCGCTCGAATGGGCACTCAAGCTGAAAGAGATCGCGGGCGTTTTCGCCGAGTCCTTCTCGGCCGCCGACTACCGCCACGGCCCGATCGCGCTCGCGTCGGCCGGCGCCCCGATCTTCACGATCGAGTTCGCCGGCCCCGCGCGCGCGGACGTCCGCCGGCTCGGCCTCGACCTCGTCGAGCGCGGTGCGCGGCTCGTCCGGGTCAGCGACGAGGGCGACGCCGATCTGAGTCTGCCGGCGGCCGACGAATGGCTCGCGCCGATCCCCGCGACGATCGTCGGCCAGCTCGTCGCCTTCTGGCTCGCCCGCGCCCGCGGTCACGATCCCGACCGCCCGGCGGGAATCACGAAGGTGACCCGCACGCTCTAGGAAAACGTGACACCGGTAGGGCCTCTCCACGGAACGGCTTCGGACGGCCACTGAGACCGAGCAAGCGATTCTGCGTGTTGGTCGCAGATGGCGTCCTGTAGGCTGACTACGACGCCCGCACCCGGCGTAGTGGCGAGCTGTGTTGGACTGACCGTGGAGTGAACAGGGAGGCGATCCACCATGCATCCCATCTAGAGGGATCCAGGGGCGGTCCCGGCGACCGTGGGAGGCGTCTTGCTCGCCTTGATCTTCGCGAGCGGGGTCCGCGCCCACGGGCCAGTCGTGGCGAACGCGGATCAAGCCGACGGCGAAGGAGATGTCGTCGGCGATCTCTGCGACAACTGCGTGAACGTCAGCAACCCACGCCAGGCTCCTGACTACTTGGCCACGAATCCGTGGGCGACGCTCACCGGTGGTCAGCGCGATGACGACCGCGACGGCTACGGGAACCGTTGCGACGCGGACTTCACGGCGAGCGGTCTCTTCGTCGGGTCGGCCGATCTCGCGCAGTACCGCAGACTCAGCGGGAAGTCCGCGGTGCCCGACGTGCCCGCTCGAGTGCACGGCGGGCACCGCGGCGACCTGCTTCTAGAACGCGAGCCGCAGGCCCGCCGTCTTCCAGGGCATCGAGACGAGTCGGCCGGTGCCCGAGAGCGTGATGAAGGCGGTGCGCAGGTCGGGACCGCCGAAGCAGATGTTCGTCGTCAGCGGGTCGGGGAGCGGCACGTGTTCGGTGCGCGCGCCGTCGGGCGAGATGATCGTGATGCCGCCGTTCGCGATCGTCGCGACGCAGACGTTTCCGTCCGCATCGACGGCCAGCGAGTCGAGGAGCTGAAGCCCGGGCAGGCCGACGAGCAGGTGGCCCTGGTTCGGCGAGGCGTGCGGGCGGATCTCACCCGGCGCCGAGAGATCCCAGAAGAACACGCGACCGGTGTGCGTCTCCGCGACGTACACGCGGGTGCCGTCGGGCGAGAGGCCGACACCGTTCGGTGAATCGAGCGGGTAGATCATCTCGCGGATCGATGAGCCGTCGGGGCGCGCGTAGTAGAGTCCGCCGCGGTCGCGATCGCGTTCGCGGTTCTTGCCGTGGTCGGTGAACCAGAAGCCGCCGTTTCGGTCGAAGACCAGATCGTTCGGGCCCCGCAGCTCGTGTGCGCCGCACGCGGTGTAGAGCGTCTCGACCTCGCCGGTCTTCGCATCGACACGCTGGATCCTTCCGCCGCTGTAGTCCTTCGGCTGGTTTCCCGGCAGCAGGTAGGGTCCGGCTTCGTGCCACTCGAAGCCGCCGTTGTTGCAGACGTAGACCTTGCCGTCGGGACCGACCGCGGCGCCGTTCGGGCCGCCACCGGTCTTCGCGACGATCGTCTGCGCGCCGTCGGCTGCGACACGGGTCAGCGTGCCGCGCTTGATCTCGACGAGCAGGACGCTGCCGTCACCGAGCGCGATCGGCCCTTCGGGGAACTGCAGTCCGGACGCGATCTCGGTCAGCGCGCTCATCATCGACCTCCGCTTCGATTCTAGACGAGCGTGAGAAGGCGATGCGCGCCGGTCGTGCGCTCCTGGATCGGAACACCCTCGGGACACGCGCCGACGCACGGCGCTGCACAGCCGATGCAGACGTCGGCCTTCTTCTCGAGCTTCGCGTACAGCGAGATGGCGTTCTTCTGCTGGCCGTAGTCCTCGAAGTACATGCGGTGGCGAAGCACGTCGTTGATCGCGAGCCCTTCGGGACACGAGCCGAGGCACGCGCCGCAGTGCGCGAAGCAGTGCTTGCCCGCGATCAGCTCGTCGTAGCGTCGAAGCGTGGCCAGGTCGTCGGAGGTGGGCGCGCTCCCCGAGGCGAAGAGATACTCGTCGAGCTGCCGCGGCTCCCAGAACGAAATCACCAGGCACGAGACGCTCGGGTTCGACAGCACCCACTTGAACGCCGCCTGCGCGTACGAGTCGGCTTCGTCGCGGAACTCGGCCAGACCGTGGTGCTTCGCGCCCTTCAGCGTCTTCATCGCGACCACGCCGACGTCGGCCTTCGCGGCGCGGTCGATGATCTCGGCGAGCTTCGGATACGCGCCGTGGTGGTACGCGAGCATGAGCACGTCGAATCGGCCGTCGTCGATCGCGAAGTTCGCGACCTCTTCGAGATTCGGCGTGTGGGTCGAGACACCGAGGAATCGCACCTTGCCCGCGTCGCGGAGCTGGCGGAAGGCCTCGTGCAGATTCGGATCGCGGAGCCGCTCGATGTCGTCGCAGGAGTGGACGTGAACCAGGTCCACGTACGTCGTCTGCAGCCGCTCGAGACTCGCCTCGACCGCTTCGATGTACGCCGCGACCGGTGAGCCGGCGGGCAGGTGGCCGTTCCGGGTGCAGAACTTCGTCGCGAGGAAGAGCTTGTCGCGCCGATCGCCGATCGCACGACCGAGCGCGCGCTCCGAGCTCGAGCCGGAATAGTCCGGCGAGGTGTCGAAGTAGTTGATGCCCCGGTCGAGCGCTTCACGCGCGAGAGCCTCGCCGCCCGACTCCTCGGTGAGAACGCCGGACCCCAGCGAGATGTCCGAGACGCGCGCTTCGGTCCGGCCGAGGCGCCGATAGCTCTGGACGCGCGCGCCCGCCCAGTCGGGCAGGGGATTCGGCGAGACCTTCTCGACCTCCGGCATCACGATGTTTCGCGTCGTGATCAGGAACCAGCCCTGGACGCGGGCCAGCAGCGCGACGCTCGTGGCCGCGAGCCCGCCGCCGAGCAGGGCGACGCCGCGGACGAATCCACGCCGCCCGACACGCCGGCCGTCGGACGCCTCACCCGTCGCGGAAGCGCTCCGGGAGGCGCTGCGAACCGACCAGGCCAGCGTCGTCAGGCTCGCCGCGGCAATCGTCGCGAGAGAGAGCCAGACCGATGCTCCCGGATGCCGCGAGTCCTGGATGCCCTCGGCGATCTGCGAGACGCTCGACCCCAGGGCGAAGTAGGCCAGCGCGGCAGCGGCGATCCAGAGCGCGATGGCGATTCGGCCGAGCACGAATCGAGCCTGTCACACGCGTGCACCCGCCACAAGGCAGGTCGTGCGCAACTCGTGCGCAAAAGGTTCGGCGCGGACCCGCCGAAGAAATCCGCGACAGCGCCGCGGAGATGAGGCATGCTACGCGGCGTGGGGTGAACGGCTCAGAGCCGACCCCGCTCGTCGGAGTCCGGATCGTTGTCGCGGCCTCCGAACCGGTAGCGACTCTGGAGCGCCCGAAATCGGGCCGAGATGCCTCGCGACCGGATCCGACCGGCACCCCCGCCCGAGCCCGGCTCGGGACAAGGATGCCCAAGAGGAGCGCACAGGCGTGAGCGACCAGGACAAGACCCCGGCGGAGCACGGCAGTCCGACGCGACCCGAACGCAAGGCCAATGGAAATGGCGGTGGCCCGATGCCCAATGGCCGAGATGGCAGAAACAATCGCGCGCGTCACACGGCGGCGCGCTACCGGCGCAAGGTCGAGGAGCGCCTCTTCGGCAAGAAGGCCGACCGCGGCCGGCTTCGCCTGGAAGAGCGATTGCGCGAGGCCGATGGCGCCGAGAACCTCGTCCGCATCTTCCGCGAGTACGCGAAGTGCTACGGCATGCCGGCCGACGTAGGGCTCTTGGTGCGATTGCTCGACCTGGAGTCGCCGCGCGACGTCCTCCAGATCACCGATGAGATCGGCCGGATCGCGGAATCCCTCTCCGGCGAGCAGAAATCGTTGTTGCGAAGCCGGCTCCGGAACCTCGAGATGGCGACGTCGCACGACTCGGTTGCCGACGCGGCCTCCCGCGCGCTCGAACGGCTCTGAAACCTGGTGTATCCGGCTCTCATGTCCCTCTCCTTCCTAGCCTCATGAGAGGCGAACACAAGACGAAAGTCAAGCGGCCCGCGCCGTCGCCCCAGGCCGTTCGCCTGCGGAGCCACCGGATCGAGGTCGCGGCGCTGGACTACGGGGATCCGGGCCCGGGCGCCCCCTCGATGCTCCTCGTCCACGGCATGCGCGACCTGGCCTGGAGCCTCGACTCGGTCGCGCAGTTCTTCCGCGATCGATTCCGCGTCGTGGCGCTCGATCTGCGCGGACACGGCGACAGCGATCACGTCGGCTACTACGCGCTCGCGCACTTCATTCTCGACGTGCGTGCGGCCCTGCGCGGTCTCTCGCTCGAGCGGCCGGTCCTGATCGGACACAGCTTCGGCGGCGAGGTCGCGGCGCAGTACGCGGGGTTGTTTCCCGAAGTCCTCGGCGCGCTCGTCCTGATCGAAGGCCTCGGCCCGCCCCCTTGGGAAGGCGAGGGGAGTCGCGAGGCCGGCATCTTCTGGTCGCGCACGATGGTCGAGCGACTCGACGCGATCGATCCCGAAGGACGCCGACTCGCGGATGCGGACGAAGCCACGGCTCGGATCCTGCGCAGCCATCCGCGGCTCGAGCCCGGCCGCGCGCGCTTCCTGGCCGAGCAGGGCGTGCGCCCGCACCCGGCGGGCGGCCTGCGCTGGAAGTGGGACCCCTACCTGGTCACGAGCTGGGGCAGCTTCAACTTCGGGCAGATGGAGCAGATGTGGTCGCGCATCCGCGTGCCCACGCTCGCGGCCAACGGATCGCGCTCGGGGGAATTCTGGCGGCGCGATCTCGGCCGCTCCAAGCGCGGCGGCGAGATCGAGGCCTATCTCGCTCCGGACGAGCTGCAGCGCCGGCTCGCGTGCTTTCCCGACATCGAGTGCGTCGAGATCCCGGGCGCGGGCCACATGGTGCACTTCGACGAGCCGGACGCGCTGAATCTGGCGATCGACGCATTTCTGCGTCGGCGGCTGGAGCGATAGCGTGGGCCTGGGCGCGCGGCCCATGTGGATGAACGCGCTTTTCGCGTTCTGCCTGTACATGACCTTCGTCTACATGCCGTTCGATTTCTTCTGGAAGCCGGTGGCCGACGACCAGGAGGTCTGGTTCGGGTTTCTGCTGACGGGCTGGGCGGCCAAGGCGACCGAGCCGCTGCACTGGGCGATCTATGCCGCGGGCGCGTACGGGTTCTGGAAGATGCGCGCCTGGATGCACCCCTGGGCCGCGCTGTACACCGCCCAGATCGCGATCGGGATGCTCGTCTGGGCGCTGCTCGATCCGCGCGCCGACGGTCGCGAGCTCGTCTTCGGCATCCCGCCGTTTCTGGCCTTCGGCGCGCTCGCGTGGTGGCTCTGGCGCTCGCGTGCGCGCTTCGACACTCGAGCCAGCTAGAATACGACGCGCCTCCAGGAGACTTCCTTGGCCATCGACTTCAGCTTGCCTCCCGAGATCGTGGAGCTGCGCGACAAGATCCGCGGCTTCATCGACAAGGAAGTCGAGCCGGCCGCCAACGAGCTCGAGAACTCGAAGGACCTGCGGCTCTGGCGCGATCACATCGTCCGCCTGCGCAAGCGCGCGCACGAGCTCGGGCTCTGGCTTCCCCACATGCCGAAGGATCTCGGCGGAATGGGCCTCGGTGCGCTCGGCATCGCGACGGTTTCCGCGGAGTGCGGCCGCGTTCCGCTCTCGGCCTTCATCATCAACTGCCAGGCCCCCGACGAAGGCAACATGCACACGCTGCTGCACTTCGCGACGCCCGTGCAGCGCGAGAAGTACCTGGTGCCGCTGTGCAACGGCTACGTGCGATCCTGCTTCGCGATGACCGAGCCCGAAGTCGCGGGCTCCGATCCGACCGGCATCCAGACGCGCGCGGTTCGCCAGGGCGATCGCTGGATCATCAACGGCCACAAGTGGTTCATCTCGGGCGCGCGCGGGGCGCAGTTCGCGATCCTGATCGCGTGCACCGATCCCGACGCGAACCCGCCGCAGGCGCGGAACTCCGCGTTCATCGTCGATCTGCCGAACCCGGGCTTCGAGATCGTTCGCGACATCCACACGCTGGCCGGCGGCCACAACCATTGCGAGATCCTGATCCGCGACCTCGAGGTACCGGACGCGAACATGCTCGGTCCGCAGGGCCAGGGCCACACGCTCGGCCAGGTCCGGCTCGGGCCCGCGCGGCTCGCGCACTGCATGCGCTGGATCGGCCAGATCGAGAAGGCGCTCGACCTGATGGTCGCGCGCAGCGAAGAACGCATGCTCCACGGCGCGAAGCTCTCGGAGAAACAGGGCATCCAGTGGAAGACCTCGGAGGCGGCGCTCGCGCTGTACCAGTGCAAGCTCATGGTCCTGCACTCCGCCTATCTGATCGAGGCGAAGCTGCCGTTCCGCCAGGAAGTCTCGATGACGAAGCTCTTCGTCGCGAACACGCTCTGGAGGGTCGTCGATGCCGCGATTCAAGTACACGGCGCACTCGGCTACTCTTCGGACACGCCACTCGAGCAGATGCTGAAGAACGCGCGTTCCGCGCGGCTCGTGGACGGCGCGGACGAGGTTCACATGACGCAGATCGCGAAGCACGTGATCGACGCCTTCCGGAGTGAAGGCTCGACGCGGCGCGCGACGGGGCTGGGATTGCTGTTCTGAACGTTCTGTTCCTGATCGAAGCTGTGCGAGGTGGGGGAGGCGAGGCAGAAGTTCTGCGCCTGGCCACCGCCTTGCGATCGCGCGGGCACGGTGCGGTGATCGGCGTCTCCGGCCGGTCGGCCGCGGACGAGATCGCTTCGCGAGGCCACGCGACGGTTCGAATTCCCGGACGCGCGAATCCGGTCGGCGCCGTTTCTGCGATCGGGCGCGCCTGCCGGGAGCACGCGATCGATCTGGTGAACACGCACACGCCGCGCATGACGCTGCTCGCCGGGGTGGCGCGCGGGTATGCGACTCGCACGGACCGCGCTCGTCGCGACGGTGCGCCCGACGCGGCTGCGCCGCAGCGCTCGAGTCGCGCGCGTGCTTCTCGAGCGTCTGCCCGACGAGGTGCTCTTCACATCGCGGTCCGATCGCGATCAGCTCGCCGAGCTCTGGGGGCGCGCGATCGGCCAGGTCGTCTACGAAGGGGTCGAGCTACCGCGTCCCGGCGTGACCGAGCCGATCGATCTCGAGGCGAAGCACGGCATTCCGCGCGATGCGCGAGTGATCGGCGTGGTGGGGTCGCTCTCGCCGGAGAAGGCCGTCGGTGACGCGATCAGCGCGCTCGTGCGGCTTCCCGAGGACGTGTGCCTGTGCATCGTCGGAGATGGCCCCGAAGAGAACGCACTTCGCGCGGACGTTCACCGCAAGGGTCTCGAGCGCCGCGTGTTCTTTGCGGGCCCGAGCTCGGAGCCCGAGCGCTACCTGGTGAGCTTCTGCGCGCTCGCGCTGCCGTCGCGGCACGAGGGACTTCCCTCCGCGCTGATGCGGGCGGGGGCGCTCTCGATCCCGGTGATCGCGGCCGATGTCGGCGGCGTTCGCGAGGTCGTCGTGCCACGCGAGACGGGCCTCGTCTATCCGACCGGCGACGTGGATGGGCTCGTGCGCGCGATTCGCGGGATGCTCGAAGATCCCTCCCGCGCGGCCGCGATGGGCTGTGCCGCACGCCAGCGGATCGCGACGGTCTTCGGTGTGGAGCGGTGGGCGGAAGAGATCGAGGCGCTCTTCGCGCGCGTCGCAGGGCTCGACTAGGAGGTTGCGGATGGACTACCAGGAGATCCTCTACGCGGTGGAGGACCACGTCCTCACCGTGACACTGAACCGGCCGGCGAAGCTCAACGCCTTCACCGGTCGGATGATGTTCGAGCTTCTCGACGCGATCGATCGCGCCGATGCCGACGACGACGTGCGGGCGATCATCTTCACGGGTGCGGGCCGCGCGTTCTGCGCGGGCGCCGACCTGTCGGCCGGCTCCGGCACGTTCGATGCGCGCGACCGATCGGCCGACGTCGGGATCGAGGGCCACCGCGACGGCGGCGGCCGCGTGACGCTCCGGCTCTACGACTGCACGAAGCCGCTGATCGCCGCGATCAACGGTCCCGCCGTCGGTGTGGGCGTGACGATGACGCTGCCGATGGACATCCGACTCGCCTCGGACGACGCGCGCTTCGGCTTCGTCTTCGCGCGCCGTGGCATCTGCATGGAAGCGGCCTCGAGTTGGTTCCTGCCGCGCGCGGTCGGGGTCTCGCGCGCGCTCGAGTGGGTCTACACGGGGCGCGTGTTTCCGGCGAGCGAGGCGCTCGACGCGGGACTCGTGCGGAGCCTGCACGCAGCGGACGACCTGCTTCCGGCCGCGCGCGAGCTCGCACGTGAGATCGCCGAGAACACCTCCGCGATCTCGGTCGCGGTCTCGCGCCAATTGGTCTGGAAGATGCTCGGCGCAGACCATCCGATGGAGGCGCACAAGATCGACTCGCGCGCGATCCTGGCGCTGGGGCAGAGCGCGGACGCGCACGAGGGCGTCGCTTCGTTCCTCGCCAAGCGCAAGCCCGAGTTCCGGCAGCGGCCGAGCGCCGACATGCCGGAGTTCTATCCCTGGTGGCGGGAGCGGAAGTTCGAGTGAGCGCGCGGCGGCTCGGCTTCGCCGCCGCGCTGCTCGCGCTGCTCGGCGCGCTCACCGCGACGCTCCTCGAGGCGGGTGTCCGCATCTTCGATCCGCAGGTGCTGGCGCAGGACGTGCCCGATCTTTGGCTGAAGGACGAGGCGCTCAGCTGGAAGCACGCCGCGAACGCGCGCATGGTCGCGAACACCGGGGACCGCGACGTGGAGATCTGCACCGACGCGGTCGGCGACCGGGTCGCGTGCGGCGTAGATGCGCGCACCGACTGCGCGAGGCGGATCCTGGTCGTGGGCGACTCGTACGTCGAGGCGCTGGCGGTTCCGTGGGAGGAGACGGTCTGGCAGCGGATCGAATCCGACACCGGGGCGTGTACGAGCGTGACCGGGGTGTCGGGATATCGGCTGAGTCAGTACCTCGCGGTCGCGCGCGGACGTCTCGCCGAACCCGGCGCCCGATACGATCTGGTGCTCCTCGCGCTCTACGTCGGCAACGACCTGACCGACGCCGCGGAGGCGCTTCCCCCGGCCCAGGACGTACAGCGTCGGCCATTCCGGATCCTGCCCGCGGGGCTCTCGGCCGAGGCGCTCTACGACTGGTTCTACCCGTTCAATGCCTGGCTCGAGTCGCGCTCGCACGCGTACGTCGCGCTGCGCTTCGCGATCCGCCGGCTGCGCGATCCCGGCGACGTCGGTCTGTACGGCGTGTCGCGCGCGCTCCGCAGATCGCTGCTCACGGAAGAAATCCTCCAGGAGACCTCGCGCGGCGTGGGACTCGTCGCCGAGGCGGCACACCGACACGGCGCACGGTTGCTCGTGATCGTGATTCCGGAACGCAGCCAGATCCTCGATCCGAAGGCCGAGCGACTCCTGCACGCGATGCCCGCGCTCGCGGGCGACGTCGACATGGATCTCACCACGCGCGAGCTCGTCCCGCGCCTCGAGACCGCTCCCGGGCCGGACCGGGTCGTCGATCTCTTGCCGATCCTGCGCGCGAACCCCGATCCGGCACTCTGGGGACCGCGCGACGGACACTTCTCGCCGCTCGGACACCGGACCTGGTTCGAGGCGATCCGCGCCCCCGTCCGCGAGCTACTCG
Organism: uncultured delta proteobacterium; assembly: GCA_963704165.1. Taxonomy (GTDB): domain Bacteria; phylum Myxococcota_A; class UBA9160; order SZUA-336; family SZUA-336; genus VGRW01. The sequence continues at coordinate 546,988 of CAVPHD010000003.1, read as the reverse complement.
CGCTGGACTAGGCCTTCGCCGACGGACGCGCCGAGACCTCGTCGTGCCATCGCGACAGGTTCTCGTGCTCGGGCAGGATTCGGATGTCGGAGATGCGGCCGAAGTCGATGGCCGTGAGCGCCGTGATGTCGGCGATCGTGAATCGCGGACCGGCGATGTAGCGCGACTTCGCGAGCTCTCCGTCGAGCCAGGCGAGCTGCTTTCCGGCGGCTTCCTTGCACACCGCGCCGTACTCGGGCACCTGCGGGATCCGTCCCTTGAAGAAGGGATGCGAGTTGCGGAAGCAGCCGGTCGTGCTCGAGAGCAAGCCGAGCTCCATGCGACGCTGCCACATCTCGACGAACGCCCTGTCACGAGCGTCGGTGCCGAACAGCGGTGGCTGCGGCTGGACCCCTTCGAAGTACAGACAGATCGCGACCGACTCCGAGAGGAACGTTCCGTCGTCGAGCTCGAGCACGGGAAGGCCACCGAGCGGATTCTTCGCCAGGAACTCGGGCTTTCGGTTCTCTGCCTTCCCGATGTCCACCTGCACGGTCGGAACCGTGATGCCCTTCTCGGCCAGGAAGATCCGCACGCGTCGCGGGTTCGGTGCCATCGCGCTGTCGTAGAGCTTCATGCGGGAACTCCTCGTTGCGGGCGCTCATGATACCCGAGGGTCATTCCGGAAGCGCGATCCGCTGCGCACCGGCGTAGACGTTCGCCGTATTGCCGCGCAGGAACGCGACGAGCGTCATTCCGTTCTCTCGCGCGAGATCGACGGCGAGGCTCGACGGGCCCGAGATCGCCGCGAGCAACGGAATGCCCGCGACGAGTGCCTTCTGCGCGATCTCGAATCCGAGGCGTCCGCTCGCGAGCAGAATCGTCCTCGAGAGCGGAAGCCTGTTCTCGAGCGCGGCCCAGCCCACGACCTTGTCCACCGCGTTGTGCCGGCCGACGTCTTCGCGTGCGCAGAGGAGAGCGCCGTCGGCGTCGAAGAGCGCGGCCGCGTGCAATGCGCCCGTCCGGTCGAAGAGTGGCTGCGCCTCGCGCAGACGCGCGGGAAGTGCCGCGAGTACGTCGAGCCCCACGCGCAAGTCGTCGGCTGGAAGCGGCGCCGCCAACCTGCGCACCGATTCGAGCGTCGCCTTGCCGCAGATCCCGCACGACGACGACGCGTAGAAGTGTCGGGCGTCGGGGGGGCGCACTCCGGCCGCGCCGGACTCGGTGCGGATCTCGACGACGTTGCGGGTCTCGGCGCAGTGCGCGATCGCATCGACCGCACCGAAGTCCGCGACGATGCCCTCGGTGACGAGGAATCCAGCCGCGAGCTCGACGTCGTGACCCGGTGTGCGCATCGTGACGGTGAGGGCTTCGCCATCGAGTCGGAGCTCGAGCGGTTCCTCCACCACGATCGCCGCTGGACGCGTCTCGTGCGCGCCGCCGCGCAGGGCGATGATCTCGACCTGCGTGCTGCCCGAATCGGTCTTCACCGTGGCAGCGTAGCCGATCCGGAGCCCGTGCCGACCTCGTTCACCAGGGGGCCGAGCACGCGAATCCGATCGTCGCGCTGCCAGCTCTCGACGCATTTGGCTGTTTCGCGCGCGCCCGACGCGCGCAAGACGACGACCGCGGGTCCACCGAGCGCGTCCTCGAACACGAGCCGAAGCGATCCGAGTCCGGTCAGAAGCGTGTCGAGTCGGCCCGCCCCCGGCGCGTTCTCGAGGTACGCCGCGCTCGGCTCCGGCAGGCGCTCGATGTCCTCGGCGCGAAGTCCCTCCAAGAGACCCGTCGAGCCCTGCGAGAGCGCGAGCGCGCCGCGCCGCACGCCGCCGCTCGGAATGCCGCGCAGGAGCGGCACGGTGAAGCGATTCGAGTCGAGGAGCGAGATCCCGTCGCCGAGCAGCCCGACGACCGAGGCGGCCGAGAGGCCCGCGACGGCGACGAGATCACCCGTGACGCGAAACGGTGTAGATACGAGGGCCGCCGCTGCGCCCGCGAGATCCGGACCGGCGTGCGCCGATCGAGAGAGCGAGAGGAGCAGCACGGTGGCGAAGGCGATCCGGCGTGCTCGGGTCAGTGTGTCCCCCTTCCGTCGCGGTCTCGATACCGCACGCTAAGATGGCCGTCCATGCAGATCGAGATCACCGAGTTCGTGTCGGCCGCCCCGGAAGCGGTCTTCGAGCGCTACGTCGACCACGCCGGTTGGGTGGACTGGGCGGGGGTGAAGGAAGTCGTCCTGCGCCAACAGGGTCATCCCGCGCCGAACGGACTGGGTGCGATCCGCGTGATCCGGCAGGCCGGCATGGCGATCGAGGAAGAGGTCACGGGCTTCGATCCACCGAGACGAATGACCTATCGCCTGGTCGCCGGCGCGCCGATTCGCGATCACTCGGGCGAGGTCCGCTTCGACCCCGATGGCGCGGGAACCCGCGTGACCTGGAAGGTCAGCTTCCGTCCGCTCATCCCGGGCACGGGCTGGCTGATCCGAGCGCTGCTCGAGCGGGGCCTTCGCGACGTGCTGGGCCGGCTCTCGAAGACGTTCTGATCCCGCCCCGCGTTGCGGGCGCGTCGTGATCGGTACTCAAGTTCCGAGGCGATCTGCCGATCCGTGATACGTAATTGCGGCTCGCTTTCCCGCATCGGGCATTTCAGGGAGGGCGGAGGCGCGGGCGATCGGAACTTTGGGGGGGATCCGTCGCCGGTGCCTCCCCCTCTTCTGTTTCTCGCCTCAGCTTCGCGCCAGCGCAATCAGGCGTTCGAGGTCGCGAACCAGGTCGTCGAGCCGCTCCGCCGAGCCCGCTCGCCAGCGTTCGCCGTCACGCTCGGCGGCGCCGAGATTCTCGAGCAGCTTCAGCGCGTTCCCGAAGTTCATGTTGGAGAGCAGCTCGGGCGACTGAACCCGGTCCTGAAGCAGGAGCTGGCGGCCGAGGTCGTGACAGCGCCGCAGCACGACCGCGCGCGCGGCCGGCTCCGCAGCCGAGCGCAGCGTTCGCAGCGTCTCCGCGACCACCCAGTAGCTCTCGATGAAGTCGAGCAGGATTCGCGGGCCACCGGCGAGCAGCGGAGTCAGTCCCGCCGCCGCTTCGCGCGCGAGCCGCTGCTGCTCGCGCTCGAACTCGCGGACGAACGCGTCGCGCTCGGCAAAGAAGAACTCGAATTTCAGCAGCTCGCGCAGACGCAGGGCCCAGCTTCGCGCGTCGCGCTGGCCGTTCTCACTGGAGGCGGCCGCGCGCATGGCGAGCTCGGCGATGGCGCGTGCGAGCATGAAGTGGATCACGGTGTTGCGGTAGTAGGACGCGGCGTGTCGACCCTTCTCGGTCACGTAATAGACGGGCTCCACGCCCCCCGCGTAGCGCTCGATCACGCCCGTACCGGCGAGCGCCTCGGCGGCGCAGCGCAAAGCGGATTCTGCGCCCGCTTCGACCTCGCCGGTCATGTCGATGCCCCGCTCGTGCGCGTAGTCCACGAGCCGTGTGGCTTGCGCGACGAACTCCGCTTCGCCGAGCGCTCGCTTGCCGGCGCCGAGCAGCACCGAGCAGGCGAGCGAGGCCGGCGTGATCGGAGTGACGGCATTGATCTGATTCGAGATCCGAAATGCGAGCTTCTCGACCACGAGCCGGTCGTCGCCGCTGCGATCGAGGTACTCGCGAAGCGAGATCGGCTCGGCGAAACGCAGGTGGATGCGCCCGAGCTTCCGCGCGCGTGCGGCACGGATCTGGCGCAGCAGGAAGACGAAACTCTCGGCCTCCTTCTCGTCGCCGAGATTCTGGCGCACGTACTCCGCGAGCTCGAGGATCTGGTCGTACGAGATCGACGTCGGGATGAAGAGCACTTCGTTGATGTCGCTTCGTCGCGCCCCGTCGACGATGTAGTTCAGGATTCCGTAGCGAGGAGGCAGCAATTTGCCCGATCGCGAGCGCCCGCCCTCGATGAAGAACTCCTGGTGGAAACGGTGCTGGACGAGCGTGTTGATGAAGCCGCGCAGTGACTCCTTGTAGATCGGATCGTCCTGGAAGGAGCGGCGCAGGAAGTATGCGCCGGTCCCGGGCAGGATTCGGCTCATCGGGAAGAACGACATGTTGATTCCCGCCGCGGTGTGCGGCGGCGGGAATCCGGACGAGAACAGCAGCGAGTAGAGCGACATGTGGTCGAAGTTGGATTTGTGCGACGGGATGAAGACGAGTGGTGCCCGCCGGCCGAGCTGACGCAGCTTTTCGAGCTCGCCCGGATCGACGTCGAACTCCGGATCGAACGCCATCGAACACACCCAGCGCGAGAACCGCCGGAAGATCTCCATCGAGAACAGGTTGTGACTGGTCGCGAGCTCGCGGAGAGCCCGTTCGCCTCGTTCGAGCGACTCGTCCCGAGTCAGTCCCTGAGTCGCACCGGCGGCGGCGAGCTGATCCTGGAAGCTCACGTCCCCGAGAATCTGCTCGGCGAGAAATCGAGGCACCTTGTAGCGATCGCCGAAGACCTGCCGCTGCGCGAGCGAGAGCGCCTTCACGCCTTGGACGCGCACGAAGGTGGAGAGCGCGAGCTTGTCGCCTTGCAGGTGGGACTCCGCCTCGAGCGCCGTCCGGGTTCCCGGAACGCCGACCACGACGCGCGCGTACCCGGAGCGGAGAAGGCGCAACCAGCGGGTCCAGCCTCGAGGGTCGTACGGATTGCCGAACGGCAGGTTCCACAGCGAAGGGGGGCGCTCGACCGGTCCCCAGAGCAATTCCACCGGCACGAGGTCGACCTCGACGTCCGCCTTCTGCGCGAAGGCGAGCAGCCGGGCGAGGCGGTCGGAGCCCTTGCGCGGGGGCGAGAGCGGAACGAGGACCGGCTCCCCGTCGAGAAAGGCCTCGCGAATGCGGTCCTCGGCGCCGCTTCGGTGCGACGACGGAACCCAGCGGGGAACGGCGAGCCCCGCACGCGCGAGGCTCGCGAGCAGGACACGCAGGTCGAGTGACCTCTCGATCGGCGCGAGGTAGATGCGCGGCCGGGAGTCCCGGGGCATGTCGATCGACGGGGGCAGAATCAAGGGCACGGCCAGTCCGCGCGGTGCACGCGGTGCGGCTCGAAGTGGCAGGGATCCCGTCACGTCGCCACCATACCGCGAAGCGTTTCGGCCGCACAGCTTCGTGGGTGAGGGTGTCGCGATCGGGTGTTGCCGCACCGCGTCGTCGCGTACAGAATCTCGAATCGAGATGAACGCGGAGACCGTGCGGATGGCCAGTCGCTGGCAGGCTCTGCGCAGTCGTGCCGGAAGGGTATTCCGGCGCCTTCTGCGGACCCGGGATCCCGGTGCCCTGATCGAGGAGCTCCTCGGCGACCTTCGACCCGAGCCCGGACAGCGCCTCGTCTTCGTCCAGACCGGTTGCGGTGCCTCGACGCTCGCGCTGGCCGGAGTCGCACGGCGAACCGGGGCGCGCGTCTACGCGTGCGATCTCGAGCCGAAGAAGTTCGACGAGCTGCGCGAGAACGCGTGCGACGACCTCGCCGGGGTGACGTTCCTCGCCGGCGACAGCCTCACCAGCCTCGCGCAGATCAGCTCCCGACACGAGCGGGTGGACTTCGCGCTTTTCGACTCCGCGCCGTCCGCGACGCGCACGCTGCGCGAGTTCCTCCAGCTCGAGCCGCGCTTCGGACCGGGATCCCGGGTGCTGATCGACGACGCCGCGCTGCCGGGGGCGCAGCTCTTGCTCGGGCCGCGGCGCAAGGGAAGGCTCGTCGTACCGTATCTGCTGGCGTCGCCGTTCTGGAGCGTCAGCGCGCATCCGCGCACGGGGGACTCGATGGTCTCGGCGGTTCTCGATGCCGTGGGTGCCCGTTCGGACGAGAGTTACGAGGATCCGCGCTACGTCGATCTCTGGCGCGCGGGCCGGGAGCGCCCGTTGCGGCCGGTGCCCGCGGTCTAGCGGCGCGCGTCCGCTCCGGCCTCGACCTTCGAGTCGCGCGCGAGACGCCAGATCACGAGTTGTTCCTGGCGACCGGCGTTGTTCTTGTACGGCGTTCCTCGATAGATCTCGAGCTCGCGTCGCAGCTCGAGCTCGCCGTCCTCGCCGCCCGGCCGACCGCAGGGATAGCGCTGCTTGTACGACTCGTAGTCCCCGCGGCGAACGTTCTGCGGAACGCTGTGCTGCGCGATGTATTCGACGCCGTGGTCGAGGACGAACTCCTCGATCCCGCCCCGGCAAACGGCATTGGCGAACTCGAAACCGTTCGCGACACCATCGAGATTCATGACCCGGCGCCGGGAGAAGTAGCTGAAGATCCCGCTGTCCTTCATGCCGAGCACCGCATCCGGTGGAAGGTTCGAAGCGACCCACTCGCCGCCCTCGCGCGACGCGACGGTGAACGTATGGCCGAGTCTCGAGAGGGAGAGCGAGAGCGCCAGGATCTGGAAGACCGCGAGACCGATGAGGCCGGCCACCACGAGCGAGCGCGGGAAGAGTTCCGCCGCGCCACGCGTGAGAAGCGCCGCACCGATCGCCCCCGCGGGAATCAGCGCGGCGAAGTGCCAGGCGAACACCGCCCAGCGCATGAACACGACCGTGTGGAGCGCGTGCAGCGCGAGGCCGATCGACAGCACCACGAGAAGCTGGACCAGTGGATCCTTGGATCTTCCGCGCCAGATCTCGTGAGCGATGCCACCCAGGGCGAGGGCGAAGAAGACCACGTGCTCGGCATTCAGGTGCGCGGGATTGAAGCCAGCGACGGGGAAGTTGGTCTTGAGCGTGCCGCTGATTGGCACGAAGTGACCGAACGTGAGGAGATTCCAGGTGAGATACGGTGTGACGAGCAGGACGGACGGCCAGAAGACCACGAGTCCCTTGCGCACCGTCCGCGAGATGCGGTCGCGGATCGTCCCCTCGCCGCGAGTCAGGCCCTGTACCGCGACGAACCCGGCGAGCGTCAGCGCGACGAAGACGGAGTCGAGTCGCGCGAGCATCAGCAATCCCACAAGCGTGCCCGTGCGCGCATCCGAGAGCCGCGGCTCGGGGTTCGTCAGCGCCCCGGTGCGGAGCACCTCGATGATCAGCGTCGTCACGATCAGTACGACGAGCGCGGACTCCATCCCCGAAGTGATGACGTTCTCGACCCGTGGGAAGAGCAGCAGCAGGCCGACGACCAATGCCGGCACCCATCCGAGTCGCGCGCGCACGAAGCCACAGAGAAGTCCACCCACCCCCGCGAAGAGCGCGACGCAGAGGCCTTGCACCACGAGCAGCAAGACGTTCACGTCACTGCCAACGAGTCGGGCGATCGGCACGAGCGTGAACATCCAGAGTGGCTGGAATCCGTTCGTCTGCGAGATCCGATCCATCGTGAAGCCGTGGCCCGCAGCCGCATTTCGTGCGATGACCAGGTAGTAGTAGGCGTCGTCTGCGAAGCGGGGCCAGGCGGAGATCCAGCCGCGGAGAGTTCCAACCGATCAGCCACAGGAGCGCGCAGACGGCGACGAGCGCGACGGCCGCGATCGCCGCGAAGCGCCGATCCAAGGGGATGGACGAAGGGAAGGGTGCGTGGTCGAGCTTCGAATCAGCCTCGGCCTGCATTCGTCTCTCTCCCGACCACGACCCGTAGACACTGCCGAGGCGCCTGACCCGTCCCGGCGCTATTGTGCGCGAGATTCACGCCCAAGGCGGGCCCATCGGCAGGAGCTGCGCTCGGAGTGTACCGGTGAATGGCTCGTTCGCATCGCCTCGCGGGTGGAGCCGTCCGTGGTGGCTGCTGCTCGGCTTGTGCGCGGGATTCCTGACGCTGGTCGAATCCCTGCTCACCGCGCGGGCCACCGATCTCTTCTCGGGCGGCTTTCTCGTGGTCGAGCCGCTGAACACGCCGATCTCCTTCGGCCTGTTTCTCATGGCCTCGCTCGTCTTCGATCTCACGCTGGTGTTGTTCTCGTGGGGCGTCGCGCTCCCGCTGCTCGCGCGCCTGCGCCTGTCCATTCGCCAGAATCTCGCGACCGCCGCGCTCGTCGCGCTCGTCCCTCCGCTCGTCTTCGTCTACGTGCGGTACCAGCTCTCGCGATACATGGGAGATCTGCTCGATCCGGGCCTGCTGCTCGCGCTCGCCGGTGGATCTCCGCTGGAGTGGTTCGCACAGGGAAGTGCGCACGTCCTGCCGATCGCGGGCGGTGTCGCGGTGACGATCGCCGCAGCGATCCTGCTGGTGCGTTCGCTGCGCGCGAGTGCACGGTCCGCGATTCCCGCACGGATCGGGCTGCCCGCGGCGTCGAGCGCGCTCGCCCTCTGCGCGCTCACGCTCGTTTCGAGTGCGGCCGTTCTCCCGCCGTTCTGTCTTCGCGGCGGCGCCGGCTGCGAAGCGCTCGAACGCAAGGCCTCGGGGCTCGCACTGACGGCACTCACGGGGCGGATCACCGATTTCGACTTCGACGGCTACGGGCTCGCGAAGCGGCCGATCGACCCGGCGCCGTTCGACGCTGCGCGAGACCCGTTCGCGCTCGATCTGCCCGGGAACGGCGTCGACGAGAACGGACTCGCGGGTGATCACCCCGCGGATTTCCGGCCGCCGCCGGACCTGTTCGTCGAGCGACCGGTCTTCGCGTCCCGGCCTCACGTTCTGCTCGTCTTCCTCGAAGGGATGCGCGCGGACTCGATCGGGAGCTCGCTCGGCGGTCGCGAGATCACGCCGTTCCTGAACCGCCTCGCGGCGACGGGTGCGAGCTCCGCGGACACCTATGCGAACTCGCCCTACACCGCGCGCTCGCGGGGCCAGCTGATGGGCGGACGGCTGGCGCCCTTTCCGGGTCAGTCGACCATCGTCGACGACTTCCATGCCAACGGATACGCGGTGGCCTGGTTCTCGGCCCAGGACGAATCCTTCGGTGCGCGCGAGAGCTCGATGCTCGGCCTGGAGCGCGTGGACGTCCACTTCGATGCCCGCGACGACGCGGACCGAAGCATCTCTCCGTTTCACACCTCGGGAAGTCTCGCCATCTCGTGGAAGCGATTGAACGAGCACGTCTTCGGCTACCTCGAAACCTGGGATCCGGCGACGCCGCTGCTTCTCTACGTGAACTATGGCGACACGCACTTCCCCTACGACCATCGCGAACTCGACGACCTGCTCGGCGTCGAGAGACTGCCACGCAATCGGATCCGGCCGGGGAATCCGAGCGGTGTCTACGCGACCTACGCGAATTCGGCGGCCAACGTCGATCGCGCGATCGAGGTGCTGGTCGCCGCGCTGCGCGCCAGGATCGGGAGCGACGAGCTTGCCGTGATCGTGACGTCGGACCACGGGGAGGCGCTCTTCGAGGACGGCGTGCTCGGCCACGGTCTCGCGCTGGATGCGACACAGACACGTGTTCCGCTCGTCGTGTCCGGCCTCGGTGGGGAATGGCCGGAGCCGCTCGGACTCTCGGACCTCCGAGCGGCGCTGCAGCGCTCGCTCTCGTCCGCTCGCGGTCCGGAACCGCCAAGCGTGCGTTTCGTTCCAGACCCGACGCGCCGCATCCTGCAGTACATGGCCGTGCCGGAGCACCCGCGCCTGCTCTGTCTTCGGGGCATCGACACCGAGTTGCGTTTCGACACCACGTCGCGCGTGCACGACGACAGCCCGGAGTTCGAGCAGCTGATCCGATGGTGGGAGTCGGTCCAACGAGAGTCGGTCGCGGCCAACGCGGGGAAGTAGTCCCGTATTCGACACGGGGGTGGCGTTCAGCTGCGGCGAAAGCGCTCGATCAGCTCGGGCGGGATCCTGCGCGGCCGCTGCGTCTTCGCGTCGACGTACGCCCAGGTCGTGACCGCCGATACGAGCAGGACCCCGTCCGTCGCGCGCGTGAAGCGCGAGTGCCGGACGCTGCGCGCGCCGCTCATCGTCTCGACCCACGTCTCCTCGACGATCTCTTCGCCCGGCAGCGCCGAGCGCTGGTAGTCGATCTCGTGACGACGCACGATCCACAGCGACCCCTGTTCGCGCAACGTGTCGTTGTCCGAGCCCCGACGGACCGCGTGCGCACCGGCGAGCTCGCCGACGAAGCCGAGCCAGCGCACGTTGTTCACGTGGCCGAGCTCGTCGCAGTCCGAGGCCTCGATCACGCGCGTGCGTCGGAAGACGGATCCGCTCATTCCGTTTCGTGCAAGAGCGCTGCGCAGTAGTCGCGGTAGGGGGATGCCGGCATCGAAGCGGCGGCGCGTTCGAGGCCGGTCGCGTCGATGAAGCCCTGCCGGAACGCGACCTCCTCGGGACAGGCGATCTTCAGTCCCTGCCGCTGCTCGATCGTGGCGATGAAGTTCGCGGCCTCGAGCAGGCTCTCGTGCGTGCCGGTGTCGAGCCACGCGATGCCGCGGCCCAGCCGCAGCGCGCGAAGGTCGCCGCTCTCGAGATACGAGCGATTCAGATCCGTGATCTCGAGCTCTCCGCGCTCGGACGGCCGCAGGCGCTTCGTGCGCTCGACGACCGTCGCGTCGTAGAGGTAGATGCCGGGCACGGCCAGGTTCGAGCGCGGCTGCTTCGGCTTCTCCACCAGCGAGAGCACGACGCCGCTCTCGTCGAACTCGACCACGCCGTAGCGCTCGGGATCGCGTACCGGATAGCCGAAGATCACGGCACCGGATCGGAAGTCGCGCACGATCTCGTCGAGTCGCATGCGGCCATAGAAGATGTTGTCGCCGAGGATCAGAGCGACGTCCCCGCCGGCGATGAAGCGCTCACCGACCAGAAACGCCTGAGCGATGCCCTTCGGCTCCTTCTGCACGGCGTACGAGATCGTGACGCCCCAACTCGATCCGGTGCCGAGCAGCGCTTCGAAGCGCGGGACGTCCTGCGGCGTTGAGATCAGCAGGATCTCCCGAATTCCCGCGAGCATGAGCGTCGCGATCGGGTAGTAGATCATCGGCTTGTCGTAGACGGGTTGGAGCTGCTTGCTCGCGACCTGCGTCAGCGGGTGCAGACGCGAACCGGCGCCGCCTGCGAGAACGATTCCCTTCATGCGCTCCTCTCCCGCGCGGGTGCGAGTCAGCCGACGAGCTTCGCGATTTCGTCCTCGGAGAGGCCGGCTTCGCGCAGGACCTGGGCTGAATCGGCGCCGAGCTCGGGCGCGGGTCGGTTGGCGGGAAGCGGGAAGCCCGACATCAGGAAGGGCGTTCCCACCGTCGGAAAATCGCCGACACGTGGATGGTGCACGGTCGGTATGTAGCCCATCTCGCGGGCCTGTGGGTCCGAAGCGACTTCGTCGAGGTGGCGGACCGCGGACCAGATGATTCCGGATTTCTCGAGCTCCTGCTCCCACTCGTCGAGCGAGCGCGCGAGGAAGATCGGGTCGAGGATCGCGACGAGCTCGCTCGAGTTCTTGAAGCGCTCGACCGGACCGGAGAAACGCGGATCGGCGGTCAGATCCTCGCGTCCGAGCGCGCGGCAGACCGACGGCCAGTAGCGGATCGAGTCGATCATCACGAGCATCAGCCAGCGCCCGTCCCGGGTCGGGTAGAGATTCCAGAGCGGATTTCGCGGGCACCTCCGGTCGTGCATCGGCGGGCTCTCGCCGGCGACGAGCACCTGCGAGAGATCGTTGCCCTGGATGTACATGCCGATCTGCAGCAGCGAGACTTCGATCGCCTGTCCGACGCCGGTGCGGTCGCGCACGCGCAGCGCGGCGAGGATTCCGCAGACGAGCGACATGCCTGCGGCGTGGTCCCCGACACCCGGGCGCAGGAACGCCGGCGTCGCGTCCGGTGCGCGCATGATGTCCATCATCCCCGAGCGCGCCCAATAGGCGGTGTAGTCGAAGGCGGGGCGGTCGGCCTCGTCGCCCCGCATGCCGTAACCGTTCAGTGTCGCGTGGATGAGCGCGGGTCTGCGCTGACGAAGCGAATCGGGATCGAGGCCGAATCGGCGCTGCCGCCCCGGGAGCAGGTTGGTGAGGACGATGTCGGCGCGGTCGATCACGCGTGCGAGCGCGTCGGCTGCGCCGGGCCGGCCCAGGTCGAGCGCGAGCGAGCGCTTGCCGCGGTTGTCCATCTCGAAGGCGGGGGAAACGTCGATGTCGCTCTTGAATCCGTTCATGCGAGGGCGCGAGTGCCGGTAGAGCTCACCTTCCGGGACCTCGACCTTGATCACCTCCGCGCCCAGGTCCGCCAGCAGCGCGCCCGCGGACGGCGCGGCGACGAAGCTCGCGACCTCGACGACCCGGATTCCCTCGAGCGGTGCAGCCATGCGCGGACCCTCACACCCGGGGGCGCGGGGTGTCAAGGACCATGCTATAACGCCGCCCATGGCGAAAAAGGGCGCGCGCGAGAAGATCAAGCTGGAGAGCACCGCGGGGACCGGATTCTTCTACACCACACGGAAGAACAAGCAGAACACCCCCGACAAGCTCGAGATCAAGAAGTTCGACCCGATCGTGCGCAAGCACGTCGTGTTCAAGGAAGCGAAGCTGAAGTAGGCGATTCCGGAGGCGTAGAATCCAGCCCATGGATTTCGCCCCCGACGCGGACTACGAGAGCATCAGCGCCGAGGCCGCCAAGCTCGCGGCCACCTTCGACGACGACTACTGGCTCGAGCACGACGAGAAGAAGCTCTTTCCCTGGGACTACTACAACGCCTTCGCGGCCGCGGGCTGGATCGGCGTGCTGGTCCCGGAGGCGTACGGCGGGGCGGGACTCGGCGTCATGCATGCCGGCGCGCTGCTGCGAGCCGTTTCGGCCAGCGCGGGCGCGATGAATGCGGCCTCGCCGCTGCACCTGTCGATCTTCGGCATGGGCCCGGTGATCCACCACGGCTCCGAGGCGATGAAGCGGAAGTATCTGCCGCCGACCGCGACCGGTGAGCTGCACGTCTCGTTCGGGGTGACCGAGGACGATGCCGGCACCGACACCTCGCGAATCCGGACCTTCGCGAAGCGCGACGGCGGTCGCTGGATCGTGAACGGCAAGAAGATCTGGAACACCAAGGCGCAACAGGCGCAGAAGATCCTGCTGCTCGCGCGCACCACGCCGCGCGAGGAATGCAAGCGCCGAATGGACGGCATGACGCTCTTCCTCGCGGATCTCGATCGGGCGCACTGCGAGATCCGCGAGATCCCGAAGCTCGGTCGCAACGCGGTCAACTCGAACGAGGTCTTCATCCACGATCTGCCCGTCTCGGACGAAGACGTCGTGGGCGAGGTCGGGCGCGGCTTCTACACGCTGCTCGACGGTCTCAATCCCGAGCGGATCGTGATGTCGGCCGAGGCCTGCGGGATCGGCTTCCGAGCGCTCGACCGCGCCGTCGCCTACGCGCGAGAGCGAATCGTCTTCGACCGGCCGATCGGGCAGAACCAGGCGATCGCGCACCCGCTCGCGGACTCGTACAGCGAGCTGCTCGCCGCGGATCTGCTGTGGCAGAAGGCGGCCTGGACCTACGATCGCGGCGAGCCCGCCGGTCCGCTCGCGAACATGGCGAAGTTCCGCGCCGCGGAGGCCTCGTTTCGCGCCTGCGATCGCGCGCTGCAGACCTTCGGAGGCTTCGGCTACGCACGCGAGTATCACGTCGAGCGCTACTGGCGCGAGGCGCGCCTGATGCGGCTCGCGCCGATCTCGCAAGAGATGGCGCTGAACTTCGTCGCCGAGCACGTCCTCGACCTGCCTCGGTCCTATTAGACGCGGTCGCGGCGATCGTCGCTTGACCCTGTCTGGCGCGCTGAGTACCTTGCGACCGCCCGTCGGGCCGGGGCAGAGGACCGATGACCATGCTGTGGACCACCCTCGACCCGCTGCGCACGGACTAGCCGTATGCCCCCACTGCCCGACCACGTCCGCAGATCGGCTCGTCTCACCGGCTGCGCAGCCGCGGTGTTCGCATTCCTGGCGTGGTGCCTGGTCGTGTTCGGCGCGCTCGTTCGCGCCCACGGCGCGGGGCTCGCGTGTCCGGACTGGCCTCTCTGCTTCGGCGAGATCGTTCCCGATTTCGACCTGAAGGTCGGCTTCGAGTGGGGACACCGCCTGATGGCCGGGAGCTTGTCGATCGGGCTCGTCCTGCTGGCCGTGGTCGTCTTGAGAGCGAGCGAGCTGCGCGAGCGATTCCTCGCCTCGATTGCGGTGATCTTCGCAATTCTCGGTGTGCAGATCGTGCTCGGTGGCCTCACGGTTCTGCTCGGACTCGCGCCGTGGACCGTGACCGCGCATCTCGTCACCGGAAATGCGTTCGTGGTCTCACTCGTCTGGATCTCGCGCGGGTTGCTCGAAATCGCGGGGCCGGCGCCGGTCGCACGCGCCGAGCTTCCGGGCACGATCGAGAGGCTCGCATTCCTGTGCGCGATTCTTCTGGTCGGCCAGTTCGTCCTCGGGGGGCTCGTCTCGAGCCACTATGCGGGCCTCGCCTGCGCGACGTTTCCGCTCTGCAACGGCGACTCGCTCGCGCCTTCGCTCAGCGGGCCGATCGGTCTGCACGTGCTCCATCGCCTGAACGCCTACGCCCTGTGTTTCGCATTCGCGCTCCTCGCGTGGCGCGCGCGCGGCTCGGTACGCGTAGCTCGTCTGGCGACGATCGCATTCGGGATCGTCGTTGCGCAGGTGCTCGTGGGCGTCCTGAACGTGCTGCTTCAGGTACCGATCGAGATCACCGGGCTGCACTCGGCACTCGCGACGGGACTCGCGGTCACGACGGCCGTCGTCGTACGCGAATCGCTGGCCGCGCGAGCGACGACACGGCGAAGCACGCAGGTTTCGTCGCGCCCACCTCGAGCCCTCGAGGGCGCGCGATGAGCACGGCGGGCGAGTACTTCGCGCTGACGAAACCGAGACTCCTGCCGCTCGTGCTCTTCTCCGGTGTTCCCGCACTGGTCATGGCCCAGGGGAGCTGGCCGTCGTTCCAGCTCGCCACGCTGACGCTGCTGGGGACCGCGTTCGCGGCCAGCGCGGCGAGCACGTTGAACAGCTATCTCGAGCGCGACCGCGACGCGCAGATGGAACGAACTCGGACGCGACCGCTGCCGTCCGGTCGGATCGACCCGCGAAGCGCGCTGCTCTTCGGGCTCGGGCTGTCGTTCATCGGAACGACACTTCTCTGGGTCGCCTCCGGTCCCGCTGCGGCGTCGATCGCGCTCGGCGCGATCCTCTTCTACGTGTTCGTGTACACGCTCTGGCTGAAACCGCGCACTCCGCTCGCGGTCGTCATCGGGGGAGTGTCGGGTGCGATTGCGCCGCTGATCGTCGACGCTGCGGTGAATGGTCACGTCACGGCCGCGGGCTGGCTGCTCTTCGCGATCATCTTCATCTGGCAGCCGCCGCACTTCTACGCGATCGCCCTGTATCGACGCTCGGACTACGCCGATGCGCACTTCCCGATGCTGCACGATCGAATCGGAGAGGACGCGACACGCTCGCGGATCGTTCTCTGGATCCTCGCGCTGTTTCCGGTGATGTTCGCTCCCGTAGCGCTGGGCATGCTCGGCTCCGCCTATGCCGTCGCCGCCGCCGCGCTCGGTTTGTGGTTTCTCGGACAGGCGCTCGTGCTCCGGCACCGTCGCGACCGCGAGAGCGCGCGCCGCACCTTCGTGGTCTCGCTCGCGTATCTCGGAGGCACTTTCGCGGCGATGATCGGCGATCTGATCTGGCGGACCGCCGTTTGAGGCGAGCGACCGTCCTGCTCTTCGGTCTGGCGTTCCTGGTCGGCGCCTGCGGCCGAGAGTCGTCGACAGGCTCGCCCACGGCGCAGGCGGCATTCCACGTGCCGTCTGGCAGCCTTCGCGGCGATGCCGCCGCCGGAGCTCAGCTCTACTCGACCTACTGCGCCAGTTGCCATGGTGCGGGCGGGAAGGGCGACGGCTCCGCGGCGGCGGCGCTGAAGCCACCGCCCGCGAATCACACCGACCCCGTCACCATCGGCGCACTCAGCGACGCGTATCTGTACACCGTGATCTCTCAGGGCGGCGCGGCGGTCGGGAAGTCGGCGCTGATGGCGCCGTGGGCGGGCGTCGTGAACGACGACGGCATACGTGACCTGATCGCCTTCATCCGGAAGCTCTCGAGCACCTGAGCGCCGTCGAACACCGTGTAGGGGCAGCCCTCTGACCAACGGGGTCGTTCGTGAGTTCGGATGGAGTTCGATCATCGCTCTCTTCCATCTGGAAGCGAGGGTCTCGTCGATGCCGTTCTCCCGATGGGATCCAATTGACCCTGTGGCGAGAAATCAAGCCTCGCTCCCATCGAACGATTCTGGTATCTGCTCGGTTGACTCGATCACGAGTCCGACTACGTCCGACGGGAGAACTCAATGCGTCACGCGCTTCGATCCGGAATCCTCACGCTCTCGCTTCTGATCGGTGCGCCGGCTCTGGCACAGCAGGCCGAGCCGTCTCCGGGTTCGCCTGCAGCGACGACGACGATCGACGGTCAACAGCTCCCCGCGCCCGATCCGAAATTCGGCGGCGTCATCAAGGACGACGCTCTGCAGTCGAAAGCTTGGTGGGCTCCACGGATCGTGCCACCCAAGCAGGCGCCCAACATCCTGCTCATCATCACGGACGATGCCGGCTTCGGAGTTCCAAGCACCTTCGGCGGCGTGATTCCGACACCGACGATGGATCGCATCGCGACCAACGGGCTTCGCTACAACAACATCCACTCCACCGCGCTCTGCTCGCCGACCCGCGCCGCGCTCATCACCGGCCGGAACCATCACTCTGCGGGCTTCGGAGTGATCTCCGAACAGTCCACGGGCTTCCCGGGTTACAGCAGCATCATCGCAGACGACAAGGCCACGATCGGCCGGATCCTGCGCGACAACGGCTACGCCACCTCGTGGTTCGGAAAGAACCACGACACTCCGGCCTTCGCCGCGAGCCAAGTCGGTCCGTTCGACCAATGGCCCATCGGCATGGGCTTCGAGTATTTCTACGGCTTCGTCGGCGGCGATGCGAACCAGTGGCAGCCGAATCTCTTCCGCAACACCACGCAGATCTATCCGTTCCACGGCAAGCCGGAATGGAACCTGGTCACCGGAATGGCCGACGACGCGATCGACCATCTGAACCGCATCAACCAGACGATGCCCGGCAAGCCGTTCTTCGTGAAGTACGCGCCTGGTGCCACGCATGCGCCGCACCACCCGACCCAGGAGTGGGTGAAGAAGATCCGCGACATGCACTTGTTCGACGACGGTTGGAACGAGCTTCGCCAGCGGATCTTCGAGAACCAGAAGCGCCTCGGTGTGATCCCGGCCGATACCCAGCTCGAGCCGTGGCCGACGGACGTCCTCAAGAACTGGGATGACTGCACGCCCGAGGAGAAGAAGCTCTTCATCCGGCAGGTGGAGATCTTCGCTGCCTACGCCGCCTACACCGACCACGAGATCGGGCGAGTCATCCAGACGATCGAGGACATGGGCAAGCTCGACGACACGCTCGTCATCTACATCAACGGCGACAACGGGACCAGCGCCGAGGGTGGTCCGGTCGGCACGCCCAACGAGGTCGCGTTCTTCAACGGCGTCAACATGATGCCGATCGCGGACCAGATGAAGTGGTACGACGCCTGGGGTACCGAGCAGACGTACAATCACATGTCGGCTGGCTGGTCCTGGGCCTTCGACACGCCGTTCACCTGGTTCAAGCAGAACGCGTCGAAGCTCGGTGGCATTCGCCAGAACATGGCGATTTCGTGGCCGGCACGCATCGAGGACAAGGGTGGACTGCGCGAGCAGTTCAGCCACGTGAACGACATCGTGCCCACTCTTCTGGAGGCGACCGGGATCTCGGCCCCCGAGTTCGTCGACGGCATCAAGCAGGCGCCGATGGAGGGCACGAGCCTCGTCTACACGTTCGACGCGAAGAACGCGAAGGCGCCGTCACGGCACAAGACCCAGTACTTCGAGATGTTCGGCCAGTGGGCGCTGTACGACGAAGGCTGGCTGCTCGGCACGAAGGTCAACCGCGCGCCGTGGGAGGCCTTCGGCGCGGCGAATCCCGATCCGCTCAACAATCAGGTGCTCGAGCTCTACGACCTGAACGAGGACTTCAGCCAGTCGCAGAACGTCGCGGCGAAGCTTCCCGACAAGGTGAAGGTGATGAAGCAGAAGTTCATCGCGGAGGCCCGCAAGTACCAGGTCTTTCCGATGGACGCCTCCGTCGCCGTGCGCATCGTGGCTCCGCGCCCGAACATCACCGCCGGTCGCAACGGAGTTCGTCTACACCCGGCCGATGGTCGGCCTGCCCCAAGGGGACTCACCGTTCCTGCTGAACAGCTCCTACACCATCACGGCGGAGATCGACGTCCCGAAGGGCGGCGCCGAGGGGATGATCCTGACCTCGGGCGGGCGCTTCGCCGGCTACGGCTTCTACCTGCTCGAGAGCAGACCCGTGTTCCTCTGGAACCTGATCGACCTCGATCGCATTCGCTGGGCAGGTCCGGACGCCCTCGCGCCCGGTCGACACACCTTCGAGTTCGACTTCAAGTACGACGGCCTCGGTGCTGGCACGCTCGCCTTCAACAACATGAGTGGCCTCGGTCGACCCGGCACCGGCACGCTCAAGGTGGACGGCAAGGCGGTCCAGACGATCACCATGCCGAAGACGCTGCCGATGATCCTGCAATGGGACGAGAGCTTCGACGTCGGATCCGACACGCTGACCGGCGTGAACGATGCCGACTACAAGCCCCCGTTCACGTTCACCGGAAAGCTCGAGAAGCTGACGCTCGAGATCGACCGGCCGCAGCTGACACCGGACGACATCCAGAAGCTCGAGGCCGCGCAGCGGAACAACCGGGCGAGCGAGTAGCTCGCCCGGTCGTTCGGCTCACGACAACTGCGCGGCGCTGTAGCCCAGGATCTCGCGCGCGATGATCAGGCGCTGGATCTGGCCGGTGCCCTCGTAGATGTCGGTGATGCGGCAGTCGCGGAACCACTTCTCGAGCAGGAACTCGTGCGAGATGCCCATCGTGCCGAGGATCGCGATGCAGCGCTGCGTCGCGGTGCGCGACACCTCGCCGCCCTTCGCCTTGGCGATCGACGCCTCCAGGTTGTTCGGCTTGGCCGTGCCCGAGAGCCAGGTCGCGTGCAGCACGTCGAGCATGGCCGCCTCGATGTCGGCCTCGATCTCGATCAGCTCCTGCTGGATCGCGGACGCGCGAGTGCGCACCGGCGCTCCAGTCGATCTCGACCCCTTCCTTGGCGAGCGACTCCTTGGTGAAGTCGAGCGCGGCCTGCGCGATGCCGAGCCCGATCGCCGCGACCCCGGGACGCGTCATGTTGAAGGTCTTCATCACGCCCTTGAAGCCGCCGGCGCCCTTCGCGGCGATCGACTCGTCGCCGCCGAGCAGGTGGTCGCGCGGGATGCGGCAGTCGCGGAAGACGTAGGCCGCGGTGTCGTCGGCGCGGATGCCGAGCTTCTTCTCCTTGTGGGTGACCTCGAAGCCGGGCGTGTCCTTCATGACGACGAAGCTCTTGATGCCGGCGCGCCCGGCGTTCTTGTCGAGCGTCGCCCAGACGACCACGCCCTCGGCGCGACACCCGGTGGTGACGAAGATCTTCTCGCCGTTCAGCACCCACTCGTCGCCGTCGAGCACCGCCGTGGTCTGCACGGCCTTCGAGTCGGAGCCGCAGCCCGGCTCGGTGATCGCCATCGCGAGCGTCTTGCCGCCCCAGCGCTGCTGCTGCTCGGCCGTACCCGACGCGCGAAGCGCCGCGTTGCCGAGACCGCCGGTGCCGCGCCGCATGCGCACGGTGTAGTCGCCCCAGGTCTGGCCCGCGCTGATCAGCATGCTCATCACGCCCATCGACGAGTCGAGGTCGCCTCGGCCGGCGAGGTACGCGAACGGGTTCTTGAAGTCCTTCGCTTCCGGAAGCTCGTCCGGCGCGAACTCCTCCTCGTGATCGTCGTAGTAACGGGCGTAGTTGCGGCAGACCAGCGCCTCTTCGCGCACGGCTGCCAGGATCTTCTCGTCGCTCTCCGTGAGGGTGAAGTCGATCATCGGTGTTCCTCCTGGTATCAGAGCGCGCAGACGGCTTCGTTGACCGTCAGGGCGCGGGCGTTGCGGTACCACATCTCGACCGGGTATTCGCGAATGAATCCGTGGCCGCCGAAGACCTGCAGACCGTTGTCGGCGATCTTCATGACTTCGCGGTTCACGTAGGTCTGCGCGAGCGTCGTGGCGCGAGTCGCGTCGAGGCCGTTCTCGAGCTGGCTCGCCGCCTTCCAGACCAGGTGACGCATGGAGTTCACCTCGATCTGCATCTCGGCGAGCATGAACGCGATCGCCTGCTTCTGCGCGATCGGCTGCTCGAACGCGACGCGGTCCTTGGCGTACGGGATCGCGAGCTCCATCACGCCCCGCGCGAGACCGAGGGCGAGCGCGCACGAGGCCGCTCGAACGCTGTTCACGAGCCGCGCACCGTCGATGCCCTTCTCGCCTCCGAGGCGAGCGTTGGCCGGAACCTCGACGCGGTCGAGCACGACCGAGAAGCGCGGCAGACACTGGAAGCCGAGCGTGCGCTCGGGCTCAGGCGCGATCGTCATGCCCTTGGCGTCGCGGGGGACGATGAAGGCCTCGAGTCCCGAAAGACCCTCGCGCGCGCCGCGCGCGACGACGAGCAGATGGCTCGACGACGAAGCGAGCGGGACCAGACGCTTCGCTCCCGTGAGCGAGAAGCCGGCGCCCTTCGGCTCCGCGATCGTGCGCAGGCTGCCCGCATCGAACGTGAAGCTCGGTTCGAGCAGTGCGAGCGTAGCGGCGTGGAACTTCGATCCGGCGAAGAGAGGCAGGTAGGTCTTCTTCTGCTCCTCGGTGCCGAAGTCGACGATCGGCTGGACGAAGAGCGCGGGCGTCATCGCGGCGGCCGCGAGCGGCGCGTCACCCCAGCCGAGCTCCTCGAGCACGAGCGCGTTCGTGATCGGCGAGCGTCCGATGCCGCCACCACCGTACGACTCGGGAATGCCGCCCGCTACGAGGCCGAGCTCCCAGCTCTTCTGCAAGAGGTCCTCGGGGAGCTCGCGTTTCTCGTCGCACGGACGCGCAATCTCGCGCATCTCTCCGGCGGCGAATTCGTGAACCGTCTGCTGGATCAGTTCCTGCTCTTCGGTGGGTCCGAACGCAATCATGGGCTGTCTCCTCGTTCCTTACGCTTTGGGGTGTAGGGCTGGTGAAAGTACCAGGCGATCGATCCGCCTTGTCCGTCCTTCGTGAGGCGGCCCTCGCTGAACGCCTCGCGATCGTCCATCAAGCCGATCGCGAGCAGCGTCCAGTCGCGCGCGTCGGCGGTGTACCGCACCTGCGCGCGCGGGGCGTAGCCCTCGTGCACGCGGCAGGCGCCGTCATCGATCTCGACCACCCAGACGCCGCCGCCATTGCCGGTGAGCCGCAGCTCGTAGGTGATCCGCACGTCGCGCGCGCGGTCCTCGCGCAGCAGGAAGGGGAGCGCCTCGACCACGGACGCGGGCGTCGTCTCTTTGAACGGCCCGGTCTCGTTCATGAAGTGGCGGACCCACCAGAGCGCGATCTCGCGCACGATCGGTTCGAGCGTGCGGCCGAGATCGGTCAGCGCGTAGAGCGAGCGGTTTCCCTCGGGGACGGCGTGAACGAGGCCGCGTTCGCTCATCTGCCGAAGCCGGGAGGAGAGGATTCGCGGCGCGATGCCGCTGCGCCC
Source organism: uncultured delta proteobacterium (assembly GCA_963704165.1). Taxonomy (GTDB): domain Bacteria; phylum Myxococcota_A; class UBA9160; order SZUA-336; family SZUA-336; genus VGRW01. The sequence continues at coordinate 525,436 of CAVPHD010000003.1, read as the reverse complement.
CTTCAGCTCCTGGAAGCCACGCGGCCCGCCCATCAGATGGCGCACGAGCACCAGGGTCCAGCGGTCGCCAATCAGATCGAGGCCGCGTCCGACGGGGTCGAAGAGCGGTCCGGGGAGCTCTGAGTCGCGTTTTGGGCGCATACTCATGGAGGCATCTTTGCAGAACCTGGATCAGTATTCAATGGGTACGATGAACACTTCCCGGAACACCGAACTCCGGCCGGAACTGCGCATGGGATAAGATCGCCCCGAGGCGCGGGCTTGCGCGAAAGGGGACGAGATGCGGATCGGGCTGATGGTAGGAGCGACCGACGGGCCGGACGGGACGCTCGACGGATTGGTCGCGGCCGCGAAACGCTACGAGGCGGCCGGCTTCGACAACTTGTGGATGGCCAACATCTTCGGTTTCGACGCGATCAACGCGCTCGCGATCGTCGGACGCGAGACGAACCGAATCGGGCTCGGCACGGCGGTCGTCCCGACCTATCCGCGCCACCCGATCGCGATCGCGCAGCAGGCGCTGACCACGCAGGCGGCCTCGAAGGGCCGGTTCTCTCTCGGCATCGGCCTCTCTCACAAGATCGTGATCGAGAACATGTTCGGGTTCTCGTACGAGAAACCCGCCCGACACATGAAAGAGTACCTCGAGGTGCTCGCGCCGCTCTGCCGCGGTGAGGGCGCTGCGTTCCAGGGTGAGCTGTACAAGGTCGCCGCGCAGCTCCAGGTGCCCGGCGCGACGCGCGTGCCGGTCCTCGTGGCCGCCCTCGGGCCGGTGATGCTGAAGCTCACGGGCCGACTCGCCGACGGAACGATCACCTGGATGACGGGTCCGAAAACGCTCGCCAGCCACATCATTCCGACGCTTCGCGAGGCGGCCAAGGAAGCGGGCCGGCCCGAGCCACGCGTCGTCGCGGGCTTTCCGGTCCTGCTCACGAACAAGCCCGACGAGGCGCGCGAGAAGATCGGCAAGGCGTTGGTGATCTACGGTCAGCTCCCGTCCTACCGCGCGATGCTCGACCGCGAAGGCGCGGCCGGACCGGGAGACATCGCGCTGGCCGGAGGCGAAGCGGACCTTCGCCGCGAGATCGCGCGCCTGCGCGAGATCGGCGTGACCGACTTCGACGCTGCGATCACGCCGGTCGAGGACGGCGCGTACGAGCGCACGCTGGCGTTCCTCGAGAGCGAGATCGCGGGAGCACGCAAGTGAGCGAGCCCGCGGTCCTCTACGAGGCGAAGGACTACATCGCGACGATCACGCTGAACCGTCCCGAGAATCGCAACAGCATGACCGAGGACGTCTTCGAGGGTCTGCGCGCGAGCATCGCGCGCGTGAAGGAAGACCCGGAGCTGCGCTGCGTGATCATCACCGGCCGCGGCAAGAGCTTCTGTGCCGGGGCCGACTTCAAATCCGGTGTGCAGCGCGACGGCGGCGCGTCGCGAAAGCTCCTGCCGAACGAGCGCTCGTTCGCGATGTACAGCCCGTTCCTGTCGATCCTCTCGATCGAGATCCCCGTGATCGGCGCGCTGCAGGGCCACGCGATCGGCGGCGGTTTCGGGCTGGCCGTCGTCTGCGACATCCGGGTGGCGAACCGCGACGCGCGCTTCGGCGCCAACTTCACCCGGCTCGGGATCCACCCGGGAATGGCGACGACGTACATCCTGCCGCGTCTGGTCGGATTGCCACGCGCCGCGGAGCTGCTCTTCACCGGGCGGATCGTGTCGGGCGCGGAGGCCGCGGAGCTCGGCATCGTCAACCACGCCGTTCCCGAGGCCGACGTGATGCCGCGCTCGTTCGAGCTCGCGCGGGAGATCGCGTCCGCGGCTCCAATCGCGGTGCGCTGGACCAAACGTTCGCTCTACCGGAACACCGACTACGATCCGGTTCCCGCCGCCGAAATGGAGGCGCACGCGCAGTCGCGCACGTTCGAGACCGAGGATTCGAAAGAGGGCGTCGCCGCACTGCTCGAGAAGCGCGCGCCCGTGTTCAAGGGTCGCTGAGGCGGTCCCGACGAGGCCCTTCGCGGGCTCTTGCGGGCGGCGCGCCTTTGCCCGGCACATCGTTGCAGCGCGACACTCACCGCATGCGGGAGCGCGGCTTCCTCTCGGGCTCGGTGCTGGCGTTCTTTCTCGCCGGCTACTTCGGCGTCGGCTGGCTGGTCACCGACGCGGCCGAAGCGCGTTCGCTGTGGACGCCGCTCGACGCCGCGATCCCGTTCGTGCTCGGCTCCGTCGTCGTCTACTGGTCGATCCTGCCGATGGCGCTGCTGCCGCTCTTCGTGGTTCGGGACCCGGATGTGTTCCGACGCGTCGCGCTCGCCTACGCGGTCGTGATCGCGGTCGCGCTCATGTGTTTCGTGGTCATCCCGGTCACGTCGATCGACCTCCGGCCGGATCCGAGCGCGCATGCCGGCTCGGGTTTCGCGGGCTGGCTTCTGCGGCTGCTCCACTTCGTGGACCCGCCGTTGAACCTGCTTCCGTCGCTTCACCTCGCGCTCGCGTTGCTCGCGGCGCTCGCGACCCGGCATGTGGACAGGCGGCTCGGCGCGGTCGCGCTCGTCTGGACGGTGTGCATCGCCGTGGCGGTGTCCACGACGAAACAGCACTTCGTCGTGGATACCGGTGCGGGTCTGATCCTCGCCGGGTTCGTGCATCGAAGCTGCGTCGCATCGTTTCGCGCCTCGGCTCCCGCGGATGGGAGCTTCGGTGCGAAGGGCATGGCTCTCTTCGGCGCGCTCGTCACCGTGTTCTACGCGGGGCTCTACGCCGCGTACCGGATCGGCATCGAGCCCTGGGCGTGGTCGATCGGATAGACTCACGCGCATGACGGATCGTCCGACGCCACGAGCGCGACAGAAGACTTCGCGCGTGCCGGACGGACGTGCCGAGCGGATCGCGCGGCTCGCGGGACTTCTCGCGGGAATCGCGGGAGAGTCGGCGCTCGAGGTGCTGCGGCGTGCGACCGGCTCGGGTGACCGCAGCGGCTCGCTCTTGATGACGAGCGCGAATGCGATCCGGCTCTCCGAGACGCTTGCGGACCTGCGCGGCGCTGCGATGAAGCTCGGTCAGCTGCTCTCGCTGCAGGGGGAGGGAATGCTTCCGCCGCGACTGCGTGAAGCCTTGGCGCAGCTGCAGAATCAGGCGCACTTCATGCCCGAGGCGCAGGTCCGGCAGGTGCTCGGGCGCGAGTTCGGCCGCGCCTGGAAGAGCCGCTTCGCGGAGTTCGACTTCGAGCCGCTGGCCGCGGCTTCGATCGGACAGGTGCACGCGGCCACCGCGCGCGACGGGCGCGACCTGGCGCTGAAGCTGCAGTACCCGGGGATCGAACGCAGCATCGACGGTGACGTCGACAATCTCGCGCTCGTGCTTCGCGGCCTGCGGCTCGTGCCTTCGGGACTCGACCTCGACGCTGTGATCCCCGAGCTGAAGCAGGAGCTGCGGCGCGAAGCGGACTACGCGCGCGAGGCGCGGAGCCAGGAGCGCTATCGAGCGCTCGTCGGTGAAGATCCCGGCGTGCTCGTCCCGCGCGTGCACGCGGATCTCTCGACGCGGAGCGTGCTCGCCCTGGACCGGGTTCGCGGCTTGCCGATCGAGGACCTGCGTTCGCCCGAACATCCGCAGAGCCGGCGCGACGAGATCGGCACGAAGCTCCTCCGGCTGGTCTTCCGCGAGCTCTTCGAGTTCCGATTCGTTCAGACCGACCCGAACTTCGCGAACTACCTGTTCGAGCCGAAGCAGGAGCGCGTGGCGCTGCTCGACTTCGGGGCGGTGCGCAGCTTCTCGGCGCACTTCACCGGTCACTACGCCGAGCTGATCGCAGCGACGATCGAGAAGGACGCGGAGCGGGTCGAGGAGCGCGCCAACGCGCTCGGGCTTCTTCGCGGCGACGAGTCCCCGGAGGCGCGCGCCGCGTTCGCGCGTCTGTGCGAGCGCGTCGCCGAGCCGCTTCGCTTCGCGGGGCCGTACGACTTCGCGACGTCCGAGCTCGCTCGCGAGGTGCGCGAGCTCGGTATCGATGCCTACACGCGCCGCGGACTGCGCGCACCAACGACCGAGCTGATCTTCCTGCACCGCAAGCTCGCGGGGACCTATCTGCTGCTCGCGCACATCGGCGCACGCGTCGACTGCGCCGAGGTCTTCGAGGAGTTCGCCGGTTGAGCGCGCGTTGTCCGTGGGCCGAGAAGGATCCGCTCTACATCCCGTATCATGACGAGCAGTGGGGCGTGCCGCTGCACGACGACCGACGGCTCTTCGAGATGCTGATCCTGGAAGGCGCCCAGGCGGGGCTCTCCTGGCTCACGATCCTGCGCAAGCGAGACGGCTACCGGCGCGCGTTCGACGATTTCGATCCCGAACGCGTCGCGCGCTACACCGAAAAGAGACGAGCGAAGCTGCTCGAAGATCCGGGCATCGTCCGCAATCGCCTGAAGATCTCCTCCGCGATCGGGAACGCCCGCGCGTTTCTCGAGGTCGTCGCCGAACGCGGCAGCTTCGACCGCTACGTGTGGGGGTTCGTCGGCGGTCGACCCCGCGTGAATCGATTCCGGAAGATCTCCGACGTTCCGGCGCAGACGCCGGAGTCGGACGCGCTCTCCAGGGATCTCCGGCGACGCGGCTTCACGTTCGTCGGATCGACGATCTGCTACGCGTACATGCAGTCGGTGGGGATGGTGAACGATCACCTCACGAGCTGTCCGCGTCACGCGGACCTGGCGTAGCGCGATGGTCTGGAGGCGCGTCGCGAGCGTTCGCGAACTCGCGCCGGGCGAGGTCCGGCGCGTCCGCGTTTCGGGCTTCGACATCGCGCTCTGCAATCTCGAGGGCTCGTTCTACGCGATCGACAACATCTGCACGCACGCCTTCGCGTGCCTCAGCGACGGCTACTTCGAGGGCGACGAGCTCGAGTGTCCGCTGCACGGCGGCCGCTTCAACGTGAAGACGGGCGCGGCCGGCGGCGGGATCGTGACCGAGGATCTGAGGCGCTTCGCGGTGCGTGTCGAAGGCGACGACGTGTTCATCTCCGTTGACGACGGAGACCGCGACGCCGCGGATTCGGGTCAGATTCCCGAGCCCTCTTCCTCGTAGCCGGTGTGGATCCCGCACTCGCGGTTCTCGGGTCTCTCCCACCACCAACGGCCCGCGCGCTCGTCCTCGCCCTCGCGGATCGCGCGTGAGCACGGCGCACATCCCACCGACGGGTAGCCCTGCGCGTGGAGCGCGTTGATCGGAACGGCGTGCTTCTTCACGTACGCCCAGACTTCGTCCTTCGTCCACGCGGCGAGCGGATTCAGCTTCACGCGGCCACCGTGCACCTCGTCGATCTCGACCGTGGAGACCTCCGCGCGCGTCACGCTCTGCTCCGGGCGGAGCCCGCTGATCCAGGCGTCGAGAGGTCCGAGCGCGCGCTCGAGCGGTTCGACCTTGCGCACCGCGCAGCAGAGCTTTCGCTTCTCCTCGGTCTCGTAGAACAGATTCAGCCCGTGCTGGCGCACCATCTTCTGAACGCGCTCGGGATTCGGGAAGTACACCTCGACCTCGATCTCGTACCGGTCGCGGATCCGGTCCATCAGGTTGTAGGTCTCCTGTGGGAGCCGGCCGGTGTCGAGCGTGAACACGCGTGTCCGGCTCGGATCGATTTGGTGCATCATGTCGAGCAGGACCATTCCGTCCGGGGAGCCGAAGCCCGCGGATAGCGCGATGCGCGGCGCGAACCGCTCGAAACCCCAGCGGAGCAGTGCCTCGGCGGAGAGGCGGTCGAGCCGACCGGAGTCGATTTCCGCGGTGACTGCGGCCGAGACGCGTCCGCCGGCCTTCTCGAGCTTCACCACTTCCGCCATCCGCTTCTCCTGACTCGCGGTCGCGAGTCTACGGGGGTCGGGGACCTCGGTCAAAATCCGAAGCAATTCCCCGGCTTTCGGACGGTCGATCGGGCTCTCAGGTTTCTCCGCCGCCGCGCCGCTCGAAACTGCGTGCGACCTCCCTTCCGGGCCCTCGCTCTCGGCTGCGTCTTCGCGATTCTCGCCGCGAGCAGCGCCGGCGCGCGCGAGCGCTACCAGCGGCCCGATCCACCCGCACACGATCCCTATCCGGCCGACGCGCAGGCGCCGGTACCGATGGGCACGCCGGAGGGCGTCGATCTCCTGCGCGCGCCGAACGCACCGGCCTGGCCGGAGCCCCTGCGCGCCGAGCTCGCCGCACGCGTGCGGAGCGAGTGGCCGGCGCAGGCGATCTACGGTCCGGTCTGGGCGAATCTCGGGGTCACCCTGCGCTGGCCGCTCGTCACCGCGGAAGCGGGCGGAAGCGTGATCGTGCCGGTCGTCGACGGGCTCGAGCTTCCGATCGAAGGGGCGCTGCAGCTCGCACGCGGCGACGGGCCGCGCCGCGTCGTGATCCTGATCGACGCCTCCGCGAGCGCGAACTCGACCACCGTCTTCCAGACGGCGGACGGCACGCCCGAGGTCGTGCCCGTGCTCGAAGCCGAGCGGCGCGCGCTCGATCATCTGCTCGATCTGTCCGGCGACGACTGGCTCGAGATCGGCGTGATCGCGTTCGGCGAGACGACCTGGCCGGTGGCGGAGCCAGGGCTCTCCGTCGACGGATTGCGCGCCGCGCTCGCACGATTTCGCGAGGAGCACCCGATCGGAGAGGGCCGCACCGACGCCGTCTGCGCGCTCTGGACGGCGCGCGAGTGGCTGGAAGCGACACCTGACGGTGTCGTCCGGGAGATCGTCGTTCTCACCGACGGTGACGCCCCGTTCTCGGGACGCTTTCTCGATTGCGATGGGCGCTCGCTCTCGGACGCGGCCGTCGCGGCATGCCGGGCGCGGAGCAATCCTTCGCCGTGTCCCGCGAGCCACCGCTTCAGCCGTGCGGACGGCACGTCCGACATGGTGCAGCTCGCGAGCTTCGCACGCCGCGCGCGCAAGGTCCTGAAGGTGCATCCGTTGCTCTTCGAACCCGATCGCAGCGCACGTCTCTGGCACCAGGTCGCTTCCGACACCGGCGGGCGATTGGTTCGGGTGCCGGGTCCGGAAGCCATCCAGTTGGCGCTTCCGGCGCTGGTGTCGAACCGGATCGGATCCGTCGTCGCGCGCAACGCGACGCTCGGCATCGAGCGCGCGGATCTGCTCCAGCCGGATCGCACGCGTCTGCAAGGAGCGCTCGCGCTCGCGCCCGGCGCGAACGACGTCGAGCTCCGCGTCGAGAGCGATCGCGGAACCGCCGCGCTCTTCCGGTTCCGCATCTACGCCGCGCCTCGGCAGCTCGAGGTCTGGCTCGCCGCGCTGCGCGAGCGGAACTCCGAGCTCGCCCTTCGCGCGGAGGCGATCGAGGACGAGGTCGGCGAGAAGCGCGACCGACGACGCCGCGAGCGCAACCTCTCGGTCGTGCCCGAGCCGATTCCGGCCGCTCCCGCGAAGTCGCCCTGAGAGGACGCACGGGTATACTGCCCGAATGCCGCCGCGCGTCTTCATCGACGGTCACATGGGTACGACGGGTCTGCGCATTCGCGACTGGCTCGCGGGCCGCGACGACCTCGAGCTCTGCGAGCTGCCCGAAGCGCTGCGCAAGGACGCGTCCGCGCGCAGGGATGCGATCGCGACTGCGGATCTCGCCGTGCTCTGTCTTCCCGACGACGCCGCGCGCGAGGCGGTCGGCTTCGCGGACGGGGCGCGCACGCGGATTCTCGACGCCAGCGTCGCGCACCGGGTCGCGCCGGGCTGGGTCTACGGTCTGCCGGAGCTCGATCCGGAGCAGCGCGGTCGGATCGCGACCGCGTCTCGCGTATCGAATCCCGGCTGCTGGGCGACCGCCGTGATCCTGCTCCTGCGTCCGCTCATCGACGCGGGTCTCGTCGCGCGCGACACGCCGATCTCCGCGCACGGCGTGTCCGGCTACTCGGGCGGCGGGCGCGAGATGATCGCGAAGTGGGAGGACCCGGCGACGGGGCTGCTCACGCACGTCCACGAGGCACCCTACGCGCTCGATCGCGTGCACAAGCACGTGCCGGAAATGACGCGCTGGAGCGGGCTCGTGCACGGGCCCGAGTTCGCGCCCTCCGTCGGTCCGTTCCGGTGCGGAATGCGCGTGCAGATTCCGCTGCACGCCGCGCTGCTCGCGAGCGGCGTCTCGGGCAAGTCGATCTGGGAGGCGCTCGATGCGCGCTATCGGGCCGAGCCCTTCGTGCGCGTGCTGCCGATCCGCGAGCCGCTCGACTCCGACGAGCGCAGCTTCGATCCGCGCGGCTGCAACGACACCAATCGCATCGATCTGCGCGTGCTGCCGAACCCGGCGGGTCACGTGCGCCTGATGGCCGTCCTCGACAACCTCGGCAAAGGCGCCGCGGGCCTCGCGATCCAGAACCTGAACACGATGCTCGGCCTGCCCGAGACGCGCGGCCTCTCCGCGTAGCCGATGACCGCAGCGCTCGACCTCTCGCCTCCGGTCCGAGCCTGGTTCGAGCGCCGCTTCCGAGCACCGACGCCGTCGCAGGCGCAGGGTTGGCCCGCGATCGCGCGCGGCGAAGACGTCTTGATCGCGGCACCGACCGGCTCGGGCAAGACACTCGCCGCGTTCCTGCTCGTGATCGATCGATTGGTGCGGCGCGCGCTCGACGGCACGCTCGAGGACCGGCTCGAGGCAGTGTACGTATCGCCGCTTCGCGCACTCTCGCACGACATCCAGCGCAACCTCGAGCAGCCACTCTCGGAGATCCGCGCGCAGGCGCGCGAGATGGGCATCGAGCTCCCCGAGATCCGCGCGCTGGTGCGCACCGGCGATACCTCGGCGTCGGAACGTCGGGGGATGCTGCGCCGGCCTCCACACATCCTGGTGACGACTCCCGAGTCGCTGTACGTGATGCTCACCGCGGAGAAGAGCCGCGGCATCCTGAAGACCGCGCGCACGCTGATCGTGGACGAGATCCACGCGCTCGCGCGTGACAAGCGCGGCTCTCACCTCGCGCTCTCGCTCGCGCGGCTCGACGCGCTCGCCGAGGCCCGGCCGATGCGGATCGGGCTCTCGGCCACGCAACGGCCGATCGAGACGATCGCACGCTTCCTGGTCGGCTCCGAGACGAGACCGTGTTCGATCGTCGATCTCGGCCACCAACGCGACCTCGATCTCGCGATCGACGTTCCACCGAACGAAGACCTCGGAGCCGTGGCGTCGAAGGAACAGTGGGACGATCTGGTCGAGATGATCGCGGGTTACACCGAGAAGCACCGCACCACGCTGATCTTCGCGAACACACGACGACTCGCCGAGCGGCTCGCGCACCGGCTCGGCGAGCGCATCGGCGCCGAGCACGTCGCCGCGCACCACGGCAGCCTGTCGCGCGAGCGGCGCCTGCGCGTCGAGGCGCGGCTCAAGTCGGGCGAGCTGCGCGCGCTCGTCGCCACGGCCTCGCTCGAACTCGGCATCGACATCGGCGAGATCGAGCTCGTCTGTCAGATCGGCTCTCCGCGCAGCATCGCGACCCTTCTGCAGCGCATCGGCCGTTCGGGGCACGCGCTCGGCCTGCGCCCGAAGGGCCGGATCATTCCGACCTCACGCGACGAGCTGATCGAGTGCGCCGCGCTCGTCCGAGCCGTGCGCGCGGGACGCCTGGACCGGATCTCGATACCGGACGCGCCGCTCGACATCCTGGCGCAGCAGATCGTCGCCGCCTGCTCCGCGGAGGACTGGGACGAGAGCGCGCTCTTCGAGCTCGTGCGCGGCACCTGGGTCTACCGCGCACTTCCGCGCGCGGAGTTCGACGCCGTGCTCGAGATGCTCGCGCGCGGATTCGAGACCCCGCGCGGAAGGCGCGGGGCATGGCTGCACCGCGATCAGGTGCACGGCCGGCTGCGCGGTCGCCGGGGTGCGCGGATCGCGGCGATGATGTCGGGTGGCGCGATCCCCGAGCTCGGTGACTACAAAGTCGTGCTCGATCCCGACGACACCACGATCGGCAGCGTGAACGAGGACTGGGCGATCGAGAGCATGGCCGGGGACGTGTTCCTGCTCGGCACCCACAGCTGGCGCATCCGCCGCGTCGAGTCGGGCATCGTCCGCGTGACCGATGCGCAGGGCGCGCCGCCGACGATTCCGTTCTGGCTCGGGGAAGCGCCTTCGCGGACCGAGGAGCTCTCCACCGAGGTGTCGGACCTTCGCGCCGAGGTCGCGCGGTCGCTCGAACACGGATCGGACGTGGCCGTCGCGTGGCTCGCCTCGAAGTGCGCGCTCGACGAGGTCGGCGCGACGCAGATCGCGCGCTACGTCGAAGCCCAACGGCAGGCGGTCGGATTCGTGCCGACGCGTACCGACCTGCTCGCGGAGCGGTTCTTCGACGAGGCGGGAGGGATGCAGCTCGTCGTGCACGCGCCACTCGGTGCGCGCGTGAATCGCGCCTTCGGTCTCGCGCTCCGCAAGCGTTTCTGCGCGTCGTTCGACATGGAGCTGCAGGCTGCGGCGACGGATGACGCGATCGTGCTCTCGCTCGGGAGTCCGCAGACCTTCGACCTGTCGCTCCTGCCGCGATTCCTCTCCTCGCGGACCTGCGCCGAGGTGCTCGAGCAGGCGTTGCTCGGATCGCCGCTCTTTACCGCTCGCTGGCGTTGGAACTCGACGCGCTCCCTCGCGGTGCTTCGCGCGCGAGGGAAGGGACGCGTGCCGTTTCCGATCCAGCGCATGCAGGCCGACGATCTGCTCGCCGCGGCATTTCCGGAGCAGACGGCCTGTCAGGAGAACGTCAGCTATCCGATCGAGATTCCGGATCACCCGCTCGTCTCGCAGACGATGCGCGATTGCCTGTCCGAGGCCGCCGACGTGCGCGGGCTCGAGTCGCTGCTTCGGGGTCTGGAGTCGGGCGACGTGCGCATGCACTGTCTCGACACGGTGGAGCCGTCGCCGTTCAGCCACGAGATCCTGACGGCCCGCCCTTATGCGTTTCTCGACGACGCGCCGCTCGAGGAGCGGCGAACGCGCGCCGTGTCGCTTCGCCATGCGCTGCCCGAGGACGCTCGTGAGCTCGCCAAGCTCGACGCCGAGGCCATCGCTCGCGTCCGCGACGAGGCGACACCCGAGGTGCGAAACGCGGACGAGCTGCACGAGCTGCTCTGCGACTGCGTGGTGCTGCGACTCGCCGATCTGCCGATGGGCGGGAGGGGCCGGGTCGAGGAGCTCGTCGCGGACGGGCGTGGCGCGCGCGTGCTCACGCCGGATGACGCACGCGTGTTCGCGACCGAGAGGCTGGCCGAAGCGCGCGCGTTGTTCCCGAGGTCCGTTCTCGAACCGGTCCCCGCACTTCCGCCCGCACTCGAGGGAAGATCCTGTGACGCCGATGCGGCGCTCGACGCCGCGGTTCGCGGCCACCTCGCCCTGCTCGGGCCCGTGACGGCGAGCGGACTCGCGACACGAATCGGTGTCGAAGCGGGCGCGGTCGAGTCGTCGCTCGCGCGACTCGAGGGTCGAGGCGTCGCTTTGCGTGGCCGCTTCGAGCCTTCGCTTCGCACGGAGCAGTTCTGCGACCGGAGCCTGCTCGCGCGCATCCACCGCTACACGCTCGCGCGCCTTCGCCGCGAGATCGAACCGACGAGCGCGCGGGTCTTCATGCGTTTCCTGCTCGGATGGCAGCACCTGGCCGCGGGAACGCGGCTCGTCGGGGAGGGGGGGGTGTTGGCGGTGCTCGAGCGGCTTTCGGGATTCGAGGCCGCGGCAGCGGCCTGGGAGGGCGCGCTTCTGCCGACGCGCATCGAGGGCTACAAGCCGGCGCTTCTGGACTCGCTCTGCCTCGCCGGGGCCGCCGCTTGGGGACGAATCGCTTCGTCGGCCGGAGATCCGGGAACGCAGCCCTCGCGCCTGACGCCGATCGGTGTCTTTCCGCGCGCGGATCTCGAGGCGCTTCTGCAGGCGTCGTCGAGCGGGCGCGCGGAGCCCGACCCGCTTCGCGGTCCCGCGGAGCGCGTGCTCGCGCTCCTGCGTTCGCGAGGCGCGCTCTTCGCCAAAGAGATCGAAGTCGCGAGCCGTCTCCTGCCCGTGCAGGTCGAGGAGGCGCTGCGCGAGCTGATCGCGCACGGTCTGGTCAGCTGCGACGGATTCGCGCCGCTCCGCCGTCTTCTCGGCCACGCGTCGCGCTCACACCCGCGACGGCGTCCGGGGCGCGCGCGCGTGCTTCCCTCCGGCCTGACCTCGCCCGAGGGGCGTTGGGGTTTGCTCGCGGTGCACGGCGACCCGACGGATCCCGACGAGCTCGCCGAGGCGACCGCCTGGCGCCTGCTTCGCCGCTACGGCGTGGTGTTTCGGGATCTGCTCGCGCGGGAGTGGCTTCCGGATCGCTGGCGGGTCGTGCACTCCGCACTGCGGCGTCTCGAGGCGCGCGGGCTCGTTCGTGGCGGACGCTTCGTCAGTGGATTCACCGGCGAGCAGTTCGCGCTACCCGAGGCGATCCCGGCGCTGCGTCGGGTGCGCGCGAAGCCGGACGAGTCCGAGATCGTGCGCGTATCCGCCTCCGATCCGCTGAACCTCGTCGGCATCCTGACCCCCGGACCGCGCGTTCCGGCGGGCCACACGCGCTGGGTGATCTACCGAGACGGTCTTCCGATCGCGGTCGAGGATCGGGACGGTCGGACCGAGCTCGTGCCCGATCAGACCTTGAACTGAGCGACGAGCGACTCGAGCTTGGTCGAGAGCTCGGTCAGATCCTGAGCGCGCTTGCGCACGTTCGCGGCCTCGTTCGACGAGTCCACCGACGAGAGGCGCACCGACTCGATGTGCGCGGCGACCTCGAGCGATCCGCGCACGGCCTTTGCGGCGTTCTCCGAGATCTCCGCGACTCCGCGCATCAGGTCCGATGCCTTGGCTGCGACCTCCGCGGCCGTGTTCGAGGCCTCGCCGATGTTTCCCGTGACGTCGGCGATCATCTTGGTCGAGTCCGACGTCGCCTCGAAGACCTTCGCCGAAGTGCGCGTCTGGTCCTCGACCGCGTTGGCGATCGACGAGTTGATCGAGTTCGCCCCTTCCATCAGCTCGATGATCTGACCGATCGCCGCCACCGACTGGCGGGTGAAGCTCTGCATGTCGCTGATCTGCAGCTCGATCTTCTTGGTCGCCGCGGTCGTCTCCCGCGCGAGATCCTTGACCTCGTTTGCCACCACCGCGAATCCCTTGCCCGCTTCTCCCGCGGACGCGGCCTCGATCGAGGCATTGAGCGAGAGGAGATTGGTCTGGTCGGCGACCTTCTGGATCAGCGCGACGATCTTTCCGGTGGCCTCCGCACTCCGGGTCAGCTCGCGCAGCAGCTGTTGAACGGGCGCCGCCTTCTCCGCGCCCTGGCGGCTCACCGTCGCGGCCTTCTCCGTGTTGTCGCGGATCATCGTGATCGCGTCCGAGATGTCGCGCACGGAGCCCTCGACCTCGACCGCGTTGGACGCGACGGCCTCCGCGGCGAGCGACACCTGCGCCATGTTCTCGCTCATCAGCTCGGTCGAGCTCGATACGCTGGAGACGTTGCGGTGCGCCTCCTGCGCGGCCCCCGCGACGGTCTCGACGTTGGCCGAGACCTCGTGCGTTCGAGAGGCGACCGCGCTCGCGCCTTCGCGCACGGACTCGCTGTTCTCGACCAGCCGATCGGAGATCCCGGCGAGCTCGTCCGAGGCGGTGCCGAGCCTCCGTGCGGTCGCGGACACGTCGCGGATGATGTTCTGAAGCTTGGCGACGAACGCATTGAAGTGTCGGACGACACGTCCGATCTCGTCCCTGGATTCGCCGCTGATCCGGAAGGTCAGATCACCCGCTCCGCCCTCGAGGTCGCGCATCGCGTCCGCGACCCGCTCCAGCGGGGCCGAGATCGAGCGCCCGACGACGTAGCCGAGCGCGACCATGAGCAGGAGCGCGACCGCGGAGGTGGCGATCGAGATGAGGAGGTGCCTCCGGATCAGGCTCTGCAGGGTCCGCTTCGAGAAGTCGATTCGGAAGAAGCCCTTGAATACGGCTCCGCTGTACACGGGTGCGGTGACTCGAAGCAGACCTTCTTCCTCGAGATCCTCGATCCGCATCGCCATCTCGGGAGCTACGACCTGGCCCACGAGCCGCTCCGTCATTCATGCCGTCGAGCCGCGAACCGTCCTCGGCGTAGACGGTGATGCGCGTGATCTCGATCGGTGCGTGCTCGGCTGTTTCGAAGGACAGACGGTCGAGCCCGGACGGACCGTGGGTCGTCGATTCGCCGGACAGATTGCGCAGCGCGGTATCGATGGTCTTCTCGCCGCCGAATCCGAGCGAGTCGAATGCCGGCTCGACATTCGCGGCGAACAAGCTCGCGACCGTGACCGCGGAGTCCGCCAGCAGACGATCGCCGAGTCTCTGCGCCTGCGGCGGGAAGAAGAGCACGGTGAAGGCCGAGAAGCCCCCGGCGATCAGGGCCATGTAGGCGGCGATTCGAAGTCTGATCGTGAGCCGACCCATTTCGGTGTCTCCTAACGAACCGACTTCGAGATCGCGAAGATCTTCGGGTCCCAGTCCAGCCCCTCGCTCTCGGACCCGGCGAGGTCGAGCAGGACCCTGGGGCGGCCGTTCTCCATCTCGACTCCGAGCGTCCCGGTCTGCTGGACGAACCTCGAAGCGTTCGCGCCCTCGCCGATCGAGATGCAGGCGTCCCGGTCGGAGACCCTGCCCTTCGGGGGGATCTTCGACGCAAGCTCGACGTCCACGCTCTCCGCACGGGTCGCGAACGAGAGCGCCAGAGCCGCCAGCCCCGCGCAGAGAGGAGACGGAGTCCGAGGCGCAAGGCGAACCCACATGGCAGACGTCTCCCCAGAACTCGATTCGTGATTCCGCTCCCTTGTCTTGAGCGGGAGAGGCGACGCGGATCACGGTTCGGCTCGCCGGGCGCGACGCCCGCGTCAGCGCGACACGGGGCGGACGTTCACGAGTCGTCGTTGGAGAAAGCGTGGGCCCGGGATCGGGTCAGGGTGTCAGGGCACCCGGCCACAGGTAGTAGAAGCCGGGCGCGAGCTCACTTCTCCGGATCGGAAGCAGATTCACATCGGTCACCTGCACGGAGATGTTCGGCGTCCGGCTGTAGATGTTCTCGCGTGTCTGATTCGATCGGTGATACGTGACGACCCGGGACTCGGTGATACCGGCGCGTTTCTCCAGCTCGGCGACCGCGTCTTCCAGGTAGCCGAGCTCATCGACGAGCCCGGCCTCGAGCGCCTGCCGTGCGGAGTAGACGCGGCCATCTGCGAGCGCGGCGACCTTCTCGCGGGTCAGGGCGGGGCGCCCGTCCACCACGACGTCGACGAAGCGGGCGAAGAGGTCGTCGATCACGCTCGAGAGCTGAACGCGTTCTTCGGCACTCATGTCTCGAAGTAGCGTACCGGCATCCTTGAATTTCCCGCTCGTGAGCGTCTGGTCGACGACGCCGTACTTCTCCATCAGGCCTTCGATGCTGAGCCCGGGCATCACCACGCCGATCGAGCCAGTGACCGCGGACGGGTGTGCGATCACTCGATCGCTCGCCATCGCGACGTAGTATCCACCCGAGGTCGCCATGCCATTCAGGTAGGCGATCACCGGGAGCTTGTGCTCGGACTTCCAGCTCGCGATCTCGTGGTGGAGCGTGTCGCTCGCAGAGACCGAGCCTCCGGGTGAGTTGATCCGCACGAGAACACCGACGACGTCGCGATCTTCAGCCGCGCGATCGAGGGCGTTTCGCGTCTCGACGACGAGGCCGGGTCGTTCCGCGATTCCGAGCCGAGGGCGGCTCTCGGCGTCGGAAATCACCCCTGTGATCTCGATCATCGCGAGCTTCGGACCGTCGCTTCCGAGAACGACCGATTCCTGCAGCTTTCCGGGACTCCCGAGCGAGCCGAAGTCGACCGGCGCATAGAGGATGCATCCCGAGAGCAGGAGCGATGAAAGCAGCGAGGCCGTGCGTCGAATTCTCATTCTCGATCCCCAAACGATGAAGTGATGAATGCAATGGGCCAGAAGCTGACGCGGGGTGACCTCCCGCGCGGAAGGTCACCCCGACGTCACCGCGCATGGAGATGCGCGCGAGTTACTTTCGCTTCTTTCCGCGGTATTTCGCCCAGCGGCGCTTCGCTGCAAGCGAGATCGCCCGGCGACCCTCGTCGCTCAGTCGATTCCCACGACCGGGTTTTCGCCCGGCCGCGGCGCCCTTTCGGCCAGCGGACACTCCGCCAAGGTTCGCAAGCTGTGATCTCAACTTGTCGAGCTGCTTCACGAGCGCTTGCTCTTCCTTCTTCAGCGCCTTCACGGCCGCCTTGATCGAACGTTGCCAGGACATACGAATCCCCTTCCACTTATCGCGAGTCCTAGAGACTCGAGGGGTAGGTTAGGAGTCCAACACACGAGTGTCGAGGGAACGTGCCCCGAGTTCGCCGCTTTGCCCGTGATGCTGCGCACGGTGTAGGATCGGCCCGCCGTCGGACCCGGCATCGAAACAAGGAGAAGCGCCGTGCGACTTGGACTGCTCGTCGGATACTCGGGACGTGGGATGGGACTGCCCATCGATCTCATCAAGGAAGCGGAGGGCCTCGGTTTCGATTCCGTGTGGACCGCGGAGGCGTACGGATCGGATGCGATCACGCCGCTCGCGTGGATCGGCGCCCAGACCACTCGTATCAGACTCGGCACTGCGATCATGCAGATACCGGCCCGCACGCCCGCGATGGCCGCGATGACGGCGATGAGCCTCGACGCGCTCTCCGGTGGCCGCTTCATCCTCGGGATCGGCCCTTCGGGGCCGCAGGTCGTCGAGGGATGGCACGGCGTCAAGTACGGCAAGCCCCTCACACGAACGCGCGAGTATGTGGAGATCATCCGGCAGATCCTGCGCCGGGAGCGGCCCGCGGAGTTCCACGGCCAGGAGTACGACGTCCCGTACACGGGCGCGGGTGCGACCGGACTCGGAAAGCCGCTGAAGAGCATCTTGCACGGTCGCGCCGATCTTCCGATCTATACCGCCGCGATCAGCCCCGCGGGCGTGAAGGTCGCGGCCGAGATCGCGGACGGCTTCTTCCCCGTCTGGATGTCTCCCGACAAGTGGAGCGTCTTCGCGCCGCACGTCGAAGAGGGCTTCAAGAAGGCCGGGGGCGGCAAGAGCATGGCGAACTTCGACGTCTCTCCCTTCGTGACCTGCGTGATGGGCGACGACGTCGCCCAATGCCGAAACGCCGTGAAGCCGATGCTCGCTCTTTACATCGGTGGGATGGGCGCGCGCGGCAAGAACTTCTACAACGACTACGCGAAGCGCCTGGGCTACGAAGAGGCGGCCACGAAGATCCAGGATCTCTATCTCGACGGAAAGAAGGCGGAGGCGATGGCGGCGGTTCCCGACTCGCTGGTCGACGAAGTCGCGCTGCTCGGACCGCGCGAGCGAATCCGCGATCGGCTCGCGGCGTGGAAGGCGTCGCCCGTCGGAACGATGTGCATCGGTGCCGGACAGCCCGAAGCGCTGCGCACGCTCGCCGAACTCGTTCTCTAGCGAGCGATCGTCGGCCCGGTATCCTCGGAGCGGACATGGATGCTGCGACGATTCCGGCAGGTGCGTGCGAGCTGGTGCGGACGGTCTCCGCGGACGGTGGGCTGTCGGTGCGGGCGATGGTCGCGACCGGTCTCGTCGCCGAGGCTGCGCGCCGCCACGCAACGGCACCGACCGCGAGCGCGGCGCTGGGGCGCGCGCTCATGGGAGGCGTGCTTCTCGCCGCCGGTGCAAAGGAGGACGAAACCCTCCAGCTGCAGTTCCGCGGCGACGGACCCCTCGGTCAGATGACTGTGATCGCCGACCATCTCGGCCGCGTCCGCGGCTACGTCTCCGACCCGTCCGCACATCCGCCTTCGCGCTCGGGAAAACTCGACGTCGGCGCGGCGGTGGGGAAGGGCATCCTCGCGGTCGTTCGATATCACCCGAGCTGGCGGGAGCCCTACACCGGTATCGTACCGATCATCTCCGGTGAGGTGGCGGAGGATCTGTCGCACTACCTCGCCGAGAGCGAGCAGACGGCATCGGCGCTTGCCGTCGGTGTCTACGTCGCGAGTGATCTCTCGGTCGAGGCGGCCGGTGGATATCTGGTTCAGGCGCTTCCGGACGCCGACGAGGAGGTGCTCGAACGACTCGAACGCACGGTGCGCGATCTGCCCTCGCCGACCGAGCTCGTGCGCGCCGGGCTCACGGCCGACGACATTGCCGATCGGCTCCTCGAAGGCATCGGCTCGCGCGGACGCCAGCATTCGAGGCCCGAGTTCCACTGTGCGTGCGACGCCGATCGGATCCGGCGCGCCGTCACGCTGCTCGGTCGCGCCGAGACGCGAGCGATCGCCGAGAACCGCGAGCGACTCGAGGTGCGCTGCGAGTTCTGCGCCACTCGCTACGTGCTCGAGCCGGACGAGGTCGGGGCGCTGCTTCCCGATGCCTGAACGCGGAGCGAGTCCGCTCGACGTTGCGCTCTTCATCCCCTGTTACGTCGATCAGCTCGCGCCCGAAGTCGGGCTCGCCACTGCGCGCGTGCTCGAGCGGCTCGGCTGCCGAGTTTCGTTCGACCCGCGCCAGACCTGTTGTGGGCAGCCCTTCGTGACGACCGGCGCGCGCGGCGACGCCGTGCGGCTCGCGCGCGCTCACGTCGAGATCTTCGCCGGTGCCGGAGCGGTCGTGTGTCCGTCGGCGAGCTGCGTCGCGACCGTGCGGCGTCGCTACGCGGAGCTGATCGGGGCCGAGCGAGCAGCGGACCTCGCCGGGCGGACGTTCGAGCTCGGCGAGTTCATCGTATCGCGCCTCGGAACGAGCGAGGTCGGTGCGAGATTTCCGCACCGTGTCGCGTTGCTCGAGAGCTGTCACGGGTTGCGCGAGCTCGGTCTCGGCTGGCCGAGCGAGCGGCTCGATCGAGATCCGTCGCAGCCCGGCATCACGGAGCGGCTCCTGCGCGGGGTCTCGGGGCTCGAGCTGCGGCCCGTCGGGCGCAGAGACGAGTGCTGCGGCTTCGGCGGCGCGTTCTCGGTCGGATTTCCGGAGCTTTCGGCGCGCATCGGCCGCGACAAGCTCCGTGCGCTCGACGAGAGCGGCGCCGAGTTCGTGACGGGCACGGACGTCAGCTGCCTCCTGCACCTCGAAGCGCTGCGCGCACGGGAGGGATTCGGTCCGCGCGCGATCCATCTCGCCGAGATTCTCGCGAGCGGAGACGGCGCGTGAGCGCGGGGCTCGACCGGCGCGTACTCGAGACACTTCCCTCTGGTGAGAGGCTCGCCGCCCACGACGCGGCGGTCTTCGCGTTGCGCGAGAAGCGCGATCGGGCCGGTCTCGCCGAGCCGGACTTCGAGCCCCTTCGCGAGCACGCGCGCCTGGCGAAGGCGCACGCGCTCGATCACCTCGACCGGAGTCTCGAGCGCTTCGAAGCGCGTGCATCGACGGCGGGTGCCGTCGTGCACTGGGCGGAGGACGCGCCCGCATTGAACCGGATCGTTCACGAGCTCCTCGTCGCGCGCGGCGCGCGCCGGGTCGTGAAGAGCAAGTCCATGCTGACCGAGGAATGCGGACTCAACGCGTATCTCGAAGCGCGTGGCGTGGAGGTCGTCGATACCGACCTCGGGGAACGCATCGTCCAGCTCGGGCACGAGCCGCCGTCGCACATCATCATGCCGGCGATCCACCGCACGCGCGAAGACATCGGGGCGCTGTTCGCGCGCGCGCTCGACGTGCCCGAGGGCGAGACGGATCCCGCGCGGCTCACGGAAGCGGCGCGCCGCCACCTGCGCGGTCACTTCCTCGGAGCGGAGGCGGCGATCACGGGAGCGAACTTCGCCGTGGCCGACACCGGAACGCTCGTCGTGGTGACGAACGAGGGCAACGCGGACCTCGGCATGAGCCTCCCCAAGCTCCACATCGCGTGCCTCGGGATCGAGAAGGTGATTCCAGGACTCGGGGATCTGGCGGTCTTCCTGCGGTTGCTCGCGCGCAGCGCGACCGGCCAACCGATTTCGGTGTACACGAGCCTGGTCACGGGGCCCCGCCCCGGCGCGGAGCTTCACATCGTCTTCGTCGACAACGGCCGCACCCGCCTGCTCGCGGACGAACGGCACCGGCGCGCGCTCGGCTGCATTCGTTGCGGCGCGTGCCTGAACACCTGCCCGGTGTACCGGCGGGCGGGCGGTCACGCGTACGGTTTCGCGATTCCGGGCCCGATCGGTCTCGTGCTCGCACCCGCGCTCGGTGGAACTCGCGAGCAAGTCGGCCTTCCGCTCGCCTCGACCCTGTGTGGAAGCTGCAGCGCGGTGTGCCCGGTGAAGATCGACCTGCACGAGCAGCTGATCTCGTGGCGGACGACCGACGTCCCGCGCGGACTCCGCGCGCGCGCTCTCTCGCGACTCGCGGCCGGAGTGCTCTCGTATCCGACGCTCTACGCCCTCGCGGGCCGCATTGCGCGTGCGCTCTGGCCGCTGCTCTCGCGAAGCTGGCCCGGCAATCCCGCATCGGCCTGGCTCGCGTCCCGTGCGCTTCCCGAGCACCCGGGGCCGAGCTTTCGCGCGCGCTGGCGAGCGCAGAAGCCCGGAGTCGAGCGTTGAGCGCGCGCGAGCGGGTTCTCGCACGCGTGCGCGCGGCCTCGAACCACGCGGCACTCCCGCCAGCCTCGTTCGTGCCGCGCCGAAGGCGCGACGACTACGGCGCGTTCGCGGAGATGCTCGTCTCGGCCGGCGGCGTGGCGCACGGACCCGTCGCGGCTGCCGAGCTGGGCGCGCGCGTCGCAGATCTGTGTCGAGAGTGGACGGGTGCCGGGCGCGTGCTCGCGACGGACGCCGCGATCGGCCGGCTCGGAAGGGGTCCGTGGCAGTCCGTTCCGCGCGGCGCCGATCCGCACGAACTCGCGGACGTCTCGGTCGCGATCCTCTGCGGCGCGCTCGGCGTCGCCGAGAACGGCGCCGTCGGCCTCGACGGCCGCGAGGCGCAGCCGCGCGCGCTCCCGATCCTGTGCGAGCGGTTGATCCTGCTGCTCGACACCAGCCGGATCGCGCCGGACATGAACGCCGCGCTCGCGGGACTTCCGGACGGCGCCCTCTCGCACCATCACTTCACGTTCGTCGCCGGCCCGTCGAAGACCGCCGACATCGAGGGGGCGCTCGTGCTCGGCGCGCACGGCCCGCGCGCGCTCGCGGTCTTCGGCGTCGCCGGCTGAGCTCCGGTTCCGCCGCGACCCCGGGGACGCCACGAACGGTACACGCGCGGGGTGACCGGCTTCTCGGCTAGCATGGCCGCCGATGGGGTTGGGGCCGATGGACGCGGAAGGGGACGACTCGCGTTTCGCGATCTTCCGCGAGCCCAACTTCCGTTGGTACCTCACGAGCCGCTTCTTCTCGGGCACGGCGATGATGCTCTTGCGGACGGCGGTCTCGTGGCACGTCTACGATCTCTCGCAGTCGGCGTTTCAGCTCGGGATGATCGGGTTGATCCAGTTCCTGCCGGTCCTGCCGCTCTCTCTCGTGGCGGGCGCGGTGGCCGACGTCGTCGATCGGCGCCGGCTCCTCTTGATCTCTCAGGGCGTTCCGTTGCTCTGCTCGCTCACCCTGTGTGTCTCGACGCTCTCGGGGAACGCGAGCTTGCCGGTGCTGTACTCCGCGATCGCGCTCGCGGCGATCGCGTCCGTCTTCGAGTCACCCGCGCGCGCGTCGATCCTTCCCGGGCTCGTTCCGCGCGAGCTCTTTCCGCGCGCGGTGACGGTGAGTGCGACCGCGATCTGGCTCGCGTTCGCGACCGGCCCGATGCTGATGGGCTTCACGGCGGCGCAAGGTGGAATCGCGTCGGTGTACGGGTTGCATGCCGTGCTGATCGCCGGGTCGATCGCGTCTCTCCTGAAGCTGCCGCCGTTCGAGGCGGCTTCGAGCTCGCGCGTCAGCTGGGAGGCGATTCGCGAGGGGCTGGTCTTCGTCTGGCGAAGTCCGGTCGTGCTCGGCTGCATGACGCTCGACATGTTCGCCGTGATCCTCGGCGGTGCAACCGCGCTTCTGCCGATCTACGCGCGCGACATCCTCGAAGTCGGCGAGGTCGGATACGGCGTGCTCTCGGCTTCGCTCGAGATCGGCGCACTGCTGATGTCGGCCGCGCTGATCTTCCTGCCGGGATTTCGCCGCTCGGGATGGGTGCTGCTCGTCGCGGTGGCCGTGTACGGTCTCGCGACGGTCGTGTTCGGAGTCTCGCGCTGGTTCCCGCTCTCGGTGCTCGCGTACATGGTCGCGGGCATGGCCGATGCCGTCAGCGTCGTGCTGCGCGGAACGGCGATCCAGCTCTCGACTCCCGACGCGCTGCGCGGGCGCGTGAGCTCGGTCAACTTCATCTTCATCGGAGCGTCCAATCAGCTCGGCGCGGCCGAGTCGGGATTCCTGGCGGCGCTCTCGAGCGCGACCTTCGCCGTCGTTTTCGGAGGCGTCGGCTGTCTGCTGGTCGTCGCGCTCGTCGCCTGGCGGATGCCCGCGCTGCGAAACTATCGCAGCGGCGAGACCTAGCTCGACGTTCGCCTTGCGACCCGCAACGCGCGGAGCTACCCAAGCTCCATGCAGGTCGGCGCGGTACTCGTGTTGGAGGTCGGGCCACTCGGACTCCGCAGCGGCGGGATCGACATCGAGCGTGTACGGGCCTACACCGCAGAGCGTCTCTCTCGTACCCCTCGTGCCCGGCAACGCGGGCTCGGGCTCGTTCTCGGCCGGCTGCCCGTCTGGGTCGATGACCCGTTCTTCGATCTCGCCTACCACGTTCGTCACGTCGCGCTGCCGCGACCCGGAGACGAGCGCCAGCTGAAGCGTCTGGCCGCACGCGTCTTTTCGCAGACCCTCGATCCCGAGAAACCGCCTTGGGAGCTCTGGGTCGTCGAGGGGCTCGACGACGGACGATTCGCGCTGATCGCGAAGGCCGACGCCGCGCTGGTTTCGGGGGACGAGGGCTTCGATCCCCTCGCATCGATCGTGTCCCCGACACCGGACTCGGCGATCACCGCGACGTCGCGGCTCGAGCCGACGCCTACACCGAGCCGGGTCGCGCTGATGCGCACGGAGCTGGCGCGACGCGCTCGTGAGATCGCAAGGCCCGAGTCCGTCGGCGCTGCGCTCGGCCACGGGCTTCGCGGCGCGTTGAATGCGCTCGAGCGTGCCGTCGCATCGCGCTCCGAGCTACCGCTGACCGGACCGTCCGGCACGCACCGCCGGCTTGAGCTTCTCGCGCTCGATCAGGCCGATCTGAGAGCTCTCGGCGAGAAGCTTGGCGCATCGCGGCAGGCGATCCTGCTCTCCGTCCTCGCCGGTGCGTTGCGCCCGTTCGTGTCGCGAGGCGGGTTCGACCCCGCATCGCTCGTCGTGCGCGCCGCGACACCGATCGACGTCGAGACCGGCGCCAGCATCGCTCCACTCGTCGAGCTTCCGCTCGCCGAGCCCGATCCGCTGCTTCGGCTCGATGCGCTGCTCGAAGCGCCCCAGCCCAGCGATCGACCCGGTCCCTCGCTCTCGGTGCTCCGCGATCTGGCTCGACTGCACGCCGCGGCGGCTTCCGGGCGGCCCGCGAGTCTCTGCGTCACATCGCTTGCGGCACCGACGACGGCGCTCTTCGTGCTCGGCTCGCCGGTGCGCGCCTGTACTGCGATCGCGCCCCTCCTCTCCGGTCACACGTTGGGAATCACGACGACACTCTTCGACGAGCGCGTCAGGATCGGGTTCAGCGGCGATGCCTTGCTCGCGGCGGACCTGCCGCTCCTCGCCGATTCATTCGCGGCGTCGTTCGGCGAGCTGTGCCGACGGGCGAGCGGATCCATTCACCGAGCCAGACCGCGCGCCGAAGAGGCCAAGGTGCGCGAAATCGGAGCCGAAGCATGAGAGAGAACGAAGGGTCTGCGGGTCTCCCCTACGAGAACCTGATTTCGATCGCGGCGGGCCTGGCGTGGATCGCCGCGGGTGAGGGCGTGTTCGGCTTCCTCTTTGGCGCGATTCCGGGCGGCCTGATGGTCGCGGGTGGAACGGCGAGCCTCTTGCTTCCGGGGGACGTTCGAACGCCACAGCTGATCGCGCTTGGAAGCGCATGTGCACTCGTGGCCGCAGTTCCGATGATGTTCGCCGTCGGATTCTTCGAGACGCTCGGACTGCTCGCGCTCGCGGTGGCGAGCTTCATCGCCTGCGGTTGGACCGCGCAGCGTCGCGAGCCGCCGGTGGAACGCGTGCCGGAGCCGCCGCTCGATCTCACGCTCGCGATCAAGGTCGGCTTCGATCAGCTCGCGCTCGCGAGCATGATCGCGACACGGCCCGACCGCTTCGCGCGCGACGTGCCGCGGCTGACATCCGAGGTCCGTGAAGCGCGCGATCTCTTCGAGAGCTCGGGATGGCTCGAGAAGCCCGAGTCGTACCATCGAGAGCCGCCGCTTCTCGAGGCGCCCGCGTTGCGCTGGCGCGGGAGCCTCGGAGTCTCGTTCGAGCACATGAGCTTCGAGAGCGGCTACGAACCGCACGCGGGCGAACCCGGCCGCGAGCGCTGGCTCTCCTATGCGCTGAACCGGGAGGCGCACGCCTGGGTGCTGCGGCACGCAGACCCGAGCCGGCCCTGGCTCGTCTGCATCCACGGCTACGGCATGGGAATCCCGGCGGTCGACCTGTTCGCGTTCGAGACGCGCCGTCTCCACCGCGAGCTCGGTCTGAACGTGATCTGTCCGGTCCTGCCGCTGCACGGCCCGCGCAAGATCCGATTGCGAAGCGGAGACGGCTTCCTGAACGGCGATTTCCTCGACACCGTGCATGCCGAGGCGCAGGCGATGTGGGACGTACGCCGGATGCTCTCCTGGTTGCGCGCCGGCGGAGCGACGCAGATCGGTGTCTACGGGCTCTCGCTCGGCGGGTACACGACCGCGCTCCTCACCGGGCTCGACTCCGGGCTGGCCTGCGCGATCGCGGGAATTCCGGCGACGGACTTCACGCGGCTGGTCGCGCGGCTCGCACCGCAGACGACGCTGCGCGAGATCGAGCGGCTCGGCCTCGATTGGGAGATCATTCGCGACGTGCTCTCGGTCGTGTCGCCATTGCGGCTCGCGCCCAAGATCGAGCGCGAGCGGCTGTCGATCTTCGGTGGAACCGCGGACCACCTCGTTCCGGCCGATCAGGTCCGCGATCTGTGGAAGCACTGGGGCGAGCCGCGGATGGCGTGGTATCCGGGCAGCCACATGTCGTTCGCGCGCGAGCCGCAGGTACGCTTCCTGATCGACGACGCCCTGCGCCACGGAGGTCTCGTCCCCGAGCGATGAAGCCCCGCGCTCCTCAAGGCGACGGGATCGTCCGCGTCCGGCGCGAGACGTCGGGTCGGGGCGGGAAGACCGTGACGACGATCGCAGGACTCGCGCTCGCGAGCGATGCGCTCGGAGCGCTCGCTTCGGAGCTGAAGCGCGCCTGCGGAACGGGTGGCACGGTGCGGGACTACGTGATCGAGATCCAGGGCGATCACCGTCCGGCGATCGTCGCGCAGCTCGAGCAGCGCGGATACACGGTGAAGCTCGCGGGCGGGTGAGCTGCCCGCGGACTCCGCTATTCGCTCGGCCGCGGCAGGGGTCGAGCGGCAGCGAAGGCCTGACGCACGAACTCGGCCTGCTCCTCTTCGTGCAGGCGGTACGAGCCGGTGGCGGGGCTCGCGGACTCGGGTCGCCCGACGTATCGCGCCGTCGCGCCCTCGGGCAGGACGCGATTGATGCGGTCGGAGACGTACGACCAAGCGCCCATGTTCCAGGGCTCTTCCTGTACCCAGACGATCTCGCGCGCGGCGTACCGCGTGAGCGTCGTGCGCAGCGCGTCGAACGGAAACGGGTGGAGCTCCTCCATGCGCACGATCGCGACGTCGTCGAAGCCCGAGTCCTCACGCGCTTCGGCGAGCGCGTAGTAGACCTTCCCACTGCAGAGCAGCACGCGGCGCGTGTGCTTCGGATCGCGCCCGTCGGGCGCGAACGCGGGGTCGTCGATCACCCGCTGGAACTCACCCGAGGTGAACTCGTCGAGCCGCGAGACGCACGCGGGATGCCGTAGCAGGCTCTTCGGCGACATCACGATCAGCGGCTTGCGGAAGCTCCGGCAGATCTGTCGGCGCAGCGCGTGAAAGTACTGCGCGGGCGTGGACAGATTGCAGACCTGCATGTTGTCCTCGGCGCAGAGCTGCAGGAATCGCTCGAGTCGCGCGCTCGAGTGCTCCGGGCCCTTGCCCTCGTACCCGTGCGGCAGCAGCATGACCAGACCCGACGCGCGGCTCCACTTCTTCTCGCCGCTGGCGATGAACTGGTCGATGATCACCTGCGCGCTGTTGCTGAAGTCCCCGAACTGGGCTTCCCAGATCGCCAGGCGACTCGGATCGACGGTGCTGTAGCCGTACTCGAATCCGAGCACGGCGGCCTCGGAGAGCAGCGAGTTCGCGAGGATGAAACGCGTCCCCTCGGGAGCGAGCTTCGCGAGCGGCGTATGACGCTCGCCGGAATCGACGTCGTGCAGGACCGCGTGTCGGTGTCCGAATGTACCGCGTTCGGAATCCTGGCCGGTGAGTCGAACCGTGACACCCTCTTGGAGCAGCGTCCCGAGGGCGAGCGCCTCGGCCGTGCCCCAATCGACGTCGCTGCCCTCGGTCACGGAGCGGACGCGCTGTTCGAAGACGCGCCGGAGCTTCGGGTGCATCTTGAAGTCCGGCGGGATCTCGAGCAGCGCGCGGGCGCAGCGGTCGAGCTTTTCGCGGGCGACCCGGGTGACGCCGTCTCGGACTTCCGGATCGGCGCGCCCGGCCCAGAGGCCGTGATAGCCCTCGGCGCCAGCGAGGCGAGTCACCTGCATGCTGTCCTCGAGCGCCTGCTCGAGTCGCTGCTTCTGCTCCTCTTCGAGCTTGGCGAGCGCCGCCTGGTCGAGCGCGTTCTCGGCGAGCAGCCGGTCGGTGTAGATCCGCGTCACGCGCGGGTGCGAGGCGATCTTCTTGTACTCGAGCGGCTGGGTGTAGGTCGGATCGTCGGCTTCGTTGTGGCCGTGCCGCCGATAGCAGACCAGGTCGATGATCACGTCCTCGCGGAACTGCTGGCGGAACGCGATCGCGAGCTTCGCGGCGTGAACGCAGGCCTCGGGATCGTCGGCGTTCACGTGGAAGATCGGGGCCTGGATCAGCTTCGCGCCGTCGCTCGGGTAGTGCGTGAAGCGGTAGTCGCGCGGGTCGGTCGTGAAGCCGATCTGGTTGTTCACGATGATGTGGATCGTGCCGCCGGTCCAATAGCTCTCGAGCTCGGAGAGCGCGAGCGTCTCGGACACCACGCCCTGGCCGGTGAAGGCCGCGTCGCCGTGGATCTGCAGCGGGATGACCTGCTTGCGCTCGGTGTCGAGGCGGTAGTTCTGCTTCGCGCGGACGACGCCCTCGGCGACCGGGTTGATCCATTCGAGATGACTCGGGTTCGGGCAGAGCGAGAGGTGCACGCTCTTCCCGCCGCGCGTGCGCCGATCGACGGAGTAGCCGCGGTGGTACTTCACGTCGCCCGCGCCCTGCGCGTTCGCCGGCGTCAGCGACGTCTGGAACGCCGCCATGATGGCGTGGTACGGCATGTCGAGCGTGTGAGCCATCACGTTGAGCCGGCCGCGATGCGCCATCGCGAACACGATCTCGGCGGCGCCGAGATCCGAAGCGCCTTCGACGAGCGCGTCGAGCATCGGAATCAGCGCCTCGCCGCCTTCGAGCGAGAAGCGATAGGCGCCGAGAAATCGCTTGTGCAGGAATTCCTCGAAGCGCTCCGCGGCGATCAGCTGCGTGAGCACGCGCAGGCGCTCCTCGGGGCTGAGCTCGGGGCGGTTCTCGCGCGGCTCCATCCGAGCGAGCAGCCAGTCCCGGCGCACCTTGTCGCGGATTTCCATGAACTCCGTGCCGAAGCGGCCGGAGTAGGTGCGCCGCAGGCTCTCGATCAGCTCGGCGACCGTGCCCTCGGCGAGCGCCTGGTAGTTTCCGAAGGTCGCACGGTGCGCCATGTGCTCGGCGCGAAGACCGAACTCGCTCGGCTCGAGCAGAGGATGCGATTCGAGCTTCTGCCCGAGCGGGTCGAGCTTTGCCAGAAGGTGGCCGTGGGCCCGGTAGGCATCGACGAGCGCGATGATGTCCACGGCGGATGCGTCCGGCGCACGCGCCGGGAGCGGTGCGGATCGCGCGGCGCCGCCGGTTCGCGAAGGCTCGGCGGCGGTCTCGCGCCCGTGGAGGGCGTCGAAGACGCGCCGCCACGACTCGCCGACCCGCTCGCGCCCGAGCACGTAGTCCTCGTAGAGCGCCTCGACGTAGGCGCCGTTCTCTCCGCAGAAGAGCTCGGCCAGCTCCTCGTTCACTTCGACCCTCCGATCGCGCGCATGGTAACGAGTTCTCTCTTCGACGGGAGGGTGCGGAAGTGAAGCCGGGCGGCCGTTTGCGCGGGCCTCGGCTACGATGCCGCACGATGCGATTCCAAGTCCTCCCGGGCTTTCGGGATTTCTTTCCGGAGGACCTCGCGATCCGCCGCACGATCGAGTCGGCCTGGCATGGCGCATCGCGTGCCGCCGGCTTCGAGGAGTTCGACGGGCCGGTGCTCGAATCGCTCGAGCTGTTCACGGCCAAGTCGGGCGACGAGATTTCCGGACAGCTGTACACGTTCACGGACAAGGGCGACCGCGCGGTGGCGCTTCGCCCCGAGATGACGCCGACCCTGGCGCGGATGATGGCGGCGCGGGCGAGCCAGCTCCCGCGGCCGATCAAGTGGTACTGCGTGCCGGAGTTCTATCGCTACGAGAAGCCGCAGCGCGGCCGACTCCGCGCGTTCTACCAGTGGAACGTCGACGTGCTCGGCGCGAGCGAGCCCGCATCGGACGCGGAGCCGATCGCGGTCGCGCTCGACGCGTTGCGCCGGCTCGGAATCGGCGAGCGCGACGTCCGCGTGCACATCAACGACCGCCGACTGCTCGCGCGCACGCTTCGCGAGCTCGATGTTCCCGAGTCGCAGGACCCCGACGTGCTCTCGCTCGTCGACAAGCTCGAGCGCGATCGCAACGCGGGCGAGCGGCTCGAAGCGCTGCTCGGCGCCTCGCGTGCGAGGGCGCTGCTCGCGCACTGCGACGTGTTTCCGCTCGAGCGCGCGCCCGAGCTCGCGGGCGTGCTCGAGGCCTGCCGCGAGTACGGGATCGACTCGGTGCTCGTACCCGACTTCAAGATCGTGCGTGGGCTCGCCTACTACACCGGTCCGGTCTGGGAGATCTTCGACTCGGCGCGCGAGCTGCGCGCGGTCGCCGGGGGCGGGCGCTACGACGACCTGATTCGCTCGATGGGCGGCCCCGACCTGCCCGCGCTCGGCTTCGGGATGGGCGACGCCGTGCTCGGCGAGCTGCTCACCGCCAAGGGTCTCGTGCCTGCGACGCCGCCGCGTGTCGACGTGGTGGTGGTGCCGGTGACGGCGGAGCTCGCCGGCGCCGCGAGAAGGCTCGTCGCGAAGCTCCGCGGGCAGGGCCAGGCCGCGGAGGCTCCGTATGGAACGCCGCGCATCGGGAAGGCGCTGAAGGCCGCCGACGCGGCCGGCGCGAAGCGCGTCGTGATCCTCGGGCCCGACGAGTGGGCCGACGGCGACGTCGTCGTGAAGGATCTCGCGTCGGGCGTCGAGGCGCGCGTGCGCGCCGAGGACCTGAGCTAGAGGGAAGCGCTCGCGCGCCCGCTCACGGCTCCGAGATCGGACCCTCGCCGGCGTCGCTCACGCCCACGCCCATCGCGTGGTAGCCCTTGTCGACGTAGACGGTCGTGCCGGTGATCCCGCTCGCGAGCGGTGAGCACAGAAATGCGGCGGTGGAGCCGACTTCGCCCGCGTCGATCGCTTCGGGCAGCGGCGAATTCTGCCGCGCGTGTTCGATCATCTTCTCGATGAACCCGATCGCCGATGCCGCACGCGAGGCCCACGGCCCGGCCGAGATCGTATTCACGCGCGCACCCCAGAGCCGGCCCGCCTCGTACGCGAGCGTGCGCGTGTCGCTCTCGAGCGCGGCCTTCGCGGACGACATTCCGCCGCCGTACCCCGGCACGACGCGCTCCGACGCCATGTAGGTCAGCGAGACGAACGATCCGCGTGGCCGGAGCAGCGGGCCGAAGCGCTGCACCAGCGACACGAACGAGTACGCGCTCGCCGAGAGCGCGGACAGGTAGCCGCGGCGGCTGGTCTCGAGCAGCGGGTTCTTCACCTCGGAGCCGTTCGCGATCGAGTGCACGACGACGTCGAGCGGTTGTGGACCGAACTCCGCGACCATCCGGTCGGCCACGCCTTGGATCGTGAAGTCGTCGTGCTCCTTGTAGCGGCGGTTCTCGCGCAGCTCGAGCGGCGCGTCCGCCAGCGTGTCGTACTCGGCGTCGAGCGCGAAGATGCGCTCGAACGCGAGCTCCCCTCCGCCGGGCATCTGCAGCGACTCGGCCATCTTCCCGCGCTCGAGCATCTTGGTGAAGATCCCGTACGCGGGCGGCCAGGTACCGACGCAGACCGAAGCGCCGGCCTCGGCGAGCTTCTTGGCGATCGCGAAACCGAAACCCCAGTCGTCGGCGACGCCGGCGACGAACGCGCGCTTGCCCGTGAGATCGATCGACAGCATGGGCCGAGGATAACAGGTAGCATCGCGCTCATGTCACGACGCGATCAGATCCAGATGACCCCGGACGAGGTGCGGCGCTTCATCGACTCGAAGAAGACGATCACGATCGTCTCGAACGGCCCTGGCGGCTACCCGCACCCGATGCCGATGTGGTTTGCGCGCGATCCGGACGACTCGCTCCGGATGGCCACGTACCGCACCAGCCAGAAGATCGTCAACATCAAGCGCGACCCGAGAGTGTCGCTGCTCTGCGAGACCGGCATCGAGTACCAGGAGTTGAAGGGCGTCGTGCTCTATGGAGTGGCGGAACTCGTCGACGACTTCGAGCTCGTCTGCGACACGCTGATGCGAGCGGGCGGACGCGGCGAAGGACTTCCCCAGGACGAGGCGGTGGCCAGGAAGCTCATGGAGTCGATGCGGAAGAACGCCGAGAAGCGGTACGTCATCCGCGTGAAGCCGGAACGCGTCGTCTCCTGGGATCACGCGAAGCTCGGCGGGTCGTACTAGGCCGTTTCTTTCCGTCCACGGCAACTCGTTCACATCCGAGCAGTGACTCGAGTTACTCGCGATGCGAGTGACACGATTCGCAATTCTTGCGCACTAACCAGACAGCTCGCTCTCGAGCTCTGGGGGTGCGACCATGGGTCTTCGAGGCTGGTGTCCGCTTCTGTCGGTGCTCGTCGGCCTCGTCGCGCCCGTCTCGTACGCGCAGGGTGGTGGAGCTCTCGAGGCTCGAGGCGAGGCGATCTATCGGATTCCGATCGTCGTTCCGCCCGGACCCGCCGGCCACGCGCCGGAGCTCGAGCTCGTCTATTCGAGCGGGGAGGGCCGTGGCCCGTCCGGCTGGCTGGGGCTCGGCTGGTCGCTCTCGGGCGAGAGCCGGATCGAACGCGAGACGCGAACCGCGAGCCCCTGGGATTTCGAGGAGATGAGCTGTGGCGAGGGTGGCGTGTTCGCGTGCTACCGGACGGACTACGTGCTCGACGGTCAGGACCTGATCTGCTCGTCAGGCGCCTGCCGCGCGTGCACGGCGTCTTCGCCGTGCCGGTACCGTACCCAGTCCGACGACGGGCGCGTGATCGAATTCCGCGGCGACGCGTCCGGCTGGCAGATCGCGGATCGCGACGGGCGCGTGTCCGTCTACGGCGCGGATTCGTCAGGCGCGGGCCGTCTCGTGAACGACTCGAGCGCACCCGGCGAGGTCTTCAGCTGGCAGCTCGAGCGGACGGCCGACGTCAGCGGAAACGAGATCCGGTACGTGTACGACACGACGTCGTCGCCGGGCATCGCGTACCTCGATCGCATCGAGTACGGACAGGGGGCGACCGCGAATCGAAGCATCGACTTCGTGCTGAACGACCCCGTGAACGAGCCGCGGGCGGACAAACCGGTTCGGACTCGAGCCGGCTTCCGGCAGCAGGTCGAAAGGCGCGTGGTCTCGATCGAGGTGCGCGCGTCGAACGAGCTCGTGACGAGCTACGCGCTCGGCTACACGCAGGACCCGGACTCCCTGCGAAGCCGGCTCTCGACCGTGCAGAGAATCGGAAGTGACTCGCTGACGTCGCTTCCCGCGTACACGTTCGACTATTCCGAGCGCGCGCCCGGCGACGGATTCGCGCAGACGAACGAGCCGGGCTTCTTCGGAAGCGCCACACAATGCCCACCGCTCGGCGGGCTGCATGCGGACCCGTCCGGGAACGGGTTCTGGAACATCGCAGACCTGAACCGCGACGGCCTCGACGACCTGTACTTCGTGCAAGGGTACAGCGCGATCCAGACGGCCGGGCGAACCGAGGTCGCGCTCGGCACGGGCACGAGGTTCCTTCCCGGGGCAGGGCTGGCCTGCGGCTTCGAGCTCGCGCGAGGCAGCCTCTGGTCGATCGACCGCCTCTTCTTCGCGTCCACGTCGTCGTTGCCGACGCTGCAGATCTCGGGAGCGGCGACGCTCGATCTCGACGGCGACGGCTTCCTCGATCACGTCGATCGGAACGGCTCGTACGCCGCAGGCAGTTTCGATCCGGTTCCCGTGGGCCTGCGGCTCGGGAGCTCGAGCGGCTTCGCGGAGGCGACGCTCCCCACGTCTCTGGCGCTCCCGCACGAATGGGACTTCGACTTCGGAAACGCCTGGAACGCGGACGACTTCTGGATCCGAATCGCGACCACGGAGAACGGCGTCTTCGACACGCGCGCGCTCTTGGCCGACGTGACCGGCGACGGCCGGCCCGATCTGCTGGCCACGCGTGGCACGACGGGCTTCCACTACTCGGACGGGTTCTCGTCGAGCCCGATCTGGAACGCGTGGACCGGCTGGGCGGTCTTCGCGAATCGCGGGCTGAAGACGGACGCCGGGTTCGGACCGTTTCTCGACTTCGGAAGCGAGCCGATTCTCTGGCCCGCTGCGCCGGGGACGACCATCGAGCGCATCGGCTGGGGAATCACGAGCGTAGCGCTCGCCGATCAGAACGGAGACGGTCTTCCGGACCGCCTGACGCCGGACAGTGTCGCATACGGCTACGGCGCGGGATTTCTCCCGGCCGAGAACGTCGCGAACGGACTGACGGCCAGCCTGGTGGTCGCGCCACAGTACGTCGAGGCGGGTCTCTACGACCTGAATGGCGACGGCCTTCTCGATCACGTCGCAGCCCAGCACGGGCCCTCCGATCCGTACTGGCACGTTCACTTCGGAACCGGTCATGGCTTCAACCCAAGCGAGTCGCTCTTCCGACGCGTCGTCGACTGGCTCGACGAGCGCGCGATCGAGGCGGACGGCCTGGTCGTCGGATCGAGGTCGATTCGCGACGTGAACGGCGACGGCCGCCTCGACTACGTGGCCGCTGGCCGCCGGAGCGTCTTCCTGCAAGACGGTGTGGCGAACCACGACGGTGCACGCACCGAGCCGCTCGCGGGTCTTCTCACCCGAGCCGTCGATCCGCTCGGCGGCACGGTCGAGTTCTCCTACGCGACCTCGCCCCAGTTCCGGACCGCGGGCGGGATGCCCGCGAATCCCGAGATGGCCCTCCGAAGACCCGTCGTGACTCGCGTCGCATACCGAGACGGCCGCGCGAACACTCCCGCCATCGTGTCCGAGTTCCGCTACGCGAACGGGGTCTTCGACTTCGCCGAGAAGGAGTTCCGCGGTTTCGGCACGGTGGTCGAGACTCGCGTCGAATCGGACGCCGATGTTTCCCGGATCACGTCCTCGTACCGCACCGATCGGACCTGCGCGTTCCGCCTCGCCTCGCGCGAGGTCGCGAGCGGCGTGAGCGTGCTCGAGCGCGAATCGATGAGCTGGGTCGAGGTCGTCGGTGGCGGCGAGTCGGTTGCGCGCCAGTGGGGGCGCTGCCTGGCATCGGCGCGGGTCGTCGAGGCGATCGAAGGCGACGAACTGGCGATGCGCGTCAGGCGAACGTCGTGGAACTACGGAGACCCGATCGACGCGAGTTACAACGTCGCGAGAATCGAAGAGTGGGGCGAGTGGAATCCGGCGACGAACCAGGACGTCCCCGGCGACGAGCGAATCACCGAATTCAGCTACGCGCCTGCCTCCGACGCCCGACCCTCGATCGTCTCGCGTCCGAGTCTCGAGGTCGTCGTGGACAGGGCCGGGAACGTCCACTCGAAGCGCCGGTACTGCTACGCGGGTGCCAATGCCTGCGATTCCGCGGGCAACGGCCTGCTCGCGGTCGTGACGGCCTACCTGACCGACTACCTCGCGAGCCCGCCGATCATCGACGTGCCGAAGACGATCGCGACGATCGTCCACGACGAGTTCGGAAATCCGACGCAGGTCACCGGAGCGTCGACGCCCGACGACCCGGACGGGCTCCGCACGCGGGTCGTCTACGACGACACCTACCGCACGTTCCCGAGCGAGATCCGGCGCGGCGCCGACGTTGCGCTGCCGCTGCGCCCGCTCGTGACGTCGTTCGCCTACACCGGATGTGAGGGTGGACTCGCACCGCCGCCCGGACTCGGACGACCGTGCAGCGTCGTCGAGCCGGAAGGGCAGATCGAGCAGCTCGGCTACGACGTCTTCGGGCGCGTGAAGCGCGTCGATCGCCCAGCGAGCGGATATCTCGCGACCTGGAGCTACACGTTCCCGGGACCGAGCGCGCCGGGTGAGAACGCCGTCGAGATGCGGATTCACCGCTCCGGTGACTCCGACCTCGTCGGTCGGACCCATCTGGACGGTCTCTCACGCGTCTATCGAGAGGAGTCAGCGGGAAAGCAGACCGAGTCGGTGAGCATCGATCGCACGTACGATGATCGCGGGCGCCTGCGCACCGAGTCGCTGCCTCACTCCGGTGGAGCCGTCTCGTCGAGGGTGTTCTCGTGGGACGCCCTGGGACGGCCGAAGCTCGTCCTCGACCCGGATGCGACCACCCGACACGCTTGGAGCTACGCGCCGTGGACGACGATCGAGGAGACGTACTTCGGACCGCCGTCCGCGGGCGATCGCGTGGAGCGAACGGAGCGCATGAGCGACGGATTGGGACGGTGGGTCCGGGTCGCGAGCCATCCGGATGCCGTGACCCTGTCCGATCCCCACGTCGTCTCGGCGAAGTACGACGCCGCCGACCGGCTCTACGAAGTCCGAGATCCGATCGCGAACGATCCGTCGCTCTGCGCGTCGCTCGAGATGGGGCCGGCCTGCGCGGCGCAGGACCACGTCACCGAGATCTTCTGGGACACGCTCGGGCGACGCGTTCGGATCGACGACCCGGATTCGGGCATCTGGCGCTTCGACCACGACGACGCGGGACGGCTCGTCGCGCGGGTTCAGAACGCCGGGACGAGCGAGGCCCGCAGCGAACGGCGCAGCTACGATCCGCTCGGGCGGCTCCGCGCGAAGAGCTTCTCTCCGGCTGGAATGGGCGTCGCGAACGCGAGCTTCGTCTACGGGACCGACGCGTCGCTCTCGTCCTTCGGACAGCTGATCGGCGTGATGGCCGCCGAGCCCTCGTCGACGAGCTACCTGTACGGGTACGACGAGGCCGGCCGCCGGAGCTCCGTCGTCCAGCGCACGGACGGTCTCGAGTTCGAATCCAGCTGGGAGTACGACGCGCTCGATCGCGTGAAGCGCCGGGTCTTCCCCGACGGCGACGCGTTCGAGTTCGCCTACGATGGCGTGCGTCTGCGCGAGATCCGCGCCGACCCCGCGAATCCGGCATTCACGGGCGTGGTCGTCCGCGACGCCGACTACGACGCGCTCGGTCGCATCACGTCGCTCGAGATCGGCCAGCGCGCGGGCGGCGCGGCGCTCGCGGTGCAGACCTACGGCTACGATCCGACGAGCGCGCGGCTCTCTCGTGTCCGCGCGACGCCGGGCAACCTGCTCTCGGACGACCCGGACGCGGATCGGGTCGCGACGTCGAGCGACGTCTGCCCCAACGCCTACGATCCGGATCAGCTCGATCGCGGCGGGCTCGGCGACGCCAGTGGCCCCGACGGAATCGGGGACGGCTGC
Organism: uncultured delta proteobacterium; assembly: GCA_963704165.1. Classification (GTDB taxonomy): domain Bacteria; phylum Myxococcota_A; class UBA9160; order SZUA-336; family SZUA-336; genus VGRW01. The sequence continues at coordinate 489,372 of CAVPHD010000003.1, read as the reverse complement.
CAGTGCGGCGACGTCGACGGAAGCGGAAGAGTCACGCTCGCGGATGGCTTCGCGATCCTGATGCACGACTTTGGCGACGACCCGCTCGTTCGCGAGGATCTCTGCGACGTCGACGGTGGCGGATCCTGCGATCCCTACGACTTCGTCGCGGTCCTGACCGCGCTCTGGCACGGGGTGGGCGACCTGCAGCGTTGCCGGGCGACGACGCCTTCGAATCTGCCGTCGAGCGCGCCGATCGATCTCGACCTCGTCTTCGACGGCCTCGGCCGCCTGGTCACACAGAGCGGTGTGATCGGCGCCGAGCCCGTGAATCGCAGCTATGGGTACGACGGGCTCTCTCGCCTCGTGACCGCGACCGGCTCCTGGGAGAAGGCGCGCGACGCCGCAGAGCCCGTCACCTGGACGTACCGCTACGACGCGCTCGGGAATCTGCGCCGGCAGGTGAGCAGTCGTCCCGAGAGCTTCGGCGGTGACCACCGCACCTGGGGCTACTTCCACGCGAGCAAGCCGCGCGTCCTGACGGAGTTCGTCGAGGCGGGCGAGCAGTGGGAGGCGATCGGCTCCACGCTCGGCGGCGAGGTCGCGCAGATCGACTTCGGCTCGGGATACGGTCGCGACACGTTGATCTGGAACACGCAGGGCAAGCTCCACCGCCATCGGCGCTCGACCTACGGCTACGACGTCTTCGGCGACCTGACGCTGACGTCGACCGGACCGAGCGGTGCTGCGACCTCGATCGTCTCGGTCGGTGGCGACTTCGAGTACGACGTCGGCGCGCAGCGCGCGAACAAGCACTTCTCGATCGGCGGCGTGCGCGTCGCGAGCCTGGCGACGACACCCGTCACACCGGGACCGACATCCGGCCCCGGAAGATTCGGACGCCACGCGGAGCCGATCCTCGCGCATCTCACCGACCACCTCGGCGCGATCCGAGCGTCGGTGAATCGTGACGGTATCGTCGTCGAGACCCGCGACTACGCGCCGTTCGGCGAGTCGATCGCGCACGCGGGAGCCTATTCGGTCGCACACCGATTCACCGGTCAGCCGCAGGACGACGAGGCCGGCGGGCTCTACGACTACGGAGCGCGCTTCTACGACGCGAGGTGGAACCGGTTCATCTCGCCGGATGAAGTGGTGCAGGACTTCGACGCACCCGGTCTGAATCCGTACTCCTACGTGCAGAACCGGCCGACGAGCGCCACCGATCCGACGGGAATGTTGATCTGGAACGGCGTGAGCTACGGGGCTTGGAGCACGGCGACGCTTCAGTCCGGCGTGCTGCAGACGACGCCCGAGCCGAGCGCCGAAACTCCGTTCATCTTCGGCTTCGCGCCCGGGCCCGCGGTCGGAGTCACCCGTGTCCCGGCGCCCGGCGGCATTCGGAAGCTGCCGCGAGTCGTCGCCAGCTTGGGGAAAGTCATTCTGACGGATCTCCAGGCGGCTACACTGGCGATCTACTCGCAGCTCGTCATCCATCCTTTCATGAGCCTCGGAATGCTGATCGATCGATCCGTGAACGGCGACGTGTCCGGTATGGGTGAGGCGGCTGGGCGCCTGATCAGAGGAACTCTGGTGCCCCGCTACGGGCTGCAGAATGGAGTGTTCTGGGGTCGTGGACAGACGAGCAATGAGAGGCTCGAGAGTGTGCTCGACGAGGCGGGATTCGAGCACGACGGATTGTGCGCTGGGGGCTGTGACAACGCAGCCGATCGCACGTGGATTCGGATCGCATGGAGCGACCCGTTCAAGTTGGGGCCCTACGGTCAGGCCTATCGCGTGGTGGGCACCGCTGCGTTCGGCGCGCGGATCGCCTGGCGCTCGATGACGGGCCAGCCGTGACCGAGCGTCGAGGCCTGCTGTGGGTGGCGGTGCTCCTTCTCGCTGCCAGCGCTTGCACTCCGATTCCACGCTGGACCTACACCGCCGAGACGCGCGTCGAGGTTTCCTCCGGATCGGATCGATTCTCGGCCGATGCGCTCGGGCGCGCCGAGTTCGTGGCGGCGGACGTCGCCAAGGCCGTGGGCATGAGATCCGGTGACGAGGTCTGGGGCGGGATCGAGTCCGCGCGGATCCTGAGCCGTCGCAAGCTGCCGCCGCGTCGTCTCCTGGGATTGTGGTCCAGGAAGCAGAGCTTCTCGCTGCCGATCGATCTCTCGCTCGAAGTGAGCGAGGACGGACGCGCGCTCTGGTTCTCCGTCTCCGACTACGAGAATGGCTCGCCGTCCGCGACGGTCGAAAAGATCACGGTTCGACTGAGAGAGAGGGTCGAAGCGGAGTTCCCACGCGAGGCGATCGTGCACCAGGCGCACCGCGGCGGCCCGATCTTCGACCACCCCTGATCCCCGTCCGCGCGACTAGCGACCGGAGCTTCCGTTGCGCAGCGGAATCATCCGCGTGCCGTCGACTCGCGTGCCGCTCGGGATCTCGTACAGGGCACGAATCGTCCGGACGTCGGTCTCCGTGACGAAGATCCGCTCGACCGTCTCCCACGAGTAGTTCATGGCCGAGTCGCAGTCGAGACAGTGGCCGAGGCCGAGCGTGTGCCCGAACTCGTGAGCGACCAGATACTCGAGCTCCGCGAGGTCGAGGTGACAGCTGATCGCGAGGCACGGCTTGGTCGCGTACTGCAGCTCTCCGCGAACGCGCAGGCGCCCACCGTCCACGGACCAGCCGATGCCGCCCCGGCCGGCGGCGTCGCCCGTGATGCGCCTTCGCCACTCGACCTGGATGTCGGCGTCGGGATCGTCGCGCACGATCTCGAGCCGGAACCAGGGCACGGCGCTCTGGATCGCCTCCTCCCAGCCGCGGATCGCGCCGACGACGCGCGCATCGGTCTGGTCCCGGCTCGCGTACCGCGCGGCGAGCTTGGGGAGCGCGACGTTCACGCGGATCGGCATGTCCTCGCGCGCGTAGTGGACGTAGGCGGGCGTGCCGTCGACGTCCCTCGCGTTGGGCGCGAGGAAGCCGTCCTCGGGACCAGCCTGCCGGAGCGTGGGTCCAGCCGGCGCGCCGGGGTCGGGAACCGCATCGTCGCTGGCGGGCCGCGGCCCCGTCGTCGCCGGGCCCGCGCAGGCGAGGAGCGCGGCGCAGAGAACGGCCCCGAGCCCCGCGGTGCGCGCTACCAAGCCGTCCAGCCACCATCGACGGGAATCACCGCTCCGGTGACGTAGCTCGAGAAGGGCGAGGCGAGGAAGAGCACGGCGGTCTCGATCTCCTCGAGCCGGCCGAGGCGGTCCATCGGCGTGAAGCGGCGCATCATCTCCTGCTGCTCGGGCGCGACGTCGCCGTGGTTCGGATCGATCGTCATCTCGGTCGGGAAGTACGACGGCGCGAGCGCGTTGACGAAGATCCCGTGGCGCGCCCACTCGATGGCGAGGTGCCGGGTCAGGTTGTTGAGCGCGCCCTTCGTCGCCGCGTAGCCGACCGCTCGGTGGACGGGATTCCCGCCGAAGCCGATCACCGACGAGAGCATGATGATGCGCCCGCCGCGACCCCGCTCGATCCAACGCGTCGCGACCATCTGCGACGCTTCGAGCGGTGCGGTCAGATTGAGTGCGAGCGCGCCGTCCCACTTGGCGCGCGAGTGCGTCTCGGCTCGGCCGAGCGGCGCGATCCCCGCGCCGTTCACGAGGATGTCGAGCGGCCCGAGCTCCGCCTCGACCTGATCGATCGCCCCGCGAAGCTGCTCGGTCACCGTCACGTCGGCGGGCGCCGCGCACGCACGCACGCCCTTGTCCGCGAGCTCGCGCGCGAGCGCCTCGAGGCGATCCTTCCGGCGCGCGACCAGACCGACGCTCGCGCCGGCCTTCGCGAGCGCGCGCGCCGCCTGCGCAGAAAGGCCGCTCGACGCACCGGTGACGAGGGCGACCCGGCCGGAGAGAGAGAAGAGTGTTTCGAGCTCGGTCATGGCTGAGTCCGTCTACGGCGCAAGCACGACTTTGAGCACGTTCTCTTTGTGGTGCGCGAAGATGTCGTAGCCGCGCGGGCCGTCGGAGAGCGGCAGGCGGTGACTGATGATCACCGTCGGGTCGAGCCTTCCCTGCTCGATCAGCGGCAGCAGCCGCGCGATGTGGTTCTGCGGATTCACGAGCCCCGTGCGCAGCGAGAGGTTCTTCATGAAGAAGAGGAACCAGGGGAGGGTGGCGGTCGCCTCGGTCAACACTCCGATCACCGCGATGCGGCCGCCGGGCCGGGTGATCATCGCGGCCTGCGTGATCAGGTCCGCGCGGCCGACCGCCTCGATCGTGGCGTCCGCGCCGATGCCGTTGGTCGCTTCGAGCACGCGCTCGCCGAGGTTCTCGCGGCCCGAGTTCACGGTCTCGCAGCCCTGCGCACGGGCGCGCGCGAGGCGTTCGTCGTCGAGATCGACGGCGATCACGCGCGCGGCGCCGCGCAGGCGCGCGCTCATCTGCGCGAACGTGCCGACCGGTCCGCAGCCGAAGACGACGACCGTGTCGCCGGGGCTCACCTCCGCCAGCTCCGCGCCCATGTAGCCGGTCGGCAGGATGTCGGTCAGGAAGAGCGCCTGCTCGTCGGAGAGGGACTCGGGCACCCGAAACAGATTGGTGTCGGAGAAGGGCACGCGCACGGCCTCGGCCTGGCCACCCGGCAGCGAGGGCGAGAAGCCGAAGACGTTTCCGGCGCCGCCGCCGCGGGTCATCGTCAGGCAGCCGCTGTACACGCCGCGCCGGCACATTGCGCAGTCGCCGCAGCCGACGGTGCAGGAGGCGAGCACGCGGTCGCCTTTCTTGAAGCCACGCACGCCGCGACCGGTCTCCTCGACCACGCCGAGGAATTCGTGGCCGACCGCGAACCCGCCGGACGCGCCGATCCCGTCCGGTATGCCCCCGTGCCAGAGGTGCAGGTCGGACCCGCAGATCGCAGTGCGCGCCACGCGCACGATCGCGTCGAACTCGCCCTCGAGCTTCGGGTCGGCCGTGTTCTCGTACCGGAAATCTTCCTTGCCGTGGTAGACGATCGCCTTCATCGCACCCCTCCTTGGATGTGGCTCCTGCCGCGCATTCTGGACGAGATACCGGCAGATCTCCAACCGACGGGATGACTCCCGTGGTAGCCTTCCGATCGAGGCTTCAAAGGGTCCCCCCATGACTCGACCTGCGCTCTCCCTCCTGGCTCTCGTCGTGTGTCTCGCGTCCCCAGCCCGGGTCTTTGCGCAGATCGACTTCGACCTGATCCGCAGCGGAACCGCCGGTTGCCCGGAGCTCGAAGCGGATCCCTCGATCGGGAACCTCGCCGCATTTCTGTGTCGGCCGGCCGATCGAACGAGCCTGGATCTTCCGATCAACCAGACCGGGAGCAAGTCCTGGGAGGTGCGGGCGGGCGCGTTCGGCCCATTCGCCCGCCCGAGCCTCACGTCCTCGGTGCGCGGCGCGCTCGGCGAACCCGAGTACCAGCGACTCCGGCAGCTTTTGCTCGACGGCCGGGTCCTGTCACGCGCGGACGACGCGTTGCACCGGGCATTGCTCGCGGAGGGGGACGTTTCCGGCGCCGCTGCCTTTCTCGGCCTGCCGGCGACCCGCTTCGAGGCGAACCTGGACGGGCTTCTCGAAGCTCGGGTCGACCGGGACCGGCTTGCGGACCTGCGCTCGGGGCTGCTGGGCTCCCTCGGCGGCCGAGACACGGTGGATCACTACACCCCGGCGCTCGCGGAGACGCTGACCGCGAGCATTGGTGGATTTCCGGCGGTGAGTGATGCGGACGGTTATTTCGTCTACACCGCGAGCCACGCCAGCCATCGGGCGAACCCGTACTTCGTCGGGCCGGACGGGGTGCGCGACACGGCCGACGACCTGCCCTACGTGGCGACGAACGCGCCAGCGCAGCTCGCGGGCTACGCGCTCGCCGCTCCGATCTCGGGAAGCGGAACGCTCGACGAGGACCGTTTCGACGCGGTTTTCGGCCGGAACACCTCGGCCGACGTCGCGAGGGCGATCTACTCGCTCACCGCGCAGATCCAGGTTCCCAGCGCGAGCGTTCCCGGAGCGACCAAGCTCGTCGAACTCTACGGCGTTTACAGCTCGGCGTACCTGACGAACCGGGGCTGCGCGGTCGCGGGCGGGGTGTGGGATCGCCTGCTCGGAACCTGCCTGGCCGGGTCGGAGGACCGAAGCGCGCAGGCGCTCTCGCTCGGCTGCCGGGAGATCGCGCGGGCCAGCTCGACGCTCAGCGTCGGCACGAATCGCGACGGCGACTGCATCGAGCTCAACACGACCTCACCCATCTCGGCGACCGCGCGCCAGGCGAGAGTCCAATTCGAGGTGGTCGGGCTGCTCGGGGATCTTGTAGCGAGGCCGACCGGGGCGATCTTCGAGCCGGTCGATCTGACGGACTTTCGCGCCTTCGTCGACGGCGGTGCGAACAACACGCTTCCGGCCCGACCGCGCGCGAACGAGGCGGGCAACGTCTCTTTCCCGGTCGCCTCGACGCCGCTTCGCCGCCGGACGGACAGCCTGACGGGTGCGCCACTCTCCGCCAGCGGCACGGAGTGCCGCATCCGCGAGAACGGTCTCGGTCAGGCGGTCGGGCCCAATGGCGTCGCTTTCGATGCCGACGACGGCTTCCCGAGCGCGGGGGGCTGTCTGCTCTGGAGCGCTCCCGATCCGGGCGGGGTGCAGCACCTGCGCCCGACGGCGCAGATCGCCTCGACTCACTCGGTGAATCAGTCGCTCTTCCACTCACTCTGCTCGGTCTCGTTCGATCCGGACTCGGGCTGGTGTCCGCTCGACCGCCTGAACTCGACGACGGAGCTCGGCGGGGTCTCGGCCCTGATCTCGGGCTCGAGCTCCTTGGCGGCCGCCCTGCTCGACGGTGTCGAGACGATCCAGCCGGTGAATCCCGACGGATCTTCGAGCGTGACTCAGCGCCGAGACAGCAGTTCCCACGGAAAGATGCTCCTCGCGATCGAGCCGCTCGCCCTGTCGAGCCCATCGCTCCAGGATCCGGCCAACCTGCAGGCCGGTCAGGCGTCGCTGCTCGGCTGCGGCGCCTCGTTCGCGTCGCCGTGCAGCACGCTGCAAGCACAGCAGTGGTCCGGTGAAGCGGTGATCGCCGCGGCGCTCACGCGCGACGCCGACCTTGGCATGTCGAAGCTCGGCGGCATCGACCTGATGAACGCGAACGCGAGCGTGGTCGCGCAGGAGTTCAGCGTCGCGAAGCACCAGCGCAGGAACGCCTTGGTCGGCGTGACCGGGGGCGGCGCGACTCCGCTCGTCTACCTGCCCGGCGTGAACTTCAGCCGGACCGGCCAGGCGAGCATGAACCTCGACCTGGATTTCGATCGCCAGGGCGTCGAACTCAGTCCGCCGAGCGCGGTCGCGAGCATCGAGCCGGGCGCGGTTCTGCCGCTGACGCCCGACGCGGCCGTCGCTCTGGGCGCCGCTGGCCGCGCCGCCTACCAGATCGAGGCCGGCAACCTCCGCGAGGCGGACGGCTGGATCGAGCCGATGCCCTGGACGGTCAACCAGGAAATGCTCGACCGCTTCGGCGCGATCGTCTTCAACGCCGATCCGAAGAACCCGCTCGATCTCGACAGTCCGCGAAACGACTGGAACCGGATCGATGCCGGTGCCGGCGCGAGCTACTCGAACATCGACGGCGAGTACTGCGCGCGTTGGATGAACTCGAACCTCACCAACGTCGCGACGCCGTTCAATCTCGGCTGCACCGCGCTCGAGACCGTATCTGCGAACCTCGAACGCTGGATGATCTCGGGCGAGGGGATCGGCCAGGACCGCGTCTTCGACGCGCCCGAGACCCTGGCCGAGCTGGTCGCGATGCTCGACGGTGATCCGTCGAACGACGCCAGCGGCGACCCGATCTCCGGCCCCGACGGGATCTTCGCGCGCAATCAGTTCGTGATCGACGACGACGAGATGGACTTCGAGGTCGTATCGGCCCCGCTTCCGGACCCCAACTTCCCGGGCGATTTCTCGATCATCCCGGTGCCGATCGGACCGGGAGAGGATCCCAAGCTCGCAGCCGCGAGCTTCCTCACCGATTACGACCCGAACGCGAACTGCGCGACTGACTTCTGCTACCTGCAGGTGAACGACGTGTTGATCGATCCGGACGATGCGAAGTCGACGACGCGGGCGCTGATCCTCGCGATGCCGATCGGCTTCGGTGTGGACGTCGTCTCGCCCGCCGATCCGAACGATCCGAACGCGCCCGTCGTCGACACGGGGGTGGATCTGAAGCTGAACCTGGCGATGCTGCAGTACTACGAGCTTCCGAAGCTGCTGCGGCTGCTCGCCTCGCGTCCGGTCGAAGTCGACGCCGCCGGCGGCCCCGAATGGGTGCGAATGAGCTCGACGCAGCGAAGCTCGCTCCTGGGCGAGTTCGGGAGTCAGACGATCCGTGGCCGCGACATGGACGGGGATGGGAGCGCCGACCTCGACCGCGATCGCGACGCGGTCTGGGACGGGCAGGACGACTATCTTCCCGGCCCGATCAGCGATGACAATGTTCTCTGTGGGAGCGGCATCCCCGGCGACCTGCTCCAGGACGGCGTGCAGTTCAGCCCGTGGAGGGCGGACGAGCGGCCGGGCCAGCCGGGCTTCGAGGCTGCCTTCCCCGACGGTCTCGCGCCGCGCTCGCCGGTCTTCTGCCGAGCGTCGAACGGCCTGCTCGCGCTGATCGGCGCGATCCCGGGCGCGGCGCCCGAAGCGAGCGACGCATTTCTGTGGCACGGGGGCGAGAGCGCGCCGGGATCCGACGACGATGCGGACGGCTGGCCCGATGCCCTCGACAGCTGTCCCACGATCTCGAACCGGGAGCAGACCGACTCGGACGGGGACGGCGTCGGGGACGTCTGCGACAGCTGCGTGCTCTTCCCCAACCCTCGACGCGCGCTCTCGTACCTCGACGAGAATCCGTGGGCGACCCTCACCGGCGGCCAGCGCGACGACGATCACGACGGCTACGGAAACGCCTGCGACGCGGACTTCACCGCGACGGGCCGGATGGTCGCGTCGAAGGATCTCGCCCACTTCCGCGCCAGCTCCGGCAAGAGCCGTTCGGACGACAACTGCGCACGGTCGGGAGATCGACCCTGCGCGATCTTCGACCTCTACGAAGAGGGCACGATCATCGACAGCGACGACCTCAGGCGCTTCCGTGAGCTCAGCGGCAAGCCCGCGGGGCCGAAGTGTGCATCCTGTCCGCTCGTTTGCGAAGCTGGAGCGGCGGGGAGCTGCGAGTAGGTGCCGGAGAAATCGGGAAGTCCAAAGCGCACGGGTGTGCTGACGCAGTTCCGGCGCCTGGGCTTCTCCACGCTCGTGCCGGTGTCGTTCTGGCGTCGAGACCGGCCCTGGTCGATCGCGAGCGTGCAGTGGTTCCTGTTCTTCACGCTCTTTCCGCTCTTTCTCGTGGCGTGGACCGCGCTCACGGGCTCGGAGTTCGGCGACGTCGCGTACCTGTACGGCGTCTACTTCGCGATGATGTGGGGCTTGGTGATCTGGCTCTTCGTGCGCCCGGAGCGGATCGGCATGCTCGATGTCGTGCGCGTATCGCTCTTCACGTCGATCACGGGCGTGTTCATCGTCGGGTACCTCTACCAGCTTCCGGGCGTGACCACGGTGCTCGGCGCGGCGCGTGGACCGAACCCGCTCCTGCGCCTCGCGGCGTTCGTGTTCGGCGTGGGGCTGCTGGAGGAGGGCGTGAAGGCGGTTCCCGTGCTGTGGATCTTCCTGCGCAATCGCGAGCCCGGCACGACCCGCGAGATCTGCTACCTCGGCTGCGTCTCGGGATTCGCCTTTGGCGTCACCGAGGCGGTGATGTACTCGGTCGGCTACGCGCAGGGAGTCGCGACCGGGAGCATCTCGCTCGGCGCCTTCGTCGTCTTGCAGCTGACGCGGTTGATCACGCTGCCGCTCCTGCACGCGGTCTTCTCGGGCATCGCCGCACTGTTCATCGCGCTCGGCGTCGAGACGAGGCCGATGCGGACCGCGCTCGTCCCGGTGGGCATCGGCATCGCGGCGCTGCTCCACGGGGTCTACAACACCTTCTCCGTCTCCGGATCGCTGCTCGGCTTCGTCGCCGCGGTCGGTGCCGTGCTGGTCTTCATCGGCTACGTGCGCGGCATCGAGGAGATGCGGCTCGCGGTCCGCGAAGCCGCGCGCGAGCACGAGTCGTAGCCGCGGCGCACGCGTGGCCTCAACGGCCGCGAAAGACCGGCGCGCGCTTCTCGAGGAACGATTTCACCCCCTCGCGGTGATCCTCGGTCTGGAAGAGAACTCCGAGCGTCTGACTCACCCAGCCGCCGAGCTCGTGAGGATCCGAGAGGCGCGCGCGGCGAAGGCCTTCCTTCATGGAGCGAAGCGCGAGTGGGGGATTCGCGGCGATTCGCGCGCAGAGATCGCGCGCGGCGGGCAAGAGCTCCGCGTGCGGGACGACCTGCGAGACGAGCCCGATCCGCTCGGCCTCCTTCGCGTCGATCACGTCGCCGGTGAAGAGCAGCTCCGCCGCCTTCGAAGGGCCGACGATCTGCGGCAGGCGCAACAGGCCGCCGATGTCCGAGACGAGTCCGCGCTTGATGAAGAGCTCCGCGAAACGGGCGCGTTCCGAGGCGATCCGAATGTCACAGAACAGTGTCAGGTCCATTCCCCAGCCGACCGCGGGACCGTTGACCGCCGCGACGACGGGACGATCGCACTCGAGCACGGCGATCGCGGCGGGTGTCGGACGCGGTCGCACCTGCCGGAGCCGTGCGACGGTCGAGTCACGCGCGGGGCCGGCCATGATCTCCTTCACGTCGTCACCGCTGCAGAACGAAGGATCGGTGCCGGTCAGGAGCACGCAGCGCACGTCGGGATCGGCCTGCGCCTTCTGGAACGCGGCCTCGAGCTGTCGGTACGCCTCCGGGTTGAGCGCGTTTCGGCTCTCGGGTCGATCGAGCGTCACCTGTGCCACGTGCTCGTGGAGTTCGTAACGGACGAGGTCGTTGCCCAACGCGCACCCTCCTGACCGCGGATCACGCGAGTCTACACGCGGCGCGTGTGTCGCGGTGAGGCGCGAAGTGTGGATCAAGGCTCGCCCTGCGCACGCCGATCCTCGTTCGAGGCGGAGTTCGATGCTCGGGTTCACCGCAATTCAGCTTCTGGCCTGCGTGGCCTTGCTGGTCTCCGCGACCACGATTCTCGTGCGCGATCCGCACGATGCCGGAAACCGGCAGGCGTCGCTCCTGATCTATTGCGGCGCGTTCTGGGCGCTCTGCCAGCTGCTCTGGAACACCTCCCAGGATCCCGACGTGGCGCTCGCGCTCGTGAGGCTGTCGGCGCTGGGCTGGGTCGGCATCGGACCGCTCTCGCTTCGCTTCATCCTCTCGGTGACGGGCGTGAACGCTCCACGAGTGCAGCGAATGCTGCGCGGGTACTACGCGTTCGCCTTCGTCTTTCTCGCTCTCACCTGGCTCACGCCCTGGGTCCACACCGGCGTCGTGCGGCGCAGCTGGGGGTTCGGGTACACGTTCGGGCCGCTCTACCCGTTGTTCTACGTCGTCACGGTCGGATCGCTGCTCTCCGGCATCTCGGTCGCGTCGCAGGTGTACCGCGAGACGCGGCTCGAGAGCGTGCGGAGCCAGGCGAAGTGGATCGCGTTCGCGATCCTCCAGCTCCTGCTCGTCGCATCGATCAGCGACGGAATCCTGCCGTTCTTCGGCGTGACCGTGCCGCAGCTCGGAACGATCTCGTACGCCGTGACCGGAGTCCTGCTCGCGCTTTCGCTGAATCGATTCGGATACTCGATCCTCTCGCCGGGCACCTTCTCGCGCGAGATCAGCGAAGCGATGAGCGAGGGGCTTCTGCTCTTGCGCATGGACGGCCGGGTGCGGTCCTCGAACACCGGCCTCGCGCGGATCCTCGGCCGGACACGCGAGCAGCTCGAGGGCCGGCACGTGAACGAGATCCTTCCCGCGCCCCGGCTCGACCCCCCACGAGAGCTTCGCGATCAGCGCGGCCAGCTGATCGGCCTCGACGGAGAACGAATTCCCGTGTCGGTGACGGCATCTCTTCTGCGCGACGGCCGCGGGGCGGATGGGGGTCTCGCCGTGATCCTGCGCGATCTGCGCGAGGTCGAAGCCCTGCAGAACCGTCTCGTGCTCTCGGGCCGGATGGCCGCCGTCGGTCAGCTCGCCGCGGGCGTGGCGCACGAGGTCAACAACCCGGCGTCCTACGTGCGCAGCAACATCCTGATGCTTCGCGAGTACTGGCAGGACGTGACGGATTACGTCGAGAAGCACGGCTCCGAGCAGAGCGGCGAGGCGCAGATCTCGATCTCCGACGGCCGCGATCTGATCGACGAGTCCCTCGAGGGCATCGACCGGATCCTCTCGATCGTCGATCAGATCCGGCGCTTCTCGCACGGCGGAAGCGGTGATCGCGAGCGCGCGGACCTGCACCCGATGCTCGAGACGGTCGCGCGCATGGCGGGCCCGCGTCTGCCCGCGCGTGTTCAGATCGAGCGGAGCTTCGGGTCCGTTCCGGCGATCGACTGCGCGCCGCGCGAGCTCGAGCAGGTCTTCCTGAATCTGGTTCTGAACGCCGCCGACGCGATCGGCGAGACCGGGACCATTCGGCTCTCGACGTCGTCCTCGGCGGGCAAAGCGCGCATCGACGTCGAGGACGACGGCTGCGGGATCGAAGCCGATGCCCTCGGACGCGTCTTCGATCCGTTCTTCACGACCAAGCCCGTGGGGCAGGGGACGGGCCTCGGCCTCGCGATCTCGTACGAGATCGTGAAGCGACACGGAGGCGAGATCCGTGCGCGCTCCGCGCCCGGACAGGGCACCGTCTTCAGCGTATTCCTGCCGCTCTCCGCTAGAACTTGAAGTTCACGTCGGCCTGCAAACGCCTGCGGTTGGCCTTCTGGTTGGCCGACTCGTTGGCGGAGGTGTTGTACGGTCCGTCGCCGCTGCCGCTCGCCGTGGTCTTGATCGGCTCGCCGTCCCAGAGCGAGAGCTTGAACTCGGTGTTCGAAGCCAGCTGCCGCGCGAGGTAGACGCCGATTCCCTCGCGATTGGTGTAGCCGTCGAACATGTCGCTGTCGGTGTACAGACCGAGCACCGCGTTGGCCGGAATGTGGCTGTACTCGATGCCGAGCAGGAAGAAGGTCTTCGCGTCTCCGATCTCGATTCCGTACGCGTAGGCCGTCTGGTCGGGTCCAACGCGCGCTCCGTTCACGAAACCCGAGTCGGCGGTGAAGTTGTACGCGACCGTTCCGAATACGACCGCGGGCCAGCCCTCGATTCCGCTCCAGCTCACGAAGACCGTGCTCTCGCCGATCCGCGCGTCGGCGTCGAATGCGGTGGGGAGATTTCCGAACTTCTGGTTGTTGCTGGCGAAGTTCGGGTCGGCGCTGACGTTGTCCCAGTCGTAGAAGCTCGCACGCGCTCCCGCGACGAGCTTGTCGGCGAGGGCGGTCGATCCGCCGAGCTGGAAGCCCCAGACCTTCGTGTCGGTGCAACAGCTCTGTGTCAGCTCGACGAAGTAGCCGACCGTCGCGAAGAGCTTCGTGCCTTCGAGCGGCGAGATCGAACTCGTGAGCGCGAGTCCGGTCGGACTGATGTCCTCGTCCCAGACGACCTTGTCGAGCGAGTTCTTCCACACGAACGGGTTCGCGATCCGCCCGGCGAGGACCGTGGTCGAGAGGCCGATCCCGCCGGGGTCGGGCAGCGTGAATTGGCCATAGGCGCGATCGATGTACACGCCGTACGGAGCCCAGTTCGACTGCTCTCCGAAGCTCACGTTGGTGCTGCGGTAGTCGCCGGTACCGGAGGCGAGCCGAAGTCCGACGAGCGCCCAGGGGTTCACCTGTTTCGTGAATCCCAATCGCGCCCGATACCGGAAGCGGTTGTTGTCGTGGGCGGTGCCGCTGAACGCGCGCCCGTACCAGAACTGCTCGTCGCGAAGCCGGAAGTCGCCGTTCCAGACGAGGCCGTCGGTCAGCGACGAGCCGCTGGACACGGCGGGCGTCGATGCGGCGCGCTTGGCATCGGCGCGCTCCTGCTTGGCGAGGATCTCGTCGCCCGTCGCCTCGTCGATCAGACCCTTCTGCTGCAAGACGTTGACGATGTCCTCGACCGCGTTCGTCTCGTCGGCGGCGGCGATCGTCGGGATGGTGATTCCGAGCGTGGCGACGAGGATCCAGACCAGTGTCTTCACGAGTTACTCCCTTTGAATGAAAGCCGCGCGCAGTCTAGATGGCGATTTTCGCGATTTCAGGGCGGCGGCGTCACGAGCGTGTGAAGTTCGCCGGCAGCGTGAAACCGAAGACCGATCCGACGCCGGGCGTGCTCTCCAGCGACAGCTCTCCGCCCGAGGCCTGCACGAGATGCTTCACGATCGAGAGCCCCAGTCCCGTGCCACCTTGCTCACGCGAGCGCGCGCGATCGACGCGGTAGAAGCGTTCGAAGATCCGCACGCGATCGGCTTCGGAAATGCCGATGCCCTCGTCCGCGACCTCCACGCGCACGGCCGCGCCTTGCGCGCCGATGCGGACGTCGATCGACCGATTCGGCTCGGAATACTTCAGCGCGTTGTCGAGCAGGTTCTGGAGGATCTGCTCGACGGCCCGGGGATCGGCGAAGGCCCGCGGAGCTCCGTCCGCGCGGATGTGCACGGTGATCCCTCTCTCCCGCAGGCGCGGCTCGAACTCGCGACACAGCTTCGCGACGAGGCTCTCCACGTCGAGCGATTCGGGCTCGAGGGTGAACTTTCCGCTCTCGAGTCGCGAGAGCTCGAGCAGGTCTTCGACCAGGTTGGCCAGGCGTTCGCTGTGGCGCAGGATGATCTCGAGGTAGCTGCGAGCGTCGTCTGCGGGCAAACCGCCCCCGAGCAGCATCTCGGCGAAGCCGTGGATCGCCGTGAGTGGCGTCTTGATCTCGTGGGACGCGTTCGCGACGAAATCGCGGCGGATGTTCTCGAGCCGCCGGACTTCCGTCATGTCGTGAAAGACGGCCACCGCGTGCCTCGCGTCGCCGATCGCGAAGCTCGCCGCGTGCACCGCGAGCACGCGCCGCTCCGGAGCTTCGAGCGTGATCTCGCGGTGGATCGGCTGATCCCCTTCGAGCGCGGCCCGGATGGTGTCGTCGATCGCGGCGTTGCGCAGCGCGGCCATCGGCCGCAGCCCTTCGACCTCGACGCGGATCCCGAGCAGCGCGCGCAGCCGCGGGTTCGCGAGCACGATGTGGTCGTCGCCGTCGACGACGAGTACTCCCTCGACCATCACGCGCAGGACGGCCGCGAGGCGATCGCGCTCGTCCACGATCTCGGATTGGGTCCGCTCGAGGTCCTCCGCCATCCGGTCGAGGGAACTCGACAGCTCGCCGAGCTCGTCCTTCGAACGCCAGCGCACCCGCGCGCCGAGATCCCCGGAAGACAGCCGCGAGAGCGCCGAGTGGAAGGCCCAGAGCGGGCGGAGCAGCGCGCGCGAGAAGAAGAACGAGAGCGCGAGCGTTCCGGCCAGCGCGATCGCGCCCCCGGTGACGAGCGCAGAGCGAAGCCCGGCCAGTGCGGAATCGACCGACGAGAGATCGGTGGCGACGCGCACGACACCCGGTGGCGACGGGGGGGCTCGCGGCACGGCGACGTAGAGGAACGATCCGCCGACGGTGGCGCTGCGGCGCCGGTTCGAGCCCGTCCGACCCCGCAGCGCGGCTTCGACTTCCGGCCGGTCCGCGTGGTTCGCGACGGTTCCGAGGTCTTCGAGCGCGACCTCCGAGTCCGCGACCACGAAGCCGTCGGGCGCGATCAGCGTGACCCGCACGCCGACCGCCGCAGCCGCGCGGCTCACCAGATCCGTGAGCTCCGTCCGGTGCGCGGCATCGAAGGGCAGATCACGCGCGAGCTCCACGATCGAGCGGGCGCCCGATCCCAGCCACGATTCGATCTCCGCGATCTCCCGCTCGCGTGCGGCGCGATCGACCCACGCGCCGGCGACGACCCAGGCCGCGACCGCCAGGGCCGACAGCGCGATCATCAGCCTGCGCTGGATCCGGGGCATCGCTCTCCGCGTTCTCCGAGTGACTCTACTCCGTGAAGCGGTAGCCGACACCGCGCACGGTTTCGACCAACGAGCCGGCCTCGCCGAGCTTCTCGCGAAGTCGCTTCAGGTGCGTGTCGATCGTGCGCGAGGTGACCGTGATGTCGGAGCCCCAGACCTCGTCGAGCAGGCGCTCGCGGGTCATCACCCTTCCCGGGCGCGTCATCAGCGCGAGCAGGAGCTGGAACTCCTTGGCGGTCAGCACGACCTCGCTTCCCGCGACGCTCACGCGGTGGGCTTCGGGATCGACGCGGAGCGAAGCGTGCTCGAGCACGCGCAAGCGCTCGCCCGCTGGCGCCCGCCGTCGCAAGACCGCTCGCACACGCAGCGCGAGCTCGCGCGGGCTGAAGGGCTTGGTCACGTAGTCGTCCGCGCCGACCTCGAGACCGACCACGCGGTCGATCTCCTCGGACTTCGCGGTGAGCATGATGACGGGCACCGACGCCAACCTCTGGTCGGCTCGGATCCGTGCGCAGAGCTCCGTGCCGGAGAGATCGGGGAGCATGACGTCGAGCACGACCAGGTCCGGCGGCGCGCGCCGGAGCGCCGCCAGAGCCTCCGTGCCGTTGCGCGCGGTCTCGACGACGTAGCCGGCCTGGCTGAGTCCGACCCGGACGAGCTCGAGCAGATCCGGCTCGTCGTCCACGGCCAGGACGCGGGCACTCACGTCCCGCTCCCGTGCCTGGCGAACTTGGCCGCGTGTTTCACGTTTCGCGCTTCGACCGCGAGAATCACGTCCTCGGCGACGTTGGTCGCGTGATCTCCGACGCGCTCGAGGCTCTCGGCGATGAAGATCACGTCCACCGCCTGCGAAGCGCTCGACGGATCGCCCTCGAGTCCGTCGATCAGCTGGCGGACGAGGGCGTCTTGAAGCTCGTCGACGCGATCGTCGCCCGCGATCACCCTGCGCGCGGCCTCGGCGTCGAGCGTCTGAAAGCTGTCGAGCGCGGCGCGGAGCAATCGCGTGGCTTCGTTCTGCAGCGGCTCGAGTCGCGCGGGAAGCGGGGTTCGGGGCCGTTCGGCGAGCCGCATGCCGCTCTTGGCGATGTTGCGCGCGATGTCGCCGATGCGCTCGAGATCCGTCGCCATGGTCTTGATCGCGATGACCTGGCGAAGGTCCTCGGCCACCGGCGCCTGCAGGGCGAGGGCGCGCAGGATCGCGTCGTCGATCGCGACGTCGAGCTGGTCGATCTCGAGGTCGTCGCGTTGAACCTCCTCGCCGAGCGCACGGTCGCGCTCGACCACCGCGTGTAGAGCCTTCGCGAGGATCGCCTCCGCGAGCGCGCCCATGCGCAGGACCAGTTCGCGCAGGCCATCGATCGTGGATTCGGACTTGCTCGGGTTCTTCCCAGTCACCGAGGCAGGATAGCCCGACCGCGCCCGGACGGCGTGTCGAATCCGTGACGGCGCGGTAGCGATTCGGGGAAAGAATTCGTCACCAGATCTTCAAGCGCCCGCCCCGGCCCCGACACCCGCTGCAGCCATCCTCGGGTAGAAGACCAAAGAGGAGAGGACGAAGATGTCTCGAATCGCCATCACGCTCGCGTTGGCGGCGGCCCTTTCGGGTGGGCCGCTCCAGGCGCGCGCGTCGCAACTCGCCGTCGATCCGGCCGTGCAGCCCTATGTCCGGGTGAGTGGGGTCGCGGGAAACCTGAGCTCGATCGGATCCGACACCCTGAACAACCTGATGACGTTCTGGGCCGAGGCCTTCCACGCCGCGTATCCGAGCGTTCGGGTGCAGGTCGAAGGGAAGGGCTCGTCGACGGCACCGCCGGCTCTGATCGAAGCCACGGCGCAGCTCGGGCCGATGAGCCGCGCCATGAAGGCCGACGAGCTCGACGCCTTCGAGAAGAAGTTCGGTTACCCACCCACGCAGATCCGTGTCGCCGTCGACGCGCTCGCGGTCTACGTCGCCAAGGACAATCCGCTCGAGAAACTGACGCTGCCACAGGTCGACGCGATCTTCTCGAAGTCGCGCCGCTGCGGTGAGCCGACGGCGCTCGACACCTGGGGTGCGGTCGGGGATTCGGGTCGGCTCTCGACGCAGCCGATCCGGCTCTACGGACGCAACTCGGCGTCCGGCACCTACGGCTACTTCAAGGAAGTCGCCCTCTGCGGCGGGGACTTCCGTGACACGGTGAAGGAGCAACCGGGCTCCGCCTCGGTCGTCCAGGGCGTGACCGAGGACAAGCTCGGCATCGGCTACAGCGGGCTTGGCTACAAGACATCGGGCGTGAAGGCGCTCTCGCTCGCGCGCGACGCGAAGAGCGGATACGCAACCACCGATCCCGCAGAGGTCTACGCGGGCAAGTACCCGCTCGCCCGCTTCCTGTACGTGTACGTGAACCGCGCGCCCGGCAAGCCGCTCGACCCGCTGACGGAGCAGTTCCTGCGCTTCGTGCTCTCGCGCGACGGCCAGGAGATCGTGCTGAAGGACGGCTATCTGCCGCTCAAGGCCGGGGTGGTCGAGCAAGAGATCGGGAAGCTTCGCTAGCGATGCAGCCGGATTCGAGACTCGAGCCACCTGCCGAAACGCGGGAACGTCCGTCGGCGTTCCCGGCGTCGACGGCGAGGGGGCGCCTGCTTCGCGACCGTCTCGCGACGGCGCTCGTGCGCGCCTCCGGTGTCGCCGTCGTTCTCTCGCTGGTCGGGATCGTCGGGTTCCTCGTGCTCGAAGTCGCACCGCTCCTGCACGGCGCAACGGTATCGGAGCCGCGTCTGTTCGAAGCGGCTTCCGACGAGTCGCGCGTTCTGCTCGTCGAACCGTCCCTCGCCCGCCTCGCGAGCGTCTCGCGGGATGCCCGGGTCTCCGTTCTCGATGTTTCGACCGGGTCGCTCGTCGAGACGCTTGCACCGCCGCTTGCGGGCGAGATCGTGGCCATTGGGGACGCGCCTGGCGAGTCGAGCTTCAGCGCGCTGACCGTCGATGGACGCCTCGTCGTCGTACCGCTCGACTGGCGCGTGGCGTACGGTGAAGGAGGCGAGCGCACGGTGAGTGCCGAGCTCGGCACCCCGGAGGAGTTCGCGCTCGAGCCGGGCGCGGCGCGCGTGGTCGCGTTCTCCGCTCGCGCGAGCTCGACCGGGGCCACGGTCGCGGCGATCCTCTCCGACGACACGCTCGTCGTCGAACGCCGCTCGGTCCGCGTGAACGATTTCACCGGGGAGCGCGACGAGCGCTCGTCTCGTTCGCGCATTCCGTCACCGCAAGGTGTCACTCGGTTGGCGATCGATTCCGACCAACGTCAGCTGTACGGGTCCGACCCGAACGGCGCGCTCTACTGGTGGGAGCTCCCCGCGGAAGGAATCCGCAAGCCGCGCGTCTCGCAGACCGGTGCGCCGATCACCGCGCTCTCCCTGCTCGTGGGCGGACGGAGCGTCGTCGTGGGACACGAAGACGGGAGCCTCTCGATCTGGTTTCGAGTGCGGACGGGGCGCGCGCACTCCGAGCTCGTGCGCGCGCACGTCATCGAGTCGCAGGGGGAGGCGATCCGCGCGATCGCACCGTCGTGGCGGAAGCGCACGTTCGCAGCGCTCTCGGAGGATGGTTCGCTCGGTCTGTACCACTCGACGTCCGAGCGCACGCTCTGGCGTGGCTCGGCGCTCCGGGGTTCGGTCTTCGATGCGATCCTCGCGCCGCGAGGCGATGCGCTGTACGTCGCGGACGCGTCGGGCGTGAGCGCGTTCTCGGTTCGAAATCCACACCCCGAAGTGTCGTTCGCCGCTCTGGCGGCGCCGATCTGGTACGAGGACTACCTCGAGCCGACCTGGGTCTGGCAATCGACGGGTGGCTCGGAGGAGTTCGAGTCGAAGCTCTCGCTCACGCCGCTCGCGATCGGCACGTTGAAGGGCGCCTTCTACGCGCTCTTCTTCGCGATTCCCCTCGCGATTCTCGGCGCGCTGTACACATCGCAGCTGATGGACGCGCGCCTGCAACGCTGGGTGAAGCCGACGGTCGAGATCATGGCGTCACTGCCGAGTGTCGTGCTGGGATTCCTGGCCGGGCTCTGGCTCGCGCCGCGGCTCGAGAGCCAGCTCCCGGGGCTGCTCCTGCTGCTCGTCGCAGCGCCCGCGCTGGCGCTGGCCGCGGGTGGGATGTTCCGCGCACTTCCGCCTCGGCTCCGCGCCCGGCTGCCGGCCGGCACCGAGGTGGCGCTCGCGGCCGCACTGCTCGCGCTCGGTGCGGTGGTGTCGCTCTCGCTCTCGGCGAACGTCGAGAGATGGATATTCGACGGCGACTTCGCCGCCTGGCTGCACGCGACCACCGGCCTCGCGTACGACCAGCGCAACGCCGTCGTGGCGGGAATCGCGATGGCCTTCGCCGTCATCCCGATCATCTTCGCGATCTCGGAGGAGTCGCTCTCGAACGTGCCGAAGTCCCTCGCCGCGGCTTCGCTCGCGCTCGGTGCCACGCGCTGGCAGACACTCGCGCGCATCGTCCTTCCAGCGGCGAGCCCCGGCCTCTTCGCCGCGGTGATGATCGGCTTCGGCCGCGCCGTCGGTGAAACCATGATCGTGCTCATGGCGACCGGGAACACACCGCTCCTGGGCTGGAGCCCCTTCGACGGCTTCCGCTCGCTCTCCGCGAACATCGCGGTCGAGATCCCGGAGGCGCCCCACGGTGCAACCCTGTACCGCGTGCTCTTCCTCTCCGCGTTGTTCTTGTTCGCGGTCACGTTCGTCATCAACACCGCAGCCGACCTCGTGCGCGAGAGCTTGCGGCGGCGCTACACGGGGAGCTGACGCGTGGCCTTCGGATTTCGACGAGGCGCGGGCGGGGACGCGATGATCGCGCTCACGGCGGGGGCGTTGGCTTCGAACCTGCTTCTCGTCGTCGGCCTGCTTGCGCTCGTCGCCGTGAACGGGCTCGGTCATTTCTGGCAGGCCGACCTCGCCTCGCTCTCGCTTCGCGACGGAACGACGCTGCTCGGCGAGATCGTCGGTCGCGAGATCGATCGCGATGCCTTGGGCCAGCCGCGCGAGCGGATTCGAGTCGCGGTCGGCAATCGCGACCTCGGCGGCGCGGACTTCCGCTGGATCGACCTGTCCGACGTCGAAGCCGAGACCTGGCCGCGCGACGCTGCCGTCCTCGAGCGCGATTCGTGGGGCCACTTTCACGGCTTTCCGATCGCGATCCGGCACGGCGAGCAGACGCTCGTCGAGGGCGCCGACTCGGTCTGGGCCGAGCTTCCGCGACGCCTTCGCGCGAAGCGCGACGAGCGCGACGAGAACGTCGACACGCTTCGCGCCGAGATCCGCGGGCTGAACCGCGAGATCGAGCGACTGCGCCGCGAGGACCGCGACGTCACGGGCCTGCAAGCCCGCTACGAGGAATCGGCGAACCAGCTCGTGGAGCGCGAGACGGCGTTGCTCTCGGATCGACTCGTGATGCGCACCAGCGACGGACGCGAAGCCTCGATTCCGCTCGCTCACGTCGTTCGGGCAGTGCGTGCGAACGCACTGGGCACGAGCGGCAAGCTCGCGCTCTACGCATCGCGGCTCTGGGAATTCCTCGCCGGCGAGCCGCGCGAATCCAACACGGAGGGGGGAATCTTCCCCGCGATCTTCGGCACGGTGTTGATGGTGCTGCTCACGAGTCTGGCCGTCGCACCGTTCGGCGTGCTCACGGCGCTGTACCTGCGAGAATACGCGCACCAGGGTCTGGTCGTTCGCTGCGTGCGGATCGCGGTGAACAGCCTGGCCGGCGTACCGTCGATCGTCTTCGGCGTCTTCGGACTCGGCTTCTTCGTGTACATGGTGGGCGGCTCGCTCGACGCGCTCTTCTTCTCCGATCGACTGCCGACGCCGACGTTTGGCACCGGAGGGATCTTGTGGGCGAGCCTGACGCTCGCGCTCCTCACGGTCCCGGTCGTCGTCGTCGCGACCGAGGAAGGTCTTGCGGCCGTACCGCGCGTGGTCCGGGAGGGATCTCTCGCGCTCGGCGCGACCAAGCTCGAGACACTCTGGCGTGTCGTATTGCCGGCCGCGCTGCCCGGTGTGCTGACGGGCTTGATCCTCGCGATGGCGCGCGCGGCAGGAGAAGTCGCGCCGCTCATGATCGTCGGAATGGTCAAGCTCGCTCCGAGCCTGCCGCTCGACCTCGAGTTCCCGTTCCTTCACCTCGAGCGCAAATTCATGCACCTCGGCTTCCACATCTACGACGTCGGCTTTCAGAGTCCGAACATCGAAGCCGTCCGCCCGTTGGTCTTCGCGACCGCGTTGCTCTTGATCCTCGTCGTCCTCTCGACCAACCTGACGGCGATCCTGATTCGCAATCACCTGCGGCGGAAGTACGCCGGGAGCGCGATGTGACGACGGCACCGGTGATCGAGAAGCCGATCCTGAGCGCGAGAGGAGCTCTCGTTCTGGTACGGCGCGTCGCAGGCTCTGAAGGACGTCAGCCTCGACGTTCCCGAGCGCGAGATCACCGCCCTGATCGGCCCGTCGGGATGCGGGAAGTCCACGCTGCTGCGCTGCATCAACCGCATGCACGACCTGATCGATGGGGCGCGCGTGGAAGGGCAGCTGCTCTTTCACGGGAGCAGCATCTTCGATCCGGAAGTGGACGTCTTCGCGCTGCGGCGCCGGATCGGCATGGTGTTCCAGAAGTCCAATCCGTTCCCGAAATCGATCTACGAGAACGTCGCCTACGGCTGTCGCATCCACGGGCTCGGCTCGCGCGCGGGACTCGACGAGATCGTCGAGCGGAGCCTCGTGGGAGCGGGCCTCTGGGACGAGGTGAAGGACCGGCTGCGCGAGAGCGCGCTCGGCCTCTCGGGCGGACAACAGCAGCGGCTCTGCATCGCGCGCGCGATCGCGGTCGAGCCCGAGGTGATCCTGCTCGACGAGCCGTGCTCCGCGCTCGACCCGATCGCCACACAGAAGATCGAAGAGCTGATGCGCGAGCTCTCCGAGCGCTACACGATCGTGATCGTGACTCACAACATGCAACAGGCCGCGCGCGTCTCCGACTACACGGCCTTCATGTACCTCGGCCGGGTGATCGAGTTCGGCGAGACGGGTGAACTCTTCGTGAAGCCGCGCGTGCGGGCGACCGAAGACTACATCCGCGGCAAGTTCGGCTGAATCAGCCCTTCTTCTCCTGCACCGTCATGACGGCGCAGTCGGCGGTGCGTACGACCCGCTCGGCGACGCTGCCGAGCAGCAGGTGCGTCAGCCCTCGGCGACCGTGCGTGCCCATCACGATCAAATCGGCGTGCTTCTGTTTGGCCAGCTCGACGATCAGACGTTCCGGCGCGCCTCGGCTCGCCACGTACTCCGACGAGATCCCGGCGTCCTGCAGTCCGGTGAGCATCTTCTCGAGGTCCTTCGTCACGCTCTCCGAAAGTCGTTCCATGACCGGATCGCCCTGCTGGATCAAGAACTGCTCGAGCTCGATCGGGACGTAGTACGCGTGCACCAGGATCAGGTGCGCCGGTCCTGCCGCCTTGGCGAGCTCCTTGGCGAAGTCGAGCGCGCGATGCGACGCGGGCGAGAAATCCATCGGCACGACGATCGTCCGCAGCCGGAGCGCGCCGCTGTCGTCCTGCTTCACGGTCAGCACGGGACACGGAGCGCTGCGCACGGTGCGCTCCGCAACCGAGCCGAGAATCGCGTGCTTGATGCCCGTCAAGCCCCGGCTTCCCATCACGATCAGGTCCGCGTTCGCACGCTTGGCGGCAGCCGCGATCGCGAACCCGGGGATGTCCTCGACGACCTCGGTCGCGCAGCGCACGCCCTGCTTCTCGATCGCTTTGCGGGACTCGTCGAGCTTTCGCTCGGCGTGCGCTCGCAAATCCTGCCAGAAGCCGACCGGCACCACGGCCATTTCGGGAGTCACGGCCTGCACGGGCAGATGCAGGACGTGGAGCAGATGGATCGTCGCCCCCAACGGCTTGGACAGGATTCCAGCCGTCTCGAGCGCCTTCTCCGCGTGTTCCGAGAAGTCGGTCGGGACGAGGATCGTCTTGATCTGCATCATTTTGTCTCCCTGCTGGCGTTGCGCGCTGCCTCACGCTGTCGTGTTTCGCCGCGCCTGTACAGGGTACGCCGATTGATGCCGAGTATGCGAGCTGCCCGCACCTTGTTGCCGTGAACCAGGTCGAGAACCCGCTGGGTGTAGAGATCCGAGAGCTCCCGGAGGGACATCTGCTTCTCGACGGCTGCCGCGAGCAGGCCGCGCTCCGGCCGATCCGAGTCTCCGTCGGCTCGCGGCGAGTCGCCGAACGACGGCAGGTCGGAGACTTGGATCTCGTCGTCCGAGGCGAGCAGCAGGGCGCGCTCGAGGGCGTTCTCGAGCTCTCGCGCGTTGCCTTCCCAGGGTTGATGCTTCAGGGCTTCGAGCGCGGGGCGCGATAGAGAGACCCGCCGGTTCGCGGCGTGCCGCTCGAGGAAGGCCAACGCCAGCGGCGCGATGTCCTCCGGGCGCTCGCGGAGCGGAGGGATGTGGATGGCGATCACGTTCAGGCGGTAGAAGAGATCCTGGCGGAAGCGGCCCTCGCTGATCTCCTTCTTGAGGTCCTTGTTCGTCGCCGCGATCACGCGCACATCGACGTGCACGGCCTTGTTGCCCCCGACCGGCCGGATTTCCTGATCCTGGAGCACGCGCAGCAGCTTGCTCTGCAACGCGGGGCTCATGTCGCCGATCTCGTCGAGGAAGATCGTGCCGGAGTTGGCCTCCTCGAAGAGCCCGCGCTTGGTCGCGTGGGCGCCCGTGAAGGCGCCGCGCACGTGGCCGAAGAGCTCGCTCTCGAGCAGTCCCTCGGGCATCGCGGTGCAGTTGATCGGGACGAACGGCGCCTGGGCGCGCGCACCGGTGAAGTGGATCGTGCGCGCGACCACTTCCTTGCCGGTACCGCTCTCCCCCGTGATCAGGACGTTCGACCGGCTGCTCGAGATCTTCCGGATCAAGGCGAAGATCTCGTGCATGGCGGGGCTCGCGCCGATCAGGTCGCCGAACGCGGAGGTCTTGTCGAGGGCCCGCCGAAGCCGGCGGTTCTCCTGTTCGAGGGCGCGTCGCTCGAACGCCCGCTCGAGAGACGCGAGCACCGCGCCCCGCTTGAACGGCTTGGTGATGTAGTCGAAGGCGCCGCTGCGCATCGCGTCCACGGCGGAGTCGATGCTCCCGAACGCCGTCATCAGGATCACCGGGGTGTCGGGGCGCTCTTGGCGCAGCTCGGCGAGCAGCGCGATCCCATCGCGGCCCGGCATGCGGATGTCGGATACGACGGCGTCGAAATCGGTATCTCGCGTGGCCTCGAGTGCCTCATCCGCGTTGCCCGCGGGGCGCGCTCGGATGCCCTCCTCCTCGAGGAGTGAGACCAGCATCTCTCGCATCGCCGGCTCGTCATCGACGACCAGGACCGTCCGAGGTTCTCCCATCCTTGCTCCAAGTAGCAGAGGCCATGCCAGACGAATCCGCCGATCCGGGCAGACCGCACGCCGGATATGCGCACCAATGCCTCATCGTGCCAAATTGACACGTTCTTGGCGAATCCACGGCATCCGTAGCGCATGCGAATCCGGCGGCATGGGGAATGCACGGCATCGCCTGATTCAGCGGTGGGCGGGCGAGGGATTCCGGTGAAGCGGCGAAAGCAGATCGGGCGAGCTGAGGATGCCGTGGGCACGTTGGTGCGAAGGCATTTCGTCAGCGTGGGACCGGGGGAGAGCCTGCTCGACGCCGATCGGATCATGCGGCTGGCTCGGATCCGGCACCTTCCGGTCGTCGAAGAGGGCTGCCTGGTCGGGGTGCTCTCGCACCGAGACATCCTTCACGCGTCGATCGCCCGGCTCGAGGAGCGTGAGTCGGGGGAGCGCATGGAATACCTCCGCGGCATCACGATCGCCGAGGTGATGCACCGCGAGCCCTACACCGCGACCGAGAGCACCACGCTCGGAGATGCCGCGCGCCGCATGCTCCGGCTCAAGATCGGCTTCCTGCCGGTCGTCGGGACCGGTACCGAAATCGACAAGCTGATCGGGCTCGTCACCGAGAGCGATCTCTTGCGCGCGGCCTATGCGCCGGACTTCGAGGACGCCTCGGACTGAGCGTCTCCGCGCGGAAAGACGATCGTGAACTCGGTGCCGCGCCCCGGTGCGCTCTCGACGCTGATCGTTCCGCCGTGGTCCGAGACGATCCCCTTCGCGACGATCAGCCCGAGGCCACTTCCGCGTCCTGCGGGCTTGGTGGTGAAGAAGGGCTCGAAGACGCGATCGATGACCTCGGGCGGCATGCCGTGTCCGTTGTCGCGCACCCGGACCTCGATGGTCTCCGCACCCTCGGCCGCGATCGAGATCCCGAGCTTGCCGCCGTCGGGCATCGCGTCCACTGAATTCATCACGAGGTTGATGAAGAGCTGTTGCAGCTTGTCGTGATTGCCGCGCAAGGCGACGCGTGGCGGCAGGTCGAGCGTGGTCGTGATGTCGTGCACGCGAAGCTTTTCCGAGAGGAACGCGACCGTTCCTCGAATGATTCCCGAGAGATCGACGGGAACGTGCTCCTTCTCGTGCGGACGAGCCATGTTGAGCAGCGTCTGCATGATGTCGGAGATGCGTTCGATCTGCTCCCGTATCGTGCGCAGCCGGTGAAGGCCGCGATCGTCGCTGACCGACGACTCGAGCAGCTCGGCGTGACCTTGGATCACGCCCATCGGCGTTCCGATCTCGTGCGCCAGCCCGGCGACGATGGTTGCGATCGATGCGAGCTCTTCCGCCGCCCGCGCGCGCGCCGATACTTCGCGCAGGCGTTCCTGCTCTCGATCGTAGCGGCGGCCGAGATCGCGCGAGGTCGCTGCCAGCTCGGAGTTGAGAAAGGAGAGCCGCTCTTCGCGGTGCTCGATGTACGACTCCATGGCGAGCTGGGCGTCGAGCATGAGCCGCTTGTGAAGAGAGATCACGATCCGCTCGGCCAACGCCGAGTTGCCCCGGTGGTGCTCCCAGATCAGGGGCACGAGCAGACGTTGGTACAGGGCGTAGGCACCGAGATACCAGCGCGGCTCGAGTCCGACGCGCATGTGGGTGATGCCGATCTCCCGTCGCCCTTGGAAGTAGGCGTCGTCGAAGGACGGGCTCGCGAGCGAGAGCAGGTACTCGCGCTGAGCCACCAGCAGCCGGTTCTTGACCTCGGGATCGGCGAGAAGCCGGTGCGTCTCCTCGAACGAGAGCAGGTGGCGGTAGAAGGCGGAAACGAACCCTTCCGAGTGCTTCTCGAGCACGGGCTTGAGGCTCTGGAGGTTCTCGATGTCCTCTTCGCCGATCTCCAGGAAGGCGAGGCGGATCTGCCGGTCGTCCAGCGCGCTCATCTGCGAATTCACTGTGTACCGGCGACGAAAGAAGTCAAGCCGCGCCGGATTCAGCCCGCGAGCAGCTCCTGCGAGAACAACGAGGGCAGCTCCTCGAAGGCGATCGTTCCCGCCTGCACGGCGACCAGTGCGCTCTCGCGCACGGACAGGAGACCCGCGCGGCGTTCGATCGAGCGGAGCTCGTCGAGAGGCGCGTGTCGCGAGATCGCGAGGCGCAGATCGCGCGAGCTGGGCATGAACTCGCCGAGCGCCATTCGGCCATGGCTGCCGCGTTCTCGGCAACGCTCGCAGCCGCGCCCTCGGTAGCAGCGGAATTCCGCCGGCACACCGAGCGGAAAGACCTCGTGCAGGAGCTCGGGATCGGCCTCGCTCGGCTCCCGACAGGCGACACAGATCCGTTTCGCGAGCCGCTGAGAGAAGACCGCGAGCAGCTCGGCCGCGATCGAAGAACCGCTGCACCGCATCGACCGCGTCGTTCGCGTGGATGGTGGACAAGACGAGGTGGCCGGTCTGCGATGCGCGCAGAGCCTCGAGCGCGGTCTCGGGGTCGCGAATCTCGCCGACGAGAATCACATCCGGATCCTGGCGGACGAAGGAGCGCATCGCCTGCGCGAACTCGAAGCCGACGGCCGGGTTCACCTGCGTCTGCTGGACGTCCTCGATCGCGTATTCGATGGGATCCTCGACGCTGATCAAGAACTGATCGGGATGCCGTCGGTAGGCGCGACGTCGTGCAGATCTCCGTCCACGCGCAGGCGGACTCGAATTCGAGATCCGTAGCGCTCGATGTGGAGATCGCTCGCGCGCTCACCGACGGCGTCCACGAAGAGCGAATCGAGCCACCCGAGAGGTGTTCGGGCTGCATGCGCACGTCGTGCTCGAGCAGGTCGGTCCCGTGCGGCCGGCCGCGCATCCTCCCGCGGGCGGAGGGAAGCGGACCGAGATCGATCGCCCATTGCAGGCGCCGGAAGTCCGTCGGGGTGATCAGCCGCAACTCGACGCGGGTCGCGTCGAGCGCATTCCCGAGTTCGCGCACATCCGCGTCCGGGTCGCAGGAGACCACAAGCAGGGTGTCGTCGACGCGCGAGATCGGGATCAGGCGACGCCGATTCTGGTAGACGCGGGGCCGTGACCGCGACAGGGTCACGTGCACCGCCGAGAAGAGATCTTCCGCGCGATCGAGCTTCACGCCGCGTTCGGCTGCGGCCGCATTGCGGAGCGTTCGACACCTCGAAGGCGTGATGTTCCTCCGACGTGTATCGGCTATCGGGTGCGGGGCTTTTGCGCGAGCTGACCGAGCAGGTCCTCCATGTGTCGTCGCAGGCCGACCATCTCTTCGCGGAGCCGCACGATCACGGCGACACCGGGGAGGTTCACCTCGAGATCCCGAACCAGGTTCTGCGCGACACGGATTCGCTCGAGCATGCGTTCGGAGTACTCGCCCTCGGCCTCGGGCGGCGCGTCTCGGAGTACGATGTCTTCGCGTTCGAGCGAAACCAGAAAGACCTCATCGACCTCGAGCAGCTCGAAGACCTGCCTGCGCGTGTAGTAGGTCATGAGGTTCCCTTCAGCCGGGCGCGCACGTCGCGTCCTTCGTACAGCGGCTCGAGTTCCTTCGCGATCGCCTCGAGCCGCGGATCCGCGGGATCGGGAAGCTCCGCGATCAATCGAACGTAGATGTCTCCGCGATCGGCGGAACCGAGCTTTGCCACACCCTTGGCGCGGAGCCGCAGCACGCGGCCATTCCCGGAGCCTGCCGGGACGCGCATCGTCACCGGGCCGTCGGGCGTCGGTACCTCGATCGATGCGCCGAGCACCAGCTCGGGAAGCGTCACCGGCAGGTCGAGTGAGAGATCGCTGCCGTTCCGGGTGAAGATCGGGTGTGGACGCACGCGCAGCGTCAGGAAGAGGTCTCCGGGCGGCCCTCCGAGCACGCCGGCATCCCCCTGACCGGCGAGCCGAATTCGCGTACCGGTGTCCGCGCCGGGCGGGATCTTGACGCGAAGTGCCCCGCGCCCGGTCACCTGCACGCGCACCTCGCCGCCGCGCACGGCGTCGAGGAAGTCGATCGCGATCTCTCCGTCGGCATCGTTGCCCCTAGTCGGACCGCGTGGTCGTCGCGCACCGCCGAAGAGTCCGCCGAGCAGGTCCTCGATGTCGACGTCCACGTCGGCGGCGGAACTCGCGTGGAACGGACTTCGCCTCGCACCGCGCGACCAGCGGGCGTACTCGCGTGCCTGACCGGGATCGAAGCCCTGGGCGAAACTCTGGGTGCCGAACTCGTCGTAGCGCGCGCGCTTTTCCTTGTCGGAGAGCACCTCGTAGGCGAACGAGATGTCCTTGAAGCGCTCTTCCGCCTTCCGATCGTTCGGATTCACGTCCGGGTGGTATTTCCGGGCGAGCTTCCGGTACGCCTTGCGGATCTCGTCTTCCGTCGCGGTGCGCGCCACGCCGAGCAACACGTACGGGTCCTTCTCGTCCATCGACCGGAACATAGCGGAGACCCTCTCGAGTTCATCGGCGGGCCACTTGCTCTCGTCGAGTTCGAGCTTAGAAGTCGATTGAACCCTTTTTTCGAGGAGTCATCATGGCGAAGGAAAGTCCAAGGCGAGATGTCGGTCTGTGGAGTCCGTTCGGTGAGGATTTCTTCTCGCCGGAACGTTTCCTCCGAGCGTGGAACACACCGGCGCAGCACCCCGAGCGCCTCGCGCCGGCGGTGGACGTGTCGGAGGACGAGAAGTCCTACTCGATCACCGTCGAGCTACCCGGCGTGAAGAAGGACGACGTCACCGTCGAGATACACGAGAACGTCCTCACGATTCGCGGCGAGAAGAAGAGCGAACGCGAGGAGAAGAAGGATCGGAAGCATTGGATCGAGCGGACCTACGGATCGTTCAGCCGCTCGTTCACGCTGCCGCCGATCGCGGTCGGGGAAGAGCTGAAGGCCAGCTTCAAGGACGGGGTCCTCGCGATCGAGGTCCCGAAGAAGGAAGAGGTCAAGCCGAAACAGATCTCGATCAAGTGAGGTGCGGACGGGCGCGCTCCACCTCACTCCCCCCCACTCTCCGAGCGCGTCCGTTCCCACCTTCTCTCCGCACGAGCGAGGGAGTCACGACATGAAGCGAGTTCTCGTCGCGACGGATTTCTCCGAGCACGCGGAGCGCGCGCTCGAGTGGGCGGCTGCGCTGGCGCGACGGTTCGACGCGGATCTGGAGCTCGTGACGTCCGTGTTCGTCGTTCCGCTCGCCGCCGGGCCGCACGCGTTCGGTGTGCCGCCCGACTACCTGCGCAACGCGCGCGAGCAGGCGGAAAGACTTCTCGATGAACTCGCAACGCGCCTCGGGCGCGATGGGATTC
Source organism: uncultured delta proteobacterium (assembly GCA_963704165.1). Lineage (GTDB taxonomy): Bacteria > Myxococcota_A > UBA9160 > SZUA-336 > SZUA-336 > VGRW01. The sequence continues at coordinate 458,659 of CAVPHD010000003.1, read as the reverse complement.
GTGTCCGGTGCACGGTGGTGCACGAGGATCCGTCGAGTGGCGTCTGCGCGCTCGCGACCGAAACGAAGGCGGATCTGATCGCGATCGGAACGCGGGGCCGAGCCGGGCTCACGCACGTGCTCCTCGGCAGCGTCGCCGAACGCACCGCGCGCCTGGCACCGTGTCCGGTGTTGACGGTGCACGCGGGATCGCCGAAGCCCGGCCCGCTTCGCAAGCTGCTCGTCCCGACGGACTACTCCCCGGCAGCCCTCACCGCGCTCCGGCTCGCGCGCACGCTGCTCGAGCCGGGTGGGGAACTCGTGCTGATCCATGCGATTGCGCCCGTGCTCTCGGCCGGCGCTCCTGAGCGACCGCTCGAGGATCCGCGTGCCGAGGAGTGGGCGCGAACGGAGTTCGAGAGGCTGCGGGGATCGCTCGCGGGAACGAATGCGCGTCTCGAGATTCGCTACGGTGCGCCCGATGCCGTCGTGATCGAGGCCGCGGGAGAGGTCGGGGCCGATGCGATCGTGATGGGCACCCGCGGGCGCACGGGACTCGCGCACATGCTGCTCGGCAGCGTCGCGGAGCGCGTGCTGCGCCGAGCTTCGCAGCCGGTCTTCGTGACTCAGCCGGAGGGACTCGAGTCCCTCTAGCGCCCCTCGTCGGCCCAGCCTTCGGCGCCGACGAGCGGCACGAACTGGACGTCGCCGAGATCCTCGCGCTCGAGACGGTCCGGCGCCGTTCGCGTGAAGCGCAAGAGCTGTTGGCCCCCGCGTCCCGAACCGACCGGAATCACGAGCCGCCCGCCGTTGGCGAGCTGCGCCTCGAGCGACGGCGGTACGCGCGGTCCCCCGGCCGAGACCAGGATCGCATCGAAGGGTGCGGCCTCCGGCCAGCCCCGTGTTCCGTCCGCGACCCGGACCCGGACGTTCGAATAGCCGAGCCGCCGAAGTCGTTCGCGCGCTAGGTTCCCGAGCTCCTCGTGTCGCTCGATCGTGTAGACCTCGGCCGCGAGTCGAGACAGCACCGCGGCTGCGTAGCCCGAGCCGGTGCCGACTTCGAGCACGCAATCCCCGGGAAGCACCGCGAGCGCCTCGATCATCAGCGCGACGACGTAGGGCTGGGAGATCGTCTGGCCGGCGCCGATCGGAAGCGCGCGGTCGTCGTGGGCGGAGTCCGCGAGCTCAGCAGGTACGAACTCGTGACGCGGCACCTCGCGCATCGCTTGGAGCACGCGAGCGTCTCGGACCCCTCGGGCTTCGATCTGTGTTGCGACCATGCCTTCGCGAAGCTCGACGGTGTCTTCATTCGGGGTCATTTGGATCTCCGCTCGGGACCTGCGCGTGGCGCGTAGCCTGACTCGCCTCTGAGGAGCGCCGCGTTCATGGTGCCAATCCGCACCCAGAGGAGCACGAATTCGACGATGTCGGTGGCGTCGGGGGGGCCGCGCAGGTGCGTCGCCGCCGAGAGCTCCCTGCGCCTCGTCGCCGCAGGGGTGGGTCGAATGCTCCCAGATCATCGTCGCTCCGATCACTTGACCGGGCACGCGCGTTGCTCCAATGAGAGGGGACGATGCCGATCGCGCCGATCGAGAAGCTGCGGACCGGGTGGGTTACGCGCCCGAACCTCGACGACTATGAAGCGACCTGCGCGAGCTTCTCATGGCCGACCGCGGAGCTTGCGCTCGAGGGGCTGCCCGACGGTCGCGGACTGAACATCGCGCACGAGGCGGTGGATCGGCACGCGCGCGGTCCGCTCGCCGCGCGGACGGCGCTGCGCTTCCTGTCTAGGCAAGGCGTCACGCGCGAGGTCTCGTTCGCGGAGCTCTCGGAACAGACCAGCCGCTTCGCCAACGTCTTGCGCGAGCTCGGGGTGGGGAAGGGCGAGCGCGTGTTCGCGCTCGCGGGCCGCGTGCCCGAACTCTGGATCGCGGCGCTCGGCACGCTCAAGAACGGCAGCGTCTTCTGTCCGCTCTTCTCCGCGTTCGGACCGGAGCCGATCCGCACTCGCCTCGAGCGCGGAGACGCTCGAGTCCTGGTCACGAGCGAGGCGCTCTACACTCGCAAGGTCGAGGCCCTGCGGACCGCGCTGCCGAAGCTCGAGCACGCGCTGCTCCTCGGTCGCTCGAGCGGCGGACCGCTTCGCCCGGGAACGCATGATCTCGGCGAGCGCCTCGCGGCCGCGAGCCCTGCCTTCGAGATCCCCCCGACGAGCCCGGACGATCTCGCGCTGCTCCACTTCACCAGCGGCACGACGGGGGCTCCGAAGGGGGCCGTGCACGTTCACGGCGCCGTGGTCGCGCACCGCGAGACCGCTCGGCTCGCGCTCGACCTTCACGAAGATGACATCTTTTGGTGTACCGCCGACCCAGGCTGGGTCACCGGGACTTCATACGGGATCGTCGCACCGCTCTCGCTCGGCGTGACCTGCGTGATCGACGAAGCGGAGTTCGACACGGAGCGCTGGTACGAGATCCTCGAGCGCGAACGCGTCACCAACTGGTACACGGCGCCGACGGCTCTGCGCATGCTGATGCGCGCGGGTCTCGAGCCCGCGCGGCGGCGCGATCTCTCCCGGCTTCGTTTCGTCGCCAGCGTCGGTGAGCCGCTCCACCCCGAGGCGGTCGTCTTCGGGCAGCAGGCGTTCGGCGTTCCGATCCACGACAACTGGTGGCAGACGGAGACCGGCGGAATCATGATCGCGAACTTCGCTTCCCAGACGATTCGCCCGGGTTCGATGGGACGGCCGATGCCCGGCATCGAGGCGGCGATCGTCGCGCGCCGGCCCGACGGCGGCATCGACGTGATCCCCGAGCCGGAGACCACCGGCGAGCTCGCGCTGCGGGTCGGCTGGCCGTCGATGTTTCGCGGCTATCTGCACGACGAGGAGCGCTACCGCAAGTGCTTCGCGGACGGCTGGTACCTGTCGGGCGACCTGATGCGGCGCGATCGCGACGGCTACTACTGGTTCGTCGGGCGCGCCGACGACCTGATCAAGTCGGCCGGGCACCTGATCGGCCCGTTCGAGGTGGAGAGCGCGCTGATGGAGCACCCGGCGGTGGTCGAGGCTGCGGTGATCGGCAAGCCCGACCCGGTGGCGGGCGAGAGCGTCAAGGCCTTCGTCGTGCTGCGCACCGGCCACGTGGCCTCCCCGGCGTTGCTGAAGGAGATCCACGGCCACGCGCGTTTGCGACTGGGTGCGGCGGTCGCGCCGAAGGAGATCGAATTCCGCGACGCGGTACCCAAGACACGCAGCGGGAAGATCATGCGCCGACTCCTGCGGGCGCGTGAGCTCGGGCTGCCCGAAGGCGACACTTCGACGCTGGAATCGGGGGGTTGAGCATGGACCGCGATCACGCTCACGCGTTGCTCGGCCTGATGATCCGGATTCGCCGCTTCGAAGAGAAGTGCGCAGAGCTCTACGGCCAGCAGAAGATCCGCGGCTTCCTCCACCTCTACGTCGGACAGGAGGCGATTGCCGTCGGTGTGATGCAGTCGCTCCTGCCCGACGACGCGATCGTGGCCACGTACCGCGAACACGGCCACGCGCTCGCGCGCGGCATCGATGCGGGCGCGTTGATGGCGGAGATGTACGGCAAGCGCGAGGGCGCGAGCGGCGGCCGCGGTGGCTCGATGCACATCTTCGATGCCCGCACGCGCTTCTACGGCGGGAACGCGATCGTCGGCGGCGGACTTCCGCTCGCCGTCGGGCTCGCGCTCGCCGACAAGCTCCAGAATCGATCGCGGGTCACGGCCTGCTTCTTCGGCGAAGGCGCGATTGCGGAGGGCGAGTTCCACGAGTCCCTGAACCTCGCCGCGCTCTGGAAGCTTCCGGTGCTCTTCGTCTGCGAGAACAACCTGTACGCGATGGGCACGGCGCTCGCGCGCTCCGAGTCGGAGACGAATCTGTGCATGAAGGCCGCGAGCTACGAGCTGCCGGCCTGGTCGGTGGACGGCATGGACGTGCTCGCGGTCGAGGAGGCCGCGCGCCGCGCCGTGCTCGCCGTGCGGTCCGACGGCCCGCTCTTCCTCGAGGTGCGCGCGTACCGATTCCGCGCGCACTCGATGTTCGACGCCCAGCTGTACCGCGAGAAGAGCGAGGTCGAGGAGTGGAAGAAGCGAGATCCGATCACGCTCTTCACGTCGCGGCTCCGCGAGGAAGGCCTGCTCGACGACGCAGAGCTCGCGCGTCTCGAGGACGCGGCCGACTCGGATGTCTCGCGCGCGGTCGAGTTTGCCGAGGCGGGCACCTGGGAGCCGGTCGAGGATCTCTCGCGCTTCGTCTACTGCGAGGGTGAGGCGCCATGAGTGACTCCGCCCCGACGACGCGCGTGATCTCGTACCGCGACGCGCTTCGCGAGGGGCTGCGCGAGGCGCTGCTGCAGGACCCGCGCGTGTTCCTGATGGGCGAGGACGTCGGCCGCTACGGGGGCGCGTACGCCGTGAGCCGCGGATTGCTCGACGAGTTCGGTCCCGAGCGGATCCGGGACACGCCGCTCTCCGAGTCGGCGTTCGTCGGTGCGGGCATCGGTGCGGCGCTCGGCGGAATGCGGCCGATCGTCGAGATCATGACCGTGAACTTCTCGCTGCTCGCGCTCGACCAGATCCTGAACACCGCGGCCACGCTCTCGCACATGTCGGGCGGACAGTTCTGCGTGCCGCTCGTGATCCGGATGGCGACGGGCGCGGGGCGACAGCTCGCCGCGCAGCACTCCCACAGCCTCGAGGGCTGGTATGCGCACATCCCCGGACTCAAGGTGCTGACTCCCGGCACGCTCGACGACGCGCGCGGCATGCTCGCGAGCGCGCTCGCCGATCCGAACCCGGTGTTGATCTTCGAGCACGCGCGACTCTATCCGATCGAAGGCGAGCTCGAAGCCGACGCGGGCGCGGTCGAGATCGAGCGCGCACGACTGCGTCGGAGCGGTGGCGACGTGTCGCTGGTCTGCTACGGCGGAACGCTCGACAAGACGCTCGCCGCAGCCGAAACGCTCGCAGCGCAGGGCATCGAGGCGGACGTCCTCGATCTGCGCGTGCTGCGTCCGCTCGACGAGACGGCGATCCTCGAGACGGTCGCGCGAACGCACCGGCTCGTGATCGTCGACGAAGGCTGGCGCAGCGGCAGCCTCTCGGCCGAGGTCGCCGCGCGCGTCGCGGAGCACGCCTTCTACGAGCTCGACGCTCCGATCCGTCGCGTCTGTACCGCCGAGGTGCCGATTCCGTACCCGAAGCACCTCGAGGACTTCGCGCTGCCGCAACCCGACGCGATCGTCACGGCGGTGAGCGATCTGGTGGGCTCCCGTGCCTGACTTCCGGATGCCATCGCTCGGTGCGGACATGGACCGAGCCACGATTCTGCACTGGCACAAGCGGCCGGGCGACCGGATCGAGCGCGGTGAGATCGTCGTGCTCGTCGACACGGACAAGGCTGAAATCGAGGTCGAGAGCTTCACCGCCGGCTGGCTCGAGGACGTGCTCGTGAACGAGGGCGAGACCGTGCCCGTGGGAACCGCGATCGCGCGCATTCGCACGGGCGAGTCCGAGACGCCCGAGGCGCCCGCACCGGCGCTAGCGCTCCGGCCAGCTCCGGCACCCGCGGCGTCGTCACCGGCAAAGTCCGCCGGACGACCCGCGCCCGTCTCTCCGACACCGACACGTGTCGCTCCAAGAGCGGGTCCGCGAATCCATGCCTCGCCGCTCGCGCGTCGAGTCGCCGAGGATCTCGGCGTGGATCTCTCCACGGTGGCCGGCACGGGGCCCGAAGGAGCCATCTCACGCGAGGACGTCGAGAAGGCGGCGGCGCCAGACGCCGCCACGAAGGCGCCCCGACCTCCTTCCGCGGCGACGCGCGCCGACAAGCAGGCGACGATGCGAAGCGCGATCGCCGCCGCGATGGAGCGCGCCCACCGCGAGATCCCGCAGTACTACCTGGCCACGCGTGTCGACCTGTCTCGTGCGCTCGCGTGGCTCGCGGAGCAGAACGCATCGCGGTCGCTCGCGGAACGCGTGCTGCCGGTCGCGCTCTTCCTCAAGGCCGTGGGCAAGGCCGCGCTCGAGGTTCCGGAGGTGAACGGTTTCTGGCGCGACGGAGCCTTCGTTCCGGGCGAGGGCGTGCACGTCGGAGTGATCGTCTCGCTGCGGCAGGGAGGCATCCTCGCGCCGGCGCTCCACGACGTACCCGGCCTCGGCGTCCCCGAGCTCTTTGCGGAGTTCCGCGGCCTGGTCGCCCGAGCGCGCGCGGGAAAGCTGCGCAGCTCCGACGTCGCGGGCGGTACGATCACCGTCACGAGCCTCGGCGATCAGGGCGTCGAGACCGTGTATGGAGTGATCATGCCGCCACAGGTCGCGCTGGTTGGATTCGGCCGGATTTCCGACCAGCCCTTCGCCGAGCACGGATTGCTCGGCGTGAAACCGGTCGTCGAGATCACGCTGACCGCCGACCACCGCGCGAGCGACGGTCATCGCGGAGGACGATTCCTCGCGGCCATCGCGCGGCTCCTGCAGGAACCGGAGTCCCTGTGACGCGCGAAGAACTGCGTTCGCACGCGCTCGAAGCGCTCGGAGAGATCGCGCCCGAGGCGGATCTCGGCGCGCTGCGAGACGACGTCGAGATCCGCGATCAGCTCGATCTGGATTCGATGGACTTCCTGAACTTCCTCGTCGCGGTCCACCAGCGCACCGGCGTCGAGATTCCCGAGGCCGACTACGGGAAGCTCGCGACCCTGGGCCAGCTCGTCGCGTACCTCGCGAGCAAGACCGGCGCGGGGTGAGGGCGGTCGTGAAGCTCCGGGCGTCGCTGGTCGGGTTCGCCGCGTGTCTCGTCGTGGCGTGCGCGCCGCTGACGACGGAGCGCGAGATCGCGGTCGGGCGGAGCGCGGCACAGCAGGTCGAACGCGAAATGGGGCTGGTGAGAGATCCCGAGCTCGTCGCCTACGTTCGCGCGCTCGGCTCGCGCCTCGCGGCGCTCTCGCCGCGCAAGGACCTCGCCTACGACTTCAACGTCGTCGACATGGCGGAGGCGAACGCGTTCGCGCTGCCCGGTGGACACATTTACGTGTCACGCGGGCTTCTCGCGATCTCGAATTCCGAGGATGAGCTCGCGAACGTGATCGGCCACGAGATCGGTCACGTCGCCGCGCGGCACCACGCGCAGAGACAGACTCGACAACAGCAGGTCGGAATGCTTTCCGCGCTCGGCACTCTCGCGGCCGCGGTGGTCGGCGGCGCCGAGGCGGCTCAGGGCGTCGGTCAGCTCAGCCAGATCGCGGGCGGGGGCTACCTCGCCGCGCACAGCCGTGACGAAGAACGGCAGGCCGACGAGATCGGCCAGGCTCTCGCGGCGAACGCCGGCTGGGATCCCACGGGGATGGCGAGATTCCTGAACACGCTCGAGCACGAGACCACCTTGAAGCTCGGCCACGCGCGCCGTCCCGGTTTTCTCGATACGCACCCGGCGACGCCTGAACGTGTCGAGAGCGCTTGGGCCCGCGCTCGACGGCTCGCGCGCACGCCGGCTCGGCCGATCGCGCGCGATCGAGCGGCGTATCTCGCCAAGCTCGACGGGCTCGTGGTCGACGAAGATCCAGCCGGCGGTCTCTTCGAGGACACGCTCTTCCGGCAACCCGAGCTGAACTTCCGGGTCAGCTTTCCGTCCGGCTGGAGAACCTCGAACTCGCCGAACGCCGTCGCCGCCGCCGCGCCGGACCAGTCCGCCTTGATCCAGCTCGTCATCGCGGCCAAGGGAAGTGACCCGCGTGCTGCCGCGCAGAAGGACCTCGCCAAGCAGGACGTACCGGTCGTGAGCCACGGTCCGGTCTCGATCAGCGGGCTCGGCGGCTACCAGGTGCGTCTCAGCCAGCCGTCGGAGCAGGGGAAGATCGGAGGCCTCTTCACCTGGATCGCGCATGACGGACGGATCTACCGGCTCGAGTGCATTGCGGCGGAGGCGCGCTTCGCTCGCTTCACGCCGCTCTGCGAGCGCACCACGCGGAGCTTTCGGCCGCTCGACGGGGCCGACCGGGGGAAGATCCGGGCGCACGTACTGCGCATCGAAACCGCGCGCCCGGACGAATCCCTCGCGCGTCTCGGCGAGCGCACGGGCAACGTCTGGAGTCCGGAGCGAACCGCCGTCGCGAACGGAATGGGCAAGGCCCTCGCCCTTCCCTCCGACCGACTTCTGAAGATCGCCGTCGCGATTCCGTACCGAGCGGGGAGTCGGGAACGGTAGTTGCACCGAATCCGGTCGAGGCAGTTTCGCTGTGTCGCGGAGGTGCACGGTGCCGGAACTCGAGATCCACTGGGATCACATGGAAGCGGTTTCGGATGCACGGAAAGCGGACGCGGAAGCGCGGCTCCGTGCCCTTGCGACACAGCACGACGATCTGCTCTCGCTGAGCGTGAGCGGCCACCGATCGAGGCACCGCCGCCACAGTTGGGGCTGATTGACCGAGTGCGCATCGTCGTCGGGTTCGTCGACGAGTCGATTCCCTTCGGTCCTCGGCTTGGCGATCCAGCGCTCGACTCGCCGACTCGAGGCACGGTAGGCTCGTTCTCTTTCAGCAGGGACTGCAAGGGGCGTGTCGCCGACGGCACGAAGCTTGCGGGTTCGGTGCCTTCATGACATGCGACGATGATCCCGTGGAGCCGCTCGAACCGGATCTGGTTGCGCGTCTGGCGAATCGAGACGCCTACCCCGACGACCCGAGCGGCGCGCGCGGCATCGTGCAGATACAGACGCATCTCTCCCACGTCTTTCTGACGGGGGAGCGTGTCTACAAGCTGCACAAGGCGGTGCGGTTCGGATTCGTCGACTTCTCGACCCGTGCGCTGCGAAATGCCGATTCGCTGCGCGAGGTGCGGTTGAACCGCCGCCTGGCGGCGGACGTGTATCTCGGTGTCGCGCCCATCGAGCGAGACGCCGGGGTCGTCCGGCTCGGAGCGATCCGAGAGGATCTCGCTCCGCCGGGGCCCGATGGTCGCGAGGCCGAACACTGCGTCGTGATGCGACGCCTGCCCGACGGCGGCGACGCGTTGTCGATGCTCGAGCGTGGCGCGCTCCGCGAACACCACATCGACGCGGTCGCCACTCGGATCGCGGGGTTTCACGCCGAGAACGGTCTTGGTGCACCGGCCCCGTTCTCGCCGGCGGCGTGGCTCGCGCGGGTCGGCGCCCCCGTGCGCGAATCGTTCTCGGAGGTCGGACGCGGCGCCTCGTTCGCCTCGCGCGCTGCTGAGGCCGGTGCCCGCGCCGATTTCCTGCTGAGAAGTCGTGCGCAGCGCTTCGAGCGCAGGCGCGTCGAGGGTCGCATCGTCGACGGCCACGGGGACCTGCACCTCGCTCATGTCTGGTTCGAGCGCGACGAGGCCCCGCCGCTCGCGATCGACTGCCTCGAGTTCCGCGACGACTACCGGCAGATCGACGCGGCCTCGGAGGTCGCGTTCTTCGCGATGGACCTCGAATACCGGGGGCGGCGGGATCTGGCCGAGCGATTCCTGCGCCGCTACGCGGAGGCGAGCGACGACTTCGACCTCTATGGCGTGGTCGACTTCTTCATCGCGTACCGCGCCGCCGTGCGCGCCAAGGTCGCCTGTCTGGCCGCGCGCGATGCGCTCGTTCCGGCGGAACAGCGCGCGCGCGCGGAGGAGAGCGGCGAGCGCCACCTGACGCTCGCCGAAGGTGCGCTGGTCGAGCCGCGAATCGGCAGCGTGGTCGCGATGGCCGGGATCGTCGGCACGGGCAAGAGCACCGTCGCGCAGGCTCTTGCCGATGCGACCGGCGGCGTCGTGATCGCCTCGGACCGCGTGCGCAAGCGGCAGGCGGAGCTGCCCGTGACCGCTCGCGGCCATTCCGAGATCTACACGCAGGAGCGTAGCGAGGCGACCTACGCCGGAATGCTCGAGCGCGCCGCCGTGGTCGTTGGCTCGGGCCGAGTCGCGATCCTCGACGCGACCTACGCGGGTGCGGGCTTCCGCACCGAGCTTCGCGCCTGGGCCTCCGATCGCGGGCTCCGTCCATTCCTCTTGGAGTCGACCTGCCCCGAGTCGGTCGCTCGAGCTCGACTCGCCTCGCGCGCCGCGGAGGGCAGGGACCCTTCCGACGCCGGTCCCGAGTTGTACGCCTCGAGCGCGGCCAGTTGGGAGCCGCCGGACGAGTGGCCCGCCGAGGCGCGCACGCGTGTCCGCACCGACGATGCGAGCTGGCGCTCGGCGGTCGAAGAGGCCGCGAAGCAATTCGCTCTCGGCGAGCCGGTCCCACGGGTGGCGCGCCCGGGAACGACGCGATGAGCGCCCCTGCGACACTCGCTCGTGTTGGACCCGCGGAGTGGGAGCTCCCGAAGGGCTTTCGCGACGGCATGCGCGTGCCGGTGCGGCTCTTCGCCACCGAGAAGCTCATCCAGGCGATGGACGACCAGGTCTTCGTGCAAGCCGCGAACGTCGCGACGCTGCCCGGGATCGTCGGTTCGAGTCTCTGCATGCCCGACGCGCACTGGGGATACGGCTTTCCGATCGGCGGTGTCGCGGCGATGGATGCCGATCACGGGGTGATCTCGCCGGGTGGCATCGGCTTCGACATCAACTGCGGCATGCGGCTGGTGCGCACGGACCTCACGTGGGCCGAGGTGGAGCCCAGGCTCGTCCAACTCGTGAATGCGCTCGCTTCGCGCGTCCCGGCGGGCGTTGGCTCGTCGGGCTTCGTCTCGCTCACGCGTGCGGAGCTCGAGGACGTGCTGCGCGAGGGCGCCGGCTGGGCGGTGCGGAAGGGATACGGCACCGCCGAGGATCTCGCCTTCACCGAAGCCGCGGGTTGCTTCTCCGGCGCCGATCCCGAAGCCGTCTCGGTGAAGGCGATCGCGCGCGGTCGAGATCAGCTCGGCACGCTCGGCTCGGGCAATCACTACCTCGAGGTCCAGCTGCTGCGCAGCGACGGCGTCTTCGACCGTGAGCTTGCGACGACCTTCGGACTCGGTGAGCCCGGACAGGTGGTGCTGATGTTCCACTGCGGCAGCCGCGGATTCGGACACCAGGTGGCGACCGATTATCTCGATCGCTTCCTCCGCTCGATGCCGACGAAGTACGGCCTCGAAGTGATCGATCCCGAGCTCGCGTGCGCGCCGTTCGACTCCGACGATGGACGCGCTTATTACGCCGCGATGTGTTGCGCTGCGAACATGGCGTTCGCGAATCGGCAGGTGATCCTGCACCGCATTCGCGAGGTTCTCGCCGACGTGTTCGAACGACCGCTCGAGTCGCTCGGGCTCCGGACCGTGTACGACGTCGCGCACAACACCGCGAAGCTCGAGACGCACCGCGTCGGCGGCCGGCTGCGCCGATTGCTCGTGCACCGCAAGGGCGCCACGCGCGCGTTTCCGCCCGGACATCCGGAATTGCCGGCCGCGTACCGCGCGAGCGGCCAGCCCGTGATCATCGGCGGGAGCATGGAGACGGGTTCCTACCTGCTCGCCGGGGTAGAGACGGGGAGCGCGAGCTTCCACAGCACGGCGCACGGAAGCGGCCGCACCATGAGCCGCACGCGTGCGCGCAAGCTGGTGCGCGGGGCGGAGCTGCAGCGCGCGATGCGAGAGCGTGGGATCGTCGTGCGCGCGGCGTCGATCGGCGGCCTCGCCGAGGAGGCCGGCGTCGCCTACAAGAGCGTCGATGAAGTCGCCGAGGCGACCGAGATCGCAGGCCTCTCGCGGCGTGTCGCACGGCTCACACCGGTCGGGAACGTGAAGGGGTGACCGACGACGAGCCGTTTCAGTTCGTCGACGGCGTCACCAGCGACCTCACCTTCGAAGCGCGCGGTACGACGGTGGGCGGCGTGTTCGCCGCCGCCTCCGAGGCGCTGCTCGCCGCGGTGGTCGAGCGGCCGGCGGCCGTCTGCGATCGGGTCGAACGCCGAATCGAGCTCGAGGACACGCGTCTCGACTGGCTGCTTCGCCGATTCCTCTCCGAACTCGTCTACCTGCTCGACGCGGAGCACCTGGTGCTTCGGGCTCGAAGCGTGAACGTGTCGGGCGAGGAGCCGCAGCTCCGGCTCGAGGCGACCGTCGTCGGCGAGCCGATCGACCTCGCGCGCCACGTCGCCGCCAACGACGTCAAGGCCGTGACCGCCTACGGCCTCGAAGTCAGACCCGACGAGCGGGGCGGATTTCGCGCGCGGGTGACGCTCGACGTCTGAACACGACCGCTCGCCGGTAGAGCCCGGCTAGCGCTCCCAGTTGACGCGCAGTAGATCGCCCTTCTCGACCCACGGCGCGCGGAGCGCGCCGCGATAGGCGTTGAAGAGCGCGACACCGATCGCGTGAGCGAGGTGCACGTCCGTCGTCGTGATCACGACCGAGTCGCCGTCGTCGCGGATCTCCATCAGCCGGTTCAACGGGCGCGTGGATTTCTCCTTCGCCTCGAGATTGCGGATGGTGGAGAGGATCTCGTCGCGGTGAATCGTGGCGAACTCTCCCCGGATCGTGACCTCACCCGCCGGGAACCCGTCCTTCGTCCGCTGACACGCGGGACAGAGCTCACGGCGCGTGCCCGTCGGCCGGGCGACGCTCGCCCAACGCCAGCGCCCGGCGCGGAAGATCGCCTTGCAGTCCGGGCAGACGGTGACGTCGGGCAGCTTCGTCTCGACCTTCTTCACCTTCTTTCGATAGGTGTCGCCCTGCGCTTCGCGACGCGCAGGCTGCGGACGTCCCCCGCGCTTTCCAGCCAGCTTCTTCTTCGGTTGCTTGCTCTTCAACTCGCTTGCTCCTTTGCTTCAAGTCCTTTTCCGAGGTGCCCGGGCCCCACCCGGTCGGATACCTCTCGATCTCGGTGAGCGCTTCCTCGGCGAGCCGGAACGCTCGCCACGGTGACGGTGTTCTCGAGCGCGGCCTCGGGCCGCATCCGTGCGCCGAGGTTCGACTCCCGATCCGACAGATTGACACGTTTGGCGATGTTCACCCCAGCCGAGCGTGACTCGCACCGCGTCGGCGATAGCTGTCACTCTTGCGAGTATCCTCTCTCTCCTGGTCTCGGCACGTCGAAGGCTTTGCGGCCGATTGCCTCGCGCCCGTGCGCGGTGTACACATGAGCGCGCGGGAATCCGCAGGTCTCACGCCCCCGCGCCGCTGGCTCACCGATTGCACGGGCCTGCTGCTCGGTTTCACAGGAGGACGACATGAGAGTACATCGAGGAATCGTCGTGGGGTTCGCAGCGCTGGCCTTGGGTCTATCGGCCTGCGCGACGAACGGCGACATCGAGCGACTCGACGCGAAGATCGACGCCCTGTCCAAGAGCACGGACAGCCGCATTGCTGCGGCCGAGCAGCGCGCCGCTGCCGCCGAAGCCGCCGCCAAGCAGGCCGCCGCTGCTGCACAGGCCGCAGCCAACGACGCCAATGCAGCGTCGAGGAAGACCGAGGCGATCTTCAACAAGTCGATGACGAAGAGCGGACGCTGATCGGTCCGGTCAGTCGGCCGGCCTGAGCCTTCCGATGCGCACCGGTTCGCCGCGCGCTTCGTGGATCACGCGGCGTACCTGCTCGTGGTCGATCGAGCGGCCGTCGATGACGCCCAGAGCGTCGAGCACGATCAGCTCGACGAGCGTCGCCGAGGGAGCGTCCGGCGCGACGTCGTACTCGTCACGGTAGGCCTCGAGGTAGAGGTCCCCGTCGCGCTGTCCGAGCTTCACGGGCTGGTAGATCAGCTTCACGCGCGCACCGACGTCGGTTCGATCGAAGAGCGCGCGCATGTCGGCGTTGTACAGGCGAATGCAGCCGTGCGTCGAGATTCGCCCGATCGACCAGACGTTGTTCGTGCCGTGGATGCCGTAGCTCGACGTCCCGAGCGTGAGCCAGCGGTCGCCGAGGGGATTGTCCGGTCCCGGCGGCACGACCGCGGGAAGCGCCGGGTTCTCGGCGCGGATCGACTCCGGCACGTTCCAGTACGGGTTCACGCGTTTTCGCCCGATGCGGAACTCGCCGACCGGCGACGGGTCCTCGGCGTCGCCGATCGCCACGGCGAGGACGATCGGCTGCTCGGGATCGACGCTGAAATCGTAGAGGCGCATCTCGGGCAGGTTGATCACGAGTCCCGTGCGCGGCGCGTTCGGAAGGATGTACTCGGTCGGAAGCCGCACGCGCGTGCCGGGCTCCGGCACCCAGATGTCGACCTCGGGATTCAGGTCGACGACCTGGCGAAACCCGAGTCCGTTGCGCTCGGCGATGTCGAGCAACGTGTCGCCGGCTTCGGTTTCGATGACGCGAGGTGCGCCGAGTACGGGCTGAAGCGAAGCGGCGGCCTCGTCGCGCGCCGCTCCGACGAGCAGCGGAAGGAATGCGGCGAGCGTCAGCGCTTGGAGTCGTCGGAGATCGGCAGCCCCGCGAGCGACGGTGCGACCGTCCAGCGGTCCTCGTCGGCGTCGTAGCGTCCGCCGCGCCGTTCCGAGCAGGCGAAGCAGAGCACCCCTTCCTCGCCGAAGGCGAATCCGCGCTCGCCGCTGCGAGAGATCTGTGCTCCACAATCCTCGCACGCGACCTGATCCTCCAGTTCCTGCCGGTGTGTCATGGTCGCACTCCTTCTCGTGGGTGGTCGAGTCAGTTCGCGGCGCGCGCGCAGCTGACGCAGATCGCCGTGCCCGGAAGCGCGCGAAGCCGGGCGACGGGAATGGGTTTGCCACACTTCTCGCAGACGCCGAGACGGCCCTGCGTCGCGCGGAAGAGCGCGTGGTCGAGCGCTTCGAGGCGCCGCGCCGAGAGCGCGGCGAGGGGCTCGTCGATCCGGAGCGCGGTCGCGTGCGCCGCGCGGTCGGCCTCGTCCATGGCCACGGCGCGTTCCTCGCGTGTCGCCTCGAGCTCGATCTGCTGCGTGCGTCCGAGGCGCCCGAGAATGCGTGTTCGCTCCGCGCGAAGCTCGCTGACGAGCACCTCGAGATCGCGAACGCGCGGGCTCTGCGGCGGACGCGCAGGCGTCGCCGGCGCTTCGCCGGCAATCGACCGGAGCACATCCGTTTCAGACAGGATTCCGACCAGGCGTTCCTCGTCGACGACCGGCAGGCAACCGATGCGGAAGCGCGCGAGCGTCCCGGCTGCCTCCGCGACGCTCGTCTTCGAGGTCGCGGTGAGAGGCCCGTGAGTCATGACCTCGGCGACGCTGAGGTCGCGGCTGTTCTCACGCTCGTCGGGGCCCGGAGGCCGTCGCAGGCTGACCGAGAACGGGAGCGCCGCGCGCAGGTCGTCCACGGACACGATCCCGACCAGTCGTGACTTCCCATCGACGACCGGCAGGTGGCGAATGCCGGAATCGATCATCAGATCCAAAGCGGCGAGCGCGGAGGCATCCGCCTCGATCGTCGTAGGTCGCGGGGTCATCAGGTCGCCGACACTGCCCATCGCGGTCCTCCTCGAAGTCGCCTTCGATAGCGGAACGGGCGCCGTGCCGGGGCCCACCGCATCGAAATCGACGCGACTGAGAAGGGTGACGAATTAACGCTCGGATCGCGACGCGGGTGCGCACTTCGGCTCGGATGGCCGGGGCATCTAGTCGGCGGTCGTGAGCTCGGGCTCGGCCGCCGCACGATCCCGGATGGGATCCTCGCCGCGGCTTTCGCCCGGATTTGTGCCTTCCATGATCTCGGCGACGCGTGAGAGCACGCGCTGAAGGTCCTCGTCGTACAGGTAGAAGCCGTTCCAGGAGGCGCAGTAGCCGCTTCCAAGTCGGCGGATCAACGGTGAAGTCGTCGTCATCAACCTTCGCATCGGCGCTCGAGTGCGAGGACTGTCGGCCGATTTAGTAGACGACGCGCGCCTCGAGGTGACCCGAGTCGGCTGCGGAAGATGACGAGGCGCGACATGCAGGGCATGCAGTAGACGCGATCGCCTTCGCGCAGCTCGCGCGTGGAGCGGATCACCACCTTGCAGACCGGACAGATCGCCTCGTTGGGTGCGAGGGTGTCGCCTGGCCCCGACTGCCGCCGGTAGAAGCGCCGGTACTTCTTGGGCACCTCGTCGAAGCCCGTGTCCTCGAGGATGAACCGCTGGCGCGGTGCCCCGGATTCGGACGCGGCCTCCCGCATGAGGGTGTCGTTCACGACTTGAACCCCAATCGCTCGACCGTCGCCAGATAGTTCTGTCCCAGCTCGGGGCGCTCCGATCGAGGGATGCCCGAGCTCCGCGAGCATCTCTTCGAACGTCTCGAGGACGAGCGGGTCGAGCTCGCGCTTCACCTCCAGAAGTCGTGCGCGGACGTGCGGGTTGCGCGGACAGACGCCGACCGAGATCGTTCTCGCCAAATCCCATGTGACGTCGCTCGTCCTTGATGATGCCCTCGAGCAGCTCGCGCGTGATCGGGTCCGCATCGCGAGCGTGCGTCTGAAAGGCCGCGAACTCCATCGCCTCGAGAATCACGTTCTGCGCGAAGATCGCGGCCTCCCAGTCCTTGCTCGCGACGAGCTCGAGCAGCCGACGCCGGAAGACCTGCAGCGTGCGCGTGGCTCGAAGCTGGATCTCCCGCTCGGGATCCTCCACGCCGAGCTTCTTCAGCCGATGGATCAGCACCTCGAGGTGCCGGGCTTCGTCCACGACCTGCGTCGCCAGGAAGATCTTCGACTGCCGGTTCGGCGCGAATCCGATCAGCCCGCTCGCACCGTCGAGCGCGGCCGTCTCGCCGACGCAGTAGTTGCAGAGCACCGTGATCAAGCGCTCGCGCCGTTCGGTCGGCAGCTCCTCGTCGGGCGTACCGGGCCGGTGACCGAATTCGGAATCGGCCAGATACCCCTGGACGGAGTGGAACCAGAACTCGAACGAGTGGACCTCGTCGAGAAACTCGTCCGGCGCGAGCGAATGAACTTCTCGACTCACGGCGCCGCCGGCGTCTGGTACTCGAGGCCGAGCCGGCCGAGCCGGATCTTGAACTCCTTCAGGACCGTGTTGGCCAGCAGCTGCTCCATCTCGGCGGGCGCGAGCTTGGCGAGGTCTGCACCCTGCCACTCGACCTTGCCCGTCGCTCCGGCGTTGAGTTGCCGGCGCTCTTCCTCGGCCGCGGTGTCGTTTCGGCGGAACGCCTCCGCGAACGTCGCGAGCATGTGGTACGACATGTCCTTCTGCATCTTCTCGATCTCCGGCTTCTTGTGCGGCTGCTCCTTCAGGAGCGAGCCGATCCGGTTCTCGCCGAAGCCGACGTGGCGCCGCTCGTCCGCGATCGTGCCGGAGAGCGTGTGCGCGAACTTCGGATTCATCTCCTTGTTCACCGCGTGCTGCATCTCGAAGACGCTGAACGCGAGACCCTCGAGCACGATGTTCTGACCGACCACGCCCGCGACGAAGTCCTTCTTGTCGACCTTCTCGAGCAGGACGCTCGGCGAACGTCACCAGGTGTGGCGAGGCGTGGCGCTTGATCACGTCTTCGAGCTCGGCCTTCTTCACGCCGAGGTCGAAGAGCCGCTGCGTGAAGATCTCGACGTGGCGCGCCTCGTCGAGCGTCTGCGTGGCGAGGAAGCGCTTGCTCGCCTCGTCCGGGGCCGCGTTGACCAGGCCCGAGGAAGCGGCGAGGGCCGCGCGCTCGCCCACGACCAGCTGGACGGTGCCGCGGATCGCAGCTTCGCGCAGGATCGTGCTCTCGAGGATCGCGGTGGGCTCGGCTTCCGCGGAAGCGTGACCGAACGTCGTCCCTTCCAGGTATCCCTGGGGGCAGGACTCGAGCCAGTTCTGAATCGAGTAGCCGGCTAGAAAATCGGACATTGAGTTCCTCCTGCGCCATCGGCGCTGACATCTGTGTCAGTAACGCAGCAATAGATGTGCCATTGCAGTGAGGGGTGCGGACCGCGCTCTATCCGTGCGGATTGCGACTTGTTGTCCCATGGCGAGCTGCCAAGCCGACTCAGCCGCCGTCGGGTCCGTCGCCCGCGAACTCCTCTTCCGCTTCGACCTCGGGCCAGACCACGAGCAGAGCCGGAAGCCCCGCGCGCGCGACGCGATCGGTGACGCGGCCCGGCCAACCGTCGCGATTGCGCTCCGCGCCCATGATCAGGAGATCCGCGCCGAGCTCTTCGGTGACGCTCGGAATCAGATGGGCTGCATCGCCTCTGCGCGTGTCGATCCTCACCGGGACGGTCGCATCGAGCTTCTGCACCAGCCGCTCGAGCTTCTCGGGCGCCTTCTGTGGCTCCAGATCGACGTGATGGGAATCGGAGACGTACCCCTTCGCCGGGAGCACGTGCAGCACGACCAGCTCGGAGCGCTCCGCGTGCGCGATTCGGAGCGCGAGCTCGAGCCAAGGGGTCGGCCGGTCCGGGAACTGCTGGGCGACGACGATCGTCTTGAACTCGCCGACGGGATTCGCCTCCCGCACGAGCAGGAGCGGGCAACCGGGTCGACGGAGCGCCCGGTCGGCGACGCTACCGAGCACGAAGCGCCGCAAGCCGCGCAGCCCGACCGAGCCGAGCGCGACCAGATCGGGACCGAGCCGCTCGCGCAGCGCAAGGATCTCGGCAGCGGGTTCGCCCCGGACGACGTGGGATGTCACCGCGACCGGCGCGAGTTCGGCGGCGAGTTCGGCGAGCTGTTTCTCGACGTGTGCACGCGCCTGCGCCGGGTCGGGCGTGCGGAGCAGCAGCGCATCGAGGGGTTCGTACCCGGTCACGAGCTCGGGTCCCTTGCGAATCGCGTGGACCAGATCGATCTCGGCCCCGGTACGGCGCGCGAGCCCAGCGGCCGCACGCGAGGCGGCGCGTGAGGCGTCGGAGAAGTCGGTCCCGACGAGAATTCGCCGCGGTGGCCAGGTCATGTTACCGCCGGGTGCAACGCGCGTACCCGCTGCTGAGCCGGTTCGTGGCGCGAACCCACGGAGCCTGTGGCACGTGCGACGCGATTCGCGGCAAAATGCCGCAGTATCTAGAGAAGGAGAGCAGCGAGACCGTGCCGACCCGAACGGACTGCGACTTGCACCCTCGCGAGGAAGTGAATTCCGAGAAGAGGCGAGCCTTCGGCGACGGACCTGCGCGCGCGCGTGCCCGCGACTCGTACTTCGCAGACCGCCGCGCTCCCGACGGGGCTCTGCGCGTCTGTCGTGGAACCTCATGCCGCGTGACCTCGAGCGGGGCGGAGTCCGACTCCGCTGCGTCCGAGACGGGGATCTACTGCGCGGGCTACTGCGACCGCTCGCCCGTGGTGTTGCGCGCCGACGGATCCGCGCTGGAACGGGGGAGCGGCGCGCTGCTCGCGCCCCGTCCGGAGGTCCGCTCGCTGTCGAGGCGTCCGATCGTGAGCGAACGGATCGCCCTCGGGGATCACGACGACTTCGCGCGCGCGCGCGCGGCGGGCGTCTGGGAGTCGCTCGAGCGGGCTTTGCACCGCGAGCCTGCGATGGTGCTGCGAGCGCTCGAGGCGTCGGGCGAGCGTGGCCGCGGAGGTGCCGGATTCCCGACCGGTGCGAAGTGGCGCCACGCCGCGAGTGCGCGCGGCGCGGAGAAATACGTGATCGCGAACGGCGACGAGGGCGATCCCGGGGCGTTCGTCGACCGGGTCCTGCTCGAGAGCGATCCACACACCGTGCTCGAAGGGATGGCGCTGTGCGGCTTCGCGGTGGGGGCTCGACACGGAATCGTGTACGTCCGGTCGGAGTATCCGCGTGCCGCGGAGCGCATCGAGCGCGCGATCGTCGATGCGCGCGGCGCCGGCCTGCTCGGCCCTTCGGTCGTCGGCAGCGACTTCGGCTTCGAGGTGCGTGTCGTGCGCGGCGAGGGCAGCTACGTCTGCGGTGAAGAGACCGCGCTGATCGCGGCACTCGAAGGCCGGCGCGGCGAGGTGCGCGTGCGCCCGCCCTATCCGACGTCGCAGGGACTCTTCGGGATGCCGACGGTCGTGAACAATGTCGAGACGCTGGTCAACGTGCCATGGATCGTCCGGCACGGGCCCGCCGCGTATCGGGAGCTCGGCACTCGCGCGTCGAGCGGTACGAAGGCGATCTGTCTGAACGCGGGCTTCGCGCGGCCCGGAATCGTCGAGATCGAGTTCGGCCTCTCGCTGCGCGAGCTGATCGAGGACACGGCGGGTGGTGCGCGGCCGGGGGAGACGCTCGCCGCGGTCGCGATCGGCGGGCCGATGGGCTCGATCCTGCTGCCGGACGAGTGGGATGTGCCGATCTGCTACGAGAGCTTCGAAGCGCGAGGCATCGATCTCGGTCACGGCGGCCTCGTGGCATTGCCGGACGGGACCGACTTCCGCGCGCTCGCGCGCGATTGGCTCGCGTTCATGGCCGACGAATCGTGTGGGAAATGCGTGCCGTGCCGCGTCGGCTCGCAGCGCGCGTTCGCGCTTTCCGGCGAGGACTCGAGCGCGGCGGACGCGGAGCTCGTGTCGCTGCTCGACGTGGTCTCGGCGACGAGCCTGTGCGCGTTCGGCCGGAACATCCCCGCGCCCGTGCGCAAGATCCTCACGCGCCTCGATCCCGGTTTCGCGCGCGGCGAGCCGCGCAGATGAGCGGGGGGCGCGCACGCATCGATGGACGCGAGCTCGAACTCGTCCCGGGAGAGACGCTGCTCGACGCGGCCGCGCGGCTCGGCATCGAGATTCCGACCGTCTGCCACATTCCCGGTCACCCGCCCGACGGCGGCTGCCGCGTCTGCCTCGTCGAGGTCGAAGGCGCGCGAAGGCCGCTCGCCGCCTGCCATACACCCGTTCGTGACGGCATGGACGTGCGCACGTCGACACCAGCGCTCGAGGCGCTGCGCTCGAGCGTCCGCGCGCTCGCCGATGTGGGACGGCCGAGCGGCCCGCGCGAGGTCCGTCACCCGTACCTGCGCTTCGACCCGCAGCGCTGCGTGATCTGCCGGAAGTGCCTGCACGTCTGCGAGGACGTGCAGGGCCAGTTCGTCTTCGACGTCGCCGGGCGCGGGAGCCAGACCCGGCTGATCTTCGGAAGCGAGGATCGCTTCGCGACGAGTCCGTGCACGTCCTGCGGCGCCTGCGTCGAGGTCTGCCCGACCGGCGCGCTCGAGGACGTCGATGGCGAGCGGGCGTCGCCGGAAGGCGAGCTGCGGACCACGCGCTCGACGTGCGGGTACTGCGGCGTCGGCTGTCAGGTCGAGATCGAGTCGGACGCGACCACTTTGCGCCGCATCCGAGGTGTCGCGAACGCGGCGGTCAATCGCGGGCACCTCTGCGCGAAGGGTCGATACGCGCACGGCTGGAGGGAGAGCCCCGACCGCCTCACGCAGCCGCTCCTGCGCAAGGACGGCAAGCTCGTGCCCGTCCGTTGGGACGAAGCGATCGCGTTCGCCGCGCGTCGGCTCGACGAGATCCACCTCGCGCACGGCGCCGATTCGCTCGCGGTGCTGACGTCGTCGCGCTCGACGAACGAGGCCGCCTACCTGCTGCAGAAGCTCTTCCGCAGCCGGTTCCGGACCAACAACGTCGATTGCTGCGCGCGCGTCTGCCACGCATCGACGGCGCACGCGCTCGGTCTCGCCACCGGCACGGGCGCTTCGAGCGCCTGCTACGACGACATCGAACTCGCGAGGCTGATCGTCGTGATCGGCGCGAACCCGACCGAGGCGCATCCCGTGATCGGAGCGCGGATCCTGCAGGCCGTACGGCGCGGAGCGCGCCTGGTCGTCTTCGACCCGCGCCGAACCGACCTCGCGGCGATCGCCGACGTCTTCGTCCAGCTTCGCCCGGGCACGAACGTGCCGCTTCTGAACGCGCTCGCGCAGATCCTGATCTCACGCGGCCGGATCGACCGCGCGTACCTCGCCGAACGCACACGCGGATTCGCGGAGCTCGTCGAGCAGGTGCAGCGCACCCGCGTCGCCGATGCCGCAGCGCTCTGCGCCGTTCCCGAGCACGAGATCCTGGCCGTCGCGCGGGAGCTCGAAGACGCCGGACCGACGCTCTTCGTCTCGGGACTCGGCACCTCCGAGCTCACCCAGGGAACGGGTTCGGTGCTCGCGCTCTGCAACCTGGCGCTGCTCACGGGAAGCGTCGGCCGACCCGGCGCCGGGCTCATGCCGCTCCGCGGTCAGAACAACGTGCAGGGCAACGCCGACATGGGGGGCATGCCCGACCGATTCACCGGCTATCAACCCCTCGACGATCCGGCGGTGCGGGAGAACCTCGAGGCCCTGTGGGGCGCGCTGCCGCCAGCGAAGCCCGGAAAGACGATCCCGGAGATGCTCGACGCGGCGCGCTCGGGCGCGCTGCGCGGCATGTGGATCCAGGGTGAGGACATCGCGCAGAGCGATCCGAACCAGCACCACGTCGAGGCGGCGCTCGCGCGGCTCGACTTCCTCGTGATCCAGGAGCTCTTCCCCTCGGAGACCCAGGCCTTCGCGCACCTCGTGCTACCGGCCGCGAGCGTCTTCGAGCAGGAGGGCACGTTCACCAACGCCGAGCGCCGTATCCAGCGCGTGCGCGCTGCGGCGTCACCTCCCGGCGATGCGCGGCCCGACTGGAAGGTGGTCATCGACGTGGCGAACGCGCTCGGTTGCGGTTGGTCCTATCCGACACCGGCCGACGTCATGGACGAGATCGCGCGCGCAGCGCCGAAGCTCTGGGGCGGCGTCTCGTACGCACGCCTCGAGCCCGACGGGTTGCAGTGGCCGTGTCCCGAGCCGGGGCATCCGGGCTCGACCCGCGTCCACGTGAATGGCTTCGCGCGCGGGTACGCGGCGCTGACCCCGGTCGAATACGTGCCCAGTCCCGAGGACTGCGTCGAAGGCTACCCGTACGTGCTCAACACCGGGCGTGTCCTGCAGCAGTACAACGTCGGGACGATGACGCGGCGAACTCCGAACGCCGAGCTCGCGCCCGAGGACGAGCTCGAGATCCACCCCGACGACGCGACCCGAGAGCGCATCGACGATGGCGATCGGATCGGTCTCGAGAGCCGCTGGGGGAAGCTGCACGCGCGTGTGCGAATCTCGACGCGAGTCCGTCCCGGCACGCTCTTCCTCTCGTTCCACTACCCCGAGACGCACACGAACCGCGTCACGGGTCCGTGGCACGATCCGCTTTCCCACTGTCCCGAATACAAGGTAACCTCGGTGCGACTCGTATTCGAAACGGAACAACCTCGGAGGTGAGACATCGTGAGAGCAAGTGCGAGCCTGATCGTCGGAGCCGCGGTCCTCGGACTGGCGTTTGCAGCCAGCGCGCAGGAGTCGCCGACGGCGCAGCGGGGTCACAACCTGTACGAGCAGTTCTGCCTGGACTGCCACGGGATGAAGGGTCAGGGCGATGGCGTGCTCGCGGAAGACCTGAAGGTCGCGCCCTCGGATCTGACGACGATCTCCGCGCGCAGGAAGGGCGTGTTCCCCGAGCCGGAGATCCGCGAGATCATCGACGGACGCCGCCGCCTGCGCGCGCACGGTCCGCTCAACATGCCGCTCTGGGGAAAGGAGTTCGGCATGGACGTCGCCTCTGCAGGCGGCACGATGGAGCAGGAGACGCGTGACAAGATCAACGCGCTCGTCGTGTACCTGAAGTCGATCCAGCAGAAGTGAGGTCCGGTCCGAGCTAGCCCGGACGTCGCAGGTAGATCGTCCAGTAGACGCCCGCGACGAGCAGCGTTCCGCCCACGAGGTTTCCGAGCGTGACGACGGCGATGTTCGAGATCGCGGCGACGCACGCGCTCGGATCGAAGCCCTCGATCGCGAGCGCCCATGGCAGCAGGAACATGTTCGCGACGCTGTGCTCGAAGCCGATCGCGACGAACCCCGTGATCGGAAACACGATCACGAGGACCTTGTCGGTCACGCTTCGCGCGGCCAGCGCCATCCAGATCGCCAGGCAGACCAAGGCGTTGCACAGCACGCCGAGCGCGAACGCCTGTACGGTGTCGAGGGAGAGCTTGTGCGAGGCGATCCGGCCGACCGTCTCGCCGACGGCGCCGCCGCCGAACTCGTGGACGCGACCGAGGACGACCAGCACCACGGTCGCGAGCGCGCCGACCAGATTCCCGACATAGACGATCGCCCAACCGCGCAGCACCTCGCGAAACGTCACGAGCTTCGACGCCCACGCCATCGCGACGAGATTGTTTCCCGTGAAGAGCTCTGCGCCCGCGACGACGACGAGGATCAGGCCGAGGCTGAATCCGATGCCACCGAGGAATCGCGTCGCACCGAAGCCGAGCGTGCTGCCGGTGATCGCGACGGTGTAGAGCAGCGCACCCAGGCCGATGAACGCTCCCGCGAGCACCGCGAGCGCGAACATGCCGCTCGCATCCCGCCGCAGCTTCTCCACGCCGACGTCGCGAACTCGAGTTGCGATCTCGGACGGCGAATACGCGTCGGCTCGCCTCGTCGATCCGCTCGCGGACTGGTTCACCGGGACTCCCCCCTACGATCCAGCCGAGTGCCGGAAGAGCAGCCACAACGCGCAGCCATAGACGACGACCATGAGCAGACTGTCGGGCTCGAGCATCGCGAAGCGGCGCTTCGCCCGATAGACGATCGCTGCGAGGCCGAGGCTCATGAGCACCACGGCGAAGAGACCCGAGAGCGCGTGGCCCGGATCGAGAGCGGCGAACAAGCTCCCGGGTTGCGCGAGATCGAGCGGCAGGAAGATCGCCATGTTGATCGCGTTGGAGCCGAACAGGTTGCCGACCGCGAGATCGAAGGCTCCCATTCGGACCGCGGCGAGGCAAGCCACGAGCTCGGGAAGCGAGGTCGCGAGACCGAGGAGAGCCGTGCCGACGAACGTGTTTCCGAGGCCGCTGATCTCGGCGACGCCTCGCGCCGACCAGGCGAACGCGGGCGCCGCCAGCAGAACGAGCAGCGCCGCCAGCGCGAACCTGCGCAGCGCAACGGTCAGAGGCGGCGGTTCCGCGTGCGCGGCGACATGAACCGGTGTCGCCACCGGTCCTTCACGCAGGGTCTGACGATAGAGCGCGCGGGTCCCGGCCACGTAGCCGAGAAAGAGCAGGATCGAGCCGGGCGACATCGACAGAAACGTGGCCTGGGGACGAAAGAGAATCAGCACCGCCGCAAGCGCGTTGAGCGCGATCGCCAGACTCGCGGCGAGCGCGTGGTCGAGCGCCACCTGTCGCAACACGCTGCGCCGCGGAGGCAGTTGATCGATCACGGCGAGGATGAGCATGTTGGCCAGGCTCGAGCCGAGCAGGTCTCCCACCGCAAGGTCGGTTGCGCCGATCCGCACCGCGACGACGTCCGTCGTCAGCTCGGGCAACGACGTCGCCGCCGCGAGGAGCACCGACCCGATCCACAAGCGGCCGAGCCCCGTCCTCTCGGCGATCGCGTCCGCGTAGCGTACGAGTGCGGTGCCCGCGAGCACCACCACGAGCCCACTCAGCAGAAATCCGAGCACGTACATCATGGCGGCGGGCCGTCCGACGCGCGCCGCCGAGTTCGCCTGCGCATGAAGAGCTTGCGGATCTCCTCGACCCATAGCACGAGGCTGCCCACGACGCCGAGCGCGACGACCTCCGTCGGTCCGAACGGGACGGTGTGGAAGACGGCGCCCAGCGGCGTCCAGAAGACGACCGCGATCTGCAGGAGATTCCCGGCGAGAAGCCCGCCGAGCAGCCACGGATTCCGGAACAGCCCGAGCGTGAGCGCCGATTTCGACTCGGAGCGGCAGTTCAGCACGTTCCACCACTCGCAGATCGCGAGCAGCGTGAAGGTCTCCGTTCGGACTTGCTCCACCGGCACCCCCGCGGTCGTCCGAGCGACAAACCAGCCGAGCGTCGAGATCGTGATCGCGGGCACGATGAATCCCATGCGCGTCAGCAGCGTGCGCGTCAAGCAGCGGCTCGTCGGGCGAGATGGGGCGCTGCCGCATCTCGTCGCCCTCGGCCGGCTCCATGATCAGGTTCACCGTGATCAAGCCTTCGGTGACCAGGTTGTTCCACAGGATCTGCACGGCCGCGAACGGTGGCGGGTAGCCGACGAGCATCGCGAGCAGCAGGACGAGCACCTCCGCGGCCGAGCTCGAGAACAGCAGCAGCACCACCTTCTTGATGTTCCGGTAGACGACTCGGCCTTCCTCGACGGCTGCGACGATGGTCGCGAAGTCGTCGTCGGCGATGACGATCTCGGCGGCCTCCTTGGCGACCTCCGTGCCCGAGATGCCCATCGCCACGCCGACGTTCGGCCCTGACCAGGGCGGGCGCGTCGTTCACGCCGTCGCCGGTCATGGCGACGATCTCGCGTCGCCGCTGGTAGGCCTCGACGATGCGCAGCTTCTGCGCCGGATGGACGCGGGCGAAGACGGCGATGTCCTCGATTCGCGCTTCGAGCTCGGCGTCGGTCATGCGCTCGAGCTCGGTTCCATCGACCGCTTCGTCGCGATCGTCGGCGATGCCCAGCGCCTTCGCGACCGCGACAGCCGGTCGCCTTGTGGTCGCCCGTGACCATGACCGCCCGGATGCCGGCTTCGCGGCAGCGTGCGACGGCTTCGCGCGCTTCGGCTTCGCGGAGGGTCGATCTGCCCGATCAGTCCGAGCAGCGTGGCGCGACCGCGGAACGCTTCGAAGCCGGTGCGACCGTCGATCACCGCGCCGTCGACGACGGCGATCGCGAGAACTCGAAGCGCTTGCCCCGCCATGCGGTCGGCCGCAGCCCGGAACGTGTCGAGCGCCGCGTCGTCGAGCGCGACGTCCTGATCGCTCCTTCGCGCAGCGCGGCAGAACGCGAGAATGACCTCGGGAGCGCCCTTCAGAAGCACGCGAGAGGCGTCGATCTCACCGTGCTGCGTCGCCATCATCTTCGCCGCGGGATCGAAGGGGATCTCGGCGCGCCGCTTTTCGCGTTGCCTGAGTTCGTCGGGGTCGACCCCGCCCTTGATCGCGAGCGTGAGCAGCGCGACCTCGGTCGGGTCGCCGATCGGCTGCCAGCCCCCCGCGGATTCGCCCGGCGGAGAGAGTCGAGCGTCGTTGCACAGAGCGGCGGCTTCGAGCAGCGCGAGAAGCGCGGGGTCATTCGCGAGATCGGGCTCGCGTCCATCGAACACGAGCGTTCCGGCGGGATCGTAGCCGACGCCGGTCACCGACAGCTCACGCCCGTCCGCGAGGTGGAGCGCGGTGACCGTCATCTCGTTTCGCGTCAGCGTTCCGGTCTTGTCGCTGCAGATGACGGTGGTCGAGCCCAGCGTCTCGACGGCCGCCAGCCGGCGCACGATCGCGCGCCTTCGCGCCATGCGCTGCACACCGACGGCGAGCGCGATCGTCATGGCCACCGGCAGGCCCTCGGGAATCATGCCGACGATCTGGCTGATGCCGAGCATGGCGATCTCGGCGAACGGAATGCCGCGCAGCAGGCCGAGCGTGACCACGACCGTGAAGATCAGTCCGGCCGCGACGATGATCGCGCGACCGAATTGCTGGATGCGACGCTCGAGTGGCGTCGGCTCCTCGACCGCGGACTCCGAGAGCGACGCGATGCGGCCGACCTCGGTCTCGAGTCCGGTGGCGACGACGACCGCGCGCGCGCGTCCGGCGGTGACGTGCGTGCCCGCGAACACGAGGTTCTGGCGATCCGCGAGGGGAGTGTCGGCCGCGAGCGGAAGCCGGTTCTTCGATACCGGGACGGACTCGCCCGTGAGCGCGGCCTCGGCGATCTGCAACGCCGCGCCGCGCAAGAGCCGAGCGTCGGCGGCGACGGCATCGCCGGCCTCGAGCAACAGGATGTCGCCGGGCACGACCTCGCGCGCTTCGATCACCTGTTCGACGCCGGCGCGAATCACTCGCGCCCTGTGCGTCGCGAGTCGGCGCAGTGCCGCCAGCGATTTCTCGGCGCGACCCTCCTGGAACCCACCGACGATCGCATTCAGGATCACGACCACCGCGATGACCGCAGCATCGCTCGTGTGACCGAACGCGAGCGCCAGTCCCGCGGCCGCGAAGAGCAGGTAGATGAGAGGGCTCTTGAACTGACCGAGGAAGACCGCCAAGAGCGAGCGCCGCCTGGCCTCGGGCAGCGCATTGGGACCGAACCGGTCCATCCGCCGGCGAGCTTCGTCGGCCGCGAGTCCGAACTCCGCGTCCGACTCGATGGCCGCCACCGCCTCGTCCGCGTGGAGAGCGTGCCAGTGACGGTGAGGTGTTTCGCTCACGTCATACGCATTCACGAACCTGTGTGTACCGACGTGCGGCGCATACGGCTAGAGTGAACCGAATGACGATGTCTCGCTGGCGGGATGTCTGGCGCCGCTTCTCCGGGCGCGGCGCGTATCCGCACGAGCTGGCCTTTCTGCTCCTGAACCCGCTGCGCCGGCTGATTCAGCCCAAGCGCGAGTTCGTCCGACGACTCGATCTGCGGCGGGATTTCCGCGTGCTCGAGCTCGGCCCGGGACCCGGCTACTTCAGCGTCGAAGTCGCGCGCGCGATCCCGGAGGGAGCCCTCGTCCTCTACGACCTGCAGCGCGAGATGCTCGGCAAAGCGAGAAGCAGGCTCGCACGTGCCGGCACCGCGAACGCGAGCTTCGTGCAGGGAGACGGTTCGCGGCTTCCGTTTCGCAGCGGCGTCTTCGACGTCGCGTTTCTCGTCGCCGTGCTCGGAGAGGTTCCGGAGCCCGCGAGCTGCGTTGCGTCACTGCACCGCGTGCTGCGTCCCGGCGGGCTGCTCTCGATCACCGAGACCATCGGCGATCCCGATGCGCTGTCGCAGCAGGACGCGACGCGGCTCTTGGTGTCGGCAGGCTTCGAGCTCGTGGAGACCTTCGAGGGCCGATTCGGCTTCACGCTGAGGGCCCGAACGCCCGGGCGGAACTCGCGCGCACCGGAGGAGCGCGTCGTTCGCGGGCGCGAGAACGCGCGTGGGTAGCCGGCTACGCGCGCTTTCGCGCGGCGGCGAAGCTCACCAACCCTCCGCCCACGATGAACAGGGCGAGCGAGCTCGGTTCGGGAATCGGAGCCGATACGAGCTGGTCCTGGCGGCTCGCGTGATACGCCCAGGTCGCCCGGGTCTCGAATTCGTCCAGTCCCCGTGACTCGAGATCGGCGAGGAAGCCACGTGCGAGGTTCAGCACGCCCGTGCTCGCGCCGCCGGCGCGAATCGAGAACCCGCCGCTCTCGAGATCGTACGAACCGGGGGCGTCTGCGAGCACCTCCCAGATCGCGGCCTGCAGACCGGCGATCGCGATCGATCGCGTCACGCCCCACGCCTGCGCATCGGAATCGGGCGCGAGGATCGCGTCGAACTGCGGCCGCGCGAACTCGATCAACCAGGCGGCGCGAAGCACGCCCGGATCCAGATCGGCCGAACGCGTGACCCAGCCGCTCGAAGTCCCCGCGCCGATGTTCTGCGCGAGGTCGACGCAGTAGCTGAAACCGCCACGTCCGTCGTAGATGACGTCGAGCTCGGCGGTGTTCACCCAGCCCGTGCGGCTCGCGCTCTGCACGTTGATCCGCTCGCCGAGCGTCCAGCCATTCACGGTCATCGAAGCCGCGTCGGCATCGGCCGTCGCAAGACCGACGATTCCGGCGACCGCGCAGCCGAGCCCGAGATTCCTCACCCACGTGACCATCCGCATGTGCCGCTCCTGTTTCAGGTGGGCGGAGCTCGTGCAACGCGCGTACCTGCCCGAGACTCGCAGAACGATCGTCTCGCGGGGTCTCGAGTGGAAGTTCGTCGGAGTCGAGGAAATCTCCCGGACGATGCTGCCGGCGCCTTGCGTGGCGCTTGCCGCCGCCTCGGCCCGAAGAACGCGAGTTCGTGTAGATTGCCGGCCAGCCACGCCGGGGAAGGAGAGTCAGCATGTCGGAGCTCCGCGTCGGCACGCTCGGCAGCCCGCACATGCTCGGGAGCGCCGTGGCCGAGAGGCAGGCGCTGCTCGCCCGCGCGGCCGACGCGGGCCTCGACCACTTGTTTCTCGCCGACCACGTGAGCTTCTTCGACGGGCGCGGCATGGACGGACTCGTGAACGCCGCCACGCTACTCGCCTCGCACCCGCAGCTTCGGGTCTACGTCGGGGTGTACCTGCTTGGCGCTGCGGCACCCGGTACCCGTTGCGCGCCAGATCGCGAGCCTGTGCGAGGCGGCCCCGGGCCGGCTCAGCTTCGGCGTCGGCATCGGTGGCGAAGACCGGCACGAGATCGAGATCTGCGGCGTCGATCCGGCGACGCGCGGCCGGCGCACCGACGAGTCGCTCGAGGTGCTGCTTCCGCTGCTCGCGGGCGAGCGCGAGTGACTCACCGGGGCGAGTTCTTCTCCATCGACGACGCGTGGATTCGGCCTGCGCCGAGGCCGCGGGTGCCGATCACGATCGGCGGGCGTTCGAGCGCGGCCGTGCGCCGCGCCGGGCGATTCGGCGACGGCTGGCTGGGCGTGTGGTGCTCGCCGAAGCGCTACGCCGAGGTGGTGCGGCGAGACGGCCGCGGTCGCCGCGGAATTCGGTCGGAAGAACGTCGAGTGGCGCCACGGTCTACAGGTCTGGACCGCCTGCGATCCGGACCGCGATCTTGCGCGTGCGCGTCTCGCGTCGGCGATGGAGGAGATGTACCGCACGCCGTTCGCCCGCTTCGAGCGCTACAGCCCTGCGGGAAGCGCGGCCGAGATCGCCGACTTCCTCGCGCCCTACGTCGATGCGGGCTGCCGCGAGTTCAACGTCATGTGCATCGCCGAGAGCGACGAGCGCTCGATCGACGCGGTCGCCGAGATCCGGCGCCGCCTGGTTCGCTAGGCGCTCGGATCAGGCCAGCTCGCGCTCGGCCTTCAAGAGCGCCCAGCCGTCGGGTGCCCGCCAGGGATCCGCTCGCGTGGGAAGGACGACGCCGTAGCGGTCGGGTTGGTCCTCGAGCAAGGCCCAGCCGTGCGCGACGAGTCGGCCGTCCTCGAAGACCACCGGCACGAGCTCGCCGCCACCGGTCGGCCGGCCCTGGTCGTCACGCGTCGGGTAGCGAAGCATGATGATGCGCACGAACGGACCCGAGCGGGCGCGTCCGCACATCCAGCCGGCGACGTCGACGGCGAGCGGTCCGCCGCCGTAGATCACTGCTTCGAGCACCGCGCTCTGCATGCTCGGACTGATTCGGGAGCAGGCCGCGGCGACCTCTCCAGACGGCGGACCGGCCTCGGCCGGCTGCGACGCGAGTGACAGAAGCGCGACGACTGCGGCCCCGATGATGCGCGATCTCATCCATCCCTCCAGTGCGTGTCGATTCCCGGTCACCTCGATCGATAGCAAACACCGCGCCCGCTCTCACTCAGAGCCAGCGAAGCAGGATCGAGGCGAGCCGATCGAGCAGCCGCTCGAGGAGCCCGCGGCGCGCGAGTGAGTCCAGGTCCACGACGCGTGCCTCGGACAGGTCGGCGTCCATCTGGTCGCGGAGCCGCTTTGCGATGCCCGGGTCGTCGAGCACCAGATTCACCTCATAGCTGTGTTCGAAGCTCTGCCGGTCGAGGTTCGAGCTGCCCACGATCGCCCAGCTCTCGTCGAAGCAGGCGAGCTTCGCGTGCATCATCCCCGCGTCGAATTCGTGAACCTGCACGCCGGATTCGAGCAGGCGCGGAAGCACGGCGTGCGCGGCGCGCCGAACCGAGGGGTGATCGGTGTGGTTGCCCGCGAGCAATAGGGCGATGCGAACGCCGCGCGCGCTCGTTTCGCCGAGGAGGTCGAGCAAACGCCGGCCGGGCGCGAAGTAGGGCGAGACGAGGCGCACGTCGTGCTGCGCCTCGCGCAACGCGGAGGCGAGCAGCTCGCGCATGCGTCGCCGACGGTGTGCGGGGCCGTCCGAGAGCACGGCACAGCGCACGTCGCCCGCGCGCGGACGCTCGCCCTCGAGCAGCGCGTGCCAGGCGAGAGCGGGACCGTCGGCGCGAAACCAGCTCTCGAGGAACACGGCCTCGAGATCGCGAACGCACGGCCCCTCGACACGCACGTGCGCGTCCCGCCAGACGGATCCGCGCGTGCCGCCCGAGAGCCCGAGCGCGTACTCGTCGCCGATGTTCAGCCCGCCGGTGAAGGCGACGGCACCATCGACGACGAGGATCTTGCGGTGATCGCGCCGGCGCGGCGCGAAGCGCGGCCAGATGCGCGCGAGCGGATTGAACACGACCACGTCGCCCCCCGCCGTTCGAACCCGGTCGAGCGCGCGCTCGTCGAGTCCGAAGGAGCCGAAGCCGTCGTAGAGCACGCGCACCTCGACACCGGCACGGGCTCGGCTCTCGAGCGCGTCGAGGAAGCTCCGGCCGGTCGCATCGGCCCGAAGGAGGTAGGTCTCGAGATGGACCCGCCTACGAGCGCCCTCGATCGCAGAGAGCATCGCCGCCAGGCCTTCGCGTCCCGTCGCGTACAGATCGACCCGATTGCCCTCGGTGAAGCGCAGGCTGCGGTCGCGCATCAACTCCGCGATCGCCGCCGGTCGCGGGACCAGGCCGTGGCGACGGAGCGGGGAGCTCAGACGATTGCGACGGCGATTTCCCCGCGACACCCGATCAGAGTAGCTTGCGAATGTGGCGGTACGCCTCCTTGATCTCGTCGACCAGGAGTCGGGCCGCTTCGCCGACGTCGCGCAGCGCATCGCGCGACTCCTTTCCCGCGTGCTCGATGCGGCCTTCGAGCTTCTGCCAGCTCGCCTCGGCCTCCGCGAACCGATCGCGCGCATCCTTGCCCGCCAGATTGAGCTGCACGCGAAGCTCGTCGCGAAGCGTCTTCAGGGTCTCGATCTCGTCTTCGAACGCGCGTCGGTTCTCCGTCATGGCCGTCTCTCCTCGTGTCTCTCTCAGAGTGAATAGCATTGCGCGTGCCAGCCGCTCGGCGGCACGCGTTCCGTACAGAAGTGCCGGATCTGGGCCGCTGTGTCACATTCACCGTTGGCGCGAGGCTGATCACCCCGATCGCAGCGCTCGTCGGCGGCGACTCGGGTCTTTCGGCCAGAGGACTCCAGAGGAGGATGGGTGGCGAAGGCGATCGGACCGGCACGCTCGCGCGGGATCATGGGTGGGAGTTCGTGGCGGATCGCGCGCGTGTCGGGAATCGACATCGCGGTCGATCAGAGCTGGATCCTGATCTTCCTGCTGATCACGATGGCCGTCTCCGCACAGCTCGCCGAATCCCAGGCCGAGCCGGATGCGGCATCGCGCTGGCTGACCGCGGGCGTGGTCGCCTGCGCGTTCTTCGCCTCGATCGTGCTGCACGAGCTCGGTCACAGTCTGGTCGCGCAGGCGCTCGGGATCCGCGTTCGCTCGATCACGCTCTTCCTTTTCGGCGGGGTGGCGCAGCTCGAGAACGAGCCGAAGAAGCCCATCCACGAGATCGGCATCGCTCTCGCGGGACCGGCGATGAGCTTCGCGCTCGGCGCTCTCTTCAGCTCGCTCGCCGGTGCGGCGAGCGAGCCGACGCTCGCCCGCGATGGGTTGCTCTGGCTCGGCCGCGTGAATTTCGCGCTCGCCATCTTCAACCTGGCTCCGGGGTTTCCGCTCGACGGTGGACGCGTGCTCCGCGGCGTAGTCTGGGCGGCGACGGGGAGCTTCGCGCGCGCGACCCGGATCGCCTCCGCGTCCGGATCGGGCATCGCCGCGCTGCTCATGCTCGCCGGCGTGGCCGTGGTCTTCGCGGCGCGCGATTGGGTCGGCGGACTCTGGTTGGTCTTCCTGGGCTGGTTCCTGCTCTCGGCCTCGCGCAGCGCGGTGGGCGCGATGGAGGTCGAGCGGATTCTCGGTGCGGTCTCGGTTCGCGACGTGCTCGAGCCCGTCCAACACGCCATGGTGTCGGCCGATGCGACCGTCGCAGAGCTGCTCTCCGCGCAGATCCTGCGCTCGGGATTGCGAACGCTCTGGGTCGTCGATCGTGCGAGCGAGCGCCTGCTCGGGATCGTGACGCTCCGAGAGCTCGCGGGCGTGTCGCCGGAGCGCCGCGAAGGAACGAGCGTCGAATCGGTGATGCTGCCGGTCGAGCGCGCGACGTCCGTGTCGCTCGGCGATTCGGCGCTCGTCGGCATGCAGCGGCTCGCGGCTTCGAACGTGAATCAGCTGCCGGTGCTCGAGAACGGGCGGCTGGTCGGAGCGCTGACGCGAGAGCGCTTGCTCGGTCTTCTCCAGGCCGGACTCATGCTCGGCGATGCGCGCACACGGGACGCGGTCCGGGCATGAGCGCGAGCCTCTCGTTCCTCGGCGCCGTCGGCACCGTCACCGGAAGCCGCTTTCTCGTGCGCGCAGGGGGCCGGTGCGTGCTGGTGGACTGCGGGCTCTTCCAGGGGCTCAAGGCACTGCGCCTGCGCAACTGGGAGCCGCTCGGTGTCGCGATCGATTCGATCGACGCGGTCATCGTCACGCACGCGCACATCGATCACATCGGCTATCTGCCGCGTCTGGTTCGCGAGGGATTTTCCGGGCCGATCTACGCCACCGCAGCGACGGTCGATCTGGCCGAGATCATGCTGGCCGACGCCGCGCACCTGCAGGAAGAGGACGCCGAGTACGCGAACCGCAAAGGCTTCTCGAAGCACAGTCCCGCGCTGCCGCTCTTCGACGGCGAGGACGCGCGCGCGACGCAGAAGCTCTTCCGGCCATTGCCGCTCGAGCGCGCGGTCGAGATCGGACCCGAGATCTCTTTCCGACTGCGGAATGCCGGCCACATCCTCGGGTCGGCGACCGTCGAGCTCACGATCCGCGGCGAGCGCCCGCACACGGTCGTCTTCTCCGGCGATCTCGGCCGGGCCGATCCGCCCCTTCACCACCCTCCCGAGGGCTATCCCGAGGGCGCCGACACGATCGTCGTCGAATCGACCTACGGCGACAGCGTTCACCCGCCCCGGGACGAGGTGCTCGCGGAACTCGCGCGCATCTTGAAGGCCACGTTCAAACGC
Organism: uncultured delta proteobacterium; assembly: GCA_963704165.1. Taxonomy (GTDB): domain Bacteria; phylum Myxococcota_A; class UBA9160; order SZUA-336; family SZUA-336; genus VGRW01. Next base: position 423,944 of record CAVPHD010000003.1, on the reverse strand, counting down.
GGCGGCTCGGTGCTCGTGCCCGCGTTCGCGATCGACCGCACGCCCGGTCTGCTCTTCGCGATTCGCGAGCTGATCAAGTCCGGTGAGCTTCCGAACGTGCCGGTCTTCGTCGACAGCCCGCTCGCGTTGCGGGGACTCTCGATCTACCGCGCGCATCCCGAACTCTTCGACACGGATGTCCGCGCCCTGATCGAGCGCGGTGAGGATCCGTTCGACGCCGGGAGTCTGCGGATCGCGGCGACGCCGGACGAATCGCGCGCGATCAACGCCTGTCGCTTTCCGTGCGTGATCGTGTCCGCGAGCGGGATGGCGACGGGTGGCCGGGTGCTCCACCACCTGGTGCACCGCCTGCCGGAGCCGCGCGACACGGTCCTGCTCGTGGGTTTCCAGGCCGAAGGAACGCGCGCGCGCACGCTCGCGAGCGGCGCGAACACGGTCAAGATCCATGGGCGGTACATCGGCGTACGCGCCGAGGTGCGAACGCTCGACGGCTTCTCCGCGCACGCCGATCAGGCCGAGATCCTGACCTGGCTGCGCACCTTCGGCCGCGAGCCGCAGACGGTGTTCGTCGCGCACGGCGAGCCCGCGGCATCCGAGGCGCTCGCGAGCGCGATCCGCAGCGAGCTCCGCTACACGGCGGTCGTGCCGCGTCTCTTCGAACGGGTCTCGCTCGCATGAGCAGCGCGCCGCGAAGGGCCGCGCTCGCCATCGTCATCCTGCTCGCGATCACCACCGTCGGCACCGTCGGGTACATGTGGATCGAGGGGCTCGATCTTCTCGACGCGCTGTACATGACGGTGATCACCGTCTCGACCGTCGGCTATGGGGAAGTCCGACCGATGCACGACTCCGGGCGGATCTTCACGATCGTCCTGATCTTGTGCGCGGCCACGACGGCCGCCTACATGTTCACGCAGATCGCCCAGGCGCTGGTCGAAACCAGCCTGCGCGATCTGTTCACGAGGAGAGCCATGGACAAGCGGATCGCAGAGCTCGAGAACCACGTCATCGTCTGCGGTTACGGAAGGCTCGGCCACGTGGTCGCGGATGAACTCCAGCGAAATGGCGTTCCGCTCGTGATCGTCGAGCGGGACGCGATGCGCGAGCCGGAGCTGCGGTCCTCGAGTCAAGCGTACGTGATCGGCTCCGCCGCATCCGACGACGTACTGCTGCGCGCTGGCATCGTGCGCGCTCGCGCGATCGTCGTCGGCACGGCATCGGATTCGGACAACGTCTTCATCACGCTCTCGGCGCGCGAGCTCAATCCCAGAGTTCGAATCCACGCGCGCGGCGAGAGTGACACCGCGCTGCGACGGCTCGAACAGGCCGGCGCGCACCAGGCGGTCTCCGCGTACCACATGGGTGGCACGCGCATGGCCAATGCGATCCTGCGCCCCGCGGTCGTCGACTTCCTCGAGATCTCGCGCCCCGGCTACGGCGACGAGGTCAACCTCGAGGAGGTTCGCGTCGCTCCGGGCTGCGTGCTGGCCGGCGAGAGCGTTCGCGAGCTCGAATCGCGCGCGCCGCGCATGCGGATCGTCGGTCTGAAACGCGGAGAGGCGCGGATCGAGCTCGTGCCGGACGAGAACACCCGGATCGTCTCGGGCGACCTCCTGGTCGCGATCGGGGACCGCCAGAGTCTCGCGAGGATCGCCCAGCTCGCCGCTCGTCCATGAGCGCCGCGCGCTACCATCCCGCACTGCACTGCGACGAGGAGATGCGATGAGCGAGGTGCGCCTGACCGAGCTCGTGCCCGGCGGCGGTTGAGCCCGCAAGCTCGGCGCTGAGGACCTGGTTCAGGTCCTTCGCGGGCTCGCGCCCTTCGATCATCCGTGGGTCTCCGGCGAGGTCGGAGCCATGGAGGATGCCGCACTCGTCTGTCCCGAGAATGGCCCGGCTCTCGTCTTCACCGTGGACTTCATCACGCCGATCGTCGACGACCCGGAGGCCTACGGCGCGATCGCGGCGGCGAACTCGATCTCGGACGTGTACTCGATGGGCGGCGAGCCGATGGTCGCGCTGGTCGTCTGCGGCTATCCCGAGGACAAGCTCGCGAAGGACGTGCTCGCGCGGATCTTCCGCGGCGGACGCGACAAGGCGGCCGAAGCCGGCTGCGCGATCGTCGGCGGCCACACGGTGCTCGACCCGGAGCTGAAGTACGGAATGGCGGTGATCGGCACCGTCGACCCGGCGCGGGCGCTCCTGCAGACGCGCGCGCGCGCGGGCGATCGACTCGTGCTCACCAAACCGATCGGCACCGGCATCGCCGCGCAGGCGATCAAGGCGGGAACGCTCGCTCCGGCCGACGTCGCCCGGGTGATCTCGCAGATGAGCGCGCTCAACCGCGAGGCGAAGAACGCGGCGATGGGTTCGGGCGCGCACGCGGCGACCGACGTCACCGGCTTCGGCCTGCTCGGCCATCTACACAATCTGGCGTCGGCGTCGAAGCTCGAAGCGCGCCTCTCTACGTCGGCGGTGCCGGTGCTCGACTTCGCGCGCGTGCTTGCGCGGGCGGGGAAGGTTCCCGGCGGCACGAAGCGCAATCTCGCCTGGGTCGAGCGGGTCGCGACGTTCGCGCCCGGGGTCGAGGATTTCGAGAAGCTCATCCTCTGCGACGCGCAGACCTCGGGCGGCCTCTTGATCGCCGTGCCGGCCGAGCGAGAGACGGAGCTGATCGCCGACCTGACGCGCCGGGGTACGCCCTGCGCGGTGTCGATCGGAGAGCTCGTGCCCGGCGCCGCGGGGGCGCTCGAGATCGCGACGTGACGCTGCGTGCCTGGCTGATCGTCGCCTTCACGTTGGGCGCGGCGGCCGGGGCGGCGCCTTCCGACGATGCGATTCCGCTCTCGTCGGCCGACGTCGCCGCGCGCTGGCACGAACGACTCGCCGACCGGCACTTCACCGCGATGGTGCGCATGCAGATGGATCTCGGCGGGCTGCGCGAGGAGCGGACCCTGCGCGTGTATCGCGACGACGCGGGCGGGCGAAGGGAGCGCGTGCTGATCCGCTTCGACTCGCCGCCCGATCTGCGAAACGTCGGTCTGATCTACCTGGAGCAGACCGATCGTCCGAACGACTACTTCCTGTACCAACCCGCGATGAAGCGGATTCGCCGCCTGCCCCAGTCGATCGCCGACGACGACGTGTACGGAATCGATCTCGAGTTCCTCGGTTTCGGAGTCGCGCAGTCGGCGCCGACGGAGATATCGGGCATGTCCCGGGAGACGCTCGGTGGTCGTCCCGTCTACCTCCTCGAAGAGACTGCGAGTGTTTCGAATCCTCGCTTCGAGACGCGGCGCACCTGGATCGACGCGCAGACCTTCATTCCGATGCGGACGGAGCATCTCCGCGGGGAGCGCGTGGTTCTCTTCGCCGAGACACTCGAGGTCGCGGCCGTGCAGGGCGTGGTCACGCCGAAACGGATGCGCTTTCGGAAGCCGATCGAGCGACGCGAGGTTCTCCTGTACGTCGACGCGGTGGACTACGAGGCGCCGATCGCGGACGAGCATTTCTCGGCGCTGGCGCTTTTGAAGGCCCAGATGCCGAAGTAGACTGGCGAGATGGCGAGAACCACCGCGACGAAGGCCGGTGCGAAGAAGGTGAAGTCCAAGGCCCGACGCGGGCCGGCGCGAAAACGCCTGACGCCGGCCAAGCAGAAGCGCGGGCTCGAGGCCTCCGCCGCGCCGGTCCCGCTCGGCACGATCGAGACTTCGCCGCTCGTCGGGCAGGTCCGCGAGGCGGGCGGCGCCGTGATCGGCGCGTACCGCGACCCGCTCGGTGCGCACCCGCTGCTCGTCGCGGTCCTGCCGCTCGAAGCGGTCGAGCCGACACCGTTCCAGCGCGACCTCTCGCCCGCGCACGTGAAGCGGCTCGCACAGAAGATCGACGAGGCGGGCGCGTTTCTCGATCCGGTGATCGTCGTGCGCGGCACCGAGGGTGGGTTCTGGACGCCGAACGGCCGGCATCGTCTGGCGGCGTCGAAGCTTCTCGGCATGCGCGCGATCACGGCGCTGATCTCGGACGACGAGGCGCTCGCGTACAAGATCCTCGCGCTCAACACCGAGAAGGCGCACAACACCAAGGACCGCAGCCTCGAAGTGATTCGCATGGCACAAGCGCTTTCGAAGTCGAAGCCGCGCGCGCGAGAGGTCGAGTTCGCAAGCGAGTTCGAGCTGGCCTCGTACCTGACGCTCGGACTCTGCTACCAGCGCGAGTCGCGCTTCGCGGGCGGCGCGTATCTCTCGTTCCTGCGGCGCGTGGATCGCTTCTCGGACAAGAGCCTCACCGTATCGCTGCGCGATCGCGCGGGCTGGGCCGCGCGGCTGCTCGAGATCGACGCGCGCGTCAGGCAGATCATCGCCGAGCTCCAGAAACGCGGCTTCAAATCGGCGTACCTGCGGACCTTCGTGGTCGCGCGCATCAATCCGGTCCGCTTCGTGAAGCTGAAGCGTTCCGAGGCGGGCCCGGCGATGGCGATCGGCGCAGCGCTGACGCGCATGGCCGCGAGCGCGCGCAAGTTCGACGCCTCGGGCGTTCGCGAACGCGACCTGCAGCTGGCCGCCGCCGCGGCGGGACCGATCCCCGACGGCGAATGAGGCGCGTACACGTCATCGTGTCGGGGCGCGTCCAGGGCGTCTTCTTCCGCAGGGCGACGCACGCCCAGATGCGTTCGCTCGGACTCTCGGGCTGGGTTCGCAACCTTTCCGATGGCCGCGTCGAGGCCGTCGTCGAGGGCGACGACGCGCGCATCGAGCTGGCGCTCGCGTTCTTCCGGCGTGGACCTCCGCACGCGAGCGTCGAGCGCGTCGAGGTCCGCGACGAACCCTGCGCCGGGCTCGGCGGCGAGTTCGAGTTGCGTCTCTAGGGTGGGGTGATCCCGGTCCCCGTCAGCTCGACCGACGCGCCTCCGTCGCCGGTGAGAACGAGGGTCCCGATGCGCGGGACCTCGTCCGTCGGGGCAAAGCGCACGCGGACGACGAGGTCCGCACCCGGCTCGATCTCGTAGTCGATCGAATCGACCGCGGTCTCGCTGTCCGAGGGCAGGAGCGTGTAGTCGGTCGCGTTCAAAAGCGACGCGGTTCCGCTGAGCGTCTCGTCCCCGTCGTTCGTGATCGTGAACTCGATCTCGGGAGCGCTCCCGACCTCGACGTCTCCGAATTCGCCGGCGAGCGGATCCACACCGAGGAGGGGAGCGCCGCCGACGCCGACGAGATCGACGATCCGCGCGCCCGCGCCCCCGGAAGTGCCGAAGACGATCTGCGCCGAGCGTGCGCCGATCTCGGTGGGAGCGAAGACGACCGTGATCGCGACGGGTGGATCGCCGGGAGCGAGGTCCGAGTAGCTCGCGTCAGCTTCGAACGCGAAGTCCCCGTCGCTGCCGCTCGCGAAGCTCGCCTCGCCCGTGAGCAAGCCGACGCCGACGTTCTCGACGAGGAACACCTGCGTGCGGGAGTCGATGAGCGCGACGGCGCCGAAGTCGTGCCCGAGGGGATCGACGGAGAGGACCGGCTCGACCGGTTCGGTGAGGAATCCCTCGCCGCGCACGCGCCGATCCGCGTCGATCGTGAGGTCGAGCTTCGGCGGTGCATCCTCCGAGGGAACTCGAAGCCTTCCCGACGCCGCGCCGGTTCCGAAGTGAGAGGAGTCGTCGAGCAGGCCGTAGACGCGTTGGTTGGGCGCGAGCATGAGCTGTCCGTCGAGCGTGACGTTCTCGTCTTCGACCCTGTCGACGCGGGCGGGCCCCGCTCCCGCGAACCTGTAGGCGGGAAGGCCGAGGCTGGAGTGAGTGAGCACCTCGAGCTCGTAGCTGCGGCTGCTCACGCCGGGTCCACCGATGCGCGCGCCTGTGCCCCGTCCGGTCAAGACATCGAAGTTCGCCGGCGCACGCCGGCCGTCGAGCTTCACTCGCAACGGGCCGACGGAGTCCCCCGCGATCGTGCCGTTCGACTTGAGCCGCGTCCGCAGCTCGCTCGGGCGACCGCGCAGGAATTCGATCGTGCCGATCGGGTCGCCGAATCCCGGCTCCGTCAGCACGAGCTCACCGACGACGTTGCCCCGCGAATCGAGACGGAGCTCCTGCCCGGATGCGATCTCGAAGAACCCGCCGAGCGCGCGCGAGAAGCCGAAGCTCGGATTCCCGGTCCGTGCGCTGTCGTCGACCTCGAAGACGAAGGCGCTCGTCTCGTTGAGCTCGATCAGCAGCGCGCCCGCGTCCTTGCCGCCGAGCGAGAACCACCAGGAGCCTTCGAGGCTCTCGTACGACTGCGCCCGGGCGCTCGTTCCGAGCGCGCAGAGGAAAGCCAGAAGAACCGCGACGAGAGGTCCTGGTTTTCGCATTCTCCGGCGGTCAGTTCGCTCCGCCCGGCGTGAACCGGCACGGCATGCGCTTGATGCCGTGGATGAAGTTCGAGCGCAGCATCTCGGGCGCGCCGGTGATCTCGAGATCCGGAAGTCGGCGCAAGAGCTCGCGGAACACGACGGTGATCTCGCGGCGCGCGAGGTTCGCGCCGAGGCAGTGATGAGCGCCCGGTCCGCCGAAGCCCACGTGCTCGTTCGGGGTGCGCGTGACGTCGAAGCGGAAGGGCTCGTCGAAGACGTCCTCGTCGCGATTCGCCGAGTTGTACCAGAGCACGATCTTCTCGCCTTCGCGCAGCTTCTGGCCGCCGAGCTCCGTGTCCTGCGTCGCGGTGCGGCGGAAGTGGATCACCGGCGAGGCCCAGCGCACGATCTCCTCGACGGCGGTCGGTGCCAGTGCCTCGAAGTCGGCGGCCCAGTTCCGCCGCTGCTCGGGGTGATCCGAGAGCGCCTTCATGCCGTGGCTGATCGCGTTGCGCGTCGTCTCGTTGCCGGCCGCGACGAGCAGCACGAAGAACGACGCGAGCTCCTGGTCGGTCAGCGACTCGCCGTCGATCTCGGCGTTCAGAAGCTGCGAGGTCAGGTCGTCCCTCGGCGTCTTGCGGCGCTCCGTCGCGATCTCGTTCATCAGCTCCGCGAGACCGCGCCCGGCGTCGAGCGCGGCGATCAGGGGATTCGTTCCCGGCGTCACGTATTCGGGATCGCCGAGCCCGAGAATGATGTTGGTCTGCTCGAAGACGAACTGCGTCTGGCTTTCGGGAATTCCCATCATGTCGCAGATGATTCCCAACGGAAGCGGTGCCGCGATCTTCCGGACGAAGTCGCACTCTCCCCGGTCGATCACGTCGTCGATCAACGCGGTGGCTCGCTTCTCGACGTCGTGCTGCAAGCTCGCGAGCGCGCGCGGCGTGAAGCCACGCGAAACGATCCGCCGCAACCGCGCGTGGCGCGGGTCGTCCATGGCGATCATCGAGCCGAAGAACTCGCTGAGCTCCGGGGGCAGGTCGGGAATCTGGATTCCCTTGCCCGAGCAGAACAGGTCCGAGCGTCGGCTCGCCGTCAGCACGTCGGCCAGTTTCGTCACCGCCCAGTAGCCGGGTCCACGGGGCAGGGGAATCTCCGGCGGCGGTGCAAACTCCTGATGAAACGACATCGGACGTTCGCGGCGAAGCAAAGCGAAGGCGCCTTCGCGCTCCTCGGCCGGGGCGTTCCAGAACTCGGGATCGTCGAATCGGATCGCATCGACGCTCGCCGGAAGCTTCGGCTCGAACATGGGGGATCTCCTCGGCAGGGGTCGATCGAGTCTAGGCTATGGCTTCTCGGACTTCTCGGTCCAGCGCAGAGACGGAAGCCCATCGAGGCTCGTCGCGTTGTTCTCGCGCTGATAGGCCACGAGGCCGGCCTCCTTCTTGCGCTCGGCCCATTGCGTCATCTGGGTGCGCTCGCCCTCGAAGCGGAAGAGCGGCACGCCATAGCCGCACGAATCGCTGATCCGCGCGACGTCCACGCAGACGATCGCGCGGAGGCCCGGCCTTCGATCGAAATGAGCGAGCAGCGTTTCGAACTCGGCGTCGCCCGGTTCGACGATCTCTCCGCGTCCGTGCAGTCGAACGATGTTCGGCGGGCCCTCGAATGCACAGAACATGATCACGACACGCCCGTTCTGTCGGACGTGCGCGATCGTCTCGGCGCCGCTGCCGACGAAGTCGAGGTACGCCACTCGGTTCGGACCGAGAATCCGGAAGGTGTCGAGTCCCTTCGGCGAGCAGTTCACGTGCCCGTCCGGGCCGTTCGGCGCGCTGGCGACGAAGAACATGTGCTGCCGGGCGATGAACTCGCGAAGCCGGTCGCCGATCTCGGGGTAGGTCTTCGCCATCGCCGGAATCTAGCTCACTTCGCCGGCGAGGAATCCGCGGGGTGCGCGTCCGCCGCCGGCGAGGGGTCGGCGGCGTTCGGTCGGCCGAAGGTCGCCGCGACGACGTCGGTGCACATGATCTCGCCGAAGACGAGATAGGTCCAGCGCTCCCGCACGCGGACACTCGCGATGTAGCGATCTCCGGCGCGCTTCTCGATCAGCGCCATCGCGCGCGGGAGCCGATCGTTGGTCTGGATCGGGAGGAGGATCATCACCTGCGCGCCACACTCGGTCGCGGAGTAATCGATGCGATCGTTCGGGTCGTAGACGATGGGCTCGCGCGGGCCGAGCATCGCCGGTGTTCCCGCGCACGCCGCCAGGAGCCACGCGAGCAGCGCGAGCGACGAGCCGCGTACGAGCCGCGCGCTCATCGGATCGCCTCGCCGCGCACGATTGCGCAACGGCGGCTGAACAGACCCCAGTAGAACCACCGCTCCTGGAGCGTCACGCCGACCAACCCCGTCGCATCGGGGACGCTCGCGATCGCCGCCTCGCGTGCGCGCACGAGTCGATCGTTCACGCCCAGGCCGAGAAACTGATGCCAGGGCAGCGCGAGGAGGTACGTCGCGCACCCCTCTCCTTCGGCGGGACCGAGCTTCACGTAACCGGGCCGTGGGATCGGACTCAGGTCGATCCAGCCCGACGAGCACGCGGTGGTGGTGACCAGCGCGAGAACCAGGAGCAGGCGAGGCGCTAGAAGCCGCACTCGACTGCTGCGGTGTTGTAGTTCGAGCCGTTGTTGACGTTCCCGAAGATGTCGACCAGGCCGAATACGCCCGATCGATGCGAGATGACGAGTCCCAGTGTGCACGCGCGTGCCTTCTCGTTGCGGATCACGTCGCCGATGTTCACATCGACGCTCACGTCCAGGTAGTTCATGAGCCGCGAGGTCTCGTCGTCGTGACGCCGAGCGTACTCGCGCTCCACCTCGGGCACGCGCCATGCGTAGGAGATGCCCTCGCCGACGCCGATACGCGTGCTGACCATCCGCTCCCATGGAAACGGCCGCCAGTACATCTTGAGATAGGCGGTCTGGGCGAAGCCGCTCGCACCCGCGCCGCTGTCGAGATAGCGCTGCAAGCCGAGCCGCCAGGCGAAGTCGATCGGCCAATCCCGCCAGTCGTCGACCAGCGGGCGCCCGAAGTCGATTCCGATCAGGCTCTGGTTGCCGCTGTCGACCTCGACGCCTCCGCCCAGGATGTTCCCCAGGCTGTCGTCCGTCGCGTAGCCGGCGTTGATGCGCACGTTCCATGCGTCGCGGAACCAGACTTCGCGCTCCCGAACGGGAATCACCGGAGCCGGGGGCTTCACGAGATAGGAGGCCGGCTGGGGAGCGAGGCTGACCGCGGGCATCTCGCCTTCGGACCGGCCGGTCCCCGCCACGAACAGAACCGACAGGACGGTGAGCACGGTCAGGTAGACCCGCGTACGAGGCACATGTGTTGCCACGCGCGATGCAATAACACGCATTGGACCGAAGGTCACGATCGAAGTGCGATTCCGCTCTGTTCGTTCGGAGGGGCCGGGGTCCCGGCTATTGCCCGAGCGCCCAGGGCGTCTGCGTCCGCAGTCGCTCCATGAAGGTCTCCTCGTAGGCCTCTTCCGGCGTCTCGCGGACGAGCCGATCGAGCACGGCCGCGTCGTCCCCGACCAGGATCCGCCAGCGCTCCTCGCGCACGCCGTCGAGGATCACCTTCGCGGCCGCGGCGGCCGTCATCGGTGCGCCGTCGCGGAAGGTCTCGCCGATCATCTGCAAGCCCTGTCGGAGCTGCTCGTTCGATGCCTCGCCGAGCGGATAGCCCATCCGCTCGATCCGCTCGCGTGCCTCTTCGAGCTGCGCGTCGGTCATCTCCTTCGGGTCGCGTCCGAGAATCCGGTTCGAGTTGATCACGATGCCGGTGCCGATGTGGCCGGGCATCACGAGCGACACCTTCACGTGTGGGGCGTTGTTGCGGAGGTCGTTGACGAGTGCTTCGGTGAATCCCTTGACGGCGAACTTGGCCGCGCTGTACGCGGTGTGCGCCGAGCGCGGGCCGAGCGATGCCCAGAAACCGTTCACGCTGCTGGTGTTGATCAGATGGGCGTCGCGGCTCGCGAGCAGCATGGGCATGAACGCGCGCGTGCAGAAGTACACGCCGTTCCAGCACACGCCGAAGGTCTTGTCCCATTCCTCGCGGTCGTCGAGGACGAAGCTGCCACCGCCGCCGATGCCCGCGTTGTTGAAGAGCAGGTCGATCTGCTTCGACTGGTGTGCGGAAGCCACCTCGGCGCGGAACGCGGTCACCTGCCGCTCCTCGGAGACGTCCGCGAGGTGCGTGGTCACGCGCACCCCCGTCGGTGCCTGCGCGAGCGCGAGCGCCTTCGTCTGCGCCATCGGCTCCTCGGAGACGTCACAGAGCGCGACGTGGCAGCCCTCGCTCGCGAGGGCGATCGCGAGCTCGCGGCCCATGCCACTGGCACCGCCCGTGATCACCGCAAGTTTGCCAGCGAAGCTCTTCATCGGGATTCCTCCGGAGATTTTCGCCATTCTACCGCGTCGAGGAGGACCCGACGTGGCGAGGATCGCGATCACCGGCGCGTCGGGCCTGGTCGGCCGGCGGCTCTGCGAGGTTCTGCGCGCCGACGGGCACGAGGTCGTCCGGCTCGTGCGCCGCGCGCCCGCGGGTCCGGACGAAGTGCTCTGGGATCCCGCGCGCAGCCAGCTCGATCCCGCCGCGCTCGAGGGGACCGACGCCCTGGTGCACCTGTCGGGGGAGAGCATTGCGTCGGGAAGGTGGTCGCCCGCGCGCAAGCGCAGGATTCTCGAGAGCCGGACCGTGACCACGCGGCTGGTCGCATCGACGCTCGCGCGGCTCGCGTCGAAGCCCGCGCTCGTGGCCGCCTCGGCGATCGGCTACTACGGTGATCGCGGCGGCGAGTGGCTCGACGAGACGAGCCGCCCCGGCCACGGCTTCCTCCCCGAGGTCTGCGTGGAGTGGGAGCGCGCCTGCGCCGCCGCGCGCGAAGCGGGTCTTCGCGTGGTGAACGTCCGCATCGGCGTCGTGCTCGATCCGTCCGGCGGCGCACTCCGGGCGATGCTCGTGCCCTTTCGCTTCGGTCTAGGCGGAAGGCTCGGCAGCGGCTCGCAGTACGTTTCCTGGATCACGCTCGACGACGTGGTCGGCGTGCTCCGACACTGCGCCTTGTCACCCACGGTCTCCGGACCCGTGAATGCGGTCGCGCCGGCCCCGGTCACGAACTCCGAGTTCACCCAGGCGATCGCGCGCGCGCTCGGCCTTCCCGCCCTCCTGCGCGTTCCGGCCTCGGTCCTGCGGCTCGCGCTCGGCAAGGCCGCCGACGAGCTCCTGCTCGGCGGCGCGCGGGTGTCGTCCTGCAAGCTCGAACGCAGCGGCTACGTCTTCGGCGACCGCGAGATCGAGCAAGCCTTGAAGCGGCTGCTCGCTTGAGCTCGAGAAGCGCGCGTCAGTGCACGCCGACGCCGGGGACGAGCGAGCTCGGGTCGATGCCGAGCGAGCGCAGCGCCGAGTCCCACATCTTCTCCGCGGGCGTGTCGAAGATCAGCGCGGGCGTGACGTCGGCGGTGAGCCACGCACCCTGCGCGAGCTCGCTCTCGAGCTGTTGCGCACCCCAGCCCGCGTAGCCTGCGAAGAAACGCAGCCTTCGCGGCGGCTTCTCGACCAGCGTGCGGAAGTGCTCGGGTGCGGTCGAGAGCGCGATCCCGTCGGCCACGTCCACGGTGCCCTCGCCCGAGACCGCGGCGCTCGGCTCGTGCAGGAGCCAGCCGGATTCCGGTGCGACCGGACCGCCAACCCAGAGCACGGCTTCCGGATCGCCGCGCCAGCGCAGGCCGAGCGGCGACATCACCTCGATCACCGGCGTCTCGCTCGGCCGGTTCAGGACGATGCCGAACGATCCCTCGTCGTTGTGCTGGATCATCAACACGACCGCGCGCGCGAAGTTCGGATCGTCGAGCTGCGGCATCGCCAAGAGAAGTCCCGGTGCGATCTCGCTCGTCCGCATTTCCGCATTCTAGCTGCGAGCTGCCCCCGTCGCCCGATCGACGGCGACGTGGATCGCGTCCGAGAGCGCGCAGACCGCGCGCATTCCCGACATCGATTCGGCGAGGCCGTTGGAGAGGATCGCGGCCGCGACGTCGCGGCCCGGATCGCCCCAGCCGGTGTTGACCAGGAAGTGCCCGCCGTGACCGAAGGTGCCCGGCGTCGCGCGCCGCCCGCAGTCGTCGACCGACGGCAGCACGTGCTTCAGGTGCATGCCGAGGCCCCAGGGCATGTCGCGAAGCATCGTGCGGTCGCGCGTGCCGACGACGTGGGGGAACGTGGCGGTGCGGACCATCTCGGCCGAGAGGATCCGGCCGTTCCTTCCGCGCCCCCCGTCGAGTAGCGCCCGGTAGAACGCGGTGAGCGTGCGCGCGCGCGCGATCCCGCCCGCGCCCGGAATCACCGCCGCGTGGGTGCGCGAATCGCTCCAGTACGCGGCCTCGCCCTCGGTCGGCGCGCCCTTCGAACCGCGCGTGCGAACCGTCATCGGTGCGGCGGCCAGGTCCTGCGGCCGGCCCAGCGAAAAGCCGTCGCGTGGCACGCCGAGCGGCTCGAGCACGCGCGCGAAGACCGCGTCCCCGAGCGGTCGTCCATCGAGCCGCTGGACCAGCTCGCCGGCGATGAACCAGGCCGAGAGCGGGTGGTAGCCGCGGTCGGTGCCCGGCTCCCAAAGCGCTTCCATCTCGCAGACGAATGCGAGGCTCGCTTCCCAGTCGCGCGCGATGCGAAACAAGGCCCGACGCGTCTCGGGTACCGAGTCGGGGAAGCCACCGCGATGCGTCAGCAGGTGCAGGATCGTGCAGCGCTCCTTGCCGCGTTGCCCGAACTCGGGGATGTGCTTCGAGACGCGGTCGTCGAGCGCGGCGCGGCCTTCCTCGACGAGCGAGAGCAGCGCGACCGCGACGATCGGCTTGGTCGAGCTCCAGAGCACGTAGGTCGAATCGACGCTCGCGCCCTCGCCGATCGCGCGCTCGAAGACGAGCTCGCCGCGGACGTCCACCGCGATCTGGATCGAGGGACGCAGGCCCGATTCGATCTGGCGCGCCATCTCGCGCTCGAGCTCGGAGAAGTCGAGTTGCATTCGCGGCGCATGATACGCTGCAAGCCATGGAGCTATCTCTCTACTTCGACTACGCGTGTCCGTGGGCCTATCTCGGCAGCTGTCGTGCCGAGGCGTACTTCCGGGACCTCGGCGTCGAGATCGAGTTCCGGCCCGTGTACCTGCGCCGCCTGGTCGAGCCGGGTGTCGGCAAGCCGCCCGAGCTCGGCCCGCGAAAGCAGGCGAACTACACGAACGACATCCGGCACTGGGCCGAAGCGATCGGCGCCGAGATCTCTCCTGACGCGCGCGCCCTGCGCAAGACCGACACTTCGCTCGCGCTGCGCTGTGCACTGGTCGCGAAGGATCTCGGCAAGTTCCGCGAGTTTCACTACCCGACCTATCGCGCCCGCTGGGCGCGCGCCCGGGACCTGTCGCAGGAGTCCGTGCTCGAAGAGCTGATCGCGAGCGCGGGTCTCGACCCTGACACCGTCCTCGCGCGCGCGCGCACCCCCGAGCTCGAAGCGCGCCTCTCGCGCGACACGGAGACCGCGATCGAACGCGGCGTCTTCGGCGTGCCGACCCTCTTCGTCGGCGACGAGATGTTCTGGGGCAACGACCGCTTCGAACTGGTGCGCTTCTACGTCGAGAAGGCCTCCGAGCGGGTCTAGCCGACTCGGGTCAGCCCGGTCCGTTCCGCGCGATCCTCTTGGCGACTCCCAGGAGCGCGTCGGGGTTGAGCGACATCGAGTCGATGCCGATCTCCACGAGCCACGCGGCGAAGTCCGGGTAGTTGCTCGGCGCCTCGCCGCAGATGCCGACCTTGCCGGCCCTTGCGGTGAGCGGCTTCCGACGACGGTCTCGATCATCCGCTTGACCCCGGGGTCGCGCTCGTCGAAGAGGTGCGTCAGCAGCTCGGAGTCGCGGTCGACGCCGAGCGTCAGCTGCGTCAGGTCGTTGGATCCGATCGAGAAGCCGTCGAAGAGATCGCTGAACTCCTCGGCGAGGATCACGTTGTTGGGGATCTCGCACATGACGTAGACCTCCAGCCCGTCGTCGCCGCGCGACAGGCCGTGCTTCGCCATCTCGGCCAGCACGCGCGCGACCTTCGCCGAGCGTGCGACAGAAGGGGATCATCACCATCACGTTGGATCAGTCCCATCTCGTCGCGAACGCGGCGGATCGCCGCGCATTCGAGTGCGAAGCCCTCGCGGTAGCGCTCGTCGTAGTAGCGCGAGGCGCCGCGGAAGCCGATCATCGGATTCGCTTCCTCCGGCTCGAACGCCGCGCCGCCCAGGAGCCCCGCGTACTCGTTGGTCTTGAAGTCGCTGAAGCGGACGATCACCGGTCGCGGGTGGAACGCCGCGCCGATCTGCGCCACGCCCTCGGCGAGGCGCGCGACGAAGAACTCCGGGAGCGAGGCGTGCCCGGCGGCCCGGCGGCGGATCTCGGCGCGCTCCTTCGGGTCGGCGACCCGCTCGGGGTGAACGAGCGCCATCGGGTGCACGCCGATCCAGTTCGAGACCAGGAACTCGATGCGCATCAGGCCGACGCCCGACGCCGGGCAGCTGGCGCGAGCTGGAACGCGCGCTCGGGGTTGGCGAGGTTGAACATCAGCGGGACGCGCGGCGTCGGGCAGCGACGTCGGGTCGATCTCGTCGCTTCTCGAAGGCGACGCGTCCGTCGTAGATCCGGCCGACGTCGCCCTCGGCGCACGAGACCGTCACCTCGCTGACCGTCGGACAGAACCTCCGTAGCCACGCCGGGCCGACGACGCACGGCAGTCCGAGCTCGCGCGAGACGATCGCGGCGTGGCAGGTTCGTCCGCCCTGGTCGGTGACGACGGCGGCGGCGCGCGCGAGGACCGGCTCCCAGTCGGGGTCGGTCATCGGCGCGACGAGCACGCTCGCCCGGGGGAAGTCGTGAAGATCCGCGCTCGAGCGCACGACCTTCACCGCGCCGCTCGCGATCTTGCTTCCGACGCTCTTGCCGGTCACGAGTGGGCGTCCCCGCGCTCTCGATCCGGTACATCTCGATCACCGGGCGCCGATCGCTGGCTGTGCACGGTCTCCGGACGCGCCTGAACGATGAAGAGCTCGCCGGTGTCGCCGTCCTTGGCCCACTCGATGTCCATCGGCGTGTCCTGGCCCGCGCGCGTGGAGTAGTGCTCCTCGATGATCATGGCCCAGCGCGAAAGCTCGAGAACCTCGTCGTCGCCGAGCACGGGGCGGGCGCGGTCTTCCGCCGGGACGCGCACCTCGCGCACCGAGCGCGAGCCCGCCGCTCCCGCGCCGCTCGGGTCCGCGTAGACCAGCTTCACGGCCTTCTCGCCGATCTGCCGCCGCACGATCGAGCGATGTCCGGCGCGGGCCGTCGCCTTGTGCACCCAGAACTCGTCCGGGTTGACGCGGCCCTGCACGACCGTCTCGCCGAGACCCCAGGCGCCGTCGATGATCACCACGGAACGCGCGCCGCTCTCGGTGTCGAGCGTGAACATCGTTCCGGCGCAGGCGCGATCGGACCGCACCATCCGCTGGACGCCGACCGAGAGCGCAACCGAACGGTGCTCGAATCCGGCGTGCCTGCGGTAGACGATGGCCCGGTCGGTGAAAAGCGACGCCATGCACGCGCGCACGGCCGCGTCGAGGGCCGCGAACCCCCGGATGTTCAGGTACGTCTCCTGTTGTCCGGCGAAGGAGGCGGTCGGCAGGTCTTCGGCCGTGGCGCTCGAGCGGACCGCGACGTCGGCGCCGGTCGAGGCGCCCGCGTCCACGCCGGCCGATCGACACAGGTCCGTGTAAGCGGACCGAAGCTCGGCCGCGACTTCATCCGGCAGCGGAGCCGAGCGCACCCGGGTTCTCAGGTCGGCTCCCGTTCGTTCGAGCGCGCGCGTGTCTTCGACGTCGAGCGCCGCGAGCGCGCCGTAGATCTCGTCCTCGATTCCCGCGCGTGCCAGGTGCAGCCGGAACGCATTGGCGGTGAGCGCGAAGCCATCGGGTACGCGCACGCCGCGCGCCGAAAGCTCGCGGATCATCTCTCCGAGCGATGCGCTCTTGCCGCCGACGCGCGGGACGTCGTCGATGCCGATGTCCGAGAAGGGCAACGTGTACCGCGGAGTGCCGGCGCTCGGGCTCATTTCGAACGACTCCCATCCCGCGAGGGTCCAGATGCTCTCGTCGTATTACACGATCCGGCTCGCGTGTCCGGCCCAGTACTTCTCGCGGAGCTTGCGCTTGGCCATCTTGCCGGTCTCGGTGCGGGGGACCTCGATCGCGAAGTCGATCGTGCGCGGGCACTTGTAGTGGGCGATGTGGTCGCGGCAGAAGGCGATCAGCTCGCGCTCGAGATCGGGTCCGGGAACGACTCCCGCGGCGGGAACCACGATGGCCTTCACTTCCTCGCCGAGGTCATCATGGGGAATTCCGATCACGGCGACGTCGGCGACCTTCGGGTGCATCACGAGGTGGCTCTCGGTCTCCTGCGGGTAGATGTTCACCCCCCCCGAGATGATCATGTTGGACTGCCGGTCGGTCAGGTAGACGTAGCCTTCGGCGTCCTTGTAGCCGATGTCGCCGATCGTGAAGAGGTTGCCGCGGTAGGTGGACGCGGTCTTCTGGGCGTCCTTGTGGTACGAGAAGCGCGCGGCGACGTCGGCGGGAGCCTCGAAGTAGATCGCGCCCTCCTTGTCAGGCTCGTCGATCTCGTTGCCGTCCTCGTCGAGGATGTGCACGACACCACCGGCCCAGTGCCGCCCGACGGAACCTTTGTGCGTGAGCCACTCCTGCGCGCGGATCAGCGTGCCTCCGCCCTCGGTCCCGGCGTAGTACTCGACGATCGCGTCCCCCCACCATTCGATCATCTGCTCCTTCAACGGGATGGGGCAGGGCGCGGCGGCGTGGACGGCGACGCGCAGGCTGGAGAGATCGAACTTCGCCCGCGTCGATTCCGGCAGCGTGACGAGCCGGCGGAAGTGCGTCGGCACCCACTGCGACGCGGTGATCCTCTGGTTCGCGATGATGCGCAGCGCGTCCTCGGGGTCGAAGCGGCGCATGATGATCGCGGTCGCGCCGATCCGCATCATCGCGGACGTGAAGCCGATCGGCGCGGCGTGGTAGAGCGGTGCGGGGGTGAGATAGCGGTCGCTCTCGGAGATGCCGAAGAGCGCGGTGAGTCCGACGATGCCGGCGAGGACGGACGGATGACCCGCGGGCACGCGCGGCAGCGGGCGGCGCACGCCCTTCGGCTTTCCGGTCGTGCCGGACGAGTAGAGCATGACCGAGCCCTCGAGCTCTTCGCCGAGCGGCGCGTCCGCGGGCACGTCGGCGAGCAGGTCGTCGAGCTCGCGGAAGCCGGGGATCTCGCCGCCGATCGAGACCCGCGCGACGATCTTCGGTGCCCGGTCCGCGACGCGCGCGGCGATCTCGCCGAAGCGCGCGTGCGCGATCAGGAGCTTCGCGTCGCTGTTGTCGACGATGTACTGGATCTCGTCCTCTTGCAGGTGCCAGTTCACGGGCGTGAAGTAGAGACCGGTGCGGTGGCAGGCCCAGTAGATGTCGAAGAACTGATCGTCGTTGGCCAGGTACACGGCCACGCTGTCGCCGAACTCGAGCCCGAGCCGGCGCAGCACGTGGCCGATCCGCCGCGAGCGCAGCTCGAGCTCTCCGTAGCTCTCTACGTGCTCGCCGTCGCCGTAGATCAGCGCGGTCTTGTCCGGGTTCTTCTGGGCAAAGGTGGCGACGGTGGTCATGACGTTCCGGTCTCCCTCGCTTCGCGAATGCGGGCTCGCTGCATTCTACCCGAGGGGCCGCTACCCTCGCGCGCATGTCGGACGCCGCGCGCGATCTGCTCGCGTTCATCGACGCCTCACCGACGCCGTACCACGCGGTGGCCGAGGCCGTTCGCCGGCTCCGCACCGCGGGGTTTCGCGACTGCGCCGAGGGCGAGATCTGGAGCCTCGCGCCGGGCGACCGGCGCCTGGTCGTGCGCCACGGCGGAAGCCTGGTCGCGTTCTCGGTCGGGAGCGAGTCGCCGGTGGACGGCGGTTTTCGAATCGTCGGCGCGCACACCGATTCGCCGAACCTGCGGCTGAAGCCCTGCGCGGACACGAGCGCGCACGGCTATCGCCAGCTCGCCGTCGAGCCCTACGGCGGACTCCTGCTCCACACCTGGCTGGATCGCGATCTCTCGATCGCCGGGCGCGTGACGCTGCGCGAAGGCCCGGCCCTGCGCACGGTGCTGCTCGATTTCGGCCGTCCGCTCGCGCGCGTGCCGAGCCTGGCGATCCACCTGAATCGAGACCTGAAGGAGAAGGGCCTGCAGCTGAACGCACAGACGCACGCGCTGCCGCTCGTCGGCCTCGAGGATTCCCTCGCGCTCGCGCCGCTCGTCGCGAGCGAGCTTCGCG
Source organism: uncultured delta proteobacterium (assembly GCA_963704165.1). GTDB lineage: Bacteria > Myxococcota_A > UBA9160 > SZUA-336 > SZUA-336 > VGRW01. Next base: position 405,174 of record CAVPHD010000003.1, on the reverse strand, counting down.
CGCAGAGGATCGCCGACGTCCCGCCGGATGCGGTCCTGGCCTTCGACCTGATGCTCTACGACGTGCAGCGCTCGGAAGTCATCGGCGCGGACGGAGCGTTCATCGCGGCCCCTCGGCTCGACAACCTGGCCTCGTGTCACGCGGCGGTGTCGGCGCTGGTGGACGACGGCGCGCGCCCCGACCTCGGCCGGGCGACGCGCGCGGTCGTGCTCTACGACCACGAAGAGGTCGGTAGCGAGAGCGCGCAGGGCGCGGGCGGGAACCTGCTCGTCGAGACGCTCGAGCGCATCGTCGCTGCCTACAAGGGAGGGGCCGAGCAGGGACTCGCCCGCGCGCGCGCCCGCTCGCGGGTCGTGTCGGCCGACATGGCACACGCCGTACACCCGAACTTCGCCGACAAGCACGAGCCGGGCCACAAGCCCGTGCTGGGACGCGGCCCGGTGATCAAGTCGAACGTGAACCAGTCCTACGCGACCGACGCCGTCACGGCCGCGGAGTTCGCCGCGCACTGCGCGAGCGCGGGCGTGGCGCCGCAGCACTTCACGTCTCGAAACGACCAGCCGTGCGGCTCGACGATCGGGCCGATCACCGCGGCGCGCACGGGAATTCCCACCGTCGACGTCGGGAACCCGATGCTCTCCATGCACTCGTGTCGCGAGCTGGCCGGGACGGCCGACGTGGCGCCGATGATTCGCGTGCTCCGGGCGTTCTTCGCCGGGGCTTGAACAAGGAGCTCCGAATGTACCGAGGTCGAGTCTGGTGGATCGCCGCGCTGCTCTTCGTCACCGCGTGCGGTGGCGTGTCTCCGTACGGGATCCAGAGCGACATCCGCGCGGGAAACTACGAGGGCGCGGCGGAGAAGCTCGAGAGGCACCGCGACAGCCATCCCGACGACTTCGACACGCGGCTCGCGCTCGCGGACGTGCAGTACATGATCGCGCGGAAGTCTCTCGACGAGAAGAACCAGGCCGCCTACGTCGCCGCCCTGTCCAAGGCGCAGGCCGAGATCCTCGAGGCCGTGCGGATCGATCCGACCTCGCCGCGGCCGCATACCTGGCTCGGCATCATCACCGCGTACCAGGGCGATCTCGACGCCTCCGAGACCAGCTTCAAGAACGCGTTGCGGCTCAACCTGCGCGAGCGCCAGGAGCTGCGCGCCGGCACGTACTACTCGAACATCGCACACATCTCCGTGTATCAGGGGAAGCTCGGTGACGCGCGCCGGTACCTCGACAAGGGCGTCAAGAACGGCGCGCCGCAGGACGAGATCGACCGCATCTCCGTGCTCGCGTCGTGGAAGAGCAACGACATGGTCGATGCGCGCGACGTCTTCAACAGCGCGATCGTGCTCAGCCCCGCCTTTGCCACCACCTGGGATGGCGCGCCGCTGCCGCAGCCGATGAAGACCTTCGACGACTTCGCCGCGGCCTGCTGCTCGAACCCGACCTGCGGCCCGTACATGGAGGGCGCGTGCAAGCGGGCGAAACAGAGCGTCGCCCATCGCCAGATCGACCTCGACACGCTCGCGGAGGAGCGCAAGCTCGAGGTCGCGCGGCAGCAGAAGCTGCGCGAGATCTACCGGCGCCAGAAGGACGTGTCGATCACCGTCGAAGGCGAGCCGGAGAAGGCGCCCGCGACCGCGCCGAGCCCCTCAGCCCCGAAGCGCTGACTCCACGGCCGCGTGCACGATCTTCCCTTCGTGGGTGACGAGCGTTCCGCTCGTGATCTCGTCGGCGAGGTCGAGCTGCATCTCGCCCTTCTTCAGCAGGTGGAGGAGGAAGTTCTGGAAGTTGCGCGAGAGCATCTGGCTGGCGTGCATCGGCACGCTCGCGGGAACGTTCAGTGGCGCGAGCACGCGCACGCCTCCGCGCTCGACGGTCTCTCCCGGCTTCGTCAGCTCGCAGTTCCCGCCCTGATCCGCGGCCAGGTCGATCACGACGGAGCCCGGTCGCATCAGCGCGACCTGCGCTTCGCTGAGCAGGATCGGCGCGCGGCGTCCGGGGACGAGCGCCGAGCAGATGATCGCGTCGGCTTCGCCGATGTGTTTGCCGAGCGCCTCGCGTTGGCGCGCCTGCTGCTCGGGCGTGAGCTCGGTGGCGTAGCCGCCTTTCGTCTCGCCGCCGGACTGGATCGCGTCGTGCGCGACGAAGCGCGCGCCGAGGCTCTCGACCTGTTCCTTCACCGCGGGCCGGATGTCGAACGCCTCGACCACGCCGCCGAGCCGCCGCGCCGTCGCGATCGCCTGCAGCCCCGCGACGCCGACGCCGAGGATCAGGAATCGCGCGGGCTTGAGCGTTCCCGCGGCGGTCATCAAGAGCGGCACCATCTTCGGAAGCGCCGAGGCCGCGAGCAGCACACCCTTGTAGCCGGCGATCGTGCTCATCGACGAGAGCACGTCCATCGCCTGCGCGCGCGTGATGCGCGGCAGGAGATCGAGCGAGAAGCTCGTGGCGGACTTCGCGGCCAGACGCCGAACGGTGTCGCCGTTCTGGAACGGCTGGAGGATCGCGACGACGACCGCGCCCGTTCGAAGCTGCGCGACCTCGCTCTCCGACGGCGGCTGGATCTTCAGCACGAGATCGCTGCCCGCGAAGATCTCGGCCGCGTCCGTGGCCAGTCGCGCACCCGCCGCGGTGTAGGCCGCGTCCTTGAAATCGACCGACGCGCTCTGCGCGCTCTCGATCACGACCTCGTTGCCCGCCTCGACGAGCTTCTTGGCCGACTCGGGAACGAGCGCGATGCGCCGTTCTCCGGCCGAGGTTTCGCGGGGCACGCCGATCTTCACGAATCACCCTCCCGTTCACGAGCGCCGGCTCGCATGGCGCAGGCACCCTAGCTGGATTCAATAGTACGGGCAACGCGTTCTGTGGCGTGGCCGCGCCTTGTAGGCGGGTTCGCCGCCGCGTCGCCAGAGCCAGTCGTCGAGGTCCCGCGCGCAGACCGAGCGATCGCGCGCGCGCAGGATCCCGACCATCTGTTCCACCGCGTCGACCGCGCAGGCGCGAATCTCGATCTCCTCTGCGGATCCCGCCGGGATCAGCTCGTTCGCTTCGATCCGCTCGACGAGCGCGGGCTCGAAGCGGAGCACGCCGTCCAGCCGGAGCACGTGGGGCACCAGGTTGTCGGCGAAGAGCGTCAGGTCGCAGAGATCGCGGAATCTTCCCAGGCTCTCGGGCAGCGCGTGGGCGAGGTCCGAGACGGTGAGCTGCGCCCGCTTCAGGAACACCGCCGTGATCCCGCCGTACGGCGCGACGTCGCGATAGAGCGGCATGGCGAGGAGGCTTCGCACGAGCGCACCGGCCGAGCCGCCGGCCTCTTCGACGAAGCCCGCGAACGAGCCACCGGTGCGCGTCGCGACGAGCTCGCCGAGGTCGCGCAGCGCGCGCGCAAAGAGCTCCATCAGCTCGTCGATCGGCGCCGCGACGGGTGACTGGCCGAGCAGCTCCGCGACCGTGCGCGCGTCGATCCGGCGCAGCTCGTTGGCCGAGAACGCGCCCGCACGTTCGAAGCGCTCGCGGAGCCGCGCCTCGATCGTGCGGTAGCCCGAATGCCCCGCGAGCTTCACGAGCTTGGGGAAGTAGCCCGACCCGAAGTTGATCGCGTCCAGGCAGAGCGTGAAGGCGACGAGCGCCTCGACGTCGCCGGCGAGGCTCGGAAAGCTCGTCGGACTCGCGCCGAGCTCGTGCAGCGGCAGCCCCGCGCAGGCGCGGGCGAGCGCGTCGGCATCGATCGCGACGTATCGCGCGGACGCCGCGACCTCGGCGCACGACTCGCGCACCGAGACGAAGGGCCGCGCGAGGACCTCCTCGGGGAGTCCCTCGGTCAGCACCGCACTTCGGGGCGCAGGTACTCGCGCAGCTCGGGGACGATCCTCCCGCGCAGCTCCGCGTCGAGGTCGAAGCGCTCGAGCGCCTGAAGGAGCGCGCGCGCGGCGGTCGGCAACGGGTGGGTCGCGAAGAAGCTCGCGACCTGGCGGCGGTAGAGCGGCTTCTGCAGCGCGGGCAGGGCCGAGATCAATCGCGACGCGAGTCCCGGCGAGATGCGCGGCGACAATTCGGTCCAACGCTCGCGGACGAACTCCCAAGTGCGCTCGCGCGCTTCGGGATTCGCGAGCAGGCGCGCCAGGAGCGGCACGACGTCCTGGGTCGGAAGCCGCGCGTCGAGCGAGCGCTCGAGCGCGCGCTCGACGAGCGCGGCATCGCGAAACGATCCGAGCGCCATCTCGAATCGCGTTCGCTCCTGGGGCGTGCGCGCGGCCTTGATCGTGCGCAGATAGGCGTCGAAGAGCGTGGCGTCGCCGGTCCGCGCGGCGAGCTCGACGACCGGTCCTGCGAGATTCGGCTCGAGCGTGCTGCGATCGGCGAGGTAGGGCTGGATGCGCGTCGCGACGCCCTCGAGAACGTCGGCGTCCCGCGCGAGCCCGCCGAGGATCGAGATCAGCGTGGAGCGGCGCTGCCGGACCGCGTCCGTCTCCGCGCGCGCGGCCGACCAGCCGAGCCGGGCGAACGCGGGGGCGAAGACCTCGGCGACGAAGACGCGGAAGCGTGCAGCGTGTTCGGCTGCCAGCGACGGCACGGCGTGATCGTCGAGCCACGCGAGCGGGCCGTACGCGGAAGCGAGCACGTCCGGCTCCCGCTCGTCACCGTACCGTGTCACCAGGTCGAGCCAGTCCGTGAGCGGCGCGCGATCCGCGCGCACGCCCGCCCACTGGTGACCGAGCAAGCCCATCCGCTCCGCGGGGGCGAGCTTCGCGAGCTCGTCGCCGAGCGCGCGCAGGATCGCGCCGTCGTGAAGCGCGCGGACGAAGCTCGCTTCGTTCGCGTTCGCGTAGGCCCAACGCACGTCCGCAGCGGGTCCGAGCGGGATCTTCGTGCGCTTCTCGTCGACGAGCGCGCGCACGATGCGATCGCGTCCGCGCTGCGGTCGGACCCGGATCACCAGCGGGATCGGCCGGATCTCGGCGCGCGGCTCGGCGCCGATCGAGGGGCTCGCGAAGAACCGCTCCTGCTCGACCAGGAGCTGCGCCTGTCCTCCAGCGTCGACGCGCTGGGCCGCGACGAGAGGGAACCCCGGCCGCTCCACCCACGGCGAGACGATCGGCTCGACGGGTCGCCGAGCGGCGTGCTCGAGCGCGCGCCACAGATCGCAGGCCTTCGCATTTCCCTCGCGGTGCCGCCGGATGTAGCGCCGGACTCCCCTGCGGAAGACCGAAGCGCCGAGCCAGCTCTCGAGCATGCGCACGACCGATGCGCCCTTTTCGTAGGTGATCACGTCGAAGTTCTCGGTGGCCTCGCCCGGGGTCTCGACCGGCCCGTAGATCGGGTGCGTGCTCTCGAGCGCGTCGAGCGCGAACGCGGGCGCACGGTGCGACTCGAAGTCGAGCCACATCTTCCACTCGGGCTTCCACTCGTCGACGATCTTGAACGCCATCCAGGTGGCGAACGCCTCGTTCAACCACAGATCGTCCCACCAGGCCATCGTGACCAGGTCCCCGAACCACATGTGCGCGAGCTCGTGCGTGATCACCTCGGCCACGCGCTTCCTCTCGGCCAGCGTCACCGTCTTCGGGTCGACGAGGAGCAGCGTCTCGCGGAACGTGACCGCGCCCGCGTTCTCCATCGCGCCGAACTCGAAGTCGGGAACCGCGAGCAGGTCGAGCTTGCCGTACGGGTAGGGCAGCCCGAAGTACGCTTCGAGCCGGCGCAGGGCCTCGGCCGCGACCTCGAGCGCGAACGCGGCGAGCTTCTTCTTGCCCGGCACGCACCAGACGCGAATCGGTGTCGCTCCGACGCGAACCGCGGGCGAGGCCTCGAGCTCGCCCACGACCAGCGCCACGAGATACGTCGAGAGCTTCGGCGTCTCGGCGAAGTGGACGGTCTTCTTCGCGCCGCGCTTCGTCGTGCGCTCGATCGCGCCATTCGACACCACCTGGTTTCGGGCGGGTGTGGTCACGCGCAGGCGGAACCGCGCCTTCTTGTCGGGCTCGTCGAAGCACGGGAAGAAGCGCCGCGCATCGGCGGCCTCGAGCTGGGTCGCCGCGTAGCGGCGCTTGCCCGAGCGCGCGAGGTAGAGCCCGCGCAGATCCGCGCGCAGCGATCCCTTCCACGCGATCCGCAGGCTCGCACGCGTGCCCGCGAGCGGCCGCTCGAGCACGAGCGTGACCGTCTCGCGCTTCGGGTTCTCGCGGATGCGCACGACGGGCACGTCGCCACCCGAGTCGCGTGCGCTGCACGCGCCGAGCTCCAGGTCGACGGCGTGCAGCTCGATCGACCGAGTTCCCGGCGCGATCTCGAGCACGAGATCGCCTTCGCCGCGGAAGGGCCTTCGGGCCGGATCCACCCACAGGGCGAGGTCGTAGCGTTCGGGTCTGGGAAGCTCCTGCAGGCGCATTCGCCAGCCGATTGTAGGGGGAGGCGATCCGCGGGCAATGCGGCCGCCCTTGCCAGGCCGCGGTGGAACCGCGAAGCAATGGGACCTGTGACACGGGCGGGATCGATCTCGACGGTTCTGCGTGCGCGCGCGATGGATTCGCTCGAGCGAGACGGCTTCGATCTGGCGATCATCGGCGGTGGCATCACCGGTGCCGGGATCGCGCGCGAGGCCGCGCTGCGTGGCCTGCGCGTGGCGCTCCTCGAGGCGGAGGATTTCGCGGCGGGCACGTCGAGCCGCTCCTCGAAGCTGATCCACGGTGGCCTGCGCTACCTGGCGCAAGGAGAGGTCGCGCTCGTGCGCGAGACGGCGCTCGAGCGCAAGGTGATCTTCCGGCTCGCGCCTCACCTCGCCGAGCGGCGCTGGATGGTGTTGCCGGTGCGCTCGCGTACCGCGCTGCTGAAGTTCCGCGCGGCGATCACGACCTACGAGAAGCTCGGCGCCGTCGAGCGCGACGACCTGCACCGGAACTGGGGCGCGGCCGAGCTCGAGGAATACGAGCCCGCGCTCGACCGCGGCGAGTGGCGTTTCGCCTGCGCCTATCGCGAGTACTTGACCGACGACGCGCGGCTCGTGCTCGCGAACCTGCGCGCCGCTGCCGGGTTCGGGGCGATTGCCCTGAATTGGGCGCCGGTGACCGAGATCCGGGTCGAGCACGACCGAGCTACGGGCGTCATCGCGCGGTGTCGGTTCACGGGCCGCGAGATCCACGTGCGTGCGGCCTGCGTCGTGAACGCCGCGGGTGCGTGGGTCGAGGCGCTGCGGCAGCTCGAGGATCCGGCCGCGCCTCCGCTTCTGCACCTCTCGAAGGGCGTCCACATCGGCATTCCCGCCTCGCGCCTGCCGGTCCGCAATCTGCTCCTGCTCGCCACACAGGACCACCGCAGCATCTTCGCGCTGCGCCGCGACGAGATCGTCTTCGTCGGCACGACCGACACGACCTATACGCGGGGGGCCGACGTCTGGCCCGAGATCACGCGCGCCGACGTCGAATACCTGCTCGAACCACTTCGCCGCTATCTGACGACGGACGATCTCGAGGTCGAAGACGTGCGTACCGCTTGGGCGGGCCTTCGGCCCCTGGTCGCCGAACCAGGCAAGCTGCCGACCGACATCTCGCGCAAGGACGAGATCCTGACCGGGCGTTCGGGCGTGGTCACGGTCGCTGGCGGAAAGCTGACGGGGTACCGGCCGACCGCGCTGCGCGCGATCGAGCGCGTCGAGAGCGTGCTCGGCCGCGCGCTTCCCGTTCCCGGGGAGGGGGGGCCGCTCCCGGGCGGTGACTTCCCGGGAGATCTCGAACCGCTCGCGCGTGCTCTCGAGAGCGACCACCGGCTCGATCACGTGTCCGCGATGCGGCTCGTCCGGCTGTACGGGACCGAGGCGGGCGAGGTCGCTCGGCTCGGATCGGCGCGGATCGCGGGCGGTGCACCGGTGATCACCGGCGAAGTAGACTGGGCGGTGATGCAGGAAGGCGCCGTGACGGTCGAGGATGTGATCTACCGCCGAACGCGCGCGGCGCTGTACGAGGCCGGTGCGGGCGTCGCGATCGCCGAGGCGACCGGCGCGCGCATGGCAGCGCTCCTGGGGTGGAACGAGGCGCAGACCCGCGCGCAGGTCGAAGGCGTGCGGACTCGACTCGCCGCGGACCTCGACTTCGTGGAAGCGGAGTCGTGAGCGGGATCGTCGCGCGCCTGCGCGACGCGCTCGGCGCACGCGTGCACACCGACGCGGAGACCCTCGCGGCACACCGACGCGACACCTGGGCGCTGGCCGAGCTGCACGATCTGATCGGCCGTGGCGCGCCGACACCGCTCGCGGTTGTGCGCCCCGAATCGGTCGACGAAGTCTCGACGACGCTCCGGCTCTGCCGGGCCGCTCGCGTGCCGCTGATTCCGTTCGGCGGTGGCTCGGGGGTCTGCGGCGGCATCGAGGCGCGGACCGACGCGGTGGTGCTCTCGACGCGTGGGCTCGATGGGCTGGTCTCGCTCGACGCGCGCAACCTGACGGCCGTCTTCCGCGCGGGAACGATGGGCGGCGAGGCCGAGCGGCGCGTGCAGACGGAAGGACTCACGATCGGTCACTGGCCGCAGTCGGTCGATCTCTCGACGGTCGGCGGCTGGGTTGCGACGCGCGCGTCGGGACAGTTTTCGACGGCCTACGGATCGATCGAGGACCTCGTGCTCGCGCTCGAGGTCGTGCTTCCGGACGGCAGCGTGCTTCGCACGCGCGAAACTCCGCGGGCCGCCGCCGGCCCGGATCTCCGCCAGATCTTCATGGGCAGCGAGGGAACGCTCGGCATCGTCACCGAGGTCACGTTCTCGCTGCGCCCGCTCCCCGAATCGCAGACCCTCGCGGCGTTCCACTTCTCGGCGCTCGACGGCGGGCTCGAGGCCATCCGCCGATTCCTGCGCGTGGGCTTTCGACCGCCGGTCGTCCGGCTCTACGACGAGCTCGAATCCCAGCGCCAGTTCGCGAAGCAGTGTCCGGAGGGGCGCTCCATGCTGATCCTGGTCCACGAGGGACCCGCACGCGTGCTGGCCGCGGAAGTCGAGGGGGTCGCGGAGGTCTGCGCCGACGAGGGCGGTGTCGCTACCGACGTGGCCGCGGTCGAGCACTGGCTCGAGCACCGAAACCGGGTGCCGAGCTTCCGCGAGCTGAACGAGCGGGGACTCGTCGTCGATACGATCGAGGTGGCCGCGACCTGGGATCGCGTCATGCCGCTGTACCGGGAAGCGGTCGCGTCGCTGCGCGAGGTGCCCGAAGTCGTGCTCGCGAGCGCCCACTCGAGTCACTCGTACCGCTCCGGCACGAACCTGTACTTCACGTTCGCGGCGCGCGTCGAGGACAAGGCGCGAATGCCGGCGATCTACAGCGAGTGCTGGCAGCGCGTGATCCGCGCCACGCTCGCGAGCGGCGGCGGGATCGCGCACCACCACGGGATCGGCCGAGTCCGACGCGATTTTCTCGCGGACGAGATCGGCGACTCGGGTGTCGGCGTCTTGCGCGCGCTGAAGCGGGCGCTCGACCCGGACGACCTGCTGAATCCCGGTGTGCTCGTGCCGCCGAGCGGCTCGACGCGGGCGTGACCGGCCAGACGCTGCTCGCGCTCGACCTCGGCACCACGAGCGTTCGCGCTCTCGCCGTCTCCGACGATGGCCGCGTGCTCGCCCGTGCACAGCGGCCGCTCGCGTCGCGCTATCCACGCCCCGGCTGGATCGAACAGGATCCCGACGAGATGTTCTCGAGCGCGCAAGACGTGCTTCGCGAGGCACTCGCGACCGCGCGGCTCGAGGCGAGGAGCGTCGCGGGCATCGGCATCGTCACGCAGCGCGGCAGCGCACTCGCCTGGGATTCGAGCACGCTGCGGCCGCTGGCGCCCGCACAGACCTGGCAGGATCAGCGCACGGCCGAGCGCGTCGCGGGCTTTCGCGCGGCGGGGATTCCGATCAACACCCTCGCGACCGCGACGAAGCTCGAATGGTGGATGAAGCACGACGCTGCGGTGCAGTCCGCCGCTCGCGAACATCGCCTGCGATTCGGCACGCCGGACGTCTGGCTGGCGTCGCGGCTCTCGAACGGAAGCCTGCACGTGACCGAGCCCGGAAACGCGTCGTGCACGGCTCTCTTCGACGTCGCGAACTCCGCGTGGGCGCAGGGACTGCTCGACCTGTTCTCGGTTCCCCGCGAGACGCTCCCCGAGATCGTGCCGACGAGCGGCGTCATTGGCGAGACTCCCGCCGCGCTCCTGGGTACACCCGTCCGTGTCGCCGCGCGAGCGGGAGACCAGCAGGCCTCCGCGTTCGCGCAGGGCATTCGCCGGTCCGGCGAGGCGAAGCTCACGCTCGGTACGTCGGCCATGATCGACGTCCACACCGGCGATCGGCCCGTCGATCCGATCGGCGGCGCCTACCCGCTCGCGCTCTGGTGGCTCGCGGATGGAACGCGTGCGTTCTGTCTCGAGGGCGCGGTGATCACGGCGGGAAGCGCGATCGATTGGCTGGTCGAGCTCGGGATTGCACGCGATGCGGCGGAGCTCTCGGCGCTCGCGACGTCGGTCGGGTCGAGCGCGGGCGTCGCGTTCGTGCCCGCGCTTCAGGGCCTGGGCACGCCGTTCATGGACGACGGCGCGCGCGGTGCGCTTCTCGGGCTGACGCGCGGTTCGGGCCGCGCCGAGCTCGCGCGGGCCGCATTCGAGGGAATCGCGATGCGCTGTGCCGACGTCTGCGAGGCCTTCGCGATCGAATCCGGGCGGCTGCGCGTCGACGGGGGGCTCGCGCAGAGCGACTTCCTGCTCCAGTCGCTCGCCGATTTCTCGGGAAGCGAGATCGCGCGCGCGCGCGAGGTCGAGACCACGGCGCTCGGTGCGGTCTTTCTCGCCGGACTCGCAACGGGCGTGTTCCCGACTGCCGACGCCTGCCTCGAACTCCTTCCGGCCCCGGCGCTCTTCTCACCACGCATCGCGGAGTCCGAACGCCACGCCGCACGCGAGCGCTGGCGCGAATCGATCCGCCGAGTCACGTCGCGAAGCTAGAAGCGATCGGAAGGCGATGCGCAACTCGTGCGCGTGTCCGACTTCGCGACATGCGTGGTATCTTGGCGACTTGCTCCGCGTCGGGAGGGCGCGATGCGCGCGCGTCTCAGCATGATTCTCGCGCTTGCGGCGCTGGTCGCGCCGACTGCCTGTGGGCAGAGCGGAAGCGAGTCCATCGCGCCCGATCCGCCCGTGCGCGAAGTCGCGGCGCCCGCGCCGCTCGCCGCGGACGACGAGCGCGAGCCCGCACCCGAGCCCGAGCCGGAGGCCGCGCGCAACGACGCGCTGCCGGCTGCGTTTCCCCACGACATACCGATCCCCGCGGGGCTCACCGCGAGGTCCGTCGTGTCCGAGCACGCGGGCTCGTATGCCGCGCTCTTCACCGGAGATCTCGACCCCGAAGAGGTCTACCGGTTCTTCAATCGGAATCTCATCGCCGAGGGCTGGACGATCGACAAGGCCCAGGGCGTGGGTCCGGAGTTCGGTCTGTTCGCGAGCAAGAACGGGCGGATCACCACCGTGAAGAGCACCCGCATCAACGGCGTCTTGCACGTCGAGCTCGGCGTGAGCGGGCGGCTCTGAGTCGGATCGCGGCGAACGTCTACGCGATCCGCTCTCGGTGGCGCGCGTAGCGGACCATGTGCGCGAGCGTTCGGATCGCGCGGTGCCCCGACGGGGATGTGACGCGCCCCGATTCGGCCACGCCCATCGGTCCCGAATTCCCGTAGGCGCGATCCGTGTAGACGAGATCGGACGCGATCAGGATGGGCTTGCGATGCCGCTGGCTCGCTTCGGCCGCCGCGTGCGCATAGCGGCGGTCCTGGCTCTCGTGAAAGCTGCCGATGCGCTCGAGGCCGTGATCGGGCCAGAACGGACCCCGTCGGAACATCTGGCCCTGCGACGCCTGGATGCCGATGCCGAGGTAGACGATCGCATCGACGTCGGGATGCGCCGCCATGAGCTCGAGCACCTCGGGAATCGTGTCGCGCGTCTCGCCGCCCGCGAGATCGATCGGATTGCTGCGGCTCCAGCGCGCAGGGACCATCGTGTCGATCTTCGCGCGCAGATCGTCGGGTAGCGGGATCAGCTCGAGCCCCGCCTGCACGCAGGCATCCGACGTCAGCACACCCCAACCACCCGCGACGGTGAAAATCAACGTGCGTGGACCGCGTGGAAGCGGCTGCGTCGCGAACGCTGCTGCGGCTTCGTAGGCCTCCTCGATCGTCTCCGCGCGCGTGATGCCGGCCTGGCGGCAGACGCCCGAGAAGATGCCGTCGTCCGAGGCGAGCGCGCCCGTGTGACTGCTCGCGGCACGCTTTCCCGCGCTCGTGACTCCGCCGCGCACCACGACGAAGGGTTTCTTCGCGGTGTGTGCGCGCGCGACGTCGAGGAAGCGCCGTCCGTTTCCGACGCCCTCGAGATAGCCGAGGGAGACGGCCGTCTCGGGATCCTCGGCGAAGTACTCCAGGTAGTCGGCGAGCTCGAGCATCGCGGAGTTCCCGCACGAGATCGCCTTCGACATCCCGATGCCGGTGAGACACCCGTAATTCATGAAGCTCGAGGCGAGATTGCCGCTCTGCGAGACGACGGAGATCGGTCCAGGCGGCGGGTAGGGTGCGACGATCTGCGCGCACATCGAGACGCGTGTCGAGATCAGTCCCTGTCCGTTCGGTCCGGCGATCACGATGCCGAGCTCGCGGCCGAGCGCGACGAGCCGAGCTTCCGCCTCGTGGCCGTCGGCCGCCTCGCCGTAGCCGGCCGAGGCCACGAACGCCGCGCGCACCCCGATCTGCGCGCACTCGCGAAGCAGCTGCTCGTTCGCGCTGTTCGGTGTGCAGATGAACGCCAGATCGGCCCGCCCGGCGGGTACCTCGAGCACGCTCTTGTACGTCGGTCGATCGAAGGAGGGGACGCCCTCGCGATTGATCGGGAAGAGCTCACCCTGGTAGCCGCAGGCGATCAGGTTGTGGAACGCGACCGCTCCGAACTTCCCCGGGTGCTGCGACACGCCGGTGACCACGATGCCGCGCGGGTAGAAGAGCGGGCGGAACTTCTCGACGACGCCCGTCATCGCGCGTCGCCTTCGAGCTCGACGAGCGCATCGATCACGATCGGCGTGTCCCCCGAGACGATCAGCGGATTGACGTCGATCGAACGGATCTCCGGGCGCGCGGCACCGAGCCGACCGAGCGCCTCGAGAACGTCGGCGAGCTTGCGCCGATCGACCTCGGGCTCGCCGCGGAAGGCGCCGAGCAGCTTCGAGTATCGGAGCGCGCCGATCAGATCCTCGGCATCGCCCTTCGCGAGCGGCGCTACCGCGAAGGCGACGTCGCCCACCGCCTCCGCGAAGATCCCGCCGAGGCCGAGCATCACACACGGTCCGAACTGAGGATCGCGTACCAGCCCCGCGATCAGCTCGCGTCGACCGCCGACCATGCGGCACACGAGCAGCTTCGCGTCGCCGTCGGCGGGTCCTCTCGCTTCGAGCAGCGCCTCGGCCGCGAAACGCACGGCCTCCGCGTCGCGCAGCCCGAGCCGGACGAGTCCGCGTTCGGTCTTGTGCGCGATCGAACGCCCGCAGAGCTTGAGCGCCACCGGGTATTCGAGCGCTTCGGCTGCGCGGACCGCCTCGTCCGCGGTCTCGACCAGCGCATCTTCGGGAACGGGAATCCCCGCGCTTCTCAGCAGCTGCTTCGACTCGTGCTCGGACAGCGTGTAGGACATGGGCGGCCAGCATACGGACGACCCACGCGGTTTTCCAACCGTCGGGTCGCAGCCCCGCGAGCTACTTCAACGTGGTGGAGAGGTTCTCCGGCGTGAAGAAGTCGGCGGGAAGCGCCGCCTCGAGCTCGAGGTCTTCGAGCTCGGCGGTCGTCTCCGAGCCGTCGCGCAGGTCCTGAAGACGCGCCTTGCTCACGCGCGCGAATCCCATCTCGTGCTTCACGTTCTTCGGGTCGGCGCTGAGGATCTTGCGAGGCTCCGCGCCACCGCGAAAGTCCGCTTCGTACCCCTCGCGTCGCAGGATCACGCACCACTCCTTGTCGATCGAAGTGACGATCCGCGAATACTCGGAGCCCGAATCCGGAGACGGCGTCATCTCGACGACGAAGACGGAACGCCCCTCGATCACCCGGTCCTCGAGTCGGCGCAGCTGCGCGGGGAAGAGGAAGCGCGCGAATCGCGCGAAGTCCTCGAGGTCGACGTCGGTGCCGAAGAGCTCTCCCGCGGCGCCGTTCGGCTCGATGCGCACGGAGCCCTCGTGACCGGGCTTCCAGATCCAGGCTTCGCCGATCCGGTCCCCCTCGCTGAACAGGTACGCGGCGCTCGTTTCGGATCGAAGGCCCGAAGACGCGACGATCACCCTGCGCGCGCCTTCCCGCGGCTGCTCGCCCCAGTACTGGCCCGCGATCACGCGCTCGTCGCCCGTCGCGCTGCGCCAGGAGAGCACGAAGCGGCCGCGCACCGATGGCGGCAAGCTGCGAAGCGCGCAGTCGATGACCTCGTTGATCGACCCTGCGGCCTGCGCTGCGCCAACGGGTGCGAGTGAGACGAGAACCGCGAGCGCGACGCCGATCCAGAGCGACTCACCCGCTTTGTGCATCTCGGCAATCCTACCGGCGCGAATGCCGCGCGCAATCAGGCGAGTGCGGCGATCAACTCGCGTCCGGCCTTCTCGACGAAGCGCAGTTGATCGTCCGCGTTGCGTCCCGGATTGAGCAGCACGAGCCGATCGACGCCGAGCGCCTCGTACTGGCGAACGGTATCCGGATGGACCGCCCCCGCGGGTGTCACGGTGATTTCGAGCTGTCCGAGCGAGGCCTCGCGGTCGAAGCGCTGCTCGGCCGCGCGCAACCCCTCGAGCGCCTGGCGCGTCGCCTCGAGATCGAGCGCGAATCCGTACCAGCCGTTGCCGTAACGCGCCGCCCGCCGGAGCGCCGATGGACTCATGCCACCGACGACGATCGGAGGGTGCGGCTTCTGCACGGGATGCGGGTGCGATTGAATGCCTCCGAACGCGACGTACTCGCCCTTGTACTCGGGCTTGTCCTCGGTCCAGAGCGCGACGATCGCCTCGATGTACTCGTCGGTGCGTTTGCCACGGTCCGCGAACGGCGCACCGAGCGCCTGGAATTCCGGCTTCAGGTAGCCCGCGCCGAGCCCGAACACGAGTCGGCCCTTCGAGAGCCGGTCCAGGCTCGCCAGCTCCTTCGCGAGCACCACGGGATTGCGCTGCGGCAGGATGATGATTCCGGTCGCGAGCAGGAGCTTCGTCGTGTGCGCGGCCAGAAACGCGAGCGCGACGGCCGGATCGAGCAGCTTCATGTGCGGCGGCGCGGGGGAAGGGGGAGCCTGCGGGTCGGGCAGCACGACGTGCTCCGCCGTCCAGACCGAATCGAAGCCGGCCGCCTCGGCGGCACCCGCGACACGCGCGGCGACGTCCGGCTCGGAACACGGACCGGTGTTGATCCCGTACAGCCCGAACTTCATCCGACCTCTCCTGCGGCCTGGCGACCGGAAACCGATTCTACTCCAGTCCCACGCGAGCGAAGTGGGCGGGTCGAGCTTCGTCTGGGGCGATCCCAAGCCCGCGGTTTGACCACGTGCGCGAGTTGCGCGCAATCTCGCGCGGTGTCGAAGCTCGCGCGCAGCCGGGTTCGGCGAGCGAGCCTCGCCGCGATCGGGATCCTCTACGCCGTCTCGATCCCGTGGTACCGCGAGACCGGGTCCGAGCCCGCCCTGTGGCTCGGGCTTCCCGACTGGGTCGCGCTGGCTCTCGTCTGCTACGTCGGCGTCGCGGCGCTGAACAGCGTCGCGTGGTGGCTCGCGGACGTGCCTGAAGCCGACGGGGGCGAGTCGTGAGCGTCGGGGCGCTCGGGCTCGCAGGCCTCGGCTTGTACCTGGTCGGGCTCTTCGTCCTGGCGGGATTCGCGCGGCGCGCGCGGCGCGACGACTCGCCCGACGATCACTTCCTCGCCGGACGCGAGCTCGGCGTCCTGGTGCTCTTCCTGACGCTCTACGCGACGACCTACAGCGGGAACTCGCTGCTCGGCTACCCGGGCGAGGCGTATCGAACCGGCTTCGCCTTCGTCATGGCGACCGGCTTCATGATGGCGATCGTCGTCGTGTTTCATGCGCTCGCGCCGAAGCTGCGTCCGCTCTCGGTCCGACACGGATTCGTGACGCCTGGCGACTACGTGCGGCATCGCTTCGGCGAGGATCCGCTCGCGCGCGCGCTGCGGATCGCGATCGCGGGGGTGATGATCTTCGCGCTCTCGAACTTCCTCTTCGCACAGCTCCGAGCGATGGGGGAGCTCGCGAGCGAGGCGACCGGGGGGCTCGTCTCGTACGAGCTCGGCGTCGTCGGGCTGGCCGGCGTGATCCTCTTCTACGAGACGACCGGCGGCATGCGTGCCGTCGCCTGGACCGACGCGATCCAGGCCGGGATCATGTTCGTCGGTCTCGGCGCGATGCTCGGCTGGGTCCTGTCGACGCCCGGCGGACTGGGCGGGCTCACGGGCCAGATCGCTCTGCTTCGGCCCGACGCCGTCGCCGTTCCCGACGCCGCGACCTGTGCGAACTGGCTCTCGACCACGCTCCTGCTCGGGCTCGCGAGCACGCTCTACCCGCAGGCGATCCAGCGCATCTACGCCGCTTCTTCGAGCCGGACGATGCAGCGCGCCTTCGCGCTGATGACCTGGATGCCGCTCGTCACGACCGCGGTGGTGACGCTGATCGGTCTGGCGGCAATCACCCGGCTGCCCGAGCTCAGCGGCACCGCTGCCGATCGCGTCATGCCCGCGCTGCTCGGTCAGTGGTCGGAGGCCGGACTCGTGCCGTCCCTGGCGGCCGTCGTCGTCTTCCTCGCGGCGATCGCCGCGATCATGTCCACGGCCGACTCCGTGCTGCTCTCGATCGGATCGCTCGTGGCGACGGATCTTCTCGACCGCCCGCCTCACGCGCCCGCGACCACGGTGCTCGGCAAGCGCGCGGCGGCGCTGATCTTCCTCGCGATGATCGCGCTCGCGATGCGCCGCGACCTCACGCTCTGGCGCCTGCTCGAGCTGAAGATGGAGATCCTCGTCCAGTGCACGCCCGCCTTCCTGCTCGCGATCCACTGGAGGGGCCTGCGGGCCGGGCCGGTGCTCGCGGGGGTCGTGATCGGCGCCGTGGTCGCGGGTGCCTCGATGCTCGCGGGCGTCGACCGGCTCGGCGGCGTCCACGCCGGCATCCTCGCATTGGGCGCGAATCTCGCCGTCGCGATGATCGGCTCACTTCGACGGTGAGACGCGCCCGCGTGTTGGCGTCGATCGGGCGCGGCATGAACAGCGGCCGGCGCGACGGGATCGGGCCCGATTCGCTCCATCCCGACGAGACCGCGGGACTGCTCGAGAGACCGGGCGCCAGAGTCGGTGCGGCTTCAGGCGCCGCCATCCGTCCAAGGCGGACGATCACATCGAGGCGAAGAAGCGAACGGAATCGAAATGGCGCCGGCACCGACGCAGCGCGAGAAGTCCGATGCCAAAGGCGACCAGGCACGCGGCTCCCGGCTCCGGCAGGTTGCGCGGCGACCACTCGACCAGCATGCCGATGATCCTTGCACCGGCCAGGTCGCGCTCGTCGTTCCAGCTCCCGCGCCGGTCTATGCCGTCCTGGAAGTTGTGGAACCACATCGTCAAGTAACGCTCGTCGATGCCGCCTTGGTCATCGGGCTCGCCCGGCGTCATCCAGTTCTCGTAGTTCCAGGTCTCGGGCGCGACGGACGGGTTCACGACCCACGTCCAGCCATCGCTGGGCGGTTGGTCCGGATCCTGCCGGCCGCCGATCCAGACCTGAGTCGGGTTGGTGCCGAAATAGGACAAGACGGGCAGAACAGAATTCTGGATGAACGACTGCTCCTCGGCCGAACCGATCGTGGCGAGGTGTCCGACGCTGCCGTCGGCCATTGCAATCGAACCCTGCGCGAGCGCGTTCGCCATCGTCCATGTCACGTCGGAGGTCAGGTGGACGAAGCTGTACCCGTGCCCGTTGCCGCCCTCGCCCGAAGACCAGATCTGGCAGTACGGTGGCGCGCAGAGGACCGGCATCGCGACGCTCTGAGAAGCGATCGAGAGCAGCACCGCGAAGACGAAAGCCGAGGTCAGCTTGAGGGCGCCTGAGAACATACGGTGCTCCATCGTCACGATCGTCCATGAGCCTGCGGTCGGGTCTTCCGCCCAGCGCGCGGCAGGCTCTCCACGCAGGAGGAAGTGGTCCGGCAACTGCGGTAGGTGACGCTCCGTCTACAGGTTCTCGCCATCGTACCAGTCCTGGCGGGTTTGGAGGCGATTTCGCGCCTCCGACCGTCGCTCCGGGCCCCCTCGCTGGCTCGGCGCGGAGGGCGGGCGGCGTCGGCGGTCGTGTGGATGCGCAAGTCCTCCCCCGACCAGGTGCCCCGGAGCCAGCCCGAGCCGAAGTCCGCGTCGCCCGCGCTGACGAACACGTCGCGAAACCCGCGAAGGGCTCCGAACTCGTCGCAGATCACCGTCAGGGGGGGAGTCCCCGGGCGTGCCGCCGCCGCCGTGCTCCATCGAGCGCCCGTAGAAGTCGTGATTCCGGATCTGCACGGCGGCGTCGAAGATCGAGCCGGTGGCCGTCCGAACCCGATCCTCGAGATCCGCGTCTGCGTGCGCCGAGTTGGCGACGAGTGCATGTCGGCTCCCGCGTCGATCGTGAGCTGGGAACACCGCGAGCTCGGGTCGCGAGGGTGTTTCGCGTTGTCGCACGCCACTCGGATGCCCGGTTCGACTCGGGGAATCGATCTCGTCACCCTACGGTGTACGGACGGCTGCCGAAGACGACGCTCCGGAACAGGCGGGGTCTGCCCCCGGGTTCGCTGATATGATCGCCGCCGTTCACGGCGGGCGGGTAGGACCGGGAGGCGATGGAGAAGCTCGAGCGCGAAGAGCGGGTGCGGCGGATCGAGGCGTGGATCCGCACGCAGGCCGGCAGACCGGCGCGCGTGGAGAATCTGCGCCGAATGACGGGCGGCTCGTCGCGACAGGTCTGGAGCCTCGACGTTGAACTCGAGACGCCCTCCGACGTCGACTCGCGCGCGCTCGTGCTGCGGATCGATCCGACCGCGGGCGCGGCGGCTTCTCGCGGGCTCTCGACCGAGGGCGGCTTCCGGCTCGAGTTCCGTCTGCTCGAAGAGGCGCTGCGTTGCGAGGTCCCGGTGCCGCGTGTCTACTGGCCCTGCGCCGAGCTCGAGCCGCTCGGCGGGCCGTTCTACTTCATGGACCGGGTCGAAGGCGAGACGATCGGCACGCGAATCCTGCGCGACCCCGCGCTCGCCCGTGCGCGCGAGCTCCTTCCCGATCAGCTCGGCCGAGCGCTCGCGCGCATCCACCGCATGAGTCCCGAGGCGCCCGGGCTCGAGCGTCTCGCGCGTCCAGCAGGGGGCGTTTCGAGCGCGCTCGAACAGCTCGCGCAGGTCCGCCGCGGCATCGACGGTGCGCCGTCCCCGACACCGGTCTGTGAATGGGCGTATCGCTGGCTCGAGCAGAACGTCCCGAGCAGCCCGGCGGGCGAGCGCGGGCGGACGCTCGTCCACGGCGACTACCGGATGGGCAACCTGGTCGTCGGGGAAGAGGGGCTGCGCGCGGTGCTCGACTGGGAGCTCGCCCACGTCGGCGATCCGCACGAGGACCTGGCCTGGATGTGCACGAAGACCTGGCGTTTCGGGAATCCGGGCGCGCCGGTCGGCGGCGTCGGTCCGCGGGAGCCGTTCTATCGCGCCTACGAAGTCGAGAGCGGCCGCTCGCTCGACCGCAAAGCGCTGCGTTGGTGGGAGGCGCTCTCCGCCGCGAAGGTCTGCGTCGTCTGGATCGTGCAGATGAACGCCTACCTGTCCGGCGTGATCCCGAGCGTCGAGCAGGCCGCGATCGGCCGACGCATGGCCGAGACCGAGCTCGATCTCTTGCAGCTTCTCGAGGAGGGGTAGTCGTTCCGCGCGAAAGCTCCGCAGGGTCTCGGTCGATCGCGCTGGAACGCGTGACGGTCGACGCGGCGCCGCTGCTCGCGAATCTCCTCGAGCTCTACATCCACGACATGAGCGAGATCGTTCCGATTGAGATCGGGACCGACGGACGATTCGGCTACACGAGGCTGCCGCTGTACTGGTCCGAGCCGAACTCGCGCTGGGCGTTTCTGATCCGGTCCGGAGCCGACGTCGCGGGGTTCGCGCTCGTGACGCGAGGCTCGCCCGCGAGCGACGACCCCGCAGCGCTCGACGTCGCCGAGTTCTTCATCCTCCGCGGCCAGCGCCGGTCGGGCGTCGGTCGACGGGCCGCGCTCGCGCTCTTCGACGAGCTCTCCGGATGCTGGGTCGTCCGCGTCCTGGAGACGAACCGAGCGGGCCTTCCGTTCTGGTCCGCGGTGATTCGCGAATATACCGGCGGTGACTTCGAGGAGAGCTCTCACCCGGGCGATCCGATCGGACGGCGCGTCTTCACGTTCGCGAGCCGAAGCTCTACCGGACGCGCTCGTCGTACGCACGAATGCTGACTTCCGCTTCTCTGATCTCGGCGTCGATGCGGTCGCCGAGACCGCGTTCGTGGAGCACGCGCCGCATCCGAGTCAGGAACGATCCTCGTGTCATGTCGGGCAGGAACAGGTCGGCAGGCAATCCCGTCGGCACCGGCCAGTACTCGTAGCGGATGTCGTTCTCGAACCCGTCGACGACGTGGACGAGCTTCACCCGGAGTGGCATCTCACGTCCGTCGAGCGAGCCGGCCTCGATCAACTCATAGCGCTTCAGCGCACCGCCGCCCGGGCCGAGGTACTCGATGCGCAGCACGAGCCATCGCCCCGGATCGACGTCGATGAGGAGCGCGCCGTAGCCGAGGCGATCCACGAGCGCCGGTGTTCTCGGACAGCCGATCACGCGCACACCGTTCTCCCCGGCTCGGCCGCCCGAACGGAAGAAATACTTCGCCCCCGCGATGTACTCCCTCGCGTCCTCGTAGGAGAGCGCCGAGCCCGGAACGACCGTTCGCTCGATCCGTCCCTCGAGCCGACTGAACCGGTCGAACGCTCGCAGGTACAACCACGTTCCGTCGCGTTCCTCGGAGCCGGCGCGATCCTCGATCAAGAGCGTCGTGCCGGCCATGCGCCCCGGCCCCGAGAAGACGAAGAGCAGCCAGGTGTCGTCGGGGTCGCCGTTCGCCGCGGCCCAGAGTGTCTTCGCGTCGATCTTGCCGGCGAAGCTCGCCGAGAGCCGGTGGCCTTTCGGGTAGATCGTCTCGATCTGCATGCGCGCGATGCGCGCCTGACCCCGGCGCGTCTGCTCGAGACGCGCCATCAACGCGGTGGCTTCGGGATCGGGGGGGCCGGCACATGGCAGATCCGCGGCGTTCGCTGCTCGAGTCGGTGCGAAGGCGATCCACAGGCACGCGACGAGCCCCGCGGCCTTCTTCGCAGCCCCGCGGGCACCGAGCCGCAAGAGCAGCGGAAGCCCGAGCAGCGTCGCCCCATAGCACGCCAGGGTGGCGCCGACGAGAAGCAGTCCGAGGCTGTGATTCGGCTTCAAGCTCGATGCGATCAGCACGCTGAAGCCGGCGACCAGCACGATCGCGTTCCAGAGCAGCGCGCGGCCCGTGACGTCGAAGGTCGCTCGGATCGCGGCTGCGAAGTCACTCCCCGCGAGCCGCTCGCGGTCATAGCGGTGGAGGAAGTGAATGCCGAAATCGACGCCGACGCCGACCGCCAGACTCGCGAACATGCTCGTCGCGACACCAAGGGTGATCCCGGCGAGTCCCATGACGCCGAAGAGCCCGAGGCTCGCCGCGCTGACGGGAACCACCGCGAGCAACGCCCGGAAGCGGCGGGTGAATGCGAGCAGAAGCAGCGCGATGGTGAAGAGCGCCCAGCCGATCGAGCGCAGCTGGTCGTAGACGATGGACTCGACGAGCGCCGAGGTGACGGCGAGCTCACCGCCGAGGTGATGGCGCACGCCCGTGTCGGAGAGGATCGGCTCGAGCTCCCCTTCCAGATGGTCCATCAGCTCGCGGGCCATCCCGTAGTCGGGGCTTCGCACGTAGAGCCGGACGCGCGCGGCGTCGGCCGAGGCGCTGATCGAAGGGTCGAGCGCGCGGCCCTCGGAAAGCTCCGACAACGTGAACAGATCCCAGAGCCGATCCGCCGTCAGCGCGGAGAGAGGTGTTGCGGCATCCATCACTCGGGCCAGCTCCTCGAGGGCTACGTACGGGCTCTCGCAGCCTCCGACGTGGGGCGCGTTCTCGGAAACCGCGCAGACGCGCTCGACGAGCGCGACACCCGACGGGTCGTGGAAGCGGCCGGGCTCCGCCTCGAGCACGACGTCGAGCCGATAGCTTCCCCAGAACGAGCGATTGATTTGCCGATCGGCCCGTACCAGCTCGGACTCGGGATCGAAGTTCTCGACCCACGAATCACTGACTCGAAGTGAGCGGATGCCCGGGACCGTGAGCGCGAGCGCCGCGACCGCGAGCGCGAAGCAGACGACCGGGCGCCCGGCCGCGAACGCCCCGAGTCGAGCCTGTCCGATCGTTCCGGTCCGCCACGAGGCGGGCTCGAAGATCCGCACGGGCAGCAGCACGATCAAGGCGGGGATCAGCGTGAAGCTCAGCAGCATCGCGAGCAGGATTCCGAAGGTGGCGAAGAGCCCGAAATCGCGCAGCGGTCCGATCGACGCGCTGGTGAACGAGAGGAAGCCGAGTGCGGTGGTGAGGGACGTCAGCACGATCGGGCGCCCGACCTCGCGCAGCGACGCCTCGACGCGCGCGCGCGGCGAGCCCGTTCCGGTCTGGGCGCCGAAGCGCTCGAGCAGGTACACCTCGTCGGTGATGCAGGTCGCCATCAGCACGACCGGGAGGATCGTCGAGACCAGCGCGATTGGTGCGCCGGCCCAGCCCATCGCGCCGAACGTCGCGATCAGCACGACCGCCGTCTCGATCAGCGGAATCAGGACGCCACCGGGACTGCCGAGCATCGAGAACAGCAGGACCGCGATCACGACCACCATCCCGGGAACCAGCAGCGCGAGGTCGGAGAGCACCTGCTCGCCCAGGTTCGTCTCGGCGACGAGCGGGCCGCCGAGCAGCAGCTCGAATTCGTCGGTCGAAGCTCCGGCCGCGAAGGCCTCGAGGCTCCCGATCGCCTCCGCCGCGCTCGTGGCTTCCGAGAGCGGCAGCACGAAGAGGGCGCTCTGTCCGTCGCGCGCGAGCAGCAGGCCATCGACGAGGGGGCGTGACCGGAGCGTCGCGAGCCACGCCTCGAAGCCGTCGTCCGCTTCTGGAATGGCGTCGAGATAGGTTCCGACCGAGACGGTTCCGCCGTCGCGTGTGAGTCGGGGCAAGCCCGCGAGCGAGACGAGCCCGCTCGACCGGAGCACGTCGAGTCTCTCGAGTCGAACGTGGAGCTCGCGGAGAAAGCGGAAGCCGTGCGGCGTGGCGAGCGTCTGCTCCGGAGAGCGCGCGAGCGCCACGAGGATCGCCTTGCGCGCGTCGCGAAAGCGAACGCGGTCCTCGGCATCGCGCATCACGACCGGGTGCCCCTCCGGCGTGAGTGCGTGACCGTCGGTGCGCAGCTCCAGCCGCAGCGCGCCGATGCCGAGCGCCAGCGTGAGCACGGCGCAGACGATCAGCGTCGCGCGCGGCCGGTCGAGCGCCCTCTGCGAGATCCACGTCATGGAGTCGGGCTACGACTCCGCATAGGGTCGCAGCGCTTCGCGCAGGGAATCCGGCCACGGCTCGGGCTCGGTCTTGCCGTTGCGCCGCCACATGCACGCGAGATCCTGCTCGCCGCGCGCGGCCAGCTCCTCGCCGCTCTCTCCGACCCGCCAGTACTCGAAGAGCAGGCTCATGCGATGGGGCGATAGATCGGCCAATCGCATTCGGATGCAGATCTCGTCGAAGGCGGCGAGCTCGCGGTAGTACTCGCAGCTCACGCGCAGCGTGACGAGCGCGAGGCCCTCTCGGATCAGGTCGAGGATCTCGGGCGCGCGCTCGCGCAGGAAGAGCTCGCGGACCCGCCCCTGCCAGCGCACGTGGTTGGCGTAGTAGACGTTTCCGACCACGTTGGTCTCCTCGAAGCCGACGACGTGCCGGTATTCAAACGCTCGCATCGCCGCTCCGAACCAGAAGACTGAAGATCCGTGCCGCATCCGCGCCCGCCAGCCGAGCCGAGAAGCTGAGCATCTCCGTGCGCCCGACGTGGAGGCGCAGCGCGCCATTCCCGAGCGGTGTGGAGAGCGTGATCGGTGTTTCGCGCGGAAGTCCGAGCTTGCGCACGCACTCGCTCGCCCCCCAGAGTCGCGTCGCGCTGACGTCGAAGGGTTCCTCGCTTCGATCCGCGAGCTGGCGTGCCGCCGCATGGCTTTCCAAGCCGAGCATGTCCCGCCAGGTTTCCGCGCTGCGCTCGCTCACGACCTCGACGTCGCAGGCGAGATCGACATCGGCGGAGACCGCGAGTGTGTGACCGGCCGAGTGACTGACGCTGACCGCGCCCGCTCCATCGATCTCCGGCCGTCCGTCGAGCCGATGGCGGAGCCGACCGGGCACGCCGCGGGCTGCATGGAGCGCAAGCTCGCTCGTCGCGGCCGCCGAGTCGGGCAGGAAGGCTGCGCGCACCCTCGCATCCGGCCAGAGCGCCTTCGCGTACTCCTCGAGTCGCGGCGCGAGCAACGCTGCCGGCCAGATCTCGCGACGCGCGGCGCCCGCGACCTCCTGCAGCGCGAGGCCTTCCCAGCGTTCGAGCACCTCACCTTCCGGAGTCGAGATCTCGAGGTCGTACTCGTAGCGACCCCCGTGCCGGCCGCGCTCGACCGCGCGCAGTCGCAGAAGCGCGTGCCCCTCGAGCCGGCCGGCGACGATTCTCCGCACGCCGATCGGCAGGAGATCCCGATCGGGTACACAGGCCTGGATCGCGTGGATCGCCGCGTCGCGCGCGCCCGGATCCCCCAGGCAGAGTCGTCCCGGCTGGAACGCGCCGAAGAACGGCTCGTCCCGGCCGGCGATCTCGGCCACGCAGCCGTCGCTGTGGAGCGCGCGATAGCGAATCACGCGCGCGAACCGGCCGCGGTGGAAGAAGAGGTCGCCGTACAACGTCGCTCCGTCTTCGAGGACGACGGGAGCGTCGTGCTTCGGCGCGGGGGCGAGCGCGGTCGGAATCATCTCGACTCGATCGACGAAGCCGACCTCGGCCGAGATGTGCTGGACCTGGTACGCGTTGCCGTCCGTGCGGAGCCGAAGCTGGATCCGGTCGTCGTCCGGTTCCGCCGACGCCAGCGCCGCGACGCGCACGGTTCGCTTTCCCTCGGGCGGTAGCACGATCGGCTGCTCGAAGCGGACGTCCTCGAACGTCGGCAGCCGCGCGTGATTCGCGAGCGCCCCGGCGATCTGCGCGAAGGCCTCGAGCCCGATCACGCCCGGCACGATCGACTCTCCTCGGTAGACGTGGTCGGCGAGATAGGGATCGGACTCGAGCGAGAGCTCCGCGTCGGCGACGAGCTCGACGCGCGGAACGTGTTCGCGAACGCGTTCGAGGAAGCGCAACGCCGGAAGCGTCTGCTCGACGTGTGTCAGCGTCGGCGGGTGTCCGAACCGACCCGACACCACCGTCCGCACCGGGGCATCGCTCCGACGCAGCAGCTTCGCGAGCCAGGCGACCCCTTGGTCGGGCGTGATCGCCGAGATGTTCCGGGCCGACAGGGTTTCGACCCGGCCGAGCCTCTCCCCCATTCCCACCCCGGACCAGATCGACCAGGCGAGCGAGAGGCAGCGGGTGTGCGGGTGGGCGGATGCGAAGTCCTCGATTCGCCGCGTCAGCATTTCGTTTGCGAGCGCGTAGTGGGCTTCGCCGGGCAGCCCGAGCTCGGCGATGATCGAGCCGAATCCCACCAGGCAGCGCAGCCGGCGCGTGTCGATCTGCGAGAGCAGGTTCTCGAGCCCGTCGAGCTTCGGTGCGAGCGTGTCGCGGAAATCGCCGATCTCGAGAAGCGCGAGCACGTCGGGTCGATTGAGCCCGGCTGCGTGCACGAGTCCGCGCACGGGCCCGAGTCGCGTCTCGATCTCGCGCAACGCGATGCCGACCTCGCGCGCATCGCAGACGTCGGCCGGCTGCGTAGGCGACGCGGACGCCGGCGGCCCGGAAGCGCTCGAGGTTCTCCCGCAGCGCGTCCGTCGCTCTCCGGTCGCGAGCGACCGATCAGCCCGAGCGCGCAGCCGCTCTCGCGCGCGAGCGCAAGAGCGCATTCGGCCGCGATGCCCTTGCCGCCGCCACTCACGAGCAGCACGTCGTTCGCGCCGACGGGAAGTCCGGTCTCTGCGGCCGCTCCGAGCGGGAGGGGACGCAAGCGCCGCTCGAAGCGGTTTCCGTCGCCGTCGTAGCGAGCCTCGCTCCAGGCGGACCCCGCGCGCACCTCGGCGAGCACCCACGCCGCAGCGTCGGCGATGTCGAACGGGGGCAGCTCGATCACCCGGCTGGCGAGGTTGCGCGCCTCCTGGTGGAGCGTGCGGGCGATCGTCGCGCTCGCGTCGCCGTGATGGACGAGCACGAAGTGGCGCGCGTCGAGGCTCTCGTTCGCGGCTCGCGCGGCTTCGAGCAGCCGGGGAAGCTGGGCGAGAAACGCCGGCGTCGTCGGCAGGTGGACGAGCACGCCGTCGCTGCCCGCAAAGCTCCGCAGCGCGTGCGCGATCGCCTCGCCGAGCTCGTCGCCGGGTTCGAGGAAGGTCCGCCACGACCATGGGCCCTCGCGTCGCCCGCCGATCGCCGAGTCGCGCGGCCGCGCGCGCGCGACCGAGACGACCTCGAAGCCGCGCACCCACGCGTCCACACCCGCGACGAAAGATCCCATCACGAGCTCTCGCTCCTCGGACTCGATCGCGCGCGCGAGCTCGGCCACGGTGGCGTCGGCGAACTCGTTCGGCGCGACGAGCGGCGGACGCGACAGCTCGCGAGCGGCCCGGGACGCGAGCTCGCTCACCGCGATCGAGGTCAGGTGCAGGTCGCTCAGGAAGCGATCGTCGGGGCCGATCGCGGAAACGGGAAGCTCGCAGCGAGAAGCGACGAGCCCGCGCAGCACGTCGAGCGTGCTCTGCCCGACGCTGCGATCGTTTGCATCCGGAAGCGCGCGGCCTGGCGCGGCGTCCGGCACGGTCGACGGATCACGATCCACACAGCACGGGTTCGAGAAGAACGAGAGCGGCCGCTCGGGATCGAAGGGCTTGGTGACGCGGTGGGCGAAGAGCCGCGCGGTGTCGACCGGAGCGCCGAGAGCGAACGCGGCGCCGACGGCCGCGAGCAGACCCCGAAACGTCGGGCCGCCGCTGTCGAGCGGGATCACCGGTGTGTCGCCGAGATCGGAAGCGAGCGCGCCGAGCATTCGCCCCGGCCCCGCCTCGATCCACAGGTCGAGGCCGACGGCCGCTCGCGTCACCGCGTCCGAGAAGAGAACCGGCTCGGTCACCTGCCGGACGAGGTGCAGTCGGAGGTCGGCGTCGGTGCCGAGCGGCAGGCCCGTGCGCGTGGAGACGACGCGCCGTTGCGGCGCCTCGAACGGAACGGAAGAGAGCGCCTTCGCGAGAGCCGGCGCGCAGTCCGCGACGTGAGGCGAGTGGAAGGCGTGTGACACGGCGAGGCGAGTCGCCGCGATGCGCTGCGCGGCCGCGCGTTCGATCACGCGCGAGACGGCCGCGGTATCGCCGGCGATGACCGTACGAATGGGACCGTTCCGGGCGGCGATGACGCAGGGCTCGGTCGCGATCAGACGCTGCGCCGTGTCTGGATCGACGGCCAGGCTCGCCATCGCGCCGTCGTCGTGACCGAGCTCCGCCATGATCCGCCCGCGCGAGGCGGCGAGCCGAACCGAAGCGCCGGGCGTTAGCGATCCGCTCCACGCGAGCGCGGCGATCTCGCCGAGGCTGTGCCCCACCGCGACCTCGGCCACGACCCCGAGTGCTTCGAGCATGAGCGCGCTCGCGACGGAGGCCGCGACGATCGCCGGCTGCGCGAGGGAGGTGTCGACGATCTCTCCGCGCTCGATCGGGGTGGAGCCGGCGAAGAGCCCGGCCTCGTGCGCGGGAGCGATGGCCGCGGCGTGCAGCGACCCGAGCGGATCGCCGTCGAGCCACGGCGCCAGGGCGCCGAGGTCCGGATGCACGGGCGCGCCCTGGCCGGGAAAGAGCAAGCCGATGTGGGGATCTCCGGATCGAGCGCCGAAGAAGACCCCGCGCTCCGGCTCGATCGAGATCGCGTCGCCGTTCTGTGTCGCGCGATCGATCGCCGCGACCAGACGCTCGAGCTGCGTCGTGAGCTCGTCGGGTCGCGAGGCCACGACGGCCGCTCGCGCGCGGGGGCCCGGCGGCCGGGCGGCGACCTCTGCGGCCAAGCTCGCGGCGAGGTCGGAGAGCTCGGCCTGCGAGATGCGGCGCGAGAGCGGAAGCAGCGCCTGGACCCGAGCTCGCAGCTGCGGCGCCGAGTCCTCGGCGAACAAACACAGCTCGGTGTCCTGCTTCGTCGTCTGGAGCGCGCGCTCGCGACGCGAAAGCGCGGGGCGGCGGCGACTCGCCTGCGAGTCGAGCACGACGTGGGTGTTGATGCCGCCAAAGCCCATCGAGCTGACGGCTGCACGCAGCGGCCGGTCCTGTGGCCAGGGCGAAGCCAGCGTCTGCACGCGAAGCAGCGCGCCGCTTCCGACCAGCGCGTGGGGCGATTCGCAGCCGGGCATCGGAGGCAGCAACTGCCGGTGAAGCGCGAGCGTGGCCTTGATCAGTCCGGCCGCACCCGACGCGGCCTTCGTGTGTCCGATGTTCGCCTTGATCGATCCGATCGAAGCCGGCGCGTCGCGACCCGCGCCGTTCTCGCGAAGCAGCTGCGTCAGGGCCTCGAGCTCGGTCGCATCGCCGATTTCCGTTCCGGTTCCGTGGCCCTCGAAGCAGGCGACCGTCTCGGGTCCGAAGCCGGCGCTAGCGTACGCGCGGCGCAGCGCGAGCACTTGCCCCGCCGCTTCGGGACGCGAGATGCCGCCGGCCCCGTCGGATGCGATGCCCCAGCCGCGGATGCGCGCGTAGACGCGCAGGCCCCGCTCGATCGCGTCGGGTTCGCGCATCAGCACCAGGAGACCGCAGCCTTCGCCCGGCCAGAAGCCCTGTGCGCGGCGGTCGTACACGCGCATCTCGTCGCGAGCGAGCGCGCCCGCACGCGCGAAGCCGACCAGCTCGAACGGGTCGAGGCTGAGATCGACGCCGCCCGTGATCGCCACGTCGAGATCGCGCGCGGCGAGCGCCGCGCACGCGTTGGCGACGGCGAGCAGCGACGAGGAGCACGCGCCATCGACGGTGAATCCGCCGCCTTTCAGATCGAAGAAGTTGCAGATGCGGCCCGCGATCGTGTTTGCGAGTCCGCCCGCCAGGCTCTCGTCACCAAAGGCCTCGAAGGGCGCCTTGTAGCGGGACTCGAGCTCGGCGAGCCAGCTTGCGCGCGCGGACGCGTCGGGCAGGAGGTCGCCGAGGGTGTCCGAGAGCACACGCTCCACGTACGGCCAGCGCAGCCGCATCGCCTGCGCGCGCGAGAACTCCCCCGTCAGCGTGTTGCCCAGGATCACGCCGGTTCGCTCCCGGGGAAGTCCGTCGCCGTCTGCGAAGCCGGCGTCGGTGAGTGCGCGGTCGGCCACGTCGAGCGCGAGCCAGTGGGTCAGATCCGCCGATCGATAGGTGCTGCCGACGATCTTGAAGCGCACCCGGTCGAACTCGTAGCCCTCGATCGTCGCGGCCTGCGTGACGTAGGTGCGGTCGACGTCGCCGGCGTCCGTCGAGCCATAGTCGGCCAGTGAGAGCCGCTCTTCTGGAATCCGCCGGAACGCACGGCGACCCGCGAGCACGTTCTCGAAGAGCTCAGCGGGGGAGTTCGCGTCGGGATAAGAGCAGGCGAGCCCAACGATGGCGATGGGCTCGCGCATGCTTCAGATGGACCGCGGGCCCGCAACCGCGTCCGAGTCGTCGTTCTGCGCCCGAGCCGCGCGCGGCAGCGACGCGAGGAAATGCCAGCTCCCGCGCGCGAAGCAGACGATGACGAGCGAGAAGAAGAGCCCGAACACGAGATGGCAGGCCATCAGCACGCCGTAGGTCGCGGCGGTCGCGAGCCCGAAGAAGATCTGGTTTCGCGTCGAGCTCGGCGTCGTCGGCGGATCGGTCACCATGTAGAAGGTGAAGAGCAGGAACGCGAGACCGGTCATCGGCGCCAGCGACGGAACCAGCGCGGAATCGAAGAGCCAGTGCCGCAGCAGCGCCTGTGCGGCGAAGCCGCCGAGCCAGGCGAGAAGAAGCGGGAGTCGGCGCGTGAAGCGTGTGTTGATGAAGCTGCCGGTGAAGATGATCAGCAGCGGAAACGCCCAGTCCCACGGCCCCGAGATGTTCTCGGTGAACTGGTAGGGCGGCGCGATGCCGACCCACGGGAAGAACCAGAGCGTGGCGGCGATCCCGAAGTTCGACGGGTTCATGAAGTGCCGCAGGCGCCCGCCCACCTCGACCTGCAGCGCCACTTTCGACCCGATCGCGACGGAGGTCGCGAAGATCACCGGGGCGAGGTGCTCGTTGGGGTAGAGGAGCATCGACACGGCGAGCGACGAGATGTGCGCCGAGAGCAGGAAATCACCGAACCCCGTGAGACCACCGATGCGATAACGCGCCACGCGTCCCTTGGCCCGCGCGTCGATGGTCTCGAGCAGGAGCTCGAGCGTGTAGCCGGTGGCGAGTGCAGCCAACGGGTGCAGCCAGGACGTCTCGAAGCCGAGGTAGAGGTGACCGACGACGTTCAAGAGCGTGATCGCGAACGCGAAGCGGCGCAGTCCACCGAGTCGGATCTGCTGCGCCCAGTCGATGTCGCTCGCGCGGAGCGGCGTCGGCGCGGGTCGCTCCGGCCGGGTCGCGGGATGAAACCCCGGCGTGTCCGAGAGGACCGAGCTCATCGCGTTTCTCCCGCGCGCGGCGCCGATGCCGACGTGCTGGCCAGCCACGTGGGAGGCGGCGCATCGGGCAAGACCACCGTGTGCCAGCCCGGCTCGAGCATGAGCTCGATCGAATTCGGCCGTCCGAAGCGATCGCGATAGCGGACCTCGACGGCGCTTGGGTGTTGGCCCGCATCTCCGAGGCCGAAGTGGAGCTCGGGACTGCGCACGCCGGAATGGCCGTTTCCGCCATCGACCTGACCGACGAGCACGCGACCGTCCGCGCGCCGCACGGTGGCCGAGGCGCCGATCGCTGGAGACGTGCCTCCGTGCGGGTGGCCCCGTTGCACCCGAACCTCCTTGGCACCGGCCGCGACCGGATGCACCAGGTGCAGGCCGAGGAATCCCGAGCCCGCCTCGCCGCGCTCGTTCCGGTAGAAGAGCGAGGGCTCCCACTGGTTCGCGATCGCGAAGTCGAGGTCTCCGTCGCCGTCGACGTCGGCGGTGGCGATGCCGCGCGTGACCTGTGGCTGGTCGATCCCGAGCTCCGCGGCCACGTCGTGGAAGCGCCCGTCGGCGGCGCGCACGTAGAACGGATTCGGAGCGTGGCCCGAGAGGTCGTCGCCGGCCTGAAAGCGTGGCCAGGTGCCGGCGATCGCGAGCAGCTCGTCGTTCGCGGTCGCGAGCTCCTGCAGTTCGGGCCAGCGGTCGGTCTCGCCCTTCGCGAATCCCGTCGCCTGCAGCGCCTCGGGCACGCCGTCGTTGTCGAAATCGCCGAAGCGCGTGTCCCAGCCCCAGCTGCTCCGCGCGACGCCGAGGGCATCGCCATCGTCTTCGTACGGCGCGACGCCGTCGGCCTCGTCGCCCCAGTCACCGTGACTCACGAACAGGAAGTGACTCTCGAGCAGTGCGTACTCGTCGGAGATGTTGCTGACGAAGAAGTCGAGTCGGCCGTCGTCGTTGACGTCGGCGAAATCGACGCCCATCCCCTTGAAGGAGTCCCGGCCGAGCACACGCGAGCGGGGCGTGTTGATCCCGCGCGTTCCCTCGACCAGCGCGAAGCGCGGACGTCCCCGGCCCGAGACGTTTCGGTACAGGCGATCCGGGCCGAAGTCGTTGGCGTAGTAGAGCTCGGGGAGCAGGTCACCGTCGAGGTCGGCCGCGCCGATCGCGAGCGTCCAGGCGTGGAGTGAGATCTCGTCGAAGACGCCGTTCACCTCGCGGTAGGCCACGCGGGGCTCGTGGGCATTGCCCGAGTCCTTCGCGGCCCACAGGAAGACGCGGTTCTTGCCCCCGTTGTAGGCGCGCGACATCGAGTGCTGCATCGAGTCCGGCGCCGTGGCGTTCGCGTCGAGGATGCGCGCGCCATCCTGGAAGTAGTTTCCGATCAACAGGTCCGCGTGACCGTCGCCGTCGATGTCGGCAAACGTGGCGGCGTTGGTGAACCAGCGCTCGCCGCTCTGGGTCAGCTCGAGCGGAAGGTAGCCGGTTGCGCTCGGCGGATCGCCGGGTGCGGCGCGGCTCAGGAACGCGATCGGCGCGCGGCCCCAGTAGTACACGAGCAGGTCCGTGCGCCCGTCCTCGTTGAAGTCGCCCGGCACGCAGCCCATCGGCGCCATCGTCGCGCGGTCGTAGGGCAGGCCGCCGACCGAGAGCGCGACGATCGGATAGCGAGGCTCGCCTCCCGGCACCGGCGACAACGTGACGAGATCGGTGCGCGGATCGACGTGACACACGTCGTTGCTCAGTCCGTCGCCGTCGAGGTCGGCGAGCGCGACCGCCGCGCCCACCGCCGAGATCCAGCCGGAGTGGCGCTCGAGACTCGGGTTCACCGCGCGCCGCGTCTGGTACGGGCCCTCGGGCCACTCCTCGAGCTTTACGGGCGTGAAGCGGAATCGCGATGCCAACGCCGCGCGCTCGGCCGGCTCGAGCTCGGGCAGGCCGACGATGGAGAAGATGGCGACGACCACCGCGACGGCCACCAGTCGGGCCGCGTGGCGACGTGCAGGCGACGGCTGGTCCCTCATGCTCGCGCTCCCTCGTCAGCGTGGAGGCCGCGCACGAGTGCCTCGTGGATCCCGCGCCGCCACTCTTCGAACCTCGGGTCGCCGTTCGCGTCCGGCGCGCGCCGTTCGACCTTCGAGAGCTCGCTGTGACAGATCTTGGCCGCGAGCTCGACGGACGTGCGGGTGATGCGTTCGACCGCGCATCGGGTGTGTTCCGCCGGAATCCCCGCACGCTGCCGCGCCTCGGCGGCGAAGGCCGCCCCCTGGGCGAGCGACCCGCGGTGAGCGCTCGCGAGCCCGAGCAGCGCATCGATCGCGTCGGCATTCGCGCCACCCGCGTACGAGCAGGCCAGACCGATGCCGCTCCACAGATCGCCGTGGCGCTCGGACGGGAAGCGCGCGATGCAAGCGGAGACGGCGTCCGGGTCTGCGCAGCAGACGAACCAGAGGGAGCGGCCGAGTCCGGCGTCGAAGGCGCGCAGCGCGTAGCCACGCAGGCGCGCGGGCCGTTCGTGGCGCTCGACGGTTCGTTCGGTGTGGAAGAAACCCTCGTGAAATCCGTAGCCGTCGAGGGCAAGCCAGCCGAGCACCGGATCGAGCGGCCGCAGGAGCGCGTCCACGCGACGTCGGAGTCGCGCCCAAGCCCAACCGGCGCCGATCAGCACCATGTAGACGTGCGCATCCGCCGGACCCGCGAGGAATGCGTGAAGGCGATCGCGACGCCACGGCGTCAGGCGGTCGAGCAACGCGAGCGCCATTCCCGCGCCTTCATAGGCGAATCCCCGGAGCTCCGACGGCACGCGGTCGAGCTCCCGCGCGAGGAGATCGGGCGACGGCTGTGCGAGCGCCAGGCGATAGCCGAGGACGAAGGTCCGAGCGACACCCTCGAGTCGCGAAACCGCGAGCGGATCCCGGCGCACGAACCCGCGCTTCGCGAACTCCACCTCGCTCGAGTCGATCCCGAGCGCGCGACTCCGAATCAGGGACGACAGCTGATCCAACACCGAATCCATCATTTCGGCGAAGCGACGCCATGGAGGACCGCCGTCGTCGCCAGTCACCGTCATACGGCTGGGGATGTCCCGAAAGTGTCCCACGATCGAAAGTGCGAGTAAATCAGTTTGAGGCGATGTCGTGAGCGCGAAACGAAGAACCCCGACCCTGGCGGGCAGGATCGGGGTCCCGAATTCGATGAGGCCCGACTCGGCCCCTACTCGATCTACGCCCTTGCCATTCTCCGCCGGAGCCGCGGGATGAACATCGCTCCGACCGCCAGCAGGATCAGGCCGACGACGCCAAGTCCCGGCGCGGGAACGACCGGGACGGCGGACGAGAGCCCGGTCGCCATCTTGAGCGTCCCGGTCGTCGAACCGGCCATCCCGGCGAGCGCGCCGCCCGGCGCACCGATGAAGTCGATCCGGTAGGTGATGTCGAAGAAGCTGTCGACCGCGTAGTTGCCGCCCGGCAGCAGAGTCAGCGTCGTGTGTCCCGGGCTCGGCATGCCGAAGCCCGTGCCGGCGGTGACCCTGAGCAGATCGAAATCCGGGTCGCCGCCGATCTGGCCCTGCAACGCGATCATCTCGGTGTCGAAGTCCTGCACCGGAGCGCCAGGTGCACGCGGAGCGGTGTTGACTTCCATGACGAGCGGAATCGCGACGACACGGCTGTAACCGGCGAGTGCGCCCGTGCCGGTGAGGTGGAATTCGGCGACCGACTCG
This sequence comes from uncultured delta proteobacterium, assembly GCA_963704165.1. GTDB lineage: Bacteria > Myxococcota_A > UBA9160 > SZUA-336 > SZUA-336 > VGRW01. The sequence goes on along the minus strand of CAVPHD010000003.1, from coordinate 370,527 downwards.
CTGCAGTCGATGTTGCCGCCGAGCGTGCCGCCCGGCGCTTCGCAGGTTCCCGGCGGAAGGGGAATGCTGCACACCGAGGCCGATCCTTCGCGACAGATGAAGTCCTTGTGAATCGGCGCAAGCTCGATCGTCGTGCCGGGCGGCAGCCCGTCGATGATCTTGTGCACCTCGTCCGGACTCAGGTATTCGCAGCCCGCCGGCGGCAGCTGCACCGTTCCTCCGCTCGGAGTCACATCACAGGGGCCGGCGCTGGCCAGGCCCGATGCGACGAGAACGATCGCCGCGCAGATCCACGAAACTCCGAGCTTCAGCATCACGCCCTCTCCTCCCACTGGTGTCGCGTCACGTTGCCCGAGGTGGACCCGGTCTCCCCGGGCGATCGCCCGGGGAGAGGATCCTGAAACCTACGTCGAGGCCATTTTCCTTCGAAGCCGCGGGATGAACATCGCTCCGACGGCGAGCAGAATCAGGCCGACGACCCCGAGTCCGGGCTTGGGGACGGTGGGAACCGCGGACGAGAGGCCGGTCGCCATCTTCAGCGTCCCGGTCGTCGTGCCCGCCATGCCCGCCAGCGGGCCTCCCGGCGCACCGACCATCTCGATCTCGTAGGTGATGTCGAAGAAGCTGTCGACGGCGAAATTTCCGTTCGGCAGCAGCGTCAGTGTCGTGTGCCCCGGGCTCGGCATGCCGTGGACGCCACCGGCCCGAATCCTGAGCAGATCGAAGTCGGGGTCACCGAAGATCTCTCCTTGCAGCGACATCATCTCGGTGGGGAAGGACTGGACCGGAGCGCCGACGGTTCGAGGTGCGGCGTGGACTTCCATCTCGAGCGGAATCGAGAGCACGCGATTGAATCCCGCGAGCTCGCCGGTACCGGTCAGCTGAAACTGGGCCTGGGACGGCGTGCAGTCCACGGTGCCACCCAGCGCGCCGCCGGGCGCTTCGCAGGACCCCGGCGGAACCACGACGCTGCACTGAGCGGGCGGAACGCCGGCGCCCCCCTCGTGACAGAGGAAGTCGCGGTGGATCGGCGCGAGCACGATCGTCGTTCCGGCCGGCAGCCCGGCGATGATCGTATGCACCTCCTCTGGGCTCAGGTATTCACAGCCCTCGGGCGGCAGTTCCACCGTTCCACCGGTCGGTGTCACTTCGCAGGGATTGGCGGCAAACGCCAAGCCGGGCGCTCCGATGAAGGTGATGGCTGCAAGCAAGGCGGCAATTGTGGCGACCTTGCGCGTGGTCCGTTCGAACTCGGCTCGAGTCTCGAGCATGATTCTTCCCCTCCCTCTCCATTCGATTCGATCGCCACGAGTAGGGGCGCGTAGTGCGCAGCCCACGTGCAAGCAAACGGTATCTCGTGGCGCCAAGCCCACATTATCGCAGGGGCCATACAGAGGTACAGAGAAAAGTTTAGGGTCCGCGCCTGCGGGCGGGTGGCCCGTCGGGGGCTCGAGCCCGCGGTCAGGCGCTCAGTGCGGGCGCGCCGGCCGAGCGGAGCTGCTCGTAGACCGGGGGCTCGCCGACGCCGAGCTGCTCGCGAACCCGGTCGATCGGCTGCTCGAGGAGCGCCTCCCAGTCCTGGTCGAGCAGCCACTTCGCGTTTCGGCCGCGCCGGTAACCCTGCCGGATCATCCGGCCGGTCTCGGAGAACCAGCCGGAGCGGAGCATCGACCGCAGGACCAGGTACGCGATTCCGGTGTTGCCCGTCTGCGCGGCCGTGAACGCGAGCACGGCCACCTCGCCGCGCACGTCGCGGTCGTAGCCGGCGACGACGTGGAAGACGTCGTGCAGGTTGCGCACGAGGTTCCCGAAGATCCGCGCCTCTTCGCCGAGATCGGGCCGGCCGCCGAACTGCTTCGCCGCGGCCTCGCTCGCTCCGGCCAGGCCTTCGCGTGCTGATGTTCTCGCGGATGAACCACTCGACGAGCGTGCGGCCGAGCGAGCCCTTAGGCATCGCCAGCATCCGCTCCCGGTCGCACAGCACGCCGTAGAGGTCGCGCTTCTCGCGCAGGATTCTGCGCGCCCTTCGGCGACTTCTTGAAGCGCGTGAAGAGACGCTGGTTCGAGTTCCCCGTCATCGCCGCGATAGCGACGATTCCCTGCGTGGTGTCGTCGGGATTCGCCCGCAGCGCGCGCAGCGCGCGGTTGGCGACGATCGGGTGCAGACGATTGCGAGCGGCCATGTTGAATCCTCCTCGGCCCGGCAGACCGACTCAGGCGGAGCCGGACCATCGACCAGCTTCGTCGACGGTCACGGAGTCCGCGACATGACCGCCGTCATACGAGAGCGACTCGGACGGTGATTTTCTTGACCGGGAGTCTGATCGAGAATCCAGCCGGAGGGGGCCCATGACGACCGAGAGCAGCGATCCGACGCGAGTCATCCCGGAGCAGGTCGCGCACGACTTCAACGCGGAGGCGCTGCGGCTCAAGTACCGCGAGGAGCGCGACAAGAGGCTCCGCAGCGACGGCAACGCCCAGTATCTGGAGGTGAAGGGCGCGTACGCGCACTTCCTCGACGACCCGTACGTCGAGCCGGGCTTCACGCGCGAGCCGCTCGTCGACGAGGTCGAGGTCGTCCTGATCGGCGGCGGCTTCGGAGGGCTCCTGACCGGCGCGCGACTGCGCGAGGCCGGCGTCCAGGACATCCGCATCATCGACAGCTGCGGCGATTTCGGCGGCACCTGGTACTGGAACCGGTATCCGGGCATCGCCTGCGACATCGAGTCGTACATCTACCTGCCGCTGCTCGAAGAGACCGGCTACATGCCGACGCAGAAGTACGCGACCGGCGCCGAGATCCTCGAGCACAGCCAGCGCATCGCGCGGAAGTACGACCTGTACCGGGACGTCTGCTTCCAGACCAACGTCACGGAGCTGCGCTACGACGAGCGCCGCCGCGCGCTGGATCATCTCGACCGACCGCGGCGATCGCATGAAGGCGCACTACGTGGCGATGGCGCTCGGGCCGCTGAACCGGCCGAAGCTGCCCGGGCCTTCCCGGGCATCGACGACTTCAAGGGGCACGCCTTTCACGCCTGCCGCTGGGACTTCGCGTACACGCGGCGGAGACTCCGAGCGGGAACCTGACGGGCCTGCGCGGCAAGCGCGTCGGCATCATCGGCACCGGCGCGACGGCCGTGCAGGTCGTGCCGCACGTCGGCGAAGCCGCGGAGCACCTGTACGTGTTCCAGCGGACTCCGTCGTCGGTGGACGTCAAGCACAACACCCCGACCGACCCGGAATGGGTGAAGAGCCTCGAAGCCCGGCTGGCACCAGCACCGCATGGACAACTTCAACATCCTCGTCTCCGGCGGATATCAGGAAGAGGACCTGGTGAACGACGGCTGGACCGACATCATCCGCAAGCTTCTCGTCAGCGTCCGGCAGCGAGCAGAGCCCCGACGTCTCGACGGAGTCACTCGTCAAGAAGATGGAGCTCGCGGACTTCGAGAAGATGGAGCAGATCCGCGCGCGCGTGGACGCGATCGTGAAGGACGAGGCGACCGCGGACGCGCTGAAGCCGTACTACCGCCAGTTCTGCAAACGTCCTTGCATCCACAACGAGTATCTCGAGACGTTCAACCGTCCCAACGTCACGCTCGTCGATACGAAGGGGCAGGGCGTGGATCGCATCACGGAGAAGGGCGTCGTCGTCGACGGGAAGGAGTACGAAGTCGACTGCCTGATCTACGCCAGTGGCTTCGAGGTCGGAACATCGTATACGCGGCGTGCCGGGTACGACATCGTCGGACGTGGCGGGCAGCACCTGTCCGAGAAGTGGGCCAACGGGGTTCGTTCATTCCACGGCATGCACGTCCGCGGCTTCCCGAACTGCTTCATCATGAGCAACGCGCAATCGGGGTTCACGCCCAGCTATCCGCACATGCTGAACGAGCAGGCCAAGCACATCGCGTATCTGATCCAGAAGGGCGAAGAGAACAAGGTTCGCACGATCGAGGCGTCCGAAGAGGCGGAGAACCAGTGGATCCAGACGATCATCGGCCTCTCGCGCATGGGCAGTGACTTCCTGATGAACTGCACGCCGGGCTACTACAACAACGAGGGGAAGCCCACCGAGCGGAGCGCGCAGGACGGCTTCTACGGTGCGGGCTCGGTCGCATTCATCAAGCTCTGGGAAGATTGGCGCGCCGACGGTGGGCTGAAGGGTCTGGAACTCGCCTAGTCGAGCAGCGCCCGGTGGGGCCTTCAGTCGGGAAGGCCCCACCGTCGACCCAGGTTGTTCTTCTGCATGTCGGACGATCCGCCGACGATCGGCATCCCGAGCAGATCGCGAACGTTGCGCTCCATGTCGTGGCCCTCGGAGAGCCCGTAGGCGCCCATCACGCGCTGGCACGCGAGGGCGATCTGTACGCCCGTGTCGGCGACGAAGAGCTTCGCCATCGACGTCTCGACGCTGCACGGCCGTCCTTGCTGGGCGAGCCAGGCAGCGTGGTAGAGCATGTGCCGGCAGGCCTCGAGCTGGGTGCGCACCTCGACGAGCTTGTGGCGAACGGCCTGGTGCGCGGCGATCGGCTTGCCGAATTGCACGCGCTGCTGCGCGTACGCCCACGCCTCTTCGACGGCGGCCTGCGCGATGCCGAACGTGATCGCGCTGATCTCGAGCTTCTCGACGTCGAGCGCGCGTCCGACCAGCATCTTCCAGCCGCGGCCGATCGCGCCCGGGCCACCGACGACGTTCGCGATCGGCACCGGTGCGTCGTCGAAGCGGACGTCGGACGAGAGCGTGTAGCGCAGGTTCATGTGCTCGATCGGCGAGATCGTGACGCCCGGCCCCTTGGGGTCGACGAGCACGAGCGACAGGTTCTGGTAGCGCGCGTCCTCCGGGCCGGTGCGCACGAGGCAGTAGATGAAGTCCGCGAACTCGGCGCCCGTGCACCAGCGCTTCGCGCCGTTCAGCACGAGGCGTTCTCCGTCGCCGGAGACGCGCGCGGTGGTGCGCACGCTCGCGAGATCGCCGCCGACGTCGGGCTCGGTGAGTCCGTACGCGAAGAGCAGCTCGCCGCGCGCGAGCTTCGGCAGCAGCGCGCGTTTCTGTTGCTCGCTTCCGTTCTCGCTGATGTTCATGCCGCCGTAGAACGCGCAATGGACGAACGGCCCGGCTGCGGCGGTGCCGCCGCGGCAGAGCTCCTCGATCACGGCGACCGCGGCGACGAGATCGACGCCGGCACCGCCGTACGCCTCGTCGATCGTCAGGCCGCAGACGCCGAGGCCCGCGAGCTTTGCGAAGAGCTCGCGCGGGAAGCGGTGCTCGCGATCCCAGAGCTGCCGCTTCTCGGCCGGCATCTCGGCTTCGACGAAGCGGCGGATCGTCTCGCGCAGCAGACCGATGTGCTCCGGCTCGTCGGCAAAGTGACTTGGCATGTCGCGCTCGTCCTAGCCTTTCGAGGTCCAGGCCGTGCCCCAGCGATCCGCGAACGCGAGCTTGTCGACGGGGCGGCGCGAGATCGGGCCATGGCCGGCTCGCGCGGGCCAGCCCACCGGGATCGCCGCGGCGGTCGCCCAAGGCTGCGGAATCGCAAGCAGCTCGCGCACCTCCGGCTCGACCTCGCAGAGCAACGTGGTGAGCACGCAGCCGAGTCCCTCGGCGCGGCACGCGAGCAGGAAGTTCTCGACCGCGGTGTAGACCGATGCGCCGCCGACCACGGAGACGCGGGGCTGCTTTGCGTCGGTGATCGCCATCAGCTCGGGGTTGAAGCAGAAGATCGCGACGAGCGGCGTGTCGGCGAAGTGCAGGCCGAGATGATCCCCCGAGGCGATCATGCGCTCGGTCTTCGCCCGGAGCTCGGCCGGCGCATTCGCGAGCAGCTTGCGGTGCCCGGCGGCGTAGGCCTTCCAGCGCGCGTCGTAGAGCGCCCCGAGCTTCTCCTTCGTCGCGCGTTCGCGCACCACCACCACGCGCCAAGGCTGCACGTTGCCACCGGTCGGCGCCCACGAAGCGGCTTGCAGGATCCGCTCGATCACGCTCGGCGGAACCGGATCGGGCTTCAGTCGCCGCACCGCCCGCATCGTCGACATCGCTTCGTACAGATCCATGCGAGCCTCCTCGTTTCTAGCGGCCCTTGAAGATCGGGGCGCGCTTCTCGCGCAGCGCGGCGAGCGCTTCCTGGTGATCCTCGCTGCGGAACGTGACCAGCTCGAGCGCGAGCGAGGTGTCGAACGCGGTGTTGAGTGCGTCCTTGACCAGCTTGTTCACCGCCTGCTTGGTGAACTGCAACGCGAGCGGCGCTCCCGCGGCGAGCCGCGCCGCGAAGGCCAGCGACTCGCGCTCGAGATCCGCCGCGGCCACGACGCGGTTGACCAGCCCGACGCGCTCCGCCTCGTTCGCCTTCAGGGCATCACCCGTCAGCAGGTACTGCTTCGCGCGTGCGGGTCCGAGCAGGAGCGGCCAGATCGCGGCGCCACCGTCGCCCGCGACGACGCCGACGCGCACGTGCGGATCGGCGATCAGCGCGGTGTCGGCCATGAAGATCACGTCGCAGAGCAGCGCGATCGAAGCGCCGAGCCCGACGGCCGGACCGTTGACGGCGGCGACGATCGGCAGCTCGACGTCGAGCAGATCCCAGATCAGCTGCTTCGCGTCGCGCCGCAGCTCGTTGAGCTTCTCGGGGTCCTGCAGCGTCGGGAACCAGTTGAAGTCGCCGCCCGCACTGAAGGTCTTTCCGCTTCCTGTGATCAGGATCGCGCGCGCATCGCGCTCGCGCTTCAGCTCGCGGAAGAGCCGTGCGAGCTCTTCGTGCATCCCGGCGTCGACCACGTTCATCGGGTTCGAAGGGTGCGCGATCACGACGCGCAGCACGTCGCCGACGCGCTCGAAACGCAGGTTCTTCCAGTCCGACTCCTCGATCCGCGGCTCGCTCATCGGCTCCCCTCGCGTTGCGCGAGCGCAGCATATCGCGCCGTGAGCGAGCGGCGCAGGTTCAGCCGCCGAGCACCTCCGCGAGCGTCACCTCGCGGTGCTCGGCGGCGGAACGTCCGGCCGCGAGCGCGAATGCGAGGGTCTGACGCGCGGCTTCGGCGTTCTGCGGCGGCTCGCGTCCTTCGCGGAGCGCATCGACGAAGTCCCGCGTGCCCAGACGAAACGAGTCGGCCCAGTCCACGTCGAGAGCGTGAAACGCGCGCGTCTCGCCGTCGGCGTACAGCACCACGGCGGGCTCGTCGAGCAGCTGCCCGGTGCAGCGATTCACCCAGATGATCCCGCGCGTGCCGTGGATCTCGATGCGGTCGTCGCTCACGTAGTACTTGGACCGCACTTTCATGCCGAGCGACCCGATCACCTCCCACGAGCCGTAGCGCGGCATGTCGCCCGCGTACTTCCACGAGATCAGCGCGGGGCCGTCGTACCAACCGCCGTCGCCGACGCGGAACCAGTGGATGAACGCGTGCACGCGTTCGATCTCCGCGGGGATGAAGAATCGGCCCATGTTGTAGCAGTGGTAGCCGTGGTCGAAGGTGGTGGGGCCGCCCCCGCAGCGGCTCGGATCCATGCGCCAGGCCTGCGACGACGGCTCCACCGTCCAGCCCGAGGACGGGTGTCCGGCGGCGGTCTTGAGGCGCACCGAGAGCGGCTCGCCGATCGCGCCCTGCGCGATCAGCTCCTTCGCCTTCACGTTCGGCGGGTAGTACATGAAGTTCTCGAAGACGCGCAGCGTGCGACCCGCGCGCCTCGCGGCGGTGCAGACGTCGTCCCATTCCGCGAGCGAGAGCACGGGCGGCTTCTGCAGCGAGACGTGCTTGCCGGCCTCGAGCGCGGCGATCGCCTGCGCGGCGTGCAGGTGGTGCGGGGTCAGGATCTCCACCGCGTCGACGTCGGGATCGGCCAGGAGTTCGTCGACGTTCGCGTAGGCGCGGCGCGCGCCCCACTCGCGCGCGCGCCGCTCCGCGAGCGCGAGGTCGACGTCACACACCGCGGTGATCTCGGCGCTCGGGTGCTCGAGGTATCCGAGACACTGAAGGTCGGAGATCCGGCCGCAGCCGATCACGCCGATCCGGATCCGCTCGCTCGTCACTTCTCTCTCCCGCGCTGCGCTCGTCGCGCTGCAGTACTTTCGAGCGTACATTGAACGAACGTTCTTGGGGTGAGTGCCCGTACATGGCTCGCAAGCGAGACAACTTGCACGTGCTGCCGTTGATTCCCGGTTTCCGTCATTGGCGACCGCGGCGTTTTCAGGTGTTCGGCGTCGGCGGACAGAAGACCGGGACGCACTCGCTCGCGGCAATGTTCGAGCACCGCCACCGCGCCGCTCACGAGTACGATGCCGATCGCCACATCGGCATCGTCCTCGCGAGCCTGCAGGGCCGAGCCTCGGATGCCGCCGTGGCGGACTGGTACGAGGCACGCGACAAACAACTCTGGCTCGAAGCCGACATCTCGCACCTGCACGGCCGATTCGTTCACCTGCTGCCGACGCTGTTCCCGGAGGCGAGGTTCATCCTGACGCTGCGCGAAATCCGCAGCTGGCTCGATTCCGTCTTCAACCAGAGCCTGGGGCGGCGCGCCAACCCGCAATGGACGGCCCTCCGGGCCGCGATCTACGGCGCGCCGCATCGGGAACACCCGGAGGCCGAACGCCGTCTGCAGGATCGCGGCCTGTACCCGCTCCAGAACTACATCCACAGCTGGGCCGAGCGGATCGAGAACGTCGTCGGTCACGTGCCGCCCGAGCGGTTGTTGCTGCTGCGCACCGAGCATCTGGCCGATCAATCATCGACGCTCGCCCGCTTCTGCGACATCGATGCGACTCGGCTGCCCGCCCGGGCCCCGCACGTGTATGCCGCTGCCGAGAAATTCGACCTGCTCTCGCAGATCGATCCGGACTATCTGGAGGCGAAAATCCGCGAGCGATGCAGCGCGATCCTCTCGAAGTATTTTTCGGATTGACGCCAGAGATTCCGATCCGACGGGAGAACTCGAGCGACCCCGTCATTTTTTGCCCCCATCGCACGTCATTCTTGTTAGGGTGAAGATCGCAGGGACGGCTCGAGCATGGGAATCCGCAGCACACAGATCTGTGTCGGCGTGATCTGTGCCGGCATCGTGCTCGGCGCCCACGGTGCGTGGGGGCAGGGTGCGGGCTTCCCCGACGCCGACGGCGATGGGATCGAGGACGTCGGCGACGTCTGTCCGAGCGTTCCCGACCCGCTGCAGGCGGACGCCGACGGGGACGGCGACGGAGATCTCTGCGAGTGCGGCGACGCGCAATCCGATGGCCGGATCACGCTGCTCGACTGGGTGACGCTCGCGCGCTGCAACGCCGCGCTCGGCAGCTGCGGACCGCTCTGCGACGTGACCGATGACGCGGTCTGCGACGGGGCCGACGTGTCTCCGCTGCGGCGCTACCTCGCGGCCGACCTCGCCAAGCGCGATCTGCGCTGCGCGCAGCGGCCGCTTCCGAGCGTGCTTCCTCCGGACGATGCGGAGGAACCGACGACTCACTTTCCCGATCCCCCGACGCCCGGCTACTCGCCCGACGATCCGCTGGTCTACGGCACCGACGACTTCGCGCAGGATCCGGGGCCGGGTCCGCGTCGGCCCGCGATCGGGGGGACGCTCGCGAATTCCGGGGCTCGCTTCGACTTCGTCGACGCGAGCACGCCGACGACGAGCCACGCGGAGATCGTCCATCCGTTCGACGACGCGATCGTGGTGACGGCGGAGGGCCGCTGGGCGGACGTGTTCCTCGGCCCGTACCTCGTCCGTATCCTGGCCTCCGATGCGCCGCCCGCGGGACCGACGGGTCCGCCGCCCGACGTGACGCTCGAGGCGCCGACCTCCGCGCTCGAGGATCTGCGGCTGACGAAGACGTTCCAGATCGCTCCGGACCCGGGCTCGGGCGCGCCGCTCTTCAGCGTCGAGACGGTCACGTTGATCGATGCCGCAAGCGGCACGCCGCTCGATCAGCAGGGCGGGATGGGGCTCGGCTACCTACCGACGACGTGCGACGAGATCGCGTTCGTCGAATACACCAAGTCGCACCCGATCGCGGCGGGAATGCCCGCGGTCCACTTCCCCGAGATCTCCGACTGCAGCGCCGCTCGCTGCGTGCTGGCCCTGACCGGCTGGCTCTCCGCGCACAACAACGCCTGGCGCGCGCGGCAGATGATCGAATACGCCGCCAGTCAGGACAGCTACTACCGGAGCTTCATCTGGGGCCAACCCGGCCTGAAGCAGAACGGACTCGCGACCACGGAGCAATCGAGTCCCGAGTACTGGTTCGGCCACTACGCCGACTACCGCTTCGAGGCGATTCGGGACGGCATGGGGAAGCTCTGGGACATGATGACGACGCTCGAATCGAACGGCCTGACGATCGATCTCTACTGCCCGGACCAGGGCTCCGACCCCGGCAACGTCTGCTTCACCTCCGCCGCCAGCGCTCACAACATCGTCAAGAGCGACGTCGCGCTCTGCGATCCGTTCTTTGCGCTCGAGGACGGCGATGGAAATCCGCTGACCTACTGGCCCCGAGCGCACACGGTGAGCCACGAGCTGATGCACCATCGCTCCGTCGACTTCACGAAGGACGGCGCGAACCTGTATCGCGGGATCGCGGACACGCACTTCCACGCACACGGAAACGCCTGCGTCTCGACCCCCGAGACCAAGAAGTTCTACGGCCGGACGAACGTCGACGAGCTCGCGACGTACCTGAATCTGCAGCAGGGGAACTGCAAGCACCGCGAGAAGGCGTTCGGCAACAACGACACGTGGGCCTACTTCGTCACGACGATCGGCGATCTCGTGCACAGGCGGATCATGTGGAGCTGGCCCGCGCCGGCGCAGCCCACGCCGCAACCACCGAACTGCGGACAGCCGGGTCTCGAGGGCTGTCAGTGCGCGGACACGACCGGATTCGGAGAGGGTTCCGATCCCGACGGCGACTACCTGATCGACACGTACTGTCCCGACGACGACAGCATGCTCTCCTGCGCCAAGACCAAGTTCAACGCCAGCAGCACGGTCGGTGTGTGCATCGACTGCGACGAGTTCCGCGGACCCGGCTGCGAGTGCGACGGTGGGCGGCCCTGCGACAAGGGTGAGTGCTACGGCGACGACACGTTCGGCGGGGGTGGAACCGGTCACTGCTACGTGACTCCGATCCCGAGCTGGGTCTGTCTCGCAGACTGTGAGCGTCTGTTCAACGATTCCGAGGCGTACTGCTACCACGACGCGATCGGGGGCGCGCGCTGCTACGACAGCTTCTGCTCGGAGCCCGAGGCGGAGGCCTGCTACCAGCAGGGGCGCGTGTGCCGCGACTCGATCTGCGTGATCGAGTGCACCACGCAGCAGAACTGCGCGACGCTGGGCTATCCGCCCGGCTTCACCTGCGTCGCGAACCGCTGCGAGTTCCCGCTCTGAGCGGAGGATCGCCGGCGGCTCCGTGCGTCCTCTTCGGCGCGAGTTCCGGGCCCGCGCCGCCGATGAGTTCCGGATGAACTGCTATGTGCACGATCGTCAGACGGCCATCGGCATCTGCGCGCTCTGTCAGCGCGCGCTCTGCCGTGAGTGCGTGAGGATCGAGCAACCGCGGCTGGTATGCGTCGCGTGCGGTGAGCGCGGCGGCGTGATCGGCTTCGAGTGGAAGAGCCGCGCGCGGATCGGCTCCTGGCCGCTCGTCCACGTCTGTCTCGGCAACGATGCGGCCACGCTTCGCCCGCGGGTCGCGTGCGGTGTGATCGCGATCGGCGGCATCGCCGTCGGTGGACTCGCGATCGGCGGCGTGACGCTCGGGCTCGTCAGCTTGGGCGGCGTATCGATCGGCATCGTTGCCGCGGTCGGAGGCGTGGCAGCGGGACTGGGTCTCTCCTTCGGTGGCTTCGCGCTCGGGAGCGTCGCGATCGGTGGACTCGCGATCGGCCTCGAGCACGCCGTCGGCGGGGCCGCGTTCGCGCCGCACGTCGTCGACGGAATGCACTGTGATCCCGCGACCCGGGACCTCGTCGCGCGATCGCTCGATGCCTCGCTGCTACCGCCCCATTGTCGGCCGTGAGACGCATCCCGCCGCTCGTGTAAAGTGAAGGCGGAGGGATTCTCGATGGCCGACGTGTCCGAACCCCCGGCCGAGGGCTTGGCCCTGCGCGTGCGCGCGCTCTTGCCGGAGATCGCAGCGTCGGCGACGGCGGCCGAACAGGCGCGCAAGGTCGATGACCGGGTGATGGAAGCGCTCGCGCGCACCGGCGTGTTCCGCGCCTACGTGCCGCGCCGGTTCGGCGGGTACGAGATCGACATCGACACGTTCATCGACGTTGGCGTGGACGTCGGGTCGGCGTGCACGTCCACCGGCTGGATCACCACCTTCTACGCCGAGCACAACTGGCTGCTCGGGCACTTCGCGCCCGAGGCGCAGCGCGAGATCTTCGGTGCGCAGCCGTTCGTGCTCGCGCCGGGAGCGATCAGCCCGAACGGGCGCGCGACTCCGGTCGCCGGCGGTCACGAACTCACCGGACGCTGGTCGTGGGGCACGGGAATCGTGCACGCGGATTGGGTGATGCTGAGCGGGATCGTCGTTTCGGCCGACGGCCCGCCCGAGGGTCGTCTCTTCGTGACCCCGCGCGGCAACGTCGAAGTGATCGACACCTGGTACGCCTCGGGCCTGTGTGCGACGGGCAGCAACGACATCGTCGCGGATCGCGTCTTCGTGCCTTCGCACCTGAGTCAGTCCCTGGCGCCGATCGGCTCGGGCGAGAGCGAGGGTGCGAAGTGGCTCGACTCGGCGACCTACCGCTACGCGATGGTCCCGTTCCTGGCGCTGACCGCGGCGGCGCCGCTCGTCGGCGCCGCGCGGGGAGCGACCGCGCTCTTCGAATCGAGGCTTGGCGAACGCAGGATGTTCGGCTCGACGACGCGCCAGGCGGATAAACCGGCGGCGCAGATCCGGCTCGCGCACCTCGTCACGCGCGCGCGTGCGACGGAGGACCGCCTGCGAACGGTCGGCCACGCGATCGTGCGCTGGGCCGAGAAGGGCGACCCGTGTCCCCCCGTCGAGCGGGCGCGGCTCCGGCTCGAGATCGCCCACATCGTCGCGGATGCGCGCGGCATCGTGGCCGATGTCGCGGAGGCGAGCGGCGCCAGTGCCCAGCTCTCGGCGAATCCGCTGCAGCGATTCCTGCGCGACGTACACACGGGTGCGTCGCACACGATCTTCGATCTCGACTCGGCGGCCGAGCTCTTCGGCCGTCTGCGGCTCGGGCTCGCTGCCAGCGGGCTGATCTGAGGCCGGGCCGAACGTCCTCCGGCTAGCGGCGGACGCCCGCGTACCGGAGCTCGACGCCCCCGTAGATCGTCGCGCGCGGGGCGGGCTCGTAGTAGCGGCCGAACGTCGCGTTGGGCCGGATGCGGTCGTCGAATTTCGTGCCGGTCCAGTTCTGCGCGCCGACGAAGGGCTGGATGACGAAGTCGCCGCCGCGGATGTCCCATCCCAGACGCAGATTCGAGGTCGTCGCGGCGGGCGCGGACGCGCTGTTCGCGTCGTCGACCCAGAGCCGCGAGAAGTAGCGCAGGCTCGAGATCGCGAAGAAACCCGAGGGATGCTCGTAGCGCAGCTCGAGCCCGAGCACGTTGACCGGCGCGTTCGGCTCCAGGTTCCCGTCTCGAGAGACGACGTCTCCGGATCCGAGATCGACGGCGTCGAAGTCGTGGTAGCGGTAGCTCGCGTAGGTGTAGCTGCCGCGCGTCGAAAGTCCGGGCGCGAGCCAGGCCGAGAGCGCGAGCTCGAGCCCGCGGCGACGGGACTCGCCGGCGTCCCGGAAGTAAGTGACTCCCGCGGCATTCTCGTAGGGGACCGCCACGTGTCGCACCCGCAGCGCGAAGAGAGCCACGTCGTAGTACAGGCGATCGAAGAGCAGGCCCTTCGCGCCGACTTCGAAGCCGGTGGTCTTCTCCGCGTCGAAATCGTTCTGGAAGCCCCCGTCGGGGCTCGGGGTCTGCAGCTCGGTCGTCGTCGGCACCTGGAACGCGGAATCGTAGTTCGCGTAGGCGAGCAGCGCGTCGGAGTGACGCCAGAAGACGCCGAAGCGTGGCGAGAGATCGCGGAACGTCTTGTCGTCCGATCCGTCGCCGGAGTCCGCATTCACGAAGCGATCTCCGAAGTCGAGGTGCGTCCAGTCCCAGCGCACGCCGGAAACGACGCCGAAGCCGTTCGCGAAGCGTTTCTCGGCCGAGAGCCAGGGCGCGAGCGCCGTCACGTTCTCGGACTGGTCGAAGGTCACGTCACCGCGCGCGCCGCCGATGTTCTCGAAGTTCACGCGTTGATCGCGCTGAAGATCCACGTCGAAACCGCCGGTCCAGTGCACGAAGCCCGACGCGTCGTCGAAGACGATCGATCCACCGAAGGCCTTGCGGTCGAGATCGACGCGCCGGTTGAAGGGGAGGGCGTTCGCGAAATCGCGCTGCAGACCCCAGGCCACCGCGCGGAGCTGGCGCCCCTCGCCGAAGGGTCTTCGCAACGTCAGCGCGAGCTTCTGCTGGTCGAGCTTCTCGCGCGCGTCGAAGCTCAGCGCCGCCGGTTGAGCCTGGCGCCGATCCGCGCCGACCTGCGCCTCGGTCAGCGCGCCGGGCTCGTCGCCCACGGGGGCGCTGACGTTCGAGAAGTTGAGACCGAGGACCGTGCCGTCGGAGAGCTCCCGCTCGAGCTTCGCGAGCAGGTTCCACTGCTCCGCTTTCGAGTGATCGCGGTAGCCGTCGGTGTGCGTGCTCGAGATGCCGAGAACGTAGCCGGTGCTCGCGGCCGTCCCGGTGGTCAGCGCGCTGTAGCGCTGCGCGTTGTAGCTCCCCCACGACGCGCGCGCGCGGACGACCGGCTCCTTCGTCGGTGCGAACGTCTCGACCGAGATGATTCCGCCGCCGCCGCCGCCGTAGAGCGACGAGATCGGACCGCGCAGGATCTCCATCCGATCGACGAAGTCCATCTCGAGGGAGTCCACCTCGGTCTGTCCGTCGGGGAGCGTCGACGGCACGCCGTCGACGTACATGTGCACGCCGCGGATTCCGAACTGCGCCGTCGAGCCGAAGCCGCGGATCGAAACGCGCGCGTCCTGCGCGAAGTTCGTGCCGCCCTGGGAGAAGGTTCCCGGGACCAGGTCGAAGGCCGACTCGATCGAGGTCGCGGGATTCGCGCGGGAGATCTCCTCCGAGCTGACGACGGAGATCGCGAGTGGCACCTCGAGCAGCCGGGTGGGCGCGCGCGGGGACTCGACCTCGAGATCGCGCAGATCGTCCGCCGAGTCCGCGGCCGTCAATGCCAGGGCCAGCGCGGCGAGCGCGAGGGGTCCGGCGCGGCGTCTCTGCATGGCGTTTCGGCCCCCGGCTAGCGAGCGCGCACGTTATCACAGTAAGATGGGCGCCCCATGATCATCGTGATGAAGGCCGAGTTCGGCCCCGACTCCCCCGAGACCCGGCAGGTCATCCGCACGGCGGAGCGCTTCCCCGACATCCACACCGAGCTGCACGTGATCGAGGGCGCGACGCGCACCCTGACCGAGATCTATCTGCTCGGCCCCACCACGTCGATCTCGTCCGAGGCGTTCGAGGAGATCGCCGCGGTCGAGAAGGTGATCCGGATCCGCGAGCGCTACCGGACGATCGGACGCCACGAGGGTCAGTCCGAGTCGGTCGGATTCGAGTACAACGGCATCCACTTCAGCCAGGACAGCTTCCACCTCTTCCCGGGAGTGTGCGCGGTCGACACGCGCCAGAATCTCGAAGACACCTTCCGCGCGCTGAGAGCGGCGGGCATCCAGACCACGCGCGCCGGCGCGTACAAGCCGCGCACGAGCCCCTACGATTTCCAGGGTCACGGGGCCGCGTGTCTGCCGTTCGTCTTCGAGCTCGCGGGCAAGTACGGGATCCGCGTGATCTCGATGGAGATCACCGCCGAGCCGCAGATCGACGAGATCCGCCGCGCGCTTCAGATCTCCGGTCAGCCGACCGGGGTGATGCTGCAGATCGGCACCCGCAACGCGCAGAATTTCGAGCTCCTGAAGTCCGTCGGCGTGCAGCAGGAGTTCCCGGTGCTCTTCAAGCGCGGCATGGGCATCACGCTCGAGGAGTCGCTGAACGCCGTGGAGTACGTGGCGAGCGGCGGAAATCACAAGATCGTGTTCGGTCTGCGCGGCATGAAGACGAACCTCGGCGATCCGCACCGGAACTTCGTCGACTTCGCGATGGTGCCGGTCGTGAAGCGCCTCACGCGCATGCCCGTCTGCATCGATCCGTCGCACTCGGTCGGCAAGAAGCTCGTCGCGCCCGACGGACTGCTCGACATCCACCACGCCACCGCGCAGGGCCTGATCGTCGGCGCGAACCTGGTGCTCGTCGACTTCCACCCTCGACCCGAGGAAGCGCTCTGTGACGGTCCGCAGGCGCTGACGATCTCGGACCTCGATCACTTCGTCCGCGACACGCAGCTCGTGCGCGACGCGTACCTGCAGCGGCTCAAGCTGCGCGCGGAGCTCGGACGCTGAGAGGTCCGGCAGCGGCGATCAGTCGGTGATCGCGGGGTAGATGATCGACTTCAGCTGACCGCGGAAGTTGAAGGTTCCCGACGGCATGAACTGGGTCATGAAGATCACGATCAGCTCCTCGGCCGGGTCGATCCAGAACGCGGTGCTCGCGGCGCCACCCCAGGCATATTCTCCGGGGGAGCCGATGGTCTGCGCGCGCGCGAGGTCGAGCGTGACGGAGAAGCCGAGCCCGAAGCCGACACCATCGTAGGTCACCTGGCTGAATTGCCCGCCGAGGTCGAGCTCGGCGATGTCGCGCCCGCCGGGCAGATGGTTCTCGGTCATCAGCTCGATGGTCTTGCGCCCGAGGATTCGCCGGCCGCCGAATTCACCCTCGTCGAGGAGCATCTGGCAGAAGCGCAGGTAGTCGCTCGCCGTCGAGACGAGGCCCCCGCCGCCGGAAAGATAGGCGGGCTCCGCAGCGTAGGCGCTCGCGGCCGCGTCGTCCTCGATCTGCACGCTCTTGTCCGCGAGGCGCCGGTAGTTCGTCGCGAGGCGATCGAGCTTTCCGGACGGAACGTGGAATCCCGTGTCGTTCATGCCGAGCGGCGTGAAGATCTCGTCGCGCAGGAACGCATCGAGCCGCTTGCCCGAGATCCGTTCGATCAGGTGGCCGATCACGTCGGTCGAGACCGAGTAGTTCCAGCGCGTGCCGGGCGAGAACTCGAGCGGCAGCCGGCCGAGCTTCTCCACCGTCTCGGCGAGCGTCACGTCGCGGTCGCCGATGCCGAGCCGCCGGTACGCGCGATCGACGTTCGTGCGTTCCATGAATCCGTAGGTCAGCCCGGACGTGTGCGTCAGCAGATCGCGAATCGTCATCGCTCGCTCGACCGGCCGCGTCGCGAATAGCGGATGGTTGCCACCGTCGTAGACGCGCAGGTCGCGGAATGCGGGAATGTACTTGTGCACCGCGTCGTCGAGCGAGAAGTGCCCGTGCTCGTACAGCGTCATCAGCGCGACGGAGGTGATCGGCTTGCTCATCGAGTAGATGCGGAAGATCGTGTCCTCCCGCATCGGCTTGCCGCGCTCGAGGTCCATCATGCCGACGGGCGAGAGGTGCGCGACCCGGCCGCGGCGCGCGACCAGCGTCAGTGCGCCGGCGATCTTCTTCTGGTCCAGGTAGCGACGCTCGAGATGCCGCTCGATGCGCGCGAGGCGCTCCGACGACAGCCCGACTTCCTCGGGACGGACGATTTCCATCACGGCTTCTCCTCTTGCACGCTCGCGGCGACCCAACGCGCGCGCTTCTCGGCGCGGGTGTCGCCGCAGGAGCCGATCACCTCGAACTCGCGCGCGACGCATCGTACCGCGAGACGGCGCGGCCCGTCGAAGCCGCGCAGCTCGACCGGCACGATGCGGGCGTCGCCCTCGCACACGGGCGCAAAGACCCGGATCTCGGTCGCCTGGGGGAAGCGCGCGAGCGCCGCCGCCTCGGCGACCTGGGCGGGCTCGTCCGTTCCCGTTCGCCCGCGGTAGCGGGGAAGATACACGTGACCGTGTCGGACCGAATCGGCCAGCGGCTTCGCGTCCGCGACGGTGAGGCGACCGTAGAGCTCTCCGGACGGCAGCGCGAGGCAGTTCGCGGCGAGCCGGTGGCCGCCGAGGTGACTGACCTCGGCGACGTCCACGCGCGCATCCGAGCGCAGCGCCGAGACGATCCCCCGGCCGAGCTTTCCGCAGCAGAGATCGTGTTTGCCATCGGTACAGACGAGCAGGAGCGGGCGCTCGAGCGGCTTCCCGATCTCGCTCCCGTCGAGGAATGCGGTGATCGATTCGGCGCAGCGCTCGACCGGCAGGTCCGGGACGAACGCGGTCCGCGCGCGCGGGAATTCGGCGCAGATCAGCTCGACGCCCCCGCTCGGCCCCCGAGCCGGGCGTTGGAAGAGCCGAAGCGCGAGCTTGCGTCCGGCGCGGCTCGCGGCCTTCTCCAGCTCGCGAAGCGACTCGGGCAGCCCCTCGGAGAGCGCGACCTCGTCGGGATGCCAACGCGTCTTGGGCCAGGAGATCGCCGCGAAGAAGGGCGCGTCCGAGGCCGTTCCGGCGAGCGGCTCGCCGACCGCGAGGCTCGCTTCGCTGCACGCGGGTGCGGATGGCTCGGGCATCTCGCCGAGTCTACCCCGGCTCGTGTATAACGAGTTTGCCGACGCGAAGGAGACACCGATGGCAAGCAAGGCGGAGACGGCGCTCGAGCGCTTCAAGACCCAGATCGGGAAGGTGGACGGACCGAGCACCCCGCACAAGGTCGAACAGGCGCAGATCAACCTGTTCGCGGACGCGACCGGGGATCACCAGTTCATCCACATCGATCCGGAGAAGGCGGCGAAGCTCTCGCCGTACAAGGTCACGATCGCCCACGGCTTCCTCACCCTCTCGCTGCTGCCGTTCCTGCAATCGAGCATTCCGCCCGCGGACCCCGAGGCGTACTCCGGCGTGGTCATGGGCGTGAACTACGGCCTCGACAAGGTTCGCTTTCCCGCGCCGGTGAAGGTGGACTCGAGCGTCCGCGCGACGCGCGAGCTGGTCGCGGCGGAGCTCGTCGCGCCGAACACGATCCAGCTCAAGCAGAAGGTCACCGTCGAGATCGTGGGCGAGCCCAAGCCCGGCTGCGTGGCCGAGTTTCTGACGCGCCTGATCTACGGCTAGGCCGATTTGCCGGGAGTTCTCCGGAAGGGCACGCGCCTGGGCAAGTACCGCCTCGAGCGCCGGCTCGGGAAGGGAGCGTTCTCCGACGTCTGGGCTTCGCGCGACACCGTCGAGGGTCGGCGCGTCGCGCTGAAGATCGCCTTCGACTGGGTGACGAAGGAGTTCGGGCGCGAGGCGATGGAGACCGAGGCGCGCATCGCCTGCCGGCTCTCGCATCCGAACATCGTCGCCACGCGCAACGCCGACTGGATCGACGGCCGTTTCGTGATGGCGAGCGAGCTCGCCAAGGGTCACGTCTACGACTACGGCCCGGCCTGGCGTTCGGGACGCGTGGCGCTGCGGATCGTCCGCGACGTCGCCGCCGGGCTCGCGCACGCGCACTCGCTCTCGCTCATGCACCGCGATCTGAAGCCCGAGAACGTGCTGATCTTCGCCGACGGGCACGCCGCGATCACCGACTTCGGCGTGTCGCGCTTCGTCCGCCCCGAGTCGCGCAGCTACACCGAGGCCGGCACGATGGGCTACATGGCGCCCGAGCAGGCGTACGGGAAGCCGACGCTCGCGAGCGACGTCTTCTCGTTGGGCCTGATCGCCTACGAGCTCCTGACGGGTGTCCTGCTGGCCTGGCCGTTTCCCTGGCCACCCGAACGCCACGACCGGTTCACCTCGAAGGTGCCCGAGCCGGTACGGCCGGTGCTGCGCCGCGCCTGCGCGTTCGATCCTGCCGACCGCTACCCGTCGGCGGTCGAGCTGCACGTCGCGCTCGAGAACGCGTTCCGCAGGGTCGAGGAGGCGAAATCGGCGAAGCGCCCGCGCCGGCGCCGCAGTCGAGCGCCGGCGCCGACACCGTTCGCGGTCGGCATGGAGCTCTTCCGCCGCCGTCACGGGCGGGCGCTCGGGATGCGCTTCCACTGCCGCCGCTGCAATGGCCCGATCGCGGAGGCGATGAGCGTCTGCCCGTGGTGCGGAGCGAAGGACAACTCGTTCGCCGAGATCACCCGAGCGCCGCTGATCTGTCCCGAATGCGAGCGCGGCGTGCTGCCCGAGTGGACGAGCTGTCCCTGGTGCTGGAAGGGGCGCTTCCAAGGAAACGGCCGGCCGCCGCGCCCCGACCCGCTCGCGACGCGGACCTGCACGCGTCGCGGCTGCGCCGGACAGCTTCGCCCGTTCATGCGCTACTGCCCGATCTGCAAGCAGAAGCCCGGTCGGCCCTGGAGTCACCCCGATCTCCCCGACCGCTGTCCGCGCTGCCGCTTTCCGGTCACGAAGGTCTTCTGGCGCTTCTGCGCATGGTGCGGCCGACGCCAGCGAGAAGCCGGAAGCTGATGCGAATGCGAATCGCCTCGCGTCTGGGGTTCTGACTGACCCGCTCGCATGCGTGAGCCTCGCCCAGCTCTCGGGGTGCGCACGCATCTGTTCCGCAGCCCCTGCCGATCAGCGCCTTGGATGCGGTTTCAACGCCGGCGCGGCGGTGTCTCGGTTGCCTAGATTCCGAGCGATTGCTTCAAGCGCTGAAGCGAGCCCACTCATCCTCCGGAATCACCTGCGCGCCGTCCGCATGTACTCGCTGCACGCGCGTACAGGTTTGGGGTGCTCCCCGTATATGCATCGAGCAGATCTCGGTCAGATATCGAAGCCTCCGCGCGCTCACCGATGAAGTAGACGCCGAGTGCCGCGTCGATTGCGCCTGGCCGTGAGGAGATCCCAAGATCGAGGTATTTGATCCAGAAGAACATGAAGCGGGTGAGTGCCTTCAGCGCGAAACGTGATTTCCGGCCGCGAGCCAAGGTGAGCAGTACCGACTGGATCGAGTAGCCCAGCGCCGCGGCGGGTCCCGACGAGACTCCAGCAGATATCTGGCGGAAGCGCGCAAACAATCGACGATGCGCGAGCGACGAAAACCGGCCGAAGTCGTAAGCACCACCGTGCACTGGCAGCATGAACGGCGTGTCAGCGTAGACCAAACCACCAGGTCGGAGAACTCGGTGGACTTCGTCTACGATCCCCGGCGGATCGACGCTGTGCTCCAAGACGCCGTCGAGGACGACGAGATCGAAAGACGAGTCGGCAAATGGCAGGGCCCGTGCGTCGGCGATGACAGCGACGCCGGGACCCGGGATGCTGTCAGATTCGGTGCAGTCGATGCGCGCATCTCGTCTCAGGGCGGCTAGCGCGGCCCTCGGGTGCTTTCCTCCGATGTTGAGCATCTCGGGTCGCTCTGTGCGTTCGAACAGCTCCTCACGTATGAGGGTTGCGTTTCGCTCTGCGGCTCCATTGAGGTCGAGGCTCGGAAGCGCGCGGAGCGCAAACGAGTGCAACGGTGACTGTGGGGGCTTTGCGAGAGCCTGCGTTGTGTAGTCCGCGATCCGGAAGATGCTCACGCGTTCGTCTATCAGGACCGGAACGCCGCCAACCATCGGATACTGCAATCGACAGGTCCGCTCTGCACACACCAAGAACTCCCCCTCGCTACCGAGCATCGCTCGGCAGCGAGGGCATCGCAGTTTCGTGTTTTTTCCAACCCGGTCCATGTATTAGTATACCCACGCGATGGCGCTGGGCGTGTTTCCGTGAGTCCCACAGTTCAAACCCAGCCGAGGGTACTTCTCGTCGATTTGAACAACTTCGCGCGCTACCCGACCGTCGCGGTCGGGCTTCTTGCTGCGATCCTCCGCGAGAACGAGACGAACGTCACCGTTCTGTCCCCTCTAGCGTTCGGGGTGACCGGGAATCCCCGCGAGTCGCGAGCCGCGCCTTGGGGGCTCGCCGAAGCGCGGATACGCTACCGGACAGCGATATCGAGCAACCCGCACGTACAGCGAGCACGCGCCTTGTGGGTGGATCGGCGACATCCAATCCCGCCCCGCGCGATGCGCGAATTGCTGAACACACTCGAAACGAAACTAGCGACCGGATGCGATGTCGTTCTGATCTCGACCTACCTCATGTACTACGAGGCCTGTCGCGAGATCGCGCGCATCTGCGGACTACGTGGCATCCCGGTGATCGTCGGTGGTAGCTACTTCTATCAGCGGGAGGTTGCGACTGAGTGGGTAGGTATTCCTGGTGTAGCGGCGATAGTGGGCGGCGAGGTAGAGCCCGATCTCCCAGCCATCGTACGAGCCGTAGTCGACGAGAAGGCGCTCGACGAGTTTCCGGGGCTGTGGGTCAGGGGGCGAACTCCGAAACCGGCGCGCCCGCTGCTCGGCCTGGACGACCTTCCATTTCCGGATTATCGCGACTTCCCGTGGCAGCAGTACCCAAACCGGATCGTCCCGATGCTGACCGGACGAGGCTGCGGCTGGGGGGTCTGCTCCTTCTGTTCCGACGTGACGAGTACGGCGGGACGCAGCTTTCGATCCAGAAGCGCTGAGAGCGTACTCGAAGAACTGGAGTTTCAGTCGCGACGTCATGAGACGGAGCTATTCGCATTTGCCGACTTGAAGCTGAACTCGGACGCCCGTGTGTGGAACGCACTGATCTCGAGAGTTCGCACACGTGTCCCATCAGTGCGCTGGATCGGCGCGGTTCACGTGACCGGGAATCGACCCGACGGCGTATCCCTCGCCGAATTACGTGCGGCTCGAGCTTCGGGGATGGTTCGGCTGACGACGGGACTCGAGTCTGGAAGTCAGCGCTTGCTGGACGAAATGAGGAAAGGAACTGATCTCGAAACGACACGGCGATTTCTGGCCGACGCTGCCACAGTTGGCCTGAGCGTCCGCCTCACGATGATCCTCGGCTACCCCGGCGAGCGCGCGACGGACGTTGCCGCGAGCGCCTCATTCCTCGAGGAGAATGAGGGTCGGATCGACCGCATCGCATTGAATCGCTTTGCGCTGATGACGGGAACACGGATTCACAGGAGAGTCGAGCGCGAGCCCCATGCATTCCCTGATCTGGAAGAAATCCGCCCGAACCACCGACTCGCACTGCTCGACCATTCCTTCACCCCAGCACGAGACCCCTCGTACAGACGCGCGACCTCCCGCTTGCTTGGTTCCGTCCATCGCATCAATCGGCGTCGGATTTCCGACGGTGCGAGGGAGTTCGAAGGCGTCATGTAGTCAATGCCCTTCGGAAGTGACCTTCTAGGATCTCGACCTCGATTTCAGTTCGATGACAGCGCAGGACGAGTTCCCGACCGTTCGAACCGAGTTGCGTCAACGTCTGAGCGGGCGTGGCGAGGAGATCGCGGAGTGCGCTCGCGAGATCATCGATGCCATCGGCCGAGACGAGCCACCCAGTCTCGCCGTCTCGGACCAGTTCCGGGATGGCCGCGACTCGGCTTGCGATCACCGGGCGCCCAAGAGCCAGCGCCTCGACGATCGCCACGGGCAGGCCTTCGTCACTGCTGGGCACGACCAATCCACGTGCGGCGGAAATGCTAGACCTGACTTCGGACTCATCCGCCCAGCCTCGTAGCTCTATGCAACCGTGGAGGCCAAGCGATTCAATCCGCGCCTCGATCTCCCCGCGAAGTTCGCCGTCGCCCAACATGACGATGGAGAACTCGGTGCCCTCCCGATGCAATTGGGTCGCCGCGTCGATCAGGCGAAGCTGGCCCTTTCGCGCGGTAAGCCTGCCGACGCAGACCACCTGCCGTGTCTGTGGGTCGACCGGCGACGGCGTACCTAGAAAGGCAGGTCCAACACCGCAGCGAACGACCACGATCTTCTCGCGGTCGACATGGTGGGAAAGTTCGCGCACACGTGCTGCGCAGTAGTCGCTGATCACGGCGGTGAATGCCGCTTTGTGGACCTTGGCGCGGATCCCTGAGCGGAACTCGGGAAGAAACTCCTCCGGTCCGTGGATGGTCAAGCTGTAGGAGGTATCGCAAATCGTACTCGCCACGTGTGCGACGGCAGACGGATGCGTGCCGAAGTGCGCGTGCAAGTGAAGGAGTCCTCTGTGGCGAAACTCGCGGGCGAGGAGAGAGGCCTCTAGGAAGTAGGCAAGCGCACGAATGATGCGGAGACGCTTTACTGGGGCGAGAGCGTACGCAGCTTTCCACGCTCTGAGTGCGCGCCGAGGACGTGCAAATGCATCACACAGCAACGCAGCGGCGAAGCGCCAGACAGGCTGACGGAGAACGGTCCAAGTTTGCGCGCCTTCCATTTCGTCCTCTGCGTCGAGGATGGCGGTAGGAGCGGCTCGCAGCGCGAATCGGTGAATCTCATGGCCCAGACGCTCGAGTTCGCGAATCTCCCGCCGGATGAACGTGTGACTTGGGTAGGGATAACAGTGCGCGAGATAGGCAAGCCGCATCATCGCGAAGTCTACTCATGAGGGGGTACCGCCCGGGATTCTCCGGAGACTCGGTAGGTTGAGTCCACAGGGTATCATTCCGCCAACTCGACGATGGCGCGTTCCCGATCCAGCTGACGATTCCGGCTAGAACGCGTTCATGAACGCGTAGCGAATCCGCAGGTAGACCCGGCTCGTCTCGCCCTCCGGCGACTCGTACCCGCAGGTTCCCGCACCGGGCAGCGGCACCGAGACGGGAATCGTCGCGCAGCCTCGCTCGTGCGCGTACTGGCCGAGCGTTCCGTTTCGCGGGCCGGTGAAGAGGTCGACGCCGAGCGCGACCGAGAGCCGGTCGGTCGCGCGGTACTCGAGCGACGGGCGCACCATCGCTTCCTGCTCGTTCAGTCCGAAGAGGACGAAGACCTGCGGCACGAGGGTCTCGGCCAGCAATTCGCCGCGGAGCAGGAGCGACGCGAAGTTTCGCGTGCGATCGACCTCGATGCCGTGGGTCGGTCCCATGCGCACGAACTGGATCCACTGCGCGTTCGCGAACCAACTCTCGCCCGCGTTCCAGTCCAGGCCCAGCGCGTACTGCAGATCCGGTCGCCGAACCCAGCCGTCCGGATCGGACAGGTCGTCGAGAGCGAACGCGCGGCCGTGGCTGACCGCGCCCTCGCCCCAGAGCGCGAACTGGCCGAGTGGACGCGCAAACGACACGCCCACGCTCCGCACGCGCGCGTACTCGGTGTCGATCACGTTCACGGGCACGGGTCCATAGCCGGGCACGACGAGGGACTGGATGCTGCGACGGAAGACGGGCGATGGGTCGATGCGGTCCCAGTAGTACAGACCGACGTCGAAGCCGCGCGCGGCGGTCGAGATGCGCAGCCCGTACGCGAGACTTCGCGCGCGCCAGTCGCCGGGGCGGTCGTCGTCACCTGGAATCAGGATCGGACCGCCGCCCGCGAAGAGCGGATCGTCG
Organism: uncultured delta proteobacterium; assembly: GCA_963704165.1. Lineage (GTDB taxonomy): Bacteria > Myxococcota_A > UBA9160 > SZUA-336 > SZUA-336 > VGRW01. Next base: position 345,134 of record CAVPHD010000003.1, on the reverse strand, counting down.
GGCAGCGGCGCTAGCCCGGGCAGGTAGCCCGGTACGCTGGACTCGAGTCCGAACTCGCTCTCCAGATCGGGGAGCAGGTCGGGCTCGAAGTCGGGAACGACGATCGCCTGAAGCGTGAAGCCTCGCGCCGCGAGATCGCCGCGCAAGGCGAACGTCGGAATGCGCGCGTCCACGAACTCGTCGAGAATGAACTCGCGGTAGTCCTGGGGATTCACCAGGTCGAGCACACGCAGACCGAAGGATTGTCCCCAGACGATCTGCTGCTTGCCGGCGCGTACGTCGAGCCGCATGCCCGCGACGCGTCCGTGCCAGTCGAGGTACGCCTCGCGAAGCTCGGCCTCGAGATACTGGCCGGTGCCGGCCTGCGCGCGGTCGATCGGCTCGAAGTGCGGATCCGGATGCCGGCCGACCAGGTTTCCGGTCGGATCCCAGATCATGCGGCCGGTGACGCGAAGCTCGAACGACTTCGAGAGCCCGAGCGCGCCATCGAGCTCGAGGCGGTTCTGGGATTTCTGGAGCTGGCGTGGCGAGTGGATCCGCCAGGCGGAATCGGTCTCGAGCAAGGTCGTCAGCTCGAGCGGTGTCTCCGCCCGTACGCTTCCCGCCGCGAAGACCACCGCGGCGACGAGCCACGCACGCGATCGACCCATCGCCTACTTCACGCCGAAGCGCAGCGCGCTCTCGCTGAAGGCGTCATCAGGAAGCCCGAGGCCGTGCACGACTTCCGTCACCTCGACCTCGGTCGATCGCCCGGAGCGCACGTTCTCCATCCGGAGCCGCGCCCAGTCCCAGACACCACCGACCTCGCGCCATTCGACGCTGAGAACCTTCGCGAGTCGGTCGTGTTCGTCGTAGTACTCGACGCGCGGGACGGTGAAGTTCTGCGCATCGACCCACTGCAGGCGCCGTGCAAAGGGCGAGTCCGGGTCGCGCGCGCTCGACTCGACGACGTGCAGCTGCCGTCCGCCTTCCATCTCGCTGCGCAAGAGCACGTGCGAGTCCTCTTCGAGCTCGCGGTCGCCGAGGTCGTCGTAGTTGAACTCGCTGCCGGTGAAGGACCGGCTACGGTCGGCTCCCGCGACACGCCGGACCTTGCGCAGCGCGGGCAGGTAGATCCAGCGGTCGTCGTCGATGTCGGGCTCGCGATAGCTCCAGACCAGGAGCGCCGTTTCGCGGACGTCCGGCGGCGCGTCGAAGACGATCAGCCGCTTGCTCCGAAGCTTGGAGTCCGCATCCCGATAGTCGCGCCAATAGCTGCGTGTCTCGCGGACGCGCTCGCGGCCGGACGCTTCGCGGAGGTGCCAGATCATCCGCAGCCGCTGATCGGGGCCGCGCTGCCTGCGATCGACCTGCTCCATGATCTGGCGTCCATCGAGCCCGGACTTCGCGCTCGCGACATCCGAGGCCGAAAGCGGACGAGGCACGGCGGACGCCGCGACGAGCGCAGCTGTTGCGCAGCTTGCGAGCAGGAAGTGCGGTCTGCTCATGCGGACCTCGGCCTGGATCGGCCTGGTCTGCTCATCGGCCGGCGCGCGTTCGGGCTCCAATCCGGGCTCCGACACGCAGCCGACGTGCGAATCGGTACTCCAGATCACAAAGGCCGGACCCGAAGGAAAAGAGCCTCGTATCGCGGGTGTCGAGCAGTGGGAGAGCGGGACCGTGTGCGGTCTGGTCGGGATCGTTCGAAAAGGCGACAGGCCGCTGCCCGCACCGGAGATCATCCGGCGGATGGCCGCCGCGATCGGCTATCGCGGCCCCGACGAGACGACCGAGTTCCTCTCGTCCGACGTGCAGCTCGCGGTCGCGCGCCTGGCGATCGTGGATCGCGACTACGGACGCCAGCCCGTACACGGCTGTCATCCCTCGATCGTCAGCGTCTTCAACGGCGAGATCTACAACCACGACGAGCTGCGCATCGGACTGCGCGCGCGCGGTCACGCGATCTCCGGCGAGTGCGACACGCCGATCCTGCCGCACCTGTACGAGGAGTACGGAGAGGACCTGGTCAAGCGCCTGACCGGCATGTTCGCGTTCGCGATCTGGGACGGCCGGAATCGCTCGCTCCTGCTCGCGCGCGATCGGCTCGGCATCAAGCCGCTCTACGTCGCCGAGACGCGCGACTACGTGATCTTCGCCTCCGAGATCAAGGGAATCCTGGCGTCGAGGCAGGTGCCGATCGAGATCGATCGGGACTCGGTCGACGACGTGTTCTCGCTCTCCTACCCGTGCCCACCACGCACGATGTTCCGCGGCGTCCTCGAGCTTCGCCCGGCCCACACGCTTCGCATCGACGTGGGGCGTCCGGTCGGAGAGCCCCGCCGCTACTGGCGTGCGCCGTTCGTTCCGCTCGGCGAGCACCGCGACGTCAAGCGCGCCGACGCCGAGGAGGAGCTCCGCGGTCTCCTGATCCAGCGCGTCGAGGTCCACGCGCGCTCGGATTCGCCGGTCGCGACGTTCCTCTCGGGCGGGCTCGACTCCTCGGCCATCGCCGCGCTCTATCGCGAGGTGACGGGAGAGGCGCCAGAGACGTTCTCGATCGGCTTCACGTCACCCGAGCACGACGAGCGCGAGTACGCCGCGCGCGTCGCCGCCGCGCTCGGCGCTCCGAGTCACATCGTCACCTGCGATCCCAGCGCCGCGTTGCACTACCCGGACGTGGTCTGGCACTGCGAGCTGCCACTTCAGTTCCCGCTCGCGCTTCCGCTCTCGCTGCTCTCTGCCGCGGCGCGCAAGGAGGGCTTCAAGGTCGCCCTGACCGGAGAGGGCGCGGACGAGCTGATCGGTGGCTACGACTGCTTCCGCGCCGACAAGATGCGACGGCTGCTCGATCGCCCCGGGCTACGAACCCTGCGCGCGCCGTTCTACCGGCAGCTCTATCGCTGGCTCGGCACTCCGGACGGACTCGTCGATCACTTCCTGCGCACGCAACAGCGCTCGGCGGCCGACATCGAGGCGGCCTTCGGCGGTATCTACCCGCCCTGGTACGACGTCTGGATGGCGCTCGGCCCGGAGCGCGATCAGCTGCTCTCCTTCGGCGATCGGCGGCCGCGGCCGATCACCGCCGCGCCCTCCGGATTCTCGGCGCTCGTGCCCGAGAACGTCGCGGGACTTCACCCGCTCGACGCCGGGCTCGCGCTCGAAGTGGAGAGCCGCCTTCCCTCCTGGATTCTCCTGATGGGCGATCGCGCGTCGATGGCGAACGGCGTCGAGGCGCGCGTGCCCCTGCTCGATCACGAGCTCGTCGAGTGGCTCGCGCGGCTCCACCCCAAGCACAAGCTGTCGGGCTTCACCGAGAAGTCCGTTCTGCGCGGCGCGATGCGCGGTCTCCTGCCGGAATCGATCCGCACGCGCCGCAAGCGCCCGTTCTACACGCCGATCAAGGAATGGTTCTTCGGACGCCGCCGTCCGGACTACGTCGATGAGCTGCTCAGCGAGCGGAGCCTGATCGACTCCGGGTTCTTCGATCCGAGCGTGGTGGCTTCGCTTCGGGCGCGGCTCGAGCACGCGCCGGATGGCCACATCGCGAGGCTTCAGCTCGAGTGGCTGCTGATCCTCGTGCTCGGAACCCAGCTCCTGCACCGGCTCTTCGTCGTCGACTTCGACGCCTCCCTCGCGGGTGGATCGCACATCTCGGGCGGCGAGGGTGAGCGATGAAGGCGTTCGAAGACATGCTTCGCGCGCCGATCACGCACCCACGCACGGTCCTCGCGCTGATCGGAGCGGTGACGCTCTTCTTCGCGGTCGGAGCGCTCGAGCTTCGCATCGATTCGTCGATCGAGTCGATGATCGTCGAGCACGACCCCGATCGCGTCGCCTTCGACCGCTGGAAGGAGATGTTCGGCAGCGACGAGGTGGTCTCGATCGCACTGCCCTTCGACGACGCGCTCAGCGCCGATGCGCTCGACGTGCAGCGGCGGATCGCCCTTCGCATCGAGGAGCTTCCGGAAGTCGCCGAGGTCGACGCGCTCGTGACGGTCGACGACATCGTCGGCACCGAAGACGCGCTGGACGTGCAGGCACTCGTCCCCGCCGATCCAGCCGACTGGACCGAAGCGGCGCTCGCGCGCATCCGGGAGCGCGTCGAGATGAATGCCCTCTGGACGGGATCGCTGATCTCGAGCGACCGGCGCACCGCAGCGCTTCAGGTTCGCCTCGAAGAGCCGGGCGACGCGACGAGCGAGCGCGGCGAGCTGCTGACGAAGATCGAGGACATCGTCGAGCACGAGGGCGCGGGCCGCCCGTACTACCTGGCGGGACATCCGTTCATGAAGACGGAGATCGCGCGCACCATGCAGCGCGATCTCGGCGTCTTCCTGCCCGCCACCGTCCTCCTGATGGCGGTGCTCGTGTACGTGAGTGTCGGCTCGATCACGATGATGCTCCTGATCCTGGCCGCGGTGCTCATCTCGGTGGTCTGGATGACCGGATTCATGGGCTGGATCGGCGAGCCGATCACTGCGCTCTCGAATACCGCGCCGACGTTCCTGCTCGCGATCGGCTGCGCGTACGTGATGCACCTGGCGGCGTGCTATCAGCGGCAGGTCCACGCCGGGGAACGGTGCGCGAGAGGCGACGCTCGCGGCTCTCGACCGGATGCGGCGTCCGGTCGTCGTCGCCGGTCTCACCACCGCGATCGGCGCAGGCTTCGTCGCGCTCTCCGACCTGCCGCTGGTGCGAGGCTTCGGCATCGACCTGATGGCCGGCGTGCTCTCCGTGATCGTCCTCGCGTGCTTCGGGGTGCCGGCCGTGCTCTCGCTGTCTCCGGTCCGCCGCGGCAGTGGAATCCTGACCAGCGAACGCCGGCTCGGCGTGCTCCTGTTCGGAATCGTCGAGTTCATCGGGCGTCGCCCACGCGCGATCCTCGCGGGCTCACTCGTACTCTTCGTCGCGGCCTGCCTGGCGAGTACCTCGCTCGTCGTCGATTCGAGCGGTCCGAAGGCGTTCGCGGAAGACTCGCGCTTCCGCACCTCGTCGGAGTTCTACCGCACGCACTTCTCGGGCGACGTGATCGAGAACGTCTACGTGCGGACGGACGGCCCCGGCGGAATCCACGACCCCGACCGCCTGCGGCGAATGCTCGCGTTCCAGGCCGCGGCCGAGGCGTTGCCCGAAATCGACAAGAGCTTCTCGATCGCGAACTACGTCGAGTTGATGAACCGCGCCATGCACGGCGAGGATCCCGCCGAGCTTCGCATTCCCGACTCGGGCGAGGCGGTGGCGCAGTTCCTGCTGCTCTACTCTTCGGCCGGCCAGCCCGACGAGTTCGACGACCTGCTTGACTTCGAGCACCGGCACGCGCGCATCGTGCTCACCGCGGCCGTTGGATCGAGTCTCGAGAGCGCGGCGCTCCGCGCGCGGCTCGAAGCGCTCGCGCGCGAGCACCTGCCGGAGGAGTCGGGGAGCGACACCGTTCTCTCGACCGAGATCCTGCTCTCGGAGGCCGCAGACGAGCTCGCGGTCGAGCAGGTCTGGAGCCTCGCGGGAGCCTCGATCCTGATCCTGTTCCTCTCGTCGGTGGCGTTCCGCTCGCTGTGGATCGGCGCACACCTCTTTCTTCCGATCGCGCTCCCCGTCGCGTTGAACTTCGCGGTCATGGTTCTCTTCGCGATCACGCTCCGGGACGTGACCAGTGTCATCGCGGTCACGACGCTGGGGATCGCGGTGGACAGCACCGTTCATCTGCTCGACACGATCCGGCGTCACGAAGCCGTGCACGGTCTCCGCCGCGTGGCGGTATTCGAGGCCTACGTCACGACCGGCCGACCCGTCGTCGTGACGAGCCTGATCATCGCGGCGGGGCTCGCCGTTCTCGGACTCTCGGACTTCCAGGTGATCGCGAACTTCGGCGGGCTGGAGGCGCTGTCGCTGATCTTCGCACTGGCCGCGGATCTGTTCATCCTTCCCGCGCAGCTCCTCGCCCGCGCCGGCGCGCCGAGTTCCGCAGACACGAACGACGCGGTGCTTCTGACGACGGCCGAACGCGCCTTTCCCGCGCTCGTGCTCGGACGCACGGGCGAGAGCCTCCGCGTCCGAATCCTCGGAGAGCGCGACGCGGAGGGCGCACGGATCGGCGAGAAGGTCCGGGTCCGGGGTCTGCACGCCGGGAAGGTTCTGGAAGGCGAGGTCTGCGCGCGGACTGCGGGTGGCTCGGAGCTCGAGATCCGATTCGAATCCGGCCCGCGCCCGGCGCAGAGCTCCGCCGCCGACGAGCTGCGCCGGCTGTTCTCGGGCGCCATCACCAAGGAGTTCGTGCTCGGCGGCTATCGCTTCTGTCGCGCGGATTCGATCGAGCAGCGCCAGGCCGCGTACGCGCTTCGATTCCGGGTCTACGCGCAGCACGGCTACATCGATCCGGCCGATTTCGGGAGTCCGATTCTGCGCGACGGGCACGACGAATCCGCGATTCAGTGTCTGGCCTATGACTCGACCGGTGCCCTGGTCGGCACCGCGCGCGTGGTGCTGCCGGGTGAGCTCGGGTATCAGACCGAGGCATTCTTCGACTTCGAGATCCCCGACGTGCCGCGCGAGCGCCTGGGCGAGATCGGCAAGCTCGCGCTCGCGATCGAGCACCGCGGCGGCGAGCGCGTGGCGATGCTCGGTCTGGTCAAGCTCATGTACGACGCACTCCGCGAGCAGGAGATCACGCATGCCTATGCGTTCATGCCGCAAGCGCTGATCGACTCCCTCGATCAGCTCGGATTCCCGTCGCACTGGCTCGGGCCGCTCTCCGAATCGAACGCCGCGGCGCGACAACGCTCGCCGATGCGGGGCTACTTCGAGCGACTCTCTCCGGTGTCGGTGATCTTCGATCTCGACCAGGCCGGGCGCGGCTTCGGAGACGAGCGGTGACCCTGCGCCGCGATCCCGTGCTCTGGCTCGCGGCAGCCGTGCTGCTCTTCGTCGCGCTCTACGGCGCGATCGAGGCGTCCTATTGGCGCGAACGCCAGTTTCCGGGCTTTCTCGTGCTTCGCAACGGAGTCGTCGCGTCGGCGGGGCTCGCGCACTGGCCGGGTACTTCGGACGGCGTGATCTACGGCCACGAGGTGACGGCGGTCGACGGCGAGCGCGTGCGCGGCGGCGCTGCGATCCGCGCGGCCGTCACGAGACGGCCCGGTGGGCCGAGTCGTCCGCTACCGCTTCGGCGAAGGCGAGGGCAGCTTCGAACGGAACATCTCGACGCGGCGCTTCGAGATCCGCGACCTCTGGCTCCTGTTCGGAAGCTTTCTCTTGAACGGCGCTGCGTTCGGCATCGTGGCGATCCTGATCCGTGCGCTGCGCGGTGGCGACCGGCTGGGCCGCGGCACGTTCGCCTTCTTCTGGGTCGCGGCGCTGTACACCTTCACCGCGCTCGATCTGTACGGCCCGTACCGGCTCTTCCGCCTGCACGTGCTCTGCGAGTCGTTCCTGTTCGCCGGAACGATCCACATGGCGCTGGTGTTTCCACAGTCACCGCGGATGATGGAGCGCCGGCCGTGGCTGATCCACGTGCCCTATCTGCTGGCCCTGCCGTTCGCGGCGGTCGGGCAGATGCATCTCGACGAACCCGGGCGCTACGTCGCGCACCACGACGTCTGGCGATGCTCCTGTTCGGCGTGGCGGTCGCTGGCCTGATCTCGTCGCAGGTGCACGCGGGGCTGCGCCCCGCCTCGTTCGAGGCGCGGCAGCGCGTCCGCGTCGTCGCGTTCGGTGCGGTCGTGGCGCTGAGTCCGGGTGTCAGGCTTGATCCTGATCTCACCGCTGGTCGGCTGGAACGCGTCGCAGAATGCGATGGCGTTCACCGCGTTCCTGTTCCCGGGCGCCGTGGCGTACGCGGTCCTCCGTCACAACCTGCTCGAGATCGACTCCCTGATCCGGCGCTCGGTCGGGTACGCGGCACTCACGCTGCTCGCCGCGGTCGGCTACGGGGGAGCGGTCGCGGTCACGCACCGGCTCTTCGCCGGAGCCCTCGACTACCGGGAACCGATCTTCGCGATCGTCCTCGGTGTGGTCTGCGTGGGGCTGATGCTGCCGCTGCGCGATCACGCGCAGGCGCTGATCGATCGGCTCTTCTTCCGCAACGCCTACGACTACCGCAGGATCGTCGAGGAGACGAGCGGTCGGTTGGCCTCGGCGACCGAGCTCGCCTCGCTCGCTCGCGAGCTGCATCGCGGCGTCGAGCGCGCGCTGCACCCACAGGGTGCGGGCTTGTTCGTGAGTGGAGAGAACGGCGCGATGTTCGCGGTGGGCGAGGTCGGCGATCGGCGCGCGCCGACCGAGCTTCCCCCCGACCGCAAGAGCATCGACGTGCCCGACGGCGGGCTGGTCATTCCGTTCCGCAGCGAGGACGAACTCGTCGCCGCACTCGTGCTCGGGCCGCCGCGCTCGGGGGGCATGTACAGCGGCGACGATCGCGCGCTGCTTCACACGCTCGCGCATCAAGGCGCCGTCGCCGTGCGAAATGCGCTCGCACTCGAGCAACTGCGTGAGTTGAATCGCAGCCTCGAAGGGAAGGTCGAGGCGCGAACCCACGACCTGCAGAAGGCGCTCGACGAGCTTCGCAGCACTCAGACCCAGCTTCTGCACCGAGAGAAGATGGCGTCGCTCGGCCAGTTCGTGGCGGGAATCGCACACGAACTCAACAACCCGCTGAACTTCATCGTCGGGAACTTCCACTACCTGCAGTCCTACACGCGCACGCTCGTCGCGACGCTTCGGGAGTACGAGGAGGCCTCGAACGAGATCGGATCACCCGTGCTCACCGACCGCCTTGCCCGGATCCGATCCGATCAAGGCGTCGATGTCGCGATCGACGATCTGAAAGAGGTCTTCGACGGCTGCACCGAGGGAATCGAGCGAGCGACGGGGCTCGTCCGCGATCTGCGCAGCTTCTCCCGGCCCGACCGCGGAGAACCGACGTTGATCCAGCTCAACGACGCGCTCGACGCCACCCTCACGCTCTTGCGCGGACCGCTCGCGGGCTGCCGATTGACTCGCGACTACGGCGAGCTGCCGCCGATCGAGTGTCTCGCCGGTCAGCTGAATCAGGTGTTCATGAACCTGATCGCCAACGCACGAGATGCCGTCAACGGAAGAGGCAGCGTGACCGTGCGCACCCGCGCGCTCGGTGCGGATCGGATCGCGGTCGAGATCGAAGACGACGGGTGCGGGCTCGACCCCTCGACGCTCGAGCGGATCTTCGACCCGTTCTTCACGACGAAGCCCGTCGGCAAGGGAACCGGGCTCGGTCTCGCGATCAGCTACGGGATCGTGGCGCGACACGGTGGCTCGATCCAGGTGAAGAGCCAGCCAGGGCGCGGCAGCACGTTCCGCGTCGAGCTGCCCGTCGCGCTCACGTCCCCGGCGCCGACCGTGCCGGAGAGCTAGACCGCTTCGGTCGGTTTGCCCGCGAGCCTCGAGGCCGTCTCGAGCAGGACCTCGCGATCGATCGGCTTGGTCAGGTAGTCGTCACAGCCGGCGGCCAGGCACTCCTCGCGGTGACCGGTCATCGCGTGCGCCGTGAGCGCCACGATCGGCCGCGTGTAGCCGCGTTCGCGCAGCGCACGCGTCGCCTCGTAACCGTCGAGCTCGGGCATCTGCATGTCCATCAAGACGACGTCGAAGGGTTCCTCGGATTCCAGAGCCTGCAGCGCGCGGTCGAGTGCGCGGCGACCGTTCTCGGCGATCTCGACGCTCGCTCCCGCGCGGCGAAGCAGCATTCCGATCAGTCGCTGATTGTCGAGCGAGTCCTCGGCGAGCAGGATCCGCCGCCCCGTGAGGTCCGTCGCGGCTGGCCTCGCGGTCACGGGCTCGGGCGGGGCCGCCTCGAACGAATCCGCGGCCGACGGCAGCGTCAGCCGGAACGTACTCCCGCGTCCGGGTGCGCTCTCGAGAGCGATCGAGCCGCCGAGCAGCTCCGCGAGCCGGCGCGAGAGAGCGAGGCCGAGGCCCGCGCCACCGACGCGGCGCGTGGAGGATCCGTCGATCTGCGTGAACGGGCGGAAGATGCGCAGCTGCTCCTCGGGACTCATGCCGACGCCGGTGTCGCGGACCACCATCTCGACGGAGGGGCGGTCGCCGCCGCTTCCGGCGCGGACCTCGAGCTCGACCCGGCCCTGCTCGGTGAAGCGAAGCGCGTTGTCGAGCAGGTTCAGGAGGATCTGGCGGAGCCGCAGGCGGTCCGTCGAGAGCTCGGCCGGTGCCCCGGGCTGGCGAGAGATCCGCAGCTCCAGCTTCCGCTCGCGCGCTTGCGGTGCGAGCGTCGCGGAGAGATCTGCGAGCAGCTCGTCGACCTGCACCGTCTCGCTCTGCAGCCAGAGCTTTCCGGCCTCCATGCGGGACAGGTCGAGGAGATCGTTCAGCAGCCGCAGGAGGTGGCTGCCATTGGTGCGAATCGAGGCCAGCGCTTCGGAGCGCTCCTCGGCTCCGAGTCTCTCATCGAGAAGCTGGCTGTAGCCGAGGATCGCCGTCATCGGCGTGCGGAGCTCGTGACTCATGTTGGCGAGAAACTCGCTCTTGGCGCTGCTGGCCGCCTCGGCCGCATCCTTCGCTTCTCCCAGTGACGTGAGTGCGCTCGCCAGCTCTTGATTTCTGGACTTCAGCTCGAGCAGGAGCGAGTTGTTCTCGCGCGCCAGCTGCGCCCGTTCGAGCACCGAGCGCACCGTCGCGAGCAGGTGCGCGGGAGGACACGGTTTGCTCAGGTAGGCGTGGACCCGGGCGCGGTTGATCGCGTCGACGGTGTCGTCGAAGTCCGCGAAGCCCGTGAGCAGGATCCGACCGATCACGTCGTCGTGGGCCGCCACGCGCGAGAGGAACTCGACGCCGCTCACGCCCGGCATTCTCTGGTCGCAGACGACGACGTCGAACTCGCCGCTCGAGAATCGCGCCCAGGCGGCCTCGGCGTCGGCTTCACCGACGACCTCGCCGAGCGGACGCAGGGCGCGGACCAGGAGCTCTACGCCCCGCGGCTCATCATCGACAACGAGGATCCGGGCCGACGGCGACATCCCCCTGCGTATCGACGCAGCCGCGTCCGAAATGGAGCCGTGCGGACCGGCGCGGATGGGCCCTCACGTCCTCACCGAGAACTCGAACCCCGACGGGAACGGCAGCGTCACCGACTGGAAGCCGCTCTTGCCCGACTGGACATACCGGAGGTACGGGGCGAGCGAGCGCTTGAAGGTTCGCACGTTGTCGGCGAGCACGACCGCGCCCGGGCGCAGCTTCGGTGCCAGCATCTCGAGCATGGGCAGGTACAGCTCCTTCCAGCCGTCGAGCAGGACCAGATCGATCGGGGGCGCCAGGTCGCGAAACGTCTGCATTGCATCGCCGAGTCTCACCTCGGCGTGACCCGAGAGCCCGGCGGCGTCGAGGTTGGCGAGGGCTCGCTCGTGCTTGCCCGGCTCGAGCTCCGAGCCGACCACGCGGCCGTTGCCGTTGTCGCGGGCGGCCGCCGCCGCGTAGATCGTCGAGATGCCGAAGGACGTTCCGAACTCGACGATCCGCCGCGCCGACAGGGAACGCGCGATCAAGTACAGGAACCGGCCCTGGGCGGGTGAGAGCGGGATGTACACGTCCTTCATGCGCTCGGCCATCCACGCGGCCGGAGGGGCCTCGCGTCCGAGGAACATGCGCGCGAGCGTCGGAAGTCGTCCCAGCATTCGGAACGCGTCACCGCGCGCGGCCGCGTGCAGCCGGGCCAGCGTCGAGCCGACGCGGGTGTCGTCGAGCGAGCTCGGGGCGGGGTGACAGAGAGCGCGCGTTCCATCGCGAGTTCCTCCGCGACCGAGTCTACGCCAGAATCGGTAGACTCTGGAACAGGAGGTCTTCATGCCCGATCGGAAACGAAATCCCCACAGCTCGCTGATCACCGAGGGCCACGATCGTGCGCCCAACCGCGCGATGCTTCGCGCGGTCGGATTCGGCGACGCGGACTTCGGCAAGCCGATCGTCGGTGTGGCCAACGGCGAGAGCAACATCACGCCCTGCAACCTCGGCCTCGGCGACCTCTCCGCCGCGGCCTCCGACGCGATCCGGCGCGCCGGCGGCATGCCGCAGACGTTCGGCACGATCACCATCAGCGACGGCATCTCGATGGGCACCGAGGGCATGAAGTGCTCGCTCGTCTCGCGCGACGTGATCGCGGATTCGATCGAGACCGTCTGCCGCGGTCAGTGCCACGACGGCGTGATCGCGGTCGGCGGCTGCGACAAGAACATGCCGGGCGCGATGATCGCGCTCGCGCGTCTCGACATCCCCGGCGTGTTCGTCTACGGCGGAACGATCAAGCCGGGACACTACAAGAACGACGATCTGACCATCGTCTCGGTCTTCGAGGCCGTCGGAGCCCACGGCGCGGGCAAGATGAACGACGCGGACTTCGCCGAGATCGAGCGTCGCGCGTGCCCGGGCAAGGGCTCGTGCGGCGGCATGTACACCGCGAACACGATGTCGAGCGCGATCGAGGCGATGGGCATGAGCCTGCCCGGAAGCTCGACCATGGCGGCCGAGGACGACGAGAAGCGCGAGAGCGCCGCCGAGTCCGGGCGCGTGCTGATCGATCTGGTCGCGTCGAACCTGACCCCGCGCAAGATCATGACCCGGCGCGCGTTCGAGAACGCGATCGCCGTCGTGATGGCGGTCGGCGGCTCGACCAACGCGGTGCTTCACCTGCTCGCGATCGCACACGCGGCCGAAGTGCCGCTCGAGCTCGACGACTTCGAACGCATCCGCGCGCGCGTTCCGGTGCTCGGTGATCTGAAGCCGAGCGGCAGGTACGTCGCTACGGATCTGCACCGCGTCGGCGGGATTCCGCTCGTGATGAAGATGCTGCTCGAGCGAGGACTCATTCACGGCGATTGCCTCACGATCACCGGGAAGACGATCGCCGAGAATCTCGCGAACGTTCCATCGGAGCCACCGTCGGATCAGGACGTGCTGCGGCCGTTCGCCAAGCCGGTCTACGAAGAAGGGCACCTCGCGATCCTGCGCGGAAATCTCGCGCCCGACGGGTCCGTGGCGAAGATCAGCGGCATCAAGCTGCGCGAGATCACCGGTCCGGCGCGGGTCTTCGACTCCGAAGAGAAGTGCATGGAGGCGATCATGGCCGACCGGATCCGCGCCGGCGACGTGGTCGTGGTCCGCTACGAGGGACCGAAGGGCGGTCCCGGAATGCGCGAGATGCTCACGCCGACCTCGGCCCTGATCGGCAAGGGGCTCGGTGACTCCGTCGGCCTGCTCACCGACGGCCGTTTCTCGGGGGGAACCTACGGCATGGTCGTCGGTCACGTCGCGCCGGAAGCGTTCGTCGGGGGACCGATCGCGCTCGTTCGCGAGGGTGACTCGATCACGATCGACGCGAAGCAGCGTCTGCTGCAGCTCAACGTTCCCGAAGCCGAGCTCGAGAAGCGCCGCGCGGCGTTCCGGCCGCCCGCGCCGCGCTACACGCGAGGGGTGCTCGCGAAGTACGCGAAGCTCGTTTCGAGCGCCGCTCTGGGGGCGGTGACGGATGCCGGGCTTTGAGCTGGCTCGGGGTCGCGGGGCTGCTCGGCGCGCTCTCCGTCGCGGCGGGAGCGTTCGGCGCGCACGGCCTGCGTGACACGGTCACGCCCGAGCGCTTCTCGGCCTGGCAGACGGCTTCACACTACGCGCTCCTACACAGCGTGGTGTTGATGGCGCTCGCGCTCCACGCTTCGGCCAGCGGGCGCGCGATCGGGTTGCAGGCGGCGCTCTTCACCGCGGGCATCGCGCTGTTCTCGGGCTCGATCTTCGGGCTCGTGCTCTTCGAATTCCGCTGGCTCGGCCCGGTGACACCGATCGGTGGGATCTTTCTGATTTCCGGCTGGGCATCGCTGCTCCTGCTCGCGCGCGCTTCCTAGAGCGGCCGCGCGCTCGGGTCGCCGCTCCAGAACGCGCGTTCCGCATCCCGCGGGGCTTTCTCGATCCGCGGATTCGCGTCGAGGACGAGCGTGCTCCGATCGACGGGCGTGTAGGCCGGCCAGGCCGGGAGCAGCGGTGCGTGCGGGTCGCCACTGCGCACGAAGGCGGTCCAGGCATCGCGCATCCGACGCGACAAGAGCTTCGCGTCCGGTCCGTCCGCGATGAACTCCCCGAGTGGGTGAATCCGCCGTGTGCCGAAGACGAACGGCTCCTCGAGTCCATGGAAGGCGTAGTTCCGGCCGCACTCGGGTGCCGCGGGGAAGGCGAACTCGTAGACATGGACGGGCGCGTCGCACGCCGCGAGGGACTCGGCCAGACGGAGCGACGGAACGCGGAACCGCCGATCGGTCTCGATCGCGTAGAAGAGATCCGCGGCCGTCGCCTGCGGGCGTCCCTTTTCATAGGCCGCGATCGCGGCATCGACGAGCTGGCCGTGAAGACCTCGCCCTCGCAGTCGTTCAGCCAGACCGGCGCGGTCGATCGATCCTGGCGGCGAACCGTCCATCTCGAGCCTGCGCGCCTCGTCGCGGTTGGTGCCGATGATCGTCGGCATGACCGCGATGGTCCCGGCCCGCGCCGCCGCGAGCGGGGACGCCGCGAGCAGCGCGCCATCCACCGTCGGCCGGAATTCGCCGGTTCTCCGCTGGGCGCCGAGCAGCGCGTCCACCGGCAGCTCGACGAGCTTGCGGGCATCGGCCGGCTTCAGGCCGAGGGCCGCGAGAAAAGCGCGGGTCCGGCGTGTCGAATCCTCGCGGGCGTCCACGTCGAGCGACCCGCTCGCGAGGATCGCGCGGCGGAACAGGCCGTGCGCGCGCTTCGCGCTGAGCAGACATGCAACCGAAGTCGCGCCCGCGCCCGTGCCGAAGACCGTGACGTTGCCGGGGTCGCCGCCGAATGCGTCGATCTCCGCACGCACCCACTCGAGCGCGGCGATCTGATCGAGCAGGCCGAGGTTTGCGTCGTCGAGGTCCGCGTCGCGAGGCAGATCTGCGGGATCGAGAAAACCGAGCGCCCCGAGTCGGTACTGCAGCGAGACCACGACCATGTCTCCGCCGCGCGCGAGCCGACGTCCGCGCGTTCCGGGGTCCGACGCCGCACCCCGGACGAAAGCGCCGCCGTGCACGAACACGAGCACGGGCCGCGGCACGCCCTCGAAGCCGGCGGTCCAGAGATCGAGACGGAGGCAGTCCTCGCTCTGGGCGACCGTGGCCTCATCGCCGCGACTCGCGATCCGCGTCGCGTTCTGCGGCGAAGCGGGTCCCGGATCTCGGCAGTCCCGCACGCCCGGCCAGGGATCCGGCGGTTGCGGACGCCTGAAGCGCAGCGCTCCGACCGGCGCCGCGGCGAAGGGAATTCCGCGAAAGACCGTCACGCCGCGATCCACGCGGCCTCTCACGGTGCCTCTCCGGGTCTCGACGAGAAGCGGCACGTCTCGGGCCCCTTCGGGGCGAGCCTATCACGCGCCCGAGCGGAAGCGGCGATCCGGCCGATCGCGAAGCGCATGGATGGGATACGTTCCACCGGGATGAGTACCGCCGCCCGCATTCTGGCCGGACTCGCGTTCCTCGCGATCGCGCTCACCGTGCTGATCGGCGGGCACGGCTACATCGCACAGCGCCTCGTGCTCGATCCGGGCATCGCCCCGCCTGCGAGCGGGCTTCTGCTCGGCGTGATCTACCTCGGCCTCGCGTCGCTCGTCGCGCAGCCGATCGCGGAGCGCCTGGTCGCGCCGCCCTGGAACCGGATCGTCGGTTGGCCGGCGTCCCTCTGGATGGGGACGGCCTTCCTGCTGCTCGTCACGCTCGCCGCCGGAGACCTGCTTCGCTTTCTCGCCGGCGGCGTGGCGTACGCCGCGGGCGGAGACCTGCCCGACGCGCCCGCCGCTTCGCGCGCGCAGGCCGCGATGACGCTCGCGGTCGTCGGGGTCGCGGGTGCGCTCGCGCTGGTTTCGGGATTGCGGCCACCGCGACTCGTGCGGCTCGAGATCGCGCTCGCGCGCTGGCCGAAAGCGCTCGACGGCTTCCGCATCGCGCAGATCAGCGACGTCCACATCGGCCCGCTTCGCGACCGCCACTTCGCGCGCTCTCTCTCCGATCGGCTGAACGCGCTCGCGCCCGACCTGATCTGCGTCACCGGCGATCTGGTCGACGGCAGCGCGCGCTTGCTCGCCGACGAGGTTGCGCCCTTCGGAGAGCTCCGCGCGCGCCACGGCGTCTACTTCGTGACCGGCAACCACGACCACTACTCCGGCGCGGACGCGTGGACCGAGGTGGTCGAGAAGCTCGGCATGGTGCCGCTGCGCAATCGCAGCGTCACGATCGAGCACGGCGGGGCTTCGTTCGTGCTCGCGGGGGTGGACGATCACCGCGGCGGATTCGGCGGCGGAGCGCGCGAGGATCTGCCGAAGGCGCTCGAGGCGTGCGACCCCGACCTCCCCGTGGTCCTGCTCGCGCACGATCCCGCGACCTTCAAGCGCGCGTCACGGAGCGGTGTCGACCTCCAGATCTCGGGCCACACCCACGGCGGACAGATCTGGCCGTTCCGCTGGCTCGTTCGCCTGGCCGTGCCCTTCGTCGCCGGGCGTTACGCGCGAGACGGCGCCGAGCTCTACGTGAGCCGAGGCACGGGGTTCTGGGGACCGCCGATGCGGCTCTTCGCGCCCGCCGAGATCACCGAGCTGACGCTGCGGTGCAGCAAGGGCTGAGAGATCTCAGCCGGCTTCGGATTCCCGAGCGCCGGAGAAGCGCTCCCAGTGCAGAGCCTCGTCCACCGGGCGGCGCGGGGGGCGGCCGTGTTTTCCGACGGGCCAGCCGATCGGCAGGAGCGCGATCGTCGGGCAGTCCTCGGGCAGCTCGAGCCAGCGGTCGCACTCGGCTCCGAAGCTGCGGTGCATCGTGGTCAGGGAGGCGCCGAGGCCCAAAGCCCGGCACGCGAGCAGCACGTTCTGAATGCACGGAAAGAGCGCCTGCCCCTGCGCCGCGTCGCGCCGGGTCCAGCCCGCCACGAACAAGTGTACGGGGGCCTCGTGCAGATGGTCGGCGAGCCAGAGCGCGGCGCGCATGTTTCGAGCTCCCGCTTCGGGGAAGTCCGGCCGCTTCGCGGCTTCGAGAGCCGGAGCGATGTAGCGCTGAAACGCTTTGCGGTAGCGCTCCGCGACCCACGCGCGCCGCTCGGCCTGCGTCACCGCGATGAAGACCCACGGCTGCCGGTTGCCGCCGCTCGGCGCGAACGTACCCGCTTCGCAGACTTTGCGGATCAGCGCGCGAGGAACCGGATCGGGGCGCAGGCGCCGGATCGCGCGCGTGGTCCGGATCCCCTCGAGGAGCGGCACGTCCTCGCCGATCCGGTCGACGTCGATCTCTTCGCTCAAATCCGACGACCCTTCAGCACCGCGAGCTGGTCCCGGTACGCCGCGCGGATCGAGGCGATTTCCGCGTCGGTGAAGTCGAGCTCGATCGCGATCGCGGTGATCTCGGCGTTCTCGACGCTGGAGATGCTCTCGTCGGCGGCGGCGACGGCGAACATGCAGCGGAGCAGATCGATGCGCTGCGTGCGATTCGAGAGCTCCTTGAACTGACGCGTGACCAGGTAGTTCTCGGTGCCGCCGAGCGCGATCGCCTGGGTCTTCGCCATCTGCACGACGAGGAGCGACTGCGATTCGCCGAGCGCCGAGAACTCCCGCACGAGGCGGATCATCTGCTCGGTCTCCTCGGGCGAGATCTCGAGGTCGGCGCGCGCGACCCGCGTGAGCACGTACGCGAAGGCCGCGAGATAGCGTGCCTCGTCGACGGGCAACGCGTCGAGCTCGGCCGCGATGCGGCGAACCGTCGCGGTGTCACGCGCCTCTCCGAGAATGTCCTCGCCCATTCCGAGCAGTCGTCGCAGCGATCGCATCAGCGCCTAGGAGAGCGGAACGAGACCCGCGCGGCAAGGCTCCCGTGCGGTTGCGATCCACGGCGTCGGGCGCTTAGGATACGGCCGCCCCGCCAGCCCGGCGCGCGGCCCCGTTGGAGGATCTCGCCTTGGAGAATCTCGAAGCCTTTCGCGCCGAGACCGGCAAGTGGCTCGAAGAGAACTGCCCGCCGTCGATGCGCAAGCCGCTCGGTCCGGACGAGGATCTCAACTGGGGAGGCCGGAACAAGGTCTACGAGAATCCCGAAGAGAAGCTCTGGCTCGAGCGCATGGCCGCGCGCGGGCTACACGGCGCCGACCTGGCCGAAGGAGTACGGCGGCGGCGGTCTGTCGAGCGCGCAGGCGCGCGTGCTCGCCGAGGAGATGCGCCGGCTCCACTGCCGCCCGCCGCTCAACAGCTTCGGTCTCACCATGCTCGGGCCGGTGCTGCTCGAGTACGGAAACGAGGAGCAGAAGCGCGAACACCTGCCGAAGATCGTGCGCGGCGAGATCCGCTGGTGTCAGGGCTACTCCGAGCCCGGCGCCGGCTCCGACCTGGCCGGTCTGCAGACGCGCGCCGAGGACAAGGGCGACCACTACCTCGTGAACGGCCAGAAGATCTGGACCTCGTACGCGGACTACGCCGACTGGATCTTCTGTCTGGTGCGCACCGAACCCGACCGCGGCCAAGCACGACGGCATCAGCTTCCTGCTGTTCGACATGGAGTCGCCGGGCGTGTCGGTCTCGCCGATCAAGCTGATCAGCGGCTCGTCGCCGTTCTGCCAGACGTTCTTCGAGGACGTGAAGGTCCCGAAGAAGAACCTGGTCGGCAAGGTCGACGGCGGCTGGACGATCGCGAAGCGCGCTGCTGCAGCACGAGCGCGAGATGATCGCCGGGATGGGTCTGGGCACCGGCTCGGGCGGCGGCGGGCGGGTCGCTCGAGCAGCTCGCGAAGCGAGTACTGCGGCGTCGACGGACGGCCGCGTCGCCGATCCGGTGATTCGCGATCAGGTCGTGCAGCACATGATGGACACGCGCTGCTTCGTCACCACGCTGCGCCGCTCGTCCGACGAGGCGAAGGCGGGTCAGGGACCGGGTCCGGCGTCGTCGATGTTCAAGCTCTACGGCACCGAGCTGAACAAGCGCAGTTCGAGCTGCTCGTGAAGATCGCTCGGCTCGCAGGCGCTCGGCTGGGAGGGCGAGGGTTTCAATTCCGCGCGAGCTCGGCACGACACGCGAGTGGCTGCGCTCCAAGGGCAACTCGATCGAAGGCGGCACGTCCGAAGTGCAGCTCAACATCATCGCGAAGCGCGTTCTCGGTCTCCCGGACTGAGATCGGTCGAAGAGGGAATCACGATGTCATTGGCACTTTCGGAAGAGCAGGATCTGCTGCGGAGCACCGCGCGCGAGTTCATCGCCGAGAACTCGCCCGTCAAGGAGCTGCGTCGAGCTGCGCGACGAGCGGGATCCGGTCGGCTTCTCGCGTTCGCTCTGGGCGGAGATGGCGGAGCTCGGCTGGGCGGGAATCGTCCTGCCCGAGGAGTTCGGAGGTGCGGGACTCGGCTACGCCGAGCTCGGCATCGTGCTCGAGGAGTGCGGCCGGACGCTCACCGCGACGCCGCTCGTCTCGACGTCGCTCCTGGGCGGGAACGCGGTTCTGCTCGGCGGAAACGAGACGCAGCGCAAGGAGATCCTTCCGGCCGTCGCCAAGGGCGAGCGGATTCTCGCGCTCGCACTTCAAGAAGGGCGCGCATCACTCCCCGTACACGATCGCGACGCGCGCCGACTCGACGTCGAGCGGCTATCGGCTCACGGGTTCGAAGACGCTCGTCCTCGACGGACACGTCGCGGACCAGCTCGTCGTGGTCGCCCGGACGGCGGGCCGGACGGGTGAGCGCGACGGGCTCTCGCTCTTTCTCGTGCCGAAGCCGGCGCGCGGGACTCGAGATCGTTCGCACGACCATGGTCGACGGCCGCAACGCCGCGAACGTGACGCTCGACGCCGTCGAGGTCGAGCGTTCCGCATTGCTCGGCGGCGCGGGGCGCGGCGCCGATCTGCTCGATCCGGTCCTCGATCGCGCCGCGATCGGCCTCGCGGCCGAGATGCTCGGCACGCTCACCGAAGCCTTCGAGCGGACGATCGCGTACCTGAAGGAGCGCAAGCAGTTCGGCGTGCCGATCGGCTCGTTCCAGGCGCTCAAGCACCGAGCGGCGAACATGTTCGTCGAGATCGAGCTTTCGCGCTCGATCGTGCTCGACGCGCTGCGCGCGATCGACGAGAACCGCGCCGACCTGTCGCTCGTCGCGTCCGTCGCCAAGGCGCGCGTCTCGGAAGCCATCCACCTGATCGGGAACGAGGCGGTGCAGATGTTCGGCGGGATCGGCGTCACCGACGAGGAGGAGATCGGCCTCTTCCTCAAGCGCGCGCGCGTCACGGAGCTGACGCTCGGCGACGCGGCGTTCCACCGCGCGCGGTTCGCTTCGCTCTCGGGGTTCTGACGCTCGCGCACCGGTTCCGCGGATGAGCAAGCCGACGAACCTGAGCCGTGCGCGGAAGCGGAAGGACCGCGAGGCACGGGCGCGCGCGGCAGATGCGACCCGTGCGCGCGAGGGGCAGACCAAGGCCGAGCGCGCTTCGCTCGCGAAGAGTGAGCAGCAGCGGGCGCGCCATCTCGCAGGACTGCGCCGCGTTCCGACCGCGACGTCAGCCGGCCAGCAGAAGGAAGAGGAGGCTCGCGGTGATCTGCACCGCGATCCCGGGCCAGAGCGAGAGTGACCGCTCGCGCAGAACTCCGAGCGTGATCCCGGCGAGCAGCGCCGCGGCGGCCCGCTGGGCGAGTGGCGCGAGGCCCTGGAGCGGGCCGAGAGCGAGGAGCTCGAGCGCGGGTTCACCGACGCCGAGCGCGGCGACGGCGTAGAGCGCTCCCGATACGAGCGTGGCGACCGAGAAGAGTGGCAGCTGTTCGCCCGCGCGAGGCGGTCCCGCGAGCCGCAGCAGTCCGTAGACCCAGCTGCGGAACCAGACCTCGACGCCGAACGCGGCGAGCACGGCCGCCGCGATCGCCGACGAGAGCGAGACCGGATCCCGAGTCAGAGCCGCCGGGGCCAACGCGCCCCCGATCGCGCAGAGGACGAACGAGAGCGGCGTGAGCAGGAGCCAGAGGCGGCCCGCCGGGGCTCGAAAGCCGGGAATCCACAGGGACTCCCGCGCCTGACGTCGAACGAGAACCGCGGCGGCGGCCAGGGCGCCGACACCGAGAAGCGTGAGCCGGAAGGTGTCCTCGAGCGCCCGCGTCGGCGCGTAGCCGGGAATCGTCTGGAGCGCCGAGCCGACACCGATCACGGCGAGGGCGAGAGCCGCGCTGGTCCAGAGCGCGCGAAACACCGCGCGCGAGCGGCGCAGCGGTCGGCGTTGCACCCAACGTGAAGCGCGAAGAACACCATCCGGTGTCAGCTCCGAACGCCGGTCCCGTGGGGAGCCACCGATCTCGTTGCTTCCGCCCCAGCACTGCGACGCGGGGCGGCCATCGACCGCGGGATCGACCGTGTTCAGGTAGGAGAAGAGCGGCTCGAGCGAGACGCCGTGCAGCGCACCCGTGGCGCGCAGCGTGTATTTCCCCGGTTCCCGCTGCAGGACGATCAGCCCGAGCCGCGCGCCCCAACGCTCACGTAGGCGTTGCTCGACGTCGTAGATCCCCGAGGAATCGCGGCACGCCACCGCGACGCGATCGTCGTCGAGGTCGGTATTTCCGTAGACCTCTTCCAGTGGACGAGAGGACGCGAACTCCGTCTCGACGAAGACGAGCGCGTCGATCTCGCGAAGGAGAGCCGCCGTGCGCGCGCTCGCGTCCAGGCTCGGCAGCGCCCGTAGCGCTTGATCGCGCTGAAACAGGTGGTCGAGGCGGCTTCGCGCTTCGCTGAGCGTCGGCTCGGGCAGGCCACAGTAGGCCGAGCTCTCCGTCCCGCCCGCATCGATCGCGCCTTCGAGCCGGATCAGCGGCAGGATGACGCGCTGCTCGGCATCGCTCAGCTGCATCACGCGGCGGTGGTTCAACAACACCCAGATCGCGAGGGCGACGTCGAGATCGGGCTCGTTCGCGTACAGCGTCCAGCCGCCGCGATCGAGATCGAGTCCCTTCGCGACGAGAACGAGCGCCTGTTCGCACGTGGCGAGGGTGAAGGCGCGCACGCAGCCCTGGTGGTGATCCAGGTTGTAGAGCTTCGCGTCGCCGTCGATCAGCGGCGCGAAGCGTCCGGCTCCGTCGAGCAGGATCACGCGTGGGCCGAGCTTGCGCGCATCGGACTCGCTGAAGGCGAATCCCGCGTCGATGCGCACGGCGATCCCCGGCGTCTCGTCACACTGAAGCTCGGAGCCCGCGGGCGTGCTCGCGACGCTATAGCGGTCGATGCGCTTGCCGCTCATCGACTCGCTTCGCGGCTCGCGCGCGTCCGCGCGGACCTACGCGTTCGGCGCGATGGGGCCGTCACGATCCAACCCTCCTCTCTCACGAACGAGGTATTCGGCGCGGAGGCTCTGCAAACCGTGTCCAAGCTCACACCGAAGGCTGGCGAGAGTAGCGCTGCGTGTCAATCGGCCTCGTTCGTCAGGATCACCGTGCCCGCCGCGGCGAACATTCCGCCCACGCCGTGTGCCACCGAAATGCGTACGTCCTCGACCTGCGCGGGAGCCGTGCCTCGAAGCTGACGCACGGACTCCTGGAGCGCGAACATCCCGTACATGCCGGTGTGCGTGTAGGAGAGCCCGCCACCGTTCGTGTTCAGCGGAAGCGCGCCGCCCGGCGCCGTGTTGCGGTCCCAGATGTACCGGGCCGCCTCGCCGCGCGGCACGAAGCCGAGGTCCTCGAGTCCGTAGATCGGCAGGTGGGCAAACGCGTCGTAGATCATCAGGTGATCGACGTCACTCGGGCCGATCCCCGCCTCGGCGAAGGCCATCCGGCCCGAGACTCGGAACGCGCGCGAGGTGGTGAAGTCCTCCATCTGGCTGACCATCGGTGTCTCGACGCTCTCGCCGGTGCCGAGTACGTAGACGGGCGGGCGCGGGAAGTCGCGCGCGCGCTCGGCCGAGACCAGCACGAGCGCTCCGCCGCCGTCGGTGACGAGGCAGCACTCGAGCAGGTGGAACGGGCCAGGCGATCAGCCGCGACTCGAGTACGTCCCCGACGGTGATCGGATCGCGGTGCATCGCTCGGGGATTTCGCGCGGCCCACTCGCGCTGCACGACGGCGACCATCGCGAGCTGCTCGTGGCTGACCCCGAAGTCCTTCATGTACCGCAGAAACGGAATCGTGAAGAGCGTCGGGGGACCGGCGACGCCGTACGGAGCTTCGAACTGGCCCTGCCAGCTCGAAGCCGAGAAGCCGAAGCCGCCGGCGCCGACGCGCGAACGGCCGCTCTGCCCGTGCGTGATCAGCACGGTCTTGCAGAGTCCCGAAGCGATCGCGGCCGCCGCGTGCCGCACGTGCAGCATGAACGAGCAGCCGCCCACGGCCGTGCCATCGACCCAGGTCGGCGTGATTCCGAGCAGATGCGCGACCGAGGTCGGCGACTCTCCGGCGGTGGCGACGCCGTCGACGTCGCTCGGGCGGAGCCCGCAATCCGCGAGCGCATTCAGCGCGGCGTCGGCGTGGAGCTGGAGCTGCGAGAGGTCCGGGATCAGACCGAGCTCGGTCGTCTCCGCTGCGCCGACGATCGCGGCCGTCCGGCGCTTCACGAGACCTGCCCCGCGGGCGCGAAGACCGGAAGCGAGATCTCGTCGTCGAGCTTCTCGAAGGAGACCTCGAGCGCCATGTCGAGCACGAGCGCCTCGGGGGTCTGCGGAACCCCGACCAGGCTCGTCATCATGCGTGGCCCTTCCTCGAGCTCGACGACCGCGATCGCGTACGGCGGCGTGAATCCCGGCATCGGCCGGTGGTGGATGACGTAGCTGTACAGCGTCGCGCGTCCGCTCGCGCGAAAAACTTCGACGTCGCGGCTCGCGCAGCGCGGACAGAACGGGCGAGGCGGGAAGTACGCACGGGCGCACGGGCGGCAGCGCTGCAGGAGCAGCTCACCGGCGCGCGCGCCATCCCAGTGGAATTGCGTTTCGGGGGTCGGGACGGGGCGGGGCCTTCGCGGCTCGCGCTTCGGGGTCGCAGCAGACATGGATGGCGCCTCAGAATTCGAAGTGGGAGCCGAGCGTGCCCGACGAGATCAACGCCTTTCGCTGATCGGTGTCGTGCGAGGCGATGAGCTCGATCGGGTCCCGCGTGCGCAGCTCGTGGAGAGTCCGGAACTGGGCGAGCACCGCGTCGCGGTCCTCGCCGAGGAAGAAATCGGTCACGAGCCGAGGACGATACCAGAGCTCCCGGATCTGTTTCATGTGCCAGGCGACGTCGCCGAGAAAGAGGAACTCCTCGCCGTCCGCGAGCGCGACGAAGACCATCTGCGTTCCGGGCGTGTGGCCCGGCGCCTTCACCAGAACGACGCCGGGCGCCAGCGCGAAGTAGCGCTCGTAGTCCAGCGGCGCGAGCGCGGATCGGAGCCGTTCCGGAAACTCGATCGCGTCGAGCGCCTCGGAATTCTCGAGCTGCTCGCGCGTGAGCGAGAGCCGTCCGACGAGCTTCTCCGGCTCCGCGAAGCGCGCGATCCCCGTCAGATGGTCCGAGTGCTCGTGGGTGATCACGATCGAGCGCGCGCTCGCGAGCGCGCGCTGGACCGAAGCGAAGGCCTCGCTCGAGAACGGCGCATCGGCGTTCATGCTTCGCAGTCCCGCCTCGTCGACGCCGGAGTCGATCACGAGCTGGCCGTCGGGAAACACCACCTGGTACGCGCCGTGCGACATCGGATGCGGCTCGCGAAGCGACTCGCCCGCGAAGACCGCGCCCCTCGGGAGCGGAGCCTCGGCGATCTCCTCGTGGTTCACCCGTACGGCGCGCTCGCCGGGAACCGACGCCGCGAGCCTGCGGATTTCCGCGAGGTCGAGGGAGTAGCCGCTCTTGGCGGGAACCGTCGCCCGTCCGAGCAGGTAGCGATAGCCGACGAAGCCGAGCGCGAGCAGCACGACGAGCACGCGAAGCGCGATTCCGGAATAGCGAGGCATTCGATCCTCCCGAGGGCCGGCGCGAGATTACGCTAGACGCCGAACAGAGTGGCGATGTGCGGATTCACGAGCCGGCCCTGCGGGTCGAGCGAGCGCCGCAACGCCTGGAACTCGCGAAAGCGCGGATACAGCGCGGCGAGTCGCGACGCATCGAGCGTGTGCAGCTTCCCCCAGTGCGGCCGTCCCTCGTGCTTCCAGAAGATCGGCTCGACCGCGTCGAAGTACGCGTGGAAGTCCCGGTCGGCGAACTGGTGGATCGAGATCGAGAAGCCCGGCTGCTGGTGAAACATGCTCAGCCAGACGTCGTCCTCGCGCACGTAGCGGCACTCGATCGGAAAGCAGATCGGAAGGTCCCGCGCGCGGATCGTGTCGAGGATCTCGAGCAGGCACTCCGGCCCGGCCGAGGCGGGCACCGTGTACTCCATCTCGTTGAAGCGCGTCGTGCGCGGATGCGTGAGCACGCGATGCGACCAGTCCGCGCGCTCGGTGGTGCCGGAGTTCCGCAGCAGCCCGTCGTAGATCCGGCCGCCGATTCCCGGCAGCCAGCGCGTCGCAGCGAAGAGCGTCTGCAAGAGCTGCAAACCGTCCGGGTCGTCCTCGCCGACGCTGTACGGCTCGGCGTCGGTCTCGTTCGTCGTGATCGCGAGCGCGACGTCGGAGTGCGGGAAGGCGTAGAACTCGAAGCAGCGGTTCTCGTCCCGCTCGCGCGCGAGACTTTCCAGCAGCTCGCCGAGATCGCGCCACGACGTCTTCTCGACGAGCTTGAACGCCGGGCGGTTCTGCAGGCGTACGCGCGTGACGACGCCGAGCGCGCCGAGTGACGTGCGCGCGGCGTGAAAGACCTCCGCGTTGCGCGTCTCGTCGCATTCCAGAAGCTCCCCGCTCGGCGTGGCGAGGGAGAGCGCCACGACGCAGGACGAGAGCGAGCCGAGCAGCGCGCCCGTGCCGTGCGTCGAGGTCGCGATCGCGCCGCCGAGCGTCTGGTAGTCGATGTCCGGCAGGTTCGGCATCGCTTGCCCGAGCGCTCCGAGCTCGGGGCCGAGCATCGATAGGCGCCGGCCGGCGGGGATCTCGGCCTGCAGGTTCGCGGCGTCGACGGAGATCTCGCCGACGAGATCGTCGAGGAAGAGCAGCGCGAAGTCGCTCGGCACGAGCGCGCTGAACGAGTGTCCCGCGCCCGCGGGTCGGATCGCGCCGCTCCCTTGCGCGAGTCGTTCGACCACCTCGGCCTCCGAGACGGGACCGAGCCGGTGCGCGGGTCGACAGCCGAGGTAGCCCGACCAGTTCCGCCAGGGCAGGGGCTCGCCCGGGACCCAGTCCGCCGGCCGTGGATCCGAGTCCGCTCGGGCACGCAGTCCCGGCAGAAGGCTTCCCGCGCCCGCGGCGAGCGCGACACGCATCAGCTCCCGGCGCGTCCAGCCGGCTTCGCTCACGGCAGGCCGGCCATGTATCGGATCAGCGATCGGAAGTCGCTCTCGGAGCAGAGTCCACAGGTGCCGAGTGGCGGCATGCCGAGCGATCCGTTCACCGTGTTCGCGAGCAGAACGTCCATTCCCTTCTCGCGGCGCTCGCGCCAGTCCGCGTCGAGGCCCGTCAGCGGAACGCCAATGCCGGGCCGGGCATGGCAGCTGGCGCAGGTCGTGAGGTACACGCGCGCGAGCCCGGGCTCGAGCGTGACCGACGCGACCGGCGCGGATTCGGGGCCGCAGGCCGATCCGGCGACGAGCATCAGGGTCGAGAGCCAGATCCCGCGTACGCGCATCGGCCCCATCTTCGAGGTCCGGGGGCCTGCCGGGCAAGCGGCGCGCTCGACAGCTCTCCACGCGCGCGTCTATGATTCGAACGTACGTTTGAATTGGAGAGCCGATGGCCGTCTCGTCCCGAAAGTCGCCGACCCCGGATCGGATCCTCGATGCGGCGGAGCGCCTCTTCCTCGAGCGCGGTTTTCGGGGGGCCTCGCTGCGGGCGCTGACGAGCGAGGCCGGCGTGAACCTGGCCGCGGTCGGCTACCACTTCGGCGGCAAGGACGAGCTGCTTCGCGCGGTGCTCGAGCGCCACGTCGCGCCGGTGAACGCGGAGCGGCTGGCTCGACTCGACGCCGTCGAAGCGAGCTGGCGCGCCGGAAGACCGCGCACGCTCGAGCCGGTCCTCGCGGCCTTGCTCGAGCCGGCTTTCGCCGCGATGCGCTCCGAGCTCGAGTCCCGCGATGTCGCCACGCTGCTCTACACCGAGCCGCACGAGCGCATGCCCGAGCTGATCGAGAGCCTCTTCGGCGAATGCGCGAGGCGCTTTCACGCCGCGATCGCGCGCGTCCTCGGCCGCGTGGACCGCTCGGCGACGGCGCTCCGCTTTCAGATGGTGATCGGGGCGATGCTCCACTTCCTGGCGGGCCGTCATCGGCTCGCGCCGGGATTCACCGGCCTCGTCGCCGAGATCCCCGACCGCGTGGTCCTCGACGAGATGATCGCCTTTCTCGCAGCGGGCCTGCGTGCGCCCGCCCGCTCCAGAATCCGCACGCGCCGAGCTGCAGCTCCCGAGGAGACCCTGTGATGGTGATGAAGCTGTCCACCCGTCTGGTCGCGCCCCTGGCGGTCCTCGCGCTCGGAGCGTCGGGCGCCATCCTCCTGATCGCGACCCGACCCGAAGTCGTGACGAAGGCGCCGGAACCCGCCACGCCGCTCGTGCGCGTCACGACGGTCGAGCTGCGGGACCTGACGCTCGAGGTGACCACGCACGGCACCGTCGCGCCGCGCACCGAGAGCGCACTGATCCCAGAGGTGTCCGGCCGCGTGTTGGAGATCTCGCCTGCGCTCGTCTCGGGTGGGTTCTTCGCCGACGGCGACCTGCTCGTGCGCATCGACCCACGCGATTACGAAGTGGCGCTCGAGCGCGCGCGCGCGTCCGTCGCGCGCGCCGCGAGCGAAGAGGCGCGCGCGGCCTCCGAGCTGACCCGCCGCCGGGCGCTCGCCGCACGCGACTTCGCCAGCGCGGCGCAGCTCGACGAGGCAGTGCGAAATCAAGCGGTCGCCTCGGCGGCGCTGCGCGAAACCCGGGCCGCGCTGGTTCAGGCCGAACGCGATCTCGCGCGCACGAACCTGCACGCTCCATTCGCGGGCCGCGTCCGCGACGAGAAGGTGGACGTCGGGCAGTTCGTGAGCCGCGGCGGACCGATCGCGACGCTCTACGCGGTGGACTGGGCAGAGGTGCGTCTGCCGATTCCCGACGAAGACCTCGCGTTTCTCGATCTGCCGCTCGTCTGGCGGGGTGAGCAGCCCGACGAGCTCGGTCCCGAGGTCCGGCTCTTCGCGCGCTTCGGCGGAACGGAGCACGAGTGGAAGGGACGCATCGTCCGGACCGAGGGCGAGATCGACGCGCGCAGCCGCATGGTCCACGCCGTGGCGCGCGTCGAGGATCCCTATGGCCGCACCGACGACGCCGAGCGCTCGCCGCTCGCGGTCGGGCTCTTCGTGCGCGCCTCGATCCAGGGGAAGACCGTGCCCGGAGTCGCGGTGCTCCCGCGCGCCGCGTTGCGCGGTGACCGACAGGTCCTCGTGATCGACGCGGAGGGGCGTCTGCGCTTTCGCGACGTCGAGGTCCTGCGCGCGCTCCGCGACGAGGTCGTGATCCGCGCGGGACTCGAATCCGGTGAGCGTGTCTGTGTCTCGCCGCTCGAGACCGTCGTCGAGGGCATGCCGGTGCGTGTCGCGCCGGACGTCGATGTCGCCGCGCAGGGAGGGAAATCGTGAGAGGGATCGTCGCGTGGTTCGCGCGCAATCCCGTCGCGGCGAACCTGCTGATGGGAGTCGTCATCGTCGGCGGTCTGCTCAGCACCGCGGCGATCCCCCAGAAGGAGATGCCCGACATCCAGATCGACCAGGTCGTGGTGTCGGTCGAGTACCGCGGCGCGGCGCCCGAGGAAGTCGAAGAAGGCGTCTGCGTGCGCATCGAGGAGGAGCTCGACGGTGTGGAGGGGATCGAGAAGATCCTCTCGACCTCGAACGAGGGCTCTCTGCGTGGTCAGCGCGGAGCTGCTCCAGGGCGCCGACGTGACGCCGCGCCGTCGCAGACGTGAAGAACAAGGTCGATGCGCTCGACACGCTTCCCGACGAAGCCGAGAAGCCGATCGTCTCGCAGGTCACCGTCCGCCGGTCGGTGGCCGACGTCGCGATCTTCGGCGACGCCGACGAGCGCAGCCTGAAGCAGCTCGCCGAGCGCGTGCGCGACGAGCTCGCCGCGGATCCCGCGCATCACCCAGGTCGAAGTCACGAACGCGCGGCCGTACGAGATCTCGATCGAAGTCCCCGAAGCCGCGCTGCGCCGCCACGGCGCTGAGCTTCGACCAGGTCGCGCAGGCCGTGCGCCGCGTCGTCGCTCGACCTGCCCGGCGGCACGATCAAGACCGAGGGCGGCGAGATCCTGCTGCGCACGAAGGCGCAGGCGTACGTCGGCCGCGAGTTCGAAGAGCTCGTCGTGCTCTCGCGCGCCGACGGCACGCGCGTGCGGCTCGGCGACGTCGCGCGAGTGGTCGACGGCTTCGAGGACACCGACCAGCGCGCGCGCTTCGACGGCAAGCCGGCGGTGATGGTCCGCGTGTACCGGATCGGCGACCAGGACGTGATCGAGATCTCCGACGCCGTGAAGCGCTACGTGCGAAGCGGCGCAGGCGCGCATGCCCGAGGGCATCTCGATCAGCGTCTGGCGCGACTCGTCGGTCGGTCTGCGCGGCCGGCTCTCGACGCTGTACTCGAACGGCATCCAGGGGCTCGTGCTCGTCGTCGGCATCCTGATGCTCTTCCTGCGCGCGCGCGTCGCGCTCTGGGTCGCGATGGGCGTACCCGATCTCGATTCTCGGTGCGATCTTCCTGATGCCGGGGCTCGGCTACTCGATCAACTCGATCTCGACCTTCGGCTTCATCATGGTGCTCGGCATGCTCGTCGACGACGCGATCGTCGTCGGCGAGAACGTCTACACCTACCAGCAGCGCGGCGAGGACTGGCTCGCGGCTGCGATCCGCGGCACGTCCGAGGTCACGGTGCCGGTGATCTTCGGCGTGCTCACGACCGTGGCCGCGTTCTCGCCGCTCCTGTCCGTGCCGGGCACGATGGGTCAGATCATGTCGGTGATCGCGCACGGTCGTGATCCTGTGCCTGCTCTTCTCGGTCATCGAGTCGCAGCTCGTGCTGCCCGCGCACCTCGGTCACGGCCACGATCGCGCGGCCGGAGGTTCGCGTCTCGGGCGTGCACGTGGCGCGCGTGATGGACGGGTGGGTGCGCTTTCAGAACCGCTTCGACGCGCGCTTCCAGGACGTTCCTCAACGACCGGTACTCGCCGCGTGGCTCTGCGACCACGCTCGAGTGGCGGTACACGACGATCGCCGTCGTCGTGGCGCTTCTCCTGCTCGCGATCGCGACCGTCGCGAGCGGTCGGCTGCGCTTCTCGTTCTTCCCGCCGATCGAGTCGGACTACGTCTCGGCTCAGCTCACCATGCCGCAGGGAACGTCCGGCGCACGTCACGGCCGAGGCGGTGCGTCAGATCGAGGCGGCGGCGCTCGCGCTCGCGGCGGAGCTCGACCGGAGGTACGAGCTCGAGGGATCGAGCCACGTTCTACACTCGAACGCGTCGATCGGCGAGCAACCCTTCGCGTCCGCTGGCGGCGGCGGTCCCCGGCGGAGCTCGAGCTCGCGTTCGCGCGTGGGCTCGCATCTCGGAGAGGTGACGCTCGAACTCGTGCCGGCCGACGACCGCTCGCTGCGCACGAGCGAGATCGCGTCACGCTGGCGCGAGCTCACCGGACCGGTGCCCGACGCGGTCGAGCTGCTCTTCGCTTCCGCGCTCTTCGCCGCGGGCGAAGCCGTGAACGTGCAGCTCCAGGGAAACGACATCGACGCGCTGCGCGAGGCCGCGGACCGCATCAAGTCCGCGGCTGGCGACCTATCCCGGTGTCACCGACATCTCCGATTCGTTCCGCGCCGGCAAGAAGGAGATCAAGCTCACGATCCATCCGGAGGCGGAGGCGCTCGGACTCACCCAGCTCGATCTCGCGCGCCAGGTCCGGCAGGCGTTCTACGGCGAGGAAGCGCAGCGCATCCAGCGCGGACGCGACGACGTGCGCGTGATGGTGCGCTATCCGACCGAGGAGCGAAGGCGCCCTCGGCGATCTCGAGAACATGCGCATCCGCACGCCCGACGGGACCGAGGTGGCCTTCGGCGTGGTCGCGCATGCGGATCTCGGCCGCGGCTTCGCGACCATCCGCCGCGCCGACCGGCAGCGTGTCGTCAACGTGACCGCCGACGTCGACCGCAAGATCACGACGGAGACGGCGGTCGTCGCCTCGCTCGAGGACGGGCCGATCGCCGAGGTTCTCGCCGACTATCCCGGCCTGAGCTACCGGCTCGAGGGCGTCCAGCGCGAGCAGCAGCGCGTCTTCGGCTCGCTCCTGCGCTCGTTCGTGATCGCGCTCTTCGCGATCTACGCGCTGCTGGCGATCCCGTTGCGCTCCTACATGCAGCCGCTCTTGATCATGTCCGTGATCCCGTTCGGGTTCGTCGGCTCGATCGGCGGTCACCTCCTGCTCGGTCGCGACATGGCGATGATGTCGGTGATGGGGCTCGTCGCGGCGTCGGGCGTCGTCGTGAACGCGAGCCTGGTGCTCGTGCACTACGTGAACCAGCGCCGCGAAGCAGGCGGCGACCTCGAGCAGGCGGTGCGCGAAGCGGCGATCGCGCGCTTCCGTCCGATCTTCCTGACCTCCGCGACCACGTTCCTCGGCCTGGCGCCGCTGATGTCCGCGCGCAGCATGCAGGCGCAGTTCCTGATCCCGATGGCGATCTCACTCGCGTTCGGCGTGCTCGTCGCCGCCGCGATCACGCTCTTCGTCGTGCCGAGCGGCTATCTGATCCTCGAGGACCTGCGGAAGCTCCCCGCGCGCGTGCGCAAGCGGACTCGGCGCGAGAAGCCCGCAGCCGACGACTCGATCCTCTCCACCCCGTAGGCGAGCCTTCATGACGGACGCGAGGTCACGACCCGCCGTGAGTGCGCCCGTCCGCGCGCTCGCGCTCGGCCTGGCGGCGTTCGCGCTTTCGGGTTGCGCGTGGATTCGCGGAACGCCGGAGGCGAGTCCCGCGGCTGCGTATACGCGCTGGCTCGACGTCACCGCGACCGCGTACAACTCGATCCGGAACCAGACCGATGGCGATCCGACGCTCACCGCGTTCGGTATCCGGCTGCGGCCCGGGATGCGCATCGTCGCGGTCTCGCGGGATCTCGAGAAGCTCGGACTGACGAAGGGCGTGAAGCTCCGGATCGACGGGCTCGACGGCGAGTGGCAGGTCGGCGACCGCACGGCGAAGCGCTGGACCCGGCGCATCGACCTGTATCTGGGCAACGACGTTCGCAAGGCGAAGGCCTGGGGCAAGCGCCGCGTGCGGATTCGCTGGTAGCGCGCGACTCGCTAGCGCGAGTCACGCGCGGCGAGCGATCGCGCGGCCTCGAGCCCGGACTCCGCGGCCGCTCCGAAGGCCACGCCGTCGTAGCCGACACCGCAGAGGATCGGACCGTCGGCCTCGGCGAGACAGCGTCGGAGCTGTGCTGTGCGCTCGCGATGACCGCGATCGTACAGCGAGATGCCCTCGGGGTAGCGCGCGACGTCGAGGAGCTGCGGATCGCGCGTCGCGCCGAGCAGGCGCTTGAGCACCGGTGCGATCTCGCGGACGAGCGTCGCGTCGGGCGCGGTTCGGAGCTCTCGCGCGGCAAAGACCGAGAGCAGGAGTGATCCCGCCGGAGCGCGACCGGCGAATAGATTGCTCGGGAACAGGCACCCGAGCAGCGGCAGCCGCTCGCGCGACGGTGCGAGGAACCCCAGGCCGGGCCAGCGCGACGCGCAGGCGGGCTCCTCGAGCGCGAACGTGACGAGCGTCTGCGGAACCGCGCGATACCCCTCGAGCAGCTTCGTCGCCGCAGGCAGCTCGAGCACGCGTGAGGCGGCGGTGCCGGAGATCGCGAGCACGAGGTTTCGGCAAGTGAGCTTGGTCTCGCCGTGCTCACCGGCTTCGAGCTCGAAGCTGCCCGCGCGGCCGCGCGCGCGCTTCACGGGCGTCGAGATCCGAAGTCGCTCGCCGAGGTTCGTCGAGAGACGTTCGCAGAGCCCACCGAGGCCGTGCTCGGTCGAGACGATACCCATTCGTGGCGGTCCGCTGCCTCTCGCCCGGAGCCGCTGGAAGGCAAGGCGCGAGAAGCGTCCGCCCGCGCGCTCGAGCGCATCGGCGAGATCCGGAAACGCGGACTCGAAGCCGACCTGGTCTGCGCTCTCACCGTAGATTCCGAGCGTCAGCACGTCGGCGAATCGGCTGGCGACGGTCTCGCCGAAGCGCTCCGCGACGAGTTCGTGCACGGTCTTGGGGCCGGCCCGGACCGGACGGAACGGCTCGGCGAGCGCCGACACGATTCCCCGCCAAGGCAGGACCGAACCCGAGAGCAGCGCGCCGATCGGTGGCGGCATCGCCACGAGCGCGGAGTTCGAGACCAGGTACGGCGCGGCGCGATTCGCCGGGACGAGGCCGAGCCCGGCCGACTCTGCGAGCGCTTCCAACCCCTGCGTTCCGCGTACCGTGTTCGGTCCCCGTTCGACGGTGTACGCGCCTCGGGTCACGGTGTCGGCCGCGCCTCCCGCGCGCGTCGAGGCTTCGAGCACGAGCACGTCGCCCGCGCCGCGCCGGACGAGCTCGGTCGCGCATGCGAGTCCGGCGATCCCCGCCCCGACGACGATCGTCTCGGCCTGCATTACGACGAGGACTCCTGCACCGTGCGCACGAAGGTGGCAACGGCCTCGACGGGTGTTCGCTGCAGCACGCCGTGACCGAGGTTGACGATGTGGCCGCGCGCCTTTCGGCCGGCACGGACGAGCTCGGTCGTCGTGCGCGCCAGGTCGGGAAGCTTCGCGAAGAGCGCGGTCGGATCGAGGTTCCCCTGCAGCGAGACGCGCTGTCCGATTCCCGAAGCGGCCTCTGCCAGATCGACGCGCCAGTCGAGCGAGACGACGTCGGCACCGAGGCCCGCGAGCTCGTCCAGCAGGTGGGCCGCGCCACGCGCGAAGACGATCACCGGCGGGCGATCGGGCCCGAGCCGCTCGATCACCGCGCGCAGTGCGCGGCCCGCGGTGCGCTCGAAGCGCTTGGCCGAGAGCATTCCCGCCCAGGTATCGAAGATCTGCACGCAATCCGCGCCGGCCTCGATCTCGAGTCGGAGCGTCTCGGCGCAGATCTCCACCATGCGATCGAGCAGCCGGTCGAGAAGCGCGGGCTCGCGCCAGGAGAGCGCCGAGAGCACGTCGAGATCGCGCGAGAGCTTCGACTCGGTCGCGTAGGCCGCCAACGTCCAGGGAGCACCGGCGAAGCCGAGCACCGCGGCCTGGTCGCCGAGCTCGCGGCGCAGACTGCGAATCGCGTCGCAGGTCGGTGCGACCGAAGCGGCGATGTCGCCCTCGAGCCGCGCGAGATCGGATTCGCTCTCGACCGGATTCGCGACGATCGGTCCCGGTGCGAAGTCGAGGTCGAGTCCCGCGCCGCGCAGCGGCAACAAGATGTCCGAGAAGACCACGACGCCGTCCATGCCGAAGCGCCGGAACGGCTGGAGCGAGACCTCGGTCGCGAGATCGGACCGGTCGCACATGTCGAGAAAGCTCGTCTTCACGCGCAGCTCGCGGTACTCCGGCAGGTAGCGGCCGGCCTGGCGCATCAGCCAGACGGGCGGTCGATCGACCGGCACACCCCGCGCCGCGCGAAGAAAACGCTCGCGCGACGGCAGCGCGGCGAGGGACTTCGCTTCGATCACTTCGTTGGGCACGTCGCTCCGATGATAGGGGCAGCCGGGCGGGATCGGCCAGCGCGCCGAGAGACCCAGGGATTCCCCGACACGGTGAAGCGGTAGGGCAGATCGACGGCTTTCCCGAGCCCGATGCGCGGGCTGACCTCGATCGCGGGTTCGTCCGTTTCCCTCCGGGCCTCGATCCGAAGCGCGCCGCGCAGCGCGGAGGCGCCGTCGTCCGCGAGGGTGATCGCGAAGGCCGAAGCGAGCTTGCCCGGGCCGTTGGTGAGCTCGAAGCCGCTGCGTCCGCCGCGATGGCCGCGCATCCGCACCTCGCCCTCGATCGGCTCGACCGCGCGCAGGAGCACCGCGGCACCGACGCCCGCGCGCTCGCAGACCACGTTCGCGCAGACGTGAAGGCCGTGGCTCAGGTACACGTAGAAGTGTCCCGGGGGGCCGAACATCGAGCGGTTTCTGCGCGTCCTTCCGCGGTGGCTGTGCGAGCCCTCATCGCTGCCGTCGCCCAAGTAGGCTTCGACCTCGACGATCCGACCCGCGAGCACGCCGCGGTCCGGAAGCACGTGCACGAGACGGCAGCCGAGAAGCCGGGGCGCGACCTCGAGGACCGGGCGCGAGAAGAAGGCGCGATCGAGACGGGTCACTCAGGGAACGCCGCCGTCCACGGCGAGGATCGCGCCGGTCGTGTAGCTCGACGCGTCGCTCGCGAAGTACAGCGCCGCGCCGACGATCTCGCTCGGTTCGCCTCCGCGCTCGAGCGCGAAGACCTTGGCCTGCTGCGCGAATGCTTTCATGTCCCAGGCCTTCGAGATGTCGGTGAGGAAGGAGCCGGGCTGGATGCAGTTCACGCGGACCTTCGGGCCGAACGCCCGCGCGAAGCCGACCGTCATCGCGTTCAGTGCCGCCTTCGCGCCCGAGTAGGGGATGATTCCCGGCGACGGGCGGATCGCGCCGATGCTCGAGATGTTGATGATCGAGCCGCCCGCGCCCTGTGCCATGCGCGTGCCCACGAGCGCCATCAGCCGGAACGGTCCCTTCAGGTTCAGGTCGAGCACCGAGTCGTACTGCGCCTCCGTCAGGTTCGCGACGTGGTCGTAGAGCGGCGACTTGCCGGCGTTGTTCACGAGCACGTCGACCTTTCCGAACTCGCGATACGAGGCATCGACGAGTCCATCGATCTCGTCCCAGCGTCCGACGTGACAGGCGTAGGGGAACGCGTTGCGGCCGGTCTCGCGCGTGACCTCTTTCGCGAGCTCGCTGCACGCTTCGAGCTTGCGGCTCGCGATCACGACGTCCGCACCGGCGTGTGCGAAGGCGAGCACCATCTCTTTGCCCAGGCCACGGCTTCCACCCGTGACGATCGCGACCCGATCGGTGAGGTCGAAGAGGTTCTTCGGGTTCTTCATCGTGCGATCCCTCGTGTGCGCAGGTGGGTGATGTCGTCGTCGGCGAGGCCGAGCTCGCGAAGCACGGCGTCGGTGTGCTCGCCGAGCCGCGGCGGCGGGCCCTTCGGTCCGACGTCGGAGCTGGAGAACTCGAGTGGAGTCGCCACGGCCTCGAAGCTGCCTTCGTCGCCGTAGTCGGGAACGGTCACGATGCCCGCCATCGCCCGCACCTGCGGGTCCGCCACGACCTCGTCCTGTGTCTGGACGGGCGCCCACCAGAGATCCTCGGTGTCGAAACGGGCTGCCCACTCGGCGAGATCGCGCGTCGCGAATGCGGCGTCGAGGATCGACGTCAGCTCCGCCGAGTTCCTCCGCCGCGTGCGCGCGTCCGCGAAGCGATCGTCCGCGATCAGCTCCGGGCGTTCGATCGCGCGCGCGAGCTTCGGCCAGTGCCGCTCGGCCTCGAGCCCGAGCAACCAGAACCAGCGCGCGTCGCGACTCTTGTACTGGTTCAAGACCGGATTCAGCGGCTGCGTGCGCGGGGCGGTCGGCGCGACGGTGCCGAAGCGCAGGCGGATGCCCGTGTCCCAGCCGACACAGTACAGGCCCGTGCGCAGAAGGGACGTCGCCACGAGTTGTCCCCGGCCCGTGCGTTCGCGTTGGTACAGCGCGGCCATGACGCCCGAGACGAGAGCCATCGCCGTCACGTGATCGCCGAAGCCACCGCGCACGCCGTGCGGTTCGACGTCGGTCGGGAACATGATGTGCTCGGCACCGCTCCGCGCCCAGAACGCGCCCACGTCGTACGCCGCACGGTCGCGCTCCGGCCCGCGCAGCCCGTAGCCGGTGATGCTCCCGTACACCAATCGGGGACACTCCGGGGCGAGCGTCTCGTAGTCGAGTCCGAGCTTGTCGAGCGCGTCGGGTCGCAGGTTCGAGAGGAAGATGTCCGCGTTCGCGACGAGCCGGCGCGCGAGGGCGAGCCCGTCGGGGGAGCGCAGGTCGAGAACGACGCTGCGCTTGCCGCGGTTGTCGAGGTCGAAGGGCGGGGACTTCGGCTCCTTCAGTCCGGCGAGGTGCATGAACAAGCTCCGGCACGGGTCGCCCTCGGGTGGCTCGATCTTCACCACGTCCGCACCCCAGTCGGCGAGGATCCCGCCGGCGCCG
The DNA here is from genome assembly GCA_963704165.1 of uncultured delta proteobacterium. Classification (GTDB taxonomy): domain Bacteria; phylum Myxococcota_A; class UBA9160; order SZUA-336; family SZUA-336; genus VGRW01. The sequence goes on along the minus strand of CAVPHD010000003.1, from coordinate 307,853 downwards.
GGCCCGGCGACCCAGACCGCAAGCTCGACGACCCGGATGCCGTCGAGCATCACGTGCGGCCCGACGCCGCGAGCAGGATCTCGTCCGCCTTCTCGAGGAAGAACATGTGTCCCGCGTCCGCGAAGTGGTGGAGCTTCGCGTTCGGGATCCGATCGGCCTGCCGGCGTCCGTGCGCGACCGGCACGTTCACGTCGAGCTCGCCGCAGAAGACGTCGACGGGAAACGAGATGTCCTCGAGCCGGAATCCCCAAGGTCGGGTGAAGAGCGCGAAGTCCTGAGCGGTGGCCCGCGCGTGCGTGCGCGGCGCGCGCCGGGCTTCTTCGAGGAAGGCGTTTCGCAGCGCGGGGCTCTCGAGTGCGCGGCGATCCGGCGCGGGCAGCTGCTTCACCATCCCGCGCAGGAGCGCCGGACCGAAGTGCCGCAATCCGAGCGTCATCAGCGCGAAGATCGGCCAGACGAGCCACTCCGAGAACCGCGCGAGCCGCGAGATCAGGCGATTCATCGGCATCATCCCGCGCGCGTCGTCGCTGGTCAGTGTCTCGGCGATTCCACACACGATCGCGACGCCGAGCAGGCGGCTGCCGAGCTGATGCGCACAGACGGCTGCATGCGGCCCGCCGCCCGAGACACCGAAGACGCCGAACTTCGCGATGCCGAGGAAATCCGCGATCGCGCAGACGTCGCGCGGCCAGTCGACGAGGCGCCGGTCGGGCACGTAGTCGCTGCGCCCGTAGCCGGGTCGATCGGGCGCGATCACGCGCACGCCGAGCCGAGAGGCCGCGTCGGAGAGCGGCCCGAACATCCGGTACGAGCCGGGCGTGCCGTGGAAGGCGAAGACCGGCGTGCCATCGGGGGCGCCGATCTCCGTGAAGGCGAGCTCACGGCCGTCATCGAGGCGGATGATCGTCACTTCGCGTGTCGAGCTCACTTCGTCCTCCCGTCGTGCATCGCGACTCTACCACCGAGCGCGGTCACGCGCGCCGCGCGTGTATGATCGCGACCGACGGGAGGCACGGATCGATGAACCGCTACGGCATGACGATTCCGCTCGACGGTGTCCCGCTCGCGGAGCAACGCGAGTGGATCCAGGAGCTCGAGCAGCTCGGCTACACCGACCTCTGGTCGGCGGAGGCCGGCGGCTACGACGGACTGACTCCGCTCGCGCTCGCGTCGGCGTGGGCGCCGAACATGCGGCTCGGCGTCGCGATCCTGCCCGCGTTCACGCGCGGTCCCGGCCTGTTGGCGATGAGCATCGCGTCGATGTGCCAGGCCGCTCCCGGTCGCTTCGTCGCGGGAATCGGCACGTCGTCGGACGTGATCGTCGAGCGTTGGAACGGCATTCCGTTCACGAAGCCGTACCAGCGCGTGCGCGACACCGTGAAGTTCCTGCGCAAGGCGCTCGCGGGCGAGAAGATCACCGAGGAATTCGAGAGCTTCTCGGTTTCGGGATTCCGCCTCGGCGTGAAGCTCGAGACACAGCCGAAGATCCTGGTCGCCGCGCTCCGACAGGGAATGCTGCGACTCGCCGGACGCGTCGGCGACGGCGCGATCATCAACTGGCTCTCGGCCGACGACGTGAAGAAGGTCGCGCCCTACGTGAAGGAGGCGGGACCCGACAAGGAGATCGTCGCGCGCATCTTCGTCGCGCCCAATCCCGACAAGGTGCAGGTGCGCGCGATGGCCAAGTTCGCGATCGCGGCCTACCTGAACGTTCCCGTCTACGCCGCGTTTCACGAGTGGCTCGGGCGCGGGCCGAAGCTCGCGGGAATGTGGGAGGCCTGGAAGAAGGGCGACCGCAAGGCGGCGATCGCGGCGATCCCCGACGAGGTCGTCGACGAGCTGATCGTCCACGGCACGCCCGACGCGTGCCGCGCGCACATCCAGCGCTACGTCGATGCGGGCGTCGATACGCCTGCGCTCGCGATCCTGCCGCTCGGCATCGATCCGCGCCAGGCGACCCGAGATCTCGCGCTCATGAAACACCGCGCGCACCGCTGATCACGCGTGACACCTCGCGAGCGCGCTGCGTAGAATCCCGCCACACCCGGGCGCTCCGACCCCGAGTGCGGAGGTGTCATGCGTGTACTCCTGATCAACCCCTCGTACCCGTTCGAGGAGTTCCCGCGCCTCTTGGTGACTCTCCCGTACGTCGCCTCGGCTCTGCGGGCCGAAGGGCACGAGGTCGAGATCCTCGACTTGATGCTCTCTCGCACCACGCCCGAGAAGATCGAGCGCCGCATGTCGCGGTTCCGGCCGCAGGTGGTCGGGATCACGTCGGTGACGCTCAATCACCACATCGCCTCGTCGATCGCCGAGATCGTACGCAAGTGCGACGGCGAGGTTCCGGTGGTGATGGGCGGGCCGCACGTCAGCTTCGAGATCGAGGGCAGCTTCCGCGACCTGCCGGCGCTGGACTACATCGCGATCGGCGAGGGCGAGCACACGATGATCGAGCTCGTGCGAGCGCTCGAAGGCCGAATGGACCTGCGCGACGTGCGTGGACTCGCGCTCCGCGACGGCGAACGCATCGTTCGCAATTCACCTCGCGCGCTCGCGGACGACCTCGACGCTCTGCCTCCGCCGGCACGCGATCTCGTCCCGCTCGCCCGCTACCTGGCCTTCGACAGCCACGCCAGCGTGATCACGAGCCGCGGCTGCCCGTACTCGTGCGTGTTCTGCTCCGCGCCGCAACGGACCGGCCGCGAGGTGCGCTACCGGAACCCGAGCGCGTGCGTGGACGAGATCGAAGACCTCGCGCGCCTCGGCTTCACCGAGATCACGATCGAGGACGATCTCTTCACGCTCTACCGAACACACTTCCTGGCGGTCTGCGGCGAGCTCGTGCGCCGGAACACGGGAATCCGCTGGAACGCGTTCTCGCGCGTCGACACGATCAATCCCGAGATCGTCGAGACGATGGCGCACGCGGGTTGTCAGGCGATCTGCTTCGGCGTCGAGAGCGGCAGCCAGGAGATCCTCGATCTCGTCGGGAAGAAGTCGAACCTGGCCAAGGTGAAGCAGGCCATGCGCATGACGCAGGACGTCGGCATCAGCGCGCTCGCCTCGTTCATCATCGGTCTTCCCGGCGAGACCGAGGAGACCCTGCGCAAGACGGTCGAGTTCGCGAACGAGCTCCACGCCGAGTTCGGCTCGCTCTACGGCTTCCACATCCTGGCGCCGTTCCCCGGCACCGAGGTGCGCGAGCGCGCCGCCGACTACGGGCTCGAGATCCTCTCGAACGACTGGACGAAGTACGACGCGAACCACGTCGTCACGCGCACGGCGGGGGCTTCGCCCGCGGCGATCCAGAAGGTCGCCGACGAATACGAGGAGACGATGGAGCGGTATCTCCGGTACCAGGATCACCTCTTCGCGAACGACCGGCTGCCGGTCTACGAACGCAAGCTCTACCTGCGCCGGCTACGTCAGCAGTTGCTCTGGAAGCTCCTGCTCGACGACGTGATCGAAGGGCTGCCGGCGTACCGAGAGAACCCCGTCCCCGCGCTCGTCGCGGCGGTGGCCGAGGCGGGCAGAGTGAAGCCGGAGTTCGCCGCCGCCGAGATGAGTCGAGTTCTCGAGCTCGGGGCACTCGTGCCCGAGGAAACATCGCAAGGCACGCGCTTTGCCTGGTCGGAGTGAATCATGGATGCACTGCTCGCACGAATCGGTCCGCTCTCGCACGCCCTGCTGAGGATCGTCTCGGGGTTTCTCTTCGCGTGTCACGGGGCGCAGAAGGTGGTCGGGGTGTTCGGTGGCGTCGGCGGAAACCCCGGCGCGACCGCGAAGCTCTTCACGCTGATCTGGGTCGGCGGCGTGATCGAGCTCGTCGGCGGCGCGCTCGTCATGCTCGGCGTGCGCACGAGCCTCGCCGCGTTCATCTGCAGCGGGCAGATGGCCGTCGCCTACTTCATGTTCCACCAGTCCAAGGGGCCGCTGCCGATCCAGAACGGCGGCGAGCTCGCCGCGCTCTACGCGTTCGTGTTCCTGTTCATCGCCGCGAGGGGCCCGGGTCCGCTCGCGCTGGAACGAGCCCGGGGCTGATGAAGGCCACGCTCGACCGCGACGCCACCGGAAAGCTCGTGCGCAAGGCAGGTGTGATGGCGATCGTGCTCGCAAGTGGCGAGCTGCGACCCGGTGACGACCTGCGCATCGAGCTTCCGCCGCGGCCGCACCGTGCGCTCGAGAGGGTCTGAGGCGTGGCCGGGTCGAGAACTCCCGCGGAGCTCCGGGCCTTTCGCGAGGCGATCGTGCGACGGCACATGGAGTCGGAGAACGAACGCGATTTCGACGCGACGATGGCCACGTTCTCGCACCCGCGCTACGAGCTGATCGCGACCGGACAGGTTCACGACGGCGATGCGGCGGTGCGCGAGTACTTCCGCGCGTCGCGCGCGAGCTTTCCAGATCAGCGCAACGAGTTGATCTCGCTCCGCCACGCGGACGATGCCGTGATCGTCGAGCTCTGGCTGCTCGGCACGCACCAGGGGCGGCTCGGCGCGCTCGAGCCCACGGGCCGCACATTCCGCACACGCATGATGGCGTTCTTCATCTTCGACGACGCGGGCATCGTCTGCGAACGCGTCTACTTCAACCCGGCGGACATCCTGCGCCAGCTCACGGGGTAGTTCGCTATGCCGCTCATCGAGACCGAAGCGATCATGCCCCGCGAGCCGAAACCGGGATGGCACGGGCGGTTCTTCGGCACCGAATCGATGACGTTCGCCTACTACACGATCGACGCGGGGGCCTCGCTTCACGAGCATTCGCACCCCAACGAAGAAGTCTGGAACGTTCTCTCGGGGGTGCTCGAGATCACGATCGGATCCGAATCGTTCCGCGCGGGGACTGGCGCGGTCGCGATCGTGCCGCCGAATACCGCGCACTCGGTGCGCGCGCTCGAAGCGAGCGCGGTGATCGTCGTCGACGAGGGGCGTCGCGGCGAGATGGGCGGCGGCGTGCGTGCCGCCCTCTCGGTCGAGATTCGCGCGCGGACTCCCGCCGCGATCGAACTCGAGATCGTGAATCACGGCCGCGAGCACGGCGTGCTGCGCGAGATCGCGATCGAGATCGGCGCCGAGGGCGAGCCTCCGCTGCCGGTGCGCACGGAGATCCCGCGTGGAGAGCTCTTCGAACGCACGCCGATCGCGGGACTCGACACCCTGCGCCGCGAGCACGCGACGACCGGCGGCCCCGTCTCGTTCGTGCGTGGTGCGATCTTCTACGAGGACGCACGCGGTGAACTCCACCACACCACGTTCTGCCGCGTCTTCGACGCGTCCGGTGATTTCGTCCCGCCGTCGCGCCCCGGCTACAACTACGGGGACTGAGCGAGCAGCGAGCGCGCGCGTTCGAGCAGCGGGACGATCGAGCGTCCGGTGATCTCCCAGAGCGGATCGTGGCGTTTGCCGCGCCGGTGCAGCCCGAGGTTCAGGCCCGTGATGATCGCGAACTTGTAGGCCGCGAGCGCGCGGAACCAGCCGAGATCGGGAAGCGGATCTCCCCACGCGCGCGCGTACAGGTCGATCAGATCGTCCGCGGGGATCAGGATCGGCAAGGCCGCTGCATCTTTGGCCCAAGCTTCCGGGTCGTTGAAGGTGGCGACCCAGCCGACATCGTTCAGTGTCGCTCCGATCCCGCACAGCTCCCAGTCGATCACCGCGAGCAGCCGTCCTTCCATCGACCAGAACGTGTTGGACCAGTTGTAGTCGCCGTGAAAGAGCCCGACCGGCGCGGAGCGCGGGATCGTCGCGAGGAGCCGCGAGCGCACCTCGGGCTGGAGCCGCATCGATTCGGGTTCGGCCGCGCGCTCGACGAAGCGATCCCAGCGCGCGACGTCGTCTTCGCAGGGGATCGGGTCACCGAGATAGGCGAGGCGCTCGCGCCAATCGACGCGATGGATGTTCGCGAGCGCGGTCATCGCCTGCGCGGCCATGTCCCGCCGCCGCGCTTCGCCGAGCTTCGCACCCCACTGGCCGGGGCCGAGCGCAAGCGTGTCGCCTTCGAGCTTCGGCACCGCGAAGTAGGGCCGGCCGAACCACACGAGGTCCGCGCCGGCCCACTGGACCGTGCAGTGCGGGACCGGCCCGCCGTCGAGCGCGCGGAGCGCTTCGACCTGACGCAGCACGTCGGCGGTGCCCTTCCACTGCGCGTTCGGCGGCGGCAGGCGCAGGTACCAGCTCTCCTTCGTCCCGCGCGAGAGAACCGAGAAGCCGAACGAGAAGCCGGCGTGACCGGGCATCTTGTGGACCTCGCTGACCACGGCCGCCGGATCGTCGTACTTCGCGCGCGCGAACGGCGCGAGGCGGGCTTCGAGCTCGGTCAGCTCCACCTCAGTCCCCGAGAACGAATCCGGTCAGCACCTTCTCGAAGGCCTCCGGGTTGTCGAGCATGACCGAGTGCCCCGCGCGTGCGACCGTCTCGAGCGTGGCCCTCGGAATCACGTCGTCGACCATCTTGTCCGCGACCTCGGCGGACATCACGTCGGAGGCGGCGCCGCGCACCACCAGCGCGGGGCAGGGAAGCGCCGCGAGCGCGGCCCAGAGGTGCTTGGCTTCCTGCTCGGACCACGCCTTCGCGTCCTCGGGCGAGACGCCCGCCCGCGCCTTCATGAAGCCGGGGTCGAGCTTCAGCTCGTAGCGCCCGTCGGGACGCCTGCGTGTCCAGTGCGCGGCCAGTTTCGCGAGAAGATCGGGCCGTGTCGAAGCGTACTGCCGTTGGAGCACGCGCTCGTAGTCCGCGACGCTCGCGAATGACCAGTCCTGTTGCTGCACGTCGAGGCTGATTCGCGTCGTGCCACGCGCGTCGAGGTCCGGGGCGGAGTCCACGATCACGAGCCCGGCGAGCTTCTCCGGGAACAGCCCCGAGAAGCGCATCGCGACGCGTCCACCGAGCGAGTGGCCGACGATCACGACGCGCTCCGCTCCGAGTGACTCGATCGCAGCGTTCGTGTCGCGCGCCATCGTCTCGTGGTCGTAGCGATGCTCTGGATCGCGGCCCGAGTCGCCGTGCCCGCGCTGATCGAGCGCGACGACGCGGTAGTGCGGCGCGAGCACGGGCGCGACGAGATCCCAGACGTGCGCGTCGTTCGAGAAGCCGTGCAGGAAGAGCAGCAGCGTGCCCTCGTCGCTCCACTCGAGCGCGTGGAGGTCGATGCCGTGCGTGCCGGGCAGGCGGATGGACTGGGGTTCCATCGGCCAATCCTACCTCAGTCGATGCCGCCCGGGTCGATTCCGCGCGACCGGAGCCTCGCGCGCGCGCGCGTTCGAAGCTCCGCGACCGCTGCGTGCGTCCGATCCCGGAGCGCCGTGCGGTCCTCGACTCCGAGCCCATCGACGGAAATCGGTTCGCCGATCTCCAGCGCGACCGAACCTCGCCGGACCCAGAGCGTTTCAGGGCGCCAGACCGCGTAGGTTCCGGCGACGGCCACCGGAAGGATCGGCAGCTTGAAGTCGAGCGCGGTCGCGAACGCGCCCATCTTGAACGGGCCGAACGATCCGTCGCGTGAGCGATTGCCCTGGGCGAAGAACAGGATCGAAACGTCCGGGTCGCGCTCGGACATGCCTTCCTGGATGCGCTTCACGTCGCCGCGCGTGCGCGTGCGCGCGACGGGAATGTTTCCGGTGCGGAGCAGCGCGATACCGAATATGGGGACCTTCGCGAGTTGCGTCTTCATCACGAAGCGGATCACCAGATCGGGCAGCGATGCGATGATGGTCGGCGGGTCCCAGTTGCTCTCGTGATTCGAGACCACCACATAGGCCTGGCCGGCCTTCAGGTGCTCGAGTCCGTGGCGTTCCACGTCGGTGCTGCCGACGAACATGCAGAAGCGGGAGAAGTCGCGATAACAGCGGTGGGCCGCCCGCGGCGTCGCCCGGAACAGCGCATACCCGAGCGCAGCGGCGCTCCAGAAGATCAGGTTCGCCGGAAGCAGGACGAGCGCGAGGAGTCCGCGCGGGAGATCACGCATCCGATCGGGGCCCCTCATCGCGGCTGAGACTAGCGCGATGGCCGCGCGCGAGCCTCCCGTTCATAATGCGCCGGTGAAGCGGCTGAAGTTCTGGGGCTGGGGATACGAAGACGAGGGTCCCGACGAGGCTGCGCGCGCGCGCCTCGCCAGCAGCCTCGGCGAGCGCTTCGGTCGGTCGGACCTCGCGCCGCTTCCGTACCCACGGATCTCCGAGATCGAGCTTCCGGCGCCGCGCGTTCGCGCACCGAGCGCGCTCGGCGAAATCCTCTCCGCCGATCCCTGGGAGCGTGCGCGCCACGGGCACGGACAGGGCTACCGCGACATCGTCCGCACGCTGCGGCGCGAATTCCGAACGCCGCCCGATCTGGTCGCGTTTCCGACGAACGAGGAACAGATCACCGCCGTGCTCGACTTCTGCGCGCGCGAGCGGCTGGCGGCGGTGCCGTTCGGCGGTGGCTCGAGCGTGGTCGGCGGCGTCGAGACCGACATCGCGGGCGACTACCGCGGCGTGATCACGCTCGATCTCGGACGGATGGACCGCGTGCTCGAGGTCGATCGCGCATCGCGCGCGGCGCGCATCCAGGCGGGCGTGTTCGGGCCGGCGCTCGAGGATCAGCTGCGCCCGCACGGTCTCACGCTGCGCCACTTCCCGCAGTCCTTCGAGTTCAGCTCGCTCGGCGGCTGGATCGCGACGCGCAGCGGCGGCCACTTCGCGACGCACTACACGCACATCGACGAGTTCGTCGAGGCGCTTCGCGTGGTGACACCTACCGGTGTGATCGAGACCCGACGGCTGCCCGGATCGGGCGCGGGTCCGTCGCCGGACCGCTTCTTCACCGGCTCGGAGGGAACGCTCGGCGTGATCAGCGAGGCGTGGATGCGGCTTCAGGACCGGCCGACGCTTCGCGCGAACGCGAGCGTCCGCTTCGCGAAGTTCGAGGCCGCGGTCGCGGCGGTCCGCGCGCTCAGCCAATCCGGGCTCGAGCCCGCGAATTGCCGCTTGCTCGATCCCGGCGAAGCGGCGACCTCGGCCGGCGCGACCGGTGGCGACTCGCTTCTGGTGCTCGGCTTCGAATCGGCGGACCACGCGCTCGACGCCTGGATCGCGCGCGCGGTCGAGCTCTGCCGGGATCACGGTGGCGTCGTTCCCGACGACGCGATCCGCACGCGCTCGGACGCGGGCGCATCGCGCGAGGGGGCGGCCGGTGCGTGGCGCAATGCCTTCATCGGTGCGCCGTACGTGCGCGATGCGCTGATCGCGATCGGGATGTTCTGCGAGACTTTCGAGACCGCCATCACCTGGGACCGCTTCGAACGCCTGCACGCCCGGATCATGACCGAGGTCCGCGACACGCTCGTGCGGCTCTGCGGCGCCGGCACGATCACCTGCCGTTTCACGCACGTCTACAGCGACGGCCCGGCGCCGTACTACACGATGCTGGCTCCCGCGCGCCGCGGATCCGAGCTCGAGCTCTGGGACGAGGTGAAGCGCGTCGCGGGGGAGATCATCGTCGCCGAGGGCGCGACGATCACCCACCACCACGCGGTCGGCCGCGATCACCGCAAGTGGTACGACCGCGAGCGGCCCGAGGGCTTCGCCCGCGTGCTTCGCGCTTCGAAGTCCGAGCTCGATCCGGGCTGGATTCTGAACCCGGGCGTGCTCTTCGATCGCGCCTGAAGATCCGACAGCGAGGAGTTCGAGATGTCCGACGCCTACGAGACGCTACTGGTCACACGCGAGCCGGGCGGCCTCGTGTTCTGCACGCTGAACCGGCCCGAGTCGCTGAACGCGATGAGCCCGAAGCTCATCGACGAGCTGCACGCGTTCCTCGACGCGCTGCACGACGACACCGATGCCCGCCTCGTGATCCTGCGTGGGGCGGGGCGCGGGTTCTGCGCGGGTCTCGACCTGCGCGAGCAGGCCGGCGGCGGCGCAGGGGTGCGGCCGAGCGTGTCGGTCAGTCTGCGCGGACAGCACAGGATCGCCGAGCTCGTGATCAAGATGCGCCGCGTCTCTCAGCCCTTCATCGCGCTCGTGCACGGCGCGGCCGCGGGCGGAGGCTTCGCGCTCGCGCTGGCGAGCGACATCCGCATCGCGGGCGAGAGCGCGCGCATGAACGCCGCGTTCATCCGCATCGGGCTCGGCGCGTGCGACATCGGAGCTTCGTACTTCCTGCCGCGACTCGTCGGCGCCTCGGTCGCCTCCGAGCTTCTGCTCACCGGGAATTTCATCGAAGCTCCGCGCGCGCTCTCGACGGGACTGGTCTCGCGCGTGGTCCCCGACGCCGATCTCGAGAAGGCCGGCCGCGAGATGGCCGACGCGATCCTGCGCAACTCCCCCGTTGGCGTGCGCCTGACGAAGGACTGTCTCAACTGGAGCATCGACGCCCCGACGCTCGAGGCCGCGATCGCCATGGAGGATCGAAACCAGATCCTCGCCAGCCAGAGCGGGGACTTCCGCGAAGGGGTGCGCGCCTTCTTCGAGAAGCGCCCGCCCAAGTACACCGGCGACTGAGTGATCCGGTAGAATCGCCCCGAACAAGACAAGAGAAGGAACGGCAGGCATGGACTTCGAGCAGAGCGAGAAGGTCAAGGAAATCCAGCGGCAACTCGAGCGCTTCATGGACGAGTTCGTCTACCCGGCCGAGCGTGTGGCCGCGGAGCAGGTCGAGGCCTCGGGCAACCCGCACCACATGCCCGAGATCATCACGGAGCTGAAGCAGAAGGCGCGCAAGATCGGGCTCTGGAACCTCTTCCTGCCCGACGAGGAGTTCGGCGCCGGTCTCTCGAACCTCGAGTACGCGCCGCTCGCCGAGATCATGGGCCGAAGCGCGATCGCGTCGCGCATCTTCAACTGCGCGGCGCCCGATACCGGCAACATGGAGATCCTCGCGCAGTTCGGGACCGACGCGCAGAAGAAGAAGTACCTGCAGCCGCTCCTCGACGGCGAGATCCGATCCTGCTTCTCGATGACGGAGCCCGAGGTTTCGAGCGCCGATCCGACGCAGCTGCAGACGCTCGCGAAGCGCGATGGCGACACCTACGTGCTGAACGGGCACAAGTGGTTCACGTCGGGCGCGATCGGCTCGGAGTTCGCGATCGTGATGGCGGTGACGGATCCGTCGGCCGCGCCGCACCAACGCGCGAGCATGATCCTGGTTCCGACGACGACGCCGGGCTTCAAGATCGTCCGGTCCGTTTCGGTGATGGGGCACGCGGGCGGCGGTGGTCACTGCGAGATCCGCTACGAGGACTGCCGCGTGCCGGTCGAGAACCGGCTCGGTCCCGAAGGCGCGGGCTTCGCGATCGCGCAGGCGCGTCTGGGTCCGGGCCGCATCCACCACTGCATGCGCTGCATCGGCGGCGCGCAGCGAGCCTACGAGATCATGGTCGACTACGCGGCGAACCGGAAGGTCGGCGGCGATCCGCTCGGCACCAAGCAGTTCGTCCAGGACTTCATCGCGAAGTCGAAGATGGAAATCGATCAGGCTCGTCTGTTCACGCTCTACACCGCGTGGAAGATGGACACGGTCGGCAAGAAGGAGGCCGCGCAGGAGATCTCGATGGTCAAGGTGATCGCGGCCAACCTGCTGATGGACGTCTGCGACCGCTCGATCCAGGTCATGGGATCGCTCGGCGTCTCCGACGACACCCCGGTCGCCGCCATGTGGCGCCACGGTCGATCCCTGCGGATCGCCGACGGACCCGACGAGGTCCACAAGATGGTGATCGCGCGCCGCGAGCTGAAGCGCTGGGCGGGTGTGAGCGTGAAGTAGCGCCCGCTCAGCTCTCCCGTTCGATCGCCATGTAGAGCGTCCCGTCGCCACGCTGCACCAGAAGCACGGCGGAATCGCTGCTCGTCGCGAGGGCGTCCTTCAGCTGCTTCGGCGAATCGATCTCGATGCGGTTCGCCTCGATGATCACGTCACCGGGGTGCAGTCCCGCGCGCGCGGCGGCGGACTCGGGTTCGACCGCGGACACGACGACGCCCTTCGAACCGAGCGAGAGTCCGAGCTGCCCTGCGATCTCGTCGTTGATCGCCTGGACTTCGAACCCCCAGTTCATGTCGGCGGCGTCATCGCTCGCGGCTTGGATCTCCTCGTCCTTCATCTTCTCGAGCGTGGCCTTGAGCTTGCGCACCTTGCCGTCACGCAGCACCTGTACCTCGACCGCCGTTCCCGGCGGGGTCGACGCGACGATGCGCGGCAGATCGTCGTAGTCGTCGATCGGCTTGCCGTCGAAGCTCGTGATCACGTCGCCGCGCTCGATCTTCGCTTTCGCCGCCGGTCCGTTCTCGAAGACCTGGCCGACGAGAGCGCCCTTGGCGTTCTCGATCTTGAAAGTCTTCGCGAGCGTGGGCGTGACGCGCTGAATCTGCACGCCGAGCCAACCCCTCGTCACCGAACCGTGCTCGAGAAGCTGCGGCAGCAGGCTCTTCGCCATGTTGATCGGAATCGCGAATCCGATTCCCTGACCGCTCGCGGCAATGGCCGTGTTGATGCCGATGACGCGTCCCTTCATGTCGATCAGCGGCCCGCCGGAGTTGCCGGGGTTGATGCTCGCGTCGGTCTGAAGGAAATCGTCGTAGGGTCCGGCGATCTGCTCGCCGCCGAAGTTCGAGCGGCCCTTCGCGGACAGGATCCCGACCGTCACCGTGTGGTCGAGTCCGAAGGGATTTCCGATCGCCATCACCCAGCTGCCGACGCGCAGACCGTCGGAGTCACCGAGCGGAACCGGCTTCAGGGATTTGGGGGATTCGACCTTGATCAGCGCGAGATCCGTCTTCGGGTCGCGCCCGACGACCTTGGCGTCGAGCTCGGTACCGTCATCGAAGACCGCGACCATCGACTCGGCGTTCTCGACCACGTGGTTGTTGGTGACGATCAAGCCGTCGCTCGAGACGACGAACCCGGATCCCGAGGACGGCACGCTGAACTGGCGCGGGCCCTTCCTCTCGGGCTTCCTTCCGGGCTTCTGCCGGCCGAAGAACTCCTCGAAAAGCTCCTCGGGGCCGCCGCGCAGCGTCTGCTTGCGCTCGACCTTGATGTTGACCACCGCCGGCGAGACGTTCTCCGCCAGATCCGCGAGCGAGTCCGGCCGCGCCGAGGCGTCGCCAGGCTCGCCCTCGCTCCAGAACGGTCTCGGTAGCTCGGCGCGAGCGCTCTGCGCGAGCAGCGGTCCCGCAGCGACGCCGAGGGCGAGCGCGCCGATCACGATCCGACGGAAGACATGAATACCAGACATCGATTTCTCTCCCTTGGAGCTTCGATTCACCAGAGCTCGAGCATCACGCTGCCGTACTGCCGGCCGCGTTGTACCACGACTACGACGCTGTCCTGGCCGAGGATCTTCGGGATCGCTCGCCGCAGCGCGGCTCGATCATCGATCCGTTCGCGGCCGATCTGAAGCACCAGGTCGCCCGGCCGAAGTCCGCGCGCCTCGGCGGCGCTGTGCGGGACCACGCGCGAGACGAACATGCCGCGCGGGGACTCGATGCCGTGCCTGCGGGCGAGCGCAGGGGTTCGCTCGTCGAGCTCGAGGCCGAGCAAGACCTGTGCGAACTCGTCGGCGCGCGTCTCGGGGAACTTCTCGGCTTCGACCTCGACCGCGACGCTCGTGCCGGAGCGATCGAGCACGAGCTTGACCGGCTGTCCGACGGTGAAGCTGCGCGCGATCTCGTAGAAGTCGCGGCGCGACCGGATGGGCGTGCCATCGACGACCGTGAGCACGTCGCCGCGATGGACGCCCGCGGCCGAAGCCGGAGTGCCCTCGTACACGGTGGAGATCAGGACGCCGCTCGAAAGCTCCGCACCGAGCGCCTCGCGGAGCTTCGGCGTCAGCTCCTGCAGCCAGATGCCGAGCCAGGTCGGCAGGACCTCGCCGTGTCGGATCAGGTCCTCGACGATCCGCCGCGCGCGGTTGATCGGGATCGCGAAGCCGATGCCCTGGGCGTTGCCGAGGATCGCCGTGTTGATGCCGATCACCTCGCCGTCCAGGTTGAGCAGCGGTCCGCCGGAGTTGCCGGGATTGATGCTCGCGTCGGTCTGGAGAAAGCCGTGGTACTCGCGTCCGTCCCCGCGGATCGAGCGGTTCACGGCCGAGAGCACACCGGTGGTGACGGTGTGATTCAGGCCGAAGGGATTTCCGATCGCGACCACCGTTTCGCCGATCATCACGTCGTCGGAGTTCCCGAGCCTGGGGGCGGGGAGCTTCTCGTTCGCGTGGACGAGCACGACCGCGAGGTCGCTCGCCGGATCGCCGCCGACCAGCTCCGCGTCGAAGCTGCGCCCGTCCGCGAGGCTGACGCGGATCTGTGTCGCGCCTGCGAGCACGTGCTCGTTGGTCAGCACGTAGCCGTCGCTGTTGATGATGACTCCGGTGCCCAGGCTCTGGGTCGTGCTCGGTCGGGGGTTCATGAACCGGCGGAAGAACTCGTCGAAGAAGGGGTCGCCACGGACGAACGGGTTTCCGCTGTCTGCGACCTGCTGCGTCGAGATGATATTCACGGTCGAGGGAGCTCCGCTCTCGGCGGCCGCGACCACGGGGGTACGCCGCGACTCCTGGTTCGCGTGGACATCCGCGCACAGGGTGCACGCGATCAGGGCTATCCAGAGCGGCCGCGCCATAATGAGAATCCCGGCCGGGACGCTAGGCCAGCCGGCGGGATTTCCCAAGGGTTACGCCGGGCTTCGGGCGGAGATGAGCATGGATGCTGGGGAAGGAGATGTGCGGGCGGCATTCGCTTCGGCGTTCGGCTCCCCGGCGTCGGCCGCGTCGCGCGCTCCGGGCCGCGTGAACCTGATCGGCGAGCACACGGACTACAACGGCGGGCTCGTGCTGCCCGCCGCGATCGAGCTCTCGACCCGCGTCGCACTGCGAATGCGCCGGGACACGAGCGTGCGCGGCTTCTCGCGGGAGCGCGGTGAAGCGCGGTCCGGGCTCGACGATCCGCCCGCGGGGGATTGGCTCGACTACGTGCGCGGGACCGCGCGGGTTCTCGTGGATGCGGGTCTCGTCCGCGAGTCCGGCTTCGAGATCGCCGTGCTCTCCGACGTGCCGGAGGGCGCGGGCTTGTCGAGCTCGGCCGCGCTCGAGGCCGCGACGGCGCTCGCGCTGCTCGCCGCCTCGGGCGGCGCCGAGGTCGAGCTCGACCGTCCCGAGCTCGCGCGCCTGTGCCAGCGAGCCGAGGTCGAGTTCGCGGGCGTGCCGTGCGGGATCATGGACCAGTACGCCGTTCTGTGTACAGAGCCCGGCTCCGCACTGCTGCTCGACTGCGCGCGCACGATCGCCACGCGGGTTCCGCTTCCGGACGGGATCGAGATCCTGATCTTCGACACGGGCGTGTCGCGCGCGCTGCGCTCGGGCGGCTACGCGCAGCGCCGCGCGGAATGCGATCGAGCGCTCGAAGCTGCGCGTGTCGTGTTCGGACGGCCGATCGCATCGCTCTCGGATCTCGCGACGGCGGACCTCGAGCCGCTCGCGCGTTCGATCGACCCGGTCGCGCTGGGCCGCGCTCGCCACGTGATCTCGGAGAACGCGCGCGTCCGCGAGTTCGCGGCGGCGCTCGAGTCCGGCGATCTCTCTCGCGCGGGCGCGGCCATGTTCGCCTCGCACGAGAGCCTGCGAGACGATTACGACGTGACCGTGCCCGAGAGCGACGCGCTGGTCGAGGATTCACGAACACTGCCCGCTTGCATCGGAGCGCGCATGACCGGAGCGGGGTTCGGGGGCTGCACGGTCCACCTGGTTCGGACCGAGGGGTCGCGCGCGTTCGCGGACGAGCTCCGCGACCGATTTCGCAGCCGATTTGGCCGCGTTCCGCGCTTCTGGAGCACGCGCGCCGCGGGCGGCGCGCGTCTGGTATGAGGGGCCGATGATGGAGTGCGACGTCGTGGTCGTGGGCGCGGGGATCGGTGGCAGCGCGCTCGCGACGGTGCTTGCGCGCGCGGGGCTCTCGGTGCTCGTGCTCGAGAAGGAGACGGAGTACCGCGATCGTGTGCGCGGCGAGTGGCTCGCGCCCTGGGGCGTCGTCGAGGCGAAGCGGCTCGGACTCTACGAGACGCTGCACGCAGCCGGCGGCAACGTGGTTTCGGAGCATCGCACCTACCAGGATGCGCTCGACTCGGAACGCACCCCGCAGAACACGATCGACCTCCGCCGACTGCTCCCCGACGCGCAGGGACCGCTCTGTCTCGGCCACCCGAGGATGTGCGGGATCCTGTCCGAGGCCGCGACGCTGGCGGGTGCGGACGTTCGTCGCGGCGTGGACGGCATCGGGCTCGGACCGATCGAGCGTGGACATCGCGAGGTTCGATTCGAGCACGCGGGCCGTGCGCAACGCGTGATGACACGGCTCGTGGTCGGCGCGGACGGACGCGGCTCGTCGATCCGCAAGCAGGCGGGGATCGCCCTTCATCGTGATCCCACGCATCACCTCTTCGCGGGGTTGCTCGTCGAGGGCGCCGACGCGTGGCCGGCCCATCTGCAAGTCACCGGCGTCGAGGACGACGCTCACTTCCTGGTGTTCCCGCAGGGAGAAGGACGCGCGCGGCTCTACCTGGGCTACGCGCTCGAGCAGAGGACGCGGCTCACGGGGGCGAATGCCGCGAGGACGCTTCCTCGACGCGTTCCATCTGCGCTGCCTGCCGGAAGCCGAGTCGCTCGCGAACGCGCGCCCGGCGGGGCCGTGTCACTCCTACGGGAACGAGGACACCTGGGCCGAGTCACCGGTCGCCGACGGCGTCGTCCTGATCGGCGATGCCGCGGGTCACAACGATCCGATCATCGGACAAGGGCTCTCGATCACGCTGCGGGACGTCCGGATCGTGAGCGAGATCCTGATCGCGAGCTCGGGCGGGTCGCCGGCCTCGTTCACGCCCTACACCGAAGAGCGGCGCGAACGACTGCGCCGCTGCGCTTCTCGGCGTCGCTCGATTCGCACCTCGAGAACGAGTTCGGCACCGAGGCCGAGGCACGTCGGAGGCGCGCCCGCGAGCTTCAGGCCGCGGACCCCGCGCTCCTACTCTGGTTCCTGGCCGCGTTCGTCGGCCCGGACGCGCTGCCGGCCTCTGCGTTCGACGACTCGGTCCGCGATCGCCTGCTCGCGCCGGCCTAGCGAGAGCCCTGCGCGCGAGCGGCCCACCGCATTCCGAGGAACAAGAGCAGCCAGACGGCGGTTCGGAGACTCATCGCGCGAACGCTCTCGATCGCGACGCTGCCCGCCGACGCGTACAGGGAGCCGATCGTGGCCAGCACGATGAGGTTCAGCGCGAAGATCGCGGCCGCCGCCCATGCACCGCGATCGAGCCTTCGAAAGGCCAGCACCCCCGCCGCCACGTACGCGAATCCCATCGAGGCGTTGTAGATCAGCAACGGCCGGAACACGAGGTACCCCGGGTCGGCGCCCGCGAGGACCCGAGTCCCCGCGGCGATCGTCACCAGGCCGAAGAGCGCGGCGACGAGGGCGAGTGATCTGCCGATCGCACGCATCGCGTCAGGGCTCCCACTCGACGATTGGCGAGGTCGGGATCTCGACGTCGCGCCCGCGCAGATGGCGGTCTAGGAACGCGGACACCCGGTCGTCTGCCGAGGTTCCGAAGTTGCCGTGCCCCGCGCCGCTCACCGTCACGAAGTACGTCGGCACACCGGCGTTCCGCAGCGCTCGATCGAGTGCGACCGACTGCTCGTAGGCGACGGTGCGGTCGGCCGAGCCGTGGACCGTCAGCACCGGCGGATCGCCCGGGGTGACGTACGTGATCGGCGACGCGGCCCTGGCTTTCTCGGGATTCTCGCGAACCGGTCCGCCGATCAGCCTCGCCTCGGGCGCATCCGACCGGGCGGCGCGATCCGATCCGCCAGACGTCCCGCCGATCGCGTTGAGATCCGTCACGCCGAAGAAGTTCGCGACCGCGGACACGCGGCTGCTCATGTCCAAATGCGGACCGACGTCGCCCTCGAGCTCCGCCACGTCCCCGGTCACGCCCGTCATGAGTGCCAGATGAGCCCCCGCGCTCGTGCCCCAGACGCCGATCCGGTCGGCGTCGAATCCGTACCGGGAGGCGTTCGCCCGAACCCAACGGATCACGGCCTTGCAGTCGTGGATCTGAGCGGGCCACCGGGCTTCGTCGGAGAACCGGTACTCGGCCGAGACGCCAGCGTACCGACCGGATCGAACGAACGGTAGGAGCCGTCCGGCGCCGTCGGACTTGTCCCCTTTCGACCAGCCGCCCCCGTGAAAGAAGACGATCACGGGAAGCGCGGCTCGCGCGCGCGCCTCGGGCAGGTAGAGATCGAGCTTGCGACGCGGGTTCTCGCCGCCGTCGTAGGCGACGTCGAGCTCGGACGTGATCGACTCCGCGCGCAGGGCCTCCGCGGAGATCGCGTAGCTCCGGCTGCGCCGTCGCGCGGGCCCGTCGAGCAGATCGCGAGACAGCGCGCACGAGGTGAGCGCGAGCGCGACCGTGGCGACGACCGCGACTCTCACGTGGGTCGACTTGCGCCGGCACACGGCGTCACAGATCGCGAATCATGTGGATGTCGTCGGGTTCGAGCGCGAACAACGCCGCGTCCGGCTCGTCGGTGGGCCGGAAGCCCCGGCTCGAGTAGAAGTCCACGGTGGGGACGCTCGGCGTCGCGGAGACGTAGAGGCGCCGCGCGCCGTCGGCGCGCGCTAGACGCGCGACTTCTTCGGTCAGTCGCGACCCGACGCCCGCGTGCCGCCACTCGAGGCTGACGTACAGAGCCGCCAGGTTCGCCGTTCCCTCCGCGAGGTCGGGGCGGTAGATCGCGAATCCGACCAGCGCATCGGCGTCGAACGCGCCGACGAGCACTCCGCCGCGCTCGAGAATCGGCCGCCAGGCCCCAATCTGCCCTCGAACGCTCCGCGCGTGGTCGCCGTCCGGCGACCATCGCGGAGCCCGCACGTCGACGACGCGGCACTCGAGAAGACCCCGTCGATACGAATACTCGCGTGTCACGTGCTCCGTCCGATCGACCTCGCCGATCCGATCGAGCTCCGAAGCCGCCATCGGGCGAGTCGTGATCATTCCCGGTTCGCGGATCAGCGCCGACTCGAGGAGTTCGTCGCCGGGGTTGGCTCGGTCTTCGCGCGCGGGTTGACGAGAAGGAAGCGGGTGTCGTCGCCGCGGAGCGCGCGCACCAGGAACGGGTGGTCCTTCTTCTCGCCGAGCGCAGAGCGGAAGTCCTCGAGCGTCGCGACGGGGAGCTTCTCGACCTCGACGATCAGGTCGCCGCGGACCATTCCCGCCTCGTCGGCTTCGGAGCCGGGCTCGACGAAGGAGACCAGCACGCCGTCGCGCTGCGGCAGTCGCTGGCCGCGGAAGCTCGCTTCGGTGATCTCTTCGACGGTGAAGCCGTGCGCGCTCTCGACCTCGTCGGGCACGTACTTCGGCTGAGCGGCGAGCGTGGCGCGGAGCTTCCGGCGCTCGCCGCTGCGCACGACCTCGATCGCGACGTCCCGGCCGACGCTCTCGAGCGCCACCAGACGCTGGAACTGGCCGAGATCCTCGTCCTTCTCGGCGCGGAGCGGCTCGCCATCGAATCGAATCAGCACGTCGCCGACTTCGATCCCGGCGGCTTCGGCCGGGGAGCCGCGCGCAACCGAGCCGATCACCACGCCGTGCAGGTCCGGCTCGCCCCAATAGCGGGCGAGCTCGCGCGGCAGCGGCTGGATCGTCACCCCGAGGTAGCCGCGCGCGATGCGTCCGACATCGAGCAGATCGCCGGAGACGCGCTTGGCGGTGTTGATCGGAATCGTGAAGCCGATGCCGCGGCCCTGGCCGCGCGAGTTGATTCCGACCACCTCGCCGCGCAGGTTGATCAGCGGGCCGCCCGAAGAGCCGTGGTCGATCATCGCGTCGGTCTGGATGAAGTCGTTGAGGAGCTGCTCGGTCCGCAGATCGCGGCCCTTGGCAGACACGATCCCAAGAGAGACAGATCCCTCGAGCCCGTACGGGTTTCCGATCGCGATGACCCACTCGCCGACCGCGAGCTTGTCCGAGTCACCGAGCTTCGCGAACGGGAAGGGCCGCTCGCCGGGGCGCGGAACCAGGCGCAGAACGGCCACGTCCGTCTGCTTGTCGGTGCCGACGACCTCGGCGTCGTAGCGGCCGTCGCGTCCGGTCACGATCACGCTGACCTTCTCGGCGCGATCGACCACGTGCCAGTTCGTCAGCAGCACACCCGACGGATTGATCAGGAAGCCCGATCCCTCGATCAGATCGCGCCGGTTGTTCACCCGCACGGCGGATTCGATGTGCACGACGGCGGGTGAGACGTCGCGATTCACCTCGATGATGCGCGCCTGAAGCTCGTCGAGCGCGTCGCGCGCGAAGGCGGGCGGAAGTCCGGCGCAACCGGTCAGCACGAAGACCAATAGAGCGAGCGTGGCGCGCAGCCTCATGCGCTCGCGCCGTCCGCGAGTGCGCGCCGAAAGGCCCGCGCCGCAGCTTCGGGGTCGGGCGCGGCGCCGAGTGCTTCGACCGCGGCGACGCCGAACGCCCCGGCCGCTCGTACCTCGGAGACACGTGCGGGAGTGAGTCCGCCGAGCGCGAGTGCGGGAATCGCAAGATCCGCGCTCGCCTCGCGCAGCCAGTCACAGCCACGCGGCGTCGCGCCGGGCTTCGAGCCGGTGTCGTAGATCGGTGACAGCATCACGTAGCTTGCGCCCTCCGCCGCGGCGTGGCGCGCTTCGTCGCCGTCGTGGGCCGAATACCCGATCAGCGCGTCCGGGCCGAGGAACGCGCGGGCCTCGCGGACCGGGATCGCCTCGCGTCCGAGCTGAACCCCGTCGAGTCCGAGCGCGCGCGCGACGTCGAGCCGCCGGCTCGCGACCACGCGCAGGCCGCGCCGGCGCGCAGGTTCGAGCCTGCGCGCGGCTTCGGTCCACTCCGCGCCGGTCCAGTCGCGTTCGCGCAAGACGACGAGTTCGACGCCACCGCGCGCGAGCGCTTCGATCACGTCGAGAAGCGGCCGTCCCGCGCTGCCTCGCGCGCCGTCGCTCATGAAGCACAGACGCGGAGTCACGACAGATCGATCAGCCCTGTCTCGGGACTCGACGCCTGCGCGTGAAGTCTCCGCGGCATCCGTCCGGCTTCGTAGGCCGCGCGCCCGGCTTCGACCGCGAGCTTCATCGCGTGCGCCATCTTGATCGGATCCTTCGCGCTCGCGATGCCGGTGTTCATCAGCACGGCGGTGCAGCCGAGCTCCATCGCGATCGCGGCGTCCGAGGCCGTGCCCACGCCGGCATCGACGATCACCGGGCAGGACACGCTCTCGAGAATGATCCGCAGGTTCGTCGGATTGCGCAGGCCGAGGCCGGATCCGATCGGTGCGCCGAGCGGCATGACCGCGGCGCAGCCGATCTCCTCGAGCCGCATGCACGCGACCGGGTCGTCGGTGATGTACGGGAGAACCGTGAAGCCCTCCGCGACGAGGACCCGCGCGGCCTCGATCGTCGCGGTCGTGTCGGGGAAGAGCGTCCGTGGATCGCCGATCACCTCGAGCTTCACGAGCTTCGTGTCGAGCAGCTCGCGTGCGAGCTGGGCGGTCGTGACGGCTTCGGTGGCCGTCGTACACCCGGCGGTGTTGGGCAGGATGTGGAAGCGATCGGGCGGAATCCACTCGAGCAGCGAATCCGCGCCGCGCGCGGCGAGGTCGACGCGTCGCACCGCCACCGTGATCATCTCCGCGCCACTCGCGTCGAGCGCCTGGCGGTTCTCTTCGAACGACTTGTACTTCCCGGTTCCGATGATCAGGCGCGAGCGCAGCTCCAGATCACCGAGGCGATAGGACGGATTCAAGCGCCACCTCCGACGGCGTGGATCACCTCGACCTTGTCGCCCTCGCGGATCCAGACCTCCGCGAAGCGCGACTTCGGAACCACCTCGGAATTCAGAGCGACCGCGACCCGCTGGCTTCGGAGATCGAAGCGGGTCAGCAGGTCGAGCACGCTGAGGGGGTCCGGCGTCTCGTGGGATTCGCCGTTCAGCACGTACTTCACGCGCGGGACGTTAGCGGAAAGCTCGCCTAGATTGAAGCGCGTGAGCGGGGGAGCGAAGACGCGCGCCTGGGCCGAGATCGACCTGGGTGCGCTCGTGCGCAACTTGCGCGCGATCCGCGCGCGTGCCGGGGGCCGCCGCGTGATCGCGGTCGTGAAGGCGGACGCCTACGGACACGGCGCGGTGATGGTCGCGCGAGCGCTCGCCGCCGACGGCTGCGACGCCTTCGCGGTGATCTCGGTCGAGGAAGCGCTCGAGCTGCGCGACGCCGGCGTTCGCGAGCCGATCCTGATTCTCGGCGGACTTCTCGAACCGGTCGAAGCGGAGACGGCGCTCGCGCGCGACCTGACGCCGGTCGTGAGTCGCGTCGAGACGCTCGACTGGCTCGATCGGGCGGCTTCGCGCGCGAGCCGAGTCGCGGCGTTCCACCTGAAGTTCGACACCGGAATGGGAAGGCTCGGTCTCGCGCCCGAAGAGCTACCGGGGTTTCTCGAGCGGCTGCGGGCCGCGAAGGCGCTGCGGCTCGAGGGCGTGATGAGCCACCTCGCCGAGGCGGACGATCTGGACGCGCCCGCCACCGAGCGGCAGCGCGCGCTCTTCTCGGACCTCGAGGCGCGCGTTCGTGCCGCCGGTTTCGCGCCCGAATGGATCCACGTCGACAACTCCGCGGGCATCGCGCGCGGTCCCGCTCCGGGCACGAATGCGGTTCGGCCCGGGCTCTGGCTCTGGGGCGCCGATCCGCTGCTTTCGGGCGGGAACGCGCTCGAGCCCGTGATGAGTCTCTTCGCGCGCGTCTGTCACGCGAAGACGGTCCGGGCGGGGACGAAGATCGGCTACGGCGGGGACTTCGTCGCACGCGAAACCACGCGCATCCTCACGCTCGCGATCGGCTACGCCGACGGATTGCCGCGCGCCGTCGGCGGGAAGATCGCCGTCGGATTTCGCGGCCGGCGCGTGCCTCTGGTCGGTCGCGTCTCGTGCGACCTCTCCGCCGCGGCCGTGCCCGGGGATGGACCGATCGAGCCGGGCGATGAAGTGCTGATCTTCGGCCGGCGCGGCGAGTTCGCGATCCCGGTCGAGGAGGTCGCGCGCGCGGCCGGCACGATTTCGTACGAGATCCTGGCGCGAATCGGCAAGCGGGTGCCGCGCATCGCGACTTGATTCCCGCGTCGCGCCCGCGTACATCGGGACCTCACTCGGAGGGAAGCATGCGCGTGCTCGTCCTGGGCTCCGGCGGCCGCGAGCACGCGCTCGCGTGGGCGATCGCGCGCAGTCCCCTCGTCGATGCGGTGCTCTGCGCGCCGGGCAGCGACGGCATCGCCGAGGACGCGCGCGTCTTCGCGATCGACCCGCGGGATCCGCGCGCGGTGCTCGAGCTGGTGAAGCGCGAGGGCGTCTCGCTCGTCGTCGTCGGCCCCGAGGATCTGCTCGAAGCTGGCATCAGCGACCGGCTCACCGATGCGGGCGTCGCGGTCTTCGGCCCGAGCGCGGAGGCCGCGCGACTCGAGTCGAGCAAGCACTTCGCGAAGGAGTTCATGGCGCGTCACCGCATCCCGACCGCGGCGTTCGCGAGCTTCCGCGAGGCGGACGAGGCCGAAGCGCACGTAGTCGCGCTCGGCGGGCCGTGCGTGGTGAAGGCCGACGGGCTCGCGGCGGGGAAGGGCGTCTTCGTCTGCGCGGACCCCGACGAGGCGAAGCGCGCAATCGGCGAGATCATGCGCGAGCGGCGATTCGGCGCCGCGGGCGCGGAAGTCGTGATCGAGGAACAGCTCGTCGGCGAGGAGGCGAGCTTCTACGCGCTCTGCGACGGCGAGCGCTTCGTCGTGCTCTCCCACGCGCAGGACCACAAACGCGCGCTCGACGGGGACCGCGGCGAGAACACCGGCGGCATGGGCGCGTACTCGCCCGCGGCGCCGATCGACGCGAGCGTCGAGCGCGAGATCGTCGAGACGATCGTCCGCCCGACGGTCGCGGGAATGCTCGCCGAAGGCCGGCCGTTTCGAGGCGCGCTCTTCGTCGGGCTGATGATCGACGCAGGACGCCCGCGAGTGATCGAGTTCAACGCGCGCTTCGGCGACCCGGAGACGCAGTCGCTCCTGTTCCGGCTCGAGAGCGACCTGGTGCCGCTGCTGGTCGGAGCGGCCGAGGGTCGTCTTCCCGACGATTCCGTGCCCGTGCGTTTCGGAGATCCGGCGGTCTGCGTGGTGCTCGCGAGCGAGGGCTATCCGCGCAGCTATCCGTCCGGACGCGAGATCCGCGGGCTCGACGCGCTCGCCGGCCTACCCGACGCAAAAGTGTTTCACTCGGGAACCCGGCGTGTCTCCGGCCGCTGGCAGACCGCGGGCGGCCGTGTGCTGGGCGTGACCGCGCGCGGCGCGACGCTCGCGGCCGCGCGGGCGCGCGCCTACGAGCTCACGGCGCTCGTGAAGTTCGATGGCGTGCACTACCGGCGCGACATCGCCGCGCGCGTGCCCAAGACGCGACGCGCGTGATCGTCTCGCTGGACGAGGCGGTCCGCCGCCTCGCGGATGGCCAGGTCGTCGCCTATCCGACCGAGACCGTCTGGGGCCTCGGCGCCGACGCGTTCTCGCCCTCCGCCCTGGCGCGGCTGCGGACCTTGAAGGGCCGCGACGCCGAGCGCGGGCTCTCGATCCTGATCGCCGACGCGGCGGCGCTCGCACGCCACGGCGATCCGCTCCCGGCCGCGGCGCGAGCTCTCGCCGAGCGTTTCTGGCCCGGTCCGCTCACCCTGGTCGTTCCGGTCGCCGATCCCCGCCTCGACGGTGTGCGCACGCCGCTCGGCGTCGGATTCCGCTGCTCCTCGCACGCCGGGGCCGCAGCGCTCGCGCGTGCAGCCGGATTCCCGATCGTCTCGACCAGCGCCAATCGCAGCGGCCAGGCGCCGTGCGCGACCGCCGACGACGTCGGGCGCGAGTTCGGCGCGGCGCTCGCGGTCCTCGGCGGTGAGCCGGCCTCCGGACTCGCTCCCTCCACGGTCGTCGCGATCGACGCCGACGGCGCGCTGACCCGGCTCCGAGACGGCGCCATCGCCTTCTCCGAGATCGAGGCGGCCCTGGTTCGCTAGTCCAGCGAGCCGATTCGCAGCCGCAGATCCGCGGGCGCCGCGTCGCCGAGGCGCTCGCGCAGGGAGGCGAGAATGCGCGGCTTTTCGAGCTGCAAGCGCTGCATCCACGAGGAGTCGCGCACGCGCGCCTGGATCACGCCGTTTCGAACCCCGTCCGGGCGGCAGTGATCGACGAACTCGAGCCCGACAGCGTCGTCCCACGCGCGAATCACCTGGACGGCCACCGCCGTCGCGCCCAGGCCGACCTCCTCGAGCATGCGCGGCAGCAGGTCGGCGATCGACTCGGGTGGACCGCGCCGGCGCTTCGGGTGGGGCGCAGGGCGCGTTCTCTGGTTGCGTCGGAAATCGTCACGGTGCGGCACGTCCGTAGGGTACCCGACGTGCTAACGTCCGCGCCGGAGATGCGGGAACGCAAGCCGACCACCCTGAAGTGCGACTTCTGCGGCCGCGAAGCCGTCCGCGTGCGCAGAGTGGCCTTGGACGCCGGTTACGACCGGCTCGGTCAGCGCCACGTCGTCCGTTACGCCTGTGAGACGTGCTCGCGGGAGAAGGACGCGGCCCGGGCCGCCAAGGTTGACGCACGCCAGAAGCCCTTATAGCTTCGCCCCTTCGCCCGTCTGGGCCGACCCAACTCGCCGCTCTCGGAGTCCTTCCATGGTCACAGTTCGCCTGTATCGCACCGGAGCCAAGAACACGCCCTCGTACCGCATCGTCGTCATGGATTCGCGCAAGAAGCGCCAGGGACGCGTGCTCGAGCAGCTCGGCACCTACGATCCGCGCGGGGACGGGTCGATCGACCTGCGCGAAGCCTCGCTCGCGAAGTGGGTCGAGCGCGGAGCCACTCTCTCCGACACGGTCGCATCGCTGATTCGTCGGCAGAAGCGCGCGCAGGCCGCGGCCCCGAGCGCGAGCTAGGCGAGGGCGACGATGAAAGAGCTCGTCAGTTTCATCGCGCGCACTCTGGCCGAAGAACCCGAAGAGGTCGAGGTTCACGCGGCCGACGATCACGTCATCGAGCTCCGGCTCGCACCCGACGACGTCGGCCGGATCATCGGACGGCGGGGAAAGACCGCCAAGGCCATCCGCACCTTGCTGGCCGTGAACGGCGACGGCTGGGATCTCGACATCGCCGGACACGGCGAGGACGACGACGACGAGGACGAGAACGGCGACGCTGACGAGGACGATCAGGATTGAGCCGTGACAGCGAGCGGGAGAGCGAACGAGATCGAAGCGGCGCCTGGCGTCGCCGGCCGGGGTTGGGTCGAGCTCGGCCGAGTGCTTCGGCCGCACGGCTTGGACGGCGGCCTGCTCGTCTCGCTGCATAGCGACGACCCGACGAATCTCCTCTCGGCCTCGACCATCGCGCTGCGCTCGGCTCCCGGCACGATTCCATTTCGCGTAGAGAGCGCCGAGCCGGCCGGTGACGGGCCACAGGGCCGGACCCGCCTGCGACTCTTTCTCGAGGGCATCGACTCGCGAGACCGCGCCCGGATCTGGGTCGATGCCGCCGTCCTGGTTCCCCCTGAATTGATCCGGTCCTTGCCCGAGGGCGAGTTCTACTGGCGCGATCTGATCGGACTCCTGGCGCGAGCCGCGGACGGCACGGAGCTCGGCCGCATCGCCGAGATCCTCCCGACCGCGGGCGCGGACGTTCTGGTGATCCGAAGCGACGGCCGACCCGACCTGCTTCTGCCGGTCGTCGCCGAGTGGATCGTCCGGCTCGAGCGCGAGCACGGCGAGCTCTGGATCGACCCGCCGCGCGAGCTCCTCGCGGGGGCCGACCGATGAGCGCCGGCCCGCGCATCGACGTCGTCACGATCTTCCCCGAGCTGGTGGAGCACTTCCTCGCCGGCTCGCTGCTCGGACACGCGCGGAGCGAGGGCGTGCTCGACGTCCGCGTGACCGATCTGCGCGAGTTCGCGGGCGACCGCCACCACACCGTCGACGACGCTCCGTTCGGCGGCGGCGACGGGATGGTTCTGAAGTGCGAGCCGGTCGTCGCGGCGATCGAGGCGATCGCGAAGCCGGGCGCTCGGATCATCGCGCTCTGCCCGCGCGGCCGCCGCTTCGATCAGGCGCTCGCGAGAGAGCTCGCCGGCGAGCGCCAGCTCGTGCTGCTCTGCGGCCGCTACGCCGGTTTCGACGAGCGGATCTTTGCGGCCACGGGTGCGGAGTCGCTCTCGATCGGGGACTATGTCCTCGCAGGGGGGGAGCTAGCGGCGTTGGTCGTGACCGAAGCGGTGACGCGACTCGTTCCCGGCGTGATCGGAAATCCGGTCTCGGCCGAGGCGGACTCGTTCTCGGGCGATCGGCTCGAACACCCGTTGTACACCCGCCCGCGCGAGTTCCGCGGGCTCGGAACTCCCGAGGTACTGCTCTCGGGCAACCACGCAGAGATCGAGCGCTGGCGCGCGCAAGAGGCCGAACGGCTGACGCGCGAACGCCGGCCCGATCTACTCGAATCCAAGGGAGCGAAGTGATGAGACAGATTTCCGAAGTCGGACAGATCGGAGCGAAGGAATACCCTGATTTCCGTGCGGGGGACACGGTGCGTGTGCACGTGCGGATCAAGGAAGGCGACAAGGAGCGCGTGCAGGTCTTCGAGGGCGTGGTCCTGCAGCGTCGGCGCGGCGGGAGCTCCGCGAGCTTCACGGTGCGCAAGGTCTCGTACGGCGTCGGCGTGGAGCGCATCTTCCCGCTGCACTCGCCCACGATCGCCAAGATCGAGGTGAAGGCGCGTGGACGCGTCCGGCGCGCCCGGCTCACCTACCTGCGCCAGCTGTCCGGCAAGGCCGCGAGGATCAAGGAGCGCGATGCGTTCGCGACGACGAGCGGCGAGACCGCGACACCGGCAGCGAAGGAAGCGACGACTCCGGACGCATGAGGGTCCACGGGATCCAGCTTCGCGGACTGACCTCGCCGAGCGGCGATCATCAGCTCGCTCTCGATCCCGGCTACACGGTCCTGCGTGTCTCGGAGCCTGAGACCGCTCGAAGACTGCTCGCGCTGACACGCGCGCTGCTCCACCCCGAGAGCGCCCGCGTGGCCGAGATCGATTCGCGCGGACGTGCCGTTCTGACGCTCGCGCTGCGGTCCGACGGATGCCTGGTCGCCGCGGACTTCGCGCGTGGACGCATCTCGCTCGGTCGACTCGCTGCGAACGGTGGACCTGCCAGAGCCGTCGCGAGCGGCCCGCACGACGTCGAGGCGCAGCTCGAAACGCTGGGGCTTCCCGGCGCGGAAGAATTCGAGCTGCTGCACGTCTTCGGCTCGGGACTTCCCGCGGGGCTCGGTGCAGCCGAAGCGATCCGCCCGCCCGTCCCCGAAGAGATGGAGCCGGGACCGGGTCCGGACGAGACGGCGGCCCGGATCGAGGCCGAGCGGGCGCGAATCCTGAGCGAGCGCGAGCAGCGGATCAGCGCGCTCGCGCGCGAGCGTGCTCGGCTGGAGACGGAGCTCGGAGTGGCGCTGCGAAGCGTGGCAGTGGATCGCGTCCGCGACGAAGTGAGACTCGGCGAGCTTCGCGATCTCGAAGCAAAGCGAGGTGCGCTCGTGCGGGAGCACGAAGCCAGCCTGGCGGAGCTCGAGGAGAACTCCCCGCTCGCGGACCTGGCCGATGATTTCGATGCGCGCCTCGCCGCCTTCCGTCTACTCGCGACGCAGCACGACGAGGAGCGCGCGGTCGTCGAGGACACGCGCGCTGATTTGCTAGCCGATCGCGCGCGGCTTCGGCTCTCGCCGCGTCGTCTGCTCGTGCCGATTGCGCTCGGGCTCGCGCTCGGGATCGCCGGGACCGCCGCCGGAGCGGTCGGCTATCCGATCGGGTACGCGCTCGCCGCGGTCGGAATCCTCTCGCTGCTCGTCGCCTTCGTCGCTACGCGCATCGTGCGAACGAAGCTCAACCGGATCGAGACCCTGCTCGCCGTGCTCCGGGTCCGAGAGCGCACGTCCGAGCGGCGCTTCGAGAGCGACGGAGCCCAGGTCCGCGGACTCATGCTTGCGCTCGGGGTGAGCTCGCTCGAGGATCTCAAGGCCGCCGCGAGGGGCTTCGCGGAGAAACGAGAGGGAGCCGATCGGCTGAAGCAGCGCATCGCGGAGATCGAAGAGACCTACACCGCAGAGCTTCGCGCGGAACGTGAGCGTCTGGAGCAAGCGATTCACGACGGCGAAGATGGCGCGGCCGTACGCGAAGCGCGCGCGGCCCTCGATGCGTGTCCGACGGACGTGCCGCCGCTGGAGCTTCCGGAGCCGCCGGTCGCGATCGCACCCGCACGGGCGCCGTTCGACGCGGATACCGCGGTCGACCTCTTCGAGAAACCCGACGAGAATCCCGAGCCGACGCTCGAAGGGATCGGCCCCGAAGTCCTGATCGCCGCCGCTTCGCGCGCGCTCGATCGCAGCGAGGCCGAGCTTCGCGCGCGTCTGGTTCCGATTCTGCCGGTCTACCTGCGCGCGCTCTCGATGGGGACGTTCACGAATGCGCGCGCGGGCGATCGCGGAACCTGGATTCTGCGCGGAGTCGAGCGCGACGAGCAGCCGTTCGCGGCGCTTCCCGATCGGGAGCGTGAGCTGGTTCGACTCGCGGTGCAGCTGGCGCTGCTCGAGGCGCTCGCGGCCGATCGCCGTGTTCCGCTCCTGATCGGTCCTGATCTACCCGCGCGCGGCGACGCCGAGCAGCGGGCGTTGGCGCGCGCGTTCAAGCGCCTCGCATCGGTCGTGCAGGTGATCCAGGTCGCGACCTCGCCCGCGCCCTGGGCCGAGCACGCGGGGAAGAGCTTCGAGCTCTAGGATCCGTCCGCCGTGAACGCGTCGCGAAAATGCGTCAGGACCGGCGGCGTCGAGCTCGCGTCGATCGCCACCACGTCGAATCGGACGCGCGAGAATCGTGGCAGTCCGCCGCGCGCGATCAGCTCCGCTGTCGCGCGGGCGATGCGCCGCTGCTTCCGGCCATCGACGGACGCCTCGGCCGAGCCGAAGCGCGCGCTCGAGCGCAGCCGCACCTCGACGATCACGAGCGTCGCGCCGTCCCGGGCGACCAGATCGAGCTCGGCGTACCGAAGGTGTACGTTGCGCGCGATGATGCGAAGGCCGATCCGCTCCAGATGTCGCGCGGCGAGCGCCTCGCCGGCGGCGCCTCGCGCGCGCGTGTTCCCCGAATCGTTCTCGGACATGGGCTGGCCTCGTCTTCGGGGTGAGGCGACGTGACCGTACCGGACCCGGTCGCGACCGTCTACGTCGTCGCGACGCCGATCGGGAATCTCGAGGACTTGTCGCCGCGCGCGCAGCGCGTGCTTCGCGAGGTGTCTTTGATCGCGTGCGAGGACACGCGTCACACCGCATTGATCTGCCAGCGCTTCGCGATCCCGACGCCGCGCGTTTCCCTGCATGCGCACAACGAGGCCAGACGCGTGCCGGAGCTGATCGATCGACTCTCGCGCGGTGACTCGATCGCGCTCGTCTCCGACGCGGGCACGCCGCTCGTCTCCGATCCCGGCGAGCGGCTCGTGCGCGCGGCGCTGGACGCCGGGATTCCCGTCGTTCCGGTCCCGGGACCGTCGGCGGTGCTGGCCGCGCTCGTCGCGAGCGGTTTCTCGACGCGGCGCTTCGCCTTCGCCGGGTTCCTGCCGCGGAAGGGCGCGGATCGCGCACGGGCGATCGCCGCGCTGGCCGCATTTCCGGGAACGCTCGTTCTCTTCGAAGCCCCGAATCGCGCGAGCGCAACGCTCGCGGATCTCCACGCCGCCCTCGGCCCGAGGCGGGTCGCGCTCGCCCGCGAGCTCACCAAGCGTCACGAAACGGTGTTGCGTGGAAGTCTCGGGAGTCTCTCTCTCGAGGAGTTGCGGGGGGAACTCACGATCGTGGTCGAGGGTCCTCCCGACGACGAGCCGCTCGCGGCGACTCCAGAGGACGTCGACGGGAAGGCGGACCGACTGCTCGACTCGGGTCTCTCGGCGCGCGACGCTTCCCGCCGCCTCGCCGACGAGACCGGGCTCTCCAAGCGCGACGCCTACGCGCGCGTGATCGCGCGACGGGCGCACCGGGACTAGGAGCGACTACCCGTCCGGGCCCGCGGCGATCAGACGCGCGGCTTCCCGCTCGTCGATCACCGACACGCCGAGCTCGCGCGCCCTTTCGAGCTTCGCGCCCGCGTTCTCACCCGCGAGGAGATAGCTCGTCTTCTTCGAGACCGACTCGGTGACCTTCGCACCCGCAGCTTCGAGCCGCGCCTTCCACGACGAGCGCGGATCCGAGAGTGCCCCGGTGATCACGAAGATCCGGCCCGCGAGAGTCGAGCTCGGGGTGAGCTCTCGAACCGGAGCGCTCGAGATCCGCAGCCGCGCGCGCAGCCGGTCGAACTCCGCACGGTTCTCGGGATCGTCGAGCCAGAGCCGCACGCTCTCCGCGATCGTCGGTCCGATCTCGTCGGTGGCCTCGAGCTCGTCGCTCGTCGCGATCTCGAGCTTGGCCAGATCCGGGAAGGCCCGTGCGAGCACTGCCGCGACACGTTCGCCGACGTGACGGATTCCGAGCGCGTACAGGAATCGCGAAGCGCTGACGTCGCGTGCGCGCTCCAGCGCGGCCACCAGATTCTGCGCCGACTTCTCGCCCATGCGATCGAGCGCGGCGAGCTTCGCGGCCTCGAGGCCGAACAGGTCCGACGGGAGCTTGACGAGCCCGGCCTCGACGAGCTGATCGACGAGCTTCTCGCCGAGACCATCGACATCGAGCGCGTCGCGGCTCGACGAAGTGGCGAATGCGCTCGCGAAGCTTCGCGGGACAGTGCGGATTCGGGCAGCGCAGGGCGACCGCGTCCGCTTCGCGCACGGTGGCTTCGGCGCAGATCGGACAGCGTTCGGGCAGCCGGTACGCCGACGGCGTCGGGCGGTCGGCGCTCGCGCACGACTTTCACGACCTTGGGAATCACGTCTCCGGCGCGCTCGATGAAGACCGTGTCGCCGATGCGCACGTCGAGGCGGTCGATCTCGTCCTGGTTGTGCAGCGTCGCGTGCTCGACGGTGACGCCGCCGATTCGCACGGGCTCGAGCACCGCGACCGGCGTCAGCGTTCCCGTGCGTCCGACGGAGGCCGTGATGTCGAGAACGCGCGTGGTCTCCTGGCGCGGCGCGAACTTGAACGCGATCGCCCAGCGAGGGGAACGATTCAGTGTTCCAAGCCGCTTCTGCAGCGCGAAGTCGTCGACCTTCACGACGCTGCCGTCGATCTCGTAGGGCAGGGCGTCGCGCGCGCGCTCGAGCCGCTCGTGGAAGTCGAGCGCGCCTCGGATGCCGACGCACGAGATGCGCCGCGCGTCGCTGCGGAACCCGAGCTCCGACAGCCGGGCCAGGAGCTCGCTCTGCGATTTCACGCCGAGCGCTTCCTCTCCCCGGCCGATGCCGTGGACGAAGAACTCGAGCGGGCGCGCGGCGGCGAGCTTCGGGTCGAGCTGGCGCAGGGTTCCGGCGGTCGAGTTGCGCGGATTGGCGAAGACCTCGAGGCCCTGTGCGCGGCGCTCGTCGTTCAGCCGTGCGAACTCGGCGAGCGGCATCAGGACCTCGCCTCGGACTTCGAGAAGCGGCGGCGGGGCCTGGCCGAGCAGCCGCAACGGGATGGTGCGCACCGTTCGCAGGTTGTGGCTCACGTCTTCGCCCGCGCGGCCATCGCCGCGCGTCGATCCGAGCACGAAGCGACCCTGTTCGTAGACCAGCTCGATCGCGACGCCGTCGTACTTCGGTTCGACCGTGTACGCGAGCTCCGTGGATGCATCCAGGTACCGGCGCACGCGCGCATCGAAGGCCTCGACCTCGGCCGGATCCATCGCGTTGTCGAGCGAGAGCATCGCGATGGCATGCTCGACCGTCCGGAAGCCGCTGACCGGCGCTCCCCCGATCCGCTGCGAGGGCGAGTCGGGGGTCACCCAGTTCGGGATTCGCGGTCTCGAGCTCCGAGCAGCTCGCGAAAGAGCCGGTCGTACTCGGCGTCCGAGATCTGCGGATCGTCGAGGACGTGGTAGAGGTAGTTGTGTCGCTCGAGCTGCTCTCGGAGCTCCCGTAGCCGAGCGAGCCGCGTCGCCTTGGCGTCCTCCACCGCGAGCCATCATGCCCAGCCGCGCCTCGAGGCGCCAGCCGAGCGAAGCAGCGCCGCCGGGACGCCCGAGGTGAGAAGAAAAGGTTCACCTTTGGGTAAGCTGAGCGCCCAGAATGCCGAAGAGGAGCGCGATGATCTCCGACACTCCACTCGTCTCTTCGGATGAAATCGGGCCGCTCTTGCACGCTCTCGATCACGGTTTGCTGCGCGTATCCGGTGGCCGGATCGCGACCGCGAGCGCGGCATTCGCGCGCATGGCGGGCCTGCCGGCCGACGAACTCCCGGGCCGCGCGCTCGCGGAGCTCTTCGTCGATCCCGGGGATCGCCCGCTCGCGCGGCTCGAGCCGGGCGACGGATTTCAGCTTCGCGACCTGCAAGGCCGGTTGCGCTCGGTCTCGCTGCGACGCGTTTCCGACGAGCTCTGGCTCGTGCTCGACCGAGAGCGGGAGAGCCGGCTCGAGCGCGAGATCTGGCGACTCGCGAGCGATCTCGGCGACGAGCGCGAACGAGCTGCGCTCGCGCCCGACTCCGGCGCGAGAGCGGACGAATCGCTTCGCGGTGAGCAGGTGGGCATGATCGAACACGAGATCCGCACGGCGGTGACGGCGGTGCGCGGCTACCTGCGTTGGCTCGCCGGTGAACGCGATCGCCTGCTCGAACCCGAGCACTGGAGCTTCGTGCGCGAGGCGCGCCGCGCGATCGAACGGATCGGCCCGCTGCTCGACAATCTGCTCGAGCTCGCGCGCGAGGGCGAGGCGCTCCCGAGCGTTCGCAAGCCCCTGCGGATGCACGAGGTGCTCGAGCTCGCGCTGCGAACCGCGCAGCCGCTGCTCGCCGATCGCGGCGTCTCGGTCGAGCGCGAGTTCGGCGCGATTCCCGACGACCTGATCGGCGACCCCGATCGGCTCGAGCAGGTCTTCGTCAATCTGCTCGCGAATGCCGCGGCCTACGCGCCGACCGGCAGCCTCGTCCGCCTGACGACGGATCTCGCGGAGCTCGACGGGGGCACGGTCCTTCAGGTCGCCGTCTCCGATCAGGGCCCCGGTGTTTCGCAAGCCGACGTCGAGCGGATCTTCGGCGCCTTCGTCCAGGGGCACGCTTCCGTCGGTGTCGCGTCCGGCGGCGTCGGCCTCGGGCTGGCGATCTGTCGGCGCATCGTCAGCGCCCACCGCGGCCGGATCGAGGCCGTACCGGACCTCGGTCACGGGTTCTTCCGCGTGACGCTCCCGAGCGAGAAATAGGGGACATCGATGACTCGACCCGGAACGCCACGGACGGTGCCACAGCGCAAGCAGATTCTCGTCGTCGACGACGCCGAGGTGATCCGCACCTACTTGAAGAACCTGCTGCCCATGAAGGGCTACGACGTCCTGGTCGCAGAGGACGGGATCAAGGCGATGGCGCTCTTGAACGGAGGCGCACGCCCGGACGTGGTGGTGCTCGACGTCATGATGCCCGGCATCGACGGGATCGAGACGCTACGCAAGATCAAGCAGCTGATGCCCGAGGTCCCGGTGATCATGCTCTCCGTCGTCGGAAAGGCGGGCACGGTCGTCGATGCGATGAACCTCGGGGCGGCGGACTACATCAACAAGCCGTTCGAGGAGGAAGAGCTCGAAATCGCGCTGAAGAAGGTTCTCGAGGTCGAGAACCTGAAAGGCGAGCGCGAAGACCTTCGCGACCGACTGCGCGTGCACGAAGCGCACGAGCGCGCGAGCTTTCTCTGGGCCTCCGAGAAGATGACGCGCATCCGCGACATCCTCGAGCAGGTCTCCGATGCCGACGTCACGATCCTGATCCACGGCGAGAGCGGCGTGGGCAAGGAAGTCGTCGCGCGCACCACGCACGAGTTCTCGACCCGTCGCGACCAGCGCTTCGTGAAGGTGAACTGCGCGGCGCTTCCCGAGGAGCTGCTCGAGAGCGAGCTCTTCGGCTACGAGCGCGGCGCCTTCACGGGAGCCTCGTCGCGGAAGGCCGGCAAGTTCGAGGTCGCCAGCGGCGGTACGATGTTCCTCGACGAGATCGCGGAGATGAGCCCGAAGCTCCAGGCCAAGCTGCTTCAGGTCCTCCAGGACGGGGAGTTCTCGCGGCTCGGCGGCGACGTGGACGTTCGGGTGGACGTGCGAGTCCTGGCGGCAACCAATCGCAACCTCGAAGACATGGTCCGTCAGGGCACCTTTCGCGAGGACCTGTACTACCGGCTGAACGTCGTGAACGTCTGCGTGCCTCCGCTGCGTGAACGCAAGGAGGAGATTCCCGTTCTGGTCGAGCACTTCCTCGAGATGTACAGCGCGAAATACGGTCGCCAGAAGAACCCGATCTCGGACCGGCTGATGCGCGGCTTCCTCGCCTACCGATGGCCCGGCAACGTCCGCGAGCTCGAGAACATGGTGAAGCGCATCGTCGTCCTACAGAACGAAGATGCGATCGCAGACGAGATCTTCGGCGCCCCCCCGCCGATCGCCACGCCCGAGCAGCGTCCCCGCCCGGCGGCCGCTTCGGCGGACGTCGAGGACGATTCCGGCGCCGTATCTCTCCGGGACATCGGCCGCCGCGCCGCTCGCGACGCCGAACGAGAGGCTCTCAAACGGGTCCTCTCCCAGACCAACTGGAACCGCAAGAAGGCGGCCCGGATCCTGGAGGTCTCGTACAAGACCCTGCTCCAGAAGATCAAGGAGTGCGGGCTCGGCGAATGAGCTGCCGGCCGCCGCCCCCCTCGCCGACGTACGTGCGCTTCCCGTAATATGTAGGCATCTTCCCACCTCCCCCCGCACCGGGCGCTTTGGGCATCCGGGCTCTTGGCACGCTTGTGGCATGATGCCCGACCCGGGCGTCCCTGGGATCGAGACCAGGGGCTGCCGTTTGTCTCGACCCACGAGAGCGCGATCCGCGCTTGGGAGAGAGAGGACGTAAGAATGGCCGCCAGGGACACGCGCAACGAAGCCGGGTTGAGTCTCGGCGACATCTATGGGGTACTTCGCCGCCGGCGGTGGTGGTTCATCGTCCCGATGGCGATCGGGGTGGTGGCCTCGCTGGTGCTGGCGCTGACGCTGCCCGCGGAATACGAGGCGGTCGCGACGGTCACCGTCGAGCCTCCCGTCATTCCGGACAAGCTCGCGCCGAACACGATCGCGTCGGACACCGAGACGCGGTACGAGAACCTGAAGCTTCAGCTGCTCGCACGAGACAGCCTCTCGAGCATCATCACCGACTTCAACCTCTTCGCGGGCGAGACCACCGCGCGCGAGGTCCAGGTCGAGGAGATGCGCCAGCGGATTTCGATCGCGCCCCTTCCGCCGGCGATCGTCGATCCGCGCAAGCCGATCGAGCT
Source organism: uncultured delta proteobacterium (assembly GCA_963704165.1). GTDB lineage: Bacteria > Myxococcota_A > UBA9160 > SZUA-336 > SZUA-336 > VGRW01. The sequence continues at coordinate 271,365 of CAVPHD010000003.1, read as the reverse complement.
GAACTCGTTCCGGGTCGCGTTCCGCTTCTCGAATCCGAAGATCGCCGCCGAGGTCTCCAACCGACTCGCGCGCGACTTCATCTCGGCCAACCTCCGTGATCGCACGAGCCTGGCCGACGGCACCATGGAGTTCTTCGACCAGCAGCTCCAGAAGGCGCGCGCGAGCCTCGCCGACGTCGCCCGCCAGATCACGGACTACAAGGAGAACTTCCAGGGCGAGCTGCCCGAGCAGCTGCTCCTGAATCGCGACCGCTTGGAGCGCAACCGCTTCGATCTGGCCGGAACCGAGGCCAAGCTCGAGGAGGCGCGCGATCAGCATCGACTTCTGACCGAGTCGCTCACCGAGATGCGCCTCGCCACCACCTCCGATCAGAGCGACCCGGGCCTGCGCAAGCGCACGCTCATCATCGAGCTGAACCGGCAGCTGGCGCAGGGCAAGACCGAGAAGCACCCGGACATCATCCACGTGCGCGCCGAGATCGTGCAGCTCGACGATCTGATCGCCGAGAACCAGGACCAGGCGGCGCCGGCCTCCAAGGAAGAGCTCGCCATGCGCGACAAGCTGCGCGACTACGAGGTCTCCGCGAAGGTGCTCGCGGGCGAGGTGGAGCGGCTCAAGGCCGACATCGCCGAGTACGAGCAGCGCATCGAGAACACGCCGCGGCGCGCCGCCGAGCTCGACCACCTCGAGCAGCAGTACAAGAACATCAACGAGTCGATTCGCACGCTGCAGCTCAAGCAGGTCGATGCCGAGATCGGCAAGACGATCGAGACCAACAACAAGGGCGAGCGATTCCGGGTGGTGGAGTCGGCCGAGATCCCGACCGCGCCGATCAGCCCGAACCGCCCGGTCTGGTTCACGGCGGGAACGCTGCTCGGCATGATGTTCGGACTCGGACTGCTCGTGCTCCGCGAGATGAGCGACCGGAGCTTCCACAGCGTGGTGGACCTGCAGAACTCGCTCGGTCTTCCCGTGCTCGCGGCGGTGCCCGAGGTGGCGATGGCGGCACGGCCGGCGGGACGCTTCCGCCTGCTTCGCTTCGGAGCCGCGCGTGTATAACGCCTTCTTCGAATTCGCCTCGGATCCGTTCCGCGTGAACCCGGATCCGCGCTTCCTCTTCATGTCGGAGGGGCACGCGGAGGCGCTGGCGACGCTCGTCTACGCGGTGCAGGAGCGGAAGGGCTTCATCACCCTCACCGGCGAGGTCGGGACGGGCAAGACGACGATCCTGAATGCGCTCCTCGAGCGGCTCGAGTCGAACGTGCAGACCGCGTTCATCTTCAACACTTCGCTCGAGGTCGAGGACCTGTTCGTGACGCTGCTCGACGAGCTCGAGATCGAGCCCGTCGAGCCCTTCCGAAAGAGCGCCGCGCTCTCGCGCTTGAACCGCCATCTGATCGATCGACTCGAGCAGGGCTTGAAGACGCTCTTGATCGTCGACGAGGCGCAGAATCTCTCCGAGGCGCTGCTCGAAGAGATCCGCATGCTCTCGAACCTCGAGACGCCGCAGTCGAAGCTGCTCCAGATCATGCTCGTCGGTCAGCCGGAGCTGGCAGAGAAACTCGCCCAACCGCAGCTCCGCCAGCTGCGGCAGCGCGTCGAGCTGCGCCACTCGATCCGCCCCCTGCACATGCAGGAGACCGCAGCCTACATCCGCGAGCGCCAGACGGTGGCGGGCCATCCGCGCGGCGACGTCTTCACCGCGGCCGCGGAGCGCGCGGTGTATCGCTTCTCGCACGGGATTCCGCGCGTGATCAACGTGCTCTGCGACAACGCACTGATCGTCGCGTTCTCGCGCCAGTCGAAGCGCGTTTCCGCAGAGATGGTCGAGGCTGCGGCGCGAGATCTCGAGCTCGTCGAGGGCGCCCTGGAGATTCCACAAGCGCGAGGTCGCGACGGCAGCGCGCGCGAGAGCAAACCCGGTTTTCTGCGACGGCTGCTGCGTCGGCGTGGGTTCGAACCCGCAGCCGAGCTCTAGGTCCAGGGAGGATCTTTCATGGGCAAGATTCACGATGCGCTCCGGAAGGCCGAGGAGATGCGCCGCGGCGCACCTCCCTCGGTCGAGATCGAAACCGAGATCGACGCCGAGCCGGAGATCGAGGTCCGGAGCGCGCCGATCGAGGTCGACGTGCCCCGCGCGCCCGCGAAGCCCCGGCGCTGGTTTCCGCGTCGCAAGGCGAAGCGGCCGGAGCCGACTCGGCCCGAGACGCCGATCGCGCTCGGCGAGGCGACCTTGTCCGAGGAGTACCGCACGCTGCGTGCGCGCATTCAGTCACTGCGCCGCACGCGTGAGCTGCGCAGCATCGTGATCACGTCGACGCGTCCCGGCGAAGGCAAGACGACGACCGCGGCCAATCTCGCGCTCGGCTTCGGATTGGAGCGCGAGGGACTCACCTGCCTGGTCGACGCAGATCTGCGTACGCCGCGTGTACACGACATCTTCCGGGGGGCCGGACCCTATGGCCTCGCGGAGGTGCTCGAGGGCGACGCAAAGCTCGACGAGGCCTTGATCTCGGTACCCGACACGCGGCTCATGATCCTGCCGGTCCGTGCGTTGCCGACCGCACCTTCCGAGCTGCTCGCGTCCCGCGCGATGCTCGATCTGGTCGCGGAGCTCCACACCCGCTTTCCCACGGTGATCTTCGACGCGCCGCCGGTCCTCGGGCTGCCCGACACGGTCACCCTGGTGGATCTCTGCGACGCGGCGCTCTTCGTCGTCGGCGCGGGAATCGCGCCGCGCGACGAGGTCGAGTCGGCGCTCGAGCGACTCGATGCGAGCAAGATGATGGGCGTCGTTCTGAGCCGCTGCAGCAGCAGCGAGGTTCCGTTCGCCGGCGCTTATGGCTACGGCAAGAGCTGATCGACGGGGCCCGCAGCCGAAGGCGATGGCACGATGGTGGTATTTGCAGCGATTCTGATCGTTCCGTGGTTGTTGGCGCTGGCGCTGACGCCTGCGGTGATCCGGTTCGCGCAGGCTCGCGGATATCTCGACCACCCGACGGCACGCAAGGCGCACAAGGAACCGGTGGCGCTCCTCGGCGGCGTCGCCGTCTTCGGCTCGATCGTGCTCGGACTCCTCGCGCTCTCGATCTTCGTGGAGCCGGTTCGCAGCGCGCTCTTCGGCCACGCGTCGCTGGGTGCGCTCGGCCTGGGCGCGCTGTTGATGGTCGCGCTCGGCACCTGGGACGACCTGTACGACATGCGGCCGATGACCAAGCTCGCGGGCCAGATCGCGATTGCCGCACTCACCTGGGCCCTGGGGTTTCGCGTCGGAGCGATCGAGCTGCCGTTCGAGCTGCTGCTGACCGCGGCCGCACCGGTCTCGTTCGTGGTGACGATCGCCTGGATCGTGATCGTCGCCAACGCCTTCAACCTGATCGACGGGATCGACGGATTGGCCGCTGGGGTCTCGGTGATCACCGCGCTCACGGTCTTTCTGCTCGCGAACCAGAACGGTGCGACGGTGCCGGTGATCGCGGCGCTCGCGCTGTCGGGGGCGTTGGCCGGGTTCCTGCGCTTCAATCTGCCTCCGGCGCGCATCTTTCTCGGCGATGCCGGGGCACTCTCGATCGGGTACATGACCGCGGTGCTCGCGATGGCCTCGTACCAGAAGTCCCCGGCCGCCGTCGCGCTGATCGTTCCGTTGCTGGTGCTCGGACTGCCGCTGCTCGATCCCATCCTCGCCGTGCTCCGGCGAGGACTCCTGCACCTTCGAACCCGAGGAGCCGAGGGTCTGCGGCCGGGTGAGATGATTCGCGCGGTCACGCTCGCGGACCGAGGACACCTTCACCACCTCCTGCTTCGCAACGGGCTCTCGGTCGGCGAGTCACTCGTGGTCCTGTACTCGGTCTGCATCGGATGCGCGGCGGTCGGCTTGGGCACGCGCGGCATTTCCTCGACTCTGCGCTGGGGGTTGTTCCTGGCCCTGATCTTCGTCGGCTTCGCGGCGCTGCGAGCGCTCGAACGCCGGGCCTTGCGGCGCGACCTGGAGCTCGAGGTGCGAAGCCAGGCCGAAGCCGTCGCGACTCCGGACCACCACGAGGAGGTCAGCCGGCGCGCGGCCGGCTGAACACGCGATGCTCGAGCATCTTCAGTACCCGTACAGCGCACTCGTGCTCGTCGCCGTCGCGACGCTGTTCTGGCGGCCGGTCTGGGGCATCGCGCTACTGGTCGCGATCTTTCCGATGGATCCGTGGGCGCCTCGCCTGCCCGTTCCGGGCATGAACACCGAGACGATCCTGATCGGTGTCGCGTTCGCGGTCACGGTGCTTCGCTTCGGCGCACGACTTCCGCCTCTGCGCTACTCGGCCCCGGTGATCGCGTTCGCGGTGGTCATGCTGATCGCCTTTGTCCTTTCGATTCCCTGGGCCAGGGGTCTACAAGCCGTCGATGGCAGCGCCGCCGTCTGGTTCATTTTCAAGCAAGCGAAGAGCATGACCTTCACGATATTGCTCTTCTTCGTCGTCTACTGGTGGCTTCAGAGCCCCGAGGACCGGCAACGAGTGCTGGTCGCGCTCTGCATCGCGCTCTTTCTGTCGAGTGTCGCGGGAGTTCTCGATTTCGTCTTCCACATCAACCCGCGCATCCTCGTTGGCCGCGAGCGCGCGGGCGGGTTCATCGCCAATGCGAACGGACTGGCGGAGTCGGTCGGCCCGATGATGTTCGTACCGCTCTACCTCCTCATGCGCGGGCGCGAGCACGGTCGCGGTCTGCGCGTCTTTGCGGCCGCAACCTATGGACTCGCCGCCGTGGCGATGGTGGTCAGCCTGTCGCGAGGGAACTGGCTCGCGTTCTTTGCCGCCCACGGCGTCTTTCTCCTGCTCGTCAATCGCAAGCTGCTCGCGGTTTCGGTCGCGACGATGGCGATCCTGGTCGCGGTGGGCCTGCCACTCCTGCCGGAGATCGTGCGCGAGCGAATCGAGTGGACGACGACGACCGGGGCGAACGTCTACTTGGTACCCGGGTCGATCAGTGTCGATGGTTCGACCGGGTCGCGGCTCGCCTTCGCGCGAATCGGCCTCGACATGTTTACCACCTCTCCCGTCTGGGGCCACGGTCTGAATGCCTTCCATTTCCGCACACCCGAGTTCGGAGCGAAGTACGGAATGCACCACCGAAAGGAGGCCCACAATCTGATCGTGCAGTTCGGAGCCGAGATGGGGTTGATCGGTCTGGGCATGTTGGCCTGGCTGATCTGGGGAGTGTACCGCTGCGGACGCGTGCTCTGGCGCTCCGACTCGAAGGAGTACCTGCTCGGAGCGGTGTTGTTGGCGGCGGCGACGCACAACCTGGTCGCCAACCTCTCGCATTCGGGCATCCTGCACGTGAGTCAGATCTCGGCGCAGTTCTGGGTCCTGTACGCGTTGGCCGCGCGCGCCTGTGTCGAGCGTTTCGCGGAAGAGGACGCCCCCGAAGCCGCGCCGATGTTGGCCGGTCGATGGCGGCGATTCGCAGATCGATCCGCGATCGTCCCGGCTCGATCGTCGTCGGTGCGCGCCTACATCCGGCCCGAGCCGGGCACGCGGCCGTAGTCATCCTGAAGCCGGACCACGTCGTCGAGCTCGGGGGTCGAGACCTCGCAGAGCTCGCAATCGGAGACGGCTTCGAAACGATGACGGCGTCCGGGCGTGATGCGCGAGCTCGCGCCCGGACCGAGCTCTCGGACCTCGAGCTCCCCGGCGTCGTTTTCGAGCGTGAGCCGAAGCGTCCCGTGCAGCACGTAGATGGCCTCGTCCTTCTCGCGATGGAGTTGCAGCGAGAGTCGATGCCCCGCGCGGATGGCCAGGATCTTGCCGAGATAGCGAGGAGTCTCGACCCAGATCTCCTCGTAGCCCCAAGGCTTCTCGACGCGTCGCGACATCGAGTCGAAGCTACCATGCTCGCTGGCCCGCTTCGAATCGAAGAGCGCGCGAAGCTGCGCACGAGTTGCGTGAGAGTCGCGAGCGACTCCTTTTCGGAAGTCCGGTACCCTGAGGGGCGCCGATCGCCGCGAGCGCCGTTCCCCCGCCCGTCGGTCACGTTCGCAGACTTGGCACGCTTGTCGCAACGCTCGTCGGCTGCCGGCGACGAAGCCGAAGCCCGATCCCCCCTATGAAATCGCACCCGAAGCTACTGATCATCGACGACGACCCGGGCATGTGCGCCTGGCTCTCCAGCTTTGCGATCGAGCAGGGTCACACCGTCGAGTGCGCGAGATCGGGCGAGGAAGCCCTGGAGATCTTTCGCCTCCGCGCGCCCGATCTCGTGACGCTCGACCTGTCGATGCCGGGAATGGATGGCCTGGCGACGCTTCGCAAACTGCGAGAGCTCTCGGCGAGCGTGCCGGTGATCATGCTTTCGGGAATCGCCGATACGCGCGCGATCGCGCTCGCGGTGAAACACGGAGCGAACGACTTTCTGTGCAAGCCGATCGAAGCAAAGGAGCTCGAGGCCGCGTTCGCGAAGGCCCTGCGACCGCACGAAGCGCCGGATCGAACCGAGTCGCTGCGCGAGCGGAGCTACACCGCGGCGTGTGCCGGTACGTCGGGCATCATCTTCGCCGGCCGGAGTCCCAAGATGCGTCTCGTCGAGGAGATGATCGACCAGGTCGCCGACACCGACATCACCGTCCTGATTCGCGGCGAGAGCGGAACCGGCAAGGAACTCGTCGCGCGAACGCTCCACGCGCGCTCGACTCGTTCGCGGCGCGCGTTCGTCAAGGTGAATTGCGCAGCGCTTCCCTCCGAGCTGCTCGAGAGCGAGCTCTTCGGCTACGAACGCGGCGCGTTCACGGGCGCCGAGAAACGCAGGCTCGGCAAGTTCGAGCTCTCGGACGGCGGAACGATCTTCCTCGACGAGATCAGCGAAGTGCACCCGAACCTGCAGGCGAAGCTCCTGCAGGTACTCCAGGACGGGCACTTCTCCCGGCTCGGTGGTGAGACCGACATCTCCGTCGATGCGCGCGTGATCGCGGCCTCGAATCGGAACCTCGAGACCGCGGTTCGCGACAGCACGTTTCGTGCGGATCTCTTCTTCCGACTGAACGTCGTGACCATCGCACTCCCTCCGCTCCGAGAGCGACGAGAGGAGATCCCGTTCCTCACCGACCTCTTCTTCGAGCGCTATGCGCGCGAGTACGGAAAGGACCCGAAGGCGGTGCCCGCCGAGCTTCGCGAAACCCTCCTGGGCTACGACTGGCCGGGGAACATCCGCGAGCTCGAGAACGTGGTGAAGCGCGTGGTCGTGCTCGATTCGGTGAAGCCTGTGATCGCCGAGCTTCGCGCGCGCGCGATCCGCACCCCACTGCCCGCTCCCGCTCCCGACGCGTCGGCCACCGACCTCGAGCGCTTTCTCGCCGGCGAGACGGATCGCGTCAGCCTGAAGCAGGTCGGCCGCGACGCCGCTCAGGTCGCCGAGGCGAGATTGATCGCGAAGGTGCTCGAGCGGACCCGCTGGAACCGCAAGGAGGCCGCGGAGATCCTGCAGATCAGCTACAAGGCCCTCCTCTACAAGATGAAGGACGCGGGCCTGGCGAACGCGCCGTAGCCCGAACCGAAGGACGACATCGATGATCGCGAATCGCACCCCCGGAAGACCCATCGTCGCGTCGCTCGTCGCGCTCGCGCTCGCGGCCTGCGCGGGCACGGCGCGCGAGCTGCCGAGCGCGGCGCAGCTCGAGACGCAAGCGGTCGAGGTGACGGAGTCCTACGTGATCGGGCCGAGGGACACGCTCGCGATCGTCGTCTGGCGCGAGCCGGAGCTCTCGCTCGCGAGAGTCGAGGTCCGGCTCGACGGAAAGATCTCCGTCCCGTTGATCGACGACGTGCAGGCGGCCGGGCGCACTCCACTCGAGCTCAAGGCGGACATCACCGAGCGACTGACGGAGTTCCTCACCGCTCCCGTCGTGACCGTCGTCGTCGCGAGCGTCGGATCGAAGCTCGTCTACATCATCGGCGAGGTCTCGCGCGAGGGTCCGATCCAGATGCAGCCCGACATGCGCGTGCTCGACGCGATCGCGCTCGCCGGTGGGTTCAACCCCTTCGCCGGCCGGGCCCGGGTCAAGGTGATCCGCAACCAGGGCGGTGGCGCCGCCGAGTTCAACTTCGACTACGACCACTTCATCGACGGCAAGGACCTCTCGCAGAACATACTCCTGCTCCCTGGAGACACGATTGTCGTACCCGAAGAACGCGCTTTCTGGCGCTAGACTCGCTCTCGCGCTCGTCGCAGTTGTGTGTGCACCCGGAGCGGTGCGCGCCGCGGACAAGACCGTCCTGCGCCCGATGTTCGACCTGGAGCAGGGCTGGGACTCGAACGTCTACAACTACTCGACCAACGAGAAGGAAAGCCCGGTCACGACCTTCAGGCCGGGGCTCTGGATCGAGAACAAAGGAGAGCTCGGTTTTGCGCGCCTGGGAGTGACCGCGGTCGGGCGGAGTGTCTGGAACGAGTCGACGCTCTCCGGCATCGACACCGGCGCACGCGGGAACTTCGAACGCAAGCTGACCCCGCGTCTGACCTTCTTCGGAAACGGACAGGTGGACTACTCCTCCGGCTACGACGAGATCCGCGACGACACCGGGAGCGACGAGCCTCCCGGTTCGCTGGGCGATATCCTGCTCGAGGAGCTGCCTGCATGGGCCCGGGACGACATCGGAGGCGGGTTCCAGTACCTGCTCACGCCGCGCACGGCGCTGCGGATCGAGGGCGGCATGGGGCGCCTGAACTTCGAACGCGTCGGTACGAGCGTCGGCGATTCCCAGAACGCGATCGACAGCTCGAACGGCGAGTACCGCGATCGCAGCCTCTGGGACGCTCGGGCGGTGCTCACGTACCAGCTCACGGCGCGTGACGACGTCAGCTTGGGAGTCGATGGCGACAGCACCTCGTACCAGGACCTGGGAACGGGGTCGAACGATTCCGAGATCTGGGCGGCAAGGTTGAGCTGGAACCGAAACTGGTCGCCGGTCTGGTCCACGTCGCTCTCGATCGGCGCGCGAACGATCGACTCGACCCAGAACGACGCGCCGCAGAGCGGTGGAATCGGGTTCATGGCCGTCTGCACCATTTTCGGAATCCCGTTCGACTGTCCGCAGCAGGAGCGCGTCGCGCTCGACGAGCGGAGTTTCTCCGGGAGCGGGACGGGGCTGATCGGTTCGATCGCGATCCAGCGCGCCTTCGAGCGCAGCCTGGTCCGGCTCTCCTACGACCGGGACACGCGCTCGACCGGCGGCACCGGCCGGACGAACTTCGACATCGACGCGTTCACGCTCTCGCTGACGCACCGGCTCGCCGAGCGCGTCATGCTGACGGTCTCCGGGAGCTACCAGCTGTACGGCTCGGTCACCGACGAGATCCCGAGCTATGCCGCGAGCGTCTTCCCCACCTCGCCGACGACGGAGAGCACCAGCTGCTACTACGGCGGCACGGCGAGCATCGTCGGCACGGTGCCTCATCCACAGTTTGCCGGCGTCGACGTTCCGATCTATCAGTGCTTCGGCGGCTCGGCGCAGGAGGATCGCACCTACACGACGCTGACGGCCCGGCTCGACTGGCAGCTTCGCCGACAGCTGAATGCGTATCTGATCGGACGCTACTATCACTCGACGACCGATCAACTTCTCGGGAGCGGAGTGGATCTCGAGACCGACGATCAGGACAGGATCACGATCGGCCTCGGATTCCGGTACGCGTGGGATCTGGGATTGTGAAGCGGCTCGAAGAGACGAAGCTGGCCGTGATCGGCCTCGGATACGTCGGGTTGCCGCTCGCGGCGGAGTTCGGAAAGCACTTCGCCACGATCGGGTTCGACATCGACCGGGCGCGCATCTCGGAGCTCCGCGAAATGCGAGACCACACGCTCGAAGTGTCTCCATCCGAGCTCGAGTCGGCTCGAATGCTGCGCTTCAGCGACGAGGCCGGCGATCTCGCAGCGTGCGAGGTCTTCATCGTGACGGTGCCGACCCCGGTCGACTCCGCGAAGCGGCCCGACCTGACGCCGCTCGTTCGCGCGAGCGAGACCGTCGGACGGTGTCTCTCCCCGGGAAACGTCGTGGTCTACGAATCGACCGTCTACCCCGGTGCCACCGAAGAGGTCTGCGTCCCGATCCTGGAGCGCGTGTCGGGCCTGAAGTTCAACGTGGATTTCTTCTGCGGCTACAGCCCCGAGCGCATCAACCCGGGTGACAAGCAGCACCGCATCTCGACGATCAAGAAGGTCACGTCGGGCTCCACGCCCGAGACCGCGGACTTCGTCGATCGCCTGTACGGATCGATCATCACGGCGGGCACGCACAAGGCGAGCTCGATCAAGGTCGCCGAGGCCGCGAAGGTGATCGAGAACACGCAGCGCGACCTGAACATCGCACTGATCAACGAGCTCGCGTTGATCTTCAATCGCCTCGGGATCGACACCCTCGACGTCCTCGAAGCCGCGGGGACGAAGTGGAACTTCCTGCCGTTTCGACCCGGCCTCGTCGGTGGTCACTGCATCGGCGTCGATCCCTACTACCTGACGCACAAAGCGCAGGAGATCGGCTACCACCCCGAGGTGATCCTCGCGGGCCGCCGCATCAACGACGGAATGGGGGCCTACGTCGCCGATCAGGTCGTCCGGTTGATGGCGAAGCGCGGCATCAGCCTGGTCGGTGCGCGCGTGCTGATCCTCGGACTCGCCTTCAAGGAGAATTGCCCCGACGTTCGCAACACCCGCGTGGTCGACATCGTCGACGAGCTTCGCCAGTACCACGTGCAGGTCGACGTGCACGATCCCTGGATCGACCCGGCGGAGGCGCAGCACGAGTACGGCATCTCCACCGTGTCCGCGCCCGAGCCGGGTGCCTACGACGCCGTGATCCTCGCGGTCGCGCACCGTCAGTTCGCGGAGCTCGGCGCCGCCGGCGTCCGCGCCCTCGGTCGCCCGATCTCGATCCTGTACGACGTGAAGTCGGTTCTTCCGCGCGACGCGGTGGACGGAAGGCTCTGAGGTCCGCGGCGTGAAGATCCTCGTGACCGGCAGCGCCGGATTCGTCGGCTCGGCGGTGACGCTGCGCCTGCTCGAGCGCGGCGACGAGGTCGTCGGGATCGACAACCTCAACGACTACTACGACGTGAAGCTGAAGAAGGCGCGCCTCGCGCGGCACCTCGACCATCCCCGCTATCGACACGTGCACGCCGATCTCGCCGACCGTGGTGCGATCGAGAAGGTCTTCGCCGAGCATGCGCCCCGGCGCGTCGTCAGCCTCGCCGCCCAGGCGGGTGTCCGCTACGCGATGGAGAACCCGCACATCTACGTGTCGAGCAACGTGACCGGCTTTCTGCACGTACTCGAGGGCTGCCGCCATCACGACGTCGAGCACCTCGTCTTCGCGTCGACGAGCTCGGTCTACGGTGCGAACACGAACATGCCGTTCTCGGTGCACAACGGCACGGAGCACCCGCTCACCCTCTACGCGGCGACGAAGAAAGCCAACGAGATGATGGCGCACAGCTATGCGCACCTCTTCCGCTTCGCCTGCACGGGACTGCGCTTCTTCACGGTGTACGGTCCCTGGGGGCGCCCCGACATGGCGCTCTTCCTGTTCACGAAGGCGATCCTCGCCGGAGAGCCGATCCAGGTCTTCAACCACGGACACCACAAGCGCGACTTCACCTACGTCGACGACGTCGTCGAGGGCGTGATCCGCACGCTCGATCGCGTTGCTGCGCCCAATCCACGCTGGCAGGGGACCTCGCCCGATCCCGCGACGAGTCCGGCGCCGTACCGCATCTACAACATCGGGAATCAAGAACCCGTTCAGCTGCTCCGCTACATCGAGGTTCTCGAGGAGTGTCTGGGCCGGAAGGCGAAGATGGTGATGCTGCCGCTGCAGCCGGGTGACGTTCCCGACACGGAGGCCGACGTCAGCGATCTCGTGGCCGACGTGGGCTATCGGCCGGCCACGAGCGTGGAGACGGGCGTGCGCAACTTCGTGGCGTGGTATCGGGAGTACTTCGGAGTCTGAGCGTCGCGCTCGGGCCCCGCTTTCCCCGCCGCGCGACCGATGCCACACTCGGCGCGAACGAGTTCCCCAGAGGGAGATCTGCGAGACATGCGCGAGCAACGAGAGCCCCGCCCGGGGCGACCGGAGGCGGCCGCCATCGTCTGGAACTGGCGCGAGCCCGGACCGACGACCGCGGCTCCGCCCGAGGCCGCTCGCCTGCGGCTGCGCGGTGCGCTGCAGGGGATGATCGGCTTGGGCGTCGGCGCCCTGGTTCTCGGCTTCGTGTCGCGCCCGCTCGGGCTCTTCATCGTCGGCGTCGCGAGCCTGATCCTGCTCGCCGCACTGCTCTCGCCGACCGGCCTCTTCGCCGCCATCGATCGCGGCATGCTCGCGCTCGGGCGCGGCGTCGGACAAGCGATCAGCTGGTTGACGCTTCCGCTCGTCTTCTATCTCTTCTTCGTTCCGTTCGGATTGTCGTTCCGACGCGGTCGGCGGGACTCGATGAAGCGATTCTACGAACCGTCCGCATCGTCCTACTGGTCGGATCGCACGCAGGGCATCGTGGCGTCGGCCTCGCGGTCTCGGCAGTTCTGAGCATGCGCATCCTCGGACTCAGCTGCTTCTACCACGACTCCGCGGCGTGTCTGGTGGAGGACGGCGTCATCGTCGCCGCCGCACAGGAGGAGCGCTTCACGCGTACGAAGCACGATCAGGACTTCCCGATGAATGCCGTTCGCTACTGCCTCGCGGAGGCCGGCGTGAAGGATGGCCGGATCGACGCGGTCGCCTTCTACGACAAGCCGCTGCTCAAGTTCCACCGCATCCTCGAGACGTATCTATCGACCGCTCCGCGTGGCCTCACCCAGTACATGCGCGCAATCCCGACCTGGCTCGACGAGAAGCTCTGGATGGAGCCCCGAATCGAGGAGTCACTCGAGAAGTGCGGTGTCCGCGCGCCGGAAGCGATCTACTTCCCCGAGCATCACGAGTCACACGCGGCGAGCGCGTTCTATCCGTCGCCCTTTCCCGAGGCGGCGGTCCTGACGGTGGACGGGGTTGGCGAATGGGCGACGGCGACGATCGGCGTCGGCGAGGGCTCGAAGCTCGCGCTCGTGCGCGAGCTCGATTTCCCCCACTCGCTCGGTCTGCTCTACTCGGCCTTCACCTACTACACGGGCTTCACGGTGAACTCCGGCGAGTACAAGCTCATGGGTCTGGCGCCGTACGGCGACGGCCGATTCACCGACGTGATCCGAAGGGAGCTTCTCGACCTGAAGGCCGACGGCTCCTTCCGGCTCAACATGGACTACTTCGGCTACCTCGACGGACTCCAGATGACGTCCGATCGCTTCGCGGATCTCTTCGAGGGCCCGGCGCGCCAGCCCGAGTCGCCGATCACGCGCCGCGAGATGGACATCGCGAAGTCGATCCAGGAGGTGACGGAGGAGATCGTGCTCCGGATGGCGCGCCACGCGCGCGAGGTCAGCGGCAAGCCGCGCTTGTGCATGGCGGGCGGCGTGGCGCTCAACTGCGTCGCGAACGGCGAGATCCTGCGGTCCGGCATCTTCGACGACCTCTGGATCCAACCGGCCGCGGGCGATGCGGGTGGGGCGATCGGCGCCGCGCTCACCGTCTGGTACAACGAGCTCGGCAACCCTCGCACGACGGATGGCCACAGGGACTCGATGAACGGTTCGTACCTCGGCCCCGAATTCTCGGCCGACCAGATTCGCGAGTACCTCGACGCGACCGGCGGCGTGTATCGCGAGCTCTCCGACGCCGAGTGGGCGCCCACGATCGCCGGGCTCGTGGCCGAGGAAGGCGTGGTCGGCCTCTTCCACGGGCGCATGGAGTTCGGTCCGCGCGCGCTCGGCAATCGTTCGATCATCGGTGATCCACGCTCGCCGAAGATGCAGTCGGTGCTGAATCTGAAGATCAAGTTCCGCGAGAGCTTTCGTCCGTTTGCGCCGTCCTGTCTCGAGGAGCGCGTCTCCGACTACTTCGAGCTCGACCGACCCTCGCCCTACATGCTGATCGTCGCGCCGGTGAAATCCTCGCGGTGCCTGCCGAAGCAGGGCGACGAGCGGGAGCTCGACCTCCACGACTGGGTGAATCGACCGCGCTCGGATCTCCCGGCGATCACGCACGTCGATCATTCCGCGAGGGTGCAGTCCGTGAGCCGCGAGACGAACCCGCGCTACCACGCGCTGCTCGAGGCTTTCGAGCAGAGAACCGGCTGCGCGGTGCTGATCAACACGAGCTTCAACGTCCGCGGCGAACCGATCGTGTGCACGCCGGCGGACGCCTACCGGTGCTTCATGCGCACCGAGATGGACCACCTCGTGCTCGGCCCGTTCCTGCTCGACAAGACCGCGCAGCGGGCCTGGCAGGAGTCCACCGACTGGCGGGACGGCTTGAAGCTCGATTGATGCGGGACCGATGGGTCCGGAGGGAGCACGGATGGGGAAGCTGAAGGGCAGCGTGAAGCTCTCTCGAGAGCTGGTCGATTTCGCGCGCCAGAATCGGATCTACTGGATCGTTCCGCTGGTCGTGGTGCTCCTGCTCACCGGGCTCGTCATCCTCGGCGGGAAGGCGGCCGCGCCGCTGCTCTACACGCTATTCTGAGCGGCACCGATCGAGACGGAGCCGCACGGACGATGCCTGAGGACGGTCCCGGCGAGGAGAAGCCGACGAGTCGCATGGCCCTCGCGGCCATCGTGGTCGGGATCACCCTCGTCTTCTCGCTGCTGATCTGCGAGTTCGCGCTTCGCGTTCTCTGGGAGAACCCGTTCGCGAACGAGCAGACCGATTGGTTCGTCGAGATCGAGACGCAGCCGCCGTTCCGCAATCTTCGATTCGACCGCAGCGCCATCGATCCGAACGATCCGGTATCGACGCTGCGCACCGACGAGCGCGGGTACATCCTGCCGGGCCGGCGTTTCGAAGCCGCCGACGCGACCATCGCGTTCCTCGGCGGCTCGACGACGGAGAACCCGGCGGTTCGGGAGGATCTGCGCTTCCCGGCCCAGGTCTCCACGCTCCTCGAAGCGCAGGGACTGCGCGTGAACGTCATCAACGCGGGGAAGTCCGGTGTCACCTCGCACGATGCGCTGAACACCCTGCTCAACCACGTCGTCGAGGACCATCCCGACATCGCCGTCCTGATGGAGGCTCACAACGACGTCGGCATGCTCAGCCGCTACGGCGTCTACCGT
The DNA here is from genome assembly GCA_963704165.1 of uncultured delta proteobacterium. Classification (GTDB taxonomy): domain Bacteria; phylum Myxococcota_A; class UBA9160; order SZUA-336; family SZUA-336; genus VGRW01. The sequence goes on along the minus strand of CAVPHD010000003.1, from coordinate 256,189 downwards.
CCGCGCGGCGCCTCGCGCCTGGGCGTCGGGAAGTTCGGTCAGTGGTTCTTGCAGACGGCGTCGACACGGCTCTGGCTCGCCGGTGCGCTCCGGAAGTGGACGGTCGTGGAGTTCGCGCCGGCGCAGTCGACGCGCGTCGGCAGCGAGGCCGAGAGCATGGATCTCCCGTACGACGAGTATCTGTATCGCCTTCGCGCCTTCGTCGGGATCTGTCGCGCCTTCGGAATCCAACCCGTGCTCATGACCCAGCCCTCGGTCGCCATGCGCACCGAGCTCACGCCGGACTGGATCGATCTGCACAACCAGGAGCGCTTCAACGAGATCGTCCGCAGGGTCGCCGCCGACGAGGGCGCCCTCTTGATCGACAACGTCGAGTATCTGGCGGCGACGGTTCCCGATTGGAAGGAGCCGAACCGGATCTTCTACGACGGAGTGCACGTGAACGACGAGGGATCGACCGTCCTGGCGCGGCACATCGCCGACCGGCTCCAGCCGCTGGTCGAGCGGATCAGGTCCTCTTCTTCCCGATCACGATGAAGAAGCCGCCCTCGCGACTTCCCTGCAGGATCATCCCGAGCTCGACGATCAGGCGCTCGAACGCATTTCCCGGCGTGTCGGGCTCGAAGAGCCGCACGGTCCCGTCGAAGGCCTGAAACGGCTTCGACGGCGGCAGGCTCTTCACGAAATCGAAGCCGTCCTCTTCGAGCCAGCGAAGCGTCTCCCCGATCGTGTGCTTCGACTCGTGAGGATGCTTGTACTGATCCGCGAACCAGGCTCGTTTCTTCGCGTGGCTCGAGCTCGCCTTGCGCAGGTTCGGGTCGAGGAACTTGAAGCGGTCTCCGGAGAGCCGGAAGAGCTGTCGTCGGAAGTCGGTGATCAGGCGCCCGTAGCGGTGATAGAGCCCGACGAGGATGTAGCCGCCGGGACGCACCAGGGTCGAGATCCGCGAGAACGCGAGGCGGGGATCCGCGGTGTGGTGGAGGACGCCATTGGAGATCACGAGGTGGAAGGATCCCGGCTTGAAGGCCGGTCGGAACAGATTCTGCTGCACGAAGCGCACGCGGCGAAGCTGCTGGCTGCGCGCGAAGTCCCGGCCGAGTCGCAGCGAGTTCAGGCACATGTCGGTCGCGAAGACCTCGCGGTTCGCGATCGAGAGGAAGTTGCTGAGCTGCGCGGTTCCACACCCGCACTCGATGATGCGGACTCCCGGGGGCACTTGTTCGTCGAGGAGGCGCGCGAAGAGGCCCTGCCTCGCCTTCTCCTGCAGGCTCGCGATGCTGTCGAAATCGTCGTAGCTGGGGAACGGCGTCTCCTCGTAGAACGCCTTGACCTCTTCGGTCACGTCGCGCTTCGAGCCGTCCCATTCGTTCGGCCAGAACAGCAGGGGAATGTCGTCTTCGATCGCGAACTCGTGGCGACAGCTCACGCAGCGGAGTCCGGCCCCGGCGCGTTCGAGTCCAGCGCGGCAGCCCGGGCACTGGAAAAGCTCGAGGGTGGTGTCGAGAGACGAAGCGCGAGATTCGCGATCGAGATTTTCCGAACTCACGGGCGACTCCTGCTCAGCGCTGCTGGCACACACGCTCGAAGAGCCGAGCGTACTGATTCGAGATCTCGGTGGTCCGGTACTTCTCCAGAACCGAGGGGGCGATGCCGCCGAACGGGGTCGCCGCCCACTTTCGGATCGCCGTCGCGAGTGCGGGCGCGGAGACCTCGTCCGCCATCTCGCAGCCCGCGACACCCGAGACGATCTCGGAGACACCTCCGACGGCGGGCGTCGTGATCACTCCGATCCCGCACGCCAGCGCTTCGAGCACGACGTTCGGGAAGCCCTCGTAGCGCGAAGAGAGAACGAGCGCATCGGATTCGGCGAAGTACTTGTGAGGGTCGGATCGAAATCCGAGCAGCGTCACCGATCGATCGAGCGCGAGCCGCGCGATCTGGCGCCGAAGGTCCGCCATGAGCGGGCCGTCGCCGAGGATGGTCAGCTGGATGTTCAGGTCGCGCAGGAGCGCGAGGGCGTCGAGCAGGAGGTCGAAGCGCTTCACGTCGGACAGGCGGCCCGCCGCGACGAGTCGGAGCGGCTCGCCCGTCTCTCGATGCCGACGCCGCTGGGCCGGAAGGTCGGCTGCGATTCGTTCGAGATCCACCGGATTGTTGATCACCACCGTCTTCGCGATCGGAAGACCGTGCTTCTCCACGAGGTCCTTCTGCATGTACCTCGACTGACACACGACGGCGTCGAACCGTGGATAGAGAGCGCGATAGGCGAGACGCCACAGCGCGGGCCGCTCGAACTCCTTCAATCGCTCCGAGACGATGGTCGCCTCGCGACCGATGAACGCCGTTCTTCGGGGCATGAACGGCCGCAGCGCGGCGAGCACGAGGTTCAGGTTTCCGAGCGTCGAGAACACCACATCGGGTCTCACCCGCCACACGAGACGGAGGATCTTCGGAATCGCGTGGCGCACTCGCGCGCATTCGAGATCCACGAACTCGACATCGTCGGGGACGTCTTTGCGGTAGACGGCGTCTCGCGTGTCCACGACGGCCAGGGTCGCCTCGAACCGGGTCGGATCGAGATGACGCACCAACGTGACGACGACCCGCTCTGCACCTCCCCCGCGGAGAGTCGGAACGATGAAGAGCAGTTTGCGCACGATGCTGGCCACCCCGGTCGTGATCGGCTCGCTCGTGGATAGCAGAGCAGGGCGGTTCTCTGAAAGACAGCGCCGGAAGGCGCCGGTGGCCGTGCGTGGGGGCTCGGCCCGGATCGGCTACCCTGCCTCGACCCGCGGTCGCGCGCTCACGGTGTTCGCGCAGCCGCGCGGCAGGCGTGATGCACGTTTCAGCCGATCGGCTCCCGAGGAAGACGGCATGAGTTGGCTCCGGACGCCCGCATGGAGCTGATCGGCGACGTCGCGCGCAAGCACGGCCCGGCCGACCGACTCGAAGCGGAGGTCACCAAGACGACCTGCGCCGCGAAGGTCGCCGCGCGCACGGGTCGGTTTCACGTTCCGCCGGTGGTCGGCTTCGATGCCCGCGCCGGCGTGCTCGACACCGAGCGCGTTCACGGCTTCCTCAGCCTGATGCAGCTGGTTTCGCGACGCGACGCCCGCCTGCCCGGCATCTGCGAACGCGTCGGTCGCGCGATCGCGGACGTGCACGCGGAGCTGCGACTTCCCGACACCTTGCGCATTCCGCTCCCCGCACCGCTCGTCGGCGAACCGGCAGACGAGTGTGTCCTGCACGGAGATCTGAACGGGTCGAACGTCGGATACGATCCGTCCCGGGATCGGATCGTGATCCTCGACTGGTCCACGGCCCCGGCGCTGCGATCCGTCGCCACGACCGGAAGCCGGTACTTCGACATCCTGTGGTTCGCTCTCTTCTTCTTCCGTTTCCGACCCCGAAGCGCGCTCCTTCACTGGTCGCCGGAGCTCTGGGCGGGCTCGTTTCTCCGGGGCTACGCCGCCGGCTCGGACGCGTTCACGGTCGAGGCGCTGCGTGCGTATCACGAGAGCATCCGGGCGTTCCTGTCCGACGACTACCGGCTGGAGCGCGAGCGGCTGGGACGCGGGGTCCGCAGCGTTCCCTACTTCGTATGGCAGTGGGTCGGCTGGCGGCGCTGGGAGAAGTTCCTCGCGTCGTCGTCCGATTCGCCGAGGATCGAATCATGTGCGGCATCGTCGGAGTCCTGACCCGCGAAGACGACCGTGTCACGGCGGCCGCGTTCGACGGCTGGCGCGACCGGCTCGCGCACCGTGGGCCGGATCAGGCGGCGACGTTCCGCGATCGGGGGCTCTTCCTGGGATTCCGGCGCCTCGCGATCGTCGATCTCTCGCCGGCGGGGCATCAGCCGATGACCACTCCCGACGGTCGCTTCACCATCGTCTTCAACGGCCAGATCTACAACTTCGAGGAGCTTCGCGCGGATCTCGAGCGCATGGGCGTGCAGTTCCGCAGCCGATCCGACACGGAGGTGCTGCTCACGCTCTTCGCGCGCGACGGGGCCGAGTGCCTGTCGCAGCTGAACGGAATGTTCGCCTTCGCGATCTACGACGCGCGGGACCGAACGCTCGTCCTCGCCCGCGACCGTTTGGGAGTGAAGCCGCTCTTCTACAGACGAACCGGGCGCGCGCTCTCGTTCGCCTCCGAGCTTCGCGCCATTCGCGACGTTCCGGGATTTCCGTCGGAGCTCGACGCGGATGCGCTCGGCGCGTACTTCCGCGTCGGCGTGGTTCCCGACTGGGCGTGCGTGTATCCCGGGGTGAAGAAGCTGCCGCCGGGGCACTGGATCCGCTTCCGCCTCGACGAGCCCGGAACGGAAGAGCCGACGCCCTACTGGGACCTCCCGCCCGTCGGTGAGATCGAAGACGGACGCAGCGAGGACGCGTGGGTCGACGAGATCGAGGCGCTGCTCGTCGATGCGACCCGAATTCGACTGCGCGCCGACGTGCCTCTCGGGGTGTTTCTCTCCGGCGGCATCGACTCGGGGCTCGTCGCGGCGGCGGCGGCGAAGCAGCGCAGCGGCCTGTCGTGCTTCACCGTCGGATTCGGCGGCGAGGCCGAGGACGAGACGCCGCTGGCGGCCGCGACCGCGCGCCGTCTCGGTGTCGAATTGCAGACGCTCGATGTCGACCTGCGCCGAGGCATGGATGAACTCCCCGCCGTCATGGGTCACTTCGACGAGCCCAGCTTCGACACGTCGGCGCTTCCCACATCGCTGATCTGCGCGGAGGCGCGCAAACACCTGGTCGTGGTTCTGACCGGGGACGCGGGAGACGAGGTCTTCGGGGGCTACCCGAGTCACGTCCGTGCCTGGCGCTGGCGCGCGCTCGACCGCGTGCCGCGATCGCTCCGGAGCGGCGTCGGTGCGATGATCGGCCGGGTCGCGCCACCCGATTCGACGCTGCGGCGCTTCGCGTCGCGTCTGGGCGAGTCGGTGGGGCGATTCGGAATGGGCTCGACGCTCTATCCGTTCGAGGACTGGCCAGCGGAGCTACTCGCTCCCGGTCTTCACGTCGCCGGGAGCGAGCTCGTGCGGCGCTACGCGGCGCGACTTCCCGCGTGGCGTGGCGCCAGCGCCATCGACCAGTCGCAGCGCACGGACCTGCGCAGCTACATGCTCGACGACATCCTCGTGAAGGTCGATCGGATGAGCATGCGCCACTCGCTCGAGCTTCGATCGCCGTTCCTCGACTACCGGATGGTGGAGCTCGGGCTGCGCGTGCCGTCCCGGCTGCGGGTGAAGGACGGGCGGAACAAGTACCTGCTGCGGCGGCTCGCCTCCCGGCATCTTCCGCCCGAGGTCTGCGCCGCTCCGAAGCGGGGATTCGGCATCCCGATGCGCTCCTGGCTTCGCGACCCGAGGGTCGCCGACTCGATGCGCGCGCTCCTGGCCGAGGGTACGCCCGGGTTTCCGGATCCATTCCGGCCCGGTGGCGCCGAGAGACTCTGGGCGGCGTCCTCGACGAATCCCGCGCTCTACACCGCGCTCGTCACGGCGCTCTGTTACCGCTGGTGGTGCACGGCCCGGAGCGCCGGCCCGTGATCGGCAAGGGCCCGCGCCGGCCGATCGCGTCCGCGCGGCATCTCTGCTACTAGCACGGGACTCGAGATGACGGACCTGCACCAAGACCACCCGGCATGGCCAACGCACGCACCGCGCTGATCACCGGCATCACCGGCCAGGACGGCTCCTATCTCGCGGAGCTCCTGCTCGCGAAGGGCTACCGCGTGGTCGGTATGGTCCGGCGCGCGAGCAGCGAGAATTTCGAGCGGGTCAGCCACCTGGTCGATCAGCTCGAGCTGCGACAGGCGGATCTGCTCGATCAGCTCTCGCTCGTGAATCTCGTGCAGGACATCGAGCCGGACGAGGTCTACAACCTCGCCGCTCAGTCCTTCGTGCCCACGAGCTTCAGCCAGCCGCTGCTGACGAGTGAATTCACCGCGCTCGGTGTGACCCGCATGCTCGAGGCGGTCCGGCTCGTGAATCCGAAGATCCGCTTCTACCAGGCGAGCTCGAGCGAGATGTTCGGCCGGGTGCGCGCGACGCCACAGAACGAGATGACGCCGTTCCACCCGCGCAGTCCCTACGGCGTCGCGAAGCTCTACGGGCATTGGATCACGGTGAACTACCGCGAGAGCTACGGCATGTACGCCTGCTCCGGGATCCTGTTCAACCACGAATCCCCGCGTCGCGGTCGCGAGTTCGTGACTCGCAAGATCGCCGAAGGTGCGGCGAGGATCTCTCTCGGCCAGGCGAAGCAGCTCGAGCTCGGAAACGTCGATGCGAAACGCGACTGGGGCTACGCCCCGGAGTACGTCGAAGCGATGTGGCGAATGCTGCAGCAGGACGAGCCGCACGATTTCGTCGTCGGCACCGGCCACCACCACACGCCGCGAGAGTTCTGTCGAGCTCGCGTTCGCCCGCGTCGGTCTCGACTACCGCGACCACGTGCGCACCGATCCGAAGCTTCTCCGCCCCGCCGAAGTCGACACGCTCCTCGCGGATCCGACGAAGGCGCGCGAGAAGCTCGGCTGGGAAGCGCGTACGAGTTTTCGCGAGCTCGTCGAGCTGATGGTCGATGCGGAGCTCGAGCGCGGACGAAAGAGCGCGCTGGCCGCTCGGAGCTAGGTTTGCGCGTCTTGGTGACCGGCGGCGCCGGCTTCATCGGTTCGCACCTCGTGCGCGCGTGCCTGCAGGCGGGCGACGAAGTCCGCGTCTTCGACGACTTCAGCACGGGCAAGCGGGAGAACCTCTCCGAGATCGCGCGCGAGATCGAGATGATCGAGGGGAGCGTGGTCGATGCAGAGGCCGTCGAGCGCGCCGCCCGGGGCTGCGAGGTCGTCTATCACCAGGCGGCGATCGCATCGGTGCCGCGCTCGGTGGACGACCCGATCGGTACCCACGCGGTGAACGCGACCGGAACCCTGCACGCGCTCGAGGCCGCGCGCCGGGCCGGGGCGCGCCGCTTCGTCCAGGCCAGCTCCACGGCCGTATACGGAGACGATCCGGGTCTTCCGAAACGTGAAGACATGCCCACGGACCCGAGCTCGCCGTACGCGCTGCAGAAACTCGTCGGGGAGCTGTACTGCGAGCAGTACGCGCGCCTCTACGGGCTCGAGGCGATCGCGTTGCGCTACTTCAACGTCTTCGGGCCGCGGCAGGATCCGACCTCGATGTACGCCGGGGTGATCCCGCATCTTCGTGACGGCACTGCGTGGCGGCGTGCGCCCGCGGATCTACGGCGATGGCCTCCAGTCACGCGATTTTGTGTACGTTGCGGACGTCGTCGCCGCGAACCGGGCGGCCGCGAGCGCACCCGCCTCGGTGGCCGGGAAGGCGATCAACGTGGGCCGGGGTGAGCGAACGACCCTGCTCGAGCTCTTGACGCTGATCGGTGCCGCGCTCGACCGGCCCGTGTCGGAGCCGATCTTCGAGCCCGAGCGAGCGGGCGACGTCCGTCACAGCCAGGCCGACGTGTCACGAGCGGCCGAGTGCCTCGGATTTCGAGCGCGGGTTCCCTTGCACGAGGGCCTGCGCGAGACGGTCGCCTGGTACGCCGGGGCGCCTTCCTGATGCGCGTCGTGCCCCTGCGCGGCCTCGCCGCTCTCGCCTATACGATCGGCGTGCTCGTACTCACGACCCTGCCGGGCCGGGAGGTCTCCAGCTGGGGTGTCTCGGCCGCCCTGCTCGAGCTGGCCCACATCCCTCTGTTCACCGGACTCACCTTGGTTACCCTCTGGGCCGTCGTCGGACCGCGCGTGCCGCGACTCGTGCTCGTCACCGTTTCGATCGTCGTCTTCGCGGCGATCGACGAGAGTCTGCAGCGAATGGTGCCCAGCCGCTTCGCTTCGCTCGGAGATTTCATCAGGGACGTCGTCGGCGTGGGAATAGGAGCCGCTCTCTTCGAGGGCCTTCGTCCGCTGACCCTCGCTTGGAAGAAGGAAGCACCACCATGAACATCGCCGTGATCGGCACGGGCTACGTCGGGCTCGTCACCGGCGCCGGATTCTCGGAGTTCGGCATCAACGTGATCTGCGTGGACAAGGATGCCGAGAAGATCGCGCGCCTCGAGCGCGGTGAGATCCCGATCTTCGAGCCCGGACTCGAGGACATCGTCCGTCGCAATGCCGCGGCGGGACGCCTGCATTTCACGACCGACGCCCGCAGCGCCGTGCAGCAGTCCCTCGTGATCTTCATCGCCGTTCCGACACCTCCGCAGGAGGACGGCAGCACCGACCTCTCCTACGTCGACGAGGTCGCACGCACCATCGGCGCGCACCTCGACGGCTACAAGGTCGTCGTCACGAAGAGCACCGTGCCCGTGAAGACGGCCGAGCGCGTGCGGAACACGGTGTACGAGGCCGCGAAGGCGGCCGGCAAGCGCTCGATCCGCTGCTCGGTCGCCTCGAACCCGGAGTTCCTGCGCGAGGGCAGCGCCGTCGAGGATTTCCTTCACCCCGACCGCGTCGTGATCGGCGCGGACGATCCGGAGGCGGTCGCGATCCTGAAGGATCTGTACAAACCGCTGAATCTGATCGAGGTGCCGTTCGTGATCACGAACGTCGCGACGGCGGAGCTCATCAAGTACGCGAGCAACGCCTTTCTCGCGACCAAGATCAGCTTCATCAACGAGATCTCCGCGCTCTGCGAGGCCGTCGGCGCGGACGTTCACCACGTCTCTCGCGCGATGGGTCTCGACGGCCGGATCGGCCGGAAGTTCCTCCATCCCGGACCGGGCTACGGCGGCTCCTGCTTCCCGAAGGACACGCTCTCGCTCGTGCGGTTCAGCCGGGAGTTCGGCGTCGAACAGCGGATCGTAGCGGCGACGGTGGCTGCAAACGACGCTCAGCGCGCGCGCATGATCACGAAGGTCGAGGGGATGGTCGGAGCGCTTCGGGGCAAGACGCTCGGCGCGCTCGGCCTCTCCTTCAAGCCGAATACCGACGACGTGCGCGACTCACCTGCGATCTGGGTGATTCGAGAGCTGCAGAAGCGCGGTGCGAAGATCCGCTGTTACGACCCCGAGGCGATGAAGACGGCCGCACGTGAGCTTTCGGACGTCGACTTCTGCGAGGACGCGTACGACACCGCGAAGGGGAGCGACGCGCTGCTCTACCTGACCGAGTGGAACGAGTTCCGGAAGCTCGATCTGGTGCGCCTGAAGGAGCTGTTGCGCGAACCGATCGTGATCGACATGCGAAACGTCTGCGAGCCGGCCGAGATGCTGCAGATGGGATTCCGCTACACGGGAGTGGGACGATAGCCCGAAGGCGGGAAATCCTGCCGGTCGTACTCGCGGGCGGTGCGGGAACCCGCTTCTGGCCCGCGAGCCGCCGCGCGCTTCCGAAGCCGTTCGTGAAGCTCGTCGGAACACGTACGCTCCTCGGTGACACGCTCACGCGATTGCGGCGGATCGCGCCGCCGGGTCGCACGACGGTCGTCTCGGCCGCTTCGCTCGCCGGTCCGACGCGCTCCGCGCTTCGCGCGCATCGCGGCGCACGACTCCTGCTCGAGCCGCTCGCGCGGAACACGGCGGCGGCGATCGCCTGGTCCGCGGCGGATGCGCTCGGGCGCGGACGCGACGGGGTGATCGGCGTCTTTCCGGCGGATCACCTGATCACGAAGCCCGGTGCCTTCGTTCGCTGCGTGAGACGGGCATCGAGCGTCGCCGCGGACGGTGAGCACCTCGTGCTGCTCGGCATCGAACCGACGCGGCCGGAGACGGGTTACGGCTACCTCGGCGTCTCGCGTCGCGCGGGCCGCGATGGGGGTCTCGAGGTCGAGCGCTTCGTCGAGAAGCCCACGCGCGCGCGAGCTCGGACCCTCGTTTCGAGCGGTCGGGTTCTGTGGAACTCCGGCATGCTGTTCGCGCGCCCCGAGCGGATCCTCGCCGAGACGCGCACGCACGCGCCAGAGATCTGGGACGCGCTCGGAGCGACGCTCTCGCGGATCGCCGAGGGACGTTCCGTGCCGCGCGCGGCGTTCGCCCGAGCCTGGGCGCGGGTTCGACCGCTCTCGTTCGATTTCGCGGTCCTGGAGCGGAGTCGCCGCGTTCGCGCCGTGCGCGGGGATTTTGGCTGGTCGGACCTCGGGAGCTGGGACGCACTCGGCGAGCATCTGCCCCCACGCGACGGCAACCGTGTACACTGCTCACCATCGCCGCTGCTCTTCGAGGCGAGACGCAATGTCGTGTGGAGTTCGGCCGATAGGCAGGTGGTGCTGATCGGCGTGCAGGACCTGCTTGTGATCCAGACCACCGACGCACTTCTCGTCTGCGCTAAAGATCACGCGCAGGACGTGCGAGGGGTCGTCGATGAGCTCACCCGCCAGCATCGTGAAGAGCTCCTATAGGAGTTCCGTCCATGTCCATGGACCGAGGCAGACAGGTATGAAGGAACACAACGACGCTCTCCGCGGCATTCCGCTCTTCCGCAACCTCGACGAGAAGGATCTCGCCGACATCGCGGGCCTCTTGATCGATCGGAAGTTCCCGCGCGATGCCGTGATTTTCGAGGACGGTTCGCTCGGCGACTACATGTACCTGATCCAGGAAGGCCAGGTGAAGGTCACGAAGATGTCCGAGGACGGCCGCGAGAAGATCCTCGAGATCCTCGGGCCGGGCGACTTCTTCGGCGAGATGGCGCTGCTCGATCGCGAGCCGCGTTCGGCTTCCGTGAAGACGACGACGGCATGCGTGCTGCTCGCGCTCTCCCGCCAGGATTTCCTGGGGCTGCTGAAGCAGAATCACGAGCTCACGCTCGATCTGCTTCGCGAGTTCGCGCGGCGCCTGCGCGAGACCGACGAGCAAATCCGCGGCCTCTCCTTCGAGCGCGTCGAAAGCCGGGCGCGGCGTCTGCTCGCGCGTCTGGCCAAGGAGAAGGTGCCATCGCGCGAGGATCGCATGGCGACGTCGCCGATCACGCACCAGCAGCTCGCCGATCTCGTCGGTACGAGTCGCGAGACCATCACGCGCGTCGTGAAGGAACTCAAGGACTCCGGCTGGCTCGAGCAAGAGGGCAAGCGCTACCTCGTGCCCGCAGCCGACACCGACGCCGCCGAGCGGACCTGAACTCGGACCCCGCCGTGTGCTAGCACTTCGGGACCGAATACGCGCCCGGAGGTCCCCGAAGATGCGAGTTGCGGCGATTCTGTGCTCTCTCCTGCTTTCCGTCGTGCTTGGGTGCACGTCGAAGGAAGCTCGGATCGCCGAGCAGCGCGAGGCGGCCACCGCGTTCTTCGATGACGAGGAGTGGAGCGAAGCGAAGATCGCGTACCTGAATCTGCTCCAGCTCGCTCCGAACGACGCTGAGGCGCACTACAAGATGGCCGAGACGCTCTGGGCGCTTCAGGAGTTCGGCGAAGCGCTCTGGCAGTACAAGGAAGCGTCGCGACTCGCGCCCGACAACGCCGAGTGGCGGATGAAGCTCACGCAGGTGCTCTTCGCCGCGCGCGACTACGATACCGCTCTCGAGCAGGTCTCGACGGTTCTCGAGAAGGACCCGAAGAACATCGACGCGCTGCTTCTTCGCGGCGCTCTGAAATCGGTGAAGGGCGACGTCGACGGGCTGATCGAGGATCTCGACGTCGCGCTCGCGATCGATCCCGATCACCCCGATTCGCTCGCGCTGCGAGCGCAGGCTCTCGGGCGGAAGGGCGACATCGCGGGCGCGGAAGAGGCGCTGCGCAGACTCGTCGTCGTCAAGCCTTCGACGTCGAACCACCTCTCGGTCGCGCGTTTCCTTTCCATCGTCGGCAAGAGCGACGAGGCACTCGCCGAATTGAACTCGGCGATCGGCGCAGCGGAGAGCTCGGACGAGCGCACCCAGGCACGCCTGTTCCTGACCAACTTCTACATCAACCAAGGGCAGCCGGACAAAGCCGAGGAGATCCTGCTCGAGGCCCGCAAGGACGCGCCCGACGACGCAAACGTGTTGTTGACGCTGGCGCGCTTCTACTACTCGACCAACAAGAGCGACCAGGCCGAAGCGATGCTCGAAGAGAGCGTGAAGATGCAGCCCGGCCTCGCCGAGCCGCTGCTCGTGCTCGCGGACTACCACCGACGGGCCGGGAACGTCGAGCAGGCGCTTGCGGACGTCGATCGCGCCATCGAAGTCGAGCCCAAGAGCGAGGCCGCCCGTCTGCGCAGAGCCGAGCTGATCGTGGACACCAAGGGCGAAGATGCCACGCCCACTCCCGAGGCCTGGGCCATCGTGCGGGAGATCCTGACGGAGAACCCGAAGAGCGTGCTCGGGCTCTTCACCGAGGGGAAGTTCTACCTGCTCGACAAGAAGTATTCGGAGGCCGCGACCAGTCTGCGGCGCGTGATCGATCAGCAGCCGAGCGCAGCGGCCCACGTGCTGCTCGGCACCGCGTACCTCGCTCAGCGTCAGCAGGATCTCGCGCGCAGCGAGTTCCAGGAGGCGCTCCAGGTCGATGCCCAGTACATGCCCGCGCGCAGCCAGCTCTCCGCCCTGTATCTCGCCGCGGGTGAAGACGAAAGCGCGGCTCGTGAAGCGAAGCTCGTCGTCGAGCAGAACCCGAAAGATCTGCGCATCCGATTGATCCTGGTCGAAGCCCTGACGCGACTGAAGCGCATCCACGAGGCGCGCGAGATGCTCCGGCCGATCGAGGTCACGACGGAGCTACCTGCGCCGATCCGGCTCAAGATCGCGGAACTCTATCGCCGCACGCGTGACACCAAGGCTGCGGCACCGATCCTCGAGGCGCTGATCGCCGAGAACCCGAACGACCCGGCGGCGATGGCCGAGTTGATCCAGTCGGATCTCGACGAGCGGAACTACGAGGCCGCGATGAAGAAAATCGACGGCTTCATCAAGGCGCAGCCCGACAACGTCCCGCTCTACGAGATGCGCGCGAAGATCCGCCTCTCGTCACCCGGCGGCGACAAACCGGAGGGAATCGCGCTGGCACTCGCGGACCTCAAGCTCGCGATCGAGAAGGATCCGAAGCGCGTGGACAGCGTGGTCACGCTCGCCAAGCTGTACCGGACACTCTGGCAGCGCGACGGCAGCCACCTCGACGATGCGATCACGGCCTACAAGAAGGCGCGCGAGATGGACTCGCAGAACCCGCTGATCGCACTCGAGCTCGCATCGCTGTCCGAGACGGCCGGGCGCAAGGACGAGGCGAAGGAGAACTACGAGGTCGTGCTCCGGCTCGACCAGGACCAGCCGGGAGCGAAGAACAACCTGGCGTGGCTGCTGGCCGACAACGATCAGGCAACGCCGGCCGAGCTCGATCGCGCGCTCCAGCTCGCCCAGGACGCGAAGAACGCGATGCCCAACGATCCGAGCGTCGCCGACACGCTGGGCTGGGTGATGTACAAGAAGGGCATCCCGTCGGCTGCGATTGCGCTGTTTCGGGAGGCGGTCGATGGCTACCCCAACGGCCACCCGCTTCGCGGCACGGTCCGCTACCACCTCGCGTCCGCGTACGAGAAGAACGGCGAGCGTGATCGCGCCGTCCAGGAACTCAGGCGCGCGCTGGAGGAGAGTTCGAACTTCGCCGAGCGCGAAGCCGCCGAGAAGCTCTTGAAGGAGCTTCAGGCCGGCTGAGTCGGATGCGGAGACCTTTCTAAAGGCACGCGTAGGCACTGCCGATGCGCGTCGTGGAAAGGGGAATCCATGTCCTCGCTTCGCTCCATCGTGCTGGTCGTCGGACTGGTCCTGCCCGGTTTCTGCCTCGCGCAGGGTCAGGGTACGGGCGTGACACCCGACGGCAAGAAGGGACAGATCTACAAGGTTCAGAAGGGCGATACGCTCTGGGCCATATCGGAAACCTACCTCGGCACGCCGTGGATCTGGCCGTCGGTGTGGAAGGAGAACGAGGCGGAGATCGCCAATCCGCATCGCATCTTCCCCGGCGAGCTGATCTGGATCTCCGAGGGCATGATGCGCAAGCTCACGCCGGAGGAGGCGGCTCGCCTCGCCGCGGCGAATGCCCGAACCGAGGCCCCGACCGAGGTACCCGCGGCCCCGGCGCCGGAGGCTCCTGCTCCCGCGGTGCGGAAGATCGCGGAGCCCAGCGAGGAGCCGGATCCGTTCTCGGGCCTCGATTCTGCCGAGGTCAGCGACGACTTCAAGCTCGAGATCCCGACGCTCCAAGGGGTCAGCTTCGTCACGGACGATGTCCTGAAGGCGAGCGGGGCGATCATGGGAAATCACGAGGAGAACTACTGGACGGTTCAGGGCCAGCGCTCGATCGTGAGCGTCGGCGAAGGCCAGGCGCACATCGGGGACGCCTACACGGTCTTCCGGGTCCGCCGCCCGCTGTACCACCCGGACTCGGGCGAGCTGCTCGGCTACTTCATCCAGGTTCTCGGCAAGGCCGAGATCACTCAGCTTCTCCCCGAGACTTCGTGGGTACGCATCACCCAGTCCTGGGCGGAGATGCAGCCCGGCGACCGCGTGATGCCATTCGTCGAGGAGCCCGAGGCGGTCACCGAGGTGCGCACCGGTCAGCCCGTGCGCGGCGAGATCGTCGCCTTCGAGCCCTACCGACAGCGCGTGGGCGATCGGGACTTCGTGGTTCTGGACCAGGGTACACGCAGTGGTGTCGTTCCGGGAAGGCGCCTCATGGTCTTCCGCGCGGGCCGCCAGGTGCGCGATCCGCTCTCGTCCAACATGCTGATGGTTCCGGACGACGTCGTGGGTGAGGTCTTCGTGGTCAAGGCCGGCGAGCGGACCTCGCTCGCTCTCGTGACGCGTTCGGAGCGCGAGCTGGTCATCGGCGACAGCTTCCGGAACTTGCCCTAGCGACCGGACCGCGCGTTTCGAATTCGGCTAGGCTTCGGCCGTGATCTTCCGCGCGATGCTCTTCGTTCCCGGCGACAGCGAGCGCAAGCTCGCGAAGGGCGGCGACTCCGGTGCCGACGCGCTGATCCTCGATCTCGAGGACGCGGTCGCGCTCGAACGGCGACCGTACGCGCGGGGTCTGGTGCGCGAGTACCTCGAGGCCCGGCGTGGCACGCGGAGGCCGGCGCTCTTCGTGCGCATCAACCCACTCGATGGCTCGGATGCCCTCGAGGACCTCGCTGCCGTGATGCCGGGCGCACCCGACGGAATCGTCGTGCCGAAGACCGGTTCCGCCGCCGACGTCGTCCGGCTCGATCACTATCTGTCCGCGCTCGAGACGCGCGACGGGATCGCGCTCGGCCAGACGCGAATCCTGCCGGTCGCGACCGAGACCGCGGGGGCGCTCTTTCACCTCGACAGCTACGCGGGCTCGAGCCCGCGACTTCAGGGGCTCACCTGGGGCGCGGAGGATCTCCCGGCCGCGCTCGGAGCGACGACCAATCGCGGTCCCGATGGCGAGCTCGCGTTCGTCTACCAGCTCGCTCGCGCGCTCTGCCTCGCGGCGGCGGTCGCGGCCGACGTGCAACCGCTCGACACGGTTCATCCCGACTTCCGCGACCTCGAAGGTCTCGAGACGAGCGCGGTGCGAGCGCGCCGGGACGGGTTCACCGGCAAGATCGCGATCCATCCCGACCAGGTGCCGATCATCCAGCGCGCGTTCACGCCGTCGCCGGAGGAGATCGCGCACGCCCGCAACGTGGTCGCGGCGTTCGAGGCGAATCCGCAGGCGGGCACCGTCGCGCTCGACGGCAAGATGCTCGATCGCCCGCATCTGAAGCAGGCGTTGCGGATCCTCGCGGGACCCGGCGCGGCCTAGCTCGGGGTGCCGGGCTCCGCCGCTTGCTCGGCGAGCTCGATCGAGGTCGCGAAGAGCGCGCCCTCGTCGGCCGTTCCCGGCTCGAGCGAGCACGCCGAGGCATCCACGCTGCCGGCGCCGAGCACGTCCGAGAGGACCGCGCG
This sequence comes from uncultured delta proteobacterium, assembly GCA_963704165.1. Classification (GTDB taxonomy): domain Bacteria; phylum Myxococcota_A; class UBA9160; order SZUA-336; family SZUA-336; genus VGRW01. The sequence continues at coordinate 240,346 of CAVPHD010000003.1, read as the reverse complement.
CAGCGCTGCGAGCTCGGCGTCGCCTCCCCGAACCTCGAGCCGCGCGACCGGCCAGCGCAGGCTCTTCTTCGCGCTCGTCTTCGCGCCGCGGATCGCGGCCGAGACCTCGCGCGCTGCATCGTAGGCGCGGCCCGCGCGCGCGAGCGCGATGCCCTCGAAATCGCTCGCCGTCGGCCAGGCGCTCGTGTGGATCGACTTCTCGCGTCCGGCACCCGCGAAGCGCCACGACCAGACCTCTTCGGTCACGTAGGGCATCACCGGCGCAAACAGGCGCAGGAAGACGCGCAGTGCGAGCTGAAGCGTCGCGAGTGCGGACTCCCGTCCGTCGGATGCCGATTCCGCGTACGCGCGAACCTTCACGATCTCGAGGTAGTTGTCGCAGAAGTCCCAGAAAGTCTCTTCGCAGGCCTGCAGCGCGGGCGCGAACTCGAAGTCGGCGAAGCAGCGCGTGGCGCGCTCGACCAGCGCCGCGAGCTTCGCCGCGAAATCGACGTCGAGCGGATGCGTGATGTGCGAGGGCGGATGCGATGTCGTGCTCGCGCCCGCGCGTTCGAGTTGCAGGAGCGCGAACCGTCCGGCGTTGGCCAGCTTGTTCGCGAGCCGGCGTCCCAGCTTCATGACCTGCTCGTCGAGCGCGGTATCGACACCGAGCCGCGCGCGCGCGGCCCAGTAGCGCACGGCGTCGACGGAGTGCGTCTCGAACAGGGCCATCGGCGTCACCACGTTGCCCTTCGACTTCGACATCTTCTTGCGGTCGGGATCGAGGATCCAGCCCGAGACGACGACGTTGCGCCAGGGGATCTTCCGCTCGTGCATCCACGCCTTCACGATCGTGTAGAACGCCCAGGTGCGGATGATCTCGTGCGACTGCGGGCGCATGTCCATCGGGAAGAGGCTCTCGTGCCGCTTCGGGTCGAGGGGCCAGTGGCTCACGATCTGCGGAGTGAGCGACGACGTGGCCCAAGTGTCCATCACGTCGGGATCCCCGGCGAACCCGCCGGGCTGATCGCGCTGCGCCTCGACGTAGCCGGAGGGCGTCGAAGACATCGGATCGACGGGTAGCGCGTCCTTCGCGGCGAAGATCGGGCGATCGTAGTCGGGCGCCCCGTTCGCGCCGAGCGGGTACCAGACCGGAAACGGAACGCCCGAGTAGCGCTGGCGGCTCACGCACCAGTCCTGGTTCAGTCCCTGCACCCAATTCTCGTATCGCGCGCGCATGAACGCCGGCCGCCACTCGATCTTCCGCCCCTGCTCGAGGAACGCCTCTTTGTGTTGCAGCAAGCGGATGAACCACTGTCGTGTCGGAACGAATTCGAGCGGACGCGAGCCGCGTTCGTAGTACTTCACCGGGTGCGTGATCGGACGCGGCTCGCCGACTAGTGCGCCTTCGCTTCGCAGAAGCTCGACGCTGCGCGCCTGCGCCTGCTTCACCGTCTTGCCCTCGAGAGCCGACCACGCCTCGCGTGCGCGCGCCGGATCCGCACTCTCGAAGGGGGCTTCGCCGAACGTCACGGCGCGCATGCGGCCATCGATGCCGATCAGCTGGCGCAGCGGCAGGTCGCGGCCCCTCCAGAACTCCACGTCGGCCTGGTCGCCGAACGTGCAGACCATCAGGATGCCGGTGCCCTTTTCGGGGTCGGCATGCTCCGACGACAGGATCGGCACGAGCGCGTGGAAGAGCGGCGTGCGCGCCGACTTGCCGAAGTATCGCTGGTAGCGTTCGTCACCGGGGTGCGCGACCACCGCCACACAGGCGCCGAGCAGCTCGGGCCGTGTGGTCGAGATCGCGAACTCCCCGCCGCCTTCGACCGCGAAGCGCAGATCGTGATACGCGCCCGGCTGCTCGCGATCCTCGACCTCGGCCTGCGCGACGGCCGTTCGGTCGTCGACGTCCCACATCGTCGGCGCGTACTTCTGATACACCTCGCCGCGCGCGACCAGGTCGAGGAACGAGAGCTGCGACACGCGTCGGCAGTGCTCGTCGATGGTCGCGTACTGCGTCGTCCAATCGACCGAGAGCCCGACGCGGCGCCAGACTTCCTCGAACGCGCGCTCGTCCTCGGCCGTGATCAGTCCGCAGGCCTCGACGAAGTTCCGCCGCGAGACCTCCTCGAGCGGCGCGTCCTTGGCGCGCTCGCGCGTCGGCTTCCAGTTCGGGTCGTGGGCCTTGCGCGGGTCGGGCCGGATGCCGAACACGTTCTGTACGCGTCGCTCGGTGGCGAGACCGTTGTCGTCCCAACCGATCGGGTAGGCGATGTTCTTCCCGGTCATGCGCTGATAGCGGACGATCACATCGGCCTGCGTGAAGCTGAACGCGTGTCCGATGTGCAGCGAGCCGGAGACGGTGAGCGGCGGGGTGTCGACGGCGAAGGTCTCGGCGCGACTTCGACTCGGATCGTAGCGGTGGATGCCGTCGCGCTCCCAGCGCTCGGACCACTCGCGCTCCGCTCTGGCGAACTCGTAGCTCTGTGGAATCTCGGGCATCTCGTCCTCTGTCGGGCTCACCAAAGTGCCCAGCTTCCGGTCGCGCGCACGTACACGGCCAGAGCTGCGTTCGTGAACGCGTGGGCCGAAACGCATGATACGAGGTCGCCGCGCGCGATCCAGAGGCCGCACATCAAGAGACCATAGGCGCTCGCTGCGAGCCACTCCGAGGGCGCATGGCCGGAGGCGAAGGCCGCGGTCGAGATCGCGACCGCGAGCAGACTCCACTCCCCGGGGGCGATCTCGCGAAGTGAGCGGTGATCCATCGCGTCCCCGATCGCCAGGCCCGCGCGCCGGCTGCGCTCGACGAGCAAGACCCCGCCGAAGACGTAGCCGCGCAGAAGCGGCTCCTCGACGAGCGGTGGCAACGTGGTCGCGACCAGCGCGCGTGCGAGCCAGGCCGCGTCGGACCACGCGACGGCATCGGCGACCCTGAAGGGGGCGGCAAGCGCGATCCAGAGCCCGGTGCCGACGAGGCCGACCGCGGCACCGACGGCGATCGAGCCGAGCACGCCCTTGGGACCCCGAAGCGGGAGCCAGCGGCGCGAACCAAAGAGAAGCGCGGCCGTGACCAGCAGCGCTCGCGCGCCGTACAGCGCGAGCGGCTCGGCACGGCTGTCGAAGACCGAGCCGAGTCCCACGTAGATCAGGTAGGGAAGCGCGTAGGGCAGGAGGAGCGCGCGCGGGGAATCGGCAGGCGAGGGCGACATGTGCCGGCTACTCTAGCGGCCGGTCACCCCGCGCGGTCCCGCGGAGACGAAGTGGACGAGGAAGTCGCCGCGCGCGTCGAGCTCGCGCGCCTGCCGGGGTTGAGGCGCGCACATGCACAGCGTCTGATCGCGCGATTCGGCTCCGCTGCCGCGCTCTTCCATGCGCGCGCGAAGACACGCGAAGCCTGGCTGGCGCCCGCGCTGGCGGCGGCCGTCGAGCGGGCGCGCGAAGCTCCCGCGGCGAAGCGCGTTCTTGCCGACGCGCGCGTTCACGGGATCCGCGCGCTCGCACCGGGATCTCCCGACTTTCCCGACGTCTTGACGGTGATTCCGGATCCGCCGCTCGTGGTCTGGCTCCGAGGCGCGCTGCCGGGCCGGCCGGCGCTCGCGATCGTCGGCGCGCGAAGGGGATCGGCGCGCGGCCTCGCGAGTGCGCGAGACTTCGCGCGAGACGTCGCGGCCGCGGGCATCTCGGTCGTCAGCGGTCTTGCCTACGGCATCGACGCAGCCGCGCACGAGGGCGCGCTCGAGGGTGGCGGCCACACGGTCGCCGTTCTCGCCTCGGGCCTCGACCGCGTGACACCGACCGGTCAGCGCCGGCTCGCGAATCGCATCCTCGACGCGGGCGGCGCGTGGCTCTCGGAACACGCCCCCGGCGAGGGTGCGCATCCGCACCACTTCCCGGAACGCAATCGACTGATCAGCGGCCTCGCGGCCGCGACGCTGATCGTCGAGGCGCGCGAGAAGAGCGGTTCGCTCTGGACCGCGCGCCATGCTCTCGAGCAGGGCCGTGAAGTTCTCGTCGTCCCCGGGCCGATCGACTCGGATCTCTCGCGCGGCACGAATCGCCTGCTCCGCGACGGCGCGACTCCGGTGCTCGAGTCGGCCGATGCGATCGAGGCCGTGCTCGGTCCGCTCGCCCGGCGAGCGCGGCCGGTGCACGACGAGCCCGGGGCCGAGGGCGACGCCGGCCGCGCCGTCCTCGCGCTTCTGTCCGACGGTCCACGCGACGCGGACGACATCGCGCGGGAGCTCGGTCGAGGTCCCGCCGAGCTCTCCGGAGTCCTGCTCGATCTCGAGCTCGCGGGACTCCTGCGTCGAGAGGGCGCGCGGCTCGCTCGAACGCGGCCCGCCTGACGCATGCGAGCTATCCTCCGCGCGTGGAGTCGCAACACGTTTCCGTGGTCGGTGGAGGGCTCGCGGGCTGTGAGGCCGCGTGGCAGCTCGCGCGAAGGGGCGTGTCGGTGCGCCTGTTCGAGATGCGGCCCGAGCGCACATCGCCGGCCCACTCGACCGATGCGCTCGGAGAGCTCGTCTGCTCGAACAGCCTGCGCTCGGATGCGCGCGAGAACGCGGTCGGACTTCTCCACGAGGAGCTGCGTCGCGCGGGCTCGCTCGTGCTTGCGGCCGCCGACGCCAATCGCGTTCCCGCGGGATCGGCGCTGGCCGTGGACCGGATCGCGTTCGCGAACGCGATCACCGAGCGGATCGAAGCGGAGCCGGCGATCGAGCTCGTGCGCCGTGAAGTGAGCGAGCTTCCCGAGGGTCTCGCGATCCTCGCGACCGGACCGCTCACCAGCGACGCGCTCGCCGCGGAAGTGCAGAAGCTCTGCGGTGATGCGCTCTACTTCTACGACTCGATCGCGCCCGTCGTTCACGCCGACAGCCTCGATCTCGACGTGATCTTCCGCGCCTCGCGGTGGCGCGATCCGGCCGAGGACGACGGCGACTACCTGAACATCCCGCTCTCGCGCGACGAGTATCACGCGTTCGTCTCGGAGCTCCTCGCCGCCGAGAAGACACCGCTGCACCCGTTCGAGAAGCCGCAGTACTTCGAGGGCTGCCTGCCGATCGAAGTGATGGCCGAGCGCGGAGCGGAGACGCTCTCGTTCGGCCCGATGAAGCCCGTCGGGCTCGAGGATCGACGCGGCGGCCCTGCACCGTATGCGGTCGTTCAGCTGCGCCAGGAGGACAAGGCGGGCACGCTCTACAACCTCGTCGGATTCCAGACCAAGATGAAGGTGGGCGAACAGAAACGGATCTTCCGCGCCCTGCCGGGCATGGCCAACGCCGTCTTCGCGCGCTTCGGCTCCGTGCATCGCAACACGTTCATCCGCGCGCCGCTGCTCCTGGACGAGCGACTTCAGCACCGCGGACGTCCGGGGCTCCACTTCGCGGGGCAGATGGCCGGCGTCGAAGGCTACGTCGAGTCCGCCGCGCTCGGCCTGCTCGCCGGCGTCTTCGTCGCCGCGAAGGCGGGTGCGTCCGAGGCACCGATTCCCCCGACGACGACGGCGCTCGGTGCGCTGCTCCGGCACCTGCGCGAGGCGAATCCGCGCCACTTCCAACCCATGAACGTGAACTTCGGCCTGTTCCCGCCACTCGAGGGCGAGGCGGCGCGCGCTCCGCGGCGCGAGCGCAACGTCCGGATCGCGGATCGCGCGCTCGCGGACCTCGAGTCCTGGACGCGGGCGGTCCGCGCGGTCCCCGTGCAGCCGTGACGAGCGCCGACGCTCGCGCGATTGCCGCATTTTCACGCCATCTCGAGGCCGAGCGTGGACTCTCGAAACACACGCTGCGCGCGTATCTCTCGGAGGCGGCGCGGCTGGCCGAGCGACCCGAATGCGCGCGAAGTGGCGGACTCGACCAGATCGACGCGCTCGCAGTCCGTTCCTACCTCGCGAGCTTTCACCGGACGCACAAGCCCTCCACGCGCAATCGCCGACTCGCCGCGCTGCGCGCGTTCTTCCGCTTCCGCGTGCGCGGCGGCGACCGCGTGGCCGATCCGACCGAGGGACTCCCGGGGCCGAAGGCAGAGCGACGGCTGCCGGCGCCACTCTCGGCCGAGGACTGCGAGACCCTGGTCGAAGCCGAGGAGCGGGACCGGGCGCCTCGACTCGCGGTCCGCGACCGCGCTCTTTTCGAGCTGCTCTACGGCACCGGCCTGCGCGTCGGCGAGCTTTCTCGCCTGCGCGTTCGCGATTGGTACGCCGACCGGCGGGAGCTCCGTGTGCTCGGCAAGGGCAGCAAGGAGCGGATCGTTCCGGTGCCCGCGAAGGCGCGCGAAGCGCTCCTTGCCTGGCTCGGTCTCCGCGAACCCCAGGGTCTGCTCGCAAAGCCCCTCTTCACGAACGCGCGCGGTCTCGCGCTGTCCGAGCGCGGCGTGCGCGTGATCCTGCGCCGCAGGATGCTCGTGGCGGGGATCGCCCGACCGGCGAGCCCGCACACGCTGCGCCATTCCTACGCCACGCACCTGCTCGATGCCGACGTCGACCTTCGCGCGATCCAGGAGCTGCTCGGACACGAGCGACTCTCCACGACTCAGCGCTATACCCACGTTTCGGCCGAGCGCCTGGCGCGGGTCTATCGCCAGGCGCACCCTCGCGCCAAGGGAACCGAGAAAGCATGACGAAGTCCGTCGAGTTCCATGGAACCACCGTCGTCGCCGTCCGCCGCGGCGGTCGCGTCGTGATCGCCGGAGACGGTCAGGTCACGATGGGCACCACCGTGATGAAGCGGACCGCGCGCAAGATCCAGCGCCTGCGCGGTGGAAGAGTCCTCGCGGGCTTCGCCGGCTCCACGGCCGATGCGTTCGCGCTCGCGGAGCGATTCGAGGCCAAGCTCGAGGAGCGTGGCGGGATCTTGCGCCGCGCCGCGGTCGAGCTCGCCAAGGACTGGCGTACCGACCGGATGATGAGGCGTCTCGAGGCGCTCTTGATCGTCGCGGACGCGCAGGACCTGCTGGTGATCTCCGGCAACGGCGACGTGATCGAGCCCGACAGCGGCGTCACGGCGATCGGCTCGGGCGGCCCGTACGCGCTCGCGGCCGCGAGGGCGCTCATGGATGCGACCGAGCTCTCCGCGCGCGAGATCGCCGAACGGGCGCTGCGCATCGCCGCCGAGATCTGCCTGTACACGAACGACCAGATCACCGTCGAGGAGCTCGAGTCATGAAGACCTTCACCCCGCGCGAGGTGGTGTCGGAGCTCGACCGCTACATCGTCGGTCAGAACGCCGCGAAGCGGGCCGTCGCGATCGCGCTGCGAAACCGCTGGCGAAGGCAGCAGGTCGAGGGCGAGCTCCGGGACGAGATCCAGCCGAAGAACATCCTGATGATCGGGCCGACCGGCGTCGGCAAGACCGAGATCGCGCGTCGCCTCGCGAAGCTCGCGGCGGCGCCGTTCAGCAAGGTCGAAGCCTCGAAGTTCACCGAGGTCGGCTACGTCGGCCGGGACGTCGAGTCGATCGTTCGCGATCTCGTCGAGGTCGGCATGAAGCTCGTGCGCGAAGAGGAGATGGAGAAGGTCCGCGCCTCCGCCGAGCGGATTGCCGAGGAGCGGCTGCTCGATGCGCTCTTCCCGCGAAAACCCGGTGCGGGCTCCTCGCCCGACACCACGCGCGAGCGCATGCGCGAGATGCTTCGCGCCGGCGAACTCGAGGAGCGAGAAGTCGAGATCGACCTGCCCGAGCGCGCGGGAACCGGGCTCGAGATCTTCTCGCCGCCGGGCGTCGAGGACATCGGCGTCGCGCTGAAGGACATGATGGGGGGCTCCTGCCGAAGAAGACGCGGGCGCGGCGCGTGAAGGTCGCGCAGGCGCGCGAGCTGCTTCGCGACGACGAAGCCGCTCGCATGCTCGATCCGGATTCCGTCCGCGAGAAGGCGGTGCAGCGCGTCGAGCAGACCGGAATCGTCTTCATCGACGAGATCGACAAGATCGCCCGCCGCGAAGGGCACGGGGGTCCGGACGTCTCGCGCGAGGGCGTGCAGCGTGATCTGCTGCCGATCGTCGAGGGCACGAGCGTACAGACCAAGCACGGAACCGTGCGAACCGACCACGTGCTCTTCATCGCCGCCGGGGCGTTTCACACCTCGCGCCCGTCCGATCTGATTCCGGAACTGCAGGGTCGTTTTCCGATCCGCGTCGAGCTCGAGAACCTCGACGAGGCGGCGTTTGTGCGGATCCTCGAGGAGCCACACAATGCGCTCGTGAAGCAGTACGAGGCGCTCCTGGCGACCGAGGGCGTGACCCTGTCGTTCAAGCCGGACGCGATCCGCGAGATCGCGCGGATCGCCGCGCTCGTGAACCAGTCCACCGAGAACATCGGCGCGCGGCGACTCCACACGGTGCTCGAACGCCTGCTCGACGAGACGCTCTTCGAGGCGCCCGATCTCGGCGGTACCTCGGTCGTCTTCGACGGCGCGCGCGTGCGCGAAAGCCTCGCCGACATCGCGGGTGACCGGGAACTCTCCCGGTTCATCCTCTAGATGGACATGGAAGAGCTGATCCGCAAGGCGAAGATCCTCGTCGAGGCGCTGCCGTACATCCGCACATTCAGCGACAAGACGGTCGTCATCAAGTACGGCGGCGCCGCGATGGAGAACGACGCCTTGAAGTCGTCGTTCGCCACCGACGTGACACTGCTCCGGTTCATCGGTCTGCGGCCCGTGATCGTTCACGGCGGGGGGCCGCAGATCGGGCGGATGCTCACGCGCCTCGGAAAGCAGTCCGAGTTCGTCGATGGCGTGCGCGTGACCGACGACGAGACCATGGAAGTGGTCGAGATGGTGCTCGGCGGTCAGATCAACGCCGAGATCGTGTCGCTGATCGGCGACGCCGGCGGTCGGGCGATCGGACTGACCGGGAAGGATTCGGGCGGTTTCCTGCGCGTGCGCAAGCTGCTCGGTCCGGGCGGGCGCGACCTCGGCCGCGTCGGGACGCCCGAGCGCGTCGACGTCTCGCTGATTCGCACGTTGACCAAGGACGGCTTCATCCCCGTGATCGCGCCCGTCGGCGTCGATGGTGCGGGAGCGACCTACAACGTGAACGCCGATACCGCCGCAGGCGCGATCGCCGAAGCGCTCTCGGCCGAGAAGTTGATCCTGCTGACGGACGTGGTCGGCGTGCTCGACGAAGACAAGACGCTGATCGCGCAGATGAGCGAAGCACAGGTTCGCGACGCGATCGGGATCGGCACCGTGAAGGGTGGCATGATTCCCAAGCTCGAGTGCGCGGTTCACGCGCTCGAGCGCGGCGTGACCGCTGCTCACATCATCGACGGGCGCGTGCCGCACGCACTCCTGCTCGAGATCTTCACCGATGGCGGCGTGGGGACGAAGCTTGTCCGAAATCCGACTCGCTGAGTCCGCGCCGAAGGACTTCCTGTCGATCGCGGAGTGGCCGCGCGACGAGATCGAGCGCATGCTCTCACGCGCCGCCGAGCTGAAGGATCTGCGCAGGCGGCGCATTCGGGTGAGTTCGCTCGACGGCTGTTCGATCCTGCTCTACTTCGCCAAGCCGAGCCTCCGCACGTTCGTGACCTTCGAGGTCGGTGTCGTCGAGCTCGGTGGCTATCCGGTCTACCTGCCTCCGGGCCAGGTCCAGATCGGAGAGCGCGAGCCGCCCGAGGACGTTGCGCGGAACCTGTCGCGCTGGTGCCACGCGATCGTCGCGCGAACCTACAGCCACGAGGTGATCGAGTCGCTCGCCGCGCACGCGAGCGTGCCGGTCGTCAACGCGCTCACGGACCTGCTTCATCCCTGCCAGGCGATGGCCGACGCGCTCACGATCGCCGAGCACGGCGATCTGCGTCGCGACGAGCTCTGCTACATCGGCGACGGCAACAACATGTGCCATTCGCTCCTGAACCTCGCGGGATGCCTCGGCATGCGCCTCGTGGTGTGCACGCCGAAGGACTACGCGCCCGACGCCGGGATCCTGGCGCGCGCGAGCGGACTCGCCGCGCACAACGGTGGACAGATCCGCCTCGTCAGCGAGCCCTCCGAGGCCGTTCAGGGCGCGAGCTTCATCTACACGGACGTGCTGGACCAGCATGGGCCAGGAGGCCGAGGCGGAGGCGCGCAGGGCCGTGTTTCGACCGTATCAGGTGAACGAGGCGCTCTTCGCGGCCGCGCCGTCGCACGCCAAGCTCCTGCACTGCCTGCCGGCGCACCGCGGCGAAGAGGTCACCGCGGACGTCTTCGAGTCCGAGCGCGCGATCGTCTTCGATCAGGCCGAGAACCGCCTGCACGCGCAGAAGGCGATCTTGGAGCGCCTGATCTCGCGCTGATCGCCGGCAACGCGACAGCCTCGCCAATCGCGGCGATGGGTGACCCGCGCTCTCAACTTCGGTGCGAGCCTCCCCGATAGCTTCGATGCGAACTTGCGCATCGGAGTGGAGACGGGATGAGCTCGAGCCACGACCGCGGAGTGGCCTCTACCGAGGCTTCGCGGACGAACGTGCGCGTGGACCTGCCGGACGCCTTTCAGGCGGAGATCCGAGAGCTCGCGCGCGTGCTTCCCGAGCTCGACTACTTCCAGCTCCTCGGTGTTGCCCGCACCGCGTCGCCGGAGGAGATCCGCGATGCGTTCTTCGAGCGCTCGAAGGTGTTCCATCCGGATCGCTACTTCACGAAGGAGCTCGGACCGTATGCGGCGCTCCTGAACGAGATCTACAAGCGCATCGTCGCTGCACACGACGTGCTCCGCGATCCGAAGCTGCGATCGAGCTATCAGAAGTCGCTGCCCGAGCCAAACGCCGCCGCGAAGTCGCGACCGACCGCTACTCCGCCGCGAGCTGCGCCGAGGCGGACATCGGCGCCTCCGGGTGGCCGCGGATCGTCGCTCCGCAATCGCCTGGGCCTGCAGTCTCCGGGGCTCGTGCTCAGTGCCCTGGAGAACGCGCTCGAACAGAGCCGCGCGCGCGCGCGCAAGCACTTCGAGGCGGCGCTTCAGCAGAAGGCGGCGGGCTCGTGGACTCGGGCGGCGCAGCTCGTCGAACTCGCGCTCGCGTTCGACCCGCGCGAGAAGCAGTACCACGACGAGCTCGCGGATCTGCTTCCGCGCGCGAACTCCGAGCGCGCGGCCGACGTCCGGCGCAAGGCGGACCTCTTGCTTCACGGCGACCGCGTCGGAGCGGCGGAGCTGCTCGAGGAAGCCTCGCAGCTCTGTCCGACCGACGCCGAGCTCGCGCACCAGCTGTCGGTCCTGCTCTTCGAGTCGGTGGGCGACCTCGCGAAGGCCGCGCTGTACGGCGAACGCGCGGCATCGCTGGACGAAGACAACCTGCGCTTCCGGAAGTCGCTCGGGTCCATCTATCGGCAGGCAGGCGACGTGCAGAAGGCGCGCAAGCACCTGCAGCGCGCCTGGGAGCTCGATCCGATGGACAAGGAAGTCCGTCAGGCCTTGCAGACCCTATGAAGAGCTTCGAGTCATGAGGAAGAGATGATGAGTCGAGTAATCGGAATCGACCTGGGTACGACGAACTCGTGCGTGGCCATACTCGAAGAAGGCCAGCCGGTCGTGATCCCGAATACCGGCGGATACAAGACGACACCGTCGATCTTCGCGGTGACCGAGGAAGGGAAGCGCCTCGTCGGGCACCTCGCCAAGCGACAGGCCGTCACCAATGCGAAGAACACCGTGTATGCGGCGAAGCGATTGATCGGCCGCTCGTATGACTCCCCCGAGGTCGCGAAGTTCAAGCAGTTCCTCCCGTACGAGCTGGCCGAGGGGCCGAACAACGACGTGCGCGTGCGCGTCGCCGGGCGCGTGTACACGATCCCCGAAATCTCGGGCATCGTGCTCCGCGAGATGAAGCGCGTGGCCGAGGAATACCTCGGCGACACGGTGCAGCAGGCCGTCATCACCGTCCCCGCGTACTTCAACGACGCTCAGCGGCAGACCACGCGCGACTCGGGTCGCATCGCGGGCCTCGAGCTTCTGCGCATCATCAACGAGCCGACCGCGGCGGCGCTCGCCTACGGATTCGGCCGCGACAAGCCCGAGAACGTCGCCGTCTACGACCTCGGCGGTGGCACGTTCGACGTCTCGATCCTGCAGATGGGCAAGGGCGTGATCGAGGTTCTCGCGACCAACGGCGACACGCAGCTCGGAGGCGAGGACTTCGACCGTGTCATCGTCCAGTACCTGCTCGCGACCTTCCTCGAGAAGGAGGGCGTCGATCTGAGCGGCGACACGATGGCGCTGCAGCGGCTGAAGGACGCTTCGGAGAAGGCGAAGTGCGACCTGTCGCAGGTGACCTCGAGCGAGATCAATCTGCCGTTCATCGCGGCGGACGCCGAGGAGAACGCGCTGCACATGAGCGTCGTGCTCACGCGCGAAAAGCTCGAGGAGCTCACGGGCGAGCTCGTCGAGCGAACGCGCGGGATCGTTCAGCGCGCGTTCGAGGATGCGAAGGTCGAGCCGGCGCAGATCGATCAGGTTCTGCTCGTCGGCGGCCAGACCCGAATGCCGCTGGTGCAGCGCTTCGTCGCGGAGCTCTTCGGAAAGACGCCGCACAAGGGCGTCAATCCCGACGAGGTCGTGGCGGTCGGCGCCGCGATCCAGGCCGCGATGCTCTCCGAGGAGAAGGAGGGACCGCTGCTCGTCGACGTGACTCCGCTCTCGCTCGGCATCGCGACCTTCGGCGGCCACTTCGCACGCCTGATCGACCGCAACACCACCGTGCCGACGTCGCGCCAGGAGATCTTCACGACGACACGCGACAACCAGACGGCCGTGAAGATCCGCGTCCTGCAGGGAGAGAGCGACCTCGCGGACGACAACGATCTGCTCGGCGAGTTCGTGCTGGCGGGAATTCCGGTCGGTCCGAAGGGAGGACCGGAAATCGAGGTCACGTTCGACATCGACGCGAACGGCATCGTCTCGGTCTCCGCCCGCGACCTCGCGACCGGACGCGCGCAGTCCATCCAAGTCAACCCGCGCGGCACCCTCTCGCCCGAGGAGATCGAGGAGCTCGCGCAGAAGTACGTTCCCGGCAACGACGTGGCGGTCAGAGGATAGGATCCGGCGTTGAGCGAGTCCCGACACGATGATGTGACGCGCCTGCTGAAGCGAGGGCTCAACCACTACGGGTTGGGCGATCTCGACGGCGCAATCGCGTGCTGGGAGCAGGCGCGTGCGCTCGACCCGGAGAACCAGGCGGTCCACGACTATCTCGAGACGGCCTACGAGGAGAACGGCGGGGCGCGCAAGAAGACGCCACCTGCTTCCGGACCGGCGCGCGCCGCGGGGAACTCGTCGGGGCCATCCACCGGGAGCGTAACGGCCGGTCGGATCGTCACCGACGACGACGACACTCCCAAGAGCAGCCCGATCATCGAGTTCGAGACCGACGACGATCCCGACACCCAGCTGCAGCTCGCGCTGCAGGCCTACAAGGAGGGGCGCTACGACGACGCCTGGCGCGAGCTCAACGACGTGGCCAAGGCGCAGCCGGAGCGACTCGACGTTCAGGGCTACCTGCAGCTCGTGCGCACCGAGCGCGCGCAGACGTGGGCGAAGGAGATCGGAGACCAGGGTCGGGTCTTGCGCCGGCGGATCAGCCTCGCGGAGATCATGAAGCTGAAGCTCCGGACCGACGAGGGATTCATGCTCGCCCAGGTCGACGGACGTGTGACGATCGGCGATCTGATCAGCCTCTCGACGTCCGATCGCGTCCGCACCCTCGAGATCCTCGCAAAGCTGATCCGAGATCAGATCATCGAGTAGCGTTCTCGCCGTCCTCGGTCACGAAGCGCAGGACGTGCGGCAAGAGACGCCGCATCGGATCCGCACCCGGTGCGATCTGCTCGAACAAGTCGTAGACGTGGGCGAGCGTGCGCACCCAGAGCAGAAGCTCGCGCGGCACTCGAAACGCGCCGCTCTCGTGCACGAGGCGCTTGCCCAGTGATTTCATGATCCGGATGTCGGCCGCGTTCGCGCCGAGCGCCCCGGCCGCGCCGCCGTCGAGTGCCGCTACGAGCGCTTCGCGCGCCCGGGCCTCACGACCCGGTACGAGCGCTCGAATTCTCTCGAGTCCGGCGAGCAGGCCGTCGACGTCGCGCTTCAACAGCGCCTTCAGTCCGCTGCGAAGCTCTTCGCGGGTGTGCGGCGAGAGGCGTTCCGCCAGGCCGAAATCGACGAAGAGAACGCGCGGTTCGGGACCCGGCTCGTCGACGACGTAGAGGTTCCCCGCGTGGGGGTCGGCGTGAAACAGCCCGTGTCCGAAGACCTGTCGGCCATAGGCGTCGGCGACGATCGCCAGCACCGCTTCGAGGGAGACGCCGCGCGCCTCGAGCGCCGAGCGATCGTCGAAGCGCACGCGAGGCACGTAGTCGAGGGTGAGCACGCTTCGCGAAGTCGCCTCCCAATGCACGCGCGGTACGACGATTCGGGAGTCGTCCTCGAGGTCGCGAGCGATCGCTTCGGCGACACGTCCCTCGAACTCGAAATCGATCTCGCGAAGCAGCGCATCGGATAGACCGTCGATGATCTCCGAGGCGTCGCCTCGTCCGAGCCAGGGCCGCAGCACCCAGGCGATGCGGCGAAGCCTCCGCACGTCGCGGGCGATCCGGTCCGGCGTCAGTTCGGCATGACGCACTTTGACCGCGACCACCGCGCCGCTGCGGAGGCGCGCGCGATGGACCTGCGCGATCGATCCGGTTCCGAGCGGCTCGGGATCGATCCACGCGAAGCGCTCGGCCGAACCGAGCGCGCGCGAGATCTCCGCACGGATCCGTTCGAAGGGAACCGGCGGAGCCGAATCGCCGAGCGCAGCGAGCGGGGCGCGAAACTCGTCCGAAAGTGCATCGACGCGGGTCGCCAGCTGGTGGCCCAGCTTCGTGTAGATCCCGCGGAGCGAGCCGAATGCCAGGGCCATCCTCCGGCCGGCATCGGCATCGCGCTCGGCACGCGTGCGCTTCCCCCTGAGCGGCCTCCAATCGCTCGCAGCGGCGCGAATCGCCGCGCTCGCCAGGGTCGTTGCGGGAGACCTCGGGTGTCGCCCATCGCTCGCGAATGCCGTCATGCGGCGGATTCTAGACGCGACGCATCATGGAGTCGCCTCGAGGCCCCGGCTTCTTGCGCAAAAGCTGCACATCCGTGTGTCGGATCGGGCCCGATGCTTGACACCGGCTTCACCCCCGTAATAGAAACGGCCACCGGTCATCGAGATCGATGAACTCTCCCCTTGGGGAGGCTCTGCGACTTGCGCGCCGGTTTGCTGGTTCGTCTTCGCATTTTGCAGCGGTGCGACGCGCCGCGGGTTTCGACGGGGAGGGGCATTGAACAGCTGGTTCGTCGTGCGCGGAGTGCGCGCTCTCGCTTGCCTCGGATTGGTCGCGTTCCTCTCGAGCGGCTGCATGGAGGAGTCGTACGAAGAGAAGTACGCGGAAGGAGAGATCGATCTCCCCGACGATCTCTACGCCGTGACCGCGATCGGAGCGGACCACTTGTGGGCCGCCGGTTACTTCGGCGCCATCTACCGCACCCTCGACGGTGGGAAGAGCTGGCGAAAGCTCGACGGGATGACCGACCAGTCGATCTACGACATCGACTTCGCGGACGAGAAGAACGGTTGGGCCGTCGGCCGACGCGGATTCGTGATCCACACGACCGACGGCGGAGACACCTGGGAGCTGCAGAGCATCCCGCGCAAGCCCTCGCAGCACTTGTTCGCGATCACGGCCGTCACGGCGAACACGGCCTGGGCCGTCGGTGATTGGGGCGGTCGCTACTACACGAACGACGGCGGCAAGAACTGGCAGGACCGGTCCTTCCTCCTCACCGAGGACCACCCGAGCTTCAAGTACCTGAGCGACGACGAGCTCGAAGCCTTCGAACGCGGCGAGAAGATCTACGACGACATCTTCCTGAACGACGTCTTCTTCGTGGACGAGAAGCGCGGCTGGATGGCCGGCGAGTACGGCCACATCTACCGGACCGAGGACGGCGGCGAGAACTGGGATCGCGGCCAGATCGTGGGCACGGTCAAGTTCGACGAAATCGTCTTTGAGAAGAACGAGAAGAAGGTTCCGAAGGACAAGTGGGAGCAGATCTTCGCCGCGACGAAGGTGCTCGAGCAGAAGCCCTACCTTCGAATCGAGATCGAGGGCATGGTCACCGCCGACGAGCTGCGCGCCCGTGGCGATACCTTCCTCGCCGACGAACGCGCCGACGAGATCCAGAAGTTCCTGGAGAACGAAGGCATCAACCAGGATCGCATCAAGATCAAGAACGCGACGCCGCTCGATCAAGAAGGCATCGACATGAAGGCGTTCGCGGACCGAAAGCTCTCGCCGGTGCCGGCGCTTCGGATCCAGGTCGTCGAGACCCCGTTCCTCTTCGACGTGAAGTTCAAGGATCCCGACCAAGGCATGATCACGGGGCTCGGCGGCGTCCTGCTCAGCTCCGCCGATGGCGGCCGGACCTGGACGTACTTGCCGAGCGGCTCGAGGCAGGCGCTCTTTTCGGGCGCGTTCGCGGATCGCAACCTGATCGTCGTCGGCGAGAAGGGCATTCGCCGGATCAGTGACGACGGTGGAGCCACCTTCGTCCGTCTGGGCGACGAGACCGGCAAGGGCAAGGGCCGATTCCCGGCCGACAAGCACGGCTACTTCCGCGACGTGACGTGCGGAACGCCGAACGTGTGCTGGATGGTGGGCGCGGGCGGAAACGTACTGCGCTCGACCGACTCTGGATTGAACTGGTTCGAGATCCTGCCCAAACGCGAGCAGATCCCGACGACCGGCGCGGGGGAGTGAGCATGTCCGACCAGAATCCGCAGCGCGGTCCCGTCGAAGAGAACCTGCCGGAGAGCGCGTTCTCGATGCGCTTTGGCCGGATGATCATGCGAAATCGCTTCGCGACGCTGATCACTCTGCTCAGCATCGGCGTCTTCTTCTCGTTTCCGCTCGTGAACGCCGCCTATTACAACTACACGGCTTCGCAGAGCGAGACCGGCGAGGGCGAGCTCCTGCTCGGCGTGAAGGCGCGCTTCCGCGTCGACGCGAACGTGCGGAAGACCTACCCCGAGCACCCGTACATCCACTCGCAGGACAAGTTCTCGGGCAAGTTCGGATCGGCCTCGTTCATCGCGATCGCGGTGATCAAGAAAGAGGGGCAGATCTACGACTACGACTTCCTCGAGAAGGTCTCGCGCGTCACGGACAAGCTCGACAAGGCGCCCAACGTCAATCACTACCAGGTGCGGAGCCTCTCTCACATCAACACGCGCGTGATCCACATCGAGCCCGACGGCGCCATCGAGGCCGTCCCGCTGCTCGAGGAGATCCCCGAAGAGCCCGAGGATCTCGCCAAGCTGAAAGAGACGGTGCTCGAGAACCCGGGCATGATCTACGGCAACCTCGTCTCGAAGGATCACCGCGCCTGTCTCGTCTCGGCCGGCTTCATCACGCACCGGCTCGACAACAGCGAAGCCTACATCGAGCTCTTCAACTATCTGCAGAATCTGAAGGCCGAAGAGGAAGCGGACGGAACCGCGGAGATCTTCATCTCGGGCGCTCCGATGGCGACGGGCTACGTGATCTCGCAGGCGTTCGAGATGGGCTACTACCTGCTGCTCACGATCGTCTCGCTGTTCTTCCTGCTGCTCGCCTACTTCCGCCGGCTGCACGGCGTGGCGATTCCGATGGTCGCCGGACTCGCGACCGCGATCTGGGGCATGGGCTTCTGCGCCTGGCTCGGGATCACGCTCGATCCGCTCATCCTCGTGATTCCGCTCTTGATCACGGCGCGCTCGATCTCGCACACGATCCAGATGGCCGAGCGCTTCTTCGAGGACTACGAGATGGAGTGCGGCGCGCTCGAGCGGAAGCTCGGTCGCAAGATGACGCCGGAGGAGATGAACGAAGCGAAGGTCGAGACCGCGACCACCGCCATGGCCAAGCTGATGCTGCCCGGGATGCTCGGGATCATCACCGACGCCGCGGGTCTCGCGGTGTGCTTCCTGACGACGATCCAGACGATGCGAGATCTGTCGATCTTCGGCTCGTTCTGGGTCATCGCGATCATCTTCAACGTGATCCTGCTCCACCCGATCATGATCGCGTACCTGCCGCCACCGCACGCTTACGAGCACTTCACGCCGCGTTGGATGAACGCCTTCCTCACCTTCGCCGGCAACCTCGCCACCGGGCGGGTCAGCAAGTTCGCGCTCACGGGCGGAACCGCTCTCGCGTTGATGGTGGCGACCTACTACGTGCTCTTCCACACGACGGTGGGCGAGAGCCGTCCGGGCGTTCCGATCTTCTGGCCCGATCATCCGTTCAACGTCGCGACCGCGGAGCTCGGCGAGAAGTTCGGTGGTGTCGACCAGATGACGATCTTCGTCGATGGCGACGGCAAGAGCGCAAGCTCCGACGGGCTCGTGCTCCAGCGCATGGAAGCGATGCAGCGCTGGATGAAGAAGCACGTCGATCCGGGCGCGACGATATCGCTCGTCGACATCATCAAGCAGTACTGGCTCGTGAATCACTACGCGGATCCGAAGTGGGGGTTCGTGCCCGATTCCGCGCAGACCGTCGGCGGGATCATCTTCCAGCTTCAGCGGAGCAGCATCCCGGGGTTCCTGCGCCCGTTCCTGACCGAGGACGCGGAGGACGCGAACATCACGTTCTTCTTCCGCGATCACAAAGGCAGGACGATCAAGCGCGCGATCCACTATGCGCAGGAGTTCATCGAGGCCAACCCGATGGGGCGCATCAGCGTGCGCCTCGTCGAGGACAAGGGCGGGATTCTCTCGGCCGCCTACTACCTCTTCGGTCCGGTGCTCTTCCCCCGACACAGCGAGATGGTCGTGCAGGTCGCGGACATCAACGACGACCAGAAGATCACCGGCTACCAGGGGAAGGATGCCGTCCGCATCGATCGCTGGACCGAGTCGGTCGATCCGGCCGAGGTCGAGAAGAACGTGATCGCGGCGATCAAGGCGCTGTCGCTCAAGAAGCTTCCCGAGATCAGCCTCACCGATCGGATGAGAAAGGATCTCGGCCTGAATGCCCAGAGGCTCGGCAAGATCGGCGAGAAGCTCTCGGCCGAGTACGACTACCGGGTCGAGACCGTCGATTCCACCAAGGAAGACGTGATGGTCGGTCTCGAGACCGTCGGCGATCTCGTCAACCACATCGTGTCCCGCAGCGTGTACTACATCGACGAGGAGTGGAAGAACGACGACGGCAACATCACCGCGCAGACGATCCGGTACTGCCGCCACTACTGCCGTTACGAGCTCTGGACCCAGAACTCGAAGTTCAAGGACACCTCGTTCAACCCCCAGCGTACGAACACCTACACGCGAGGCGCCGAGTTCGTGCTCGCCGGCGGCATCATGGGTGTGTACGCCGCCGTGAACGAAGAGGTCGAGCGCGGACACGTCGCGAACATCGTGCTGATCTTCCTGATCTGCTGGACGTTCGTGGCGGTCAGCTATCGCTCGCCGTCGTCCGGCCTGATCCTGGTCTTCAGCCTGGCCGTCGCCACGATGGGATCGCTCGCCTACATGGCGCTGCGAGAAACCGGGCTCACGATCCAGACGCTACCGGTCCAATCCGTCGGTGTCGGAATCGGCGTAGACTACTCGCTCTATGTCACCGACCGGATCAAACAGGAATACGTCTGGTGCGGCGACCTCGACGAGGCGATCCGCCGCGCGATTCGGACCACCGGAATGGCCGTCTCGTTCACGGCGACGACGTTGATCGCGGGCATCGTCGTGTGGTCGTTCAGCAATCTCCGCTTCCAAGCCGAGATGGCGCAACTTCTGAGCATCTTGATGGGCATGAACATGCTGGGCGCGGTTTTTCTCGTTCCGGCGTGCGTTTCGATCCTGCGGCCGAAGTTCTTCTCAGCGTCACCCTCTGCGTCTTCGGAGCAACATGACATGGGTGCCACGCAAGTGAAGTCCGCGGTCGGAAGCATCGGATAATTTCCAGATTCGGGTCGCTCGCAGAGAGGGGAACGTGATGAGGGGAACGCTGAAAGCCGGAAATGCTGCCGCTCTGCTCCTCGGCATCCTGTTGATCGGGAGCGGAGTCGCGCGGACGGCCGCGGCGTTCGAGTGGGAACTGGAGGGGGAACGCAAGCTCTCCATCCACGGTTTCTACGAGTCGCGGCTCATGTTCGTCGGTTCCGAGCTGCCGCTGAACGGAGCGACCTGGTCGAGCTGGCGCCACGTGCTCTCGACCGAGGTCGAGTTCAACGCCTTCCCGGACGGCTTCGGGCCGTTCGACTCGATGTTCTTGTTCTCGCGCTTCCTGATCAGCTACGACTGCATCTACTCGCGCTCCTGCGGACTCTTCAACAGCGCCGATTCGTACGGGGACGATCAGCGCTCGGCGGTGCGGCAGCCGCTCTCGCTCCGAGAGGACGTCAAGAACAAGTCGCCGTACTTCGCGGGCCTGCTCGAGCAGACGTACCGCCCCGGCTCGCTCGTCCCGGGGCAGCAGGAGCTGAACCCGGGCCGCCGCTACCGCGACTGTGAGAATCCGGCCGGGGTCTTCTCGAATCCCTTTCCGCTGGCGGTCTTCTGCAACCTGAACAACAAGTCCCCGCTCGACAACCCGAACAACCAGACGGGCAACAAGACCTGGGAGGTCCGAGCGGGATCCTTCCATCCGTTCACTCGCGCGAGCCTTTCGGCCGCGGCACGACCCCGGATCGGAAACGACGAATACACGCGCATCCAGAGCCTGCTGATCAACGGCAACGTTCTGTCGAACGCGCAAAACGCCTACCGCATGGCGCTGCTTGCGGAGGCGAGCGAGACCGACGATCCCGCGCTCGCGGCGGCGTTGACCGCGGAGGCGGACGCGATCCTGGGCACGCCGGAGACGACCTTCGACGCGAACATTCCCGCGCTCCTCGCGACGCGCCCGGATGTGAGTCGCTTCGGGATCCTGGCCGAGGACATGGCTCCCGAGCTGCTCACCGCGAAGTGGGGCTCGAGTCAGCTCGGCAGCATGGTCTGGCCGTTCCTGGCGACGATCAACACGCCGATTCGCCCCGATGGATACTTCGCGGGCGGTGGCGCGCTCGACACGATCGGTCACTACGACCAGGCGCTCGGCGAGACGCTGGTCATGACGATCGGAGGCCTTCCGCAGACCAACGACGCGGAGGGGACGGCGGTCTTCTCGGCGGCGAACGCCTCCAACCGGGTCAATCCGTTCTTCGTCGGTCCGGACGGCATCCGCGACACGGCCGACGACTTGCCCTACGTCGTCAACAACGATCGCGCCCTGCAGGCCGGCTACGAGCTCTCGACTCCGATCACCGCTTCCGGCCCGGAGGACGAGGACCGCTTCGACGCGACCTTCGGCCGGAACTCCGCGACGGATGTCGCGCGTCCGAAGTACTCGCTGACCGCGAAGATCAACGTTCCGAGCGCGAGCAACCCGGGCTCGACGAAGCTCGTCGAGCTCTACGGTGTGTACACCGATGCATTCCTGATCAATCAGGGATGTTCGGCTGCCGGCGGAACGTACAACCGGTTGGCCGGGACCTGTGGCTCGTCGGCCGGCGACCTGACCTCTCAGGCGCTGGCGATCGGCTGCAGCACCACCGCGAGGAACAACACGTCGTTGAACATCGGGGTCAACGGGGACGGCAACTGCATCGAGATCAACACCACGTCACCGACTCAGAACGCCGGCCAGGTCGCGCCGCAAGCGCGGGTCCAGTTCGAGGTGCTGAGCCTGCTCGGCGATCTCACCGTTCGGCCTCTCGACTCCACGGTCGAGCCGCTCGATGCGACCGACTTCCGATCCTACGCGGACGGCGGACCGAACAACACGCTGCCGGCCCGGCCGCGCGCGAGCGACAACGGGATCTACTTCGACTCGCCCGGCCAGCGCCGGGAGTACCAGAACTACGACAACCTGGTGTCGAACCTCGACCTCAAGTACAGCGTCGATTCGCTGCAGTGGAACCACGGCGCGAGCCAGCGTGAGCACGAGTTTGCCGAGGGCTACCTCGAGTTCGAGATGGCGGACAGCCAGGTCTACACGCGCGTCGGCAAGCTGATCACGGTCTGGGGCAAGACGGAGCTCTTCCGCAACCAGGATCGAAACAACCCGCTCGACATCGGCAACGGCATCTTCGCGCCGCTCGAGGAGCAGCGCGTCGGGCAGTGGGGCGTCAGCATGACGTTCTCCCCGGAGATGTTCATGCGCGTGGGTCCGGTCGAGGATCTGCGTCTCGAGGTGCTCGGGCTCTTCAACCGCTTCGAGCCGACGGATCTCGGCAAGTGCGGCGAGGGTTCCGCGGTCGACATCGTCTGCCTGAAGAGCTTCGGCGCGATGGCCAACGGGCTCGCCGGAATCGGTGTGATCGGGGAGCACAACCCCTACGACGACTATGCCGGGTTCGAGCGCTTCGACTTCGGCGCGCGCATCGAGGGGCGCTTGGACCGCTTCACGTTCGCGATCTCCGACTTCTACGGCTGGGACGACGGCTTCTATCTCGATCTGGTCCAGCAGTACGAGCGCACCTCCGACCCGGTGACGGGGGCGCCGCTCTCCGTCGGCTCGCGAAATGCCTCCACCGGCTGCACGATTCGCACGAATGACGAGGGTCAGGCCGTCGGTCCGGACGGACGAGCCGACACGACCGGCGACAACATCTTCCCGAGCGCCGGCAACTGCCTGCTCTGGAATCCGCCCGACACGCCCGACGGACAGCAGACGCTGCGCAGCACCGATGGGGTGGCGGCGCTCCAGAACATCAACCAGACGCTCTTCCATTCCCTGTGCGCCTACACGTTCGATTCGGACGAAGGGTTCTGCGCGTTCGACCGGCTGAACTTCCCGACCGACTTCGGCCTGCTCTCGAACATCATCTCCGGCCTCGGTTCCCTCGGTGCCGTGCTCCTCGACGGTGTCGAGACGATCCAGGCCGTCGAGCTCGACGGCAGCACCAGCGTCATCAACCGCACCGACATGGATTTCCTCAAGCAGCAGTTCCTCGCGATCGAGCCGCTCGCCCTGCAGGACGGCCAGTATCAAGATCTCGGCGTCAGCCTGGTGCCGGGACAGGCCAGCCTGCTCGGCTGCGGACCTTCCTACGCCTCGCCGTGCAGCGTCGAGCAGCAGGCGCTCTGGGCCGCCGATCCCTCGATCACGACGGATCTCACGCGCGACGCGGAGCTGGGCGTGTCGAAGCTCGGCGGCATCGACCTGATGAACGCCGACGCGAGCGTGGTGACCCAGGAGTTCGTCGGCCTGAAGGCGCTCTCGCCCGGTGCGCTCGTCGGAACGCGACTGAACAACCAGTACAAGCTCTACTACCAGTACGGGCTGAACTACAGCCGCAACGGGCAGCAGAGCATGGACATCGATGCCGACTTCACGCGCCAGGGCGTGCAGAACAGCCCTCCGTCGCCGGTCGGGAACATCGAGAGCGGTGAGTACCTCGGGCTCACGCCGCAGGACGTGATCAACCTCGGGACGACCGGCCGTGCGGAGTACCAGATCCAGCCGGGCAACATTCGCGAGGCGGACAGCTGGATCGAGCCGATGCCCTGGACCGTCAACCAGGAGATGCTCGACAAGTTCGGCGCGATCGTCTTCAACACGGATCCGAACAACCCGCTCGACCTCGACAGCCCGTTGAACAAGTGGAACCTGATCGACCCGAACCAGGATCCGAACGACCTCGCGAACATCGACTACTCCGACATCGACGGCGAATACTGTTCGCGCTGGATGAACTCCGAGAACGCGGGACTCGTCGCCACCCCGTTCAACCTCGGCTGCACCTCGCTCGAGACGGTTTCGGCGAACTTCGAGCGGCTGCTGATCTCGCTCGAGATCATCGGCGCCGATCGTGTCTTCGATCCGCCGGAGAGCTTGCAGGAGCTCAGCTACTGGTCGCAGTCCAATACGTCGCTCCAGGCGACGGGCGATCCGATCGCCGGCCCGGACGGCATCTTCGCTCGCAACCAGTACGTCTTCGACGACGAAGAGG
Source organism: uncultured delta proteobacterium (assembly GCA_963704165.1). Classification (GTDB taxonomy): domain Bacteria; phylum Myxococcota_A; class UBA9160; order SZUA-336; family SZUA-336; genus VGRW01. The sequence goes on along the minus strand of CAVPHD010000003.1, from coordinate 216,390 downwards.
TCGATTTCGACGTCGTCTCCGCGCCGCTGTCGGATCCCAACGTCTCCGCCGACTACCAGATCGTGGACGTTCCGGTGCCCGGAGGGGCCGATCCCCGAGTTGCCGGTCGGGACTTCCTGCTCGCGTACGATCCACAGGAGAGCTGTTCGTCGCAGTGGTGCTATCTAGGCGTGAACAGCGTCCTCGTCGATCCGCGGGACGCGAAGGCCGAGGGCAAGTCGCTGGTTCTCGCGATGCCGATCGGCTTCGCCGTCGAGATCGTCACGGTCGCCGACCCCAACAATCCCAGCGACCCGAATCAGCCTCCGATCGGGACCGGAGTCAACCGGCTCGTGAATCTCGCGAAGCTGCAGTACCTGCAGCAGACCGAGGGACTCTCGACGCTTCGCCGGCTGCTCGCCTCGCAGGTGGTGGCGATCGACACGCCCTACGGTCCGGAGTACGTGCAGATGAGCGTGGCGCAGCGCAATGCGCTGCTCGGGGAGTTCGGAAGCCAGACGAATCGCGGTCGCGACCTGGACGGCGATCTCAGCGCCGATCTCGACCGAAACCGCGATGCGGTCTGGGACGGGCAGGACGACTACCTTCCCGGTCCGATCACCGACGACAACATCCTCTGCGGCAGCGGCATCCCCGGAGACACGCTCCAGGACGGCGTGCAGTACAGCCCGTACCGCGCCGACGAAGGCGTGGGCTCGGAGAACTTCGCCGCGCTGTTCCCGAACGGCTTGCCGCCTCGCTCACCGGTCTTCTGCAGAGGCGTCGCGGGAATCCTCAGCGCGACGACGCAGACCCTGCCGGTCCGAAAGGCGGGCGGTGACGGCCGCTACGGGCGCCGCGATTTCCTCTGGCAGGGCGGACGCCAGATGGTCTTCAACTACCAGAAGCGCAACGTCTTCGGTTTCGGTCTCGACTTCGCCGAAGACGTCACGAAGACCAGCTGGGGCATCGAGTTCTCGTGGATGGCGAACAAGCTGATCCCGAACAACACCGAATACGAGGGACTGTCGCAGACCGACGAGCTGGTGCTCTCGGTCTCCGTCGATCGCCCGACGTTCTTCAACTTCCTGAACCCGAACCGCAGCTTCTTCCTGAATCTGCAGATGTTCCTGCGCTACCTGCCGGACTACGACGGCAGCGAGGGTGGTCAGGACGGCAACTACGGGTATGCGGGGGCTCCGATCACCGGCAACGTCGCGTTCACGTTCTTCACCGGCTACTTCCAGGACCGCCTCGCTCCGCGCGTGACGCTCCTGTACGCACCTTGGGAGTCACAGGGCGCGTTGATCACCGGTCTCTCGTACCGCTGGAACGACAAGTTCTCGACGAGCATCGGGTTCACGCAGTTCTTCGGTCACGTCTACAAGCAGCAGGGCTCGTACTACCCGATCGCGCAGTACGGCTCGGTTTCGGACTACAAGAGCCCGGTCTTCCGCGGCGTCGCGCCGGTTCTGTATCGCGACATGGCCGAGCTCCGGATTCGCTACACGTTCTAGTGGCGCGATCGGAGAACTGAAGAAGGCGCCTCTCGGCCCCAGGCCCGGAGGCGCCTTCGCGTTTCGGGGGGAGATATGGCGCTTCGCATCGCGGTGCTCCTCTCCGGGGGCGGGACGACGCTCGAGAACCTGATCGCGGAGCGCGCCCGCGGCCGCCTCGACGTCGATCTGACCGCGGTGATCTCGTCGAAACCCGATGCATTCGGACTCGAGCGCGCCCGGCGCCACCAGATCCCGGCGTACGGAATCGCGCGACGTGCCTTCGACGACGAACGTGCCTTCAACGACGCGATCCATGAGGTGCTCGCGCAGGATCCTCCGGATCTCCTGGTGCTCGCCGGATTCCTGTCGCGAATCGAGCTTCGCGGCTACAACGGGCGCACGATGAACACGCACCCGTCCCTGATCCCCGCCTTCTGTGGCAAGGGGTTCTACGGCGAGCGTGTGCACCGAGCGGTACTCGAGTACGGCGCGAAGGTCACCGGCGCGACGATCCACTATTGCGACGAGCAGTACGACACCGGACCGATCATCCTGCAGCGGGCGATCGACGTTCGCGAGGACGACACCCCGACCTCGCTCGGCGATCGCGTCGCCGCCGTCGAGCGCGAGCTCTACCCGATGGCGATCGAGCTCCACGCGCGAGGGCGGCTGCGCATCGAGGGGCGCCGCGTCGTGATCCGCGGGGCGGGCGAGGACGGCTGAGCGCTTCGCCCGGGGACAGGCGTGTCCGGTCGCGCCATCGCCGCCTCTCGCGCGCGCAACTCCGCCATCAAGCTACCGATCGCGCGAGCCGATCGAGCGCGGAGGAGCGACGCGAGCGGGGGGCGCGAAGCGATGGACAAGCGGGTGCTGGTGGTCGATGACGACCGCCTGATACGCGAGATGACGCGCGACGCGCTGGTCCAGGAGGGCTTCCGCGTCGCGACGGCTGCGAGCGGCCGGGAGGCGCTGTCCCGCCTCGGTGACGAGGGCCCATTCGACCTGGTGATCACCGATCTCTCGATGCGAGAGATGGACGGGCTCGAGCTGCTCGAGCGCGTGAAGCGTGCATCGCCGCGGACCGAGGTCGTGGTCCTGACCGGATACGCGTCGCTCGAGAGCGCGCTCCAGGCCATGCGTCTTGGCGCGGCAGACTACCTGCGCAAACCGGTCTCGGCCTCCGAGATCACCTACGGCGTGAAGCGGACCCTGCTCCGCCGGCGTCTGATGGACGAGAACCTGTCGCTGCGCGGCCGCATTCAGGCGTTCGAGGCCGCACGCGTACTCGCTGCCTGCCTCGAGAGCGGCGACGTGCTGCCCCTGGCTCTCGACATCGTGCTTCGCCTCACCGGGCGCAGCCGTGCCGTCGGCCGACTCGTCGAGCTGGCCGCCCACACCGGCGAGGGCGTCGAGATCGTCGGGTTCTCGCCCGAGCAGTTGACCGCGCTTCGCGCGGAGATCGAGCTCGGCAAGATCTTCGACCCGTCCGAGCTCGAGCGGCCGGAGGTCCGAAGCGGCGATGCCCATGCGGCCACCCTCGAGGGCATGGGAATCGTGGACGCCGATCTCCTGGCGCTGCCGATTCGCAGCGAGGGTCGCGTGATCGGAGGCATCTGGGTCTTCTCGGACGGCCGGCCGTTCGACGACGACGAGGGCGAACGCGCCGAGCTCGTGATCGAGCAGGCGGAGCTCGCATTGATCAACGCCGAGCGCTTCCTCCACGCGCGCGAGAAGGCCTTCATCGACGACGTCACCTCGCTCTACAACGCGCGGTACCTGCTCTCCGCGCTCGACCGTGAGGTCAACCGCGCATCGCGTTCGCAGAACCGCCTTTCCGTGCTCTTCCTCGATCTCGATCGATTCAAGACGGTGAACGACCGATTCGGGCACCTCGTCGGCTCGCGCGTGCTGCGCGAGCTCGGCGTGCTGCTGCAGGATTCCGTGCGAGCGATCGACACGGTCGGACGGTACGGCGGCGACGAGTTCACGATCCTGCTCGTCGATACCGGACTCGAGGGCGCGCTCTCGGTCGCGGACCGAATTCGCCAGTCGGTGGCCAGCCACTCGTTCGGAGCCGAGCGCGGGCTCGACTTGCGGCTCACGATCTCCGTCGGCGTGGCGACGTTTCCGACGCACGGGGACAGTCGCGAGCGGCTGCTCGATCTGGCCGACAAGGCGATGTACCTCGCGAAGGCGCTCGGGCGCGATCACGTCTGCTCGGCGGACGACCTCTCATCGTCGCGGGGATAGCCGGACTTTGACCCGCCCGCGGGGCCTTGGTAGGCTCCGCGCGCCGAAGCGTCCGACGCGGCAGAGGGAGCCTCCTTGCAACTCGATCCACTCGGCGATCTGCGCAGAACACATTTCTGTGGAGAGGTGCGACCGAGCGACGTCGGCCGCGAAGTGGTTCTCTGCGGCTGGGTGCGAAAGCGGCGCGACCACGGCGGCGTGATCTTCGTAGATCTGCGCGACCGGAGCGGGATCGCGCAGGTCGTCTTCAAGCCGGACGCAGAGCCCGAGGCACACGCCAAGGCGCAGGCGGTGCGAGCCGAGTGGGTGCTGATCGTGCGGGGTGTGCTCGCCCGCAGGGACGCGGACGTCGTGAACCCGAACCTGCCGACGGGCGCGGTCGAGCTGATCGCGCACGAGGTTCGCATCCTCAACACGGCCACGACGCCGCCGTTCGAGATCGAGGACGACGTGCAGCTCGACGAGAGCAGTCGTCTCAAGTACCGAATCCACGACCTGCGACGTCCGGCAATGCAGAGACGTCTCCGGGTGCGCCACGAACTCGCGCAGTCGATGAGGCTCGGTTGCGCCGAGCGCGGGCTGACCGAGATCGAGACGCCGATCCTGGCGCGCGCCACGCCCGAGGGCGCGCGTGACTTCCTCGTGCCGAGCCGAATGCACCACGGCAGTTTCTTCGCGCTCCCGCAGTCACCCCAGATCTTGAAGCAGATGCTGATGGTCGCGGGCTTCGACTCGTACTTCCAGCTCGCGCGCTGCTTCCGCGACGAAGATCAACGCGCCGATCGGCAGCTCGAGTTCACGCAGCTCGATCTGGAGCTGTCGTTCGTCGGCATGGACGACGTGCTCGATCTGCTCGAGCACCTGACCGTACGCGCGTTCCGCGACGTGCTCGGCGTGGAGCTCGAGCGTCCGTTTCCGCGCATCGAGTACGCGGACGCGATGGCGCGTTACGGCTCCGACAAACCGGAGCGGCGCATCCAGCTCGAAATCGTCGAGCTCTCGGACCTGCTCGCCGCAAGCGAGTTCAAGGTCTTCGCCGGCGCGCTCTCGGCGGGTGGTGTCGTACGCGGACTGCCGATCCACGACGCGAGTGCGCTCACCCGCAGCGAGCTCGATCGGCTGAACGAGCAGGCGCGTGGCTTCGGTGCCAAGGGGCTGGCCTGGGTGAGGGTCGGCGACGATGGAACGTGGCAGTCACCGATCGCGAAGTTCCTCTCCGACGACGAGAAGGCGGCGATCGGTGCACGGGCCCGGTCTGCGACCCGGCTCGGTGATCCTGTTCGGCGCGGACCGGGAGACGATCGTCTCCGACGTGCTCGGCCGACTACGCCTCGACCTCGGTCAGAAGCTCGATCGATACGATGGCCGGGCGTGGGATCCCCACTTCGTCGTCGGCTTTCCGCTCTTCGAGGAGGGGGAGGGCGGCAAGCTGACCTACATGCACATGCCGTTCGTCGCACCGCTCGAAAGCGATCTCGACAAGCTCGACACGGATCCGAGGAGCGTCGTGGCCACGCACTACGATCTGGTCTTGAACGGTGTCGAGCTCGGCTCCGGTAGCCTGCGAAATCACCGCTCCGACGTGCAGCTCAAGATCCTCGAGATCCTCGGGTACTCCGAGGCGGAAGCACGGGCGCGTTTCGGATTCATGCTCGACGCGCTCGACACCGGAGCGCCGCCGCACGGCGGATTCGCATTCGGCTTCGACCGTTTCGCGCTGATGCTCGCCGGGGGCGAGAGCCTGCGGGACGTGCTCGCTTTTCCGAAAACGCAGCGCGCACAGGACAGCTTCATGGAGTCGCCGAGCGCCGTCGATGACGCTCAGCTCAAGGAGCTCGGGCTACGCTTGCGTGACTAGCTCGGGCGCCTCGTTCGCAACGTCGTAGCCATGCCAGCTGTGCGTCTCGAAGTCGTACAGCTTGCAGACGCGGGTCGTGCGCCGGTAGTCGGAAAGCTGGAAGCTCCGCTCGCGCACGACGTCGCCGTATCCGCTGCGGATCGCCTCGCAGGCCTCCGGCAGGCGGTAGAACGGAATCCGCATGTCCACGTGGTGGGGGACGTGCAGCATGATGTTGTGCATGAAGAAGTTCATCCACGCGGGTACGTGAAGGATCGTCGTCCCCTCCATCTGGCCCTTGAAGCGAGTCCACTCGCGGCGACTCTGCCAGGCGATGTCGGGCGCGATGTGGTGAACGTAGACGGCGATGCCGATCACGTAGTTCCAGAGCAGGAACGGCACGGCGAAGACCTTCGTCCACATCCACAGCGCGCCGCCGATCCCGCCGTACTGGAATGCGCCGGCACCGAGCAATACCAGGCTCAGCACGGCCGCGTACGTCCAGACGATCGTCCGGTCACGCTTCACGTTCGCCGCGATCTTCGCGGGAGGCGTGAAGTTCATCATGCTCTTCCACCAGATGTCCCAGCCGTAGTACACGCCGGCGCCGAGCCAGGACCACTTCAGGCGGTGCATCGCGCGCTGCGTCGGCGTCATCGACCGGTAGTTCTCCGGCGTCGCAGGGTGCCAGACGTAGTCCATTCCCTCGCGCACCGTGTGCCCGTGGTGAATCCGGTTGTGCCCGAGCACCCAGGCCTCGAGGACGTGGAGTGACGGCAGCATGCAGATCTGCCCGATCACATAGTTCAGGCGCTTGCTCGCGAAGAGCGAGTCATGGGCGGCGTCGTGCGCCAGGATGAAGAGGGCGGCCGTGGTGAGCGCGGTGAGCACCCAGAGTGGGACCAGTAGGAAGGGCGACTCGACCACCACGAGCAGGGCGATCAAGCCCAGATAGAGCGCGGCGTCGCGCGCGAAGTAGATCAAGCCCAGGCTCGTCGGGTTGTGATAGACGTGCTCGGGCAGGATCTTGATCACGTCGGTGATCGTGGGACCGGACTCTACCGCTTCAGCCTCTGGAGACGCTTCAGGACTTGCCATTGGGAGCACAAGGTAGGGTCGCGCCATCGGGGACGCGCCCTCCGCGCGTCAAAGTTCGGTAAAAACCCCCGGTCTCGGCTGGTATCATCGCCGCGCCGAGCGGGAGGGACGTTCGTGAAGATCAGGGCGGCCGTGGCATGGGAGCCGGGGAAGAAGCTCGAAGTCGAGCAGATCGACCTCGAGGGCCCTCGCGAAGGCGAGTGCCTGGTCCGGTTGTCGGCAACCGGGGTCTGCCACACGGACGCGTACACGCTGTCGGGAAAGGATCCGGAAGGCTTGTTCCCCGCGGTGCTCGGTCACGAAGGCGCGGGCGAGGTGGTCGAGGTCGGCGCCGGAGTCCGCTCGCTCTCGGTCGGGGACCACGTGATTCCGCTCTACATCCCGGAGTGCCGTGAGTGCCGGTTCTGCCTCTCCGGCAGGACGAACCTCTGCGCGCGGATCCGCGAGACGCAGGGCAGGGGCCTGATGCCCGACGGATCGAGTCGCCTCTCCGCGCGCGGAAAACGCCTACACCACTACATGGGCACATCGACGTTCGGCGAGTACACCGTCGTTCCGGAGATCGCGCTCGCGAAGGTTCGCTCGGACGCGCCGCTCGACCGCATCTGCCTGCTCGGTTGCGGTGTCACGACGGGAATCGGCGCGGTGCTCCACACGGCAAAGGTCGAGCCGGGGGCGTCCGTCGCGGTCTTCGGCCTCGGAGGCATCGGTCTCTCCGTGGTTCAAGGCGCGGTGATGGCCGGAGCCGAGCGCATCATCGGGATCGATCTCAATCCGCGGAAGTTCGAGCTCGCGAAAAGCCTGGGCGCGACGGACTTCCTGAATCCGACGGACGTCGCGGACGTTGCCGCCGCGATCGTGTCGATGACCGACGGCGGCGTGGACTACTCGTTCGAATGCATCGGCAACGTCGACGTGATGGGCCAGGCGCTCGCCTGCACGAGCCGCGGCTGGGGGCAGGCGATCATCATCGGGGTCGCGGGGGCGGGGCAGGAGATCCACGCGAGACCCTTCCTGCTCGTCACCGGGCGCTCGTGGCGTGGCACCGCCTTCGGTGGCACGAAGGGCCGCACGCAACTCCCCCGCTTCGTCGATCGCTACATGAGCGGAAAGATCAAGCTCGACGAGATGGTCACCGCAGAGCTTCCGCTCGAGCGCATCAACGAAGCCTTCGACTCGATGCACGACGGATCCGCGATCCGCTCGGTGATCAAGTTCTAGAAGCCGAGGATTCGCTCCGAGAGGTACGACGGCAGCTCTCCGAGGGCGATCCGCTCCTGCTTCGTCGTGTCGCGTTCGCGGACGGTCGCCTTCTGGTCCTGCTCGGAGTCGAAGTCGTACGTGACGCAGAATGGTGTCCCGACCTCGTCCTGGCGTCGATAGCGCTTGCCGATGCTGCCGGGAACGTCGAAATCGACGGCGAAACGCCGGCGCAGATCGGCGGCGATCTTCTCGGCCGGCTCGGCGAGCTTCTTCGACAATGGCAGGATCGCCACCTTGATCGGGGCGATCTGCGGGGTGAGACGCAGCACGACGCGCTTCTCTCCGCCCACTTCGTCCTCGTGGTACGCGCTGCAGAGCAGCGCGAGCAGGCAGCGATCCACGCCGACCGACGTCTCCACGACGTACGGGAAGTACCGCTCTTTCGTCTCGGGGTCGGTGTAGGACTGATCCTTGCCCGAGTGCTCGCTGTGCTGGCGCAGATCGAAATCGCCGCGGTTGTGCACGCCTTCGAGTTCCTGCCAGCCGAAGGGGAACTCGAAGACCACGTCGTAGGCGGCCTTCGCGTAGTGTGCGAGCTCGTCGGCGGCGTGCGCGTGCCAGCGCAGCTTCGCGGGCGCGATCCCGACGTCGTGATGCCAGCGCATGCGGATCTCGCGAAAGCGCTCGAACCAGTCCATCGCCTCCGCAGGGGGAGTGAAGAACTCGAGTTCCATCTGCTCGAACTCGCGCGACCGGAAGATGAAGTTGCGCGGAGTGATCTCGTTCCGGAACGCCTTTCCGATCTGGGCGATGCCGAAAGCGGGTTTCATGCGCGCGGATTGCATGACTCGTTTGAAGTCGAGGAAGATCGACTGACACGTCTCGGCTCGGAGATACGCGTCGCCGGCCGAGTCGTCCGCGGCGCCGACGCGCGTCTTCAGCATCAGGTTGAACTGCCGCGGCTCGGTCAGGTCGTGCTTCCCGTCTTCCGCCGCGGTGCAGCGATCGTCGTCGTCGATCTGTCCTTCCCGGAAGCGCCGTTTGCAGCGACGGCAATCGATCATCGGATCGTTGAAGTTCGCGACGTGCCCCGACGCCACCCAGGTCTTCGGGTTGGCGATGATGGACGAATCGAGGCCCACCACGTCGTCTCGTTCGCGCACCATGCGCTGCCACCACGCCGCCTTGACGTTGTTGCGCATCTCGGTGCCGAGCGGCCCGTAATCCCAGAATCCCGCGATACCGCCGTAGATCTCGCTCGACGGGTAGATGAATCCTCGGTTCAGGCACAGCGCGACGAGCTTTTCCATGACGTCCACGGCGGCGAGTATCCGAATGACCCTCTGGGGTGTCAACCAGCGAGGCGCGCGAGCAGAACGACGACGGCGGTCTCGACACGAAGCACGCGTGGACCCAGGACGACCCGCGTTGCCCCGACGGAATCGAGCCTCTCGAGCTCGTGGTCCTGAAACCCGCCTTCGGGACCGACGACGAGCACGGCGAATCCCTTCGCGAAGGGCGCAGGCGTCGCGGCCGGACCCGGGTGCGCGACGAGAATCGGCGCGCCGTTCGCGAGACGCGGCAGCTCGTCCTCGACGAACGGCCGGAAGCGGCGGGCGAACTCGATCTCGGGAACGACCGTGTCGACCGCCTGCTCCAGACCGAGCAGGAGTTGCTCGCGAATCGCCGAATGCGCGAGGCCGGTGCTCTGCCAGTAGCTCTTCTCGACGCGCGCGCTCGCGAAGAGCACGAAGCGCTTCACGCCGAGCGCCGTCGCCTGCTGCAGCACCTTGCGAAGGCTGGGTGGGCGCGGCAGCGCGAGCGCGAGCGTGACGGGAAGCGGCGCCGGCGGCTCGCGATCGAGCGTCACCTCGAGCTCGAGGGCGGCGTCGTCGATCGCGACGATCCTCCCCCGACCGAGCTTTCCGTCGATCCGGCCGACCGCGATCGAGTCGCCGACGTTCGCGCGCAGGATCTCGCGCACGTGGCGGTGGCGCCGGTCGGCCGCGCGCACGCGTCCCGGGACGGTCTCGTCGTTCGCGTCGAAGAGAAATACGTTCAACGCGCGCGAGTGTAAGACTTGCGAGCGATGCGCGCGTGGATCCTCTCGCGGCCGGACCCGATCGACCGGTTCCCGCTCGCGCTCGGCGAGATCGACGCCCCGGTTCCGCGTCCGGGACAGATCGAAGTCGAGGTCTCCTACGATGCCGGGCGGACGGCTCGGCCTGCACGGCTTCGAATCGTCGGCGCTCCCTCCATCGATGCGCGACGTCCGGGTATTCCGTACGTTTGACACTCGGTCGAAACATGGAGGGTCGAGATGCGAATGGCCTCGGTTGGACTCGTCGTCCTGTTCACGCTCGCCTCGGTTGGGTGCACCCACACGCCGGGTGGAATCGCGCCGTCGACGATCCCGCTCGCGCCGGGCGGCTACACCGTCGTGAAGGAGAACGTGCGCGGCTCCGACTGCCAGGTCTCCCTCCTCATGATCCTTCCGATCTCGGGCGGGAACCGCACCGACAACGCGATTCAGGACGCATTGAAGCAGGCGCCCGGGGCAACGGCGCTGGTGAGCGTCACCTCCGACTCGTACTCGCAGTACTGGATCCTGTGGAGCAACACCTGCACGGAGGCGCGCGGGACCGCGGTGACACCGAACTAGGTAGCTTCCGGTCATGCCGTTCGACACGGAAGCGGGAAGGCCGCGTGGCGTCCGTGTACACGAAGTCCGTTCTGGTGGCGCCGCTGATCCGTCGATGTGTTTCGACCTGCAGTCGAGCCACACTTCGGGCTCGTCGCTTCGATCGTCGCGACGGCCCAGACGTGAATCCCCGCGAGACTCGGGTACCATGGGCTCCATGACGACCCACACGAATCGGATCCGCAGGGGACTCTTCGGAGTCGTGATCGGCAGCCTTCTGGCGACGACGGCCGGGGCCGACGACATGAAGCCCCCGTACTCCCCGTACGCGTCTCGCGACTTCCCGACGCGCGTCTACTTCGGAGACACGCATCTGCACACGTCGTTCTCGATGGACGCGGGCGCGTTCGGCGCGCGTCTGTCGCCGCGCGACGCCTACGTCTTCGCCAAGGGCAACGAGATCAAGTCGTCGACCGGCCAGCTCGTGAAGCTCTCCCGGCCGCTCGACTTCCTGGTCGTGGCCGACCACTCCGACGGAATGGGTTTCTTCCCCCAGATTCTCGCCGGCGGTCCGACGATGATGGCCGACCCGCAGGGCAAGAAGTGGCACGACATGGTCACCGGCGGGAAGGGCGCGGAGGCGGCCGTCGACATCATCATCAACTTCGGCAAGGGCACGATCTCGCGAGCCATCCTCCCGGTGCCCGGAACCCCTGCCTTCCGCGATGCCTGGGACGAGACGATCAAGGCCGCGGAAGAAGCCAACGACCCGGGTCAGTTCACGGCCTTCATCGGCTACGAGTGGACCTCGAACACCAGCGGGAACAACCTGCACCGCAACGTGATCTTCCGCGACGACGGCGCGAAGGCAGGCCAGATCGTGCCGTACACGACCATGAAGCCGCTCGGCAGCGACGATCCCCGCGAGCTGTGGAAGTGGCTCGAGGCCTACGAGGAGAAGACCGGGGGGCGGGTGCTCGCGATCGCGCACAACGGAAATCTCTCGAACGGTCGCATGTTTCCGATCATCGAGTCGTTCACCGGAACGAAGATCGACCGCGAGTACGCGACCACGCGCGCGAAGTGGGAGCGCCTGTACGAGGTGACTCAGATCAAGGGCGATGGAGAGACCCATCCCACTCTCTCGCCCAACGACGAGTTCGCCGACTTCGAGACCTGGGACCTCGGCAACCTCGACCTCAGCGAGGCGAAGGAGCCGGCAATGCTCGAGTTCGAGTACGCGCGCGCGGCGCTGCGAAACGGCCTCCGGTTCGAAAAAGAGCTCGGCACCAACCCGTACAAGATCGGCCTGATCGGGTCGACCGACTCGCACACGGGTCTCGCGACGGCGGACGAGGACAACTTCTTCGGCAAGGCGTCCAACTCCGAGCCGAGCGCGGCGCGTACGACTCATCCTTTCGTTCAGAATCCGACGACCGGACGCAAGATCATGACCTGGATGACGAGTGCCTCGGGCTACGCTGGTGTCTGGGCGATGGAGAACACGCGCGAGTCGCTCTTCGACGCGATGCAGCGCCGTGAAACCTACGCGACGACGGGGCCGCGCATGGTGGTGCGCTTCTTCGGCGGTTGGGACTTCCAGCCCGACGATGTCCGCAGCCGCCTGCCCGCCGACGTGGGCTACGCGAAGGGCGTGCCGATGGGCGGCGACCTGAAGGGTGCGAAGGCGGGTGCGGCGCCGACGTTCCTCGTCGCCGCGCTGAAGGACCCGCTCGGCGCGAATCTCGATCGCATCCAGATCGTGAAGGGCTGGCTCGACGCGAAGGGCGAGACACACGAGCAGGTCTACGACGTCGTCTGGGGCGACGCCGCTCGCCGCACGCTCGGAGCGGACGGACGCGTCTCTCCCGTCGGCAGCAGCGTGGATGTCGCGAGGGCCACCTGGACCAACACCATCGGCGATCCCGAGCTCGTCGCCGTGTGGAAGGATCCGGATTTCGACGCGAAGGAGAGCGCGTTCTACTACGCGCGCGTGCTTCAGATCCCGACGCCACGCTGGACCGCGTACGACGCGGCGTACTACGGCACCCAGCTGCCCGAGGACATCCCGAAGACGCTGCAGGATCGCGCCTACACGTCGCCGATCTGGTACACGCCGGGGAAGTGAGCGAGGGCGCGCCACCCGCGCGATCGGGTCGATTCGCTCGCTTTGCGCGTGAGCCACTGCTGCACTTCCTGGTGATCGGGACCGTGCTGTTCACGGTGTACTCCGCGGTGAGCCGCGACGGCTCGGGTGCGCCGGGCGAGATCGTGGTCACGCGCGCGCGGATCGACACGTTGGCCGAGGGATTCGCGCGCACCTGGCTCCGTCCTCCTACGGACGAGGAGCTCTCGGCACTGATCGACGACTTCGTGAACGAGGAGATCTACTACCGCGAAGCGCTCGCCCTGGGGCTCGACCTGGACGACACGGTGATTCGACGTCGCCTGCGCCAGAAGATGGAGTTCGTCTCGGAAGACCTCGGCGCGGGAATCGCGCCCGGCGACGAAGAGCTCGATCGCTACTTCGAAATGAACGCCGCGAGATTCGCCCACCCCGTGCGCCTGACGTTCCAGCAGCTCTACTTCAGCGCCGAGCGACGCGGTGAGGCCGCGCAGAGCGACGCGGAACGACTCCTGGCGCAGCTCGAGTCCGAAGCTTCACCGGCATCGCCTGCGGACGTCGCGGATCCGACGCTCCTGCCGCGGACGATGGCCGCGGCGGACGCGCAGGAGATCGCGAACGCGTTCGGAGACGAGTTCGCCGAAAAGCTCGCGAAGCTCCCGGTCGGGAGCTGGGGGGGGCCGCTCCGATCCCCGTACGGCTTTCACATCGTCCGCGTGGAGCGCCGCGATCCCGGCGCCGCGCGGACCCTCGACGAGGCGCGCGCGGAAGTGGTGCGAGCGTGGGAGGCGGAGCTTCGCACGGAGACGAACCGCGCCTTCCTCGCGCGGCTTCGCGCCGGGTACGAGGTGCGGATCGAGCCGTGATCGCGCGGATCGCGCTGCTGGCGTTCGTCTCGATCGTCGGAGCCGCGCGCGCCGTCGATGCGCACGAGGTGCGTCCGGGCTACCTCGAGCTCCGCGAGCACGGGCGCGACGACGTCGACGTGCTCTGGAAGATCCCGGCGCGCGGCGAGTTCCGCCTCCGTCTCGACGTTCGCCTGCCCACCGAGTGCATCCCCACGCCGCCATCGGGCTCGTTCGTCGGTGGGGCGTTCGTGCAGCGCTGGAGCGCGCGCTGTCCGGGCGGGCTCATCGGCCGGACCGTCTCGATCGAGGGGCTTGGCGCGACGCGCACCGACGTGCTCGTGCGCGTAGCGGTCGCGGACGGCACGAGCCGGATTGCGCGACTGACGCCGGACCGACCCTCGTTCACGGTCGACGCCACGCCGAGCACGGGCGCGGTGGCGCGGACGTACCTGATGCTCGGCGTGGAGCACATCCTTTTCGGCGTCGATCACGTGCTCTTCGTCCTCGGCCTGCTCCTTCTCGTCGGCAATTTCCGGCGTCTGGTCGCGACCGTGACCGCATTCACGCTCGCGCACAGCGTCACGCTGACGGCGGCGACGCTGGGTTGGATGCACCTGGCGCAGGCGCCGGTCGAGGCGACGATCGCGCTCAGCGTCGTCTTCGTAGCGACCGAGATCGTGCACTCCGGGAGAGGCCGGCGCGGGCTCACGGCGCGTGCACCGTGGATCGTCGCGTTCGCGTTCGGCCTTCTGCACGGCTTCGGCTTCGCCGGCGCCCTACGCGAGGTCGGGCTTCCGTCGAAGGACATCCCGCTCGCGCTCTTGTGCTTCAACGTCGGCGTCGAAGCCGGGCAGCTCGCGTTCGTTGCCGGGATCCTCGGCCTCGGGCTTGGCTTCCGGGCGCTTCTCGTCCGGCGGGGAGGAGCGCGGCGCTCTGCGTGGCCCGAGGACGCGCGGATCCGAACGCCGATCGCCTACCTGATCGGTTCGCTCGCGGCGTTCTGGCTGGTGGAGCGTGTCTCAGCGTTCTTCGAGTGACTCGGAACGGTCAACTCCCGACGGTCCGACGACCGATGACGAGGGAGGTCTCCGCCGGGGCTCGCGTCGGCGGAGTCGGAGTCAGCGATGGCGCGCAGACATGAGCTCTATCGATCCGTCGTCGAGATCATTGCGATCATCGCCTCGGTAGAGCTCGCCATCATGTCTCTGCTCCCAGCGGTTGCGCCCGAGATGGAAGGCGTGACCGCGGCGATCCTCGACGTGGTCGCACTCACTCTCCTGGCCGGGCCGCTGATCCTGTGGCGCGCCTTGGAAGGAGCCCGGCGCACCCAAGTCGAGCCCGACGCGGATCGCGCTGCCCCGTTGCTCCGGCTGAAGATCCTGACCGGAGTGGTTCTGGTCGCAGGGCTCGTGAGTTCGACCCTGGGTTCCTGGCACTTCCAGGAGAAGGTTCACGACGCGAACCGGGCGCGCTTCGACCACCGCGCGACGCAGGTCAGGATCGAGATCGAGCGCAGACTCAAGAGCTACGCCTATGGTCTGCGCGGGGCTCGCGGGCCGTTCGTCGTGACCCCCTCGCTCAACGCGATGCAGTTCCGCAACTACGTGGCCTCGCGGGATCTTCCGAACGAGTTTCCGGGGCTGACGGGCTTCGGATTCGTCGAGCGCGTGCCTCGGAGCGCGCTGCAAACCTACACCGAATCGGTTCGGACGCGGGATGACCGGAAGTTCACCATCACGACTTCCGGCGACCTGCCCGAGATGTACGTCACCCGGCTGATCGAGCCGCCGGACTCCGACGCGGAGGGGCCCGGATGGGATGTCGCGACCGACAGCAGGCGTCGGGATGCCGCGGACCGCGCCATGCGGACCGGCAAAACCACGTGTGCGATCACCGGTAGCGTCGAATCGGCGGCCGGGAAGCGGCCCGGCCTGGTCTGCTTCCTGCCGATCTACGGCGACGGAGCGGACCCGGACAGCGCGGAAATGCGTCGGGGTGGGCTCCGGGGCTGGGTGTATTCGCCGGTGTCGATCGAAGCGGCGCTGGACGGAGTGACCGAAGCCGCCGGTGGCTGGGTGGAGATCGAGATGTACGCGGGCTCGGACACGACGCGCGCGAACGCACCGGTCTACGTCAGCGCGAAGGAAGGCGCGGATGCGCAGCGTTCCTCGATCCGCAGGCAATCCGTGATCCGGGCGAGCGGACTGACGTGGACGCTGCAGGCGAGCTCGACACCGAGATTCGAAGCGGACGTGCGCCACGGGGTGCATGTTCTCGTCGGCGCTGGCGGAGCGTTCGTCAGCGTTCTCCTCGCGCTGGTCTTCTGGAGCATGGGATCGGGGCGGGCGCGCGCGCTCGCCATGGCCACGGAGATGACCCGCGATCTGCACGCCAGCGAACGCGAGGCCCGGACGACGCTGGCGCGGCTCGCCGCGTACCGCGCGACGCTGGACCGGCACGCGATCGTCGCGGTGATGGACTCGTCGGGCCGGATTGCCGAAGTCAGCGATCTCTTCTGCCGCGTCAGCGGCTACGCTCGGGCGGACCTGGTCGGGGCGGATCACCGGATTCTCGACTCCGGGCGGCGACCGAAAGCTTTCTGGGCGGCGATGCGGAGCAAGGTCGGCCGAGGCGAGATCTGGCGGGCCGAGGTCTGCAACAAGGCCCGGGACGGATCGCTGTACTGGGTGGACATCACCGTCGGGCCGATCCTGGACGCGAACGGGACAGTCAGCGGCCAGATCGCCGTCGGCATCGACGTTACCGAGAGCAAGCGCAACGAGCGGGATCTCGAGCTGGCCCGCGATGCCGCGAAGTCGGCGAACCTGGCGAAGAGCGAGTTCCTGGCGAACATGAGCCACGAGATCCGAACCCCGCTCACCGCGATCCTCGGCTATGCCGACCTGCTTCGCGAAGACGGGGAGCTGAGCCAGGCGCCGCTGCGTCGGATCCAGACCGTCGATACGATTCTCAGCGCAGGCCAGCACCTGCTCACCGTCATCAACGACATCCTCGACCTCTCCAAGATCGAAGCGGGCAAGATGTCGGTCGAGTGCGTCGACACGTCTCTCGTCGGCCTGCTCGTCGAAATCGGGCGCCTGATGCGGCCGCGCACGACGGAAAAGGGCGTGACCTTCGCGGTCACGCTCGCGACGCCGATTCCCGATCGCGTGATGACCGACCCGACCCGCATGCGGCAGATCCTGATGAATCTCGCGGGCAACGCGGCCAAGTTCACCGAGACCGGAAGCGTGGAGGTACGCGTCGGTGCGGCGGAGCGCGACGGCAGAACGACGCTCGTCGTCGACGTGGACGATACCGGCCCGGGTGTCGAGCCCGGACGGATCGATCTGCTCTTCACCGCCTTCACCCAGGCCGACTCGACGGTGACCCGGAAGTACGGCGGCACGGGGCTGGGCCTGGCCATCACGCGCCGGTTTGCGCGTCTCATGGGCGGCGACGTGACGCTCGCGTGGACCGCCCCCGGGCAGGGATCGCGCTTCCGCGTCGAGCTTCCGCTCGTGCCCGGTCCCGGGGCGGCGACGGTGGCTGAGCTCGACGACGAGCACGAAGAGATACGGCCCGCCGCGGTGCCGATGCCCGTCCGTCTCTCCGGGCGGATTCTGCTGGCCGAGGACAGCCCGGCCAATCAGCGGCTGATCTGCTTCCACCTCGAGCGGGCGGGAGCTCGGGTGGCTGTCGCCGCCGATGGAAGGATCGCGCTCGCGATGATCGACGAAGCCGAGGCGAACGGAGAGCCCTACGACCTGCTCTTGACCGACATGCAGATGCCCGAGATCGATGGCTACACGTTGGTGCGTATGCTCCGCTCGGAAGGGAGCCCCCTGCCGATCGTGGCCCTGACCGCGCACGCGATGGCCGACGATCGGCGGCGCTGCCTCGACGCCGGCTGCGACGACTACGCGAGCAAACCCATCGACAAGGTCGCGTTGGTGGAGACGTGCGCGCGCTGGATGGGCAAGGCCGCCGGGAGCGCACCGACCTAGCTTCTACGGGTATCCTGGCGCGCGGTGGACTTGCTGCTCATTCGTCACGGATTGCCCCTGCGCGTCGAACGCGACGATGGCCGGCCGGCCGACCCGCCGCTCGCGCCGCAGGGGCGGGCCCAGGCCGAGGCCGTCGCGCACTGGCTCGCGCACGAGTCCATCGACCACATCGTCGCCAGCCCTTTGCTTCGGGCGCGCGAGACCGCCGCGCCGCTGGCCGAGGCCTTGGGCCTCGAGGTCGAGATCGAGCCTCGCGTGGCGGAGTTCGACCGCGACAGCGCCCTCTACGTCCCGCTCGAAGAGCTGAAGCGGACCGACTACCCGGCCTGGAGGGCATTCATGGAGAACGGCTACGGCGAAGGCGTGCCGATCGAGGTCTTCGTCGCCGAGGTGCGCTCGGCGCTCGACGCGTGCATCGCGCGGCATCGCGGACGCCGGGTCGCGGTCTTCTGCCACGGCGGCGTCATCAACGTCTTTGCGGCCCATGTCCTTGGCGCGGCCCGGCAGCTCTTCTTCCAGCCCGACTACACGAGCATCAACCGTTTCGCCGCGGCCTCGTCGGGTGAGCGAAGCATCGTCGCGCTGAACGAGGTCGCGCATCTCGAGGCGCCCCGCCGAGCCGGGCGCGGCTAACCGATCCGCTCCTTGGCCCAGGCCTGGAGCTCCCGGATGCGCGTGTAACCGCCGGCGCCCGCGACGATCCCCTCGCTCCGCGCGTCGTGGATGCAGGCCACCGGGCAAAGCGGAGTGCACTTGCCGCAGTCGATGCAGCTCTCGAGCACGATCGCGAAGCGGCCGAGGAAGTCGTCCGCGACCGGATAGATCGCGTCGACCTTTCCCGGACAGGCGTGCTCGCACGCCCCGCAGCCGATGCAGGTCTCGTCGATGTAGAAGTGGCCGCTGCGCGCCACCGCCGTGGGTCCTACGGACTCGCGATCTGGGTGCGGAACGCCGCCGACGCGTTGACGAACTCCTGCAGGCTCTGATTGAAGCGGAAGTAGAGGTCCGTCTTGAGCACGTCGTCCGAGCTCACCCGCAGCGGTGAACCGAGGTGCGACAGCCGGTTCAGCGTGTGGTCGAGGTCGGGCCGCCCGCCGCCCGCGGCGATGCTCTCGATCATCTCGCGCCAGGTCGCGAGCGTCGCTTCGAGCGCGAAGTCCGCGCGCGCGGCATCGGCCGCGCTGGCCTCGCGCACATCGATCGCGTCGAACTCCTCGAACGTGACGAGCGCGGACCAAGGGCGACCGCCCGTGCCTCCGTCGGTCACGGTGAAGAGCACCGTGCAATCGACGTAGCCGAGCTGGATCTGGCGCGTGCGGCTCTCGTGCATCAGGAGCGCGAGGCGCTGAAACCACTCTACCGACGGGAATCGGATCGTGTCGGCCATCTCAGCGTCCTCCCCACGGCGCGGTGATCGGCAGCTTGATGCGACCGCGTCGATCGAAGCCCGCGCGCTCGCAGCGCTGCAGATACTCCTCCATGAACATCGACCAGAGCTTGGTGAAGCCCTGCATCCCCTGGTCGATCTTGTCGAGCCCGCCGCCGAGCAGCACGGCGAGCGGCTCCACCAGCGCGGACTCGGTGAAGGCGGTCAGGATCACCTGCTCGCCGACGTCGGCGAAGCGGTGCAGCTCCTCGAGCGCTCCGGCGCGATCGGAGTGGTGATCGAGATACCACTTGAGCTGCATCACGCCGTACGAGACGTGGCGGGCCTCGTCCTGCAGGCAGCGTCGGAAGATCTCCTTGTCGACGTGCGTCTTGGCGATCATCTCGCCGGAGCGGAACACGGAGAGCACGAGGCCCTCGCCGAGCACGTTCAGCAGGAACGTTCCCATCGTGTGCGTCGGCGCGTCGAGGATCGCCTTCAGCGCCCACTCGAAGCCGGGTGAGGAGTGCCGCAGGCCGCCGCCCGCGATCGCGCGCTTGCGGAAGACCTCCTGATGCCGCGCCTCGTCCATGATCTGCGTGGTGAGGAAGCTCTTCACCTCGAAGAAGTCCTGCGGGATGCGCACCAGCCACTTGGCCGGGAAGTCGCCGGCGACGAATTCGACCTCGGTCAGGAACGTGTAGAGCTGGCAGGTCGCCTTCTCGAGATCGTCGGGGAGCTTTTCGAGCTCCTTCCACTCGATGTCGCGCGTCGCGTTCCACTGGCGCGCCTTCGCCTCTTCGTAGAGCGTGATCACGTTCTCGGCCCAGAGCTCGCGCCCGTCGAGCACGGTGTAGTCGTCGACCGTCGGCATGTCGGCGCGATACGGTTCGCGCACCGAGCCGCGCGGCGCGAAGTTCAGCCAGTCGGCGACCGCGGGCACGTCGCCGTACCCGGGCACCTGGTTGATGTCGGTGTAGGTGAGGCCGCGCGAGGAGGGCTTCGCCCGGCGGCCCCAGTTCGGACCGTCCTGCTCGAGCCAGTGGAGCGAGTACTTTCCCGCCTTCATGCGCTCCGCGTTGCGCTGCAGGATCTCGGACCAGCGGCGAAGGTCGCCGCGGTAGCGGTCCTCGTAGTGCGAGAGCTCCGCGTCGTGCAGCGGGATGTCGGTCGGGAGCGTCGGCAGTTCGTGGATTCTCACCGAGTCGGCCATGGATCCTCCGATATTGGGTCGAACACTACTGATAGCATTATCAATAAATCTTATCCGCTCAATTGAGAAGTCTGTCAATAGTTTTTATGGTCGGGATCCCGATGGCGAAGCGAGCCCGTGCATCCCGTCTCGATCCTGAGGCCCGCCGAGCCCAGCTCCTCGCCTGTGCGATCCAGGTCTTCGGACGACGCGGGATCGCTGCGGGACGGCACGCGGAGATCGCCCGCCAGAGCGGCGTCGCGGTCTCCACCGTGTTCGTCTACTTCCCGACCCGGGCGGCGCTCGTGACGGCGGTCCTCGACGAGGTCGAGCGGTTCTTCCTCGCGATGGTCGATCGGACGCTCGCCCTCGATCGGCCGGCTCCGCGTGTATTGCTCGCACTCGCGACGTCGTTCGAGGAATCGATCGACGCCCACCCCGAGTACGCTCGAATCTGGCTCGAGTGCAGCGCGGCGATCGGCGACGAGCTCTGGCCTCGCTTCGTCGCATTTCAGGATCGCCTGACCGATCGAGTCGCGCGCATCGTCGAGCGCGGCAAGGCGGAGGGCACGGTCCCCTCGAGCGTCGATGCCGAGGAGGACGCGCGCATGATCATCGCCATCGCGCCCGCCGTCGCGCAGATGAAATTCGCGGGGCGCTCACCCGAGCAGATCGCGCGTTTCCTGCGCACGGTGGTCGAGACCACCGTCGGACCGCTCGGCGCCGATCCGGTCCGCTGACCGCGCGTCAGCGGGAGGATCGAAGCCATCCCGTCATCGGGCCCCAGGGCGTTTCGGGTATCATCCGCGCTCCCTCGGAGGAATCTCAGATGCCCACGGCCCCGAACTGGAACCTCGGCGACATCCTCGACGCGCTCGACGCGGATTACGCCTCGGACGCGCCCGCGCTGATCCACGGCGACGTCGTCACGACGTGGAGCGAATTCGCGCGCCGCTCGAACAACCTCGCCGCGCAGCTTCTCGCGCGCGGCGGGACGGCCGACGACAAGGTCGGCTTCTACCTGCGCAACCGTCCCGAATACGTCGAGACGCTGGCGGCGTGCTTCAAGGCGCGGCTCGTGCACGTGAACGTGAACTACCGCTACCTCGACGAGGAGCTCTGGTACATCTTCGACAACTCCGACGCGAAGGTGGTCGTCTTCGACGGTGAGTTCGCGGACCGGGTCGCGAAGCTGCACGCGCGCCTCCCGAAGGTGACCACCTGGGTGCAGGTCGGCGGAGAGCTGCTGGACTTCGCGATCCCCTACGAATCCCTCGCGACCTCCGGCAACGGGCGCGCGCTCGGGATTCCGCGCGACGGGAAGGATCTGCTCTTCCTGTACACCGGCGGGACGACCGGCATGCCGAAGGGCGTGATGTGGGCCGCGAACGACCTCTGGCACGCGCTCGCCGCGGGTGCGAACGCGCCGGCGAACGGCGGCGTCGCGCCCGAGACGCTCGCAGAGCACGTCTCGAACGTGGTGAAGGCGGGGCCGCTCTCGAAGCAGATCCCGTGCTGCCCGCTGATGCACGGAACGGGACTCTTCACGGCGATCGGGACGATCACCGCCGGCGGTTGCATCGTCACCACCCCGGGGCACAGGTTCGACCCCGCCGAGCTCTATGACACCGTTCAGCGTCATCAGGTGAACTCGCTCGTGATCGTCGGCGACGCGTTCGCGAAGCCGATGCTGAACGCGCTCGACGAGGACCCGGGGCGCTGGGACATCTCGTCGGTGAAGGTGATCGTCTCCTCCGGCGTGATGTGGAGCACCGAGGTGAAGAAGGGCCTCTTGCGCCACAACCCCGGCATGATCCTCACGGACTCGTTCGGCTCGTCGGAGGCGGTCGGCTTCGGCTCCTCGATCATGACCGCTGCGGGCGAGGTGAAGACCGCGAAGTTCACGATCGGCGAGCGCTGCAAGGTCTTCAGCGAGGATCACCGTGAAGTCGCGCCGGGAAGCGGCGAGAAGGGTTTCATCGCGCGAAGCGGACCGATCCCCGTCGGGTACTGGAAGGATCCGGAGAAGAGCGAGAAGACGTTCCCGACGATCGGCGGCGTTCGCTACTCGATTCCCGGCGATTGGTGCACGGTCGAGACCGATGGCACGCTGACGCTGCTCGGACGCGGAAGCGCGTGCATCAACTCCGCGGGCGAGAAGATCTACCCCGAGGAGGTCGAGGAGGCGCTGAAGACCCACCCCGACGTCGAGGACGCGCTCGTGGTCGGCGTTCCCGACGACCGCTGGGGCAACGCCGTCGCAGCGGTCGTGCAGCTCCGCAACGGCGCGATCCTCGACGAGGAGAAGCTTCGCGCCCACACGCGCGAGCGGCTCGCGGCGTACAAGCTTCCGAAGCGCGTCTTCGCGGTACCCGCGATGTTCCGCGCGCCCAACGGAAAGGCGGACTACAAGAGCGCGCAGGAGTTCGCGGCGAATCGCTACGCGTAGCGCGCGCCGGCTCCGCGCTCGGAGGGGCTAGAGGCGCTCGATGATCGTGCCGGTGCCGAGGCCCCCGCCGCAGCACATGCTGACCAGGCCATAGCGGCCGCCCGTTCGCTCCAGTTCGTGGAGCGCCGACGTGATCAACCTCGCGCCGGTGCAGCCCGTGGGATGACCGAGCGCGATTGCGCCGCCGTTCGGATTCACGCGCTCCTCGACCGGCTTGCACGCCTTCATCCACGCGAGCACGACCGACGCGAACGCCTCGTTCACCTCGTAGACCGACATCTCCTCGATCTTCAGTCCCGCGCGGCCGAGCACCTTCTGCGTCGCAGGGATCGGTCCCTTCAGCATGGTCACGGGATCGCATCCGACGAGCACCGAGTCGACGATGCGCGCGCGTGGCTTCACCCCTAGACGCTTCACGCCGTCCGCGGACGCCAGGATCAGCGCGGCTGCACCGTCGCTGACCTGCGACGACGTTCCCGCGGTGTGCAGGTTCTGTCCGGGCACGGGCGCGAGCGACGCGAGCTTCTCGAGCGAGGTCTTGCGCAGACCCTCGTCGCGAACCACGCGCACGACGTCGCCGGTCGGTTTGCCTTCCGGATCGATTCCGGGGGCTGCGATCGGAATCACCTCGCGTTCGAAGCGCTTCTCCTCCCACGCGCGCGCCGCGAGCTCCTGGCTGCGCAGGCCGAAGCGATCGGTGTCCTCGCGCGTGATGCCGTACTCGTTGCCGATCATCTCCGCGCCGCCGAACTGCGAGGAGAGCGGGTAGTGCTCGAGGTAGCTCTTCGGGATCGGTGAGCCGCCCTTCATCGCCGCGCCGAGCGGCACGCGGCTCATCATCTCGAGCCCGCAGGCGAGAACGATGTCTTCGAGTCCGGAGCCGACCAAGCCGGTGGCGAGCGTCGTCGCCTGCTGGCTCGATCCGCACTGCGCGTCGAGCGTGGTCGCTGCGACGTCCATCGGCAGGCCCTTCGAGAGCCATGCGAGGCGGGCGATGTTGAAGGTCTGCTCGCCGACCTGCGACACGCAGCCGCCGAGCACCTGGCCGATCGCCTCGGGGGCGACTCCGCTGCGGTCCAACGCGGCCTTCTGCACCGTGCCGAGCAGGTCGGCGGGGTGCATGCCCGCAAGCCCTCCACCGCGCTTGCCGATCGGACTTCGCACTGCCTCGATGATGTAGACTTCGCGCACCGTTGATTCCCCTCTTGAAGCTCGCGGCGCACTCTACACGTCGGCGGATGGCGCCCTCAAGCGAGGGCCGCCCGACCCGAGCCGCAGCCGGTTGTCGGCAGGTCTCGCGCGGGTATCATCAGGTCCCCACCGAAGTCGCGGAGTAGCACGGCAGCGCTCATGGAAGACCAGCAGGCAAACGCGAACGGGCACCCGGACGAGGCAGCATCAGATCCAGAAAGACCGGTGACGCGACTCGATTCGGTCGTGATCCGGTTCGCCGGCGACTCGGGCGACGGCATGCAGCTGACCGGCACGGAGTTCACGCGCACCGCCGCGCTGTACGGAAACGACATCGCGACGTTTCCGGACTTTCCCTCGGAAATCCGAGCACCCGCGGGGTCGCTCGCCGGCGTCTCGGGATTCCAGCTGCAGTTCTCGTCGAAGGAGATCTTCACCGCGGGAGACGAGCCCGACGTGCTCGTCGCGATGAATCCCGCGGCGTTGCGCACGAACCTTCCCGATCTGAGGCGGGGGGGGCTGCTGATCGTCAACATCGGTGCCTTCAAGCCCAGGAATCTTCAGCTCGCCGGTTACGACTCGAATCCGCTCGAGGATGGAAGTCTCGCGGCGTACCGGGTCGTGCCCATCGACTTCGGCAAGCACGTGACGGCCGCGCTACAGGGTGCGGGGCTGTCGACGAAGGAGGCGGCGCGCACGCAGAATTTCTTCGCGCTCGGCCTGCTGTTCTGGCTCTACGGTCGCGAGCCCGCGCGCGAGATCGAATCGATCCAGAAGAAGTTCGCGAAGAACCCCGAGTTCGGCACCGCGAACGTGAAGGTCTTCGAGACCGGCTACAACCTCGGCGAGACGCTCGAGCTCTTCGACTCCACCTACACCATTCCGCCCGCGAGCCTCGGCCCCGGGCACTATCGGAACATCACCGGGAACGAGGCCACCTCGCTCGGGCTCGTCACGGCGGGCAAGCTCGCGAACCTGCCGATCCTGTACGCGAGCTATCCGATCACGCCCGCCTCGGACGTGCTTCACAACCTGGCGGCATACGGGCGCTACGGAGTCTCGACGTTTCAGGCCGAGGACGAGATCGCAGCGGTCGCGGCGGCGATCGGCGCTTCGTTCGGTGGCTCGATCGGCGTGACCGGCACCTCGGGTCCGGGATTTGCGCTGAAGCAGGAGGCGATCGGCCTCGCAGTCTCGGTCGAGCTTCCCCTCGTGGTCCTGAACGTTCAGCGTGCCGGACCCTCGACCGGCATGCCGACGAAGACCGAGCAGGCGGATCTTCTCCAGGCGATCGTCGGGCGCAATGGCGAGAGCCCGATCGCGGTGGTCGCTCCCGCGACGCCCGCGGACTGCTTCGACCTTGCGGTGCAGGCCGTGCGGATCGCCATCGAGCACATGTGCCCGGTCGCCTATCTGTCCGACGGCTCGCTCGCGAACGGAGCGGAGCCCTGGCGTTTGCCCGCGCTCGACGAGCTCGTCCCGATCAAGACGGCCTTCCGAACCGACCCCGAGGGCTTCGAGCCCTTCCGTCGCGATGCGCGGCTCGTTCGTCCCTGGGCGGTCCCGGGCACGCCCGGTCTCGAGCATCGAATCGGTGGCATCGAGAAGGAAGACGTCACCGGCGACATCTCCTACGAGGCCGAGAACCACGAGCACATGACCCGGATGCGCCAGACGAAGATCGACAAGATCGCGGAGCGTCTGCCGCCCGCGCAGATCGATGGCCCGCCCGCGGGCGACGTGCTGATCGTCGGCTGGGGCGGCACGTACGGTTCGCTGCGCCAGGCGGCGCTCCAGCTTCAGGCCGAGGGGCACGCGGTCGGCCATCTCCACATCCGCTATCTGAGCCCGCTCCAGGTGAACGTCGGAGCGCTGCTCGCGCGTTATCGCCACGTGCTCGTCGCGGAGCTCAACAGCGGCCAGCTCCGCTCGATCCTGCGCGACAAGTTCCTCGTCGATGCGCACGGATTGAACAAGGTCCAGGGCAAGCCGTTCAAGGTGCGCGAAGTGGTCGCGGCCGTCCGGGATCTCCTTCCCGCCGCGGCCTCGAGGGAGTTGCACGCATGAGTGTCGCGCAGAACGATCTTGGCCAGGCTCCCGCGAAGCTGAGCAAGCGGGATTTCGAGAGCGACCAAGGCGTTCGTTGGTGCCCGGGTTGCGGTGACTACGCGATCCTCTCGCAGATGCAGAAAGTGATGGCGCAGCTCGGCATCCCGAAGGAGAAGATCGTCTTCATCTCCGGAATCGGCTGCAGCTCGCGCTTCCCGTACTACATGGACACGTACGGGTTTCACACGATTCACGGGCGCGCGCCGGCGATTGCGACCGGGCTCAGGCTCGCGCGACCCGATCTCTCGATCTGGGTCGTGACCGGGGACGGAGACGCGCTCTCGATCGGCGGAAACCACATCATCCACACGCTGCGGCGAAACGTGGATCTGAAGATCCTGCTCTTCAACAACAAGGTCTACGGGCTCACCAAGGGTCAGTTCTCGCCGACCTCCGAGATCGGCATGAAGACCAAGTCCTCGCCGGGGGGCTCGATCGCACGGCCGTTCCGCACGCTCTCGCTCGCGCTCGGGGCCGAGGCGACCTTCGTCGCGCGCGCGGTCGATACGGAGCTCCAGCACCTGCAGGAGATGATCGCGCGCATGGCGGCCCACAAGGGCAGCGCCTTCCTCGAGATCTACCAGAACTGCCCGGTCTTCAACGACGGCGCCTACGAGAGCCTGAAGGACCGCGACACGAAATCGGAGCACCTGCTCGAGCTCGAGGACGGCAAGCCGCTCGTGTTCGGCAAGGATGGCGAGAAGTGCGTGAAGCTCGACACCGCGCGGATGCGACTCTACGTCGGCAAGCTCGGCGAGAAGGACGGGGGCGTCGAGGTGGTGCACGACGAGGCGAATCCGGACCCCGGACTCGCGATGCTGCTCGCGCGCTGCACGCCTCCCGAGTTCCCGACACCGATCGGTGTGCTGCGCGCGGTGTCGGAGCCGACGTTCGAGGATCAGGCCCTTGCGCAGAGAACTGCGGAGCTGGCGTCGCGCGGGGAGGGTTCACTCGAACAGTTGCTCTACTCCGGCGATCGCTGGGACGTATAGGACGAAGGAAGAGGATCTCGATGGAGCAGAACGCCTTTCACCTGATGTACATGTTCGCCGCGACTTGCGGCGTGCTCTTCATCCCCGTGATTTTCGGCCTCGTCGCCGTCCTTCGCGAACGCGACTAGCCGGGTTCAGCACTGGGCGAGTGCCGCGAGGATCTCCTCGTGCGTCGGGAAGCGGCCGGCTTCCTTCTTCGAGAAGACCAGACGCCCATCGACGACGACCTCGAAGACGCCACCGTCGCCCTTGATCAGGGTCGGCTGGATGCCGTGTTTCTGCTCGATCTCGGCCGCCAGACTGGTGGCCCGTGGCAGGTAGTTTCAGCGTACGCAGTACTGGATCGAGATCTTCTTCATCCCGGCAGGCTCGCCGAGACCAGGGCATCGGACAAGTCCCGGGTCCCGGCCGTGCGCAGCGGGTAGGCAGGTCGGGTCGAAGATCCCGAGCGCCAGGCGGGATTCGGAAGGTCGCTGCGACGGCGCATCGCCACCGAACTCTCGGTTCGGTCACTCTAGTCGAGAGAACGGTGGGATCTGGGGGATTGTGGGCTTCGACCTACGCGAGATAGAATGGCGCCGCGATCGTCGGGAAGCGGCGCCGGGTGGCTGGCCGCGAGGTATGCGTTTCCTGAGCAATTCCAAGACGATGTCGCTGCGCCCGAGCAATCCCATGATCGGCAGGATCGATCGCTGCGGGTACGCTCGGCATCCTGGCGCCTCGAGAGCGGGTAGGTACATGGTTCGACTGCTCCTGACATTCGTGCTGATCGGCGTCCTGTCGGCGCCCGATGCCGAGGCGGCCGGAACCGAGGGGACGGCGAGCGCATCGGTGCCGGCTGCGCACCTGCTCGAGGCCGCGCGGGTCCGCAACGTGCTCGGTGTCGGGAAGGCCCTTGCCGACGGGGCTCCAACCGAATCGTGCGGCGCCGATGGTGCGACGGCGCTCATCATCGCTTCGCGAGCCGGGTCCAACGAGATCGTCCGGCTCTTGCTCGATGCCGGAGCCGACCCGCACGCGGCGGACGTTCAGGGCTTCACGGCGCTGATGCGTTCGAGCGAGCGGGGGCATCTCGAGGTCGCCCGGCAACTCCTCGCCAGGGGCGTCGGGGTCAACGCGCAGAACACCGAGGGAATCGGCGCGCTTCATCTCGCCGCATCGGAGGGCCGCCTGCCGCTGGCCCGGCTTCTCCTCGAATCGAATGCCGACCCCAATTTGCGGAGCGAGCGCGGCGAGACGCCGCTCGCGAGCGCCGCGGAGAGCGGGAAGACGCGCATCGTCGAGGTGTTGGTCAAGGCCGGCGCTCGCGTGGACGAACGCTCCGAGGAGGGAGTGACGGCGCTGATGAGAGCCGCCGGCTCCGGACGCACCTACACCGTTGGCGCGCTTCTCGCAGCCGGGGCCGATGCGAACGCGATCGACGACGAGGGACGGACTGCGCGCGACCACGCATCGCGCAGGAAACACAACGACATCGCCAGCCTGCTCGGGGCGCTCGAAGCGCTGCCGCGGCCGGAGCCGAGTACGACGCTGGTCGCGATGGCTCAGCCCGACCTGATCGTGATCGGAAAGCCGACGACGTCCACGCTGATCTCGGCGCTGCTGGCCAAGGGCGCCGACGTCAATGCCCGATCGGCCGAAGGAAAGACGGCTCTCCTGCTCGCCGCCGAGCGCGGGCGAAGCGAGACCGTGAGCAAGCTCCTCGAGAGCGGTGCGGAAGTCGACGCAGCCGACGCTGCCGGGCAGACCGCCGTCGAGCGCGCCGCGCGCGAAGGACACCGCGAGATCGTGTCGGTTCTCCGCCAGGCGGGTGCGGACGTCTCACAGACCGATCCCGCGGTCCTGATTCCGGAGTTGCAAGCCGCGAGCGATCTCTTCGTCGAGGCTTCGCGCAGAGGCGACCTGAAGCTGCTGCGGCAGATGATCGAGAAGGGCGTCGATCTCGACGCCGTCAGCCATGGTGGCCACACGGCGCTCGGCGAAGCTGCGCGCGCCGGAGAGGTCGCGATCGTGACCGCGCTGATCAACGCGGGTGCCACCATCGACGAGTCGACCAACGCCGGACAGACGCCGCTCTTCCGTGCGGTCAGCGAAGGCCGCACCGACGTTGTCCGGGAGCTGATCATCGCGGGCGCCGACGTCAACCGACCGACGAATGCAGGCACGACGCCGCTGATGACCGCCGCCGCGAACGGAGTCGAGCCGATCGTCCGGATGCTGCTCGAGGCCGGCGCCGACCCGCGCACGGGCGTCGAGACCGGCCAGAGTGCACTCGCGCGCGCGGCCCGCGAGGGTCACACGTCGATCGTCGAGCTGCTTCTAGAGCGCGACCCGAGCCAGAGCATTCGAGGCGCCCAGGGCGATCTCGCGCTGACGCGCGCCGCGCAGATGGGTCAGCTCGATACCCTGAGTTCGCTTCTGAGATCGGGTGCCGATCCAAACGCCAAGGATCGAAAGAGCTTGCCTGCGCTCGTCCTCGCCGCACGCGAGGGTCACATCGAGGTGATGGCCGAACTCCTGCGCACGGGAGCCGACCCCAACGGCCGCACGCGCAACGGACAGACCCCGCTGATGTTCGCGGCGATGAACGGTCGTGCTGCAGCGGTGAACGCGCTGATCAAGGCGGGCGCCAACGTGAACGATCGCAGCCTGACCGGTCAGACGGCGCTGATGTACGCGGCTTGGAAGGGCCGTGTGCGCGCGATCTTCACGCTGCAGGCCGCGGGCGCGAACCTGAACGACGTAGCGGACGACGGCCAGACGGCGCTGATCCGGTCCGTTCGTGAGGGCCACATCGATGCCGCCCGCGCTCTACTCAAGAGCGGAGCGGATCCGAACCTCTCGGATCGCCAAGGCTGGTCTCCGCTTCTCTACGCCACCGCCGCCGGTCATGGCCAGCTCGCACTGCTGCTGCTCGAGAAGGGCGCGGATGCGAACGCGGCAGGGCTCGACGGACGGACGCCGCTCATGCTCGCCGCGCTGCTGCCGACCGACACCGACCCCGCGGGCCGCCGCCGAGACGATTCGAACAAGGCGCTCGTGAAGGCCGCGCGAGACGGCCACGTGTCGTATCTGCGCTCGCTGCTCGCGAAAGGCGCGGCACCCGACACCCGCGACGAGAACGGCTGGACCCCGCTGATCCATGCGTCCGCCGCTGGCCACGACGAGATCGTCCAGTACCTGCTGCAGAACGGCGCCGCGCCGAACGCGCGAACGTCCAACGGCATGACCGCGGCGACGCTGGCGAGCGCCCATGGGCACGCGGGGATCGTCCGCATGCTCTTCGATGCGGAGAGCGGCGTCGGCCCTCAGGCCCGCAGCCCGCACTGAGCGATCTTCGTCGCGCGGCTACGTACCGCCGGTCGAGCCCGAGAGCGACGTTCCACAGCCGGCGCAGAACCGCGCGCCCGCTTCGTTCTGCGTGAGGCAGCTCGGACAGCTCGAGGCGGCTGCGCCCTGCCGCACGCCGCAGCGTGAGCAGAAGTTCGCACCGGCGGCGACTGCGGATCCGCAGGCCGCGCAAGGCGTCGTCGACGCCGTCGATCCGCCGCCGAGCGCGTTCGTGACGACGCCCGCCATTCCGGCACCGAGACCGAGGCCGGCGCCGGCACCGACGCCAGCGGCCGCGAGTCCACGCCGCCGCCGCCCCCCGCACCCGACGCTCTCTCGAGCGCATTGGCCGCCTGGTAGCGAACGAACGCGTCGAGCGAACCGACGGCCGCCATGCCTCCACGCTTGTCGATCATCTCCTGCACGTGATCCGGTGGCGAGATCGACATGATCTTGAAGTCCGCGAGCGTCACGCCGTAGCGCTCGAAGTCCGTGATCAGCCGCGCCTGGACCCCCGCGGAGAGCTCGACGTAGTACTGGGCGAGGTCGAGCACCGTCGAGAGATGCGTACCGAGGTAGTCCGCGAGCTCCGTGACGATGAAGCCTCGGAAGAAGTCCTCGACGGCCTGGCTGCGCAGCTCGGGCAGCGTGCCGACGACCGTGTTCAAGAAGACCTGCGGGTTCGAGATCCGGAACGAGTACATGCCGAACGCGCGCAGACGCACCATCTGGAGCTCGCTGTCGCGGAACAGGATCGGCTCCATCGTGCCCCACTTCTGGTTCACGAACGTCTTCAGGTTCGTGAAGCAGACCTCGGCCCGGAAGGGGCTCTTCCCGCCGAGCGGAAGGGACAATGCCTTGGTGAGCAGGGGAACGTTCAGCGTGCTGAGGGTGTGGCGTCCGGGTCCGAACGTGTCGAGGGCGCGGCCGTCGCGGAAGAAGACCGCGGCCTGACTCTCGCGAACGATCAGCTGTGCCCCGACCTTGATCTCGCCCGAACCCTGTTCCGGGAATCTCGACACGATCGTTTCGGGGGACTTATCGAGACACTCGATGACTTCGATGAACTGCGACATCACTCACCTCGACCCGAGACCCAGGATCGCGGTGCGCCGATCGGCGACCGCCAACCCGAGCCTCTTTACGACCGCGCGCATCGACGCGGCCTGGAATTCGACATCCGTCACGTCCCTGCAGAGCTGCTCGATCTGCTCGACGATTCGCTCGTCCCGTTCGTAGACCGCGTCGAGCGCCGACATCGAGTCGAGCTTCACCTCGTCGAAGAACCCGGAGTAGCCGCGATCGGCGAAGCGCAGCTCCGCGCGAAGCTTGTCCACCTCGTTCGAGAGCTCGTGCAGGCCCTCGAGCTCGTCGAGCGCGGATCGCGCGGCGACCTCGTGCAGATCGCGAAGCACGCGCTCGAGCCGCGCCGCGCCGTATTCGCGCAGGAGCTTGTCGGCCTCGCGCCGCGCCTCGCGGTCCTGATAGCCACGGAATCCGGGGATTCTCGCCACCAGGCGCTCGAGCACATTGCGCTGCTCTCGGATCGTCTCGCGAACTCTCGTCATCTCCGGCCTCCCGTGCACCCATGCGCCAGCGTTGTTCAGACGCGCGCGCTCTCCGGTGCTTCGGCGCGGGCTCGAACGCGCTTGAGCGCCGCGGCCCCGCGAGTCCGGTCAGGACAGCGAGAAGGCACGAGCGGAGCGCGAGATGCGTCCATCGTCCTCGAGCAGCTCGCGCGGCACCGGCCGCATGCCCGGAGGCATCCGCGCGGGCTCGCCCGGGGCGTTCGGGGGGCACGGAATCCAGCTTCCGCCGTGCAAGGGCAGCGGGAGCACGGCCAGCGAGGGCTCCCCGGGCACGAACTCGGCCTTCGCGACGAGCTCGCGGAAGCCAAGCCCGGTCAGGCTCCGGGTGCTCTGGGCGTCATGGAGCGCCACGAGCGCGTAGCGCGCGAGTGCGGTGGCCTCGTCGGCTTCGAGTTCGACGTCGAGCAGCCGGATCTCGGCCGCGGGCTCGGCGCGCTCGACGCGGACGCTCGGCTGCCGCCAGGTCGCGGTCGCCGCGAGCGCGGCGAACGCGTCGTCGAGCTCACGGGTTCCGAAGCTCGCGCGCGCTGGAATGAAGAGGCGGCTCTGCTCCGGATCGTTCTCACGAAAGCTCACGGCCGCGGGCTGTGGCGATACCGCTTCGAGCCAGTCCCAGATGCGGGTGAATTCACGCCCGCCCGCGCGCAGCCGGAAGGGCAGAGACCAGAACGGAAATCCGATCGTGCCGTCGGCGCCGGACGCTCGGGGCGGCTCGCCCCATGCGTAGGCGCAGGGCTCGAGTCTCTCGGGCGTGATGCGAATGCCGAGCGCGCAGGTCGGGCAGAACGCGATCTTCGCGCGCGCCGGAAGATCCAAGTGCGCACTGCAGTTCGGGCACTCCGACGCGATCGCGCGCAGGCTCGGCTTCGCGAACACCTCGGCGAGCGGGCGCTCGGGGAGCGAGCGATACACGCTGGACTCGGCCAGCGTGAGCTTGCCCGCGATCGTGTCGAACTGGCGGTCGACGAGATAGCTCTCGATCACGCCGAGCCGGCGGATCCGCGCGACGCTCATGTGCTTCCAGACTTGCAGATTGCGTTCGCTCACCACGCCATCGAACTGCGCGATCACCTGCACCTGCTCGTCGAGGCGAAGGCCGGATCGGTCGATCGTCTTCCGGCCCGGTGCTGCCGTTATGCGCTCGAGATGGCGACCGCTCGCATGGTCGCGATGCGTTTCCGACAGCAGCTCGAGCCGGGAGCCCCGGATCTTCAATCCGCGGTCGCGAAGGTTGAGTCGGGTTCCGTCGTAGCGCCGACGCAGGTCTTCGGTTCGGAAGCACTGCAGGAAGCTTTCCTTGGCGGCACCGCGGCGACCGAGCACGGCCTGCACGATCGTTCGCTCGTGCAGCTCGTAGGGAACGAGGAAGTCGATCGTCTCGACCCGCTCGAGCTCGCCCTCGAGCCGCGCACGGAAGGCCGCCACGCGTGCCTCGATCACGCCGGGGAAATCGAGGCTCACCCCTTCCTGGCTTCGTGCCCGACCGATCAGGATGTTGCGGTAGCTCTCGGTCTCGTAGCGGATCAAGAGCTCGGCTGCGTCGAGCGCCCCGGAGCTCGCGTTCGAGACGACGAAGACCTCTTCGCCGAAGAGCCGCCCGCAGACCAGGAGGGACGCGCAGTACGCACAGGCCGCCGACTGATCCCAGACTCCGACCACGACCGCGGCACCGCACTCCGGGCAGTGCAGCTCCACTTCGAGTCGCTCCGCGACATCGCTCTCCGGCACGAGAGACGGATCGGAGCCTCCGGGCCGGTTCTTTCGGCCCGAGCCTCAGGCTCCGACGCTGGACGGAAGCCGGGAACGCTGTCGGAGCGGCCTCGAAGGAGATAAAGTTGCCGATCGCGGAGCGTGCGCGCCCCTTTTTCGGGTGTGCCCGGACACTATCAAGGGTGAGGCCGCGCCCGTGGACGGCGCGGAGAGGGGAAAATGTGACTGAGCGCCATTCCGCCGCCGTGGATCGGACCCTGCGCGCCCGAGACGGGCGCCAGATCGGTTTCGCCACCTACGGCGATCCCGAGGGCGTGCCCGTCGTCTACTTCCACGGGTTGACCAGCTCACGGCTCGAGGGGGCGCTCGCGCACGCGGTGGGTCTGCGGCGGAACGTCTGCATCGTGGCGCTCGATCGCCCCGGCTTCGGGCTCACCGATCTGCAACCCGGTCATCGCATCTCCGACGTCGCCGACGATGTCGCGCTCGTCGCGGACGCGCTCGGCCTGGAGCACTTCTCGCTCGTGGGCGTATCGACGGGCGGTCCGTTCGCGCTCGCCACGGCCGCGAAATTGCCCGAACGCGTGCGTGCGCTCTCGCTGATCAGCAGCCCAGCGCCGTACAACGAATCGTCGACCCTGGTCGGAATGGACATCCGCTCGCGGGCGATTCTCGTCTGGCTGCCGCGGTTCGCGCCGTGGCTGCTCGGACCGATCTGGAGGCGAATGGCCCGGCTCTCCGACAGCGATCCCGTCGGATTGCTGCGCCTGATCGCCGACACGATGCCGAGCTCGGAGCGGCGGGCGATCAGCTCGCCGGAGATCGCGGAAGTGTTCATGGACGCCGCCTACGAGTCGTTCCGCTCCGGGATCGACGGCGTGGTTCGGGAGCAGCGACTGCTCGCGAGCGACTGGGGTTTCGCGATCGATCAGATCGACACGCCCGTCTGGCTCTGGCACGGCGAGGAGGACGGCGCGAGCCCGATCGCGATGGCGCACTGGCTGGTCGCCCGACTGCCGAAGTGCCGGGCGCAGTTCCTTCCCGGCCGCGGGGTCGTCGTCGCGGGCGACGTGATGCCGGATGCGATCGCGACCCTCGCGGACCACTGGAACGCGAACGGCTTCGCGCTCGGACGCCGGTTCACTCCGAAGGATCGATCAGCGACTTGAAGCCCGACGGGGCGTGCGGTCCGATCACGAGCTGCTCGAGCGCGCCGTAGCCCACGCGCTCACCCATGCGCACCCGGCAGAGCTGCTGGGTGTGCAGGTGCCAGGGCTCCATCGGGTCGATCTCCGAGAGCCGCCACAGGGCGCCGCTCGTCACGTCCTCTCCCTTCCACATTCCGTGACCCCATTCGGGGTCGGTGTAGCCGATGCCGCGCATCTGGAAGGTGAGCAGCGGCTCGAGCTCGATCCGGTGGGGATCCCCGTGTCGAGGGACGAGCGTGAGCTCCGCCGCGCGCGCGCGGCGCGTCCCCTTCTCCCACGTCACCGAATGGTGTACCGAAGCCATCTCCTCGAGCGTTCGGCCCGACGCGAGCAGCGGCACGAAGACGCCGTGCGAGCTCAGGGCGCGGCCCGAAGCGTCTTCATTGACCTGGAAGTGCATGCAGCGGTCTTCGAACTGAAGCGGCGCCCAGATCCAGATAGAACTGCGGCAGCGGACCCGGCGCGCCCGTCGTCTCGCGCTCTCCGACCGGACGCGTACCCCAGGAGCGATCGCGCGTGGCGAGCACGTGACTCGGATCGAGCTTGATCCGTTCCGAACCGACCTCGAGCCACCCCTCCCACGTGCCGAACTGCGTGAAGCGCGTCGAGTCGAGGAAGATGCGGCTGCCGTCGTCGCAGCGTGAAGCGCGGCTCTTCCAGCGCCTCCGTGCGTGCTCGAAAGGTCAGCTCGCCGACGAGCCCGTGTGGATTCGGTGCGATGCGGATGCGCAGCGTTCGCATCGGCTCCTGCACTTCGATCGAGATCGGCCCGGCACGCGTGTCGGTGCGCTCGTCCGGCGCGAGCCGTGAACCGCGCACGACGTACTGCACGCCCCCGCGCACGACCGACACCGCCGCGTCCATCACGCGCCGATTCGGGTACACGCCGAGAGCGACGGCGAAGAACAGATCCGCTTCGCGAGTGAAGCCGTTGAACCAGTAGCGGTCGTAGACGTTTCGATCGCCGGTCAGGGGTTGCGCGATCGGTTCGGGCGTCTGGTGGATCGGATAGTCGTCGAGCTTGTTCAGCATCGCGTCGAGCCGTCACTCGCGATCGTCGCCGTGCGTCTGGGACCGGCCGCGGGCGCGCACGAGCACGCGCGCTTCTTCGACGGCCTGCGGCGCGACCTTCGAGTTCGCCTCGCGCGAGAGCTCTCGTTCGAGGTTCATCGCCTCGCCGAACGCCAGGGCGAAGCCTTGATCGATGATGCGCTTGTAGGTGCGCAGCCCATCGTTCGGAACCGAGAGCATGTCCTGCGCGAGCGCGCGGCAAGTCGGCAGGAGCTCGTCGGGTGCGACCACGCGGTTCACCAGTCCCCACGCGTTGGCTCGCTCGGCGTCCAGGTAGTTTCCGGTCAGCGAGAGCTCCTTCGCGCGAGAGATCCCGATCGCGCGCGAGAGCTTCTGGGAAAGGCCCCAGCCCGGCATGATGCCGACACGCGCATGTGTATCGGCGAAGCGAGCTTGGGTCGACGCGATCAGCACGTCGCACGCGAGTGCGAGCTCGAATCCGCCCGTGACGGCGACGCCGTTGATCGCGCCGATGATCGGCCCCGCGAAGCTCGAGATCGCCTTCATCACGTTCGGCTCCCCGCCGCGACCCGCGCCGACCGGTCCCGCGCCTCGGCCGAGCTCCTTCAGGTC
This sequence comes from uncultured delta proteobacterium, assembly GCA_963704165.1. GTDB lineage: Bacteria > Myxococcota_A > UBA9160 > SZUA-336 > SZUA-336 > VGRW01. The sequence continues at coordinate 180,123 of CAVPHD010000003.1, read as the reverse complement.
GAGGCCCGCGCAGAATGCGCGCCCGGCACCGGTGAGGATCACGATGCGCGCGTCGGGGTCGAACTCGAACGTCGTGAAGGCGTCGACGAGCGCGACGCGGAGGTCGCGCGAGAGCGCGTTCATCGCCTGGGGACGATTGAGCGTCACGCGTGACGACGCCGGCGTCGCGCTCGATCCGGAGAACGGGCTCGGACATGGAACACTCCCGCGAGATCGCTGGAGCGCATGATAGTCTCGCGCGTCGCCGGGCGACAAACCGAGGAGTGCGTCTGCATGGAGTCGAGTCGCGACGCGCCGACTCCGCTCCCCGCGATCCACCGGATCTCGCCCGGGATCTTCTACGGCTGGTGGGTGGCGCTCGGTGCGTGCCTGCTCTCGTTCGCGTGCGCGGGAATCGGCTTCTACACGCAGGGTGTCCTGCTCGACGCGCTCTGCAACGAACGCGGTTGGTCGCGCTCGATGGTCTCCGGTGCGACGGGACTCTATTTCGTCGCCTCCGGCTTCGCGGGTCTCGTCGTCGGGCGCGGCATCGACCGTTTCGGCGAGCGCGGATTCATCGCGGCCGGTGCGTGCCTGCTCGCGGCATCGCTCGTCGCGGTGGGACGCGTGCAGTCCGTCGGCATGCTCTACGTCTGGATTCCGCTGATGGCCGTCGGCATGTCGATGAGTGGACCGATTCCGACCTCATCGCTCGTCACGCGTTGGTTCGTCTCGCTCCGAGCGCGCGCGATGACCCTGTCGCAAACAGGCGTCTCGCTCGGCGGAATCGTCGCCGTGCCGCTCGCGATCTGGATGATCGCCGCGCACGGTCTTCCCGCCGCGATGACGTCGCTCGCCGTGATCGTCCTCGGGGTCGCTCTGCCCGTGGTGATCGTTCGTCCTGCGCAGCGATCCGGCCAGATACGGGCTCTTCCCCGATGGTCTCGTCCCGATGCCCGGACACGCTCATCGCGTGAGCCCGCACACCCCGAGAACGCGCGACGCGCTGCGACAGTCCGCGTTCTGGGGACTCATGCTCGCGTTCGGGCTCGGCCTCTTCGGTCAGGTCGGATTCCTCGCGCATCAGATCGCGTGGCTGCGCGAGCGGATCGGGCCGAGCGAGGCGGCGATCGCGGTCAGCGCGACCGCGGTCGGGAGCGTCGTCGGACGCCTTCTCGTCGGGCCGATCGCAGATCGTTTTCGAAAGAGCTCGATCGCGGTCGGTCTCTTCCTCGTCCAGGCTCTCGCGACGCTGTTCTTCGCGCACGCGCCGGACGCGACCAGCGCGATCGCGGCGTCGTTCGTGTTCGGACTCACGATGGGGAACATCTTCATGATGCAGCCCCTCCTCGTCGGTGATTTCTTCGGGGCGGCCTCGTTCGGCCGGGTCTTCGGCGCGCTCGCGCTCGGCACGCAGCTCGCGAGCGGGCTCGGTCCGTACGCGGTCGGGGTCGCCTACGATGGGTTCGGCGGGTACGTGCACGCGTTCGAGGGACTGGCGTTGGTCGCGGCGTGCGCGGCCTTTCTGATTTCGCGAGTGCGCGCGCCGGGCGGATCGGGTCAGGGCCGGATGGAGTAGCTGCGCGGTCCGAGGTGTTGGGCGAGCGCGGGCTGGATCCACTCGACCCAGGCGCAGAGCGCCCCGCGGGTGCGGCGCGGATCGACGAGGTCCGCCACCCCGAAGCTCTCGGCGCGTGCGAACGGGTCGCGCCGCGCGGCGAGGCGCTCCTCGAGCTCGCGGCGCTTCGCCTCGGGATCGGGTGCGGACTCGATCTCGCGGCGGAATGCGACCGCGACGCCGCCTTCGAGCGGCAGCGCGCCGGACTCGGCCGAGGGCCAGGCGATCACGTGTCCGCCGGGCCCGAAGTGGGCCGCGGCCGCGACTCCGAACGCCTTGCGGACGTGCACCGTCGCCCAGGGAACGCTCGATTGCATCACGGCGAAGATCGCGGCCGTTCCGTGCCGGATCGTGGCGTCGCGCTCCGCCTCGGGACCGATCAGGAAGTCCGGGCTCGTCGACGAAGCTCGCGATCGGCAGATGGAACGTGTCGCAGAGATCGACGTGTCGGCGCAGCTTCTGCGCGCGCGGCCGCCGTCATCGCGCCGGCGTAGAAGTTCGGGTCGTTCGCGATCACGCCGATCGGCTGGCCACGCAGCCGCGCGAGGCCACAGATCAGCGAGCGGCCGAACTCGGGTGCGACTTCGAAGAAGCTCCCGCGATCGAGCACGAGCTCGAGCGCGCGGCGCATCTTGTACGACTTCCGGCGTTCCCGCGGCACGAGCGAGATCAGCTCCTCCTCGGCGCGATCCGCGGGATCGTCGCAGCCGAGGACCGGCGCGGACTCCCAGACATTCGTCGGCAGATACGAGAGGAATCGCCGCACGAGCGCGAAGACGCCGCGCTCGTCGTCGGCCGCATTGTCGACGACGCCGCTGCGCAGGTGCACGCGTGCGCCGCCGAGCTCCTCCTTCGTCGCCGAAATCCCGCGCGCGCGCTCGACCAGGGCCGGACCCGCGATCAGCACCTGCGCGCTCTCGCGGGCCATCAGCGAGAGGTGCGACGCGACGAGGCGCGCGGCCGGCAACCCGGCGACCGCTCCGAGCGCGGCGGAGACGACCGGACCCTGCGCCATGGCCTGCGCGAACGAGAGGAATCTCGGCGGGGCGTTCGCGGAATCGACCACGATCGGGGCCGCGCCGCGGCTGGCCCGCGGTGCCACGCTGCCCCCGCCGCCTTCGAGCAATCGCAGCAGCGGCAGCCGGAGCCGGACCGCCAGATCCTCGGCGAGCACCGACTTGCGCAGCCCGGCCGGCGACGGCGAGCCGCCCGCCTGCGTGAAGTCCTCGCCACCGACGACACAGGGCCGTCCGTCGAGCTTCGCCACCCCGAGCACGTAGTTCGCGGGCGAGAAGGATTCGAGACGCCCGTCCTCGGCCTTCTCCGCGTGTCCGGCGATCGGTCCCTGCTCCCGGAAGGAACCGGGGTCGACCAAGGCGTCGATGCGCTCTCGGACGGTGAGGCGACCTTTGGCGTGCTGCGCCGCGATCGCCGCTTCGCCGCCGAGCGCGAGCGCGGCGCGTCTTCGCGCCTCGATGCCGTCGACCTCGTCCTGCCAGCTCATCTTCGCAGTCTATCTCGGCGGACACCCTCGTCTGGGTCCCGCCCGGGCTGGATCGCCGAGACGCCGCGAAGCAAACTCCGACCGGGGCCGCGACGAGGATTCGCGCGGGAGGGGAGGGCGTGATGAGCGCGATCGAGTCGGCATTGCGTGCACTGGAAGGGGAGTTCGCTTCCAGTTCTCGAGGCGCTCGTCGTCCTCGCCCGCGTGCCGGGGATTTCGGCCGAGGGCTTTCCGGCCACGGAGCTCGAGCGTTCCGCCGACGCCGTCGCGCGAGCGATGCGCGAGTCGGGCCTCGAGCACGTCGAGATCCTGCGCGTTGCCGGCGCGCACCCGTACGTCGTCGGTGATTGGCTGCACGCCGGGAACGCGGCGCCGACGCTGCTGATCTACGCGCACCACGACGTGCAGCCGCCGGGTCGGGCCGAGCGCTGGGAGACGCCGGCCTTCGAGCCGACGCTGCGCGCGGACGGCCGCCTCTACGGCCGCGGCGTGGTCGACGACAAGGCCGGCCTCCTGGTGCACCTGGCGGCGCTGCGCGCGTGCTTCGCGGCGGGCGGCGTGCCGCCGCTGAACGTGAAGTTCGTCGTCGAGGGAGAGGAGGAGATCGGCTCGCCGCATCTCGAAGCGTTCCTGCGCAGCCATCGCGAGCGGCTCGACGCGGACGTGATCGTCCTCTCCGACACCGCGAATCTCGACGCCGGAATCCCGTCGCTCACGACGAGCCTGCGCGGACTCGTGACCGTCGACGTGCGCGTGCGCGCGCTCGACCATCCGCTGCACAGCGGGATGTGGGGAGGCCCGGTCGCCGACGCCGCGAGCGCGCTCGTGCGGCTGCTCGCGCGACTCGTCGACGATCGCGGCGTGATCCAGATCCCGGGTCTCTACGACGACGTGCGCGAGCTCTCGGCCGACGAACGCGCACGCCTCGCGCGGCTGCCGTTCGACGAGACCCGCTTCCGAGCGCAGGCGGGGCTCCTCACGCGCGGCGAGCTCGCGGGCGAGCCCGAGTTCACGCCCTGGGAAAGGCTCTGGTTTCGACCGAGCCTCGCGTTCACGGCGCTCGAGGGCGTGCCGCTCGCCGGCGCCGCGAATCGGCTGATGGACGAGGCGTCGGCGCGCGTCGGCCTGCGGCTCGCGCCGAGTCAGGACGCGGAGCGCGCTTCGAGGCTCCTGCTCGAGTTCCTGCGCCGGGATCCACCGAACGGTGTCGTCGTCGAGCTCGAGCTCGACAGCGCCGCGGGCGGCTGGGAGACGACACCGGTCGGTTCCGCCTTCGATGCCGCGCAGACCGCGCTCGAAGCGGGCTACGGCTGCGATCTCGCGCGGATCGGCTGCGGCGGATCGATCCCGTTCGTCGGGCCGTTCGCCGAGGTGCTCGGCGGCGTGCCCGCGCTCCTGCTCGGGCTCGAAGACCCGATCTGCAATGCCCACGGCGAGAACGAGAGCCTGAACCTCGACGACTTCCGAAAGGCCGCGCGCTCCGCCCTCCGCCTGTATTTCGCGCTGGCGGAGATCCGGGTCCCGAGCCGCTAGCCGCGTTCGCCCCAGCGGTCCCAGCTCGTGAGGTCGCGCGCGGGGATTCGTGCGGCGCGCTTGAAGTCCTTGCCCTTGTAGAAGGCGACCGGCAGGAGCGCGGTCTGCGTGACCGTCGCCGGGATCCCGAGCAGCTTCGAGATCGCAGCCTCGTGCGCGAGGTGGAGCGTCGTCCACGCCATGCCGAGCCCGCGCGCGCGTCCGGCGAGCATGAACGACCAGGCGGCGGGCAGAATCGAGCCGTAAGCGCTGGCCTGCGCCATCGCTCCGGCGTTCTCGACGCGCCCCTCGATGCACGGGATCACGTGCACGGGAACTTCGTGCAGGTGCTCGGCGAGGTAGAGAGCGGAGTCGCGCACGCGCTCCTCCTGCGCCTTGCGCGGGTCGCCGGGCTTCGTCCAGCGCGGTCCTCCGGCCTCCTGCATCTTCAGGTAGCCGGCAAGCGTCTCCTTGTAGCAGCGCGCGATCTCGGCGCGCTTCGCGGCGTCGGTGACCACGACGAAGTGCCAGCCCTGCGCGTTCGAGCCGGTCGGCGCCTGCAGCGCGATCTCGATGCACTCCTCGATCAGCTCCCGGGGCACCGGGCGCGACAGATCGAGGCGTTTTCTCACAGAGCGCGTCCGGGTCAGAAGCTCGTCGGTGGTCTTCAGGTCCATGGCTCCTCCAAGCCGCGGATTAGAGCACGGGGCTCGCTTGATCCGCGACCCGGCCGACGCGTATAACCATCGCGCCAACCCAAGGAGAGAAGAGATGAAAGCCGTCGTGACCCGAGAGCTGAACCAGTACGCCGTCGAGGACGTGACGCTCGATCCGCCCAAGGCCGGCGAACTGCGCATCAAGATGGGCGCCACCGGCGTCTGCCACTCGGACCTCTCCGTGATCAACGGCACGCTGCCGCTGCCCAAGCCGATGGTGCTCGGACACGAGGGCGCGGGCGTCGTCGCCGAGATCGGCGCGGGCGTGACCGGCTTCACCGTCGGCGATCACGTGGTGCTGTCGTTCGCACCCGCGTGCGGCGTCTGTTCGTACTGCAAGAACCATCAGCCGCAGTTCTGCAGCATCGGTGGACCCCATGGGCGCATGCTCGACGGCACCGCGCGGATGCACGACAAGAGCGGCGCGGATCTCGGGGTGATGCAGTTCCTCGGCTGCATGGCCGAGGAAGTGATCGTGCCGGCGATCAGCGCCTGCGTGATCGACAAGTCGATCCCGCTCGACAAGGCGGCGCTGGTCGGCTGCGGTGTGATGACGGGCGTCGGCGCGGCGATCAACACCGCGAAGGTGACGCCGGGCTCGTCGGTCGCGGTCTTCGGCTGCGGAGGCGTCGGTCTCTCGATCATCCAGGGCGCGCGCCTCGCCGGCGCTGCGAAGATCATCGCGGTCGACGTGGCGGACAAGAAGCTCGAGATGGCGCGTCACTTCGGCGCGACGCACACCGTGAACGGCGCCAAGGAGAGCTCGGTCATGAAGTGCAAGGAGTTCACCGGCGGGCAGGGACCCGACTTCACCTTCGAGGCGGTCGGGATTCCCGCAGCTCATGGTCGAGGCGCATGCCGCGGGACGCCGCGGCGCGACGACGACCATCGTCGGCGTCGGCAAGCTCACCGAGCAGGTGCCCTTCAACGGCGCTGATGCTCTCGATGGAGGGCAAGACCATCAAGGGCAGCTTCTACGGCGACACGAACTTCCGCGCCGACTTCCCGATGCTCCTCGACCTGTACACCGGCGGGAAGCTGAACCTCGACGACATGGTCAGCGCCACGTACTCGATCGAAGACGCGGCGCGGGCGATCCAGGATCTCGAGAAGGGAGTGAACGCGCGCGGCGTGATCGTCTATCGCTGAGCGGGTGAAGCCTTCCGCCCCGGCGATCCGCCGTGCTCGACGTGCTCCGCGAGCGGGCTACACCGAAGCGTGAACTCGAATCCCGACCGGGAGATCGGGCAGCCGTCCGGGACGGCGCCTGCGAGCCGAACTGGACCTGGCAGGGTGCGGTTCCCGCCGAGCTCACTCGGAAGACGCTTCGCAGCTTGCGCTCGTACCGACGATCGAGGGCCATGGGCGCGGCGTACCCCTCAACGCGCGAGGCGCTCCTGCCGATTCGGCTCTGGATACGCACGAGGTCGAATCGCGCATGGACGAGAGCACGAACCCGAAGAACTTGCTGGCACCCATTGGTGACCTCTACGCGGAGATCTGCGCGGAGTTCTCCCGCCAGGGAGCCCTCGGGGTCCTCTACGTCGATTGCGCGGCGCTCGACGAGGTGGAGCGGGTGTATGGCGAGGGAGCGCACGCGGGCGCCCTGGCGGCGGTGGCGGAACTCGTCGGCGGCGCCTGTCAGGAGGTGCTCGGACGTCGCGAGTCGCTCGCGCGAGGCGAAGCCGGCCGAGGTGAGGTGCTCTGTTTCGTCGCTCGTCCGCCCACCGACATCGACTTCAACGCCAAGGGCCTGCCCGCGCTCGAGAAGGCCGTCCGCGAGCGCCTGACGCGAAACGCCCAGCGTGTCGCCTATCCGTATCTGCGCAAGCTGCCGATGCTGCCGATCGGCATCGCGTTCGTGCAGCGCAATCCGATCATCTCGCCGCTCTCCCAGCTGCGCCGCGGCATGGACGAAGCGCGCGACGACGCTCGGCTCAATGCGCAGCTCGCGCGCCGGACGCGCAGACGCGACTTCCTCGACGTGCTCATCCGCGGCAAGCTGCACTCCGTGTACGAACCGGTCGTCGATGCGAAGTCGCTGACGGTCTTCGGCTACGAGGCCCTGATTCGCGGCACCGATGGCGGGCTCTTCGCTTCGCCTCTGGAGCTCTTCGGTGTCGCCGCCGAGGAAGACCTGCTCTTCGAACTCGATTGCCAGTGCCGCCGCGCCGCGGTCGAGGGCGCGATCGGATTCCCGGAAGGGGCGAAGCTCTTCATGAACATCCGCCCGACGGCGATCCACGACCCGAACTTCCAGCCGGACGCGCTCACGCGGACGCTCGAGCGCTGCGGGCTCTCACCATCGGACGTGGTCTTCGAGATCTCCGAGCAGGAGTCGATCGAGAACTACGAGATCTTCCGCGAGGCGCGCGACAACTACGGAAAGCTCGGCTTCCAGTTCGCGCTCGACGACACCGGTGCGGGGTACGCGAGTCTCGAAGCGGTCATGGAGCTCTCCCCCGAATTCATCAAGGTCGATCGCTCGTTCGTGCGCGGGATCGATCAGGACTCCGCGCGTCAGAACATGGTCCGCGCATTCCAGGCGATCGCACGCGACATGAATTCGCGCATCGTCGGCGAGGGCCTCGACACGCTCGAGGAGCTCCGGACGCTCGGCGAGATGGGAATTCCGTTCGGACAGGGCTGGCTCTTCGGAAAGCCCGCGCCGCTCCGCGCCGAAGGCGGTTGAGCCGCGCGTCAGTTCGGCAGCGTCACGCGCACGATCCGGTCGCCCCGGAAGCTGCCGATCACGAGCTCGTCGCCGATTCGCAGGGCGGCCGTGCCGGCGCCCATCGGCGGGCCCACGTTCTCGTAGAGCGAGCGCGGCGTGAGGGACTCGGGGTCGAGCTGCACGATCGAGAAACGAAACGGGCAGGCGCCGCGCTCGATCTCGCCGCAGGCTCGCATCTCGTTCAGCGACGCATCGTGCGAGGCGACGAGCAGGCTTCCGTCGGGGCTCCACAGGACGTTGTCGGGATTGGAGATCTCGACCGAGGCGAGGGTCTCGCCGGTCGTTCGCGAGATCTCTCCGGACTTCGCTTCCGAGATAGAGATCGACGTACAGCGTCTCGCCGTCCGCCGCGGCCTCGATGCCGTTCGGCATCGGACCGTCGCTGCCGGGCACTTTCGAGAAGCCGGCGCCGGGATGCCATTCGTAGACCCAGCCCGTCGACAGCCCGAGAATTCCCTTGAGCATCGCGAAGACAGCTCCGCCCTTCGGGAACATGTGCGTGGTCACGAAGCCGCCGTCCGGCAGCGCGGCAACGTCGTTCAGGAACGAATCCGCCGGTGGGATCGCGCAGCCGCGCCACGCCAGCGAAGGCCCGTTTCCGGAGTCACCGACTTCGAAGAACTCGATCGACTCGCGGCCGCCGTGATTGACGACGAGAAGCTGATGCGCGCCGTCGGGCCGTCGCGAGAGCGCGAGACCGTGCGGGCTGAAGTCGGCGTCGGGAGCCTCGCGACAGTCGGGATCGCCCCAGCCCGGCGTCGCCGGGCTGCGCTCCGCGGGCGCGCCAGAAAAAGCCGGCGTGATCGCGTCGCTCGCGAGCTCGAAGAAGACCAGGCTCCCCGGCTCGGAGCCGTCCATCTCTCCCATCTGGCTGACGACGAGGCTCGTTCCGCCGGGAAGCAGCGCGAGATCCTCGGGGTTCTGGAAGCCGCAGATCGGCCGAGCGTCTGCGGACGGCGCGCAGTCCACGATCGGATCGAGCGGGGTCGAGCATGCACAGCAGAGCAGCCCGGCCGTGAGCGCGGAGAACGACCTCATCGCAGCACCGCCAGCACAGGAGCGTGGTCGCTCGCGCCCTTGCCCTTTCGTTCCTCTCGATCGATCACGATGTCCTCCAATCGGGTCACGAGCGGTCGCGTGATCAAGACGTGATCGATGCGCAGACCGCGGTTCTTCGGAAACCCCAGCTGACGGTAGTCCCACCAGGTGAAGGCGACACGCTCGGGGTAGCGCTCGCGGAACGCATCGACGAGCCCCCAGTCGAGCAGGCGCGCCAAGGCCGCACGTTCGGGCTCCGAGCAGAGCACCTGTCCACGCCAGGCCTCGGGATCGTGCACGTCCGCGTCGGTCGGCGCGACGTTGAAGTCGCCGACCACCGCGAGCGGTCGCGCGGGGTCGGCCTCGCGTTCGAGCAGCTTTCTCAGGCGCTCGAGCCACTCGAGCTTGTAGGCGTACTTCTCGGTTCCCACCGCCTGGCCGTTGGGCACGTAGGCGCAGATCACGCGCACGTCGGAGATCGTCGCCGCGATCAAGCGAGCCTGCTCGTCGTCGCCGCCGTCGCGAAAGCCCGAGCGGACGTCGGCCGGCGCGCTCTTCGCGAGGATCGCCACCCCGTTGTACGATTTCTGTCCCGCGAAGACGCTCGCGTAGCCCGCTTTGCGCAGAGCATCGGCCGGGAAGTCGGTGTCGGTCACCTTCGTCTCCTGCAGACACACCACGTCGGGTGAGTGGCGCTCGAGCAGCGTGACGAGCCGCTCGAAGCGCTGCCGGATCGAGTTCACGTTCCAGGTAACCAGCTTCACGGTGCCCGGCATCGTAGCCAAGAACGTTGCTTGACGGGTCGGGACGACCGGCCGAAGGTGAGTGGATGCCCTGTGCGCAGTGCGGGACCGAGCTCCTGCCCGGAAAGAAGTTCTGTCACGCCTGCGGAGCGCCGGTCCCAGCCGCGTGCTCGGAGTGCGGCACCCGGCTGGAGCCCACCTGGCGGTTCTGCCCCGAGTGCGGGCGCGCGCAGGGCGACGCGTCCGTACCTTCGAGCCCGAACACGAGCGAGCCGACGGCTCCGATCGACGAGCAGCTCGCGCGAATCGCGCGACACATTCCAGAGACGCTCGCGTCGAGAATCCGGTCGTCGGGTGCGGTGGCGGGGGAGCGAAAGCGAGCGACGGTCTTCTTCTGTGATCTGGTCGGCTCGACCGCGATCGCCGAGAACCTCGATCCCGAGGTCTACCGCGAGCTGCTCGATCGCTATCTCGAGCTCGTCCTCGCCGAGATCTACCGCTTCGAGGGAATCGTCAATCAGCTCGCAGGCGATGGGTTCATGGCGCTGTTCGGCGCGCCGATCGCGCACGAGGACGCTCCGGAGCGCGCCGTGCGCGCGGCGCTCGCGATCCAATCGTCGCTCGGCGAGCTCTCGAAGCGGCTGCTCGCGGAACGCGGCGTCGCGCTGCGCGCGCGCATCGGCATCCACACCGGGATCGTCGTCGCGGGTACCGTCGGCAACGACCTGAAGATGGACTACACCGCGATCGGGGACACGACCAACCTCGCCGCGCGACTTCAGTCGATTGCCGCGCCCGGCACGATCGTGATCTCGGACGCGACGCGTGCGCTCCTGCACGGCCGGTTCGGCACCTCGCCGGTCGGGCCCTTCGACGTGAAGGGAAGGAGCGAGCCCGTGACCGCGCACCAGGTCGATGGCCTGGCCGAGCGGGCCCCCTCTTTCAGCGGCGAGCGCGGCGAGCTGACCCCGTTCGTCGGCCGCGAGGCGGAGCTCGCGCAGCTCGAGGCGTGCTTCGATCGCCTCGAAGGCGGGCTCGCGCAGGTCGTCTCCATCGTGGGCGACGCCGGAATCGGAAAATCGCGCCTCGTGCACGAGTTCAGGAAGCGGCTCGAGGGAAGGGAGCTCGAGCTGCTCGAAACGCGTTGTTCGTCGCTGACGCGCTCGGTGCCGTACGCGCCGTGGGCGGCGATGCTGAGGCGCTGGTTCGACGTGACTCCGGCCGACGACGAGCGCTGCGCCTGCGAGAAGATCTCGAAGCGATTGAGCGGCGAGGACGGGACTCGGGACGAGGGCTACAGCGACCTGTGCTGGTTGCTCTCGATCCCCGTCGAGGAAAGGCAGGCCGACGAGAGCGATCCTGCGCAGCTGCGCGGATTCGACGCGGTCTCGCGGTTGATCGCGCGCACCTCGCTCCGCGCACCGGTGGTGATGATCATCGAAGATCTCCACTGGCTCGACGACGCGTCTCGCCGCATCCTGGAGATGGCCGTCGCGCGCACCGGCAGCGCGCGCTTGATGATCGTGACGACCTACCGCCCCGACCACCAACCGAGCTGGCAGCCGAACGGCGCGTTCACGCAGCTGCGGCTTCGCCCGCTCGGTGAGGCGGATGCGCTTCGCATCGTGCGCGCGCGTGCCGGCGGCCCCGCCCCCCGCGAGGTCGAGGAGCGCATCCTGCGCAAGGCCGACGGGAATCCCTTCTATCTCGAGGAGCTGACGCGCACCTTGGTCGAGGACGGCACGCTCGTCGCGAGCGACGGGCGGGTCCTGGCGACGCGGAGCTCCGAGGAGATCCGCATTCCCGATACGATCGGGGAGGTCCTCGGCGCGCGGATCGATCGGCTCCGGCCGGGCGCGAAGCGCGTCGCGCAGGTCGCCGCCGTGCTCGGCCGGCAGTTCAGGCGACGACATCTCGCGGTGCTCCTCGCGGAGGAGCCGATCGACGTCGATTCCGAGCTCGAAGAGCTCGAGCGGCGCGGCGTGCTGCACCGCAGCGGGGGCATGGCCGAGGACGAGCTTCGCTTCGGCGAGAGCCTGACGCAGGAGGTCGCGTACGAGGGCCTGCTCCTGCGCGAACGCCGGTCGCTCCACGATCGCGCTGCGGAAGTGCTCGAAGCGGAGAGTCGCGACTCGACGCAGTTCGGTGACGCTCGGGGTCGGCTCGCGCTCGCCGCTCACCATCTCGCCCGAGGCGACGACCGCACGCGGGGGATCCGCGCGCTCTTGGCGGCCGCTCAGCAGGCACAGGCGCTCCCTTCGTACGGCGACGCGATGCGGCTCTATCGCGAGGCGTGGCTTCTCGCGGAGGGAGTGCTCGACGAGACGCGGACTCCGGCGCAGACGCTGAAGCGCATCGCTCTCGAAGCTGCGGTGGGGATCTGTACCGCGGCAGCGGTCTACGGGGACTCGGAGTCCGACGCGGATCGACGCGCGGCGCAGCGCGGCATCGAACTCGCCGAGGAGGTCGGCGATCTCGAGCTGCACTCGAACCTGCTGGCGGCCTATGGCCTGCTGACCTTGAACGGCCCTCAGGAGCACTTCGCCGAGGGGATCGCCATGGTCGAGGAGAGCGTCGAGATCGCGCGTCGCTCGGGCTCGGCGCTCTCGATCGTGCGCGCGGTGCGCGGGCTGGTCTTCGCCTACGTCCTCGACGCGCGCTTCGAAGAGGCGGGCCGCCTGGTCGACGGCATCCTCGCGGAGTTCGAGCGCAACGGCGACGCATCGCGCGGAACCGAGCCGTACATGGGTGCACGTTTCTTCCGCGCCCGGCTGCTCCTCGACAGCGGCGATTACGAGACCGCCGCGTCGTGGATCGCGGAATCGTTCGCGCTCGCGGACCGCTTCGCGAACCGCACGGTGAAGGCCGCGTCGGCTTCGATGCTCGCGTCGATCGCATTCGCTCGCGGCGCGTACGACGAAGCGGAGCGCTGGGCGAAGGTCGCCTTGCCGATCGCCGAGGCGATCGAGAGCCTCGCCTCTCGGAGATCCGCCGCGGCGACTCTTCTCCTGGTTCGCGCGCAGCGGGGCCCGACGGGCGTCAGCAGCGCCGAGATCGATCGGCTCGAGCGCGGGTTGCTCTCGAACGGGGATCTCGGCTCCGGCTCCGAGGCGATCGTCGAAGCGCTCCTCGAGCACTCCGAGGTCGCGCGCGCTCGCCGTCTGGCCGAGGCGCGCGTGGCTCGAGCGGGCGGACGGCTCCGCGAGGCGAAGGCCGCGTTGTCGCTCGGGTTGGTCGCGCTCGCGTCCGGTCTGCAACATCTCGATACCGCCGAGCGTCATTTCGCGGACGCGGCCGCGCGCGCGAAGTCCTGCGGCCTCGCCCAGGTGGAAGGGCGCGCGCACCTCGGCCTGGCCGAGGTCGCCCGAATGCGGGGCGACGAGGGGGCCAAAGTCGCGCACGCGAAGCTTGCGATCGCGCGCTTGCGTCCGCTCGGCCTCGACCACTACGCGGGACGCGCCGCGCGTCTCTTGCTCGACCGGCTCGAGGAATCGGCACCCGACGCCTGAACGCGCGGAATTCATTGACAAGCCGCGGCCTGCCGACTATTCGAGGGGCCGAGACAACCGACGAAAGCGAGCTCCCCGAATGCCCCGTTACGCCTACGATCGACTCACCGCCCTCGACAACTCGTTCCTGCTGCTCGAGAAGCCCAGCTCGTACATGCACGTGGGTGCGACGCAGATCCACAAGACCGGGCCTCTGCGCACCGAGGGCGGCGGTGTCGATGCCGCGCGGATTCGCAAGCTGCTCGCTTCGCTCCTGCACAGAATTCCCCGCTACCGGCAGAAGCTCGCCTGGATCCCGTTCGAGAACCAGCCGGTCTGGGTCGACGACGACAACTTCAATCTCGACTTCCACCTGCGTCACACCGGGACTTCCGCGCCCGGGCACCGACGAGCAGCTGAAGCGCCTGTCCGCGCGCATCCTCCAACAGCATCTCGACCGCAGTCGCCCGCTCTGGGAAATGTGGATCGTCGAGGGACTCGAGGACGACCGCTTCGCGATCATCTCGAAGACGCACCACTGCATGATCGACGGCGCATCGGGCGTCGACATCATGCGCGTCCTGATGTCTCCCGAGCCCGACACGCGCACGCCCGACGAGCCGAGCTGGGTTCCGCGCCCGGCGCCCTCGGGCTTCGAGCTCATGCGTCACGAGCTTCTGCGCCGCGCACGTCTGCCGTTCGAGATCCTGCGCGGTGCGACGAGCGCGATCCGCACGGCGCAGAGCATTCGATTCGACCTGCTGACGCGAATTCGCGCGCTCACCGAGGCGATGGGCGGGAGCCTGCGGCTGCCGTCCGAAACGCCGTTCAATCGCGAGATCGGTCCGCATCGCCGCTTCGACTGGCTGACGATGGATCTCGCGGACATCAAGAAGCTTCGCAAGGCGCTCGGTGGTTCGTTGAACGACATCGTGCTGACGATCGTGACCGGCGCGGTGCGCAACTTCCTGCGCGCGCGGCACGTGAACCCCGACAAGCTCGACTTCCGGGTGATGGCGCCCGTCTCGGTGCGAACCGAGAATGAGCACGGGGCGCTGGGCAATCGCGTATCGGCGTGGATCGTGCCGCTGCCCGTCGGGCAGGTGGACCGGCGGGTTCAGCTCGAGCAGATCTCCGAGCGCACCACCTGGCTCAAGGAGTCCAAGAGCGCGGTCGGCGCAGAGGTGCTCACGCAGGCGGCCGAATACACGCCATCGACGCTGCTCGCGCTCGGCGCACGCAACATGACGCGGCTCTTGCCCTTCAATCTCGTGGTCACCAACGTCCCGGGTCCACAGGCGCCGATGTACATGCTCGGAGCCGAGATGCTCGAGTGCTTCCCGAACGTTCCGCTCACCGATCGGCTCGGCCTCGGCATCGCGCTGATGAGCTACAACGGAAAGCTCTGCTGGGGCTTCAACGCCGACTACGATCTCGTGCCCGATCTGCGTGAATTCGTAGGCGCGATCGAGGCGTCGTTCGACGAACTCATGAGCCTGGCCGTCGCCCGTCCGACGCTCGTCGTCGCCGGGGATCGCAACGGCGCGCAGAAGTCGGCCGGTTGACTCCGGAAGCCGCGCGCTTCGAGATCGGGGGCCGAGCCGTGACGCTCCCGGTCGTCGTGCGCGACGCCACCAATGCATCGGCCACGTTTCTGGTCTCGAGCGCGGCGGCCCGGCGTCTGATCCCCGATGGCGCATTCGAGGTCGCAGAGCTTCTGCCGGGGCGCGCGCTGCTCTCGATCGCCGCGATCGACTACCGGGACAACGACCTCGGCGACTACGACGAGGTCTCGATCGCGTTCTTCGTCCGGCCGCGAGGTGCCGGACCCGGCTGGCCCGTCGTCTCCACGCTCGTCGAATTCCTGCGCGGAAAGCTCGGAACGTACATCCACCGTCTGCCGGTGAATCAGAGCTTCACCTGCGAGGCCGGCAAGGCGATCTGGGGCTTTCCGAAGACGGTCGAGCGGATCGCGATCGAAGCGAGCGCCGAGCGCTATTCCTGCCGGCTCGACGTCGACGGCGAGCACGCGCTGACGATCGGCTTTCCGCGCGGCGGAACCGGCCGTATGCCCGAGCGCGAGCTGATCTCGTACACCTACCTGCACGGCGTGCCGCATCGCACACGCGCGAGGATGGGTGGCGAGGGATTCGCGATGCGGCTCGGCGGAGCGGAGCTCGTGCTCGGCAGTCACCCACTGGCGAACGAGCTGCGGGTGCTCGGCCTGCCCCGGCGGGCACTGTTCACGACCTTCACCGAGCACATGCACGCGACCTTCGAACTGCCCGAGAAGCTCTGAGCGCGCGCGGCGGCTACTTGGCGGCCGCCTCGACGGCAAAAGTCTCGCTCTCGGCGAATTTCACGGCGCTGCTCTCGAAGTCGAGTTCGAGCGCGTAGAGCCCGTCGATCGCCTCGGGCGGAACGGCGACGAACACGTCGACGACCCAGCGCCCCGGCCGCAGATCGTAGGTCGGCTCCGGGACACCGCCGATCGGTTTCCCCCGGTACAGGATTCTCATCTCGAGGCGGCCGGTCACGACCTCGGTCGGACCGGCGGTGCAGAGCACGTACACCATTCGGTGACCCACTTCGCCGCCCGGTCGCACGCGCTTGGGCCAGATCTCGACCTTCTCGAGCTTGAACCAGGGAAGCGTCTGCTCGGCGCAGAGGAACTCCTCTGCCACCGATTCGGGAAAGTCGGCGAGCTTCTGGCCCGGTGCGCGGAACGGACGGTCGAGCGGAGCGGGGAGGGACGCGCAGGCCGCGCACGAGAGCGCGACCAGAACCGAGATCAGCGCCTTCGGATGACCCAACTGGCTTCTCCTGGCGGCTCTTCCTGCGTCTGCGTGGCCGCGGCCGTCGGCTTGGGAGCTAGAGACCTAGCGGCCTTCGGCGTTGCCGACTGAAGTGCCGGTGGCACCGCGATCGGCGGCCCCACCGGCGCAGCCTCGGAAGCGCGAATCTCGATCGACGGCGTGGGCTCGGATCGCTCCTCGAGCCCCACGAGATTCACCCCGATCACGACCGCGAGCGCGATCAGCGCGCAGGCGACGATGGCGAGCCTGCCGCGGCGAGACGCGCGCGGCGCGGGCACGACGACCGTTTCGGCCTCGACGGGCGCCACATCGGTGGGGACGTTTGCGGCGCCACGGACCGTCGACTTGCGCGGAGCGGGTGAAGAGCCCGTGGGCGTGAAGGAGCGCGTGCCCGCGAGCGCGATCTGCTCGGCCTGCTCGAGTGCGAGCTCGCGCGTGACGGGAGCTTCGCGATCGACGGTGAGGCGGGCCTCCGCGGTGCGGCGAGAAGAGCTCTGAAGCGCATCGCCGAGTTCGTGCACGCTGGCGAACCGATCGGCCGGATCCTTCGCGAGCGCTCGCGCCACCACCGCTTCGAGCGAGTCCGGTAGGTCCGGAACGAGCATTCGCAGCGGCCGCGGCGGCTCCTCGATCTGTGCCCGGCAGAGCTGGTAGTCGTTGTCCGAATCGAAGGGAAGCTCGCCGCTCAGCAGCTCGTAGAGCAGGACGCCGAGCGCGTACACGTCCGAGCGTGCGTCCGTTTCCTCGCCGCGTACCTGCTCGGGCGACATGTACTGCATCGTCCCCACCATGTGACCGTGGCGCGTCGCGCGATCCGTGCCGAGACAGCGCGCGATCCCGAAGTCCATCACCTTCACCGTGCCGTTCGTCGCGAGCATCAGGTTGGACGTCTTGATGTCGCGGTGCACGATGCCGGCCGCGTGCGCATGACCGATTCCCGCGAGCGCCTGCTGCACGAGCGGCAGCGCGCGTTCGGGCGCGAGGCGCCCGGAGGCTGCGAGCAGCTGCGCGAACGTCCGTCCCTCGACGTACTCCATCACCATGCCCAGGTGCGGTCCTTCGCGAAGCAGGCAGTACAAGAGCGCGACGTTGGGGTGGATCAGTTGGGCGAGCGTCCGCGCTTCGGTCTGGAAGCGCCCGACGACCTCGGGCCGATCGCCGAGACCCTCGCGCAGGAATTTGATCGCGACGTTCCGTCCGAGCAGCTGATCGCTGGCGCGGTAGACGTCGGCGACGCCACCCGAGCCGATCTTCTCGGCGATCTCGTAACTTCCGATGGTGATCCCGATCATGTCGCGAGTGGTATCGGAACGCCGCGGATGGCACTTGATCGCGCGCCCGTGCACGAATGACCCAGAGCTGCGCCGGATCTGCGTGCGTGCTGCCGATCGCAGTATGCTGGCATCTCGGGATCGCGCGGACTTCGGAGGGAACGCATGAGTGAGGCGGGTACGAGCTTCTGGCGGCGCTGCAGCAGTTGCAAGAAGGAGATCGGCTTCACGAGGACCTTCTGGGTGTGCAACGTCTCGACCTGCAACCGCAAGCGCACGGGACTCGTGTTCTGCTCGACGTCGTGTTGGGACGTCCATCTGCCGCTGATGAACCACCGCGAAGCCTGGGCCGAGGAGCGGCGCGCGCCGACGCGCGAGGCCTGGCTCCGCGAGCAGGCGGAGGAGGCCGCGGGCGCGTCGGCACCGGCATCGGCGCCCGGAGCCGCGCCGGTGCGCGAGCCGCAGCGCCGGATCGTGCCCTCGTCGCGACCGGCCACGAGCAAGCCGAAGCGCGAGGTCCTGGTCGTGGTCTCGAAGCTGAAATCCTACGTGCGCGAGCGCTCGGGCATGAGCACCTCCGACGCCGTCATGGAGGTCCTCTCCGACAAGCTGCGCGGGCTCTGCGACGACGCGATCGAGAGCGCGATGCGCGAGGGACGCCGCACGGTGATGGAGCGCGACTTCTAGCACTGCCGCTTGACCCCGAGGTGCGCGCGAGCGGACACTTCGCGCATGCCAAACATCGACGCGAACGGGATCCGGATCGAGTACGACAGTTTCGGGGATCGCGGCGCCGAGCCGCTGCTCCTGGTGATGGGGCTCGGCGGGCAGATGCTGCTCTGGGACGAGCTGTTCTGCGAAGCGCTCGCCGCCCGCGGTCACTTCGTGGTGCGCTTCGACAACCGCGACATCGGCCTCTCGTCGCATTTCGACTCGCACGGGGTCCCCAACCCGATCGCGCTGATGACCGCGGCCGCGAGCGGAGAAGCCGTCTCGGTCCCCTACACGCTCGACGACATGGCCGACGACGCGATCGGACTCTGCGACGCGCTCGGCCTCGACGACGCCCACTTCGTCGGCGCCTCGATGGGCGGGATGATCGTGCAGACCGTCGCGATCCGGCATCCCGCGCGGGTGCGCAGCCTGGTCTCGATCATGTCCACGACCGGAAATCCCGCGCTCCCGCCCGCACGACCCGAGATCCTCGCGTTGCTCATGACGCCGCCGCCGGTCGGCCGCGAGGCGAGCATCGACGCGGCGGTGAATACCTGGCGGCAGATCGGCAGCCCCGGCTTCCCGTTCGACGAGGCGCTGATCCGCACGCGCAGCGCGACGCTCTACGATCGCTCGAATCACCCCGAAGGGCAGGCGCGTCAGCTCGCCGCGATCCTCGCCCACGGCAATCGCGCTCCCAAACTCGCCAGCGTCCGCGCGCCGACGCTCGTCATCCACGGCAGCGACGACCCGCTCGTTCCCGTCGAGGGAGGGCACGACACCGCGGCCGCAATCCCGGGCGCGGAGCTGCTGCTGATTCCCGGCATGGGCCACGACATGCCGCGGCCGATCTTTCCGCAGCTCGTCGATGCGATCTCGAGCCACACGCACAAGGCGGCGGTCGCGCGCGGCTCACGCTGACGGGCCTTCCGGCCGGACTACCGGCCTCGCACGAGGTCGAGCAGGGCGGGACCGTACTTGGCTGCGAGCGCGGGGCCGATGCCCTTCACCGCGAGCAGCTCGCGTTCGTCGCTCGGCCGGGACGAGGCGATGCCCTGGAGCGCGGCGTTGGTCATGACGCGGAACGCGGGAATGCGCCGACGCTTCGCTTCGGCGCCGCGCCAGCGCATCAGCGCGCCGAGCAGCGCGCCGTCGATGCTCGGATCGGCGTCCGCAGCCGGGACCTTCGTGCGTGCGCGTGTGCGTGTGCGGTCCTGCCCGCGCGCGCGGCTTGCGCGGTGCACGCTCCGGCTCGCTCTCGCGCTCGATCCGCACGGAGGCGAGCGCCGCGGCGTCGGCTTCGAGCCCGGACCGCGTCAGGCGAAGCCGCGAGAACGCGATCGTCTCGAGATCGCGCTCGAACGATTCGCTCTCCTCGACCGCGAGGCCGGCGCGCACGAGCCCCGAGACGAGCCGCCCGAACTCGCGCCGTTCGAGCGCGTCACCGAACACCTCGCGGTGTAGCTTTCCGGAGGGTTGGCCGTTGCGGGCGCGAAGCGCGCCGACGATCCGCTCCAGCGCGGATTCCTGCGCAGCGTCGAGCGCGACGAATCCGAGCGCCTCGGCGCTGCCGGCGTCGCAGATGTCGCAGATTCCGCACTCCGCGCCCGAGTCCGCCTCGTCGCCGAAGTGCCGGACGAGCTGCAGCATGCGGCAGGCGTTGCTCTCGGCGTAGCGGCGGATCTGGTCGAGCTGCGTCTTCTTGTGCCGGAGCTGCGCCTGGTACGGCTCGCGCCAACGGTCGTGTCCGCGGGCCGAGTTCTCGTCGGGATCGACGATCGCGCCGCCGTGGATCCAGAGCTTCTCGAGCACGCGCTCGAGCTCGTCGGGATCCATGCGCAGGTCGCGCTGAAGCTCGGCGCGCGGCTCGGGCTTCGCGCCGAGCGTCCGGTAGACCCGCTCGAGCACCTCGATGTCGGGATAGTCGCGCGCGAGGAAGTACTCGTGCGTGCGGAGATCGACGTAGCCGTGGAAGAGCACCGCGCGCGAGAGGGCGCCGTCGCGTCCCGCGCGTCCGATCTCCTGGTAGTAGCCCTCGACGCTGCTCGGCAGGGCCGTGTGCACGACGGTGCGGACGTCGGCTTTGTCGATGCCCATGCCGAACGCGATCGTCGCGACGATCACCTCCAGCGCGCCGTCCATGAAGGCCCGCTGCACCTCGTCGCGATCGCGCGGCGGCATGCCGGCGTGATACGCGGCCGCCCGGAACGATCGGTCGAGCCGGGACGCGAGCGCTTCGGCCTTCTTGCGCGTCGGGGCGTAGACGATGGCGGGACGGCGCCCGGGCGCGCGCAAGCAGGCGCTCGGTCGCGGTGTCGCGCGCCGACGGCTTGGCCTCGACCAGCTCGATCGCGATGTTCGTGCGCCGGAAGCCGTGGATGAAGCGCTTCGCCTTGTCGATGCCGAGCTGCGCGACGATGTCGCGCTGGACCATCGGAGTCGCCGTCGCGGTCAGCGCGATGATCGGCGCGGGGCGGAGCGCCGGCAGGCGTTCGCGCAGCATGCGGTACTCGGGCCGGAAGTCGTGCCCCCACTGCGAGATGCAGTGCGCCTCGTCGACCGCGACCAGCGCCGGCGTTCGCTGCGCGAGCTTCTCGGGAAAGCCCGGCACGGCGAGCCGCTCGGGGGCGATGAACAGGTAGTCGAGCCTCCCGTCCAGATACGCGCGGAGCACGGCCTGGGATTCCGCGCGCGCGCGGCCCGGAGTGGATGCGCTCCGCGCGAAGGCCTTGCGCCTGGAGCTTCGCGACCTGGTCGTCCATCAGCGCGATCAGCGGCGAAACGACGAGCGTCGTACCGGCGCGCGCGAGACCGGGAAGCTGATAGCAGAGCGACTTGCCCGCTCCGGTCGGCATCACGAGAAGCGCATCCGAGCCGCTCGTCAGCGAGCGGCAGACCTCTTCCTGGAACGGGCGGAAGCTCTCGAATCGGAATCGGCGCCGCAAGAGACCGAGAAGCTCGCCGGGCGGGGTCGGCGCTTGCGGCTCGGCGCGTTCGCGCTCGAAGGCGAAGGGCAGCGGCGGAGCGTCGTCGCGTGGTGGAGCGGCGTGCGCGCTCGGCGGCTCCGTTCGGACGCGCTTCACGACGTCGCAGACGTACGTCTCGATGTCGCGCATGAAGCTCTCGAGCTCTCCGGAGCCGCGCTGGATCTGCGCGAGCCGCGCCTCCCACTGGCCGGTCATCAGCGGGCTCTTCACGTCGGGATGGACGATCTCGATCAGCTCCACGCCCTTGTCCGTCGCCGCGAGCGCCTTCCCGTCCCGCGTGATGTACTTGCGCTCGAGCAGCGTCTCGATGATCGAGGCGCGCGTCGCCGGCGTTCCGAGCCCCGTCTCGCGCATGGCCTCGGAGAGCTCGCGGTCCTCGAGCGTCCGTCCTGCCGTCTCCATGGCCGTGAGCAGCGTCGCTTCCGTCAGGCGCCGCGGCGGGCGCGTGCGCTTGCGCTCGGCCCGGGCGTCGACGACGTCCTGGGCCTGTCCACGCGCGAGGCCCGACGGCAGCAGCGCCTCGCCGTCGCCGGTCGCCGCGCCTTCGAGCGCGCGCCAGCCGATCGCGACGACCGAGCTGCCCTGGCTGCGATAGCGGTCGGTGATCGGCTCGGGCGTCACGTTCGCGATCGCGGTGACGACGGTCGTCGTCGCGTAGACGTGATCCGCGTGCCAGGCCGCGAGCAGACGTCGTGCGACCAGGTCGAAGAGACGCGCCTCGTCCGCGGAGAGCCCGGCCTTCGCGGGGGCATGCCCGGTCGGGATGATCGCGTGGTGGTCGCTGACCTTCGCGTCGTCGACGAACCGCGCGCCGAGCGGGCGCTCGCCGGTTCCGGCCGCGAGCTTCTCGAGATACGGCCCCGAGATCGCGCGCACGATCTTCGGCAGCGTGGCCGCGACCGACGTCGAGAGGTGGCGGCTGTCCGTGCGCGGATAGGAGAGCACCTTCTTCGACTCGTACAGGCTCTGGGCGACCTCGAGCGTGCGCGTCGCGCTCCAGCCGAAGATGCGGTTCGCCGCGCGCTGAAGCTCCGTCAGGTCGTAGAGCTGCGGCGGCGCGAGTCGGCGCGTTTGCGCCTCGACCGATTCGATCGACGCCTGCCCGGTGCGTGCGCGAGCGACGATCTTCTCCGCCGTCTTCACCGTCGGCCGGAAGCCGACGCGCGAGTTCCTGCGCTTCGCCGTCCGCGCCCTTCGCGGTCGGCCGGAACCAGGTTCCGCGGTAGGCTCGGTGCATCCTCCGGCGCACCCTTCGCGCGGAAGTCGGCCTGCACCTCGAAGTAGTCCTCGGGAACGAAGGACCGAATCGCGAGCTCGCGCTCGACCAGGATCGCCAGCGTCGGTGTCTGCACGCGTCCCACCGAGAGCAAGTCGTTGCGCGAGGACGAGCGACGCGAGAGCGTGTAGGCGCGCGAAAGATTCATGCCGACCAGCCAATCCGCCCGGCTGCGTCCGCGGGCCGCATCGGCCAGGCCATCGACCTCCGTCTGGCTGCGCAGATTCGCGAGCCCGGCGCGGATCGCGTCGGGCGTGAGCGACGAGATCCAGAGCCGTTCGACCGGCTTTCGCGCGCCCGCACCCTCGAGTCCCGCGGCTTCCCAGATGTAGCGGAAGATCAGCTCGCCCTCGCGCCCCGCGTCGGTCGCGCAGATCACGCGTTCGACGTCGCGGTCGTTCAGGATCCGCGAGACGATCTCGAACTGGCTGCGCGTCTTCTCGTAGACGACGAGCGGCCAGCGCTCGGGGATCATCGGCAGGAGCGTCTGCCGCCACGCGCGCCATTCCGGGCGGATCTCGTGAGGCTGCGCGAGCGACGCCAGGTGGCCGATCGCCCAGGTGACGACGTAGCCGTTCCCGCGCAGACAGCCGTCGCCACGCGAGCTCGCACCGAGGACGCGCGCGATGTCGCGCGCCACCGAGGGCTTCTCTGCGACGACCGCGATCGTCATTGGAGCGGAACGGTCCCGAATTCCACGCGCACCTCACCCCGCTCACGGGACCGTTCGCCAGGGGTGCCGGCAGGATAGCGCGAAGCGGTCCCGCGCGGATACCCTGCCTGCGATGCGATGGCAGGGCGTGCTCGGCGTCGCGGCGCTCGTTGCGCTGGTGGCGGCTTCGTACGCGCCGGCGTCGCGCCTCGGCTTCATCTACGACGATCACGAGCTGATCGTCGATCGCGAGGCTCCGAGCGACGCCAGGGAGATCGCGCGCGTCTTCGCGGAGCGGCACTGGCCGACGCTCCCGTACTACCGGCCGATCGCGCGCGCCAGCATGCGGGTGCAGAAGGCGCTGCACGGAAACGATCCCGCGCCGTATCACGCGCTGAACGTGGCGCTCCTCGCGTCGATCGCGCTCGCGGCCTTCGCGCTGCTCCGGACCGGCGCGCTCGCGTTGCCCTGGCCGCTCGCGCTCGCGGGCGCGGCGCTCTTCGCGCTCCATCCGCTCGCTTCGTCGTGCGTGTATCCGATCGCCTCGGGCCGCGAGACGCTCTGGCCGACGCTCTTCGAGATCCTGGCCGTGATCGCGTGGCTGCATCCGGGCGGCCGCGCGCTCGGACTCTGCGTCGTCGCAACGGCGGCCGCGCTGCTCTCGAAGGAGCACGCCGTGATCCTTCCGGTCCTCTTCGTGACGGCGGATCTGCTCCGTCTCACCGCCACCCCGCCTCGCTCCGTGTCGAGCGAGCTGCGCCGGTACGCTCCGCTCGCGCTGGTTCTGCTCGGCTACGCCGCCGTGCGCCAGATGATCTTCGCGGGCGAGGAGACGCCGGCGCTTGCCGTCCTCGGGCAGCCGTCCGGACCGCTGCTCTCGCTCGCCTACGCGATTCAGGTCCTCTTCGCACCGACGCGCGACCTGGTCTACGAGCCGATCTTCTCGATCTGGTTCTCGCCCGTGCGCCTCGCGCTCGCCGTCGCCGCGGGCGCTGCGATCGCCTGGGGAATCACTCTGTGCGACGCGAGCGCTCGACGGCGCGCGCTCTTCTGGCTCGCCTGGTTCGCGTTCGGCCTCCTTCCGACCGCCAATCTGCTGAACCAGGACGCGCGCTTCGACGAGCGCTACGTGTTCTTCTCGTCGCTCGGAGGGATTGCGCTCGCGCTGACGGCGCTCGAACCGTTCTGGCGCGAACGGACCCCGCGTGCGCTCGCTGCCTGTGCGCTCGTCGCGTCGATCGCGATCGCGACGGCGACGAGCATCGGGCGAGCGCAGTTCTTCAGCGACGACGCGACCTTCCTCGCGCGTTGGATCGCGAGCGATCCGGAGCGCGCGCAGCCGCACATCTCGCTCGGCAAGCTCGCCGCGCGCGATGGGGACTGGTCGGGTTCGCTCGCTCACTTCGAGGCCGCGCACGCCCGCGCGCCCGAGCTCGCCGACGTCCACAACGGGCTCGGCCTCGCGCACGAGGCGCTCGGCCGGGCGGATCTCGCGAAGGCGGAGTTCGAGCGCGCGATCGAGCTCGATCCGGCGAGCGGCGCCGCGCGCAACAACCTCGGCGTGCTGTATCTCGCGCGCGGCGAGCCCGAGGCGGCCGAAGCGGAATTCGAGGCCGCGCTCGAGAGGCGCGGGGATCCGACCCGCGCGCGCATCAACCTTGCGCTCGCACACGCGCAGCAGGGGGACCGTGAGGCGGCCATCGAGGAGCTGGAATCGCTGCTGGCTTCACGGCCGGGGCACGCGGGGGCGTGCTTCAATCTCGGCGTGCTACTCGCCGATGCGGGCGACGATCCTCGCGCGCTCGCGTACTTCGACCGCGCGATCGAGTCGCGCCCCGATTACGCGCTCGCGCGGTTTCGGCGTGGCGTCGCGCTCGCGCGGCTGGGCCGGGTGGACGAGGCCTTGCACGAGCTGCGCCGCGCGATCGTGCTCGACCCGTCGCTCGAAGCCGCGCGAGGTGCGCTCGCGCAGCTCCGCGCGCAGACCCCTCCGGAGTAATCGGGCGAGCTCGCCGGGCGTGGTGCTGATCGGCGCGGCTGCTCGAACGATTCACTGGCTCATGTGCCAGCCGCCGTTCGGCGAGAGCACCTGGCCGGTCACGAACTTGGCCTCTTCGCTCGCCAGATAGACGGCGGCCCAGGCGATGTCGTCCGATTCGCCCAGCCGGTGCATCGGCGTCTGCATCGCGATCAGATGCTTCATGTCGCCCAGGAACGAGGTCAGGTCGGTGTCGATCCAACCCGGCGCGATCGCGTTCACGCGGATGTTCCGCGTCACGACCTCGCGCGCGAGCGAGCGCGTGAAGCCGAAGATCCCCGCCTTCGCCGCGCAGTACGATGCGGCGCCCGCGCCCCCCGCCGTGCCCATGATCGAACCCATGTTGATGATCGCGCCGGAGAGCTGGGGATTCATGATCCTAAGCGCCTCGCGCGAGCAGTAGAACGTGCCGTCGAGGTGAACGGCGAGCATGCGGCGCCAGTCCTCGTCGGACGTGCCGACCGTCGCGTCGAGGTGCGTGACGATCGGCCCGCCGGCCGCCATTTCGCGCGCCTGCGCGAGCTGTCGATCGCGGAAGAGCGAGGCGAGCGCGGGGTTGCCGTCGACGCCGTTGATGCCCGCGTTGTTGACGAGCACGTCGAGCCGGCCGCAGCGCTTCGCCACTTGCTCGAACATGCGCGCGACCGCCGCCGAGTTCGAGACGTCGGTGGCGATCGCGATCCCGCCGAGCGGAGCGGCGGCCTTCTCGGCCGAGACCGGATCGAGGTCGTTGATGACGACGCTCGCGCCCTCCTCGACGAAGCGCTTGGCGATCGCGAGTCCGATACCGCGCGCCGCGCCGGTGATCAGCGCGACCTTTCCCTGCAAGCGATTCATCGGGGCCCTCCTTGTCGGTGCGGCACCATCATGCCACGATCGGCCATGTCGTTCAGCGCGCGCATCGCCGCCCGCGCGGATCTCTCCGCGCTGATTCCGCTCGTGCGCGAGCTCTGGAAGCACGAGCGGATGGAATTCCACGAGACGCGCACGCCCGACGCGCTCGCGCGGCTGCTCGGGGACGAGAGTCTCGGCCGGGTCTGGATCTCCGAGGATGCGGGCCGGGCGATCGGCTATCTCGCGCTCTGCTTCGGCTACAGCCTCGAGTACTTCGGCCGCGACGCATTCATCGACGAGCTGTACGTCGATCCCGCCTACCGCAATCACGGTCACGGTGCGCACCTGCTCGCGACCGTTCTCGCCGCGTGTCCCGCGCTCGGTGTGCAGGCGCTTCACCTCGAAGTCGATCACGTGAACGAACGCGCGAGGAACCTGTACCGGCGTGCCGGCTACATCGATCACGAGCGCTTCCTGATGACGCGGCGCGTGCCGCCCGGCTAGCGAGCGCGCAGCTCGACGTCGCGCGCGCCGATCCGCGTCGCGAGTTCCGCGAGCGCGTCGTCGAGGGCGCGGCGTCGCGCGCGGGTCGCGCGGACGTCGGGCTCCCAGTAGAGCTTCTCGATCACCAACACCCCGCGCTCGCGGTCGTGGCGGGGATCGAGGCGGCCGATCAGGCGCTCACCCTCGAGAATCGGCAGCACGTAGTAGCCGTGGCGGCGTTTCGTCGCCGGCACGAACGCCTCGAATCGGTAGTCGAATCCGAACAGACGAGAGACGCGTTTTCGATCGCGGAGCACGGGATCGAAGGGTGAGAGCAGCCGGATGCGTTCAGGGACGGTGGGTGCACGGCGCAGGCGTCGCTCCCAATCGGGCAGCGCGAACGCGGCGCGGGGCTTCGCTCCGTCGACGGATTCGATCGAAACGGGAACGATGCGTCCGGCCAGGGCCGATTCGCGACACCAGACGGCGACGCGCGCGATCGGGATCGCGGCCCAGAACGCGGCGATCTCGGCAGGGGTCGCGGCGCCCAGCCGCTCGAGCGCCGAGCGGCAGGCCCACTCGACGTGCACCGCGTGGCTCGGCTCGGGCGCGCGCTGCGCCTCGGGCAGTACGCGCTCGGTCAGATCGTAGACCTTGTGGAAGTTCTCGCGGTCGGCAATCGCGAGTCGGCCGCACCACCAGAGGAACTCGAGGGCGGTCTTCTCGGGCGTCCAGTCCCACCAGCCCGTCGCGGGCCGGGCCGGGCCGCGTTCGAAGTCGCGCGCGCGCAGGGGCCCCTCGCGCGCGACGCGCCGGTGCACGCGCTCGATCGTGCGCGTGGCATCCGCGCCGAGTCGCGCGACGTACCAGCGGGAACGGCGCGCGCGCTCCGCATAGTGGGTGAAGCGTGGCTTCCAGTGCGGGAAGAGGGCGATCGGAATCAGTGAAGCATCGTGCGTCCAGTGCTCGAAGAGCGCGCGCTTCTCGAACGTCAGGCGATCGAGCATCTCCGGGCGATAGGCGTCGAGTCGCGCGCCGAGAGTCAGGTGGTGTGCGCGTTCGACGCGCGAGATCGAGTCGATCTGCACGAAGCCGAGCTTTGCGACCAGGCGCTCGAGGGCCCGAGAGGTCGCGGGTCGCGCGGGGTCGTCGAGCAGGCCCTGCGCGTCGAGGAAGAGCGTTCGCGCCTGTGCCGACGTGAGCTGTGGATTCACGAGACGCAGCTTAGCGCGGTACATGGCCCGCTCCGGTATGCTCCATCCGAACCGGCGGGAGCGGAGGACGAAACATGACGGAGCTGCGCGTCGGCGTGATCGGAGCGGGCGTGATGGGGAGCGGCATCGCGCAGACCCTCGCGATCGCGGGCTACGAGACGGTCTGCTGCGACCTGGCGCCGAGCGCGCTCGAGCGAGCGAAGCGCGACGTCGTGTCGGGCCGATTCGGAATGGAAACCGCGATCGAGCGCGGCAAGCTGACGCGCGACGCGATGGGCGAGGCGCTCGCGCGTCTCTCCTGGAGTGACTCGCTCGCGATGGCGGCGGTCGCGGACCTGATCATCGAGTGCGTTCCGGAGCGCCTCGAGCTGAAGATCCGGGTCTTCCGCGAGCTCGATCGGCTCGCCAAGCCGACGGCGATCCTGGCTTCGAACACGTCGGGCTTCTCGATCGCAGCGCTCGCAGCGGCCACCGATCGGCCCGAGCGCGTCGTCGGCTGGCACTGGGCGTCGCCGCCGCCGGTGATGAAGTTCGCGGAGATCGTGGCGGCCGAGCACACGAGCGAAACCACGATCGAGACCGTCGTCGAGGTCGCTCGGGCCTGCGGCAAGAACCCGGTCGTCGTGAAGGACGACGCCATGGCGTGGGGGTTCGTCGCCAACCGCGTCTACTTCGCGATGATCCGCGAGGCGGAGCGCGTGGTGGGCGACGGCGTGGCCACGCGCGAGCAGGTGAACCAGTTGATGGTCGACTGCTTCCGCTGGCCGGTCGGTCCGTTCGCGATGGTGAAGGGCGCGACGAGCGGCTGGAAGTGAGATCCGCGTGATCGCCCCGCGCAGCCTCGAGGGCCGGGCGGTCCGTCTGATTCCGCTCCGCCTCGAGCACGCCGAGCTCGAGGCGCGCTGGCACTCCGACGCAGAAGTGCGTCACTGGCTGCACCGGTCCGAGGACGGTCCGGAGTACCGGACGCGGGGCGCGGTCGCGCGGAAGATCGCGGAGGTTCTCGCCGATCCCTCGGAGCTGCGCTTCCTGATCGAGACGCGCGAGGGCATGCCGATCGGCGACATCGGCCTGCTCGGCCTTCATCCACACCGGCGCGCGGAGCTCTCGATCCTGATCGGCGAACGTGCCTGTTGGTCGCTCGGTCACGGAACCGACGCGATCCGGTGTCTGCTCGGCTTCGCCTTCACGGACCTCGGGCTTCGGCGCGTGACCTTGATCGCCGACGCGGACAACGCGCGCGGCATCCGCTGCTACGAGAAGTCCGGATTCCGCCACGAGGGACGGCTGCGCGAGCACCGGCTGCGCTACGGCGAGCCGATCGACATGGTGGCGATGGCCGTGCTGCGCTCGGAGTTCGCGGCCGGATCGAGCGAAGCCGGTGGAGGCTAGCGGGCGCGACGCCCGGCTCGCGGCATCCAGCCGCGCCCAGGCGGAATCCTGGTCTCTCGTGCTCGCAGCGGAGGGCATCCCTCACGGTCTCGTCGCGAGCGAGGGCGCGTTCTGGGTCGCCATCGACGAGAGCGACCGCGTCCGCGCCGAGGCGTTGCTCGCGAGCTGGGTGCGCGAGAACGCGAAGCCGCAGCCATCGCCGCCCTCGCTTCAGCCCGACGAGCCGACGAACGCGGGCATCTGGATCGGGCTCGCCCTCGCCGCGTTCTTCCTCTTCACCGGACCGTGGAGCGAGACGAGCTCGTACTTCGAGCGCGGCACGGCCGATGCGAGGAGGATCGTCCATGGCGAGTTCTGGCGCGCCGTCACCGCGCTCACGCTGCACTCCGACGCCGCGCACGTTCTGGGCAACGCATTTTCGTGTGGGATCTTCGGAACGCTTCTTCTGCGCCGCTTCGGCCTGGGCGTGGGCGTGTGGATCCTGCTCGGCTCAGGAACGCTGGGCAATCTTCTGACCGCGTACTGGCACGGCTCCCAACACCATTCGGTGGGCGCGTCCACGGCGCTCTTTGGCGCGATCGGTGCGCTCGCCGCCACCGAGTTCGTGCGTCGCCGACGCCAGCAGCTCGGCTGGAACCGGGCCTGGCTGCCGATCGCCGGCGGACTCGGGTTGCTCGCGATGCTCGGCACGGGCGCCGGGAGCGATCTCATGGCGCACGTCCTGGGTCTTGTCGCAGGGAGTGCGCTCGGCTTTCTCGCCGCGCGGGGGATGTCGATCCGTCCACCCGCTCCCGCGCAGGCCGCGCTCGCCTTCTGCGCGCTCGCAGTGGTCGCGCTCGCGTGGGCCGTGGCGCTCGGCTGATCTAGGCGGGATCCGGTCGCGTCTTCAGCGTCACGACCGGCAGGCGCGATCGCCGCAGCACACCCGAGGCCGTGCTGCCGAGCAGCACGTGCGCGAGCCCGGTTCGGCCGCGCGTGCCCATCACGATCAGATCCGCCTTCGCGGTCTCGGCGGCGTCGAGAATCGCCGCACCCGCGCGTCCGTGCGAGACGATCGTCTCGGAGTCGCATTCCCCGAGCGAGCGGCGGATCCCCTCGAGCTTCTCCCGCGCGGCGCTCTCGAGCGACGTCTCGATCGAGGCGCGCGCGAGCTCCGCGCTGCTCGCGAGCAGCGGCGGCATTTCGCAGCTGTGCTGGACGATCAGCGTGCCGCCGGTCCGCTCCACCAGGAGTCGCGCCCATGCGAGCGCGAGGTCCGCGTCCTGCGAGAAATCGGTCGGCACCAGCACCCGCCGGTACGCGCCCGGCGAGGGCGAGTCCGCGTGTGCCGTCAACACCGGGCTGTGTGCGAATCGCGCGACCCGCTCCGCGACGCTGCCGAAGACCGCGTGCGCGATGCCCGTATGCCCCTGCGTTCCGGTCGCGATCAGATCGGCGCCGATCTCGTCGGCGCGCGCGCAGATCGCGATCGACGGCTCGTCCGTCGAGCTCGAGGTCGAAACCGACACGCCCTCCGTGCCGAGCCGTGCAGCCAGGGTAGCAAGCTGCTTCGACGCCTGGTCGCGCGCCTCCTGAAGCCAGTTCGGCGTCATCCCGGTCGCGACCGCCGCGATCAGGAACGGGGGGATGTAGGCCGACGTGAAGAGCTCGACGTTCGCCCCGAGGATCTTCGCGAGTGCGCACGCGTGCTCGAGGGCTCGGTCGGCGTGCTTCGAGAAGTCGGTGGCGACGAGGAGCGTGCTCACGGCCCGGCCTTTCCGGCCTGGCTCGAATCGACGAGCTTTCGCAGCTCGTCGAGGCGCTGCTCGACGTCGGCGGGCACCGTCGCGCCCGACGCCCCGCCGAAGGCCAGCACCGTGTACTGCTCGAGCACGACGTAGGCCTTCTCCGCGAACGGCCCGCCGGGATCGGTGCGGATCGAGCTCTCGAGGTGCTGCTCGGTCTCGGAGACCCAGCTGCCCTGTTCCAGCCGCGCTTCGATCGCGCCGAGCAGGTAATAGGCCTCGGCCAGCTCCGCGCGCGAGGTCGGGTGGCGTGCGACCAGGCGGTGCAGGTCGCTCGACGCCGAGAGGTCGTAGACGAGCGCGGCGCGGTCCGCGGGGAACTCGGAGAGCGCGCGGCCCTTCTCGAGCTGCGCCCGGGCGTTCGCGAGCGTCGCGTCGTCCTTTGGCGATGCCTCGACCTCGGCGAGCTGCGCGATCCAGGCCCGCACGTCCGTCGCCAGGTAGCGCGGCATGTCCGGCCGCGTCGCCAGCTTCTGCAGCGTGCTTCGCGCCCGGGCGAAGTCGCGCTGCACGCGGATGCTCACGATCAGATACGAGAGAACCTCGCCGTCGAGGTCGAGCTCGGCCGGTTTCAGCGACGGATCGGCGAAGCGCTTCTCCCAGAGCGCGAGCGCCGGGTCGAACTGCCGCGTCGCGACGTAGAGCCGGGCGAGCTGGCGCGGCTCGAGCGTCTTCACCACGGCGTCGTTCGTCAGCTTCTGCGCGAGCGGGAAGTCGCGGGCCTTCGGCAGCCGGGAGTGGCAGGCGACACAATTCTCGGTCAGCTGCGAGACGTAGAACTGCGCCTCGACCGTGCGTCCGAGCGCATAGCGCTGGCGGATCTCGGCGACGTCCCGGTTGAGAGATCGGGAGATCTGGCCGAAGCCGGGGTCGCGCGCTCCCGTGTGCCGCTCGATGTCGCTCGAAGCCGCCGCCAGCGTGGCCAGCCAGGCCTCGATCCTCGGCCGCTCGGCGGGCGAGGCGAACCGATCGTCATCGAGGCTCGCGGGAAGCAGCTGCGCGAGCGCCTCGAAGACCTGCTGCATGCTCTCGCGCAGGCGATTCGCTTCTTGGGCATCGGCGTCCGCGGCGGCGAATGCGCCCGGCGCGACCGCAATCCCGAGTGCGAGGATCAGTGAAGCGACGCACCTCGACATGTCTATCTCCCCCTGGTCGAGCGTTGTAGCGGACTGGCTCGCGCCTGCGAGAGGGGCGATCAGCCACATGCGAACTGCGGAACCGGTCTACTCCGACTTGATCTCGACCGTCGCGACCACCGGAAGATGGTCCGAGGCGCGACGGGCCGCGGTGCTCTGGTGGGTGCGAACCTTCGCGACCCGGACGCCGCGGGCGTAGACGCGGTCGAGCGCGAGAACCGGCCGTGTCGCGGGCCAGGTCGGAGGCCAGGCTTCGTTGTGGTGCAGCTGCGTCAGCTCGTCCTCGAGCCTTCGCGTCGCGGGGCAGCGGCGCCAGGCATTCATGTCGCCGAGCAGGACCGTCGGCCCCTGCAGCTGTGGGTGGTCGAGCAGCTGGTGCACCTGCCGCTCGCGTGTCCGATCGACGAGCGCGAGGTGGGTGGCCACGATCGAGACGTGATTCTCGTCGCGCGCGAACTGCGCAGCGATCGCGGAACGGCGTTCCAGGCGCGAGCCGGAGAGATCGAGCGTGAAGACCGAGGTCAGCGGCCAGCGCGAGAGGATCGCGTTTCCCAGCTCACCGCGGCGGTGCACCCGGGTCGAAACCGAGGCCAGGTAGAGGCCCAACGAGTCGGCCAGCGCCAGGAGCGGATCCTCGGACTCGAACGGGCGCAGAACCTCCTGGAGCGCGATCACGTCGGCGTCGAGCTCTGCGATCACCTCCGCGGCCATCTCCGGAGCCCAGGCCGTTCCGCCCCTCGGGCCGGTCCAGCGGTGGACGTTGTAGGTCGCGACCTCGAGCACGCCGTTCGGGCCCACACTCTCGCGTGGCTCGTTCGGCGCGCGCACGGTCGCCAGATAGGGCACACGCCCCTCCAGCCGACTGCGGCGTTCCGCAAGCGGGTCGCGCTCGCGCCGCGATCTCGAACCAAGGATTCGCACGGATTTCTTCATCGTCCGACTCACGACGATAGGTTACGTCGAGGAGGGGTGCCCGTCGCGAGATCCCGTGGCATGGTTGGGCGAACCGAAGGAGATCCCTGCATGTCCGATGAGCTGGAGCGGCGCCGGCGAGCGCTCGAAGAAGCGTTCTTCAACAAGTACAACGATCAGCTGCTCGCCAAGTTGCGCGCCAAGGAAGCGGCAGAGAAGCTGAAGCGAGGTCTGGCGTCCAAGACCGGAATCTCGGACGAGCAGGTTCTCGACAACCTTCTCGCCGCGGGCGTCGAGGCCGAGACGCTGGCGGCCCTGGCGCTCGCGCCGCTGATCCTGCTGGCGTGGCGCGACGGCGTGCTCCAGGACCGCGAACGCGGCGCGATTCTCCGCGCTGCCGACGAGCAGGGCGTGGCGCCGGGGAGCACCGCCTACGAGCTGCTCGAGAAGTGGCTGGACGAACGTCCCGGGGACGAGCTGATCGGCGCGTGGACCGGCTACGTCGAGGCGCTCCGCGGGAATCTGTCGGAGTCCGCCTACGCCGCCCTGCGCACGGACATCCTCGATCGCACGCGCAAGGTCGCGCGCGCCGCGGGAGGCTTTCTCGGCCTGAACCGCGTGACGAAGGACGAGCAGGAGATGCTCGATCGGATCGAGGGCATCCTGAAGTGATCAAGAGCGTGAAGGAACGCGTCTGGGCATTCGACCTGGAGTGGATTCCCGATCCGCTCGCCGGGCGCCTCCTTCACGGTGTTCCCCCGGAGACCGAGTCACCGCGCGAGATCATGGAAGTGATGTGGCGCGCCGGCGGGGGAAGCGACGACGACCCGACGCCGTTCCTGAAGACCGTGCTGTGCCGGATCGTATCGATTGCCGTCGTAGAGCGGCACGCGAAGAACGACGACGAGGCGCCGACGCTCCGGCTGCTCTCGCTGCCGAGAGACCCGCGCAGCGAGGACGAGGCGCGCGAGGCGAACCTGGTCGGGACGTTTCTCGAAGCGGTCGGGAAGCACCGGCCGCAGCTGGTCGGCTTCAACTCGCAGGACGCCGATCTCAAGATCCTGATCCAGCGCGGTGTCATCCTCGGCGTGCAGGCCGCGGGCTTTGCGCGCCGTCCCGACAAGCCCTGGGAGGGGATCGACTATTTCGCGCGCGGCAGCGAGTGGAACGTCGACTTGAAGGAGATCCTCGGCGGCTGGGGCAAGTCCGTCCCGTCCCTGAACGAGCTCGCCGTCCAGTCCGGCATCCCCGGAAAGCTCGGCATCGATGGCAACGACGTCGCGGACCTGTGGCTCCGCGGGCGGCTCGCCGAGATCGTCGCGTACAACGAGTTCGACGCGCTCACGACCTATCTCGTCTGGCTGCGCATGGCCCACTTCGCGGGCTTCTTCTCGGCGGCCGCGTACGAGCGAGAGCAGGGTCACGTGCAGGCGCTGATCGAGCACGAGAGCACGAGCGGCGGGAAGCCGCACCTCGCGCGCTACCTCGAGGAGTGGCAGCGGCTGCGGGCAGCGATCGCCACCCGCTAGAGCCGAATCCGGTCCGTCATCGCCCGAAGCGCGCGCGCAGATCGGCGGGCGTGGTCCGGCCCGCGTCGGCGAGCGTCTGCAGCCAGAGCGGGTCGCCGACGTCCGCGGGGCCGAGCCGGATCATGTACTGGCGCGCGACGGCGTAGGACTCGGAGTGCATGTCGACCAGGCGCACGCGCGTGCGGCCGCTCTTCGCGTCCATCAGGTCGGCGAACGGCATCGCGACGATCTTGCCGTTCTGCCGCGTGATCATGCAGGAGCCGCCGCCTTCGAGAATCGTGCGCGCGGCTCCGTAGCCGAGGTCGCGCGTGTACTCGCTGTCGAAGGGGATCGGATCCGCGCAGCGCAGCTCGTAGCCGATGTCCTTCGCGACGAGCTTGACCGAGATGCCGCGCGCGGCGAAGCGGTTGCGGAGCTCGTTCTTGAGCACGTTGCCGAGCGGCAGCTCGGAGAGCCGCACGTGGCCGTGGTCGTCGCGCTCCGCGGTCTCGATGCCCGCGAGGTCGGCGGGGTCGAGCAGCTCCGCGATGCCCTCGGCGAGGACGACCGTCCCGTTCTCGTCTCCGAGCGCGCGGCGTTTGATGATCGAGCCCTCGATCACGTCCGCGAGGCGGGCGAGCTTGAGCCGTTCGCCCGCGAACTCCTCGGGAATCAGCGTCAGCGTCGCCCCGGCGGCCTTGCCGATGCCGAGCGCGAGGTGGCCGGCCTTGCGGCCCATCGCGACGAGCAGGTACCAGCGGCTCGTCGCGCGCGCGTCCTCCATGATCGTCTCGACCAGCGACACACCGACGTGTCGCGCCGTTTCGAAGCCGAACGTGACGATCCCGCCCGGGAGCGGCAGGTCGTTGTCGATCGTCTTCGGGACGTGCACGACCGAGAGAGCGCCACCCGCCTGCTCGGCGACGCGGCTGGCGGAGAACGCGGTGTCGTCGCCGCCGATCGTGATGAGCCGTCGGACGTTCAGCGCGCGCAGCGCGGCGACCACGTTCTCGAGCTTTCGCGCCTCCTTGGTCGGGTTGGCGCGCGAGGTCCGCAGGATCGAGCCGCCGCGGAAGTGGATCCGCGAGACGTCGCGGATCTCGAGCGGCATGATCTTCGAGGTATCGCCCTCGGCGAGGTGCTGGAAGCCGTCGAGCACGCCGACCACGCGCACGCCGCGATTTCGCGCCTCGATCGTGGCGGCCGAGATCACGCCGTTGATCCCGGGTGCCGGGCCGCCGCCGACGAGCAACGCCAGAGCCGGTGAGGTGTCCGTCATTCGTTCACCGTGCCCCACGCGGATCGGAGGCACAAGCCTGGCCGGCAAAGCCTAGAATGGATGGGCGAGGTGACGAGAGAGATGAACGAGATCGAGCGAAAGCGAGCCGCCAACTTGTGGGAGCCATTCGTGCGGAAGTTTCCGCCGGTCGCGAAGTCGTGCGACTTCAGTCCGTCGCCGGCGATCGACTTTGGCGACATCGGCGGACTCGACGAGGCGAAGGACGAGCTGCTCACCTACGCGTGCGCTGCGACCGACCCCGATGTCTACGAGCGCTGGGGCACGTTCCCGCCCTCGGGCCTGCTCCTGATCGGTCCGAACGGCTCGGGCAAGACGCTGCTCGCAGAAGCGCTCGCCACGCGCACGGAGACCCCGTTTCTGGCCATTCGCAGCCCGCGTCTCGCGCTGCAGATCCTGCACGCGGGCGGGAAGGTCGGGGACCTCTTGCAGGCGTGGCAGGACACACTCGGCGAGATCAAGCGCATCACCGTCTACTTCGACGAGCTCGACTTCGCGCACGACCCGTCGCTCGGCGGGCCGCGCCCGGACCTTCCGGCGACGCTGCTCGGTGATTTCCTGCTCGAGCTGATCGACGTGACGATCGGCGTCACGTCCACGCTGATGCTCGCTTCGACCAGTCGGCCCGACACGCTCTCTCCGATCTACTTCGAGCCGGGTCGCTTCGAGCGCATCGTCTCGGTGATTCCGACCGTGCCAGGCGATGTGATCGCGGCGGTCGGTCTCCACGCGACGGCGGCGGAGAAGCGCGCGGGACGCACGCTCTTCGAGAGCATCGACTGGATCCGCGTGGTCGAGCAGAACCGCGAATCGTCGATCGGGAACTGGGTGCGTCTGGTGCACGCGGTGCTGCGCCGCAAAGCGCGTTGCGAAGCGGCCGACGACAAGCCCGGCGTGGTGACGACGGAGGACCTGCTGGCCGAGGTCGATCGCTTCAAGAAGGCGACCGGAAGGCTTCCGGTCTCGAGCGGGCGCTACCTCTGAATTCCGCTCCGACGACGCGAGAGGAAGCGCCGATGTTGCTCTTTGCCGTTCTTCTCGGGCTCGTCGCGGGCGACGCGAGCGGAACCCCCGCCGAATGGAAACCGATCGCGCCCGGAGTGGAGCTGACGCGGGTCGCTCCTGCGCAGTCGGCCGAGCCCGAAGCCGCTCGGATCGTCGTCGTGCGCGTCGATCCGGAGTCCTTCGAGCTCGCGCTCGTCGGCCAGAGCAGCACGGGCGAATCGACGGGACTCACGGCGCGGGAATGGGCCGAGGGTCACGACCTCGCGCTCGCGATCAACGCGGGGATGTTCGGCGAGGACTACAAAACGCACGTCGGATACACCGAGTTCCGAGGCAAGGTCGAGAGCCGCCGAATCAACTCGTACCAGTCGGTGGCGGCCTTCGACCCGCGCGAAGGCGCGAAACGTCCGCCGTTCCGGATCTTCGACCTCGACGAGTCCGGCGTCACGATCGCGAGCCTCCGAGAGGAGTACGCCTCGCTCGTTCAGAATCTCCGGCTGATCAAGCGTCCCGGGTTGAACCGCTGGAGCGCGAAGAACGAGCGATGGAGCGAGGCGGCGCTCGGCGAAGACGAGGCCGGTCGGATCCTGTTCATCTACGCGGGAACTCCGACCTCGATGCAGGACTTCGTGCGCGTGCTGCTCTCGTCCGGGATCGGAATCGTCGCCGCGCAGCACCTCGAGGGCGGACGCCTCGCGCAGCTCTACCTGAAGGCCGGCGACGTCGAGCTCGAGCTCTTCGAGGGAGCGGAGGGGTCGTCGGCGAGCAGGACCAAGGCCTCCGCGTGGCCGATTCCGAACGTGATCGGCGTGCGCCGCCGAGGAGCTCCGAAGTGACCGTTCAGCGCGCCTCGTACGCGCCGATGTCGTAGCCCGCGCCCTGGGGTCGCGGCCGGCGATCGTGATCGGTCGCGACCGCATCGAGCGATTCGCCCTTGTCGACCGCCGCGCTCGTGGACGTGAGCCGCACGTCGAATCCAGAGGCATCGACCACGCCGGGGTCGACGTTCACCAGGTTCGACGAGATCGCGGTGCCCTTGCCCGCGTCCTTGATGCCCGACGCATTTCCGAACACCAAATTGTTTCGGATGTCGGAGTCCACGGCGCCGTCGTCCACCTCGATGCCCGCGCTCGTCTGGGCGAAGATCGTGTTGTTGTACACGCGCGATCGCACGCCCTTGGCCGCGACCTGGATGCCGAGTTGGTTCCCGAAGATCACGTTGTTGAAGGCGATGTTGTCCCTGCCGCTCGAGAGGACGATCCCCGCGCCGCGCCGGCCGACGCGCGCGTTGTCGCGAATGCGGTTGTTGCGAATGACGTTGCGATCGACGTCGTTCGCATCTCCGTTGTAGAGATGTACCCCCCAGCCGGCATTGCGGTATACCTCGCAGCCGTCCACGAGGTTGTCGGGGCCGGTGATGTACAGACCGTGCTCGAGGTCGGTGCGCCCGTTGTCGTGCACGCGCAACCGCACGAACTCGTTGTGGTGTCCGCCGACCAGCAGACCCTGCCCGGGGGCGTTCATCACCTCGGAGTCCTCGATGCGGATGTGATGCGAGCCGTTGCTCGGTCCGAATGTCGTCCAGGTGATCTTCACGGCCTCGTGCGAAACCCGGCTCGCATCGAGCACGAGTCCGCGGAAGACGATGAAGCTCGCGATCGGGTCGGCGAGCATGACGACGCGGGTCGAGCCCGCCGGCGGCTGGAGCACGACGGCCTCGCCGGGGATCGCGGCGATCGTCAGCGCGTCCGCCCAGGACTGGCCGCCGCGGATGGGGCCGTCCTGCGTGCTGATGCGCTCCTCGTACGTGCCGGCGTGCAGAAGGATCGTGTCGCCGCGGCTCGCGACGTCGAGAGCTCGTCGGATCGTCCGGTACGGCGTCGCTTCGCTTCCCGAGAAGCGGTCGTCGCCGGTCGTCGCGACGTGGAGCTCCGCCGCGACGGGCGAGCCTCCACGTGCGAACAGCAGCACGATCGCGACGATTCCCAGCGCGATCCGTTTCACATCCGCAAGCTAGCGGGATCGGTGACCGGCGCACGCGACCCGCGCGACGGCCACGCACGGTTTCGGCATGCTCGCGGGAGAGATGGCGGAGCGGAGCGTATGGCAGCGGATCGCGAGCAGGCGCTTCGCGAGGTGCGTGGGTTGATCCTCGTGACCGGTGCGACGGGGTACGTCGGCGGTCGACTGCTGCACCGGCTCGAGACCGACGGCCGAATCGTCCGTTGCCTGGCGCGCCGTCCCGAGTCGCTGCGCGCGAGCGTCGCGGCGACGACCGAGGTCGTCGCGGGGGACGTCTCGATCCGACGTTCGCTCGACCGCGCGCTCGCCGGCGTCGACGCGGCCTACTACCTGGTCCACTCGATGGGCGCGCGCGCGGACTTCGAGGAGCGCGATCGCTGCGCCGCGCGAGAACTTCGCGAGCGCCGCCGCGCGCCGCGGGCGTGCGGCGCATCGTCTACCTCGGCGGGCTCGGCGACGCGCGCGAGCGATCTCTCCGCGCACCTGCGCAGCCGGCAGGAGGTCGGGCGCATCCTGCGCGGGTCCGGCGTGCCCGCGATCGAGTTCCGCGCCTCGATCGTGATCGGCTCGGGCAGCCTCTCGTTCGAGATGATCCGCGCGCTCGTCGAGCGCCTGCCGGTGATGATCACGCCGCGCTGGGTCGACGTGCTCGGCGCAGCCGATCGCGATCGAGGACGTGCTCGCGTACCTCGTGGCCGCGCTCGACGTCCCGCTGCGCGGAGAGCCGCGTGTTCGAGATCGGCGGCGCCGACCGTGTCTCCTACGCGGGACTCATGCGCGAGTACGCGCGCCAGCGCGGGCTGCGCGCGCTGGATGATTCCGGTGCCGGTGCTGACGCCGCGGCTCTCGAGCCTCTGGCTCGGCCTGGTCACGCCGCTCTACGCGCGCAGTCGGCCGCAAGCTGATCGAGAGCATCCGCCACCCGACCGTGGTCCGCGACGAGTCGGCGCTCGCAGACTTCGCGATCCGCCCGAGCGGCGTGCGCGAGGCGATCGCCGCGCGCGCTGCGCGACGAGGACCGCGGCGTTCGCCGAGACGCGCTGGTCGGACGCGCTGTCGGCGGCGCGCGAGCCGCCGCCCTTCGGGCGGGCGTGCGCTTCGGCAACCGCCTCGTCGATGCGCGCAGCGTCCACGGTCGCGGTGTCCGCCGAGCGCGCGTTCGCGCCGATCCGGCGCATCGGCGGCGAGACCGGCTGGTACTGCGGACGACCTGGCTCTGGCGTCTGCGCGGCTGCTCGACCTGCTCGTCGGCGGCGTCGGCATGCGCCGCGGACGCCGCGACCCCGAGCGGCTTCGCGTCGGCGACACGCTCGACTTCTGGCGCGTCGAGGCGATCGAGCCGGACCGCTGCCTGCGGCTCGCCGCCGAGATGAAGCTGCCCGGGCGCGCCTGGCTCGCAGTTCGAGGTCGAGCCGCGAGGCGCGGCGGCGCCCGTATCCGGCAGACGGCGATCTTCGACCCGGTCGGGCTCCGCGGGCTGGCCTACTGGTACGGGATCTACCCGCTGCACGCGCTCGTCTTCCGCGGCATGCTCCGCGGAATCGCGCGCGCGGCGCAGCGTGGCGAATGACGCGGCGTCGAAGGGCGGCCGACCCCGGTCACTCGAGCGACGCGCGCTCCACGAGTACGAGTTCGCACGCGCCGTGGCCCGTGTCACCGCGGGTCAGGGAGCTTCGCCACTTCCATCCGTCCTGGGCGTGCGCTTCGATCAGCCAGCCCTGCAGGTGAACGAGATGGCCACTTCGCGCGTCGAGAAGCGTCGCGCGGATCTCCGAGTCGATCGGAACCAAGTGCATGTTCGCGCTGTGCCGGGTGATCTCGCCCGGATCGATCATCGGCTCGCGGCTCGACCAGTGGAAGAATCGCCCGCCCTGCGAGATCTGGAGCGTGTCGAGCACGGCGTTGGCCGACATCGGGCCCCAGCCGAGTGCGAGATCGAGCGGCGCGAGATCGGCCTCTCGGTCGAATCGGTAGCGCTCCGCCGAGAGCACGCGTGCCTCGATCTCGAAGCGCGCGAGCGCGTGAACGTCGTAGCCGGCGATCTCCCAGCGAGGCCCGTCGGCGAGGTTCTCCTGCACCGGCGCGTTCGGGGCGATCACGCCCGGCGGCCGCGAGACGGGTCGCGAGCTCCAGAACGAATACGCGATCCACAAGCCGATGAGCAACGCCGCGGAGTACCGCGCCATGTCCGGGCTGTCGGTGTTCCGGCGCGGGAAGTTGAGCGCCCGGGCGGGCGCTCGCCTGCGCTCAGGCGCGTGCCGCTGGATCCACGTGGTAGTCGATGACGCTGCGGACCGCATCGCCGAACGAGCGCTCCACGTACGTCATTCCGCGGGCCTCGCAGTACCGCCGCACCGCGGGCGAAGCGCGACGCAGGTGGCTTCGCGGCATTTTCGGGAACAGGTGGTGCTCGATGTGGCTCTCGAGGCCGCCGCAGAGTGCGCGCACCAAGGCACCGCCGGAGTAGTTGGTCGTCGTCAGGATCTGCCGCGCCGCGAAATCGAGCGCCGGTGGCTCGTCCCAGGCCGGCCGGTCGTAGTGGTTTCCGGCGAAGATCAAATTCAGATAGACGCCCGCGATCCAGCTGTAGGGAACGTAGAGCGCGATCCCCCAACCACCGTACAGGTACACGAAGAAGGCCAGGATCCCGATGGTGCCCGCGACCGCAGCGACGAGCTCGGCGGGGAATCGATCGGGCCGGGTGCGCGCCGCGTACACGCCGTCGCGTATGCCCAGGAACGCGAGCAGCCGGGGCAGCGTCAGGCCGTAGCGTCGCACCAAGACGAGCACGTCGATCGCGGCCCACACACGCGAGCGGTAGCGCCGGCCGGGCTCCCAGCGCTCGCGCTTGTCGCGGTCGACGCTGCGGATGTTCGTCGCGCGATGGTGCGCGTCGTGCCCGTGCCGCCAGCCGGAAGGGAACTCGCCCAAGAGGAAGCAGAAGACCCACGTCAGGATCTCGTCGGTCCACTTCCGCTCGAAGAGGTTGCCGTGCGCCGCGTCGTGCATCGCCCACCCGATCCGCGCGTGGAGCAGAGACGCCAGCGCGAAGAGCGGGACCGCGGCCCAGAGCGGCGCCTGCGACGCGAGCACGAAGAGCGCCACCGCCGAGACGAACGTCAGTGCGGCGTCGACGAGCGGCCCGAACGGCGCCGGCCGGAAGCAGCCGAGCGCGCGGAGCTCCGCCACGAGCTCCGAGAATGCGGGCGGGCGAGCCACGACGCCGGCGTCCGCGGGGCGTTCCGCGTGCGAGAGATCCACATTCGGCGACAGCGTTTGAGCGATGCGCGCGAGTCTAACCGCCCCGAGCATTTCGCGCGCGTGTCGGGTGGTTGACAGAAACCCACGCCGGATCGGATAGTTGTGTCGGAGTCCCGCCATGCGGCCGCTGGTTCTTCTGCTGGTTGTTCTGTTCGCGGTGTCGATGTTCGCCGCCCCTGCGAACGCCCGAAGCTCGATCTCCGACGGCTCGTGGTGCGCACCGGAAACCTGGGATCCGGCGGGAATCCCGGACGCCGGCGAGCAGGTCCGGATCCGCGCGGGGCACCGCGTCGTGCTCGACGGATCGTGCCCCCAGGCGGCCGCAGACCTCACCGTGGAGGGATCTCCCGGTCCCGAGGCCGCTGGCACGCTCTCGACGATCGGCGGGCAGTCGCTGACGATCGGAAATCCGATCGCCTCCTTCGCCATCCTGAACGCCGGCTTGATCGAGCTGACGGGCGGCGACCGGCTCGAGATCGAATGCGGCGCCGTCGCCACCTCGAACTGCGGGGTGGCCAATGCTGCCGGTGGTCGGTTCGTCGCGCGCGGCGTCCGGGTGGGTGCCGGTGTCATCACCTCGGTCTCGGGCGAGAACTGCCCGGCGAACTCCGACTTTCTACCCGACGCGCCATTCCAGGCCACGGACTGCACCGACATCTCCATCGCGGTCGATGGCCTCGACCTCGTCGAGAACGGCGACCCTCGCCTCGTCGGTCGCTACATCCGGTTCGGATGGCCGTCGGCGCACCGCGGCACCTGGTACAAGATCATCGGCGCATCCTCGCCGAACCTCCTGACCCTCGACTACAACTCCGAAGGACAGCAGGCCGTGCGGGGAGTCGGCCCGGCAGTCGCAACAGCGACCGCCGCGGTCGCGCAGGGCTCGACCGCGGTGACGTGGCCGGGCGGGCTCGGCGGCGCCGACGCCCGGGCCAGTCTCGGGGCGTGGTTTCTCTGCGACGCCGACTGCCCCGCCGTCACGAACGACTCGCCGTTCCCCGGGGCGTCATCCGAGCGGCTGCCGTGCGCGTCCGCGCGGCGCATCGTCGACGTTCCGCAATCGTGCCAGGGTGGCTCGAATCCCGGCGCGCTCTGTCCGAACGGAACGGAGTGCGCGGGTGGCACCTGTAGCGCCGTCTCTGGTCGGCTCACGCTCGCGTCGAGCTACCCGACGCAGACCTGCGACGGTGGCGCGAGCGCGCGGATCATCGGGTCCTCTGCCGGGGTTGGCTACGCCGCTGTCGATTACATCGAGCGGTTCGCCGTCGGCGATCCGTTCGTCGTGTGGGACCCGGTCTCGTTGACGGTCCCGGACGCAAACAAGCAGTTCTCATCCACCCAGGACAAGACCGCGGCGGGATTGCAGCTCGCCGACGATGCGACCGTCGACCTCGAGGGCGTGCGGATTTCCTTTTGGGGGCGCGGCGACGTGGGGGTCGCTGCGGGTCTAAAGCCGATCGATTCGCGGCTGAGTTCGGCGAACTCGGAGGGGGCGCTCTACCTCCGGCAGGTCGAGATCTCACACTTCGGCGGTACCGTGGCGGTGAATTACGCGAACATCAAGAACGGCCTCGGCAGGAACGAGGATGTGACGGCGCGCGATCCGCTGCCGACCGACCAAGGGGAGGATCCGTCGCGCGGTCACGGCCTGTGGATCAATCAGTACGACTACCCGGGCGGCGACGGGATCGCAGTGATCGTCGGATGGCGCGGCACTCGCCTCGGCGACGATTGCATCGTCGTGAACGCCGACTCGACGGCTCACCGAACACCTACGACTTCGCACGGATCACACTCGACCATCCGACCTGCACGTTCGGCTCGACGCTCGGGCAGCAACCGTCGGCGTCGTGTTTCGACCTGCAGGACGCCGACCTGAAGGTCCGCGACGGCGTCGACATCCTCGCGCCGCTCTGCTCGAACTACCAAGCGGTGGCCTCAAGTGGGTCACCACTCAAACCGGTGCCACCACATCGGGGCGGTGGCTCGTGACCGACGGCGTCTTTCAGAACCTCCAGGATCCCTGCGTGGGAGCATCGACCAACGCGGACTACAACACCTTCCGGGTGCTCTTCGTCAACTCGCTGTGCCGTGGCTTGCCCACCGGCACCGTCATTCCCGGTGTGTCCGCACGGGGTGTCATCGGGGCCGACGTCTTCTCCTCGTACATTGCGGATGCGAGCCGGGGAATCGTCGATGCGGATGTCGTCAAGGGCGCATTCGTTCGGCTCGGCTACCGCAAGCGGGGCGACGGGTCTTTACACCGGATCGACCACGCCCTGGAACTTCACGAATTCGGACCAGATCTACGACGACGTGGCTGTGACCCGGCCCGCGTGTCCGACGGGCGTGAACTGCCTTTGGGCACGTGGCTTCGAGGTCGGGATCAACGACGCGACGACTTCCGACCTGACCCTGACGCACGGCACCTTCGCGGGACTCGCGACGAACACCGGCGGCGTCGCCTTCCAGACTTCCGACAACGCGAACGCGTTGATGACCGTACGCGATTCGGTCGCCCGGGACATCCGCCACCTCTTCTTCGTGCAGGGTACCGAGGGGAACCTGACCGAATCGAACAATCTCTTCATCGACACTTCGTACTTCTGCACGTCGAGCAGTTCGATCTGTCCGCCACAGTCACCGACGACGCTTTCAAACGGCGTTCTCACATTCCGCTCACCCGGAACCGGAGACCTGACCCCGCTTCCCGGAACGACCCCGTTCACGATGGCGACGAGTGACTCGACTCCCGCGGGCGCGCGTGTCTCCGGACCGACGTCGTGGACGCGCCTCGAGCGCGTGTACCCGCCGCTGCAGTCACTCGGGCGTCCGGGAGTCCGGATCCCCGCGTACGCCGTTGACGCCGACAACGACGGCCTCTTCGACATTCACGACGACTGCCCGAGCGT
Source organism: uncultured delta proteobacterium (assembly GCA_963704165.1). Lineage (GTDB taxonomy): Bacteria > Myxococcota_A > UBA9160 > SZUA-336 > SZUA-336 > VGRW01. The sequence continues at coordinate 135,277 of CAVPHD010000003.1, read as the reverse complement.
GCCGCTTCAGTCGCTGCTCTACCCGGGAACACCCGGCGCCTGCGCGGCCGTCGATCCCGGCTGCGCCCCGACACTCGAAGGTGTTCCCACCTCGTGTGGCCTTGGCGAGTGCGGATCGACCGGGGTCTGCACGGACGGCATCGACACCTGCGTTCCCGGACTCGTCGGCCCCGAGATCTGCGACGGCCTCGACAACGACTGCAACGGGTGGATCGACGACGACGGAGACGGCGACGCCATCGCCACGTGCGCCGACAACTGTCCGACCGTCGCGAATCCCGACCAGGCCGACCTCGACGGCGACGGCGTGGGCGACGCCTGCGACAACTGCACGACCGTCTCGAATCCGCGCGTCGCGCCGGAGTTCCTGACGCTGAATCCCTGGTCGACGCTCACGGGCGGGCAGCGCGACGACGACTTCGACGGATTCGGCAACGCGTGCGACGCGGACTTCACGCCGTCGGGTCTGTTCGTCGCCACCGCGGACCTCGCAGAGCTTCGATCCTCGCTCGGCCAGAACCGTGCGCTCGACACGTGTGGCACGCTCGGCACCCGACCGTGCGCGATCTTCGACCTCGACGAGAGTTCCCACGTGATCGGAACGCCTGACCTCTCGCGGTTCCGCGCATTGAGCGGCCAACCACCCGGGCCGACCTGCCCGACCTGCCCGCTGTCCTGTAGCGCCGGCCCGAACGGAAGCTGCAACTAGCCCGCCGCGACCCCCTCGAGCCCGAACTCTCCACGTCGTCGCTGTGACGCGCCCACACCGAAGTGCGTGCTCCGCGGAAGCGGAGCCGGTTCAGCTCGAACGACACGGCCGCGCGTCGCACAGCGCACCCATCGTGGAACTCCTCACACCCCTGTGGCGGTCGCGATACCGAGCCGTTCGTCTCCGCTGCAGATTCGCCCCTACCAGCTCCGCCGCACGAGCGCCGGCTCCCGTGGCTCGAGCCAATACAGACCGCCGCGAGCCGGAACTCCGGGGGTGGAATCGCGCTGGTATTTCCGGCTCTATGGCTGAGTCGAGTCGTAGAGCTGACCGTCGTCGATCGGGATGGCCTTGCGGTTGTGCGGCACGCCCGCCGTGACCGAACCGCTGCAGCTCTCCATGCCGTCGTCCGCCGTGAAGCTCACGACGTAGACGCGGCCGTCGCCTCCACCCGAGCGCTCCGAACGCAGCAGGACCGCGTCGCTCGGATCTCCGGCCTGGATGACCGCATCCGGGCTCGTGTCGCCGTCACCCGTGCCATTGATCGGCTCGTCCTGGGTGACGCCGGTAATGCGCACTGTCACCTCGCTCGAACCTGGATCCTCGTCGGTGACTCCGGTGATGCTGACCGGGAGCATGGTGTGATTCGGCGGCCACATCACGCACGCATCGACGCTCTGCTTCGACTTGAAGGTGGTGTCGGGGCAGACCGACCGGCCGAGATCGCAGCGGGGCGGATCGTTCGTGTTCACGACCGCCACGCTGACGAGGTCGGGTTGGGAGACCTTGGGGTGCACCGGGTCGTCGTCGGTGACCACGAGCTCGAGAACCACGTCCACGCCGCCGGGCGCCACCAGCGGTGCGACGAAGGTCGGCGCGGACGCGCTCGGGTCGCTCAAGGAGACGGGCGGTCCCGCCACCTGCGTCCAGGCGAAGCTCAGGGCGTCTCCGTCGGGATCGCTGCTACCGGCACCGGCCAGCGTGACGAGGGTGAACTCGTCGCGAGTTTGATCCGGACCGGCGTTGGCCTCGGGCGCGCTGTTCTCCACGATGGTCACCGTGACGTCATCGGGATCACTCCACTCCTGCCCGTCGCCCACGACGACCTCGAAGACCAGCTGGGCGCCGACGTCGAGCGGAGCGACGAAGGTGGGGCTTGCGACCGAGTTGCTCGGATCGAGCGCGACGACGGGCCCCGCGAGCTGGGTCCAGCTGAACTCGAGAGGCTCTTGCCCCTCCGGATCGTAGCTGCTGCTCGCATCGAGAGTCGCGACCGCTCCCTCCTTGATCGTGCTCGCGTCGCCGGCATCCGCGACGGGTGGGTTGTTCGAGTTGACGATCGTGACGTTGACTGTGTCCGGAGCGCTGGACACGGCCCCGTCATCGACGACGAGCTCGAAGGTCAGCGTGATGTCGCTGCTCACGAACGGGGCACTGAAGCCGGGCTGCGCGCTCGACGGATTGGCAAGCAGCACCGCGGGCCCGGCCACCTGCGTCCACCTGAAGGCGAGCACGTCGCTGTCGGGATCGCTACTGCCCGTTCCATCGAGGAGGACTGTGGGCGTTCCCTCGTTCACGCTCTGATCGGGTCCCGCATCCGCGCTCGGGAACTGGTTCTCTGGCAGCACGTTGACATCGATCTGCGTGAGCGAACTCCCGCCACACGCATCGATTGCCACGATTTCGATCACGTGGGCACCGACGTCGGCAGCGCCCGGCATCAGGACGAGCGCCGTGCCGACGCCGACTGTCGTCTCGAGCTCGGCGAAGGCCGGCAGTCCACTTGCGTGGAAACTCACCGGGCCCGCCTCGGGGTCGATCGAACTCAGGTCGAAGAGAGCGTCTCCCCCGCAACCATCTCTTGGGGGTCGACGGGCGTCGTCTGCGGCGGCAGGTTGGGCGCCACGGTGAGGACGAAGCTCTCGCTGGACGTCGCACCGCAGGTCTGATCGGTCGCCGTGACTTCGAGCGCATAGCTGCCCGCAGCGATGCCCTCTCCGACCGCGATGGATCCCGAGCCATCCTGCGTTGTCTAGCAGGATCGTCGCGGGGGTCGGAGAGCTCAGCGTCAGCCGCAGCGCATCGCCATCCGGATCAGAGGCCGACACATGGATCGCGCCGCCCAGACAGGTGAGGGCACCGTCGGCGATCGAGGCGACCAGAGGAGCGTGATCGGTGACGCTGATCTGGAAGCTCTTGCCGTCGGAGAAGCCGAAATCGTCCGTCGCGGTAATCGTCGCGCCGGGGTAGGTCCCCTGCTCGCCGGCACCGGCCGTGATCTCGACGCTTCCGGTCCCGTCTCCCACATCGACCAGGCTTGCGAAGGGCGGCAGTCCGCTCGCGCTCAGGGTCACCGCGTCGCCGTCGGGATCGCTGGCCGAGAGACCGACCGAACGCGTGCCGCATTGGAGTGTCTGGTCGGCGATCGAGGCGAGCTCTGGATTGTGGCCCAGGACTACGACTGTGAATGTGGCCACGGGCGTGCAGTCGAGTCCGTCGGCAACCAGCGCCACGGGGTAGCGACCCGGCGGGGTCTGCGCGGTCGACCCGAAGACGAGCTCCACCGTCTCGGCGTCCACCAGCTTCAGAGAGCTGAACGTTGCCGTGAGGCCCTCCGGCAGCGTGCCTGCGGAGAGCGGCTGGACCGACAGATCGAGGACCGGCGTGATGCCTTCGTCATGGGCATTCCTCAGCCGGATGCTCGAGGACGCACCGCGCGCGATGGTCAGCGATCGCTCGGACAGCTCGAGCTTGCACACGCTGCGCCCGATGCTGATGGCGCGAGTGGCGGCGTCGTTCGAGATCGAACTCTGCGTGATGTGGTTCGAGTCGATCGCGACCTCGATGATCCGGTAGCCGCGGGTCTGCGGCGTCCAGCTCACGCAGACGTCCGCTTCTCGGGCCCCTGACGGGAAGTCCACCGTTGGCGACGCGACGACGCTCTCCGCCAGCGCGCCGTTCACAGGTAGGTGTTCCTTCAACGTGATCGTCTGATTCTGGATCGGGGTGTCCGCGCCATCGAGATGGATGGTCGCTGCAATGCCGACCTCGTCGCCGGGCTCTGGAGTCCCGATCAGACCGACGCTGCAGGTCCCGTCACCGAGGAAGGTCACGTCCTCGGCGAAGACGAACAGGTCTTGGGCTGCGGCGGTCGGCGCCGGTGCCGGCGCGCCACCCGGTCCCACGCCCTGGCTCTGGGAACACCCGGCGGGAATCCGGGGGAGGGTCTGCGTGATCACGCCGTCGCTGACCGCGACCTCGACCGAGTACTCCACGTCCCGCTCGAGCGTGTAGCCGAACCCGGTGAGCGCCAGGTTTCCTTGTGCATCCGTCGTGGACACAACTTCGTTCCCGAGGATGGCTCCACCGGTCGGAGTGAAGAGGCGCGCCCGAACCGTCCCGCACGAGATCGGCAGCCCATGGTCGAAGGGGACGGATCCCGTCACATAGCGCACACGACCGAAGACGCCGAAGTCGACATTGCATTCCCTCTCTGCATGGAGATCCTCGCCTTCGAGCACCACGTCGCCGGGGGTCGCGGACCCGCGGAAGATCTGGGTCGCCGGCTGGATGCGAAGGTCGTAGGGCGAGCCCCCGTCGAAGGGCTCGAGTCGAAACACCGTGTCTGCTGCCGGTGGTTGTACGCAGGCCGCGCCGTCGGATCCAGTGAACGGACCTACGAACGGAATCGCCAGCGTGCCCAGAAGACCGCTCTCGAGGATCTGGGCACTGAAGCCCGCGGCACCCGGCGTGTGCAGGGTCGCCCGAAGGCCGAGGGGAGCTGGACTGAACGTACCCGATCCGCGAACCGTGATGTCTCGGCCCTTCAGCTGGCCAGGGTCCGCACACTGCCCGCCGTCGATCGTGAAGATCCTGTCGCCGAAATCGATCGCCGCGCCCGCGGCGTTCGCCTCGCAGGAGTTCATACCCAGGGAGAGGGTGGTGCCGGACGGTGGGGGCGGAGGTGGCGGCGTACAGCTCGCCGCCGGCAGGATCCTCAGGTCCGCCTCGTCTTCTCCCTCGAGGGTCAGGTCCGTCACCTTGACGACCGCGACGTAGTCCCCGACGGGCGGAGCGTTCAGCTCGACGCTGAAGTGTCCGGTCGTGTCGGTGTGCTCCAGGAAGGCGGACACGACCGGGAGCGCGCTCCCCACGGGATAGATCGAAACGCTGGCCGGGCCGCCCTTCACCGGGAATGTCAGGTTGCTCGGTACGAATCGATAGTTGGAATCGCCCGAGATCCGGACGGTGCCAGCCTCGCACGAACCCGAGGCATGGGCTCTCACGTCGATGAGTGCGCCCTCGCCGGGCGTGGGTGCCCCAACCTGCAAGAAGCCGCTGGTTCCGTTGTTCGAGACATTGCTCTCGCCGGAGCTGGCGACCGCGACGCTGATGACGTGGGTTCCGGCGGCCAGTGTTCCGCCCGCGATGGCGAGCTGCGCCGGCGCCGAGCCACCCGGAGCGAGCCCGGCTGCGCCGCCGACCGTTCCGCGGTACTGGCCATCGACGAAGAAGTTCACCTCGTAGGCAGCCGCCGTCGCCGCACCGATGTTGCGGACGTTGACCTGGACCGTGGCCCCCTCGCCGGCGTCCAGAGGCGGCGCACCGAGATCACCGGTCACGACCACGCTCGACGAGGTCGAGGAGATCGGCGTCAGATCCGGCGACAGCGCTCCCACCACGATCGTGAGCGTCGTCGCGACGGACGAGCCGTCGGAACCGCGGAGCCGCAGGACCTGCTGGTACGACCCGTCTGGGAGACCGTTCGTATCGATGGACAGCTCGACCTCGTAGCCGACAGGACAGGTCGCTCCCGGCCCGGTCGAAGCCGGACCCATGCTGACGATGTTTACGATCGGGGAAGGTCCGGGCGGCGCGTCCAGATCGGGGAACCGCGCGTTGTTCGGGCAGGTGCCGGCGTTCTGAAGCTCGACCACCACCGTCTGAACAGTGTTTGGGGAAACCTGGATCGGTCCCAGCGTCGGGGAGAAGACCAGATCTTCCACCGACTCCTTCGCGCGCACCGGCACCTGAACTGAGCAGCCGGCCTGGAGCGAGCCGTCGCTCACGGACAAATCGAGGCTGCAGCTATCCTGTTCACACAGCGGCTCCGCGATCGTCAGAGTCGGCGTGGCGCTGGTCGGATCGACCAGCTGCGAGGACGCGCCGTCACAGGACACCTGCCAGGCGTAGGAGAGCGCCTGCGCTTCGGGATCGGACGAGGCCGATCCATCGATCTGCAGGCTCAGCGGCCCGTTCCCGCAGACGAGCGCGTACGGTCCGCCCGCATCGCAGATCGGCGGCAGGTTGGGCGGCGGCACCGACATGCCGGCGCCGAGCAGCGAGAACGCCATGGTCGTGTTGCGGTCGAACCATTCCGAAGACCCGAGCTCGGTCGAGGCCTGCTTGGCATTGGCGCCCGGTATGCCGCTCTTGGCCCAATGACCGTACGACGTTCCATCGAAGCCGTATCTCTGGGTGAAGTCATCGAGCGCGATCATCGCCACCCAGTAGCGGTCACCACCCTCCAGAGTCACCGGCGTATCGAAGTTCGCCTGGTATAGAGGTGAAAGCGCCCCGCCGGCCGGGTGCCCCTGGCCGCCCGTCACGCTGACCGCTCGGGTCGCGAAGGCGTCGCCGTCCGAGAAGGGATACCCGCCCGGCTGCTCGCCGGGCGCGTGGTGGTAGAAGTGGATGAGGAAGGTCCGGGTCTCGCCGACCCGTGGCAGGAGTGCGCCCGTGGCCCGATTCTCGTCGGAGCCGATCCAGCGCGCGCCCCCGACCTCCCATTGCTGGCCCGAAGGCAGGATGAAGTCGTCGGCGAGGATGGCCCGGAGCGGTACTTCGGGGAAGAACGATCCCGCCAACACCGTCGACTGGTAGGACTCCCAGCGACCGTCGCCGTAGCCCAGGTACGAGAGCCCGTTGTCATAGATCACGGGTCCGTAGCAGGCGTCTCCGAAGCCGTCGCTGTCGCTGTCCTCCTGAAGGGGATTGGGCTCGTCAGGGCAGTTGTCGGCTATGTCGATCAGGCCATCCACGTCACTGTCGGTCAGGTCCAGCTCGAAGCGGAGATTGTCGAGGAACAGCACTCCCGAGGCGACGTTCGTCACGTCGATCGTCACCTGATCGAAAACTTGCGAGCTCTGCACGCCGAAGACGCGGTAGCTGGAGTCTGTGTCATAGGTGCTGCTGCCGACGGTCGTGCCATTGTTCGAGACCGTCAGAATCAGGTCGTCCGCGGGGTTACCGCTGCGGATCTCGAAGGCGATCCGATTAATCGGACTGTCGAAGGTGAGTGTGATGTTGCCGCAGCCCGTGTTTCCGGTGGGTGAACAGTTGGCCGTCGTGTAGTTGGTGAGAATTCTCACTCCGCCTGGCCCGAAGAGCCTGGCGGGACCGTCGAGGAAGATACGCGGACCAGTGTCGGTATCGAGACTGAACACGATGCCGTACTGGGCCTGGAGTTCGGTCGTGAGAAAGAGGCCGGTGGGTGTAGACAGGCCGTCGAAGTCGATCACGGTCTCGTTGCCGCTGAACTCGTTCGGGCTGGTCACGATCCCGGAGCGCAGGGGCCCGACGGACACGTCGTATTCCACGAAGTAGCCGATGACGGGGTCCCCACCCGCGATCAGTCCATTGGCCGCATCGGCCCACTCTCCGACGTCGATGTTCGCGAAGGACGACGTGCCGATGTGCATGTAGCCTCGACCCGGCGAGTTGTTCGGTTCGATTCCGCCCCAGTTCTGGTACGTGACGAGCTCACCGGTCACCCACTCCGTCGAAGAAGCGACCAGCATTCCGATCCAGCCGCCAAGAAAGGCCGCCGTTGGCGCTGGCGCGATCGAGAGCAGGAAGTCGTTCTCGGCCTGCGAGGTGATCGTGGCCAGATGCCCGTTCACACCCATGAAGACTGCGCTCTCCGCGGCGAGACGTGCGTCGTCCCAAGCGAGACTTGCGGGTACGAACTCGTAGAAGTGGCCGCTAGTACCAGACTCCACCGGCTGCGCCTGCGCCCGATCGGCGGCCGTGAGAGCGACGAGCGCAACGAGCGACAGGAGGTAGCCGTGGGCCATCGTTCGTCTCCTCTGAGAACGAGGCCCATCTTCGAGACATGCGGCACGGAGGCCAATTCCCCTGAACAGGGGAGGCGAAAATACAGCGACACCGGGGTTCGGATTCTTGCCGGTACTCCGGGTATCTCGATTACTCTATGAGAAACGGAGTTCGTCATTGTCGAAGTCCGGCCAGCTCACAACGCAAGACTACAAGCAGGTCTTTCTCCTGCTCGGGGAGTGCCGGGAGCTGGGAGCCGATGCGTTCGTGTGGCGCAGGCACCTACTCGAAGGCACGAACCGCCTGCTAGGCGATTGCCTCGCTATCGTCGGAGAGGGACGGCGGACGTCCGCGGCGCGCAACATCGAACCAGCGCTGGTCGTGGATCGCGGCTGGGATTGCGACTCTTCACGGAGAATATGGCTCGACTACATGGCGCTCGTAGGGCTGAAGGGCGACCCGATCATGAACGCATTCCTCGCGCGATTCGATCCGCCACACCGGACGGCCGTCCGCCGGCAGATCATCGGCGACAGGGATCACTACGAGTCTGGCTACTTCCATGACTATCTGTCGAGAATCCACGTCGATGACTCCGTTTGTTCGTTTCATCAGATGCCAGACGGGCGTTTCGACATCGTCGTACTGCATCGGCGATCGAAAGACAGACCGTGGAATACTCGTGAGTTGAAGCTGCTCGATCTCCTGCACCGGGAGATCGTTCCCATGATCGGCCGCGAGCTGGCGAGTGCCGACAGTCATGATCTCACACGGCTTCCTCCACGCCTGCAACAGGCACTCGACGTCATGCTCGAGGGGCTCTCGGAGAAGGAGGCGGCTGCACGCCTTCTGCTGAGCGAGCACACGGTTCATCAGTACGTGAAAGCGCTGTATCGACGCTACCGGGTGCGGAGCCGTACGGAGCTGCTCGCACTCTGGATTCGTCGGCACCGCCTGTCCCGGCGGAATGGTGCCTAGGAGTTCATTGTCCAAGTCCGGCCACGTCACGCAGCACGACTCCAAGGAGATCTTCCGCTTGGTCGGGGAGTGCCGGGAGCTCGGAGCCGACCCGTTTCTCTGGCGGACGCACTTCCTCGAGCGCTTGGACCGACTTCTCGGTGATTTCGTCGCCGTCGCCGCCGCGGGACACCGGGCACTGTCCGGCACCGTGGAGCCCACTCTCGTCTTGGATCGTGGCTGGGACAGCGATGGGTCTCGCAAGAGGTGGCTCGAATACATGGAGCGCATGGGACCGAACGTCGACCCCAACATGAACGCGTTCCTCGAGCGATTCGAGCCACCGCACCGGACCGCGGTTCGCAGGCAGATCATGAGCGACCGCGATCACTACGAGTCTGTCTACTACTCTGACTACCTGTCGCCACTCGGGATCGATGACTCACTCTGCTCGTTTCACGAGTGGCCCGACAAGCGCTTCGACATGGTGGTACTGCATCGCCGCGGTTCAGATCGACCCTGGTCTGCGCGCGACCGGAACGTGCTCGATCTCGTCCACCAGGAGGTCGCCCCCATGATCGGTCGCGAGCTGGCGAGTGCCGCTGGCCACCCGGCGCCGCTGGCCCCGCGCCTGCAAGAGACGCTCGATGCCATGCTCGAGGGGCTCTCCGAGAAAGAGACAGCTGCGCGTCTGGAGCTGAGCGATCACACAGTGCATCAGTACGTGAAGGCCCTGTACCGGCGCTATCGGGTGCACAGCAGGACCGAGCTGCTCGCACTCTGGATTCTGCGACACCGCCTGCCGGCGCGTTCCCAACATCTCCGCAGTCCACCCGCCAGGTCGCCGGACGCGGAGTAGATGAGCGGAAAGTGCGGCTTGACCAGATTGCAGCTCATTGAACTGGGAGTCGGACCGCAGGAACCTCAGTCCTCGACGGTGGTCAGCGCGAGTTCCGACTGACCGTCCGACACCCGTTTTTCCTCCAGAGTCGAGGCCGCGGGGGGGCACCGGGGCGGATCGCGCTCGCCGAGGCTGCCGACGATCCGCGCCGCGCGTTCTCGATCGAAGAGAGCCCGCCGCGCAGCTGCCCGCCCGGTCTGATCGAGGCCAACGTGCTTCCCGGTTTCGACCCGACCGTGTTCCGGCGCTCCGAGTGGCGCCGCATCCTGAAGGCCGCCGCGATCGGCCATCAGAACCTGAAGGACCTGCGCGACACGTTCGCGTCCCAACTCCTCACCGCCGGCGTCCAGCTCGGCTACGTCGTTGGCCGCCAGCACTACGCACGCTGGGCGGGCGGCGATGCGTCCGCGAGGCGATGAGGCTCGAGGCGGGTGAGCTTCCAGCCGACGTGCTCGCGCGACTGGAAATTGCCCCGAAAGCAACCCGACCTACCGACACCGAATCGCGTAAGTCTTGGTGGTCCCTACGGGAGTCGAACCCGTGTCTCCAGGGTGAGAACCTGACATCCTAGGCCTCTAGACGAAGGGACCGACCGGAGGCCGCGCAGAGTAGGTGGGGGGCTGGCGGGCGTCAACCAGATTGCCGACCCGCACTGCCGAAGGGCGGCGCGTTTGGATTTCCCGGCTCGCTCGAGCACGGCTAGCTTACGCGCCGAGAAGGGGGAGGGGGAATGAGCAGCGGTGAGGAGCCGGGTCAGCCGATCACGGGGCTGCGGCGCGGGGCGGTGGGCGAGAACGTGTTCCTGTGCGGGGATCCCGCGCGGGTGCCGCGGATCGCGAAGTCGTGGTCGAACGTGCGCGAGGTGCTGAGCCTGCGCGAGTACCGCGTGGCGGTCGGCGAGCGCGACGGGGTGCGGATGGCGGCGGCCTCGACGGGAATTGGCGCGCCGAGCACCGCGATCCTGGTCGAGGAGCTGGCGAAGATCGGCGTGCGGCGGATGATCCGCGTCGGCAACAGCGGGGGCCTTCAGCCCGAGCTCGCGCTCGGGGACCTCGTGATCACGACCGGCGCGGTCCGCGATGACGGCACCTCGCGCAGCTACGTGCTGCCCGAATATCCCGCGGTTTCGGACTGGGCCGTCGTGGCGGCGCTTGTCGGTGCGGCGCGCGCGCGCGGGGTGCGTCACGCCGTCGGCGTGACCTGGTCGCTCGACGCGTTCTACGCGCGCAATGCGGTGCTCGATCCGGACGGGGCGATCGCGTCGATGAGCTTCGGCGGCTATCGCGCGCCCGAGTTGGCCGAGCGGATCGAGCAGATGCGCGCGGCGCGCGTGCAGAACTGCGAGATGGAGAGCGGGATCCTGCTGACGCTCGCGGGGCTCTTCGGCCTGCAGGCGGGCTGCATCTGCGTCGTGTCGGATCGGGCGCCGTGGCCCGGGCCGGCCGAGCTCGACATCGACAAGAACATGGACGCGTGCATCGACGTGGCGACGGACGCGATGGTCGCGCTGGTGAAGAACGCTTGACGCTCTCGCTCTGGGCCGCGAAGGCGCTCCTGCCCGACGGCGAGCACGCGAGCGTGCGGGTTCGCTGCGTCGAAGGCCGGATCGCTTCGATCGAGACGGACGTCGATCCGCTTCCCGGCGACGTCCGACACGAAAATGCGACGCTCGCGCCGGGCTTGGTCGATCTGCAGGTGAACGGCGGCGACGGCGCGGCCTACGACGCCGCGGATGCCGACGTGCGGGCGCGAGCGACGGCGTTCCACCTGCGTTCGGGGACGACGAGCCTGCTCGCCACGCTCGTGACCGCTCCGCTCGATCACCTCGAGCGCGCGCTCGCGCGGCTTCGCGCCGACGTCTCGGTCGAGGGCCCGGTCGTCGGGATCCACCTCGAGGGCCCCTTCCTCGCCGAAGGCAAGCGCGGTGCGCACGCGAGCGCCCATCTCTGCGACCCGACACCGGATCGTGTCGCGCGCATGATCGCGGCGTCCGGTTCGGCGCTGCGCATGGTGACGCTCGCGCCGGAGCGCGCGGGCGGGCTCGACGCGGTGTCGACGTTCTCCGCGGCCGGTGCCGTCGTCGCCGCCGGCCACTCGCTCGCCACGCTGGCGCTGCTTCGCGAGTCGATCTCGCGCGGGCTCTCCTTCGTCACCCACGTCGGAAACGCGAGCGACTGGCCGAGCCGTCCCTTCGATGCGGCGGCCGGCTTCCGGCGCAGCGAGCCGAACGTCGTCGGTGCGTTTCTGGTCGAGCGGCGGCTGCGCGGGAGCGTGATCCTCGACGGGCACCACCTTCACCCCGAGCTCGCGCGCGCGTTGGTCGAGCTGCGCGGGCCGGCCGCGGTCGCGCTGGTCTCGGATTCCACGCCGGCCGCGGGTCTACCGCCGGGCCGCTACCGGATGGGCGGGCTCGAGGCCGAGATCCGGGCCGAGGGCTACGCGACGACGGGCGAATCGCTCGCGGGAAGCGTGATCGCGCTCGTGGACGCGGTGCGTGCGGCGGTCCGCCTGGCGGGGATTCCGCTCGCGACGGCCGTGCAGATGGCGAGCGCGACGCCCGCCGCGGTTCTCGGGCTTTCGGGCAGGAAAGGCAGTCTCGTCGCGGGGGCAGACGCGGACCTGCTCGCGTTCGGACCCTCGCTCGAGCTCGAAGCCGTCTATCACCGGGGCGTTCAAGTGGGCGACGCTGCAGGCCGATCGGGTCGGTGACGCAGGAGGACCCCATGCGCAATCTGATTCGAAACTCGCTCGTTGCCCTCGCACTCGTCGCCGCGCTCGGGCTCGTTCCGGGCCAGGCCGGCGCGGTCGGCTACGAGGACTCGCTCGACGACTGTGCCTACCCGAAAGCCTTCGACGCCCTCGTGATGCGACCGATCTCGTTCAGCATGATGGTCGTCGGGGCGGTGTCGCTGGTTCCGATCACGGCCTCGATCATCGTGCCCGCGGCGCTGAACCGCGACTACCCGCAGTTCGCGTCCATGATGGTCGTGCCCGCGGCGAAGTTCACGTTCGCGCGCCCGATGGGGCAGTGCGTCGCGGTCTCGTCCGGCTACTGAGCCGCGCCCCGCGCTCCACGATTCCAAAGCAGAAGAGCGGGAGACCCGGACTCGTTTCCGGATCTCCCGCTCTCGCGCTTTGGAGGGAGCGTGGAAGCTGCGACCGCCCCGGGGGGTCCGCGAGGGCGAGCCAGAGAAGAGGGTGGGAGTCTGACTCGCCTTGGGCAGCCGACCTTCGCCGTCTGCCTTCTCGCGGACCCGTTCGGGAGCGTGTCGCCGCCCCTGAGACGATCTGCCCGTGGAGCCTATTCGACCGACGCTGCACGCGGGCGCGATCCGCGGGAAAGGTTGGTTGGCGGACTAGGATTCGAACCTAGATTAACGGGGCCAGAACCCGACGTCCTACCGTTAGACGATCCGCCAATTCCGGCTCGCAATATACCGGGCGATCGTCGGGCCTCAATGGATCGAATCCACGGCGGCGTCCAGGCGCTCCAGGGAGCGCTCGCGGCCCAGGACTTCCAGGGTCTCGAAGATCGGCGGGCTCACGGTCCCGCCGGTGATCGCGACCCGGACCGGCTGCGCGAGCGCACCGAGCTGCAGGCCGTGCTTCGCGATCACCTCGTGGAAGGCGGTCTCGAGCGCTCGACGTTCCCAGCTCGGCACGTCCGCCAGCGCCGCCCGCAGCTCGCGCAGCGGCTCGGCGATCTCGGGCCGCAGGAACTTCGCGCTCGCCTTGGCGTCGCGGGTGAGCGCGTCCACGTAGTAGAAACGCGCGAGCTGCGCCATCTCGATCAGCGTCTTGCTGCGCTCGCGCAAGAGGTCGACGAGCGTGTGAAGCCCTTCATCGATCGCGACCGGTCGGCCGGCCTCCGAATCGAGGAAGCGCTGCAGGCGAACGAGCAACGTCTCGCGTGGGAGCGTCTTGATGTAGTGCTGCGAGAGCCAGAGCAGCTTGTCGTCGTGCACCTGCGACGGGGACGAGCCGACGCCGTCGAGCGTGAAGAGCTCGACGAGCTGTGCCTGCGAGAAGATCTCGAGATCCCCGTGCGACCAGCCGAGGCGCGCGATGTAGTTCAGCACGGCCTCGGGCGTGAAGCCCCGGTCGCGGTAGCTCTGAACCGACACCGAATCCTGTCGCTTCGAGAGCTTCTTGCCGCCCGGCTCGACGAGCAGCGGAACGTGCCCGAACTGAGGCGCCTCCCAGCCCAACGCCTGGTAGATCAAGAGCTGCCGAGGCGTGCTGGTCATGTGCTCGCGGCCGCGCAGAACGTGGGTGATGCCCATGTCGTGGTCGTCGACGACGACCGCGAAGTGGTAGATCGACGATCCGTCGGTTCGCGCGATCACGAAATCGTCGAGCTCGCTCGCGTCCTCGCCCGCCGGGCCCGAGATCAGGTCGTCCCAGCGCGTCTGGCCGCCGATGTCGGGCACCCGCAGCCGCACGCAGAACGGCTTGGCGCTGTCGGCTCCGATCGCCCGACCGCGGCAGCTCCGGTCGTAGCGGGGCTTCGCACCCTGGGCCTTCGCCCGCTCTCGCATCGCCTCGACGTCGGACTCGCTGCAGGTGCAGCGGTAGGCGTGGCCGTTGGCGAGCAGCACGTCGATCGCCTCTCGATAGCGCGGCCCGCGCTCGGACTGGCGCGGGGTCGCGTCGAAGCCGGGAACCGGATCCCAGTCGAGGCCGAGCCAGGTCAGCGCCTCGAGCACGAGATCCTCGGACGCCCGCGTCGAGCGCTCGCGGTCGGTGTCCTCGATGCGCAAGAGGAAGCGACCGCCGTGATGTCGCGCAAAGGCCCAGCTGAAGAGCGCCGTGCGCGCTCCGCCGATGTGGAGCGCCCCGGTCGGGCTCGGAGCGTAGCGGGTGACCACCGTCATGGGCGGGGAATCTACGCGAAGTCCCGCGCAGCCGCAGGCGCGCGTTGACAAGGCCCGAAGCGAGGCGTAATCGTCCCCGAAGCTCGTCGAACCAGCGACAAGTTCGCGTCGGGGCGGGGGATTTCCGCATGACCGGGCTCCACATCCGGATCCAGACCATCGACGAGACTCCGCGCCCCTTCCGGCTCGTCTCGGACAGCGCTTGGTGGGAGGGCATGCGTGCCGCCTTCCGCGACCGCGAGGCGGAGCTCGTGGAGCCGTTCGTGGCCGAGATCGAGGCCTACCGCCTGGGGATGCGCCTCTTGTTCCGGGGCCGGGTCACGGGTACCGGACGCTTTCTCTGCTCGCGCTGCGGCGAGCCGATCTCGATCGAATTCTCGGAGCCGCTGGAACTCTTGCTCGAGCCCGCGCAGAATCCCGCGCTGATTCCACAGGGAGGAATCGAGCTAGACGCGGAAGATTTCGAGCTCGGGCGATATGCCGGCGACGAGCTAGACTTCGCCCCCGTCATTCAGGAGATCGTGGCGCTCGCCTGGCCCGTGCAGCCACTCTGTTCGGAGGACTGCGCCGGGTTGTGCTCGGTCTGCGGGGCCGTTCGGAGTCGGCAAGTCTGCGCGTGCGAGACTCGCCAAACGACTCGGCCCTTCGCCGGTCTCGGCCGGTTGCTCGAAGAGTCCGGGAAAAAGGTTCGCCGGGGCACCTAGGAGACTGATTCATGGCCGTACCGAAGAAGAAGATGTCCAAGTCGCAGACGCGCCAGCGGCGTGCGCACGACGCGCTCGGCGAACCGGCGCGCTCGACCTGCTCGAAGTGTGGCTCGGTCAAGCTGCCGCACCGGGTCTGCAAGGAGTGCGGTCACTACCGCGACCGGCAGATCATCGAGGTCGCGTCGGAGGAGGAGGTTTAGGCCTGGTCCGACCAGGCCCAAGCCGCGCCGATGCTGGCCGTCGTCTTTCCCGGACAAGGCTCTCAGGCCGTCGGCATGGCCATGGACTTCGTCCGGGCTCACGCGGAAGCGCGCTCGGCCGTCGAGGAAGCCGACACCGCGTTCGGCGGGGGTTTGCGCGAGCTGATCGAGAACGGGCCGGCAGCCGAGCTCGCTCGCACCGAAGTCACGCAGCCCGCGATTCTTGCGGCGTCGATCGCGATCTGGCGGGTCGTCGAGCCGCGCCTACCGCGCGTGCCGGTGCTCTTCGCGGGGCACAGCCTCGGTGAGTACTCGGCGCTCGTCGCGTCCGGCGGGCTGCCGCTCGCGGACGCGATCCGCCTCGTGCGCCGCCGCGGTGCGCTGATGCAGGAAGCGGTCCCCGCCGGCGAGGGCGCGATGGCCGCGGTCGTCGGCCTCGAGGCGACCGAGGTCTCGCGCATCTGCGCCGAGATCGATGGCGTGGTGGCGCCCGCGAACTTCAATTCCCCGGTTCAGACCGTGATCGCCGGCCGACGGGAAGCGGTGTCGGAGGCTTGCGAACGGATGACGGCCGCGGGTGCGAAGCGCGTCGTCGTGCTCGACGTGTCCGCGCCGTTTCACTGCGAGCTGATGGCGCCCGCGATGGAGAAGCTCACGCCCGAGCTCGAGGCCGCGCGTTTCTGCGCGCTTCGCGTCCCGGTGGTATCGAACGTCGACGCGAAGCCGTACTCGGACGCGACGACGGCGCGCGCGCAAGACTCCGGCAGCAGGTCTGTGCGCCGGTGCGCTGGGTCGATTGCGTGAAGCAGTTGATCGCCGCGGGTGCGAAGCTCGAGCTCGAGGTGGGCCCCGGAAAGGTCCTGTCGGGTCTCGCGGCGAAGATCGATCGGAGCTTCGGACGCGCGAACATCGAAAAGCTCGAGGATCTCGACGGCGCGATCGCGCGCGCTGCGGAGGCCTGCGCATGACCGATTTGCCGCTCCGCGATCGCGTCGCGCTCGTCACGGGCGGCTCGCGCGGCATCGGGCGCGCGATCGCGATCGAGCTCGCGAGTGCGGGTGCGATCGTCGAGTTCACCTACGTCAGCAATCCGGCCGCCGCGGCCGAGACCGAGAAGGCGATCGCTCGAGGCCGGCGGCCGCGCGCGCGCGCGCGCGTGCGACGTCTCGGATCACGAGGCGGTCGAGAATCTGGTCGCCTCGATCGTGCAGGAGCACGACCGGCTCGACATCGCCGTCAACAACGCGGGCATCACGCGCGATCAGCTGATCCTGCGCATGAAGCCCGAGGACTTCGACGCGGTCGTGGCGACGAATCTGCGCGGCGCGTGGAGCGTCTGCCGCGCGGTCGTGCGTCCGATGATGAAGCGGCGGTCCGGACGGATCATCAATCTCTCGTCGGTCGTCGCCGAGATGGGCAACGCGGGCCAGACCAACTACGCCGCCAGCAAGGGCGGGGTCGAGGCGCTGACGCGCTCGCTCGCGCGCGAGATCGGGAGCCGCTCGATCACCGTCAACGCGGTGGCGCCGGGCTTCGTCGAGACCGACATGACGAGCGAGCTGTCGGAGCAGGTGAAGTCGGCGCTGCTCGAGCGCATTCCACTCGGCCGACTCGGCTCGGTCGCCGAGATCGCCGCGGTCGTGCACTTCCTGGCGAGTGACGCGGCGGGATACATCACGGGCCAGGTAATCCACGTGAACGGGGGGCTGGACTGATATGGCGGTCGAGGACAAGATCCGGGAGATCATCATCGAGCAGCTCGGGGTCGCGACCGAGGAGGTCGTGCCCGAGGCGTCGTTCATCGACGATCTCGGCGCGGACTCGCTCGACATCGTCGAGCTCGTGATGGCGATCGAAGAGGAGTTCGGGCTCGAGATCCCGGACGAGGACGCGGAGCGGATGCAGAACATCGGCGACGTGATCAGCTACGTCGGAAGAGCGCACGGCCGGTCGAGACGACTAGGCAGATGCCGCGCCTCACCTCGCGCACGATCGACCTACACCGCGTGGTGATCACCGGGATGGGCACGCTGAACCCGCTCGGAAACGACGTCGAAACGAGCTGGAGCGGGCTGCTGAAGGGAGTCTCGGGCATCGGTCCACTCGAGGGCTTCCAGACCGACGACCTGGCCGTCAGGTTCGGCGGACAGATCCGCGGGTTCGATCCCGAGAGCGTGCTCGAGAAGAAGGATGCGCGCCGCTTCGACCCGTTCCTGCAGTACTCGACGGCAGCCGCCGTCGAGGCGATGAACGACTCGGGGTGGGTGGTTCCGCCCGAGCGCTGCGAACGAACGGGCGTGCTGATCGGCTCGGGGATCGCCGGGCTTGCGACGATGCTCGAGAACTGCGAGGCGCTCGTGAACCGCGGCCCGCGCCGCGTCTCGCCGTTCTTCGTGCCCTACACGATCGCGAACATGGCGTCGGGGATCGTCTCGATGCGCTACGGCGCGCGTGGGCCCGAACACCTGCGTGGTCACGGCCTGCACCACCGGAACGCACGCGATCGGCGATGCCTTTCGCATCATCCAGCGCGGCGACGCCGACGTGATGATCGCGGGGGGCGTCGAGGCGCCGGTGAACCGGCTCGGCCTCGCCGGCTTCGCGAGCATGCGCGCGCTCTCGACGCGCAACGACGATCCGCAGCGCGCGAGCCGCCCGTTCGATCGCGGCCGGGACGGCTTCGTGATCGCGGAGGCCGCCGGCGTCGTCGTGCTCGAGAGTCTCGCGCACGCCCTGGCGCGCGGTGCTCGCATCCGCGCGGAGGTCGTCGGCTACGGCATGTCCGGCGACGCGAACCACATGACCGCGCCGCCCGATGACGGGATCGGCGCGCAGCTGGCGATGCGCGCCGCGCTGCGCGACGCGGGCCTCCGGCCCGAGGACGTCGGCTACGTGAACGCGCACGGTACGAGCACGGAGCTCAACGACAAGATCGAGAGCTACGCGATCAAGCAGGTCTTCGGGGCGCACGCGCCGAAGCTCGCGGTCTCCTCGACGAAGTCCATGACCGGGCACGTGCTCGGTGGCGCGGGCGGCATCGAGGCGATCTTCTGCGCGCTGACGGTCGCGCAGGGCAAGATCCCGCCGACGATCAACTACTCGGACCCGGATCCCGAGTGCGATCTCGACTACGTGCCCAACGTCATGCGCGAAGCTCCGGTGCGTGTGGCGATCTCGAATTCGTTTGGCTTTGGCGGGACGAACGGTACGCTCGCGATCGCGCGTTGGGACTCGGAAGCCCAGGGGGAAACGTGAAGCTCTTGCATTCGGATCCGGAGATCGCCGCGACGATCGCACGTGAAGTCGAGCGCCAGCAGACGGGCATCGAGCTGATCGCGAGCGAGAACTTCACCTCGCCCGCGGTGCTCGAGGCGATGGGCACCGTGCTGACCAACAAGTACGCCGAGGGCTATCCCGGCAAGCGCTACTACGGCGGCTGCGAGTTCGTCGACGAGGTCGAGTGACTCGCGATCGAGCGCGCGAAGCGCCTGTTCGGCGCCGAGCACGCCAACGTGCAGCCGCACTCCGGCTCGCAGGCGAACATGGCGGCGTACTTCGCGCTGCTCGAGCCGGGCGACACGATCCTCGGCATGGAGCTCTCGCCACGGCGGGCACCTCACGCACGGCTCGCCCGGTGAACTTCTCGGGCAAGCTTCTTCGAGTTCGTGCGCTACGGCGTCTCGGGTGCGGAACAGCGCATCGACTACGACGAGGTGCGCCGGCTCGCGCGCGAGCACCGGCCCAAGATGATCCTGACCGGCGACAGCGCCTACCCGCGCATGATCGACTTCGCGGCCTTCGGCGAGATCGCGCGCGAGGTCGGCGCGGTGCTCATGGCGGACATCGCGCACATCGCGGGCCTGGTCGCGGCGGGCGTACATCCGTCGCCGATCGGGCACGCGGACGTGGTCACGACGACGACGCACAAGACGCTGCGCGGCCCGCGCGGCGGCATGATCCTCTGCGACCGCGGACATGCCGAGGCGATCGACAAGGCGGTCTTCCCGCAGACGCAGGGCGGACCGCTCGAGCACGTGATCGCGGCCAAGGCGGTGGCGTTCGCCGAGGCGATGCGGCCCGAGTTCAAGGACTACGCGGCGCAGATCGTCCGAAACGCGAGAGCCCTGGCCGAGACGCTGCTCGAGCGCGGATTCACGATCGTCTCGGGCGGCACCGACAACCACCTCTTCGTGCTCGACTTCAGCGAGCGAGCGCTCACCGGCAAGAAGGCGCAGGACACGCTCGACCGCGCCGGCATCACGACCTCGAAGAGCACCGTGCCCGGCGAGAAGCGCTCGCCCTGGGTCACCAGCGGCCTCCGCATCGGCACACCCGCGGTGACCACGCGCGGCATGCGCGAGTCGGAGATGCGCGAGATCGGCGGCTGGATCGCCGACGTGCTCGAGAACCCCGAAGATGCCGCGATCTCCGCGCGCATCCTCGGACGGGTGTCGGAGCTCGGACGGCGCTTCCCGCTGCCGTACGAGCCGCCGGCCTGACGGGACGGGGATCCGATGCGCTGCCCGTTCTGTGATCACCCGGATACGAAGGTGATCGACGCGCGCAACCAACGCGATACGCCCGTGAAGCGCCGCCGGCGCGAGTGCTCGGAATGCCAGCGCCGCTTCACGACCTACGAGCGCATCGAGGATCTCCTGCCGATGGTCGTGAAGACCGACGGTCGCCGCGAGCTCTTCGATCGCTTGAAGATCATCACCGGCATGCAGAAGGCGTGTCAGAAGCGGCCGGTCTCGGTCGATGCGATCGAGCAAGCCGTGTTGAGGATCGAGCGCTTCGTGCTCGACTCGGGCGAGCGCGAGGTTCCGAGCACGCGGATCGGCGACGAGGTGCAGTCGGAGCTGCGCGTGCTCGATCCGGTGGCGTGGCTGCGCTTCATGTCGGTGTACCTGAACTTCCGCACCATCGAGGATTTCCGCAAAGCGATGGGCGAGCTCGCGCCCGAGGACGGCGATTAGCTCCGACGTGGACGAGCGCTTCATGCGCGAGGCGCTCGCGGTCGCAGCTCGGGCGCGCACGCGCACCGCGCCCAATCCCACCGTGGGCGCGCTCGTGGTTCGCAACGGCCGCGTGATCGCGCGCGCCGCGACGCGCGGGCTCGAAGCGCACGCCGAGGCGATCGCGCTCGCGCGGGCGGGTCGCGAAGCGAAGGGCGCCACGCTCTACGTCACGCTCGAGCCGTGCGCCCACTTCGGTCGAACACCGCCGTGCGTCGAGAGCGTGATCGCCTCGCGACCGAAGCGCGTCGTGATCGGGCTCGTCGATCCGGATCCACGCACGCGCGGCGCGAGCATCCGGGCGCTCGCGCGCGCGGGGATCGACGTCCGCACGGGCGTGCTGGCGGATGCGTGCGCGCGCCATCACGAGGGTTTCGTCTCGCGCGTCCTCCGCGGCCGTCCCTTCACGACCCTGAAGCTCGCCGCGAGCCTCGACGGCCGGATCGCGACGTCGAGCGGGGAATCGCGCTGGATCACCTCCGAGCCCGCGCGCGCCTTCGTGCACCGGCTGCGCGCTCGCACCGATGCCGTCGTGATCGGCTCCGAGACTCTGCTCGCCGACGATCCGGAGCTTTCCGCACGGCGTGGCGGGCGCGTCGTGCACCGTCCGCTGCGAGTGGTCGTCGACTCGAGACTGCGCACGCCGCCGACTTCGCGCGTTCTCGATCGGGAACGCGCGGAGGGCGCCTGGATTCTCTGCGCGCGCGATGTGCCTCCTCGCCGCCGGGCCCGGCTCGAACGCGCGGGCGCGCGCGTGATCGGCGTGCGAAGCGCGCGGCGCGCATCTCGACCTCGATGCGGCCTGGCGGGAGCTCGGCCGTCTCGGTGTCAACGAATGCCTGGTCGAGGGCGGCGGCGGCCTCGCTGCGGCGCTGCTCCGCGTCGGACTGGTCGACCGTATGCATTTCCTCCTGGCTCCGTTACTCATAGGAGGCGACGGCCGCGCGGTTCTGGGGGGCCTTGGGGTTCTGCGCCTGCGCGAAGCGCTACGCCCGAAGCACTTCACCGTTCGGCGGTTGGGTCCGGATCTGCACTGCCTTGCGGAGTGGTAGGAAGACCATGATGCGAACGCTCGAGACACGCCTGGATGGACGCGGAATCCGCGTCGGCGTGATCGTCGCGCGCTTCAACCACCTGATCACGCTTCGACTCCTCGACGGTTGCGTGGCGCGGCTCGGCGAGCTCGGCTGCACCGGGGTCGATGTCCTGTGGGTCCCCGGAGCCTTCGAGATCGCGCTCGCCGCGCAGCGTGCGGCGCGAAGCGGGCGGTACGACGCCTTGGTCGCGATCGGCGTGGTCGTGAGGGGCGACACACCTCACTTCGACTACGTCTGCCAGGGTGTGACCGATGGCGTGGGCCGGGTCGCGCTGGCGGAGAACCTTCCGATCGCGTTCTGCGTTCTCACCACCGAGACGGTCGAGCAGGCGCTCGTGCGCGCCGTGAAGCCGGGAGAAGCCGGCTGCAACAAGGGCGCGGAGGCCGCCGAAGTCGTGGTCGAGATGGTGAACCTGGGTCGCGTGCTCGACGAGGGGAGCTGAGCGTGGGCACGCATGGTCCGCGGCGAATGGCGCGCGAGGCGGCACTGCAGGTGCTCTTCGCCGCCGATCACATCGATCCGGAGTTCGACGTCGAGGCCGTACGAAGCGCCTTCGAAGGGGTCTGCGAGCAGTTCGACCTGCCGCGTCGCTCGCACGTTCGCGCCCTCGAGCTCTCGGTCGGCGTCGCGAGGCATCGCAAGGACATCGACCTCGAAATCGGGCGCGCGAGCGAGAACTGGAAGGTCGAGCGACTGGCCGCCGTCGATCGGGCGGTGCTGCGGATCGCGACCTTCGAGCTGATTCACGAGCTCGAGACGCCGACGGAGGTCGTGATCGACGAGGCCGTCGAGATCTCGCGCCGCTTTGCCGGCGAGAAGTCACCCGCCTTCGTCAACGGTGTTCTCGACGTGATCGCGCGTCAGGTTCGCGGCGCGCGCGAGTCGGGCGAGTGAGCCGGCTCGAGCTTTCGCTGTTTCCGGGCTCGGTCGTCGAGGCGCCCGCGGACACGATCCTCGCGTTGGTTCCCGAGGACGAGCGCCCGTTGCGTGGCGATGCGGGCCGGATCGACTGGCGACTCTGCGGTCTGATCTCGAGCCACCTTCGCTCCGGCTATGCCACGGGCGAGCTCGGCGAGGCCGTCCTTCTTCCCGGGGACCGGCCGCTCTCTCCCGCGCGGATCCTGCTCGTTGGCGCCGGCGCCGGGACGGCGCGCGGAGGCCGACCCGTGCTGCGTGCGATGCGCACCGCCGCTTCGAAGCTCCTGATGATGCGCAGCCCGGTGGCGCTGCTGGCGTGTCCTGGCTCGATCGATTTCGCCGACGAAGCGGTTGCCCTGCTTCGCGGACTGGTCCACGGGCTGGCGGAAAACCAGTCCGAGAACGGCCTGCACCTCGTCCTGCCGGACGGCGCGAGCAAAGAGCGAGCGCTGGTGGCGGCACTCTCCGAGGTGGTGCCGGGTGCGCACAGCTGGGGCATATCGGTGCACGTCTCGTGGGTGGACGTGGACGGTGAGGAGCTGCGAATTCCGCAACGGGCGTAAGGTCGCCGCCCGTCCGTTCCGATCGAGACTCCGGGGTGCATCGGGACACCCGTGCCTTCGATGGAACTTCGCGAATGAGCCTCGCCGGAAATCTGTCCGATCTCAGCCTGCCCGAGCTGTTGCAGGTCGTCGCCATGTCTCGCAAGACAGGGGCGCTCGAGATTTGCTCGGAGAACGGCGGCGTCGCCTGGCTCGGAGTGCGCGGGGGCAGCATCGTGCGGGTCGCGCTCGGCTCGGGCGACCTCGAACGCGAGCCGGTCCTGAAGCGCGCGGGGCTGTCGGCCGACTCGCCGGCCGACGTCGTCGAAGCCACGCTTTGGGAGGCCGCGGTTCAGGCGATCCTGCGCATCTTCGAGTGGACCGACGGCGACTTCACCTTCGAGCCGCTCGACGATCCGACGGTCTCCTGGCGCGGTCCGGTTGGAATCGTCCTGCCCAGTCCGCTCTCGTCGGACTTCCTCGCGCTCGAGGGCGCTCGGCTCGAAGACGAGAACGCGAGCGCCGCGGCGGATGCTCGCGACGACGAGCGCGCGACGGAGGCCACCGCCGTTCCCGTGCCGCAGCCGCTTCCGACCGCGTTGATCTGCGTGGATTCGGAGCTGTCCGTGCTCGAGCGGCTGAAACGGGGCCTGCAGGGTGACGCCATGCGCGTCCACATCTTCCAGAATGCGGGTGAGGCCTTGGCGCGCTTCAAGCAGTACCTCGCGGGCGGCGAGACTCCCGCGCTGATCCTCGGCAGCATGATCGAGGATCCGTTCGAGGCCCACCGAGAGCTCGGCTGGCGGCGCTTCGCGGGTCGCATCCTCGGCATTGCCCCCCGCGTTCGCGTGATCGTCGTCGCGCAGGCGGGCGAGCGCGTCGAGGCGTCGGGGATCGCGGTCGTGCGCCGGCCGGATGCTCGCAACGCGACCGATCGCGATCACCAGGCATTTCTCTCCGACGTCGAGCGCGCACTGACGACCGGCGCGTAAAGGGCCTCGGTGCCGCGTCCGATAGGTCCGGCGTATTCGTTTGGGAGTTGCGCACCGAGGAGTCGCGCTTGATCGCAGCCTGCCCCCAGTGTCAGACACGTTTTCGCCTCGCACGCGAGAAGCTCGGCCCACAGGGCGCGCGCATCCGCTGCAGCCAGTGCCAGACCGTCTTCCGCGTGCAGGCGCCCGAGAACGCCGGAGCTCTGACGCCGGCCGAATCGCGGCCCTCTCCGGTCGCCGAGTCGGTGGCGAAGCCCGCCGTCGTGGCTCCGCCGGCTCCACCCGCGAAGCCACTGCCGCCGCTCGCGCACGCGTTGATCGCGGAGGTGGACGCGGAGGTCTCGAAGGGCATTTCCGATCTGCTTGCGACCTGGCGGATCTCGACCGAGATCGTCGAGGATGGCGCGGACGCGCTGATGCAGATCTTCCGCAATCCACCGCAGCTCGCGGTCATCGGCGCCGGACTGCCTTCGCTCTCGGGCGAGAAGCTGTCCGAGATCGTACGGCGCGCCGGCTCGCTGAATGCCGTGAAGGTCGTCCAGGTCGCAGTGGCGACCGAGCCGCCCGCGCCCGGCTACGAGGCCGACGCGATGCTCGAGCCCGCGGATCTGCCCGCGGGTCTCGGCGATCTTCTGGAGCGGCTGGGCATCGGCGCCCGACCGACACCGGCGCCGGCACAGCCGGAGCCCGCTGCACCCGCAGTGACGCAGCCGGCCGCGCCCGCCGCGCCCGCCGCGCAGCCCACGCCGGCGGCACCGCCCGCGAGGCCGACACGACCCACGCCCTCGAGCGACCCGGACATCGCGGCCGCGGAGCGACTCGCCCGCATCGCCGTCTCGGACGTGATTCTCTACAACGAGCAGAAGTTCGCCGCGGCCGCTGCGGCGGGAAATGCCGCGAAGGCCCTCGCGAGCGAGCTCGAAGAGGCGCGTCAGCACTTCAACTCACGTGTCTCGCCGATCCTGCGCCAGAATCGCGACTTCCTCCGCGAGGAGCTCGAAAGGCGCGCCGCCCAACGCAAAACCTGAGCCGCGGAGGGGCGGGACGCGCGCGACTCCCGCTAGAATCCGTCGCGATGCGCGAGCGGTCGAAGCGGAGCGGGGGGAGTGGCGCGATCGCTCTGTGCGTGGCGTTCCTGCTCGGCGCCGTCGGCTGCGGATATCGGCCGCTCGACGGCCGCTCGACCTTCGGACCGGACGTGCGGACGATCGAGATCGACGCGTTCGAGAACCAGTCGCGCGAGCCCGGCCTCGAGCAGCAGCTGGCCGACGCGATGGTCGAGGAGTTCGCGCGGCGAGCCTGGCTCGACCCGGTGGTTCAGGGACAGATCTCGAGCCCCGACCTGATCATGTTCGGGCGTCTGATCAGCGCGGACGTCCGATCCCACTCGTACTCGGCCGGCGGCCTCGCGCTCGAGCAGCGCATCGAGGTCACCTTCGACGTGAGCGTTCGCCGGCGCGAACCGGACAAAGTCGTCTATCGCCATCCGGGCTTCCGGGTGACGGAGGTCTACCTGTCGAGCGCGGATTCCCAGGTCTCCGCCAGCAACAAGGAGCAGGCGCTGCGCCGGGTCGCAAGCTCCATCGCCGAGCGCGTGCACGATGAGCTCTTCCAGAAGTTCTGAGCCGAAGGACGCCGGCCCGCCGCCGCCGGGGCCGGTCGTTCTGATCGCGGGACCGGAGGCGAGCCTGCGCGATGCCGCGCTCGCGGAGCTCCGCAACCAGGTGCTCGCCGACGCACCGCGCGACTTCAACGAGGATCGCTTCGATTTCACCTCCGCGGGCACGGAGCCGGCCGCGATCGTCGGCGCCGCGCGGACGCTTCCGATGATGGCGCGCATGCGGCTCGTGCTCGTCCGCGGGATCGCCGACAAGCGGGCTCTGAAGTTCACGGACGGTCCGCTGCTCGAGTATCTCGAGGCGCCGCTCGAGAGCACCTGTCTCGTGCTCGAGGCCGCCAGCGTCGACAAGCGCCAGCGCTGGGTGAAGCGGGTCGGCAAGATCGGCCGCGTGATCGACTGCACCGGCCCCGACCGGCCCGCCGACGTCCGGCGCTGGATCGACGCCCGGCTCGCACAGCGAAACGCGCGCAGCAGAAATGGCGTTGCGGCGGCGCTCTTCGACCTGGTGGGTCCGGATCTCGACCGCCTCTCGCTCGAGATCGAGAAACTCTGCATGTACGCCGGCGAGAGCGGCGTGATCGATGCGGATACCGTCAGCGAACTGGTCGGGCAGGTGCGCCCGCGCGCGCTCTACGAGCTGACCGACGCGATCGGAGAGCGCCGTCTGACGCGCGCGTTGCGCCTGGCGGCGGAGCTCGGCGATCAGGGAGAGGCACCGCTGGTGCTCGTCGGTGCCCTGGCCAATCACTTCCGTCGCCTGCTTCGAGCCCACGAGATCCGGCCGTTCCAGCCCGGCGAGGTGCAGAAGCGCCTGGGTGTGCACCCGTTCGCAGCGCAGAAGCTCGTCGAACAGGCCCGGCGCTTCGAGCCGCGGCGCCTGTACCACTGTCTGGCCGCGGTTCGAAGCACGGATGCGGCGCTGAAGGGTGGCCTGCCGATCGCTCCGCGGCTCGCGATCGAGCGGCTGGTTCTGGCCGTCTGCGCGTGAAGGGGCCTACCGCTGGGCGAGCTTCGCGAGGCGCGAGACGGTGCGCGAGACGGTCCGCTTGTGCACGACCCCCTTGCTCGAGGCCTTGCGAAGCATCTGCTCGGCGTTCTTCAGGAGCTCCTGCTTCACGTCGGCCGCCGCGTCCGCCGAGTCGCGCAGCTTGCGCACGGCGCCGCGCACGGTCTTGCGGATCTGGTTGTTCCGAGCCCGCTTCTTCAGGGACTGGACGTGGCGTTTCTTGGCCGAGCGATGGGTAGCCATGGAGACCTCCGAGCGAGCCGGTAAGTACCCCGATGCGGCGGCGGTGTCAACGGAAGGCCGCGCCGGTCTCTCGCGTTCCGCCGGGGTCGTCGCCGGCGCGACGATGGCCAGCCGGGTCCTCGGTCTGCTCCGCGACAGCGCGATCGCCTTCGCGCTCCCGGTCTCGGCCAGCGACGCGTTCTTCGTCGCGTTCACGATCCCGAACCTGCTGCGCCGGCTGGTCGGCGAGGGCGCGCTGACGGTCGCGTTCGTGCCCGTCTTCAGCCAGACGCTGCAGCGCTCGCACGACGACGCGAGGCGGTTCTTCCATGCGACCTGGACGCTCGCACTCGCCGTGACGTCGGTGATCTGCGTGCTCGGCATCGTGTACGCGGATCCGCTCGTGATCGCGTTCGCACCGGGCTACCAGGCCGATCCCGAGAAGCTCGAGCTCACCACGACGCTACTGCGGATCTGCTTTCCGTACGTGGTGAGCCTGTCGCTGGTGGCCGTGGCGATGGGCGCGCTGAACGCGCTCGGGCACTTCTTCCGGCCGGCGATCGCGCCTGTCTGGCTGAACCTCTGCCAGATCGCGGCCGTGTTCCTCGGGGTCGCGTTCCTGCCGACGCCGGTCTTCGCGCTCGGCGTGGGCGTGCTCGTGGCGGGTGTACTGCAGGTCTGGCTGCAGCTGCGGCCGCTGCGCGAGCGTGGCTTTGCGCCGAAGCTCCTGTTCGCGCCGCGGGATCCGTCGATCCGACGGCTGGGCTGGATTCTGCTGCCGGCGCTGCTCGGCGCTTCCGCGTACCAGCTCAACACGATCAGCACGCGCGCGATCGCGAGCTTCTTCGGCGACGGCCCGGTCTCGTACCTGTACTACGCGACGCGCCTGCTCGAGCTTCCGCTCGGCGTCTTCGTGTTCGCGCTCTCGATGGCGAGCCTGCCGTCGCTCTCGCGCCTCGTCGGGGCCGGCGACCGGGCGGGATTGCAGCGCTCGTTCTCGGAGACGCTCGGACTCGCGATCGCGCTCGCGTTGCCTTGCAGTGCCGGGCTGATCCTGCTGCGCGAGCCGATCGTCGCGCTGCTCTTCGGCTGGAATCCGGACCACTTCGGGTCCGAGGCGGTGCGTCTGTGCGCGCTCGCGGTGCTCTACTACGCGATCGGGCTCGTGCCGATCGCGCTCGCGCGCATCTACGTGAACCTCTGCGTCGCGCACGAGAACACGCGGACCGGCGCGCACGCGGCCGTGGTCAGCCTGATCGTCAACGTCGTCGGTGCGCTGGTCCTGATCGGACCGCTGCCCTACGGGACGCTCTGGGACTCGGTCGTCGATGCACAGCGCGCCTGTGTGGTGGCCGACTTCGGCTTTCTCGGCCTGGCGCTCGCGACGACGCTCGCGGCCGCGGCGAATGCCTTCTACGTCATGGTCGCCGCGCACGTCCGCTACGGCGCGACTCTTCCCGCGCGCGATTGGCTCGGCCATCTGCGCCTGCTCGGCGCGACCGGTGTTCTGGCCGGAGGCGTGGAGATCGGTCTCTGGCTCTCGCCGGCTCCGGAACAGGCGTCGCTCGCCGGCGTCGTGCGCCTGGCCGGACTGATCGGGATCGGCGGATTCGCCTACCTCGGCGGTCTCTGGCTCTTCCGTGCGCCGGAGTTCGATCTCGTGAGCCGGCTCGCGCGCCGATTCGCCGGGGCCGCCCGCCGCGGCTGAGTCCCGGCGGCTTCAGAGTGCGCAGCCGCCCGCCGAATCATCAGGTAGCTCGACCTTTTGCATCGAGAGGAGAAGGGTGCGCGGATCTCCGCGAACGCGCGCGGCGGCGCTGGCGCTGCTGGCGCTCTTCTGGCTCGCACCCTGGGTGCGCGCGGACGGAGACGTGCGCCGCGCCGATCCGCTCGAGGTGCCCACCGGGGCGCAGCCGGAGCCCGAGAGCTCGGCCGCGTTGCCGACCGCAGACCGGGTTCGCGCGGCGGCTTCGGAGCTGCGCGCGCACGGTCACTCCGAACTTCCCGTACTCGCATTTGCGCTGCTCGCGGCCGCGCGCGCGCAGCAACAAGGCGAGCTGGTGGATCTCGCCGTCGACCTCGCGCCTCGCTCGCCGGGCGTGCGCTTCGAGGCGGCTCGGCTGACGCGAAATCCACTCGAGGTCGGGGCCGCTCTCGTCGCGCTCGGACACGATCTCCCCGGGGTTCTGTGGCTGATCTCGCTCGCGGGTATGGGGCTGCTCGGCGGGCTTCTCGGGCTCGGGCTCGGCGTCTGCATGGTGGCGACCCTCCGCGGCTTGCCGCTCCACGGCCACGCGCTCGGCCACCGGATGACGACCTCGGACCCGCCCGCCTGGCCCGGTGTGCTGCTCTGTGTCGCCGGCGTCTGCGCGCTGCCACTATTCGGTGTCGGCGTCGCCGTGCTCGTGTCCGCCGCGGGTGCGCTCGGCGCTCTTCGACTCTCGCGCGGCCACGCCCTTCGGCTCGCGCTCACGCTGCTCGCTCTCGGCGGAACCCTGGGGCTCGGGCTCGATCGCATCACGCCGGCGCTCGTCGCCGCCGGACGCGAGTCGGATCTGATCGCGGCGTGGCGCATCGATCGCGGGGAGGCGCTGCCTGGAGACGTCGTCCGCGTGCAGCGCGCGAGTGCGCGAGATCCGAGCGACTCGCTGTTTCGCTTCGCGCTGGCGACGGACTGGAAGCGACGTGGCGAGCTCGATCGCGTGCTCGAAGTGCTCGGCGATCCCTCGACGAGCTCGGAGCCAGCTCTGCGCTCGGCAGCGTTCAATCTGCGCGGAATCGCCCGCCTGGCCGATGGCGATCTCGGCGAGGCGATTCCGGCCTTCGAGCGCGCGCGCTCGGCCGACGAATCCGCGGCGGTGATGTTCAATCTCTCGCAGGCGTATGGACGCGCACTGCTCCTCTCGGAGCAGGAGTCCGCCTTCAAGGCGGCGAGCTCGCTCGACGGCAAGCTCGTGAACCGGTACCTCGCGGCGGATGGCGCGAACGTGCACTCCGTGCTGATCCAGACGCCGCTCTCGCTCTCGCTGTATCTCGCTCGCGCGCTCGCGCCGAGCTCGGAGTCGCAGGCGCTCGCGCGTGAGCTGCGCGAACGGCTGCTCGGACCGCTCGCGCCTGATCGCCTCTGGCTCTCGCTGCCGATCCTCGGCGCTGCTCGCGCTCGTGCTCCGTCGCAGCTCCATCACGCGCTGCAGTCGCTGCAAGCGGCCGCTCTGCAGCCACTGCTCGCGCGAGGCGATGCTCGCGGGCACTTGCACGCCCTGCGTCCGGCTGTTCGCGAATCGGGAAACCACCGACCCGCGCATGCGCAAGCAACAGCTCGACCTCGACCGGCGGCGCGAGCAGCACGCACAGGTCCGACTCGCGGCCGGATCGCTCTTCGCACCCGGCTCGGCCGATCTGGTCGAGGGCCGGTGGCTGCGCGGGATGGTCTCGTTGTTCGCGCTCGGCCTCGGAGTGGGAATGCTGCGCGCACCCGCGCTCCTGCCGATCCCGTGGGAGCTCGGGGGGCTGGGCATCGCGGCGCCGTACGCGATCGGACTGCTCCTGGTCGTTCCCTTGTATCTGGTCGGATTGAGGCACGCGGCGGGGAGACTCTCGAGCCTGAGGCGCAGCTCGTGAGCCTTCAGGGCGTACTCGCAGACTTCCCCGTTGCGGACGTCTTCCAGCTGATCTCGCAGCCGCGAAAGACCGGTGTGCTCGAAGTGGAGCGGCGTGGGCGAACGCTCGAGATCCTGTTCCTCGAAGGCATGGTGCTCTCCGCGCGACCGGCCGAAACGCGACCGGACGGGGCGCTGGCTGGATACCTGCTGCGCACCGGCGCGCTTTCCGATTCGACGCTGGCGGAGGCTCGCAAGCGCCAGGACGAGACGCTCGAGGCGCTCGCCCCGACGCTGCTGCAGATGGACCTCGTCTCTCGCGCGGATCTCGAGCAGATCACCAAGCTCGCGACGGGCGACACGATCTTCGAGCTCTTCCTCTGGGACGAGGGACGCTTCGCGTTCCGCCCCGAGACGATCACTCCGGGACCGTGCGACAAGGCGATCGCGGCCGAGATGGTGCTGCTCGACGCGCTGCGAATGCGGGACGAGTGGGTGACGATCCAGAACGGATTGCCCGACCTCGCCGTGGTGCTCGCAGCCGTCGTGGAGCTCGAGAGCTTCCGCCAGAAGCGCGCCTCGATCGAAGCCGATTCGGGCGTTCCCGGCCGGGATCTCGAGAAGCTGTTCTCGTTCGCAAATGGCCGCGTCGCGGCACGCCGGGTGATCGACCTCTCGCGCCTGGGGACCTTCCAGGGCGCGCGCGGCCTGGTTGCGTTGATGCGTGGGGGCGTGCTTCGGGCGGCGCAGCTCGAGCCGAGCGCGGAGCCCGCGGTGGAGCGCGAAACCTCGCGCGCGCCGTGGGTCGCCTGCGCGGTGCTCGCGGCCTGCGCGGTGCTCGCGGTCGGGCTGTTCCTGGCGCAGCCGGGCGCACGGGCGCTGCCCTCGTTCGGGGGCGATCCGGTCGAAGCCCTGCGCGACGAGGCGGCCACCGATCGGCTTCGCGCCGCGCTCGAGGTTCATCGCTGGGTCCGCGGCGCCTATCCGGACACGCTCGCCGAGCTTTCCGGCGAGACTGCGATCTTGGCGGCCGTTCCACTCGACCGGTACAGTTACGCCCGCTCGTCTGACGGGGGTTTCACGCTCTGGAGAGTCCGCCCCTGACCGGAGGTCGATTGGCCGACGAAGATCCGCTGATTCTCGATGACAACGCGTTGGCCCAGATCGTCTACGGCGAGAACGATCGGAACCTGCGCAGGCTCGAGCAGCAGATCGGGGTCCGGATCCAGGCGCGCGGGAACCGCGTGCGGGTGACCGGCCCCGCGCTCGAGTCGAAGGTCGCCCGGCGCGTGATCCGCGACCTGTACGACCTGGCAGGAGCGGGCGCGCCGATCGAGGACGCGGACCTACGCCAGGCCGTGCGCATGGCCGAGGATCCCGGCTCCGAGCCCGCCCGTGCGCTCGCTTCGGGCTCGGGCATCGAGGTCGGTCGCCACAAGCGCATCCTGCCCCGGACCGAGACGCAGCGAGGTTATCTGGAGACGATCGCCGAGTCGGCGCTGACCTTCGGCATCGGCCCCGCCGGTACCGGAAAGACCTACCTCGCGATGGCGATGGCCGTGCAGGCGTTGCTCCGCCGAGAGGTCGGTCGGATCGTGCTCACGCGTCCGGCCGTCGAGGCCGGCGAGAAGCT
Source organism: uncultured delta proteobacterium (assembly GCA_963704165.1). GTDB lineage: Bacteria > Myxococcota_A > UBA9160 > SZUA-336 > SZUA-336 > VGRW01. Next base: position 103,228 of record CAVPHD010000003.1, on the reverse strand, counting down.
CGGATTCCTGCCGGGCTCCCTGTACGAGAAGATCGACCCCTACCTGCGGCCGCTCACCGACGCGCTGCACGACATGATGCACGGTGAGGAGATCGCGCGGCGCATGGATCGCGGCATCATCGAGATCGCGCCGCTCGCGTTCATGCGCGGGCGGACACTGAACGACGCCTTCATCATCCTCGACGAGGCGCAGAACACGACCTCCGAGCAGATGCGCATGTTCCTCACGCGAATGGGGTTCGACAGCAAGGCGGTGATCAACGGTGACGTCACGCAGATCGATCTGCCGCGCGGCACGGTCTCGGGTCTGATCGAGGCGCGCAAGGTGCTCGACGGCGTGCCGGGTATCTCCTTCGTGCAGTTCACCGAGAAGGACGTCGTGCGCCACCCGCTCGTCCAGGAAGTCATTCGCGCCTACGAGAAATTCGAGGCGGAGCGCTGAGCGTGGCGAAGGTGGAGGCGAAGACGCGCGTCCCGCCGCGGCGCAGGGGCATTCTCGGCGGTCTCGAGGTCCGACCCTCGGCGCCGATGTTGCTCGCGGCCGCGATCTCGAGCTGCGTCGTGCTCTCGGCCCTGCTGACGCTCGAGATACTTCCCACCTCGAGCGTCGGTCGTGCGGGCCGGTTGATCGCGGTCGGGGACATCTCCGAGCGCGACGAGAAGGCTCCGACCGCGCTCACGATCAGCGATCCGCAGGCGACCGAGAAGCTGCGCAACGAAGCCGCCGAGAGATCACCGACCGTCTACGACTTCGACGACAACCGATCGGCCGACCTGCGCGAGCGGATCGCCAAGGCGTTCGCCGGCGCGCGTGCGGCGCTCTCGCTGGCCGCTCCGAAGCCGGTCGCCGAGACGACGGTTCTCTCGCCCGCCGCCGCGTTTCGCGAGGCGCTCGGCTCCAAGACGCCCGTTCCTGACGTGTCGATCCAGTATCTCGAGAAGACTGGATTCTCGTCCGACGACGAGCGCCTGTTGACGCAGCTCGTCGAGAGCGTTTCGGCGCGAATGATCGTCGACGAGACCGCCGAGTTCGAGCGCCACGTCGAAGCGCGTACGGTCCTGGTGCGCGATCTCGGGTCCGGCAACGAGCGCACGCTGAAGACCCCGCAGCGCGTGCTCACCGCGGAGTCCGCGCGCGAGCAACTCGAGCGCAGCGCCGAATCCGCGCTCGCGGGAGTTCCGCCGGCCACGCGCACGGCGTTGGTGCCGTTGGCCAAGGCGATGCTGCGTCCGAACCTGAACTTCAACCTGCGCGCCACGGACGAGCGTCGCAAGGCGGCCGAGACGAGCGTGAAGGAGGCGACGATCTCGCTGCGGAAGGGCGAGATCATCGTGCGCGACGGCGACCCGATCACGGAGCGGCATCTGCTGATCCTCGAGGGCATTCGCGACCAGCAGAGCGCGCTCTCGCGCGTGAGCGTCTTTGCCGGCGTCGCCATTCTCCTGCTCTTGCTGATGCGCGTGATCTGGCGCTTCGGCGCGACGAGCCTGTTGCGTTTTCCGCGGCGCACCAAGGACGCCTGGTTCCTGCTCTCGACGCTCGTGGCGACCGCGTTCGGCACGTCGATCGCGCTCTTCCTTGCGGACGCACTCGGCGACAGTCCACGCCTGCAACCGATCGTCGATCAGTGGCCGAGCGTGCTGATTCTCGTCGCTCCGATCGCAGCGGGGACGATGCTCGTGCGCATGGTGCACAGCGCCGAAACCTCGGCGCTCTTCGCGGTTCTCGTCTCGCTGATCACGGGGTTTCAGGTGCACGGCGATCTCGGCTTCACCAGCTACACGCTGGTCGGCTCGCTCACGGCGGCGATCGGCGCGGCGCACGTCACCCAGCGCGGGACGCTGCTCCGCGCGGGCTTGCGGGTGGGTCTGGCGAACGCCGTGGTCGCGGTCGCGCTGCTCCTGCTGGGCAATCACTTCTCCCTGATCGTGGGCTCCCTCGCGGTCGCGCTCGCGCTGCTCTCGGGCGCGCTCTGTGGAGTGCTGGTTTCGGGTCTGGCGCCGCTCGTCGAGTCGATCTTCTCGTACACGACGGCGATCAAGCTGCTCGAGCTCGCGAACCGCGAGCAGTCGCTTCTCCGCGATCTCGAGCTGCGCGCCCCCGGCACGTACCACCACAGCATGATGGTCGGCCACCTCGCGGAGAAGGCGGCGGAAGAGATCGGCGCCAACGCGCTCCTCGCGAAGGTCGCTGGCTACTACCACGACATCGGCAAGATGCGCAGACCGCAATTCTTCGTCGAGAACGTGGCGGTCACGCAGGGCGAGAATCGCCACGAGAAGCTCGCGCCGTCGATGTCCGCGCGCATCATCCAGGCGCACGTCAAGGATGGCGTCGAGATGGCGGAGAAGGAGAAGCTGGCGCTCCCGATCCGGCAGGGCATCGCCGAGCACCACGGCACGAGCGTGATCCGCTACTTCTACGAGAAGGCCAAGGAGATCGCGGACCCCGAGAAGGGCGACCTGGTCGCGGAGCACGACTACCGCTATCCCGGTCCGAAGCCGCAGACGCGCGAGGCTGGAATCCTGATGCTCGCGGACTCGGTCGAGGCCGCATCCCGCACGCTCGTCGATACCTCGCCGGCGCGCGTGCAGCAGCTCGTGCAGCGCATCATCAACAACTACTTCCGCGACGGACAGCTCGACGACTGCAGCCTGACGCTGCGCGACCTGCACTCGATCGCTCGGAGCTTCATCGACACGCTCTCCGCGATCCGTCACGAGCGGATCGACTACCCTGCGGCGACCGATGCCTTCGGCCGGAGGATCGAAGAGAGTGCGGATGAAGGTCCATCTGAACGCGAATCGCGGCCCGGAGGTCGATCGGAGAGCGCTCGCGAGAAGCGCGAGGACGATCTTAGGCGCCTTGGGATCGACTGACGCCGAGCTCTCGGTGACGCTGGTGGACGACGTCGAGATCGCGCGGCTGGCGGGCGCGTACGGCCGCAGGCCGCGCGCGACCGACGTACTCTCGTTCGCGCTCGCAGAAGGCGTGGGCGCCGACTTCGCCGGCGCCCTGCTCGGCGACGTGGTGATCTCTCTCGACGCCGCGAAGCGCCAGGCGGCCTCGCGGAACGTCCCGCTCTCGCGAGAGCTCGACGATCTCCTGATCCACGGCTGTCTGCACCTGCTCGGCATGGATCACCTGCGCACGGCCGACCGCGATCGCATGCGCGCGCTCGAAGCTCACCTTCGCTGGGAGCTTCGACGCCTCGCGTGACGTTCAGACGCCGCATCGCGCTCGCGCTTCTGTTCGCGATCACGCTCGCGCTCGCGTTCCCGTTTCGCGCCGGTGAGCTCCGTTTCGATCTGGGCCTGGCTGCGGGCTGGCTCGCGCTCGCGCCGCTCGCCGCGCTGCTTACCGACCTCGGGCCGCGTGCGGCCTTCAAGTGGACCTTCTTCGCCTCGTGGCTCGGCTTCACGCTGATCTTGTTCTGGCTCTACGTCGTCGTGACCGTGCACGGCGGCGCGCCGGCGATCGCGGGGGTCGGCGCGGTGCTCGTGGTCTCGGGCGTTTTCGCGGCGCACGCGGGGGCGGCCGGTGCGCTGTGGGTGTGGCTCGCCCCGCGCACGGGACGCGCGGGCGTGCTCGTGCTCCCTGCCGCCTGGCTCGTGATGGAGCACCTGCGCGGCTTCGACTTTCTCGGCGGGTTCACCTGGGCGTCGCTGGGCTACGCGGCGCACCTCGACCTGCCCATGCTCGGGCTGGCGTCGCTCACCGGCGTGTACGGGCTGACCTTCGTCACCGCGCTCACGGGGACGCTCATCGGAGTCGGGCGCTGGCCGACGGCGCTGGGACTCTTCGCGGTCGCCCACCTGGTCGGCTTCCTCGCGCTGCCGTCCGCGTCGGACCTCGCGGCGCCGCGCGATCCGCCGCTTCGCGTCGCGATGATCCAGGGGAACATCCCGCAGGGCGAGAAATGGGATCCGGAACGCGCACAGCGAAATCTCGGCGTGCATCTCGAGCTGTCGCGCGAGGTGGTGGCGAACGAGCGGCCCGATCTGATCCTGTGGCCCGAGTCCGCGGTTCCCGGTTTCATCGAGGCGCAGCCGGAGTTTCGCGAGCCGTTGCTCGCGCTCGCGAGTGAGGCCCGGGTGCCGCTCGTCGTCGGCGGAATCGGCCTGACGCGCGTTCCCGGCGAGCGCATGCCTCTCATCCACAACAGTCTCTTCGTCGTCACCCCGGAGGACGGCGTCGTGGATCGCTACGACAAGGCCGTGCTCGTGCCGTTCGGAGAGTACGTGCCGCTGCGTTCGCTGCTCGGATTCCTGGAGGGCGTCGCGAGCGGGCTCGCGAACCTGTCCGACATCAGCGCCGGTCCGGGGATCCGGCCGCTTCGCGGTCTCGCCGCGCTCGATCCCACGCGGACCCCCGTCGGGCTCATCTGCTACGAGGCGGTGTACCCCGGCGAGGTGCGCGCGGCCGTGCGCGCGGGCGCCCGCGTGCTCCTCAACCTGACCAACGACGCCTGGTACAGCCGCTCGAGCGCGCCGCACCAGTTTCTCGCGATCGTCGCGTTGCGCTCCGCCGAGAACGGTCTGCCGATGCTTCGGGCGGCGAACACCGGAGTCAGCGCCGTGATCGACGCGCGCGGTGTCGTTCTCGAGGAGACACCGATCTTCGAGCGACTCACGCTTACGGTGGAGATCCCGCCTGGACGGACGACTCCGACCTTCTACACACGAGTCGGTGACTGGCCGATCGCGGCGTCTTGGGTGCTGATCGCCGGGTGTGTCGCAGCTTCTCGCTTCCGAAGGCCGAGACCTCGCGGACGCGGCTAGTCGTCCCTTCGCTCGTACAGGTCCCAGCGCCAGCCGGAAACCCCGGAAAACGGGAACTGCTTCGCGAGCCGGTATTCGACGCGGTCCGCGAAGACGTACTGCGGCTCGGCCACGCGGTCCTCGTCGGTGCTGTGCAGGATCAGCCAGCGCGGGCCTTCGCGCGGCCAGGCGTCTTCGCCGACATACACGAGCTGGCGTTCCTTTGGCGCGAATCGGCTGTAGTAGGTGAGGAGCATGGAGTTGCGGAAGTCGTGGTCGCTACCCACGGTGACGGCGGGCTCCGTCGAGTGCGCGAACATGTACTCGACGGCTTCGCGGTACTGTCCGCGGCCGAAACGGAGGAAGTCGAAGGTCCGGACCGAGTTCCCGGTGACGTAGAGCGCGACGAAGAGGATCGCGGCCGCTCGTCCCCGCCGTCCCGAGTTCGCGACGTGCACGAGCAGCCTGGCGAGGAGCAGGAGCAGGAACGGGACGCACACCAGAAAGTGTCGCTCGCTCCAGAACGGGAACTCGCGCCCGCGCGCGACCACGACGCATGCGGGCGCCAGGAGCAGCGTGATCGCGTAGAAGACCCATCGGCGCGAAGGGTCTCTTCGGAGTCGCCAGATGCCCGCGACGGCGATTCCCGCGCAGACGGCGATCGCGACAGCTGGGAAAACGCCCGTTTCGGGTAGTCCCAGCGTCAGAGCCGAGAGTCGCCCGACGATCGAGGCGATGGGCGATTCGGGTCCCGCCCCGTGCTGGATGTGCCGGATGTCGACGACGTAGAGCCCGAGGAAGAAGAGCAGGGGCAGCGCGTGACACGAGGCGATCCGACGGAGCGCGGCCGCCGGTCGGGTCGGGCGCACGAGAGCGGCCGCGACCGACCAGGCCAGGAGCCCCGCGTACGGGAACAGGAACGTCAGATGGGAGAGCAGGCCGAGGATGCAGAGCGCGTTGAATGCCGCGGCCCACGAAACTCGACCCGACTCGAGCTGGCGACCCAGCGCGTAGAAGGCGCCGAGCGAGAAGAGAACCGCGGGTGCGTAGCCGCGCGCCTCGGACGAGTACTCGATCAATAGAAACGAGGAGCCGGCCAGGAGGAGGGCGATCGTCGCTTCGAGATTTCCCTCGCGGCGCGCGAGAGCGACCATCATGGGGAGGGTCGCGATTCCGGCGGCCAGCGCGGGAAGTCGGTAGGCGATCCAGTCCTCGCGCGGTCCGATGAAGAAGAGCAGCAGCGAGTACAGCCAGTGGTTGGTGTCGAAGTGGATCCGCGTGAAGACGTCGAGCGGTGAGTCGATGCGACCGACGATGTCGAGCGCCCAGATCTCGTCGAGCCAGAAGTCGGTGAGGACGCCCAGCACGCGCGGGAGAACCCACGCACCGAGCAGGGCGACATAGCATGACTTCGACGCCGTGAGTCGATGCAACAGAGGGGCTCCGATCTCGCAGTGACTGGACCGGTATCACTGATCGCGCGACCGGCGAACCGATAGCGGGTCCGGGATCGGATCGCTATGAAGAAGTGCGCAGCCCGGTCCGATCATATCGTCGGGTTGAAATGGGGGAGGAACGATGGGAGTCCGGGTTCGCGTAGCGACGTGTTTCGTCGCGGTGTTTTGTACGGTGGGTGTCGCAGCTGCAAACGAGCAAAGCGACGAGTTGCTGACGTCCGGTACCGTTGCGGCCGAAGCGGGCTGGACGCTTCTGCAGGAGTCGAACGAGGAGGGCGAGGACGAGACCGACGACCAGAGCTATCCGAACATCGGCGGAAGCGGGTCGATCTCGATTCCGATCAGCGGCGCTTTCTCGACCCAGTTCGACGCGATGGCCGACTACAACTTCGTCAACGCCGATGGCGAGGACAATCAGAAGTCGATGTGGGGCGGCGGCGGGCACCTGAGCTGGCGAGATCCCCAGCAGGGGCTCGTCGGCATCTTCGCGGGCTTCGGGCGCGGCTACACGGAAGACACGGGCGGTCAGGATCAGACCTACGCATCCTGGATCGGCCTCGAAGGGCAGGCGTACCTCAACGATGCGACGCTGTACCTGCAGGCCGCGCGCGTCAGCGGAAACGTCCGAAACACCGAAGAGGACTTCCGCCCCGCCTACGTGCTGCGCGGAGTCGGTCGGTACTTCATCGACGACGACAAGCGCATCGAGTTGGAGGCTTCGTACGCGAACGCCAACAACGCGATCGACGACGTCGACGACATGTGGGTGATGGGCTGGGGCGTGCGCTACGACCAGCGCATTTCGGGAGGCTGGCACGGGTACGCGGCCTACCGCGGTGGCTACTACGACACCACGACCGAAGGCGAGGAGCTGACCGAGCAGATCTTCGCGCTCGGCGTCACCTACCTCTTCGGCGCCGAGAGCATGAAGGCGAACGACCGCCGCGGCGCGACGCTCGACCAGCCGAGCCTGCCGATGCGGGCGACCAACTGGGTCGAGCCGCTCGATTAGCCGTTTCGATTCCGCCCTGGCTCGGCGTGCGGATCCTCGCGCGCCGAGCCAGGGCCGCCGTCCCGCCCGGAATCGAGAGCCGACGGCATGCCCGGATAGGGCTCATTTGCTATCACGGAACTCGCCAAGGGGGAGTCCGTGTCCGAAGACCTGAGCGCCAGGATTCGCGAGCTTCGGGATGAGCTGCCGGGGCTTCGCGAGCGACTCGCGGAGCTGCGGAGGCATCTTTGACCTGGACGCGAAGCAGGCGAAGCTCGAGGAGCTGCAGCGGGCCGCGTCCGACCCCTCCCTTTGGGAAGACCGCGAGCGCGCCGAGAAGACGCTCCGCGAGCAGCGCGAGCTAGAGCGCACGCTGGACTTCTTCGCCGAGACGGACAAGCTCGTCGAAGACGCCGACGTCATGCTCGAACTCGCGAGCGAGGCGGCGGATGTGGACGCGGTCGCCGAAGCCGAGAAGTCGCTTGCCACCCTGCGCATCCGGCTCGAAGAGGCGGAGCTCTCGCGCATGCTCTCGGGAGAGCACGACGCGCTCGACGCGATCGTCTCGATCAACGCGGGTGCGGGCGGCACGGATTCGCAGGACTGGGCGGAGATGCTGCTGCGCATGTACCTGCGCTGGTGCGAGCGCCACGGCTTCGCGGCCGAGATCATCGACATCCAGGCCGGCGAAGAGGCCGGGATCAAGGGCGTCACGTTCACGGTCGAAGGGCCAGCACGCCTACGGCTACCTGCGCAGCGAGATCGGCATTCACCGGCTGGTGCGCATCTCTCCGTTCGACGCCAACAAGCGACGCCAGACCGCGTTCGCGGCGCTGTCGATGATGCCCGACATCGGCGACGAGATCGAGGTCGAGATCGACGAGAAGGACCTGCGCATCGACACCTACCGCGCCGGGGGCGCGGGCGGGCAGCACGTGAACAAGACCGACTCGGCCGTGCGCCTCACGCACCTTCCCTCGGGAATCGTCGTGCAGTGCCAGAGCGAGCGCAGCCAGCACAAGAACAAGGCGCACGCGATGAAGGTCCTGCGCGCGAAGCTCTACGAGAAGGCGCGGCTCGAGCACGAGGCCGAGGTCGAGCGCGTGGCCGGCGAGAAGAAGAAGATCGATTTCGGCATGCAGATCCGCTCGTACACGCTGCACCCCTCGCAGCGCGTGAAGGACCACCGCACCGACTTCGAGATCGGCAACGCCGCGGCCGTGCTCGACGGCGACCTCGACGAGCTGATCCGCGCCTATCTTCTGCAAGGAGACGCGTAGCCCGTGGCGACCGAGCAGGAGATCCTGGCTTCGCGGCGCGCGCGCGCCGAACGGCTGCGCGAGCACGGCGTCGATCTGTTTCCGGCGCGCGTGCCGCGCGATCGCACCTCGATTCCCGAGATCCTCGCGCGCTTCGGCAGCGCCGACGCCGCTGCGCTCGCCGAGGCCGCGGTCACGTTCTGCATCGCGGGACGGATCGTCGCGCTGCGCTCGTTCGGCAAGATGGCGTTCGCGACCCTCCAGGGCGATGGCGAGGGATTGCAGGTCTGGCTGAAGAAGGACGCGCTCGGCGACGCCGTCTGGGAAGCGCGTCCGGCTGTACGAGGTCGGCGACTTCATCTTCGCGCGCGGGGCGCTCGTGCGCACGCAGAAGGGCGAGCTGACGATCGAAGCGCGCGAGCAGGGGTTTCTGGCGAAGTCGTACCGGCCGCTGCCCGAGAAGTTCCACGGCCTGCAGGACGTCGAGGCGCGCTATCGGCAGCGCTACCTCGACGTGCTCACCAATCCCGAGTCGCGCCAGATCTTCGTGATGCGCTCGCGCATGATCAGCGCGATTCGCGACTTCCTCGACGGACGCGGCTTCCTCGAGGTCGAGACGCCGATCCTGCAGCCGATCTACGGCGGCGCGAACGCGCGCCCGTTCACCACCGTGCACAACACCTACGACCAGACGCTCTTCCTGCGCGTCTCGTTCGAGCTGTACCTGAAGCGCCTGGTGATCGGTGGGCTCGATCGCGTCTACGAGATCGGGCGTGACTTCCGCAACGAGGGCGTCTCGAAGAAGCACAACCCCGAGTTCACGATGCTCGAGGTCTACCAGGCCTACGCCGACTTCGAGGACATGATGGAGCTGGTCGAGAGCATGGTGGCGCACGCGGCCGAGCGCGTGCTCGGAACGCTCTCGATCGAGCGCGAGGGCCGGAAGCTCGACCTGACCCCGCCCTGGCCGCGCCGCGCCATGGCCGACCTGATCCGCGAGGCCTGCGGGATCGACATTCACGCCGCGACCGACGCTCGAGACGCTGCGCGAAGGGCGGTGAAGCAAGCGGGCGTGCCGAACGTCGATCCGTCTACGGCGACGAGCTGGGCGGGGCTGGTGGACGACGTGTTCTCGGAGACGGTCGAGCCGAGCCTGATCTCGCCTACCTTCGTGATCGAGTACCCGGCCGCGCTCTCGCCGCTCGCCAAGCGCGAGGCGAGCCGACCGCAGATGGTCGAGCGATTCGAGGGCTTCATGGGCGGAATCGAGATCTGCAACGCCTTCAGCGAGCTGAACGATCCGGACGATCAGCGCCAGCGGTTCCTGGAACAGGCTCGAGGCGAGCCGGGCGGGCGACGTCGGCGCGCAGCCGCTCGACGAGGACTTCCTGCGCGCGCTCGAGCACGGCATGCCGCCGACGGGCGGGATGGGTCTGGGCATCGGCCGGCTCGCGATGATGCTCACCGGAGCGAGTCACCTGCGCGAGGTGAAGCTCTTCCCGCACCTGCGGCCGCGCGATGATTGAGATCGTCTCGCGCTCGCTCGGCTTCGTGTCCGCGAGCCTGGTCGCGCTGATCGCGCTCGGATTCGGGCTGATGTTCGTGTTCTTCTCGGGCTCGGCCGCGATGATCCTCGGGCACTTCCTGCGGTTCGTGCGGCCCGCTCGCGTCGCGCTGCCCTGGATCGCGGGTCGCGACCGGTCTCGCCGCGATCCTGGCGATCTGGCTCGAAGCGCCGGCGCCGCTCGCGCCACCCGCCGGACAGCTCGCGACCGCGCTCGTCGCCTGGGGACTCGTGCGCGCGCGAAGACTCCACCGCGCGCTGACCTGGCTCTCGGGCGCCGTGCTCGCCGTCTGCGGCGCTCTGTTCCTGATCGGCCTGCTCACTCCGGGCTGGGCGGACACCGGACAGGCCGCCGTCTCGATCGCCGCGTCCCTCCTGCTGCTGACCGCGCTCGGCGTCTGGCCGCTCGTCATCGCCGGACTCGTCGAGCACCGGCGCACGCGTCCGGTCGAGTGGTTCATCTCGCTGCGCTACCTGGTCGCGCGACGGCGCCAGACGTTCATCTCGATCATCTCGGTGATCTGCGTGGTCGGCGTGGCGCTCGGCGTCGCGGTGATCACCGTGGTGCTGTCGGTGATGAACGGCTTCTCCTCGATGTGGGAGGAGAAGATCGTCGGCGCGCGCGCGCACTTCTCGGTGCTCTCGCGCGAGGGTGCGTACCCGAACTACCTCGACGTCCGCGAACGGGTGCTTCGAGGTGCCGGGCGTTCTCGGTGCGACGCCTTTCCTCGCCGCCGACGCGATCCTGCGCGGGCGCGAAGGCGAGCTGCAGGCGATCGTGCTCAAGGGCATCGATCCGGGCACCGTGGCCGACGCGACCCAGCTCGTCGAGACGATTCGCGCGGGCTCGCTCGACGACCTCGCGCCGAATCCCGACGGCGACGAGATCGAGCGCTTGCCCGGCCTGATCGTCGGCGCCGAGCTCGCGAATCGCTTTCTGCTGCGTACCGGCGACGCGATCGTCCTGATCTCGCCGATGGGCGGCGCTCCGACGCCGCTCGGACCGGCGCCGCGGCTCGAGCGCTTCCGCGTCGCCGGGATCTTCCGCTCCGACTTCTTCCAGTTCGACGAAGGCTTCGTGTACTCGAGCCTCCCCGCCGCGCAGAAGTTCATGAAGCTCGGCGACGTCTCGCAGGGCGTCGAGGTGCGCACGCGCGACGCCTACACGTCGAGGACGACCGCGCTCGACGTCGAGGACGCGCTCGGCGACGCGGGCGTGTACTACACGCGCGACTGGAAGGAATACTTCCCGGGTTTCTTCCAGGCGCTGAAGACCGAACGCGTGATGATGTTCGTGCTCTTGAGCTTCATCATGGTCGTGGCGGGATTCATCATCGTCGCGACGCTGATCATGATGATCATGGAGAAGAGTCAGGACATCGCGATCCTGAAGACGATGGGCTGTACGGACGACGGCATTCTGCGGGTGTTCGCGATCGAGGGCTTCCTGATCGGCGTCGCCGGGCTCGCGCTCGGGGTCGGGATGGGGCTCGTGATCACGCAGAACCTCGACGTGATCCAATCGATCGTCGAGCGGACCTTCGGCTTCGACGTGCTACCGCCGAACATCTACCAGCTCCAGGAACTCCCCCACGCGGTCGAGCCCACGCAGCTCGCCCTGATCTCGCTCATCGCGATGGTACTCTCGATCGGTGCGACGCTTCTGCCCTCGTGGCAGGCTTCGCGCCTCGATCCCGCGGAGGCGCTGCGATATGAGTGAGCTCGAAGCCCGCGACGTCGTGAAGCGCTTCCAGCTCGGCGACGAGACGATCGAGGTTTTGTCAGGGTTGAATCTCCGGCTCGCACCCGGCGAGTCGGTGGCGGTGCTCGGAGTCTCGGGCGCGGGGAAGTCCACGCTCCTGCACGTGCTCGGGGGCCTCGACCGACCGACCTCGGGACAGGTGCTGTACGGGGGCCGCGACCTGACGGCGCTTCCGCCCGACGAGGTCGCGGAGTTCCGCAATCGCACGCTCGGCTTCGTCTTCCAGTCCCACCATCTGCTGCCCGAGTTCGACGCGGAGGAGAACGTGATGATGCCCTGCCTGCTCGCGGGCGTTTCGCGCCGCGAAGCACGCGACCGAGCGCGGGCGATCTTGACCGCCGTCGGGCTCGGGCACCGCCTGCGTCATGGGCCGGGCAAGCTCTCGGGCGGTGAGCGCCAGCGCGTCGCCATCGCACGCGCGCTGGTGCAGGGGCCGTCGGTCGTGCTCGCCGACGAGCCGACCGGGAATCTCGATCCTCACACGGCCGATGAAGTCGTCGATCTCTTCCTGAAGCTGAACGCCGATGCAGGTACGGCGCTGGTGCTCGTCACCCACAACGAGAAGCTCGCGAATCGTCTTGCGAAGAAGTGCTATCTCGTCGAGGGGCGACTCGCGTCCTAGGACGCGGGACGGTGTAGAGGGAATGGGACGCGCGCGAACATCGAGATCTCGCTTCCGGATCGGCCGATGCGCGCGCGCCTTCGCGCACGCGATTGCGCTCGTGCTCGCGAGCGCGGCCCTCGCGCAAGAGCCCGGGCCGACCGACCTCGCTTCGGAGTCGAACGCCGAGCTCGCACTCGAGGAGCGCGGATCCATCGTCCAGGAGGTGATCGTCGAGGGAACCCGGCGGATCGAACCGGACGCGATCAAGGCGGTGATCGGCACGAAGGTCGGCGAACCCCTCGACCGCGGGCGCATCGCGCAGGACGTGCGCCGCATCTACGGTCTTGGCTTCTTTCACGACGTGCGCATCGAGGTGACGCGCGCCGCGAACGGCGGCGCGATCGTCAGCTACGTCGTCGTCGAGAACCCGGTGATCCGACAGGTCAGCATCACCGGAAACGAGGAACTCGGCTCCGACGACATCAAGGAGAAGCTCACCATCACGGTCGGATCGACCGTCGATTACCCGCTGCTGCTCGAGAACGCCGCGCGCATCGAGGCGCAGTACCAGGCCAAGGGGTACTACCTGGCCAAGGTGAAGTACGTGCTCGAGCCGATGGGGGAGGGATCCGTCGGCGTGAACTTCGACGTGGTCGAGGGCAAGAAGTTGCGCCTGACCGAGATCGACTTCCGCGGGAACGAAGCGCTCTCCGACGGTCGGCTCGAGAAGGTGATGCAGACCAAGACGTGGGGTTTCACGTCGTACGTCTCGCAGCTCTGGGACAACTCGGGGCTGTACGCCGAGCCGATCTTCTACCAGGACCTCGACAAGATCCAACGCCTGTACATGGACGAGGGCTACGTCCGCGTTTCGATCGGGCAGCCCGAGGTGAGCGTCTCCGAGGAGGGGATCGTCGTCGCCGTCGACATCGCCGAGGGGCCGCAGTTCGTCGTCGGGACCGTCGACATCCTCGGTGACGAGACGATGGACCGCGCGCAGCTCTTCGGGCTCGTCGAGCTCCACCCCGGCGAGGTCTTCAGCCGCTCGACGCTCTCGGCCGACGTCGATCGACTCCGCGGGTACTACGCCGACCGCGGCTTCTTCGACGCGTCGGTGAATCCGATCACGAACGTCGATCCCGACAAGAAGGAGATCGCGACCTCGTTCGAGGTCAAGAAGGGCGAGCTCTACTTCGTCGAGGGAATCGACGTGAACGGAAACGTGCGCACGGCCGACACCGTCGTGCGTCGCCAGCTTTCGATCAACGAGGGGGAGCTCTACTCCGCGCAGGCGGTCGCGAACAGCAAGATGCGCGTCCAGCGGCTCGGGTACTTCGAGGAGGTCGAGGTCCGGGCCCGGCCGACGGACGTTCCGAACCGCGTCGCGATGACCGTGGACCTGGTCGAGCGCCCGACGGGAAGCTTCAGCTTCGGCGCAGGCGTGGGATCGGTCGACGGGTTCATCGTCTCGGGATCGATCACCCAGGAGAATCTCTTCGGAACCGGTCGCTCGCTCTCGGCCGGAGCCGACATGGGCTCCCAGAACCACTACTACTACGTCCGCTTCGTCGAGCCGTACGTGCTCGGATCGGCCGCCACGCTCTCGCTGACGCTGAACAGCTCGAAGAGCGAGTACAACGACTTCGATCAGGAGCAATCCGGCTTCGCGGTTTCGGTCGGCTATCCGCTCGACGAGGGCGAGACCTTCGTCAGCACGGGCTACTCGTTCGCGAGCCGGAAGGTCTCGGGCTTCGAGGAGTTCCAGGCCGCGTCGCTTCTCGAGCGCGAGGAGTACCAGGGCGACACGACGACATCGCTCGTGAACCTCTCGTTGCGTCGCGACACGCGCGACGACATCCGGTTCCCGAAATCCGGGCACATCACGCGGCATCAACGTCGACTTCGCCGGACTCGGCGGCTTCTCCCAGTTCCTGCGACTGGAAGGCCGCACGACGCACTTCGTCCCGCTCGGGAGGTGGATGCCGTTCGAGTCGACCTTCGTCTTCAACTCGCGCGTCGGCTACGCGCTGCCCTGGAACGACATCTCCGACTACGACCTGCCCGGCTGCGGCGAAGACCCCATGTCCGAGTGCGCAGCGCTTCTCGCGCTGGACCCGAACAACCAGATTCGCGCGCTCGGGAACATCGATCGCGATCTCGAGCTTCCACTGACCGAGCGATACTTCCTCGGCGGTCTCGGCGCGTTCCAGGTCCGGGGCTTCGAGCAGCGCTCGCTCGGCCCGCGGCGGACGATCCTCGAGCAGACCCAGGCGACCGACGGCCCCGACGTCGCGTTCTCCCCGTTCGGGTACTCGGTGATCGGTCCGGATTTCTGCCGTTTCGGTCCGAACGAGTGCAATAGCGTCGACGACAGGGACATCGACGACTTCAACGACCTCGACGCGACCGACGTGATCGGCGGGAACTCGATGATGCTCGTGAACCTGGAGCTGCAGTTCCCGATCTCGGAGGAGATGGGTCTTTCCGGCATGATCTTCCTCGACATGGGAAACTCGTTCGCGGAGGACGATTTCATCAATCCCGCCGATTTCCGATTCGGCACCGGGGCGGGAATCCAGTGGTTCAGCCCGTTCGGGCCGATCCTGGTGGTGCTCGGATTCCCGCTCGATCCCTACGAGGACGAGGACGGCTCGGTTTTCGAATTCTCTCTCGGCGGCCAGAACTACTGAGGCGCTCGAGTCCGGACTTTCCCTCTCCGCGCCGAAACGGCACGGTGTAGCTCTCGATCAAGGAGGTTTCATGCAGATCCGCATTCTTCGCGCCGGGACGACCCTCGGCCTCGCTCTCGGCTTCCTGCTTCCGGCGCTGGCGGCATCGGCGGAATTCAAGCTCGCGGTCGTGGATCAGCGCCGCGCGCTGCTCTCGAGCAACGGGGGCAAGGCCGCCGAAACCGCGCTGACGCAGCTTGAGGAGAAGAAGAAGAAGGAGCTCGAGCCGCGCTCGAGCCGCTGCAAGAAGCTGCAGGAGGAGATCGAAGCGCAGCGCTTCGTGCTCGCGGACGACGTGATCCAGGAGCGGATGATCGAGTTCCAGAGCTGTCAGCGCGATCTCGAGCGCGACTTCCAGGCCGCGAAGGACGAGCTGGCGGTGCAGAACCGCAAGCTCCTCGCGCCGCTCGCGAAGAAGCTCGAAGAGGCCGTCAAGGAGATCGGCAAGTCGAAGGGTTTCGATCTCGTGCTCGACCGCTCGACGCCCGGCGTGCTGTATTCGCCGGAATCGCTCGACATCACCGACCTCGTGATCAAGCGGCTGAACGAGAACTGACGTGGACAAGGTGCCGATGGGCATCGAGCGGATCCGCGAGCTCTTGCCGCACCGCTTCCCGATGCTGATGATCGATCGGGTGGTCGAACTCTCCGAGCAGCACGTACTGGCCGAGAAGCTGATCTCGGCGAACGAGCCGTGCTTCACCGGCCACTTTCCCGATCAGCCGATCTTCCCCGGGGTGCTGATCATCGAGGCGATGGCGCAAGCCGGGGGCATCTGGGCGATGAACGCCCTTCCCGAGAACGTCGGAATGATGACCGTGCTCGTCGGCGTGGACGAGACGCGCTTCCGACGCCAGGTCGTCCCCGGGGACGTCCTGCGGCTTCTGGTCCGTCCGCTTCGCGTGCGACCGAAGATGGTGCGCTTCGCCGGCACCGCGACCGTCGGCAACGAGGCCGTCGCCGAGGCGGTTCTTCTGGCTGCATTCGTGAAGTGGGATGCGGAGGAGGGCGAATGAAACGCATACACCCGACCGCGATCGTCGAGGCCGGTGCCGAGCTCGGCGAGGGCGTCGAGATCGGCCCGTTCTGCGTGGTGGGCCCGCACGTGATTCTCGGAGAGGGCGTGAGCCTGCGTTCGCATGCCGTGGTGGCCGGGCACACGGAGGTCGGCGCGGGCTCGGTGATCTTCCCGTTCTCGACGGTGGGCGAGATCCCGCAGGACGTGAAGTACAAGGGCGAACCCACCCGGCTCACGATCGGCGCGCGCAACGTGATTCGCGAGCAGGTGTCGATCCATCCCGGCACGGCGGCCGGCGGGGGCACGACCCGCATCGGAGACGACAATCTCTTGCTCGTGAACGTGCACGTCGGCCACGACTGCAACGTCGGAAGTCACGTGATCATGGCCAACAACGTCATGCTCGCGGGCCACGTGATCGTCGAGGACTACGCGTATCTCGCGGGCGGCGTCGCAGTGCAGCAGTTCGTGCGCGTCGGGGAATCCGTGATGGTGGGCGGGATGTCGGGCCTGATGCAGGACGCCGCGCCGTTCACGCTCGCGAACGGCTATCCCGCCCGAATCGTGAAGATGAACCGCATCAATCTCGAGCGACGGGGTTTCGCGAAGGAGCGCATCGACGCGGTCGAGCGTGCATTCCGGATCATCTTCCGCGACGGGCTTCAGGCGCGCGATGCGTTCGCGAAGGTGCGCGCCGAGCTTCCCGACTCCTCCGAGGCCGAGCGCATGGTCGCCTTCCTGGAGAAGTCGGAGCGCGGCTTCGCTCGACGGCGCTAGGCGCGTGACGAAGCCGGTGCTCGGACTGATCGCGGGCAGCGGGCCGCTGCCGTTCGAGGTCGCCCAGGCCGCGCGCGAGCACGGGCTCCGCGTCGCGATCGCGGCGATCGAAGACAACACCGATCCCGAAATCGAGCGCGAGGCCGACGGTCCGTTCCGCTGGCTGAACGCGGGGCAGCTCGGCGCGCTGATCGAGTTCTTTCGAGACGTGGGCGCGCGCGAGGTGATCCTGGCGGGCGCGGTCAGCAAGGCCGCGATCCTGCGTGATCCCAGTCGCCTGCGCCCCGACACGCGCGCGCTCGCCTTGCTCGCGAGCCTCGCCGCGAAGGGCGACGATGCGATCCTGCGCGCGGTCGCGGGCGAGCTCGAGTCGGAGGGCCTCTCCGTCGTCGAATCGACGCGCTACCTCGAGAAGCGCATGGTGCGCCCGGGCGTGCTCTGCGGCGGAGAGATCGACGACGCGCTTCGCGCGGACCTCACGCTCGGCATGCAGGTGGTGCGAAGCCTGGGCGTCCACGACGTTGGGCAGGCCTGCCTGGTCCGGCAGGGAACGGTGCTGGCGGTCGAGGCGCTCGAGGGCACCGACCGCATGCTTCGCCGCGGCGCGGAGTTCGGCTCCGGAGCGGTGCTCGTGAAAGCCGCGAAGCCGAAGCAGGACATGCGCTTCGACGTGC
Source organism: uncultured delta proteobacterium (assembly GCA_963704165.1). Taxonomy (GTDB): domain Bacteria; phylum Myxococcota_A; class UBA9160; order SZUA-336; family SZUA-336; genus VGRW01. The sequence goes on along the minus strand of CAVPHD010000003.1, from coordinate 85,632 downwards.
CGGTGATCGGACCCGGGACGATCGAGATCGCGCGCGAGTGCCGGCTTCGCGCGATCGGGCTCGAGAGCGGTCGAACGCTCGTGCTCGAACAGCCGCGAACGCTCGCGCAGGCCGAGGCCGCGTCGATCACCATCGTCGGTCTCGAGCCGGAATCGTCGTGACGCGACCGCGCATCGCCGTCGTCGGTGTCGGATACATGGGCCGGCTGCACGCCGAGAAGCTCGCTTCGCTCGCGTCCGAGGGCGTTCTCGACTTCGCCGGCGTCGCCGACGTCGATCTCGCGCGTGCAGGTGAGATCGCCGGGAAGCACGGTGTGCCGGTGCTCGAGTCCCTCGAACGCGTGGCGGCCGCAGCCGACGCGGCGTGCGTGGCCGTGCCGACGGTGGAGCACGCGCGCGTCGCGGGTCTTTTGCTCGATGCCGGCCTCGACGTGCTGGTCGAGAAGCCGATCGCGACCACGCGTTCGGACGCGCGCAGCCTGGTCGAGCGCGCGAAGGCGGGCGGCCGGATCCTGCAGGTGGGGCACATCGAGCGCTTCTCGCGGGCGTTCCGCGCGGTCCGACCCGCGCTCACGCGCCCGCGTTTCATCGAGGCGCACCGGATCGGGCCCTATCCTGCGCGCGCGACCGACGTGTCGGTCGTGCTCGATCTCATGATCCACGATCTCGACATCGTGGCGGAGCTCGCAGGGCACGAGGTCGAGCGCGTCGAGGCGGTCGGAGTCTCGGTGCTCTCGCAGACCGAGGACATTGCGAACGCACGGCTCCGTCTCGCGAACGGCTGTGTCGTCAATCTGACGGCGAGCCGCGTCTCGCTCGAGCGACTTCGCAAGGTCCGGCTCTTCCAGTCCGACGCTTACGTCTCGATCGACCTCGGCGAGAACAAGATCACGATCGTGCGGCGGCAGGGCCTGCCCGGCGGCGCAGAGCCGCCGCGCATCACCGCCGAGAAGATCGAGCTCGACGCGGCCGATGCGCTGCTCGCGCAGGACCGCGCGTTCGCGGAATCGGTGCGCACGCGCGCGGAGCCCGAGGTCTCGGGCGAGCACGGCTATCGCGCGCTCGACCTCGCGCTCCGAATCCAGGAGGCGATCGAGCCGATCGACGTCGGGCCCGACGGAGTGCCGCGTTGAGGATCTTCCTGTCGACCGCCGATGCATCCGGCGACATGCACGCGGCGGCGCTCGTCGAGGCGCTGCGCAAGCGCGCGCTCGATCTCGAGATCTTCGGCCTCGGCGGCAAGGCGCTCGCGGCCGTCGGGTTCACGCCGATCGTGCCCCAATCGGAGCTTGCGATCGCGGGGCTCGTCGAGGTTCTCGGCAGCGTGCCACGTCTGCTCGGGGCCTACACGCGTCTGCGTCGATCGCTCACGGAGGATCCGCGACCGGATCTCGCGATCTTCGTCGACTCGCCGGACTTGAACCTCCCGCTCGCTTCGGTCGCGAAGCGAAGCGGCGTTCCGGTGCTCTACTACGTCGCGCCGCAGGTCTGGGCCTGGCGTCCCGGGCGCGTGCGCAAGCTCGCCCGCCGCACCGACGCGGTCGCGGTGATCTTCCCGTTCGAGGAGGCGATCCTGCGCGCGGCGGGCGTGAACGCGCGCTTCGTCGGGCATCCCCTGATCGACCGGCTCGCGGATCTCGCAGGCGGCCTGGGCCGCGAAGAGCTCGCGCGTGAGCTCGGACTCGATCCTTCGAAGCCGGTCCTCGGACTCCTGCCCGGCAGCCGACACAACGAAGTGGAACGGAACTGGCCGGTTCTGCGCGAGGCCGCGAAGCTGCTTCACGCCTCGCTTCCGGAGCTGCAGATCCAGCTGATCGTCGCCTCGACGCTCGACGCGGCGGACTTCGAAGTGCCCGACTGGGTGCGCGTCGTCAGTGGCCGCTCGCACGACGCGATGGCCGTCTCGACCTGTCTGATCAGCGCGGCCGGAACGGCCACCGTCGAGGCGGCGATTCTCGGCATTCCGCTGGTGGTCGCGCACGTGACGAGCCCGCTGACCTTCGAGCTCGCGCGCCGGATCGCGCGCGTGCCTTCGAGCTGCATGGTGAACCTGATCGCCGGCGCGGGCATCGTGCCGGAGCGGATCCAGATGAACGCGCGCCCGGCGGCGCTCGCGGCACTGGTCGCGCGGTTGATCCGAGATCCGGCCGCGCGCGCCGAGATGCGTGCCGATCTCGCGGCCGCGATCGCGACGCTCGGGACGCCGGGAGCGGCGGACCGCGTCGCGGATCTCGCGCTCGAGGTAGCGGGGCGCGCGTGATCTACGCCTACCACGTGCTGCTTCTGCTCGCGATCGGGATCGCATCGCCGCTGCTATTCCTCGCCTGGGCGATCGGCCTGTTCGGTCCCCGCGCGTCGGTCCTCGAGCGTCTGCGCCCGCTCTCGCGCATGCCCGAGGGCACCGTCTGGGTGCACGCGGCGAGCGTGGGGGAGGCGGAGGCCGCGGCGCCGCTCGTCGCCGCGCTCGCGGAGCGCGGCGTGCCCGTGATCGCCACCGCGCTGACGCTGAACGGACGTGGACGACTGCGCGCGCGTCTGCCGCGCGTCCGGACGCGGCTGATGCCGCTCGATGTGCCGGGTCTGATCCAGCTCTCGCTCTCGCGCGCACGCGTCGCGGTCGTGGTTCTCGTCGAGACCGAGATCTGGCCGATCCTGATCCACGCGGCCGAGAAGCGCGGGACGCGCGTGATCATGGCGGGGGCGCGGATTTCGGACCGCAGCTATCCGCGGTATCAGCTGCTTGCGCGGCTTCTTCTCGCCGCTGCTTGCGCGCGTGCACCGGATCGGCACCCGGAGCCCGCTCGATCTCGAGCGCTTCGTCGCACTCGGGGCGAGCGCGTCGGGCTGCTCGGTGGTCGGCGACCTGAAGCTCGATCGGGGCGCTCCGTCCGAGCCGTCACAAGATCTCGTCGATGCGCTCGGCGCCGGGCCATTTCTCGTCGGTGGGAGCACGCATCCGGGTGAGGAAGAGGCGCTGCTCGAAGCATGGCGAAAACTTCGCGCCGCGCGTGCGCCGACGCTGCGGCTGGTGCTCGCGCCGCGCCATCCCGAACGCGCCTCCGATGTCGCCAAGTCGGCGCGCCGGAACGGCGCGCATGCGGGGCTGCGCTCGCAGGGCGCGTCCGACGCCGAAGTCGTCGTCGTGGACAGCGTCGGCGAGCTCGCGAACCTGTACGGGCTCGCCGATCTCGTCTTCGTCGGCGGCACGCTCGCGCACGTCGGCGGACACAACTTGGTAGAGCCTGTGCAGGCGGGGCGGGTCGTCGTGCACGGACCCCATACCGAGAATCAGCGCACGCAGGAGGGGCTGCTCGCTCCGCTCGGTGTGCTCCACCGGATCGAGAACGCGGCGGGACTCACGCGTGTGCTCCTGGAGCTCTGGGACGATCCCGACCGCAATGCGCCCGCGCGCGAGGCCGCGAAGCGAATCGACGCTCACCGGGGCGCGACCGAGAAGACGCTCGAGCTCGTGCTCGCGGCGCGGGGCTGACGTGCCCGCGCTGCTCTGGCAGAGTCACGAGACGCTCGGGCGCCGATTGCTGCTCGCACCGCTTCGGCTCGCGGAAATCCCCTACGCGGCCGGGGCATGGCTACACCGACGTGCGTACGAAGCGGGCTTTCGCGCGCGGGTGCGGCTCGACGCGCACGTGGTCTCGGTCGGAAATCTCGCGGTTGGCGGCTCCGCGAAGACGCCGGTGGCCGCATTCCTGGCGCGTACGCTGCACGCGCGCGGCGTGCGTGTCGCCTTGCTCGCGCGCGGTGTCGGAGGGAGCCGCACCGGGCAGACGAACGTCGTCTCCGACGGGGAACGCATCCTGCTCGGTGCGGCCGAGGCGGGCGACGAGCCGGTCCTGCTGGCCTCGAGCGCTCCCGGCGTTCCCGTGCTTTCGGGCGTGCACCGGGCCGAGCTGGGCCGTCACGCGATTTCGGCCTTCGGCGCCCGGGTGCTCGTGCTCGACGACGGTTTCCAGCATCACCGACTCGCGCGCGATCTGGATCTGGTCTGTCTCGACGCGCGGCTCGGCCTCGGGAACGGGCACATCCTGCCGCGCGGACCGCTGCGGGAACCCGTCTCGGCGCTCTCCCGCGCGCACGCGTTGTTGTTCACGCGTGCGTCACCCGGCGATCCCGCACCGCCCGGTACCGCGCGACTGCCAGCGAACGTGCCGCGGTTCCGCGTCGAAGTTCGCAAGCTCGGGGTCCGACGACTCGCGGGCGGCGCGCGCGAGCCGATCGAAGGCCTGCGGGGCACGCGCGTCGGCATCTTGGCTGCGATCGCGCGTCCCGATCGCCTCGCCCGTGAGCTCGCCGATCTCGGCGCGGAGGTCGCCGCTCGCCGCGTCTTCCGGGACCACCACGCCTACGACCGCTCCGACCTCGCGGCTCTCGACCCGGCCCTTCGCTGGCTCACGACGTCGAAGGACGCGGTGAAGCTCGACACGGCCTGGCCCGAGGCGCGTGAGCTCTGGGTGCTCGAGGAAGAGGTCGATCCGGCGAGCTCCGAAGCGCTCGCGCGGTTCGTGCTCGAACGCGTCGGAGCCTAGCTCCGGCGACAAAGAGCGATCCGCTTGCGGTATCCTGCGCGCCGAGATGGAACTCGCCCGACGCGCGCTCGACGGTCCCCCGCTCTCCAGATCCGAGCTGCTTCGCATCCTCGGTCCGGAGTTTCCGCTGCTTCCGCTCCTGCACGAGGCGCGGATCGTTCGCGAACGGTTCTTCGGAAACCGCGTCAAGGTGCACATCCTGAACAACGCGCAGAACGCGCGCTGTCCCGAGGACTGCGGCTACTGCTCGCAATCCGCGGTCACGGATGCGCCTCTGCGCCCGTATCCGTGGAAGTCGAAGACGGAGCTCGTCGACGAAGCGAAGAGCGCGTACGCGTGCGGCGCGTACCGGTATTGCATGGTCGCGAGTGGCCGGGGACCGGCCGATCGGCAGATCGATTTCCTCGTCGACGTCGTCGAGGCGATCAAGTCCGAAGTTCCGGTGAACATCTGCGTCTCCGTCGGGCTGCTCGACGAAGCCAAGGCGCGGCGACTGAAACAGGCGGGCGTCGATCGGTTCAACCACAACCTCAACACGAGCGAGAGCCACTACCCCGAGATCTGCACGACGCACACCTACGCCGACCGGCTGCAGACGCTGCGCGCCGCGCGCGCGGCGGGACTCGAGGCGTGCAGCGGGTTGATCGTCGGCATGGGTGAGCAGGACGAGGACGTGATCGCGGTCGCGCTCGAGCTGCGCGCGCTCGAAGTTCCCTCGATCCCGGTCAACTTCCTGCTGCCGATCGAGGGCAACCCCGTCCAGTCCGACGGCTCGCTCACGCCCGAGCGCGCGTTGCGCGTGCTCGCGATGATGCGGCTCGCCAATCCGAGCGCCGAGGTCCGGGTCGGCGCGGGCCGCGAGGGGCACCTGCGCTCGCTCGAGGCGCTCGCGCTCTGGCCCGCGAACTCCCTCTTCGTCGAGGGCTATCTCACGACCCGCGGGCAAATCCGCCGTCGACACCTACCGCATGATCCGCGACGCCGGCTGTGTCGTGGAGCGGGCGGACGGCTCGCCGATCCCATGGGCGGAGCTAGGCGTGGACGAGGTCTTCCGCGTCGAGGGCAGCGAAAAGATCCTGAAGCCCGCGGTCCTCGCGCAGATCTCCTGAAGCCGCACCCGAGCCGTGCCCTGCGGCACGCCTGTCTGGCGTGCGCACGGGGGCGGGCGTATCCTCGAACCGACCCCCTGAGGAGTGTCCTTGAAGCCCATGCACATCGTCGAGGTCGGCGACTCCGTCTCCGGAACGGTTCGACTCGGGGACGGCTTGCCGCTCGCGTGGATCTGCGGGCCCTGCGTGATCGAGAAGCAGTCGCTGATGGCGATGACCGCCGAGCGGCTGAAGAAGCTCTCCGAGAAGCTCCGCGTTCCGTTGATCTTCAAGTCGTCCTATCTCAAGGACAACCGCAGCGACGAATTCTCCTATCAGGGCCCGGGGCTCGAGGAGGGGCTCGAAACCCTGGCGTGGATCCGGAAGGAGTTCGAGCTCCCCGTCCTCTCCGACGTGCACAGCGTCGAGGAGCTCGCGGCGGCCCGTGAGGTTCTCGACGTGATCCAGATCCCCGCGTTTCTGTGCCAGCAGACGACGCTCCTGGTCGCCGCCGGGAAGACCGGAAAACCGGTCAACATCAAGAAGGGTCAGTTCATGGCGCCGGGCTCGATGAAGCACCCGGTCGGCAAGATCGAGCGAACGGGCAGCCATCGCATCATGATCACGGAGCGGGGAGCGCAGTTCGGTTATCACAATCTCGTCGCCGACATGACCGCGATCCCGGTGATGAAGGAGATCGGTTACCCGGTCGTCTTCGATGCCGGTCATCAGGTTCGCCGCTACGGAATTCCCAGCACCGATCCTGCGGGCGGTGCACCTCGCGAGTTCATCCCCGTGCTACTGCGCTCCGCCGTCGCGGCCGGCGCGAATGGAGTCTTTCTGGAAACACATCCGAATCCGGCCGAGGCCCTGTGCGACGCAGCCAGTCAGTTCCCGCTCGATCAGCTCGAAGAGCTGATGATGCAGGCGGGCGCAATTGCGGAGCTGATCCGCGGGCAGGGCCACGCTTGAGCGGCCGGATCGATCCGGAGCTGCTCGGGATCCTCGTCTGCCCGAAGTGCGAGTCCGAGCTCGCCGTGCAGCGCGCGCAAGACGGCGAGGAGCAGTCGCTCGACTGTGAATCCTGCCGCCTCTCCTATCCCGTCGAGGACGGAATTCCCGTCATGCTCGTCGAGGAGGCGCGGCCGCTGACATCGGTGGGGCGGGGCGGATGAATCGGTAGCGGAAGCGGTGAAGCGCGAGCTTCCACCGCTCTCCGCGAATCCATCGGTACAGGTCGACGCGCAGCGCGCGATCCCCGTTGGTGTAGGCGTGCGCGAAGGCGGCGAGTTCGCGCCGTCCGACGCGCTCGAGCCACAAGCCGTTCTTGACCACCGAACGGGCGAGCCTGCCGAGGCCGCGCGCGCGAATGCGGCTCGGGAGCCGCCCTTCGGGGTGGTAGATCGCGCGATCGAGGTCGATCACCACGATTCGCCGGCGCCCGTTCTCCTCGACGACCAGGATGTTCCGGAGCTGAAGATCGCGGTGATCGACGCCTGCGTCGTGCAGCTTCCGCACCGCCGAACCGACGTCGCGAATCAGCTGGCGACGCTCGCGCGGGTTCTCGCTCGCGAGCAGCATGTCGAGCAGGTCTCGGGCACCGCGTTCCTCGCGCGTGCCGATCAGCGCGGACCAGAGCGGTCCGGCCGCGGGCCACAACGCGAGACAGACCACGTGCGGGACCGGCGCACCCGAAGCCTCCGCGCGCGCAGTGACGTGCAGCTCCTTCAGCGCACGCGAGGGGCCGAGGTGCAGCATGCCGGTGAGACCGCCGAGCAATCCGCCGTGCTGGTAACGTCGCAGGATCACGCTGACGTCCCGCCGCAGCTCGATGCTCGGTGCGGCCCCCCGGCCGCGGCGTGGCGCGCGAGAGAACAGACGCTTGCGCGCGCGCGGATCGGCGAGTCGGAGTCCGACGAGTTCGCTCGAGAGTGCTCCGTCGAAGACCAGCGTCGCGTCCGCCACGCGGTGCACGACGTAGCCCGGAGGCACGTCCCGGACGGCGCGAGGCGTCACCCGTCGCTCCGCGAGACGCGCCGCACCAGCCAGATGCCGAGCGCGAGCACGACGACGTTGGGCGTCCAGATCCCGAGCCACGCGGGGCCAACGCCGCGCTCGGCCGCCATCTCGCCGAGCGAGAACAACACCCAGTACAGCGCCATCACGGCGATCGCGGTGAGCGCACCCATCGAGCGTCCCGCGCGTACCGGGCGGATTCCCAGCGGAACGGCGATCACCGCGAGCACCAGCGACGCGAGTGGAAACGCCAGGCGGCGGTGGATCTGCACGTCGACCCACGTCCCGTGGCGGCCCTCCAGGCGCGCGCGCTCGGGGTCGCCCGGTGGAAGCTTCTTCGCAGCGAGAAGCTCGTCGAAGCGGAGGTCGCGCGCACCCGCGGGCGGATCGCTGTACCGCGAGATGTCGATCGACAGGCGCATGGTCTCGAACTGGATCCGCCGGTAGCGCGTCGGATCGGGATCGCGCATGTGGATCGAACCGTTGCGGAGCTGGAGCGCGAGCTCTCGACCGTTCGCGTCGCCCGTGAGCGAGCCGCAGCGTGCGACGGTGTAGAAGCTGCGTTCGTCGGTGCCGGAGTCGCCGATCAGGATGCCTTGGTACGGACAGCTCGAGTCGCCGAGCGCGTGCACGTAGAGCAGGCGGTCGCCGAAGACGACGAAGCGACCCGCCTCGACGACGTCCAGGGAGCCGGCGAGCTGGCGCACCATCGCGCGCATCGAGTGACGGGCGCGCGGTTGCACGTCGAATAGGATGAAGCCGGAGATCAGCGCCGCCAGCGCGCCGAGCGCGATCGCCGGGGGAAGCAGCCGCGGCACGCTCACGCCGCAGGCCCGCATCGCAATGACCTCGCCGTCGGCGGACATGCGGCCGAACGAGATCAGGATTCCGAAGAGCAGCGCGGTCGGGATCGCATAGGCGACGTAGGCGGGCAGAACCAGTGCGATCAGCTGCCCGAGCGCACCGACGCCCACGCCCGCGGCGATCAGGTCCTCGAGAAAGCGCAGCATGTTCTGCACGACGAGCAAAAGCGTGATCGCGAACAATCCCAGCAAGGTGTGCAGCAGGACGTCGACCAGGATGTAGCGCCAGAGCAGGCGAGGGGCGACCATCGAGCCTGATGCTAGGGGGAATCGAGGGGGCCGCAAACGCGGTGCGAGTGGAGCGCCTGCCAGCGCCTTTGCGTGCCGAGCGCGTGCTCGTCGTCCGACTCGGTGCGCTCGGCGATGTGGTGCGGACTCGCTTCGCGTTCGCGGGCGTCCGGCGCCTCTACCCGAACGCGAAGATCGATTGGTTGATCGAGGATCGCGCCGCCGCGGGTCTGGTCGGGCTCGAGGGACTCGACGAGACCGTGATCGTGCCGCGAAGGCGCCTCCGAGTTCGACATCCGCGCGTCGCGTTGCGCACCCTGCGCTCCTTCGTTCGTGAGCTGCGCGAGCGGTCCTACGATCTGTCGATCGATTTTCACGGTGTCTTCCGCGGGGCCTTCCTGACTTGGTCCGCGGGGATTCCGGCCCGTGTCGGCTACGGCCGACCGTTCGCGAAGGAGGGCAGCGCACGGCTGCTCACCCACCGGCTGCGCATCGACGGCTCGCACATCTCGCGCTTCGAGCGGAACGCCGCGCTCGTGCGATTTCTCGGTGGCGAGGTACCCGATGAACCGGGCGTTCTGGCTCTGGGCGACGCGCCCCAGGGGCTTCCAGCGCTTCCCGAGCGGTTCGCGCTGATCCATCCCGGCACGAGTCCGAAGACGAGCTACAAGCGCTGGGAGACCGCGCACTTCGCGGAGGTGGCGCACACGCTGTACGCGAGCGCGGGGATCCCGAGTCTGGTGGCCTTCGGACCGGTGCCCGGCGAGCAGGCGGCCGCGCACGCGGTCGTCGCGGCGGCGGGGGGCGCGGCACGTCTCGCGCCGGCGACCGAGTCGCTCGCCGAGTTCCTCTGCCTGCTCGCCCGCGCCTGCGTGTTCGTGGGCTGCGACTCGGGTCCGATGCACCTCGCCTCGCTCGCGAGGACTCCGGTCGTCGCGATCTTCGGGCCGACCGACCCGATCGAGAACGGGCCCTATCCGGGGGTGCCGAGCCGGGTCGTGCGGCGCGACGTCGGCTGCAATCCGTGCCGCGAGGGCTGCCCGGTGCGCGCCTGCATGCGGGCCGTCGAGCCCGAGGAGGTGGCCGCCGCGGCGCTCTCCCTGCTGGCTGCGTTGCCCGCGGACCCGCCTCGGGGTATCTAGGAGGAACGCGCACCTCCCGGGAGCCTCCGAGTCGGACTAAGTGGCCGGAGAAAAAGAGAAAATATCGGTCGTCCTGCCTAACCATCTGGGCGACGTCGTGATGGCGACCCCGGCACTCCGGGCGCTTCGCCGAGGCCGCCCCGAGGCGCGAATCTGCGCGGTCGTACGGCATTCGCTCGCCCCGGTGCTGCGCGGCTCGACCTGGATCGACGAGTTCGTCCCGCACGACATCCACGCTTCACGCGGCGTGCTCGGAAAGCTGCGCGCACGCCTCGCGCTCGCTCGCAGGCTTCGCGGCAGTGATCTGGTGGTCGTCCTGCCGAACTCCTTCGCGAGCGCGCTCCTGGCGTTCGCTTCGCGCGCAAAGCGAAGGCTCGGCTACGCGCGCGGCGGCCGCGGCCTGCTTCTGACCGATGCCGTCGCCGCTCCACGCGAGGCCGGGCGCTTCGTGCCGACCGCGATGGAGCGGTACTACCTGGACCTGGTGCGATGGATCGGCTGCCCGGACACCGGCACCCATGTCGAACTCTTCGTCGAGCCGGAGGCCGAAGCGGAATGCGAGTCGCGGTTCCTCGCCGCGGGCATCTCGAAAGGCGCGCCGCTCGTATGTCTCGCGCCGGGCGCTGGCTTCGGTCCGTCGAAGCTCTGGCCGCTCGAATACGTGGCGGAGGTGGCGCGCGAGCTTCGCGCGGACGGTGCGCAGGTCGCGCTCGTGCACGGACCGGGTGAGGAGGCGCTCGCCGAGTCGATCGTCGCGAGTGCGGGAACCGGAATCGTCTCGCTCGGCGGCGAGCGCATGACGCTGTCGTTGCTCAAGTCCGTGCTCTCTCGTGCGCAGCTTCTGATTTGCAACGACGCCGGCGCCCGCCACGTCGCCGCCGCCTTCGAGGTTCCCACGCTCGTCCTGATGGGCCCGACGGCGATCGGCTACACCAACCTGAACCTGAAACGCACGAAGCTGCTTCGCGAGCCGGTCGAGTGCTCACCGTGTCAGCTGAAGGTCTGTCCGATCGATCACCGCTGCATGACGCGGCTCCTGCCCGGGCGCGTGCTCGCGGAGGCGCGTGCGGCACTGACGCAGAGCGACTGGCGCGGCAGCGTCGATCTGGAGTTGGGATCATGAACGTGAACGTCGACCTGTCGATCGTGATCGTCGCCTGGAACGTGCGCGATCTCGTGCTCGATTGCCTGGCTTCGATTGCCGCTTCGAAGCTCGGAATCTCGTACGAGGTCATCCTGGTCGACAACGGATCGAGCGATTTCACCGTCGAAGCGGCCGCGCGCCAGTTTCCCGAGACGCGAATCCTCGCGCTGCCGAAGAACATCGGATTCGGCGCCGGCAACAACCGCGGGCTCGAAGTCATGCGCGGGCGGCACGCCGTCCTGCTCAACAGCGATACGATCGTCCTGCCCGGCGGACTCGAGGCCTGTGTTCGCTACCTCGACGAGAATCCCGAAGTCGGTGTCGTGGGTCCGCAGCTCTTGAACCCGGATCGCACCAAGCAGAACTGCATCCACAACTCGCCGAATCTGGTCTCGGAGCTCCTCGGCCAGTCGCTGCTCCGCCGGCTCCTCCCGCGCCGCTATCCGAGCAAGCTCGTCCACTACGAGGAGCCGGTACGAGGTCGAGGCCGTCCTCGGCGCCTGCCTGTTCGTGCGGCGCGAGGTGATCGAGAAGGTCGGCATGATCGACGAGGGCTACTTCTTCTTCCTCGAGGAAACCGACTGGTGCCACCGCATCCGCGCCGCGGGTTACGGGATCGTGCATCTGCCCGATGCGCACGTCATCCATCTCTACGGCGAATCGACCAAGAAGAAGACGCCGCTCCGGACCCGGATCGAGTACTACCGCAGCCGATACCTGTTCTTCCGCAAGAACCGCTCGCGCTCCGCGTACCTCCGGCTTCGCGGGATCGTGATGCTGAAGATCCTGCTCGGCGTCGTCTTCGGCGGGCGGCGTGGCGGCGAGTACCGCAAGATCCTCGCTTGGCACCTCGCCGGCGAGAGCTCGAGCGCGGGACTGTCCGGAACCTGAGCCGACGCGCAATTCAAGGGGGCAAAGGCGTGAACATCCTCGTCACCGGCGGAGCCGGATTCATCGGTTCGCATCTCGTCGACGCACTCGTGGCCGACGGTCACCGCGTGCGCGTGCTCGACTCGCTCGATCCGCAGGTGCACGGCAAGGACGCCGACTGGCCCGCGCACGCGAACCGTCGTCGCCGAGTACCGTCGTGGCGACGTCCGCGAGCGCGAGACGGTGCGCGCCGCGCTCGACGGGATCGAGGTGGTCTATCACCAGGCCGCCGCCGTCGGTGTCGGACAGTCGATGTACGAGATCGAATCGTACGTGTCCGCGAACTCGCTCGGTGCCGCGGTCGTCCTGCAGGAGATCATCGCGCGCAAGGGGCAGGTCGCCCGCCTGGTGGTGGCGTCGTCGATGTCGATCTACGGCGAGGGTGCGTACGTCGATGTCGACGGCAAGCCGGCGGCTCCGGGACTGCGCCCCGACGCCCAGCTCGAGAAGCGCGAGTGGGAAGTGAGGGACGAGCGTGGCCGCGAGCTGCGAGCGATCGGAACGCCCGAAACCAAGCCTCTGATTCCGACGTCGGTCTACGCCGTCACCAAGCGCGATCACGAGGAGCTCTTTCTCGCGGTCGGAAATGCGTATCGGATTCCCACGGTGGCGCTGCGCTACTTCAACGTCTACGGATCGCGGCAGGCACTCTCGAACCCGTACACGGGCGTCGCGGCGATCTTCAGCTCGCGACTCCTGAATCGGAAGCCGCCGCTCGTCACCGAGGACGGGCTTCAGTCGCGCGACTTCGTGCACGTCTCCGACATCGTGCGAGCGAATCTTCTCGCGCTTCGCTGCGAAGCCAGCGGAGGCCGCGTGTGCAACGTGGGGACGGGGCGGCCGACGACGATCCGCCGCGTGGCGGAGCTGCTCGCGGAACGGCTCGAGCTCGGGATCCGCCCCGAGATCACCGAGCGCTTCCGCGCCGGTGACATCCGCCACTGCTTCGCCGACCCGTCGCACGCCCGCAGCGCGCTCGGCTTCGAGGCACGCGTCCGGCTCGAGGACGGAATCGACGAGGTGATCGCGTTCGTGCGCAGCCAGCGCCCCGAAGACAAGGTCGAGAGCGCGCAGGCGGAGCTCTCGCGCCGCGGGTTGTCGCGTTGAGCGGAAAGGTTCAGCGGACGGGTCGAAGCTCGATGACGGGGTTTGGCCGGGCCGACGGCGCGCACGGGCTCTCGGCCGAGGTGCGCACCGTCAACTCGCGTCACCTCGAAGTGCGGGTGCGCCTTCCCCGCGAGCTCGCCGCGCTCGAGCGCACGGCGCGCGCGACGGCGACGCGCTTCTTCGAGCGTGGCCAGGTCGAGATCGCGGTGCGGCTCCCGAAGGACGGCGAGCTCTCACCGCGCCTCGAGCTCGATCTCGACGCGGCACGAAGGTACGCGAGCGCGGCGCAGGAGCTCGCGCACGATCTCAGCCTGCCGTCGGATCTGACGGCCGCGAGGCTTCTGTCCCTTCCCGGTGTTTCGCGTGTCCGCGATCCGGAGCTCGAGATCGAAGCGCTCGAGCCGGGGCTCCTCGAGACGATCTCGAACGCGTGCGCGGCGGCCGCGGAGATGCGCGGGCGCGAGGGCGAGGCGCTGGTGCGCGAGCTGCGCGGGAGACTCGCGCGGATCGAGATTCTCGTCGGTCAGATCGAGTCCCGCGCCGTGGCGGTGCTCGCCGGAATTCGCGGGAGACTCGAGAAGCGACTCGCCGCCCTCGCTCCCGAGCTCGAGACGGACCCTTCGAGGCTCGAGCAAGAGGTCGTGCTCTACGTCGACCGCCAGGACGTCACCGAAGAGACCGTGCGCCTGCGCAGTCATCTCGTTCAGTTCGCGGAGACACTCGAGGCGTCCGGCGCGGTCGGGCGAAAGCTCGAATTCGTCCTGCAGGAAATCGGACGAGAAACCAACACGATCGGCAGCAAGTCCGCCGACACGGAGCTGACCCGAGCCGTCGTCGAGCTGAAGACGGAGCAGGAGAAGACTTCGCGAACAGGTGTTGAACGTCGAGTGAAGCTCTTGAACGTCGGCTATGGGAACGTCGTGGTCGCCGCGCGCGTCGTGGCGGTCGTCGGCCCGGCCGCCGCGCCGATCCGGCGCCTGCGCGAAGAGGCCGGTCAGCGGGGCAAGCTCGTCGACGCCACCCAGGGCCGGAAGACGCGCTCCGTGATCGTGACGGACTCGGATCACGTCGTGCTCTCGGCGGTTCAACCCGAGACGCTCGCGCTGCGATTGGCCGACCGCGACGACGAAGGCCTCGAGCCGTGAGTCGCAGCGGACGCGGCAACGTGTTCGTCGTGTCCGGTCCGTCGGGTGTCGGCAAGAGCACGATCGTCCGCCGAGTGCTCGATGCCGATCCGCGGGTGCGCTTCTCGATCTCGCACACGACGCGCGCGCCGCGTCCGGGCGAGCGGGACGGCCTCGACTACCATTTCGTCGACGAAACCGGATTTCGCGCGCTCGTCGCGAAGGACGCGTTCCTCGAGCACGCCGAGTACCAGGGGAATCTCTACGGGACGAGCCGGGCCGCGGTCGATGCGCCGACCCGGGACGGCTTCGATCTGATTCTCGAGGTCGAGGTCCAGGGTGCGCGGCAACTCCAGGCGCGGCTCCCCGACGCGGTGCGCGTCTTCATCCTGCCCCCGACGCTGGAGGTGCTCGAGGCCCGGCTGCGCGCGCGCAACACCGAGGACGCCGCCGTCACGGGCAAGCGCCTGGCGATCGCGCGCGAGGAGGTCGGCTACGCGCAGGAGTGTCAGCACCGGATCGTGAACGAGTCGATCGACAAGGCCACCGACGAATTGCTACGGGTGATCCGCGACGCGCGGCAAGAGCGCACCTAGGTGCCTCGCATCAACGAGATCGTCGAGCAGGTGCAGGGGCACTTTCCCGGCGTCGACGTCTCGCTGCTCGAGAAGGCGTACGTCTACTCCGCGAAGGTGCACCAAGGCCAGATGCGCCTGTCCGGTGAACCGTACCTGACGCACCCGCTCGCGGTCGCCGAGTTGCTCGCAGAGATGCGCCTGGACCACGTGACCGTCGCGGCGGGGCTCCTGCACGACACCGTCGAGGACACGCTCGCGACGGACGAGGACCTTCGCGCGCAATTCGGTCCGGAGATCAGCGACCTCGTCGCCGGGCTGACGAAGCTCTCGAAGATCGAGTTTCAGAGCCGTGAGGAGGCGCAGGCCGAGAACTTCCGGAAGATGCTGCTCGCGATGTCGAAAGACATCCGCATCATCCTGATCAAGCTCGCCGACCGTCTGCACAACATCCGCACGCTCGAGTTCATGGAAGAGGACTCGCGCCGGCGCATCGCGCAGGAGACGCTCGAGATCTACGCGCCGCTCGCGCATCGGCTCGGGATCTACTGGATGAAGGAGGAGCTCGAGGACCGGGCGTTCCGCGTCCTGAATCCGGAGCTCTGCGCGCAGATCGAGGAGAAGATCGCCGGCACCAAGGCGGAGCGCGACCGCTACATCGAGGACGTGAAGGGCCGACTCCACGTGGAGCTCGCCAAGCGCGGATTGCGCTGCGAGGTCACGGGCCGGCTGAAGGAGGTCTACAGCCTCTTCAAGAAGATGAAGCAGCAGGATCTGCCGATCGACCAGATCTACGATCTGATCGCGTTTCGGGTGATCGTCGATGGGACGCCGTCCACCTGCTACGAGGGCCTCGGACTGGTCCACGGACTCTGGAAGCCGGTTCAGGGGCGCTTCAAAGACTACATCGCGATGCCCAAGCCCAATGGCTACCAGTCCATACACACGACGGTGATCGGCCCGTTCGGTGAGCGGATGGAAGTGCAGATCCGGACCCAGGAGATGCACCGCGTGGCGGAGCTCGGGATCGCGGCGCACTGGAAGTACAAGGGCGCCGGCTCGACGAGCGCGGGCGACGAGCAGCAGTTCGCCTGGCTGCGCCAACTGCTGGAGTGGCAGCAGCAGCTCAAGGACCCCAACGAGTTCCTCGAGACGGTCCGCATCGACCTGTTCAGCGACGAGGTCTATGTCTTCACGCCGCAGGGAGACGTGCAGGCCCTGCCGGCCGGCGCCACGCCGATCGATTTCGCGTACGCCGTCCACTCCGAGGTCGGCAATCGCTGCCAGGGCGCGAAGGTGAACGGGCAGCTCGTCGCGCTTCGTCACAAGCTCTCGAACGGCGACACGATCGAGATCATCACGTCGCCTCACCAGCGGCCGCGGCAGGAGTGGCTCGACTTCGTCGTCACCGGGCGTGCGCGAAGCCGCATCCGGCACGTGCTCAAGGCCGAACAGGTCGAGCGCGCTCGAGATCTCGGCCGGGACCTACTGCAGCGAGAGCTGCACAAGCGCAGCCTCTCGTTCGAGAAACTCGTCAAGGCCGGAGAGATCAAGTCCACGGCGCGAGCGCTCGGTGTGCGTGACCTCGACGGACTCCTGCAGGCGATCGCCTACGGGAAGCTGGATGCGCGTGTGGTCGCGCGCCAGATCTCGGGTCTCTCCGAAGACGAGCCGGAGCCGAAACCATCGCTCCTGCGCCGGGTGCTGTCCGTCGGACGCGGCACCGGAAACGTGCGCGTCTCCGGGATGGAGAACGTCCTGGTGCGATTTGCGAAGTGCTGTGCGCCGGTTCCCGGGGATTCGGTCGAGGGCTTCATCACCCGCGGCCGTGGCGTCACGGTCCACGCGGCCGACTGCTCGAAGATCTTTCATCTCGACCCCGAGCGCCGCGTCCCCGTCAGCTGGGAGAGCGCGCCGGGAGAGTTCCGGCTGGTGAAGGTCCGAGTCGTCTCGGAAGATCGCCCGGGACTGCTCGCCGCGGTCTCGAACAAGATCTCCGCGGAAGGCGTGAACATCGGCAGCGCGCAGATCAGCACCAGCGACGATCGTCGCGCGATCCAGCTCTTCGAGCTTTCCGTCAAGGACCGCAAGCACCTCGAGGGAGTCCTGCGCCAGATCTCGAAGATCCGCGGCGTGCTGACGGTCGAGCGGGTCCGCGGATGAGCGATGCGGTCGTGAAGACGCCGACGATCTCGGCCGTGGTCATCTGCTTGAACGAGGCCGATCGAATCGCGCGCTGTCTCGAGTCACTCTCGTTTTGCGACGAGATCGTCGTGGTGGACTCGGGCTCGACCGACGGCACGCGCGAGATCGCGCGGAAGTACACCGACAAGGTGATCGAGCAGCCATTCCTCGGCTACGTGCATCAGAAGAACTTCGCGCTCGAGCGCGCGAAGAGCGACTGGGTGATCTGCCTCGACGCCGACGAAGCGCTCTCGCCCGAGCTCGCGGCGAACATCCGCGGCGCGCTGGCTCGAGACGAGGGTCGAGTCGTCGGCTACGCGCTCGATCGCGTGACTCGTTACCTCGGGGTCTGGCACGACCGCGGCGAGTGGTATCCCGATTGGCAGCTTCGCGTCTTTCGCCGTTCACGCGGCCGCTGGGGAGGTCTCGATCCCCACGACCGGGTCGAGCTCGACGGGCCGGTCGAGAGACTCCGCGGACGACTCCTGCACTGGAACTACCGAAATCTCTCCGACCACATCCGGACGATGGACAGCTTCTCCTCGCGGATGGCGGCGTCGCTCGAAGCGTCCGGCAAGCGCTTTCGGCTGCGTGACCTGCTGCTCCGACCGGTCGCACGGTTTCTCAAGAGCTACCTGCTTCGCCAGGGATTCCGACGCGGAATTCCGGGGTTCATCGTCTCGATCGCCGGCGCGTACTACGTGTTCATGAAGTACGCGAAGCTCTGGGAGCGAGAGCGGCTCCCGAAGCCATGAAGATCCTCCAGCTCACCAGCGACTGGAAGTGGACGGGTCCCGCCGAGCCGCTGGTGCACGCCGTCGTCGGACTTCGCGCGCGTGGACACGAAGTCGACGCGGCCTTCCCCGAGCCACCGCCGGGGCATGCCGGTGCGCTCGCGGAGCGAGCCCGCGAGCGCGGCGTCGAGCCCGCCTACGTCCCGCACAGGAGACAGGGTTTCGTTCCGCTCCGCGACCGGGGCGAGGTCCGGCGCCTTCGGGCCTTCCTGCGCGAGCGCGGACACCAGATCGTGCACGCGCAGCACGCGCGCGCGCACCTTCTGGCGCGGCTCGCCTCGCGGGGAACGGGCGCGCGCGTCGTCTCGACCTGGAGCCACGGGGATCTCCTCGCGCGCGGGTTCTGGAATCGCTGGCTCTACGGTCCGCGCGGATGCGATGGGCTCACCGTTCTGTCGGAGCGCCTTGCCGAGGATGCCCGCGCGCGAGTCGGTGGACGGCGGGAGCGCGTCGGCGTCGTCCCCGGCGTCGTCGATGCGAGTCGCTTCGCGCCGCGCGCCGCGCTTGACACGCTCCGCCGCGAGTTCGGCCTGGGGTCGGATCAACGCGTGGTCGGTCTCGTCGCCCGCCTGCAGCCGCACCGCCAGGTCGAGTTGATTCTTCAGGCGCTCGCGCTCGCCCGGAAGCAAGCGCCCGGTCTGCGGTTGCTCGTCGTCGGTCGCGGAACTCGCGCGCGCGAGGTGCTCGACGCGCCCATCGCGAGGCTCGGCCTCGAGCCCGCGGTCGTGCGAGCCGGCTATCGCCGCGACGACTACCTCGACACGCTCGCGCTCATGGACGCTCTGGTCTTCCTGGTTCCCGGCTCCGACGGCTCCTGTCGCGCCGTGCTCGAGACGATGTCGATGGAGATCCCGACGATCGCGAGCCGGCGCGGAGTCCTGCCGGAGACGGTGGCGAGCGGCGAGACCGGTGTCCTCTGCGACGAGACGCCGGAATCGCTCGCAGTGGCATACGATGATCTCTGGCGCGAGCCCGCGCGCTGGCAGGCGCGCGGGAAGGCGGCGCGAAGGCGGATCCTCGAACACCACACGATCGCGCTCCAGGCCGAGCGCCTCGAGCGCTTTTATCGGTCACTTCTCGAAGGCCGAGACCGAGGCTAGACGCAAATTCCTCGTCGCTTTGCCAGAGGTACGGTCATACCGCTGGCCACCTTGACCTCTCCGGGCGTTCCGAGTACACAGCGACTGCGATCCCCTCCGTGCCGGGCATCGCGAGCGCGAGGGAGAGGACGACGTGGGGGGAACCTTGGGGGAAGGTAGGATGAGGCACCGGCCGATCCTCGTGATCCTGGCGATCCTTGGGACACTGCTCGCGGCTCCGGTTCAGGCTCAGACGGCCGAGCGCGGAGCCGAGCTCTACAAGTTCTGCTCGGCCTGCCACGGTGCCGACGGCGGTGGGAATCCGATGTTCCTCGCGCCCTCGATCGCCGGACAAGACCGCTGGTACGTCGAGAAGCAGCTGCACAACTTCAAGGACGGCGTGCGCGCGAGTCACTTCGACGACCTCGGCGGAATGCGCATGCGACCGATGGCCCGGTGGCTCAAGACCGACGCCGACGTTTCGTCCGCCGCGATGTACATCGCGGCGCTTCCCCGGGTCCGCCCCGCACCGATCCTGGTCGGAGGTGATCCGACCCGGGGCGCGGCCCTCTACGCGACCTGCTCCGGCTGTCACGGGCTCGGTGGAGAGGGCGTGGAGCCCGTCGGCGGTCCGGCGCTCAGCCACACCAGCGACTGGTACCAGTTCACCCAGATCAGGAACTATCAGCAGGGCATCCGCGGCAGCGATCCGCGCGACGTCGGGGGCGCGGCCATGCGCGCCATGTCGATGCTGCTCGCCGACGAGCAGGCGATCAAGGACGTCCTCGCTCACATCGGAACGCTGCCCGGGGCCAAGATCGGAGGAGCGCAGTAGCGATGGCGAAGTCGTACTCGGCAGAGGAGTTGGCGTGGCGGGTCTACGCCATCACCGCAGCGAGCATCGTGGCTTGGGTCGCGGCGGCCTTCTACTTCGTCATCTTGAAGCAGTGAGGCGAGAATGATCGAGAGATGGGTTCCCGCGATCTCGAGCTATGCCGCGAACGTAGATTTCATCATCGATCTGATTTTCTGGGTCGTGATCGTGTTCTGGTTCGTCCTCGTCGAGGTGATCTTCGTCTGGCTCATCGTGCGCTTCAAGAAGCGCGACGGCGTGCCGGCTCAGTACATCACCGGGGAGCTGAAGTCCGAGAAGAAGTGGATCAACATCCCGCACTACCTCGTGCTGGTGTGCGACGTCGTGATTCTCGTCGTCGCCGTCCGTGTCTGGTACATCGTCAAGCAAGACATGCCGCCGACGGACGAATCCGTGCGCATCGTCGGCCAGCAGTGGGCTTGGAGCTTCGTCCATGCGGGCGCCGACGGTCGGCTCGACACGGCGGACGACATCCGCACGGTCGATGACCTGCACCTGCAGGTCGGGAAGACCTACGAGTTCCACCTCGAGTCGCGCGACGTTCTCCACAGCTTCTCGGTTCCGGTCTTCCGGCTGAAGCAGGACGCGATTCCCGGTCGCGTGGTCAAAGGCTGGTTCAAGCCGATTGCGACCGGCGAGCACGACATCCAGTGCGCCGAGATCTGCGGAGTCGGGCACGCGCTCATGCCAGGCCGTGTCGTGATCGAGACACCCGAGGCTCACGCCGCCTGGATCACGTCTCACAGCTCGTCGTCCGGTGTAGGGGAGTAGCGATGGCCGTCGAACACGCGGAGCACGGGCACGACCACGGTGCGCATCACGCGCGCGAATCGTGGGTCCGGCACTACCTGCTCTCGACCGATCACAAGATCATCTGCTTCCAGTACATGTTCACGGGGATGGCGCTCGCGATCGTCGCGGGCTTCTTCTCGTACGTGTTCCGGATGCAGATGGCGTACCCCGGCATGAGCATTCCCGGTTGGGGTCTCGTCACGCCGTCCGACTACAACATGCTCGTCACCAACCACGGCGCGATCATGATCTTCTGGGTGGCGATGCCGGTGCTGATCGCGGCATTCGGGAACTACCTGATCCCGCTGATGATCGGCGCCGACGACATGGTATTCCCGAAGATCAATCGCCTCTCCTACCAGATCTTCCTGCTGTCGGCCGTCGTGCTCTTCGTCTCGTTCTTCGTCGACGGTGGCGGCGCTGCGGGCGCGTGGACGATGTATCCGCCGCTCATGGCCAAGGAAGAGTACAGCCTGACGGGAACCGGATCCTCGGTCTTCCTGATTGCGATCGCGCTCGAGTTCGTGGCGTTCCTGCTCGGCGGAATCAATTTCGTCACGACGGCCATGAACGCGCGCGCCCCCGGCATGAAGTACACCGACGTCCCCATCGTGGTCTGGATGATCGTGATCGCGAGCATCGTCTTCATGGCGTCCGTGGGACCCCTGATCGCGGGCGCGATCATGATGCTCTTCGACCAGCAGCTCGGCACCGCGTTCTTCGATCCGAATCGCGGCGGCGACCCGATCCTCTGGCAGCACATGTTCTGGTTCTTCGGGCACCCGGAGGTCTACGTGGTGCTCTTGCCGGCGACCGGAATCACGGCCGAGATCATCACCGTCTTCTCGCGCAAGAAGCTCTTCGCGTACAAGACGGTCGTGAACACGGCGATCGCGACCGGGATCCTCTCGTTCTTCGTCTGGGCGCACCACCAGTTCGTCGCGGGCATCGATCCGCGCATGGCGAACATCTTCACGGTGACGACGCTGATCATCTCGATTCCGATCGCCGAGATGATGTTCGTCTTCATCGCCACGCTCTACGGTGGCTCGATCACCCTCAGCACGCCCATGCTCTGGGCGCTCGGCTTCATCGCCACGTTCCTCGTCGGAGGTGTCACGGGCATCTTCCTCGGTTCGAGCGGGTCGGACATCTATCTGCACGACACCTATTTCGTGCTCGCGCATTTCCACTACACGTTCTTCCCGATCGCGATCATCGGAACCTTCGCGGGGATCACCTTCTGGTTCCCGAAGATGTTCGGGAAGCACATGAACGAGACGCTCGGGAAGATCCATTTCTGGGGCACGTTCATCGCGTTCAACGGGATCTTCATCCCGCTCTTCGCCACGGGTGTGCTCGGTGATCACCGGCGTATCTTCGACTACACGAACTTCCCGGAGCTCTCGTCGCCGATGATGGAGGCGATGCGCCAGTTCGCGACGATCTCGCTCATCATCATGCTCGGATTCCAGCTCGTGTTTCTCTACAACTTCGCGTCGAGCCTGCTCTGGGGTCGAAAGGCCGACAAGAACCCGTGGCTCGCCAACACGCTGGAGTGGACGACCGACTCGCCGCCCCCACACGGGAATTGGGCCGAACTCCCGACGGTGTATCGCGGCCCGTACGAGTACAGCGTTCCCGACCGCAAAGACGACTTCTGGCCGCAGAACGTGCCGAGCTAGAGGCGAGGAGAGGGGCGATGACCGCAGCAAGCCGACCGATCGCGACCGGACGCAGTGTCACGGGAATGCCCACCGGACGACTGGCCGTCTGGTGGATCATCGCGTCGGAGATCGTGATCTTCGGCGGACTTCTCGGCTCGTACATCATGCACCGGCTCGCGCACGACGCGTTCGCGGAGCAAGCCGCGCACACGAATACCTGGATCGGCGCCTTCAACACCCTGGTGCTGCTGACGTCGAGTCTCTCGGCCGTGCTCGCCCACAAGGCGGCCGATTCGGGCGATGGTCCGAAGGCAGCTCGCCTTCTCCTGTACACGATGGGCGGCGGCCTGATCTTCATCACCGTGAAGGCCTTCGAGTGGACCAACGAGATCCAGCACGGCTTCACGATCGCCTCGAACACCTTCTGGTCGTTCTACTACACGGCGGCGGGGATTCACGCGGCGCACGTCATCGCCGGCGTGATCATCATGGGCTTCATCGCGAAGACTGCCCGAAAGAACCTCGAGCTGCAGCGGGTCGAGTTGATCGGACTGTACTGGCACTTCGTCGACGTCGTCTGGATCTTCCTCTTCCCCCTTCTCTACATCGCGAAGTAGGAGCCTTCAGATGACGGATCACGCATCCCACGCGGAGCACGCTCACCACCCGAACTACGTGAAGATCTGGGCGGTTCTGCTCGTGCTTCTGATCGTCAGCGTTGCCGGACCGATGCTCGAGATCAAGACAGTCACGCTGGTCACCGCCTTCGGAGTCGCGGTCGTCAAGGCGTACCTCGTCGTCAAGAACTTCATGCACATCGACGTGGCTCCGAAGTTCGTGGCCTACATCATCGCGACCATGCTGCTGTTCATGCTCCTCTTCTTCGCCGGCACCGCAGCAGACGTGATGGAATCGCACGGCCGGTACTGGAGCAAGCCGGCGTGGATGGACGGAGCGACCTCGTCGGACGAACCGGCCACCGCCGGAGCAGAACACGTTCACGAGGAAGCACACTAGGAGACCTGCTCTTTGGTCGCGCCCATCCCCCTGCACCAGCGAGGAGCTCCACGAACTTCGGCCCGAACCCAACTCCTGCCGAGTTCGGTGTTCGCGATGCTGATCTTCGTGATCACGGAGCTGATGTTCTTCGCCGGATTCGTGTCGGCATTCACGATCATGCGCGGCTCGGCCGTGATCTGGCCGCCGCTCGACCAACCGCGACTGCCGATCGCCGAGACCGCGTTCAATTCCAGCCTCCTGCTCGCGAGCGGAGCGCTGCTTTTCGTCGCGATCCGGCGTCACCGGACCCGACCGGAGATGGCGCGGACGCTTCTGCTCGGGGCGCTCATCTTCGGCTCGGGCTTCGTACTGCTGCAGGGTCGCGAGTGGCTCTCGCTTCTGGCGGGGGGGCTGACGCTGAGCTCGAGTGCGCTGGGAAGTTTCTTCTTCCTGATCGTCGGGCTCCACGCTCTGCACGCGGTGATCGCGCTCGGCGTGCTCGGCTGGGTGTGGATGCGAATGGGCCAGGGGGAGGTCCCGCGGTCGACGCTGGCCTCGGCGGAGATCTTCTGGTACTTCGTCGTGGGCGTCTGGCCGATCCTGTACTGGAGGGTCTATCTGGCATGACGGGTAAAGCCCAAGCCTCACTCGCCGCGTTCGCGCTGGTGCTGTCGAGTCCGCTCGCGGCCGCCGCGTGCCCGCTCTGCATCGCCGCGCAGGACGAGAGCGTGCAGATCGCGTACCTGATCGCCACCGCCTTCATGAGCCTCTTGCCGCTCGGCCTCGTCGGTGGATTGGTGTACTGGCTCCGCGGCCGCGCGCGACAGCTCGAATCCGAAGCCGCCTCTGGAGAGATCGCGATGGCAGCTGCGCCCGAGCACGGCCGGACGATTGCCTGAGACCCCTGGCGTCTTGACCGCTCGCGGCGTACTCGTCGTCGCGCTGCTCGCGGCTCTTCTCGGCTGCGGGGGCGGCCGCGTGTACACGGTTCACGGTGTCGTTCACGAGGTGGATGCCGAGAACGGGCAAGCCCGGATCGAGCACGACGAGATCCCGGGACTGATGTCCGCGATGACGATGAGCTTCAGCGTTCCCGATCCGGCCGTGCTCGCGAAGCTCTCGCCGGGGCAACACATCGAGTTCGACCTCGAGGTCACGGAGCGGAGCTATCGGATCATCGCCGTGCGCAAAGCCGAATCGCGAAGCGGCGCCTCGCGCGCGCCATCCCTCGCTTCGACCCTGCGCCAGAGCGAGAAGGCTCCGGACTTCTCGCTGATCGACCAGACGGGGCAGCGCGTCTCGCTCGGCGATCTGTCGGGCGAGATCCTGGTCGTCGATTTCATCTTCACGCGGTGCACGGGCCCGTGTCCGATCCTGACGTCCCGCCACGTCGAGTTGCAGCGCATGCTCTCGCCCGACCTGCGCGAACGCGTGCGCTTCGTCTCGATCTCGCTCGATCCTGCCTACGACACCCCGAACGTCCTCGATGCGTATGCCCGTGCGCGCGGCGTCGATCTGTCGGGCTGGTCCTTCCTGACGGGACCGGAGACGGATGTGGCGGACGTCGTTCGCCGTTGGGGGATCGGTACGCTGCGAGCCTCGGACGGGAACATCGATCACGTGGTCGCGACCTTCCTCGTCGATGGAGGCGGACGGATCGCCAGGCGCTGGCTCGGACTCGAGCAGCCCGTCGCGCAGATGCGCGATGAGATCGCCGAGGTCGCGGGCGCGACTTCGGCGCGGTCCTGAGACGCTGTGTCCGGTTTTCGTCCCGGCCGCGGCCCCACGGTGATCACGCTCGTCGCTGTGCTCGCGTTCTGCTCGCTCGGCACCTGGCAGGTTCGCCGTCATCTCTGGCGCACGGCGGATCTCGCCGAGAAGAGCGCGAGGATCGAGCTGCCGTCGGTCGAGATCGCGGAGGCTGGGAAGGAGCCGGACGGCTACGCGTTCCGCCGCACCACGATCCGCGGCCGGCTCGAGCTTTCCGATACGATCCTGGTCGGGCCCGTGGAGCGAGGCCATGCGCTCGGTGCGCGCGTGTTCACGCCGCTCCACCGAGAAGGCGAGTCAGCGGACGCCCCACGGGTGCTCGTCGATCGCGGATGGATTCCACAGGCGGAAACGCCGCGTTTCATGCCGACGGAGACCGGAGAGGGCGCTGTGATGACCGTGACCGGGCTCGTGCTTCCGCTTGCGCTGCGTGAAGCGGTTCCCGGCTCTCGCGCGCAGCGTCGGACGCACTTCCCGCGCTTCAGCCCCGATCGTCCGAGTCTCGTCGCGAAGCTCAACGGCCAGGTTCCGTATCGGCTCGCGGCGGTCATGGTGCAATCGGTCGAGCCCGAGTCGGGCGGACTTCCGATCGGGGAGCCGGCTCGGCCCGTGAGTCCCGTGGATCACCGCGGCTATGCGCTTCTCTGGTTCACCGTCGGTGCGCTTTCAGTCATGGCATGGATCGAGTACGGGCGCCGCCGTGCCAGAGAGACCGGGTGAGTTGGAGTCAGCCGCTGCCTGTGGACCCCTCGGCGAACTGAAGATTCACGAGCTCCTGGTACAGCCCACCACGTGCAACGAGCTCCTCGTGAGTTCCGGTCATGGTGATCTTGCCGTTCTCGAGTACGGCGATCTTGTCGGCCGACTGCACGGTCGCGAGGCGGTGCGCGATCACGATCACCGTGCGCCCCTTCATGAGATTCGAGATGGCTTCCTGAACGACCTGTTCCGATTTCGCGTCGAGCGCAGAAGTCGGCTCGTCGAGAATCAGGATCTGCGGATCCCGCAGGATCGCGCGAGCGATCGTGACGCGCTGCCGCTGACCGCCCGAGAGCTGACCGCCGAGCTCGCCCACCTCCGTTTCGTATCCCTGCGGGAGCTTCTCGATGAAGTCGTGGGCGTTCGCGGCACGCGCCGCTTCGACCACCTCCGCGAAGCCCGCTTCGGGTCGTCCATAGCGGATGTTCTCGAGAATCGTCGTGTCGAAGAGGAATGGGTCCTGTGTCACGACCGCGCACATGTCGCGCAGCGAGCCACGTGCGATCCGCCTTGCATCGACTCCGTCGAACTCGATGGTCCCGGACTCCGGAGTGTGGAAGCGCAAGACCAGGTCTGCGATCGTGGTCTTTCCGGCGCCGGTCGGGCCGACGAGCGCGACGGTCTGGCCGGCCGGGATCTCCAGATCGAGCCCGCGCAGGACCTCTTCGCGGCCGTAGTGGAAGACGACGTCGCGGAAGACGATGCCCGCGGAAAGTCGCGAGATCGCCACCGCGCCGGGCTCGTCCCGCACCTCCTCCTCGGCGTCGATCACCTCGAAGATGCGCTCGGCGGAGGGCAGGGCGTCGTGGATGCTATTCCAGACCTGGGCGAGCGCCTTCGTCGGGCGGTACAGACTTCCCGAGACGAACGTGAACGCCATCAGAGTGCCGAGCGTGAGATCCCAGAACTCGCCGATCACCGCCCAGATGCCCAGGAACACGACCGCTAGCATCACGCCTTGCGAGATGAACTCGACGAGCGCGCGAGAGTACACGCGGTTTCTCACCACGGTCATCGCGCGCCGGAAGTACCGCATCACCTCGCGCTTGAACGCTTCGCTCTCGAGCCGCTCCGCACCGAAGGCCTTGATCACCTTGATCCCGGACAGGATCTGCACGATCCGCTGCATGACCTCGGAAACCTGTTGCTGCCGGCGCCGGCTCGCCTTGCGGATGCGGGCACCGAAGATCGAAAGCACGATCGCGATCGGCGGGCCGATCACGAGCAGCGCCAGCGTCAGCTGCCAGGAGAGAAATGCCGCGGCCGTGACCGCGATGACCACCACGCCGAGGTCTTCGAGAAAGTCGCCGTAGATCATCGACTGAAGTCGGTTCGCGATCCCAGTGTCACTCGTGAGTCGAGTGATCGACTCACCTCGTGAATCTCGCTGGTGATGGGAGAGCGGTAGCTGGAGGAGCTTCGTGGCGATGTCGTGTTGCATGTCCACGAGCACACGAGCCATCACCCATTCCGAGGCGAAGTCACGGACCAGCCGCACGAGCGGCATCACCAGGATCAGCATCAACCCGGCGAGGGCGGTGCGACCCAGATTCTTGCGAACGTTGGCCTTGAGCTCGCGGCGCTCGGCTCGCAGCTTCCGCTGATCGAGATCCTTGGCCGCGGGTCGGTCGAGCAGCTCTTTGAGTGAATCGACGCGCGCGTTCTCGAGCGCCACGTCATCGACGAGGCCCTTCAAGATGAAGGCCCGACCCGTCAAGCCACCGCCGTAGAGCAGCGAGAAGAGGATCACGATGGCGACGATCCACGCGTAGGGACGGGCGTAGCTGAGCAGCCTGAAGACGGACTTCGTGTCGCGCGCGGCCGGCTCCGGCACGTGCGCTCAGGCGACCTTGGTGACTTTCCCCGAGCGGATGCACTGCGTGCACACGCGCAGCTTCCGCACCCGACCGGAGACGTTCGCACGCACGCTCTTCAGGTTCGGCAGAAAGCGCCGTCGCGACTTGTTGTTCGCGTGGCTCACGGTGTTGCCGGTCGAGGGTCGCTTGCCGCAGAGATCACAGGAAAATGCCATGGTTCGGTCCTTGTTGGCGCCGGGGGGGCTTGTACCAAATGCCTCTCCTTCTGTCATGCCAGACCGCGCCGCGCGCCGAGCCGTTCGGCCAGCTGCAAGGCCGCGCGCCGGGCCAGGAGCAGCTCTCCCTCGAAGCCGAGCCCGGGTGCGACTTCGGCGCCGACCGCGACCACGGGCGGCTTGCCGCGCAGGTTCCCTCCACTGCGGGGGGCGAGGAACCGGTGGTCGACGGCGTCGCGGTCCCAGCGAGGCGGGGTGCCCAGGTCGACCGGGGTGAGCCCTCCGCCCGGAAACGGACTGAGATCACCCAGTGGCAGGTCGGCGGGCAGCCGGGAGGCACCGGGGCCGCCGACGAGGACCCACTCGACCCCCTTCTGAATCGGGTCCGCGTGTCGGGCCAGCCAGTGCATCGCCTCGGGTGAACCCGGGGCGACCACCGCGCGGGCGGCGAGACCGACCGGCAGGCTGTCGGGCTCGGCGCGGAAGAGCCGCGCCGTCATGTCGATCGGAGGCGTTCGAGCCGGGAGCCAGCGAGGCGCCGAGCCGGTTTCCGTGGCCATGCGCCGGATCAGCTCGAGCGGCGCCGCGAGCACGATCGCGCGCGCGAGAAGTCGGCCACGGGAGAGTTCCAGGCCGAGGTCTCCGCGCTCGCTCACGAGCGCGAACTCGGCGGTCGAGCGGATCTCGCCGTGCAGGGCGAGCAACCGCCGCCGGAACAGGTCGAGGAACGGCGACCCGGCGTCCGGCATGAAGAAGCCCCCGTCGCGCGTCCCGCGCAGCAGGAGTGCCGCATCGCGTCCGAGCGGCGCGTTCGGCACGAGCCGCGAGAGCCCGGCGGCGATCGCACCGACGACGGCTTCGAGCCCGGCGGGAATCGGCCCGAGGGCCGCATCCGACGGAGCGCCGCGCGTCGCCCGCGCGAGGAGTCGGCGCATGAACGCACCACGTGGCTCGTCGGGTTCGCGCTCGTGGAGCCGCATGCGCATCTCGTCGCCGCGCGCGTCGGCGGCCTCGAAGAAGGCTCGCGCCTCGTCGGGTTCGCAGAGCTGATAGGCCGCGAGCTCGCGAGCGAGCTCGCGCCGGCCAGCGTGTACGTCGATGCGGGCATGCGGTAGCAGGACCTGGAGCGAGACCTCGCGCTGCGCGACCTTGCGCTGCTCGATCAGAGGCAGCGCGAGCTCACGCATCACCTGCTGTGCCGCGCCGCCGGACTCGAGACCCGAAAGCGCAAATGGCTCGCGCAGGAGCGGAGGGCGCTTGGCCAGGCACTCCTCCTCGACGAGCACCACGCGCAGACCCGCGTGCGCCAGGTAGGTCGCGCTGACCAGACCCCCGAGCGAGCTGCCCAGCACCAGTACGTCTGAGCGCTGCGTGGTCATGAACGGCCTCCATTCCTCGGCTCGCTCGCGCGAGCCCTTGTCGCGGGCACCGCGCGCGAGCACCATCGGGGCGTGCGCCCCGCTCGCGTCGAGATCAGCGTAGTCATCCCGACCCTCAACGAGCAAACGCGAATCGAGCGGGCGCTCGCGTGCACGGGTGCGACCGGGGTCGAGCGGATCGTCGTCGACGCCAACTCCAGCGACGGAACCAGCCAGACGGCCCGATTTCTTCGGGCCGAGAAGGTGATCCAGGCACTGCCCGGACGTGCCCACCAGATGGACGCGGGTTACCGAGAGGCGTCGGGCGAGATCGTGCTCTTCCTGCACGCCGACACGTGGCTCGAGCCGAACTGGGCCGAGGCGGTTCGGCGTTCGCTCGACGACCCTGGCGTTTCGGGCGGCGCGTTCCGGCTTCGCTTCGAGGCGCCTGGGCTGCTCTACCGACTGATGGAGAAGGGTGTCGAGCTGCGCTCGCGCTTCGGCGGACTGCCCTACGGCGATCAGGCGCTGTTCGTCCGGAAGGTCGTTCTCGATCGGGCCGGAGGCATCCGCCCCGTGCCGATCTTCGAGGATCTGGATCTCGTCGGTCTGATCAAGCGCAGCGGGCGACTCGCTCTGCTGCGCGAACGCGTGTGGACCTCCGCTCGCCGCTACGCGCGCAACGGCGTGCTGCGCCAGATCCTGCGCAACAACGCCGCGCTGGCGGGCTACCTGCTCGATCTGGAGCGCGGCCGGATCGCCCGCTGGTACCGTCGGCGCCCGGCTGCGTAACGCGCGCGGCCCGAGGCCAATCTGCCTTGTGGTAACCTTGAACGCCCCCAGGGAGCTGGCTTGACCCCGAGAGAACGCGTTGCGGCCTACGTCCGCCAGTTCCGCGGGCGCTACGCGATCGGCGCGGCGTTGACGGTTGCCTACTCGATCGTCTTCCAGATGGTTCCGCTCGCCGTACGCGACGTGGTGACCGAGATCTCGAAGCCGACGCCCTCCGAGACGGTGACGGGCGCCGCGCTCGTCCTCGTCGCCGTGGCGGTGGTCTTCGCTCTGCTCTCGTTCGCCTCGCGAAGTGTCCTGTTCATGGCCGCGCGCGAGATCGAGTACCGACTGCGCGGGGAGCTGTTCTCTCATCTGCAGCGCATGCCGCAGTCGTACTTCGCGGGTCAGCGAACCGGCGATCTGATGTCGCGCGCGGTGAACGACGTGAACAACGTTCGCCTGTTCCTCGGCATGGGCTTGATGAACATCGTCCAGACGCCCGTTCTCTACCTGGGCGCGATCGCGGTCATGCTGCACGTCGACTGGCAGCTCACGCTCTGGGTGCTCTCGCCGTATCCGCTCTTCATCGGCGTCGCGCGCTTCTTCGGACGACGCATGCACCAGGCGATGATTTCGGCGCAGGAGCAGCTCGGTCAGCTCTCCTCGGCCGTGCAGGAGAACGCAGCGGGCGTATTCGTCGTGCGCTCGAACGCGATGGAGGACCGGGAACGCGAGCGATTCGGTGTCGAGGCGCACGCGCTCTACCGGCGCATGCTCCATCTCTCGGTCCTCAACACCGGCATGATGACGACGATTCAGATGTTGCCGATCCTGGCTCAGATCGGTGTGCTCGCGGCCGGATCCTACGGTGTGATCGGCGGACGGCTCCAGACGGC
Source organism: uncultured delta proteobacterium (assembly GCA_963704165.1). Taxonomy (GTDB): domain Bacteria; phylum Myxococcota_A; class UBA9160; order SZUA-336; family SZUA-336; genus VGRW01. The sequence continues at coordinate 54,894 of CAVPHD010000003.1, read as the reverse complement.
CGATCTCTGGCTCTTCTACCTGTACACGATCCAGCTGACGTTCCCGACATTCATGATCGGCTGGGTGATCAACGTCGTGCAGCGCGGTATGGCCGGTCTGGAGCGGCTCGGCGAGATTCTCGACGTCGTGCCGTCGATCCGCGACCGCAGCGACCTGCTGCCGATCGCGCGCATCGGCGGTGCGGTCGAGCTCTGCGAGCTGCGCTTCTCGTTTCCCGGCCGAAGCGATCGGCCGGCGCTCGCGGGCGTGTCGTTCCGCGTCGAGCCGGGCCAGACCGTCGGCATCGTCGGACAGGTCGGCTCGGGCAAGAGCACGCTCGTCGCCGCGATTCCGCGACTGCTCGAGGTTTCCGACGGCTCGGTGCTGATCGACGGGAACGACGTGAACCGCATCCCGCTCGCGCTCCTGCGCTCGAGCTGCGCGGTCGTGCCCCAGGACAGCTTCCTGTTCTCGACCACGATCGAAGAGAACATCCGCTTCGGCTGCCCGGATCGGGATCGCGCGCACGTGCGCGAGGCTGCACGGCGCGCGCACGTGCTCGAGGACATCGAGGAGTTCCCGGACGGCTTCGACACCGTCGTCGGTGAGCGGGGGATCACGCTCTCGGGTGGCCAGCGGCAGCGGATCGCGCTCGCTCGCGCGCTCGCGCTCGATCCCGCGATCCTGATTCTCGACGACGCCCTCTCGAGCGTGGATGCCGCGACCGAAGAGGGAATCCTGAAGGAGCTGCGGGCCGCACGCGTCGATCGCACCTGCTTCATCGTGGCGCACCGGCTCTCGGCGGTGCGCGATGCCGACCTCATCCTGGTGCTCGACGAGGGACGGATCGCGGAGCAGGGTACGCACTCGGCGCTGGTCGCGCGCGGCGGCCTCTACGCCAGGACCCATCGCCAGCAGCAGCTCGAGGCGGAGCTCGAGGAATCGGCGGCGTGACTCCCGGATTGCACGAAGAGGAGCTGCTCGGCAAGGTCGTCGACGCGCAGCTGATCCGTCGACTCTGGCCGTATCTGCGGCCGCATTGGAGATTGGTCGTCGCGGCAACCGCGCTGATTCCGCTGCGCGCGCTGCTCGAGATGATTCCGGCGTCGCTCTTCGGCGCGGCGCTGAATCACCTGGCCGGAATCGACGAGTTCCCGGGCCTGCAGTCGCTCCGCTTCCTGGCGGAGCCGCCTGCCGGCATGAGCGAGATCCCGTGGCTCGCGCTCGTCTTCGTGGCCGTCGCTGCGGTCGGAGCGATGGTCGACTTCACGCGCTCGGTCTCGATGGCGGTGATGGGCCAGCGCGCGATGCTGCAGCTGCGCAACTCCCTCTTCGATCACGTGCAGCGACTGCCGCTGCGCTTCTTCGACCGCTACCCGGTCGGCCGGCTCGTGACGCGGCTCGGCAACGACGTCGAGAACCTGTCCGAGATGTTCTCCGCCGGCTTGATCGCGCTGATCGCCGATCTCGCCATGATGGCCGCGTTCGCGGGCGTTCTCTTCTGGCTGAACTGGAGGCTCGCGATCGTCGCGATGATCGTCGTGCCGGCGATGGCCGGAGCGGCGATCGTGTTTCGCTGGAAGGTGCGCGACGCCTTCCGTGTCGTGCGCGTGAAGATCGCGCGGATCAACTCGCACCTGCAGGAAACCATCACCGGCATGCGCGTGGTTCAGCTCTTCGCGCGCGAGAATCGCAACCTCGACGAGTTCATGGCGATCAATCGCGAGCATCGCGACGCCTGGTTCAACTCGATCCAGTACGAGTCGCTGTTGACCGCGACGATCTCGCTGGCTGGCAATCTGACGACGGCCTTCATCCTCTGGTACGGAGCCAAGCTTCTCGGAATCGGTGCGGTCGGGCCCGGTGATCTCCTGCTCTTCGTCGACTGGATGCGCCGCTTCTATCGCCCGCTGCAGGACCTGTCGGCGAAGTACTCGGTGATGCAGTCGTCGATGGCCAGCCTGGAACGCGTCTTTCAGCTCTTCGACCTGCAGGCCGAGCGGAACGAGCCCGGGTCGGCGACCGGTCCGCGAGAGATCCGGGGCGAGATCGTGTTCGAGAACGTGAATTTCGCCTACGAGGCGCAGCCGATTCTGAAAGACCTCTCGTTCCGCGTCGCACCGGGCGAGCGGGTCGCTCTGGTCGGCCACACCGGCGCGGGCAAGACCACCGTCTTGAAGCTGCTGGCCCGGATGTACGAGCCTCAGTCCGGCCGGATCACGATCGACGGCACGGACATCCGCGAGATTCCCCGGTCGGAGCTCCGCAGGCACATCGCCTTCGTCCTGCAGGACGTGTTTCTCTTCACCGGTGACCTCGCCTACAACGTGAGCCTGGGCCGGGCGGAGATCAGCGACGCGGACATCGCGGCGGCGGCGCGGACGGTCCACCTCGAGGAGTTCGTCGAGAGGCTTCCCCTGGGATTCGCCCAGCCGGTTCACGAACGGGGCCAGAACTTCTCGGTCGGTGAGCGGCAGCTGCTCTCGTTCGCCCGGGCGCTCGCGCAGAAGCCCGAGATCCTGCTCCTCGACGAGGCCACCTCGAGCGTCGATACGGAGACCGAGGCGCTGATCCAGGACGCGCTTCACAAGCTGATGGCGGGCAAGACCTCGATCGTCGTCGCACACCGGCTGTCGACGATCCAGGACGTCGATCGGATCTACGTCCTCCACCACGGCGAGCTGCGGGAATCGGGCCGTCACGAGGAGTTGCTCGCGGAGCGCGGGCTGTACTGGCGTCTCTACCAGCTTCAGTACGCCGTGCAGGAGCGCTCGGCCGCCTGAGAGCGATTCGAGCCTTTACAGCCCCGGACCTCGTCGGTACCCTCGCCGAAACTCGCATTCCTCCGATGCCACCGCAGGTCCTGTCTACCCCCCTGATCCTCCCCTGATCAGACGTGGCCGCGCGGTTTTGAATGGGCGGGGCTCGGTTGCGGATCCGATCACTAGAGCTCGTGGGTTTCAAATCCTTCGGGGACCGAACGGTCTTCGCATTCGATCGTGGCATCTCCGCGATCGTCGGCCCGAACGGTTGCGGAAAATCCAACGTCATCGACGCACTGCGCTGGGTCATGGGCGAGCACAACCCGCGCCACCTGCGTGGCCGCGACATGCAGGACCTGATCTTCGCCGGAACCGAGAAGAAGCCCGCCGTCGGCATGTGCGAGGTGGTGCTGACGCTCGACAATTCCGACGGGCTCGCGGCGCCGCCCTACGGCGCCTACTCCGAAATCCAGGTCGCGCGGCGGCTCTACCGCTCCGGAGAGAGCGAGTACGTGATCAACAAGGTTCCGGTGCGGTTGCGCGACGTGCTGGACTTCTTCCTCGACACGGGCGTCGGCACGCGCGGGTACACGATCGTGGAGCAGGGGCAGATCGCCGATCTGGTCTCGAGCAAGCCCGAGGAGCGGCGGGTGATCTTCGAGCAGGCCGCCGGGATCGGGAAGTATCGTCAGCGACGCAAGGAGACCGAGTCCAAACTTCGCGCGACCGAGCAGAACCTGCTGCGCGTGAACGACATCCTCGTCGAGCTGCGCCGCCAGATTTCATCTCTCGACCGGCAGGCCGCCAAGGCGAGCCGGTACAAGAAGCTGCGCGCGGAGCAGCGCGTGCTCGAGCTCGTGGTCGCACGCGAAACCTGGCGCCGCGACTCTGCCGCGCTCGGTGAGCTGAGCAGCTCGCTCGAGCAGCTTCGCGCCGACGGCGCGGGCCTCGACGCGCGCGCGGGTCGAGCAGATGCGGATCTCGAGACGACTCGCCGAGCGCACCTCGACCACGAACGCGAGCTGGGCCGCGAGAGCGAGGCGCTCTACCAGGTCCGAAGCTCGATCCAGGCGCTCGAGAGCCGGATCGAGTACGAGAAGCGGGAACGCGAGGGACTGGTCTCGCTGGCCGACGAGCGCGAGCAGGAGCTGCAGGAGCGCGAGGTCACGCTCGCCAGCGATGCTTCGGCCCTGCACGATGCGCTCGCGCGCCTGGCCGAGATCGAGGCCCGGCTGGTCGCGGACGAGCAGGAGCTCGCGCGCCGCGATCTCGAGCTGCGCGAGCACGCGGAGCGACTCGCGAGCGCTCAGGGTCGTCGAGAGGCTCTGCACGCGCGTCTGGTCGAGCTCTCGGGTGACGAGGCGTCGATGCAGGCGCAGGCGGAACGCCTCGAAGAGCGCCGCGACGAGCTCGAGCTGAGAATTCGCGAGACCGAGGAGGGGCTCGAGGAGAGTTCCGTCGAGGTCGAGAGCTTGCGCAGCGACGAGCTCGGCCTCGAGGGTCGGCTGCGCCTGAGCCTGGCCGAACAAGACGAATTCGGCCGGCAGCTCGCGGAGCAGCTGCGCGGCCACGAGCGCGAGCGCGAACGACAGCGGGAACTCGTGCAAGAGCTCGAGCGCGCACGCGAGCGACTGCAGCACGCCCACGCGCAGCTCGAATCCGTGCGAGCGATCGAGAAGCGCGCGACCCAGGCCGCCGCCGCGCTGCTCGAGACGCTGCCCGAGGGCGAGCGCAGCCGGGTGCGCGGATTGCTCACGACGGCGATTCGCGCCGAGGACGGCCTCGAGATGGCGGTCGAGGCGGTGCTCGCGAATCGGCTCGACGGACTGCTCGTGGAGAGCAGCGACTCGGCGCTCGCGCTATTGCGCCACCTGCGCGAGCAGGGCGTCGGGCGCGCGACCGTACTCCCGCTGCGTGCGGGGCCCGAGGGGTCCGGTACCGGATTCGTGCCGATGGGGCGGCCGCTCTCCGACTTCGTGACCGCGGAACCCGCGATCGCGGCGGTCGTCGCACGGCTGCTGCGCGATGTCTACCTCGTCGACGATCTGGCGCTTCCGATCGAGCGCTTCGGGGCTTCGAATCCGCCCGCGCTCTTCGTCACCCGTGCCGGAGAAGTGCTCGATCGAGGCGGTGCGCTGACGGGCGGGCTGGGCGCACCTCCGGGTGCGCTGTCGCGAGCGGGAGAGATCCGCCGATTCGCGAGCGAGCTCTCCGAGCTCGAGCCGATTTGTGCCTCGCTCGCATCGGACCTGGCCGCGGCGACGACGCGCGTGACGGGCTTCGAGCGCGAGATCGAGAACACGCGCAATCGACGTCACACCGCGGAGCTCGCGGTCGTCAACGTGGAGAAGGATCTCGAACGGATGCGCGAGCGCGGCAAGCACGCGCAGGAGTCGCTCGAAGAGCACCGCTCCGGCAAGCACGCGCTGCTCGCTCAGCTCGAGCAGGTCGTCGAGGACCGCGAGCGCGCGCTCGCGCGCAGGGGCGATCTCGCCCTCGAGCGTGCCCGGGCCGAATCCGGCCGCGCCGAGCTCTCCGTCCAGCTGCAGCAGCTCGCGCGCGACCTCGAACGTGTCGAACAGCGAGTCGTGCAGGCGCGGATCGATCTCGCGGAGCTGCACTCTCGCCGTGACCAGGAGACGAAGACGCGTGATCGCCTGCAGACCGCGGTCGAGGATGCACGATCGTGGCTGTCCCGCCGTGGTGACGAGTTGCGGAGCTCGCGCGAGCGAGCCGCCGAGCTCGCGCGCTCGGTGACGCAGGCCGGGACCCAGCTCGACGACGAGATCCGCCGCGAAGAGGAGCTGCGTCAGCGCCAGGACGCGCTTCGCCGCAAGCACGAGGAGAGTGGCCAGGCCGTCGAGGGATTCGAAACCGAGGTGCGCGCCGTGACTCGGGACCGAGAGGCGCTGCGCGAGCGGATCGCAGCGTGCGATCTGGCGGTGCACGATGCGCGCATGCGCTGCGAGCAGCTGTCCGCGACGATCCGCGAGCGCTACGAGCTCGAGATCGCCGGCTGGGAGCCGGCGCCCGGAACCGTGGAGGGCACGCCGGAAGAGCGGGAGGCCGAGCTCGAACGCGTGCGGCAGGCGCTGCGCTCGCTCGGTGAGGTGCACCTCGGCGCGATCGAGGAGTACGAAGAGGTCGCGGAGCGCAATCGCTACCTCAGCGAACAGAAGGCCGATCTCGAGCTCTCGATCGAGCGGCTTCGAGGCGCGATCGCCCGCATCAATCGCACCAGCCGTGAGCGCTTCCGCGAGACGTTCGAGGCGATCGACACGGTGTTCCAGACCGTCTTCCCGAAGATGTTCGAGGGAGGCCGCGCACATCTCTCGCTGACCGAGTCCGACGACGTGCTCGAGGCGGGCATCGAGATCAGCGCCCAGCCGCCGGGAAAGAAGCTGCAGAACGTGAACCTGCTCTCGGGCGGCGAGAAGTCCCTGACCGCGATGTCGTTGCTCGTCGCGGTCTTCACCGTGAAGCCGTCGCCGTTCTTCCTGCTCGACGAGGTCGATGCGGCGCTCGACGACGCGAACGCGAATCGCTTCAACACGCTGCTGCGCGAGATGTCGAAGACATCGCAGTTCCTGATGATCACTCACAACAAGCAGTCGATCGAGATCGCGGATGCGCTCTTCGGGGTGACGATGCAGGAGCCGGGCCTCTCCAAGCTCGTCACCGTGGACCTCGTGGCATAGACTGCCGTCCGTGCCGGAACTGACACCCGAGATCCTGTGGATCGGTGGAGGCGCGGCGGCTGCGTTCCTGGCTGCGCTCGTGCTCGTCGTCGCCTTTGCGCGCGCGCGCAGATCTCGTGGCCCGGGCGCGGCCGCACAGCCGAAACGCGAGCCGCCCGCTGCGCTCGTGCCGCCCGAAGGGGCGGTACCGGTCTCTGGACCGGTGCATGCACCGGTCGTCGCACCGACGACGGATTGGCGCGCGGGACTGCGGCGCACGCGCGGTGCGATCACCGATCGCCTCGAGAGCCTCCTGCGCGGGCGCGCGAGTCTGGACGAGCAGACGCTTCAAGAGGTCGAAGCGATCCTCTACGGCGCGGATCTCGGAGTTCGCACCGCCGAGGAGCTTCTCGAGGCGGTCCGCGGACTTCGCACGCCCGAAGAGGTGAGGCCGCTGCTCGCCTCGAAGGCGCGGGCATGGCTCGCGGCGCTTCCGCGCGCCGAGATCGTGCCGTCCGAGAAGCCGCACGTGATCCTCGTCGTCGGGGTGAACGGGTCGGGCAAGACGACCTCGATTGGCAAGCTTGCCGCGCGCTACGCGCTCGCGGGCAAGCGCGTGATCGTCGCGGCCGGTGACACGTATCGCGCCGCCGCGATCGAGCAGCTCTCGGTCTGGGCGGAGCGGGCGGGCGTCGAGATCGTGAAAGGCGCACCGGGTGGCGATCCCGCGTCCGTCGCGTTCGACGCGCTCCGGGCCGCGCGCGCGCGTGACTTCGACCTGGTGATCGTCGATACCGCAGGACGCCTTCAGACAGATCAGGGATTGATGGACGAGCTCGCGAAGATCCAGCGCGTGATGCGCAAAGAGATTCCGAGTGCTCCGCACGAGGTGCTGCTCGTGCTCGATGCCAATACCGGTCAGAACGCGATCCGTCAGGCACAGGAGTTCAAGAAGGCCGTGGCGGTCTCGGGTATCGTCCTGTCCAAGCTCGACGGTACCGCGCGGGGCGGTGTCGTGCTCGGAATCGCACAGGAGGTCGGGCTTCCGGTTCGCTACGTCGGGCTCGGTGAGTCGATCGAAGATCTCGCCGACTTCGATGCGGGGGAGTTCCTCGAGGCGCTCTTCGCTTCCAACTGAACCGGATCAACGTCGCAGTGGCCGGCCGGGTCGCTCGCCGGTGTGCGCACCGTCCCGCACGACGCGTGTACCGTTCACGAAGACGTGGTGGATTCCGCGGGGCGGGTGGTTGGGATCCTCGTACGTGCCCACGTCGAGAATCGTCGCCTCGTCGAAGAGGACGAGATCCGCGGCGGAGTTCTCACGGATCACGCCGCGATCGTGCAGGCCGAACTTCCGCGCTGGGAGTCCGGTCATCCGATGGATGCCCTCTTCGAGCGGGAACAAACCGAGGTCGCGCGCGTATCGACCGAGCACGCGCGCGAACGTGCCCCACAGACGTGGATGCGGCTTGCCGGGGAGTGACGGAATGCCGTCGGAGCCGATCATCGTGCTCGGGTGGCGCATGACCGTGCGCACGTCGTCTTCGTTCATGGTGTGCATGACGGCGGTGACGCCGGGCGAGAGCTCGAGTGCGCGGATCGCTGCGTCGCGCGCGGAAAGCCCGAGTTCGAGCGCGAGATCGGCGATCGTGCGGCCCTCGAAGTCACGGCGCTTCGACGCGGACGCGATCACGACGTTTTCGGGTGCGATCGATCCGAGCGCGTTCGGTCCCGATTCGAAGGCGCCGTTCTGGACGATCGCCGCGAGACTCGTACTCCCGGCGGTGTAGGGGTACTGATCCGCGTGAACGTCGAGTCCCTCGGCCTGCGCGCGCTCGATCAGGAGAAGCGACTCGCGTACGAGGCCCCAGGCGTCCTCGCCTGCGGCCTTGTGGTGCGAGATCTGCACGGGCACACCCGCCCTCCGGCCGATCTCGATCGCCTCGCGAACGGAGTCGAGCAGCTTCGCGCCTTCGTTGCGCATGTGCGTCGCGTACACCGCTCCCGTGCCCGACATCTCGGCGGCCAGAGCCGAGAGCTCGTCGATCGTCGCGAACTTGCCGGGCTCGTAGACGAGGCCGGACGAGAAGCCGACCGCGCCCGCGTCCCGGCCCTCGCGCACGATGCCCTTCATGAGCTCGAGCTCTGCGGCGCTCGGCGCGCGGTTCTCGTTTCGCATCACGCTCGCGCGCACGGTGCCGTGGCCGACGAGCACGGCCGAGTTCGTGCTCGCGGGCTCGCGATCGAGGAGCGCGAGGTAGCCCGCGTAACCGTCCCATTCGGGAAGCACCGCGTCGGGGTGAAAGGCGCGCGCCATGAACGCGGCCATGGGGTAGGGGGCTGCACCGAATCCGCAGTTCCCGACGACCACGCTCGTGACACCGCCGAGGATCTTGAAGTCCATCTCCGGCCGGACGATGAGCGCGAAATCGTCGTGCGTATGCACGTCGATGAATCCGGGCGCGAGCGCGAGTCCCCGGGCATCGATCGAGACCGGTGCGCGCGCCTGTGCGAGCTCTCCGACGCTGCGCAATCGCGTCGCCGCGCAGAGCGACGTCTTCGACTCGCGGCGCACTTCCCGTTCCATCGTAGAGCTTCGCGCCGCGGATCAAGACGTCGTAGTCGCGCACCATGGCGCGATCATACCGGAGCGCGCTACCTGTGCGGGATGTCGATTTATGTCCTCGCGCTCGATCAGGGCACGACGAGCTCGCGCGCGATCGTGTTCGACGCTTCGGGCAACGTCGTCGCCAGCCAGGCTCACGAGTTCAAGCAGCACTTCCGCGAACCGGGTTGGGTCGAGCACGACGCGAACGACATCTGGGATTCGCAGCTCCGGGCCGCTCGCGGCGCACTCACCCGCGCGGAGGTCCGGCCCGAGGATCTCACTGCGATCGGCATCACGAACCAGCGCGAGACGACGGTCGTCTGGGATCGAGAGACCGGTCGGCCGATTCATCCCGCGATCGTCTGGCAGTCGCGTCAGACCGTCCCGCTCTGCGACGAGATGAAGCGCCGTGGACTCGAGCCGATGGTGCGAGCGAAGACCGGGTTGGTGATCGACGCGTATTTCTCCGCCACCAAGCTCGCGTTCATCCTCGAAGCGGTCGAGGGCGCGCGCGCGCGTGCGCGTCGCGGTGAGCTCGCATTCGGAACGATCGACTCCTGGTTGATCTGGAAGCTCACCGCGGGGCGCGTGCACGCGACGGATTACAGCAATGCCTCGCGCACGATGCTCTACGACATCGCGAAGCTGCGCTGGGATCCGGAGCTTCTCGAGCTGCTCGAGATTCCGTCCGAAATCCTGCCGGAGGTCCGGGACTCGAGCGGCTCGTTCGGCGAAACGGCGGCGGAGATCTTCGGCGGTGTTTCGGTGCCGATCCGGGGAGTCGCGGGTGACCAGCAGGCCGCGCTCTTCGGCCAGGCCTGCTTCGAAGAGGGCAGCGCGAAGAACACCTACGGAACGGGCTGCTTCATGCTGATGAACACGGGCGCGAAACCGAGAACTTCGCAGTCGGGCCTGCTGTCGACGATCGCCTGGGGAATCGGCGGCAAGATCGAGTACGCGCTCGAAGGGTCGGTCTTCGTCGCGGGCGCGGCGGTGCAGTGGCTCCGGGACGAGCTGGGATTGCTCCACAGCGCCGCCGAGAGCGAGGCGATCGCAAGGTCCGTGCCCGACACGGGCGGTGTGTATCTGGTTCCCGCGTTCACCGGCCTGGGCGCACCGTACTGGGATCCCGACGCGCGCGGCACCATCGTCGGGCTGACGCGCGGGACCAACCGCGCGCACATCGTTCGCGCCACGCTCGAGGCGATCGCCTATCAGAGCACCGACCTGCTTCGCTGCTTCGAGCGCGACCTCGGAACGAAGGCCTTCCAGCTGCAAGTCGATGGAGGCGCGACGGCGAACGACTTCCTGATGCAGTTCCAATCGGACGTCATGGGCGTGGCCGTACGCAGGCCGAAGGTGCTCGAGACGACTGCGCTCGGCGCGGCCTATCTCGCCGGTCTCGCGAGCGGCTTCTTCGAGAGCAAGAAACAGATCGCGAAGAACTGGCAGGAGGACCGTTACTTCGAGCCCGAGATCTCGGCGGAGCGCCGTGAGGCGCTCTACGGTGGCTGGCTGCGCGCCGTCGAGCGAACCCTCGGAAGGCCGATCGGCGGGTCGAGCTGATGCTGAACATCGCGCATCGCGGCGCCTCGGTGGACCAGCTCGAGAACACGCTCGAAGCGTTCGCCCTCGCCATCGATCAGGGCGCCGACATGATCGAGACCGATCTGCACCTCCTGCGCGACGGTGCGGTCGCGCTCTATCACGACGACGAGATCGGCGGTGTCCCCGTAGGCGAGCTGACGCTGGCCGAGCTCCGTGAGCGCTTGCCCAGGGCACCGACGCTGCAGGAGACGCTCGATCGGTTCGGCACCCGGATTCCATGGAATCTGGAGATCAAGAGCCCGCGCTCGGGCGACTACGTGGGGCTCGAGCGGATCGCACTCGACGAGGTGAGAAGCCGCGGAATTCTCGAGCGGACGCTCTTCTCGAGCTTCTCCGATTCGGTGTTGGAGTCGCCTGCGCGACCTCGAGAAGCGGGCCCGGCTCGGCACGCTCGTCTCCGTGTATCACCCCGCCGACATCCTCGCGCGCGCAGAGCGCGTCGGCAGCGAAGCCGTGCATCTGCACCTGTTGCTCGCGACCGAGGAGCGTGTGCGCGAGGCGCACGACGCCGGATATCGAGTGAACGTCTACACCGTCGACGATCCGGGCGCGCAACGCCGGTTGTCGGGTTTCGGCGTGGACGGCGTCTTCACGAACCTGCCCGGAAAGCTGCGGTCGAATTTGTCGGAGGGGGCGCCCGCGACCCGCTAGCGTGAGGTCGTGCGGAGGTCGCGGTCGATCTGTTCCGCAGCCCGTCTTCCTTCCGCGATCGCCCACACGACGAGCGACTGACCCCGACGCATGTCGCCGGCTGCGTACACCTTGGGAACGCTCGAAGCGAAGCCGTTCGTCGCGATGTTGCCGCGTTCCGTCAGTTCGACACCGAGCTGTTTCACGATCCCATCGGAGGTCGGGCCGACGAATCCGAGTGCCAGCAAGACGAGATCCACGTCGAGCGTGAACTCACTGCCGGGCACCGCGAGCATCTCGCGTCGTCCCGTCGAGGGATCGGGCGGACCAAAGCGGACCCGGACCGCGTGGAGCTTCTCGACCCGGCCGTTCGAGCCGGTGAATCGGGTCGTCGAAACACCCCAGTCGCGCGAGCCGCCTTCCTCGTGGGAGGTCGACGTGCGCAGGATCTGCGAGGGCATCGGGTGGATCGGCCACGGCGCCTCGTCCGGGCGAACCTCGGGCGGACGCTCGAGCAGTTCGAAGTTGTAGACGTGCTTCGCTCCCTGGCGGTGGCTCGTGCCCACGCAGTCGGAGCCGGTGTCGCCTCCGCCGAGCACGAGCACGTTCTTATCCGTCGCGAGAATCGCAACGTCGGCGGAGACGGAGTCCCCGGCCACGCGGCGATTCTGCTGCTCCAGGAACTCCATGGCGAAATGCACGCCGTCGAGATCTCGACCGGGCACCGGCAGATCACGCGGTGCCTCCGCGCCACCCGAGAGCAAGACCGCATCGTAGTCCCTCAAGAGCTCCGGCCCCGTGACGTCGCGGCCCACATGAACCCCCGTGCGCACCTCGACACCCTCGGCGACCATGACGTCGACGCGGCGGTCGATCGTCCACTTCTCGAGCTTGAAATCGGGGATGCCGTAGCGCAGCAACCCGCCGACGCGGTCGTTCTTCTCGAAGAGCGTCACGTGATGTCCCGCACGATTCAGCTGCTGCGCGGCGGCGAGGCCCGCGGGTCCGGAACCGATCACGGCGACTCGTCTGCCCGTACGGTGTGCCGGAGGTTCGGGCACGATCCAGCCCTCGGTGAATCCGCGCTCCGCGATCGATTTCTCGATCAGTTCGATCGTGACGGGATCGTCGTTGATGCCGAGTACGCACGCGGATTCGCAAGGGGCCGGGCAGATTCGACCGGTGAATTCGGGGAAGTTGTTCGTGCGGTGGAGCCGCGCGAGAGCCTCGCGCCAGCGGCCTCGGTACACGAGATCGTTCCAGTCGGGAATGATGTTGCCGAGCGGGCAGCCGTTGTTGCAGAAGGGGACGCCGCAGTCCATGCAGCGTGAGCCCTGTGCACGGATCTGCTCCTCCGTCGGCTCCGTGTAGATCTCGAGGTAGTCGTCGACACGCTCCGTCGCAGGGCGCTTTTCGGGCATCTTGCGGCCCACTTCCATGAACCCGGTGATCTTGCCCATCAGTATTCCTCTTTCCCGAACTCGATCCCGCGCAGCGCCCGCTTGTACTCCTTCGGGAAGACCTTCACGAACTTCGGCAGCGTCGTGGCCCATTTCTCGATCACCTCGCCCGCACGCTCGCTTCGGGTCTGGCGGAAGTGCGCCTCGACGAGCGCGAGAAGCTCTCGCTCGTCCTCGTCGGTCTCGACGCGCTCCAGGTCGATCATGCCCGGGTTGCAGTAGTCCGCGAATCGACCCAATGGGTCGAGTACGTACGCGATTCCACCGCTCATCCCCGCGGCGAAGTTGCGCCCGACGGCGCCGAGCACGACGACGCGTCCGCCGGTCATGTACTCGCAGCCGTGATCGCCGACGCCTTCGACGACCGCGTTCGCGCCGCTGTTGCGCACGCAGAAACGCTCGCCCGCCAGGCCACGGAAGAACGCTTCCCCGCTCGTCGCGCCGTAGAGCGCGACGTTTCCGATCACGATGTTCTCGGCCGCGTCGAACGTGGACTCGGGGTGCGGAAGAACGACGATCCGCCCGCCGGACAGACCCTTTCCGGTGTAGTCGTTCGCATCGCCCGTGAGGTACAGGGTGATTCCCTTGGGCAGGAACGCCCCGAAGCTCTGGCCCGCGCTCCCGGTGAGTCGAACACGAATCGTGTTGTCCGGGAGTCCCTCGAGTCCGTGGCGCAGAGACACTGCGGAGCCGAGCATCGTGCCGACCGTCCGGTTCACGTTGCGAATCGGCAGCGCGAGCTCTACCGGCTCCATCTTCTCTATGGCCGGGCGGCACAGACGGATCAGCTCGACATCGAGTGCCTTTTCGAGTGCGTGCTCCTGACCTTCGACGTGCCGAATCGCGACGGCGTCATGCGGCGGAACGGGGCGGTGCAGGATGGCGCTCCAGTCGAGCCCGTTCGGAAGTTTCCAGCCGCGAATGCCCGGGTCGGGTTCGACCAGATCCGTGCGTCCGATCACGTCGTCGAGCTTTGCGTAGCCGAGCTCGGCGAGGATCTCGCGGGTTTCCTCGGCGACGAAGCGAAAGAACCGGACGACATGGTCGGCGTCACCGGTGAACTTCTTGCGGAGCTCCTCGTTCTGGGTGGCCACGCCGACCGGGCAGGTGTTCAGGTGGCAGACGCGCATCAGAATGCAGCCGAGCGCGACGAGCGCGATCGTGCCGAATCCGAACTCGTCCGCGCCGAGGATCGCTCCGATCACGACGTCGCGTCCGGTGCGAAGCTGCCCATCGACGTGTACCCGAATTCGTCCGCGAAGATCGTTCATCACGAGGGCTTGCTGGGTCTCGGAGAGACCGATCTCCCAGGGCACGCCCGCGTGTTTGATCGATGTGAGTGGCGAAGCGCCCGTCCCACCCTCGTAACCGGCAATCTGGACCGATTCCGCGTGGGCTTTCGACACGCCGGCCGCGATCGTTCCGACTCCCGAAACGGACACGAGCTTCACGCTGATGTCCGCCTTGGAGTTGGCGTTCTTCAGGTCGTGGATCAGCTGCGCTAGATCCTCGATCGAATAGATGTCGTGGTGCGGCGGAGGTGAAATCAGCCCGACCCCCGGCGTGGAGTTGCGGACGCTCGCGATTCCGCGGCTGACCTTGTGACCGGGTAGCTGTCCACCTTCACCCGGCTTGGCACCTTGAGCGATCTTGATCTGCAACTCGTCCGCGTTTACGAGGTACCAGCTCGATACGCCGAAACGACCTGAGGCCACCTGCTTGATCGCGCTCCGACGGGAATCGCCGTTCGGGTCTCTCTGGTACCGGCGCGGATCTTCACCACCCTCGCCGCTGTTCGACTTGCCGCCGATTCGGTTCATCGCGATCGCGAGGGTCTCGTGAGCTTCCGAGCTGATCGAGCCGAAACTCATCGCGCCGGTGCAGAATCGCTTCATGATGTCCGTGGCCGATTCGACCTGGTCGAGCGACAGCGGCTGCCGATCCGACTTGAAGCGCAGCATTCCGCGAATCGTGTAGCGCTCCGAGCTCTGATCGTTGATCGCGCGCGCATACTCGCGATACGTTCCGAGTTCGTTCCGGCGCACGGCCTGCTGCAGCTTGTGGATCACCGTCGGATTCATCAGATGCAGCTCGCCACCCTGGCGCCACTGATACTCACCGCCGATGTCGAGATCGCGTTCGGCGGCAACGGTCTTCGGATACGCGCGCTCATGGCGCAGCAGCGCCTCGCGAGCGATCACGGCGAGTTCGATTCCTCCGATACGCGTCGCCGTGTCGGTGAAGAACTCCTTCACCACCGACTCGGCGATACCCACGGCTTCGAAGATCTGCGCTCCGCGATAGCTCGCGAGTGTCGAGATCCCCATCTTCGCGAAGATCTTCAGCAGCCCCTTTCCGACTGCCTTGATGTAGTTGTACTGCGCCTTCTCCGCCGTGAGATCGGCGGGTACGAACGTTCCTTCCTCGACGAGCTGCGCGATGCTCTGGAAGACCAGGTAGGGATTGATCGCACCCGCACCGAAGCCGGTCAGAAGCGCGAAGTGGGCGACCTCGCGCGCTTCTCCGGTCTCGACGACGAGACCGCATCGCATTCGCAGACCTTCGCGGATGAGGTGGTGGTGGATCGCAGCCGTCGCGAGCAAGCTCGGTATGGCGGCGCGCTCGCGGCCGGCGGCACGATCCGAGAGCACGAGGATCGAGGCCCCGGTCGTCACGGCCGCGGAGACCTCTGCCCGGATCCGGTCGAGTGCGTCGCGCAAGCAGCTCTCTGGATCTCCGGTTGCGTCGAAGACGCAGGAGATCGTCGCGCTCCGAAGCCATGGATGCTCGACTTGTCGGATGCGCTCGAGATCGGCGTTCGACAGGATCGGCTGCTCGAGTTGCAGCAACCGGGCGTGCTCGGGCGTTTCCTCGATCACATTGCCTTCCGCTCCGAGCGTGCTGATCAGGGACATCACGCTCTCCTCCTTGATCGAGTCGATCGGAGGATTTGTCACCTGCGCGAAGACCTGCTTGAAGTAGTTGAACAGGAGCTGCGGCCGATCGGACAGCGCGGCAATCGGCGTGTCGTTGCCCATCGATCCCTGTGCCTCGATCCCGTTCGTAACCATCGGCGCGAGCAGAATCCGCAGGTCCTCGAGTGCGTAGCCGAAGAGCTGCTGCCGCGTGTGACGGTCGAGTCTCGCCGTCACCATTCGCCCCGGGAGTTCGCTCCGGGAGGTTCTCGAGCTTGGTGAGATTCTCGTCGAGCCAGCGGCGATAGGGCCTCCGACGAGCGTAGTACGACTTGATCTCGTCGTCCGGAATGATGCGGCCCTCTGCCGTGTCGATCAGCAGCATGCGGCCCGGCTGCAGTCGACCCTTCTGCTTCACGTCCTCGGGGTTGATCGGCAGCACGCCGCACTCCGACGAGAGAACGACGAACCCGTCCTTCGTGACCCAGTAGCGCGAGATGGACGCAGTCCGTTGCGATCGAGCACGCCCGCGATCCGCGTCCCGTCCGTGCAGGCGATCGAGGCCGGGCCGTCCCACGGCTCCATCAAGCACTGGTGGTACTGATAGAACGCCTTCTTCTCGTCGCGCATCAGAGGGTCGCGATCCCAAGCCTCGGGGATCAGCATCATCATCGCGTGTGCGAGATCGCGGCCGGACAGCACGAGGAACTCGAGCGCGTTGTCCAGCATCGCTGAGTCGGAGAGCTCCGGAGTCACGATCGGGAGGATCTTGTGGATATCCTCGCCCCAAACACCGGAACGGATGATGGCCTCGCGTGCACGCATCCAGTTGTGATTGCCCTGAACGGTGTTGATCTCGCCGTTGTGCGCGAGGTAGCGATACGGGTGCGCGAGATCCCAGGTCGGCCAGGTGTTCGTGGTGTAGCGCTGGTGAACGAGCGCGAGACCGCTCTCGATCGCGGGGTCTGCGAGGTCGCTGTAGAACTTCTTGACCTGATAGGCGAGCAGCAGACCCTTGTAGACGAGCGTGCGACTCGAAAGGCTCGCGACGTGGAAGCCCTGAACGTTCTCGTTCCGGAGCTGAAGCTCCACACGTTTTCGAATCGACGAAGAGCTTGCGCTCGAATGCCGCGCCATCGAGCCCGGCGCCGCGCAGTACGAAGAACTGGCGGATCCGGGGCAGCCGGCTGCGTGCCGATTCGCCGATGAATTCCGGGTGAATCGGGACGTCGCGCCAACCGAGGAAATGCTGCCGTTCCTCTCCGACGAGCTGCTCGATGACTCGTTCGCAGCGCGTGCGGTCAGTCGCATTCTCGGGAAGGAAGACGGCTCCGACTCCGTACTCACCGGGTTCGGGCAGTCGCAGTCCGAGTCCTGCGCACTCACGCTCGAGAAACGCGTGCGGAATCTGTATCAGAATGCCGGCTCCGTCACCGGTCTCGGGATCCGCGCCGGTCGCGCCGCGGTGCGTCAGGTTTACGAGTACCTGCAGTCCCCGCTGGATGATTCCGTGCGACGGCCGACCGTCGATGTTGCAGACGAAACCTACGCCGCATGCATCGTGCTCGAACCGGGGGTCATACAGGCCTTGCCGCGCGGGCAGGCTCGAGTGGGTCATCCGCGCTTTCCTCTGGGCACTTGGCGCGCTCGCGCGCCCATCGATCCGTGGCTCTCTCCATGGGATGCCGCCGTGGCGATTCCCGGAGTCGGGGGCGAATCCAATGCGGCCAAAACTTCCGACCAGCGGCGCCCGCAAAGGGCTCATAGGGAGAGGACGAGGCGGACGGAAGTACCCGATTTATCGGCGAATTTGACCGAGGCAAGCCTAGCGGAACCGGCGAAAGCGTGTCAAGCAATCCGGCATCCCGACGGCACAGCCGTCGAGGATTGCCTGCGATAGCTTGGCTAACATCGCTCGACGGCCGAGACTTTCCGTCTTCTGCATGCTTGACGGCCGCTAGTTGCCGGTGAACTATGCGACGAGCCCCCGAGATCGCATCCAGCGCGTCGCGCAACAGCCAGGGGAGCCGAGATTGATCAACGAAGCCGCAGACCTGTTCGAGGCCCCGCTCGCGCGTTCGCGCGCGGTCGGAGAAGACGGATCTCATCGCCATCCTGGGCGAGCGGATCGAGTGGTTGGTCGAGCGACACCGCGCGACGCGGCGCGCCGTAGACGAGCTGGGTAGTGCGCTCGTCGAGCGAGATCGCCGGATCGTCGAGCTCGACGCGAAGCTCGCCGGCTTCGAACGGCTTCGAGGCGAGCTGCTCGACCGGATCGACGCTCTCGTCGGGGATCTCGACCGGTTGGGTAGCGCCAGCGACGATCGGGCATCGTGATGGACGTCGCGCGCGACAAGGCGAGCCGTCGCACGACGGTCAAGATCCTCGAGCGCGAGTATCGAATTCGCAGCGACGCCGATCCTGTGCATCTCGAGGCGGTCGCGACGTACGTGGATCAGGTTCTGCGAGAGGTCCGCCAGTCCACGCCCGATACCCAGGATGCGTCAGTGCTCGCGGCGCTCAACATCGCAAGTGAACTGCTTCGGACTCGGCAGCTGGTCGCGGTTCCGCGCGAGCGCATCCAGGAACTGATCGAGCTGATCGAGTCGGCCTGATTCAGGTATGACGTGTCTTCGACGGTGCCATCGGCGAGAAAGGCGGAGCTACGCGCACGCGCGCGGCGAATCGAATCCAGCGACCGGGCCCGCTCTGCCGCAGCGCGCCATCCGACGACTCGCGGTGCTGCCGGAATTCCTGCGAGCAAGGACGATCGCGTTCTATTCCGCGATTGGTGACGAAGTCCCCGTCGAGCCCGCCGCCGCCGCGGCTCGCGCGCGCGGCGACTCGAACGGCTCTATCCGGTCTCGCACGGAGCGGGCCTGGAGATGGCGTTGGTGGATGGCTGGATCCTCTCCGCTCACCGCGGGCGGGATTCGCGAGCCCCCGCTCTGAACGCGACGCGAATCTCCGATCGACGAGATCGACGCCTTCGTCGTGCCCGGGCTGATGTTCGATCGATCTGGCCGACGACTCGGTCGTGGAGGTGGGCACTATGATCGGTATCTCGAGCGATGCTCGGCCCGATGCGACGGTCATCGGAGTCTGTTATTCGGATCGCGTCGTCGACGAGCTGCCGGAAGACCCCTGGGATGTCGGATGGATCTGATCGTGACAGATGAGTTCGTCATCCGCAGCTCCCGGCGCGGAGCTGACTGATGAGTCGATCGATCGACGAGCAGCTCGAGTGTCTTTCGGGCGCGAACCGTCGACCTCGTGTCCGTCGGAGGAGCCTGACCGAGAAGCTCGGTCGCGGGCGGCCACTGCGCATCAAGTACGGATGTGATCCCTCGGCGCCCGATCTACATCTCGGCCACACGGTCCCCCTCGACAAACTCCGCAACTGCAAGAACTAGGTCACACAATCGTATTTCTCGTCGGTGATTTCACCGCGATGATCGGTGATCCAACGGGCCGGAGTAAGACCCGTTCACCCCTGACGCGTGAGGAAGTCGTGAAAAACGCGGAGACCTACACGACTCAGGTGGGTTCGATTCTCGACGTCAACAGCATCGAAATCCGCTTCAACAGCGAGTGGATGGGCCACATGACCGCGACAGATCTCGTCCGGCTGGCCTCGCATCAACCTGTCGCCCGGATGCTCGAACGAGATGATTTCAAGCGGCGATTTCAAGGTGGTGTGTCGATCGCCATTCACGAGTTTCTCTACCCGCTGATTCAAGCCTACGACTCCGTCGCGTTGCGAGCCGACGTGGAGGTAGGTGGAACCGATCAGCTCTTCAATCTGCTTCTCGGAAGGGAGATCCAGCGCGCATACGGCCAAGAGCCTCAGGTCGTACTTACTGTTCCGCTGCTCGAGGGAACGGACGGCGCGGACAAGATGTCGAAGTCGCTCGGAAACGCGATCGGGATCCGAGAAGTTCCGGAGGACATGTACGGAAGAACCATGTCGATTCCCGATGCGCTGCTCTCGCGCTGGGTCGAGTTGCTGAGTCGACCCGAGTGGGGTCTCAGCGGGGGCGCTCGCGGGAAGGGGGGCTCCCCGCCGAACCCGCAAGAGCTGAAGGCGGCGCTCGCGCGCGCGCTGGTAGAGCGTTTTCATGGCAAAGCCGCTGCAGACTCCGCCGAGCGGCACTTCGATCGAGTATTCCGCAAGCATCGCGCCCCAGACGAGGTGCCGGAGCTGGAGAGAACGGTCGACAACGAGCTTGGCCTGCCGCTGATCGATGCTCTCGT
>CAVPHD010000003.1:0-30000 GCA_963704165.1 uncultured delta proteobacterium | reverse complement strand
AACGGAGGCGCACAAAGGTCCACTCAGGCTGATTGGAAACCAGCCGAAGAGCGCAAAGGCATAAGTGGGCTTGACTGTGAGACCTACAAGTCGAGCAGGGACGAAAGTCGGTCTTAGTGATCCGGTGGCACCGTATGGAAGGGCCATCGCTCAACGGATAAAAGGTACGCCGGGGATAACAGGCTTATGGCGCCCAAGCGTTCACAGCGACGGCGCCGTTTGGCACCTCGATGTCGGCTCGTCACATCCTGGGGGTGAAGCAGCTCCCAAGGGTTCGGCTGTTCGCCGATTAAAGTGGCACGCGAGCTGGGTTTAGAACGTCGTGAGACAGTTCGGTCCCTATCTGTCGTGGGCGCAGGAGATTTGAGAGGAGCTGTCCCTAGTACGAGAGGACCGGGATGGACGCAGCTCTGGTGTACCGGTTGTCGCGCCAGCGGCACAGCCGGGTAGCCATCTGTGGACGGGATAACCGCTGAAGGCATCTAAGCGGGAAGCCCACCTCGAGACAAGATCTCCCTCGGACTTCGGTCCGCTAAAGACCCCTTCGAGACCAGGAGGTTGATAGGCCGGGTGTGGAAGCGCAGTAACGCGCGGAGCTAACCGGTACTAATCGGTCGTGAGGCTTGACCTAAACCGTCGATTTTCGCTTGTGCTCAGCCTCGGCTGACACGGAACATCAAACGATCATTGCCCTGCGGGTCGACGTGAGTCGGCCCCCAGGGCAGCCATTTTTCCCGCCGTTCATAGAGCGGGGGCCACACCCGATCCCATCCCGAACTCGGAAGTTAAGCCTCGCTTCGGCGATGGTACTGCCGGGCTTACCCGGTGGGAGAGTAGCGCGACGGTGGGTTCCAAATGCGAGACCCCGTTGGCCATTCCGGCCGGCGGGGTCTCTGCATTTGTAGCGCTCCATCGACCCCCTTACGGTTTCACGGGCGCGTACGGACCGCACACGGCTGGGAGTCGTCGAGCATCGCCCGAATGGACGGCCTGTCGCCTCTCATGGCAGTTCGAACGACCTTCACCAACGCCAGTGCTGCAAGCAAGCCCAGAATCAAGAGTCCGAACTCCATCCCTTCCTCCCTGCCGAATTGCGGCGATCACGTTCATGATCGGCAGGTACTGTCGACACTTGAGCGGGATGTTGCGCGATAGCGCGAGGCTGGCAGCTGTCCACGTCGAACGTATGGTTGGTTGGCTCAAGTCGCTTCGAATCGGCTCCGAACACTCCCGGGAGGAACCCGGCCCGAAAGCCGGGTCGGGAGGTCGGTGTGCTCAGCTCTGCCGGTGGTTCAGTTCGGGTTCTCGGCGCACTGGCGCTCGTCGTATTGACGACGCTGGGCTGTGCGGACACGTCGTGGGAAGGCACTCAACGAGAGAACACGGTGGCGGCATATACGCGTTTTCTCCGAGACAACCCCGACTCCGATCACGCGAGATCTGCCGAGGAACGGATCGCCTTCCTCCGAGTGATGACCCACAAATCGGTCTCCGGCTACGAGCAGTTCGCGCAATCCTATCCGCAGAGTCCTCTGACGGCAGAGCTCCGGTCGACCATGGAACCGCTGTACTTCGAGCGCGCTCGCGCGGCGAACACCGCCAGCGGATATGCACGCTTCCTCGCGGACTACCCGACCGGACAGCTCGCGCGCCGTGTGAAGGGGAATCTTGCGTACCTCGAGCTGACGGCCGCGGAGCCCAGCGTTGCATCGATGAGAGAATTCCTCCGCGAGTTCCCGGAGAGCGACTTCGCAGCGGACGCGCAGCGGAGTCTCGACCTCGTCGCCTTCAAAGCCGAAACGACGGTCAAGCACATCGGAATCCGAGTCGAGGTCGCTCCGAACGCAGCTCAGCCGCAACGCGTGCGACGCGGATTCGTTTCCGTGGTTGCGCGCGAGTATCGCGAGCATGGGATCGACGTCACGTTGATTCCCACCGGAAGCGAAGTATCACCTGATATGCAGGGATGGATTCGCCTCGACTACGACGAGGCACAGGCTTCTGGGACTTTCGGTGGTTCGACGATCCTCGCGCGGTGTCGAGTTCGCCTCTACAACAACGCTACACCCAACGAACCGATCTGGGACCGGACATTCGAGGCACCTGCCGAGCATCTGCTGAAGGGCACGCACGGTAGGGATACGACCGTCTTTGGTAACTCACGCTATCCGTTTTGGAAGCAGTTCTTCGTGCCTGTCTCGACCTGGGCGAGCACGGAGGCGCGCGTCCAGCGACTGGACTACCTGGAGGACGTGCGCGCTATCGATATGCGCGGCGATCGAGTAGCGGTCCTCTTCGCGCGCGGAGGCTTCGATCTCCTCGACGTGTCGTCGCCGCTGGACCCCCATGTCATCGACCGATATCGACGCGACGACGATCTTTCGAGTTGGAACGGAATCAAACTCGTCGACGACGAGCATGTTCTAATCTACGGGCCAGACGGTGCGGAACTCGTCAAGAGAACCTCGGAGAAGCCGGTCTCTCTCGGCAAGTGGGAAGTTCCTGAGGTCGGCGCGATCCTCGCCGCTGACGCGTACGACGACACCGTTCTGATCGCCGGGAACAAGGGCGTCTTCGCGATTCGAACTGCGAGTGAGCGAAGAGCCGCGCATCGGCTACTCGAGGGAATGTATGTCGGAGTCGACGTGCACAAGCCGTACATCTACCTGGTGCAACCGACGCGTGTGGAAGTCACGTCTCCCAAGCACCTGCTCCGTCACCTCGCGGGTTCACCCGTCGTTCTCGCCGATGGCTTTACGGCCAAGAGTTCGCGCGTTGCGGGGACTTCGCTGATGGTTTTTGGTAAGGACGAAGCGGTAGAGCTCTCCCTTGCCAATCCGGCTCGGCCGCAGTTGGTCGGACGGCTGGATGCCGAGCGCGTAGGGCGCCTCGTCGATCTCGTGGCCGATGGAGATCGAACCTATCTGCTCGGTGATCGGGGCCTGCAGGTCACGGATTCACCTGGTCACGAGGTCTCGGATACCGTGCAGGTTCAGGGAACTCACGCGATCGCCCGCCGCGGGCGCTATGTCTTCGTGGCGGGGGATCGCACGCTCGAGGTCCTCGACGTCGGGCCCTACCAAGTGAAGGACGTCGCACCCGCCAGTCCCGCGCCCGAATAGGCCTAGGTCATTCCCGGTCCGCTCTCATGCGGAGAGCCGGCGAAGCTCGTCGAAAAAGCCCGGGAACGTCTTGCGAACGCAGTCCGGGTTCTCGATCACGATCCCTTCGACGGCGAGCCCTGCGACCGCGAAGCTCATCGCCATCCGATGGTCGTCGTATGTCGAAATCCGAGCGGGCGTCACCCGTGATGGAGGATCGATCAAGAGGTCGGTCGCGGTCGTCTCGACGTTTGCGCCGAGCTTCCGAAGCTCCGTCTCGAGTGCGGCCATGCGATCGGTTTCTTTGAAGCGAAGATTCGGCACGTTTCGGATCGTCGTGCGACCACGCGCGAAGAGCGCGATGACGGCGAGTGTCTGTGCACTATCCGGGAGTGCATTCAGATCGACATCCACACCGTGCAGGTATCGTGGGCCGCGAACCGAGATCCAGTTCGGCCCTCGTTCGACGCCGCAGCCCATGCGTTCCAGGACCTCGACGAAGCGAACATCTGCCTGCGCCGACGCAGGAGAAAGCCCGTCGACCCGGATCCGTCCTCCGGTGATCGCTGCCGCGCCGAAGAAGTACGTAGCCGCGGTTGCGTCGGGCTCGATCGCATAGGTGCGCTTGCGATAGCGCTGGCCGCCCGGGATCCGGAACGTATCGCTTCCGAGCAACTCCACCGAGATCCCGAATGCGTTCATCACCGAAAGTGTTGCGTCCACGTATGGGCGGGACGTGATCTGCGTAGCGACGATCTCGACCTCGCCCTCCGCGAGCGGAGCGACCATCAGCAGCGCGGACAGGAACTGGCTCGACTTGCTCGCGTCGATCGCGACGCGTCCGCCGGGCAATCGCCCACCCTGGATCGTGACCGGCGGGCAGCCTGCGACCGTTCGAACCGATACTCCGAGCGAGCCGAGTGCGTCCGCAAGATCCTGGATCGGCCGTTCCCGCATTCGCGCGACCCCGTCCAATACGACCCGGCCGCGTACGAGCGCGGCACAGGCCGCCAGGAACCGCATCGTCGTTCCAGATGCCCGGCAATCGATCGGGTGAAGTGGGATCGCGAACTCGCCCCCCACGCCGTTCACCAACAGGTCCGCACCCTCGGGTTCGACGGTCACCCCTAGCCGAGCCAAGCCATCGATCATCGCCGCGGTGTCATCACTCTCGAGCCAGCCGACGAGGCGACTCGTCCCGGCAGCCAACGCCGAGCAGACCAAGGCGCGATTCGTCAGGCTCTTCGAGCCGGGAATGCGGACCGTCGCGTCCGGTGCGGCGATCGGGGCAACGGCCAATTCCTGCATCGACAGCCGAACGTAGCACAGGGGCTAACCTGCTGAAACGGCAGGTGAAACCATTTTCGGCCCGTCCAAAGAGCGCGTTGACCGGTCCGACGCGAGGCGATAAAGTCGCGCCGACTCGCGCGCTGGCGCCCCTTCGCCCTTCGTGTGCTTCTGGAGCCCCTAGATGCCCAAGTATCGTCTACTCACTCCCGGCCCGGTCGCGGTCCCGGAGCGGGTCCGCCTCGCGATGGCGAAGACGCTCTTGCATCACCGTGCGCCCGCTTTCATCCCTCTGTTTGCCGAGGTCCGCGCCAACCTGAAGCGTGTCTTTCAGACGGAGAACGAGGTGCTGGTACTCGCGAGCAGCGGGACCGGCGCCATGGAAGCAGCCGTTGTGAACACGCTCTCCCCCGGTGATCGTGCCGTGGTCGTTCGTGCGGGGAAGTTCGGCGAGCGTTGGGCGGAGATCTGTCGTGCTCACGGCGTAGACGTCGAGTGTGTCGATGTGGAGTGGGGGAACGCGGTCGAGGCCGGTGCGGTGCGTGACGCGTTTCGCCGTTGCCCCGACGCACGCGCGCTGCTCGTTCAGGCCAGTGAGACCTCGACCGGTGTCTACCATCCGATTCGCGAACTAGCCGAGATCACGAAGGAGGAGCCGGACCGGCTGATCGTGGTCGACGGGATCAGCGGTGTTGGCGTACACGATTTGCCGATGGACGCTTGGGGCCTCGACGTCGTCGTTTCGGGCAGTCAGAAGTCGTGGCTCCTTCCGCCGGGCCTTGCATTCATCGCGCTCTCCACCCGTGCACAGACCGCGATCGAGTCTGCGCGCTGCAGCCGGTACTACTTCGATCTGCGGAAGGAGCTGAAGGCGCAGGTGACCGACCAGACGGCTTGGACCGCGCCCGTTTCGCTCCTCGTGGGCTTGCGCGAGGCGCTCGAGATGATTCTCGAAGAGGGACTGCATCAGGTCTTCTCTCGCCACGAGGCGCTCGCTCGCGCGATGCGTGCGGCGATGCAGGCGCTCGGATTGAAGCTCGTCGCCCGCGATGCGCCCTCCTTTGCCTGTACCGCCGTATACGTCCCGGACGGAGTGGATGGAAGGCGCTTCGTGAAACATCTTCGCGACGCCTACGGCGTGACGATCATGGGTGGGCAAGGCCACCTCGACGGGAAGATCTTCCGTGTCGGCCACATGGGCGACATCGACGGATTCGACATGATCAGCGCGGTCGCGGCGGTAGAGATGACGCTCGCCGACCTCGGGCAACCCATTCGGCTCGGAGATGGAACCCGCGCGATGATCGAGCAACTTCACAAGAGCGGTCTAAGAAAGGTATGAGTGCAGTGACACGCGTATTGATCAGTGACAAGTTGTCCGACGAGGGACTCGCGATTCTCGCGGATGCAGAGGGAATCGAGGTCGACCACAAGCCCGGGCTTTCCGCCGATGAGCTGAAGAAGATCCTGCCCGAGTACGACGGCCTGATCATTCGCAGCGGAACGAAGGCCTCTGCCGACGTGATCGAAGCCGGCAAGAAGCTGCGCGTGATCGGCCGCGCCGGAATCGGTGTGGACAACGTCGATCTCGCGGCGGCGACCGCGCGCGGGATCATCGTCATGAACACCCCGGAAGGAAATACCGTCACGACCGCGGAGCACGCGATCGCGCTCATGACGTCGCTCGCTCGGAAGATCCCGCAAGCCACCGCGAGCATGCGCTCCGGCAAGTGGGAGAAGACACGGTTCAATGGCAAGGAACTCTTCGATCAGGTGCTCGGAGTGATCGGGCTCGGGAACATCGGCTCGATCGTCGCCGATCGCGCACGCGGACTGCGCATGCGCGTGATCGCATTCGACCCGCTCGTTTCCGAGGAGCGCGCGGAGCGTCTCGGTGTCGACCTCGTCTCGCTCGAGGAGTTGATCGCGCGATCCGACGTCATCACGGTCCACGTGCCACTCACCGAGAGCACGCGAGGCCTGATCGGGCGGGACGCGTTCGCCAAGGCCAAGCCGGGCGTTCTGATCATCAACGCCGCGCGCGGCGGAATCGTCGACGAGCAAGCGCTTCTCGAGGCGATCGAGAGCGGAAGGTGTGCAGGTGCAGCCCTCGACGTCTTCGAGACCGAGCCGCCGCCGAAGGACCACCCGCTGCTCCAGCGCGAGGAAGTGATCTTCACGCCGCATCTCGGTGCCGCTACCGAGACCGCGCAACTGAACGTCGCGATCGCCGTCGCGGAACAGGTGCGGGACTACCTTCAGCGAGGCGTGGTCCGGAACGCGGTGAATCTACCGTCCGTGTCCGCCGAGGATCTCGAGGTCCTTCGCCCGTTCATCGTGCTCGGTGAGAAGCTCGGGCTCTTCCAGGGCCAGGTCTCGTCCGGAGGCGTTGCCGAGATCGACATCGAATACGCCGGCGAGATCGCCGGACTCAACGTCCAGCCGATCTCGATCGCCATCCTGCGTGGCGTTCTCGCGCCGTGGTTCGGCGACGAGGTGAACTACGTCAACGCGCCGGTGATCGCGCAGAAGCAGGGGATCCGCGTGATCGAGACGAAGTCCACCGAGCCGGAGGACTTCGTGAGCCTGATGACCGTGCGGATTCGCGACCGAGGCGGACGCGTTCACCTGATCGCCGGGACGATCTTCGGCAGGACCCAGCCGCGCATCGTGCGCATCGACGATTTCCGCTTCGAAGCCATTCCCGAGGGGCCCGACGTTCTTGATCCGAAACCAGGATCGCCCCGGTGTGGTCGGTCACGTCGGGACGATGCTCGGCAGCGCGGGAATCAACATCAAACGAATGCAACTCGGCCTACACCCCGAGACATCTCAAGCGCTTCAGCTGCTCTCGCTCGAGCCGACCCCGTCGAGCAAGCTCGTCGAGGCGGTTCGCGCGCTCCCGGGTATCGAGACGGCACTGCTGCTCGACCTGGGAGCGGCGGTCGTCTGAACCATGCCCAACGTCGTTTGTGTCGGAGCGCAGTGGGGTGACGAGGGGAAGGGCAAGGTCGTCGATCAGCTCGCCTGTCGCGCGGATCTGGTGGTTCGATTTCAAGGCGGACCGAACGCCGGACACACTCTCGTGGTGGATGGCGAGACGACGATTCTGCACCTGATCCCATCCGGAATTCTGCAGCGATCGACGCTGAATCTGATCGGTCCGGGAGTCGTCGTAGATCCCGACGTGCTCCTCAGCGAGATCGCGATGTTGCAGGCGAAGGGAGTTCCCGTCGGACGCGAGCGGTTCCGGGTCTCCGATCGTGCGCACGTGATTCTGCCGGTGCACTCCGCGCTCGACAAAGCGCGTGAGGAGGCGCGCCAGACGATCACGATAGGTACGACCGGCCGCGGAATCGGCCCGGCGTACGAGAGTCGCGTCGCGCGAACGGGGGTTCGGATCTCCGACCTGCTCGAGCCAGACACTCTGCGCGAGCGGATCGAACTTGCGCACTACGAGCGCAGCTTCCTGCTCGAGAAACTCTACGGCTGGCCCGCGCCGGCGCTCGACGAGGTCTGGGCGCGCGCGGTCTCGTGGGGCGAGAAGCTCGCGCCCTATGTCGACGACGTCGGCGTCACCCTCGACGGCGCGCTTCGCGAGGGCCGCTCGGTCCTGCTCGAAGGTGCCCAAGGGACACTTCTCGATGTAGACCATGGGACCTACCCGTTCGTGACCTCATCGACGACGCTCGCCGGGGGCGCGTGCGCGGGCGCCGGCATTGGCCCGACGCGCATCGATTCGGTGCTCGGAATCAGCAAGGCCTACACCACGCGTGTCGGGGGCGGGCCGTTTCCGACCGAGGACACCGGCGCCGCCGGCCAGCACATGGGTTCCGTCGGCCGCGAGTTCGGGGCCACGACGGGTCGCAAACGCCGCTGCGGCTGGCTCGACCTGGTCGTACTCCGTCACGCGGTCCGCGTGAACGGAATCACCGGCCTTGCGCTCCTGAAGCTCGACGTCCTGACGGGGTTGCCCGAGGTCGAGGCCTGCGTCAGCTATCGCGTCTCCGGCAAGGAGATCCACGAGTTCCCCGCGAGCATCACGACGCTCAGCCAGTGCGAGCCGACCTATCGCACGTTCCGCGGCTGGAGCGAGCCGATCGAATCCGCACGCAGCCTCGACGACCTGCCTCAAGCGGCGCGCGACTACGTCCGATGGATCGAGGACTCGCTCGGCGTTCCCGTCGACCTGCTCGGCGTCGGGCCGGAGCGGGACGCGACGATCGAGCAGCACAACCCCTTCGATCGACCGGTCCGGCGGTGATTCGACTCTACGTCCTCTCAGTCACGCTCGCGCTCTTCGCGCTCCAGGCGGGAGCGGCGGAGCCGAGCTGTGTCTCCCGTTGCCGCGAGATGGCGGCCAAAGGGGAGCTGCGTTCGGGAGTGAACGAGAAGGGTTGCGTCACGAATGTGTGTCAGGAGGACGGTCGCCGCTTCTACAAGAGCGGCGATTTCGAGCAGGCGCTCGACTCGCTCGACGTCCTGGCTGTCCCGCTCGAACGCAGCCCCTCCTTCCGGCTCGATCGCGGACTCGTCTACTACGCCCTCGGTCGCTTCAGCGAGGCACTCGCCGACTTCGATGCGTCGCTCGCGACCCTTCCCGATGCATTCGTCGCTTCGGCCCAACGCGGTCACACGTTGATCCGCCTTGGCCGGTTCGACGAGGCACATGCTGCGTTCTCGACGCTGCTCGAATCCAAGGGGGCTGCGCGCGAGTTCCGAGGCCTGCGCACGCGCTCCTACCTGCTCGGCAACATCGGGGTGATCGACCTGCTGCGCGGCGAATCCGCGAAGGCGAAGTCCGAGCTCGCAGAGGCGCTGCAGATCGATGGCCGCAACTCGCAGGCCGCGACCTACATCTACCGCGTCCTGCCGCAGCTCGAGGCGAAGACGATCGACCGCTCCGGCCTCGCGTCGTTCTACGGCGCGACCGAGGACGCGGGCGTCGGCGATCGAAAGCGCGCCGAACGAGAGACCGCCGCCGTGATCGAGAAGTACCCGAAGTTCCCCGAGTCGTACTTCCTCGAGGCCGAGCTCCTGCGCAGCGCGCACCGCTACGAGGACTGCGAGCGCATTCTCACCGGGGGCGAGCGCGCGATTCCGCGCGAACTCGACCTCAAGATCGAGCGTATTCGCTGCTCCCTGCTGAAGTCCGGTCCCACCAGCGCCTCCGCCAAGCCCGCGCTCGCCGAGCTCAAGCGGCTGAGCGAGGACCACCCCGACAACGCGCTCGCGAAGGAGATCCTTCACGCGCTCGATCTCTACTGAGCAGCTGGCTACCCTCCCGCGCACGGGCCCTTAGCTCAGCTGGCAGAGCAGTGGACTTTTAATCCATCGGTCCCCGGTTCGATCCCGGGAGGGCCCACGGTGCATCGCGACGGGAGTGAGCTCGGGTGATGTGCCGCGGGAGAGGTCTCCGGGGCAGTGGCTGCCCACGGCGCGCGAAGGCGGGCGTTCTGGGGCATGCTTGCCGCGGGAGGTGCCCCGCTGGAAGCGCTCGAGAACGCCGTCGACCCGCTCGTGCAGAGCCTGCGCTTCGGCGCGGCGCTGGGGCTCGGGGTGCTGCTCGGGCTCGAGCGCGAGCGATCGAAGACGCAGGCGAGCTTCGCCGGCGTGCGCACGTTCGGCCTGCTCGCGCTCTCGGGGGGCGTCGCCGCGTTCATCGACGAGTCACTCGGCCGGCCCTGGCTCGCGTTGGGCGTCTTCGCCGCTGTCGCCGGACTCGTGATCGTGTCGTACCGAATCACCGCGGAGCGCGGGGAGCTCGGCATCACGACCGAGGTCTCGGCGCTGCTCGCGTTCCTGCTCGGATTCCTGTGCGTGCGCGGCTACGTCACGACGGCCGCCGGGCTCGCCGTCGCGAGCGGCGGTGTGCTCGCGCTCAAGGACTGGCTGCACCGGCTCGCGGGTCGGATCGAGGCCGCCGACGTCGAGGCGACGCTGAAGTTCGCGATCGTCGAGCATCATCATCCTGCCGCTCGTGCCGGATCGAAACTTCGGTCCGCCGCCGCTCGACGTGATCAACCCCTTCCAGATCTGGCTGATGGTGGTGCTGATCTCGGGGCTCAACTTCGCGAGCTACCTGCTCGTGAAGATCGTCGGGCCCGAGCACGGCATCGGCCTCACCGGACTGCTCGGTGGGCTCGTCTCGAGCACCGCGGTAACGCTCGGATTCTCGCAGCGCAGCCGGCAGGAGCCCGCGCAGGCGACGCCGCTCGCGCTCGGCATCCTCGTCGCGTGGACGGTGATGTTCGTGCGCGTCGTGGTGCTCGTCGCTGCCGTGGACTCGCGGCTCGTCCCACGCGTCGGCCTCGCCATGGCCGCGTTCAGCCTGCCGAGCCTGGCGATCTGCGGCTGGCTCTGGCGGCGACAGCGCTCGACGAAGACCGCGGAGGTGAGCGCCGGCGGGAATCCATTCGACCTCAGCGAGGCCATCCGCTTCGGGCTGCTCTTCGGCGTCATCACGTTCGCGGCCAAGGCTGCGCACGTGTACCTCGGCGACACCGGGCTCTACCTGACCGGCGCGATCGCCGGACTCACCGACGTGGATGCGATCGCGCTCTCGATGGCACAGCTCTCGCTGTCCGACGCCGCGCTCGTGGAGTCTGCTTCGCTCGCGATCGTCATCGCCGTGGCGGCGAACACCGTGTTCAAGGCGGGCCTGGTCGTGTTCCTCGGCGCACCGGCTCTGCGTCGCCTGGTCGTCTCCGCCGCTGGCGTGATCCTCGTCGCCGCGGCTCTCGCCGCCTGGCTGGTCTAGAAGCCTCGAGCCCGGATCGCGACTTCCGCCGGGGAACCGGGTTCGGTAACGTCCCGCCTCGGTCGAGACGAGATGGAGCCGCGTTGAATTTCAGAGAAGCGCTGAAGAAGATCCTCGCCGTTCTGATGGCGTTCGGTCTCTTCCTGATCTTCGGGGAGACCCTGATCCGGGTGTACCTTCGCTTCAACACCGCGTACGACATCGAGATGACGCGCTACGCGCTGGGCATGAAGCAGGATTCGGAGAATCCCCGGATCGGGCACGTGCACCGGCCGAACTCGTCCATGCGCTTGATGAACGTGGACGTCGACATCAATTCGGACGGCCTCCGCGACATCGAGTATCCGGTCTCGAAGGGCGGTGCGTTCAGGATCGTCTTCCTCGGCGACTCCCTCACCTTCGGCTGGGGAGTGAAGCAGGAGGGGACGTTTCAGTACCTCCTCGAGGCGAAGCTGAACGAGTCGAGCCCCACGGAGATCCTCAACTTCGGCACCGGGAACTACAACACCGAGCAGGAAGTCGAGCTCTTCCTCGAGAAGGGGCTGAAGTACGAGCCCGACAAGGTCGTCCTCTTCTACTTCATCAACGACGCCGAATCGACGCCCGCGAAATCGAAGCTGTGGTTTCTCGGGTATTCCGAGCTGGTCTCGTTCTACTGGTCTCGAATCAACGCGATGATGGACAACTACTTCCCGTCGGGAAGCTTCAAGGACTACTACGCGGGGTTGTACGAGGAAGATCGCGACGGTTGGAAGAACTCGCGGGCCGCGCTCCTGAAGCTCGCCGAGACATGCTCGAAGAACGGCATTCAGCTACAGGTGGTCTTGCTGCCCGAGCTTCACGATCCGAAGAACGAGATCTTCGCGGGCGTCTACGGCGACATATCGGCGTTCCTCGAACGCAACGAGATCGACCACGTGAACCTGGCGGCGCTGTTCGAGGATCAGGCGAATCCGATGGACCTCTGGGTCAGCTACGACGACGCACATCCCAACGAGCTCGCACATCGCGGGATTGCGGAGTCGATCACGGAGTTCGTCGCGAGAAGAGGCGGGGAGTGATGCTGAAGGCGTTCTTGTCGAGGTACAAGTACTACATTCTCACGGCGCTACTGATCTTCATCCTTCTGACGATCTTTCTCATCGCGACGTCGGAGGGGCCCCAGAGCGGCGGCTTCAAGTACCAGATCTTCTAGCGCTCGGATCTGCGGTACACGTCATGGCCATCTCGAGCAGCATTCGGAAGTACTTCGCGGTCCACCGGAACGACTTGATCGTCATCGCGACTCTGGTCGTAGTGTTCTCGCTCCTCCTCGAACAGACGGTCCGGGTCTACATCTACGGCGCGGCGGCCTTCAGCTACCGCGAGATGGACAGTATCGGTTCGCTGCGAAGCGCCGGAATCCTCCAGGCGTCGAGCGACCCCGGCATCGTCTACGAGCTGAAGCCGAACCTGGACTCGTACTTCAAGCTCGCGGAATTCAAGACGAACTCGCACGGTCTCCGGGACGAGGAGTACTCCGTCGAGAAGCCTCCCGACACCTTCCGGGTCGCGGTGATCGGCGGGTCCTACACGCTGCCCTCCGGCCTGGGCATCGACGTTGCCTTTCACACGGTCCTCGAGAACCGGCTCAACCGGGAATCACGCGGCACGCGATACGAATTCTTGAACTTCGGCGTCGGTGGTTACGCCACGAAGAACAAGATCGCGACGCTGAGGGCGAAGGCGTTCGCCTACGAACCCGACCTGATTCTCTTCGTTCTCGACGGCACCAAGCTGGCGGACGAGACGGGGACGAAGCGGAGGTTCGTCCCGAAGAAGCGGGAGGCCAACTTCTTCCAGAGCTTCGCACTCCAGCTGTTCAAGAAGAGTCGCGTCGTCGTTCATCTCTTCGGGGACGCGACGAGGTATCTCGACAAGCAGGAGAAGAGCCTGGAGAAGCTCGAACTCGAGCTGGCCGAGCTCCGGGAGATCAGCGAAGCGTCGGGCGTGCCGATCTGCGTGGTGGAGCTCGACCACGACTACTCGAGCCATGAACTCGCCGAGGAAGTCGGGACTCGAGTGCTGAAGTCCGGCCTCCACTTCTCGAATACCGTGCCCGCCTTCGAGGGCACTCACTTCAAGGATCTCAGCGTCGACGAGATCGACCCGCACCCCAACGCAGCGGCGCACCGGGTGTTCGCGGAGGTTCTCTACGCCGATCTGCAGAAGCAGTCGCTTCTCGGCCCAGCTTCCCGCTGAGGGGGGCGGCTCAGCCTTCGGCGGCGTCGCGCCAGAACTCGAAGAAGTTGAACCATTGGTACGGTGCCTCGACACACCCATCTTCGAGCATCGCGGCGTACCTCTGGACGAGTTCCTCGGCGTGCTTTGCGCGCTCGGCGCGCGCGGCGATGCCGCCGGGCGCGAAGACCTGCGTCGTCGCGGTGTAGTGCGCAGGTCCGGTGCGGATGCACGACGTGTAGAGCATCGGACAGCCGAGGACGCCTTGAAGCAGGAAGGGGCCGAGCGGAAAACTCGCGTCTCGTCCGAGGAACGACACTCGAACGGTTCGCTCGCGCTCGGACGGCCACACGCGATCGCCGAGGATTCCGACGAACTCCCCGCGCTCGATGGCGGCGCGCATCTCGAAGGCGGCGTCCAGGGTGCCCGGTTCGAATCGGATCAAGCGCAGGTTGCGCCCCGCCTGCAGCCGTTCGAAGAACGAATTGATGCGGACGGCGTGGCGCGTGAACATCAGCACGTTCAGCACGATGCCCGACTCGGCCGAGAGTGCGCGGAGCATGTCGAAGCTTCCGATGTGCGAGCTGAGCAGGATCCCGCCACGTCCCTCGCGCACGAGCGCGGCGAGGTGTTCGTGGCCGACGTTGTCGATCCGGATCGAGGTCTCGTCTCCGCTCCACAGGATCATGCGGTCGAGAAGGTTCTCTGCGAAGGCGTGCAGGTGTCGGAACACGTGGCGAAGGTTCGGTGGTTCACCGAGCGCGATCCGGCCTCGGGGCGTCGCCCAGAGGGTGCGCAGGTAGTCGAGCGATGCGGGACGCGAGGTGCGTCCGGTGACGAAGAAGTACGAGACGATCGGTTTGAGCAGCATCACCGACGCGCGGCGGCCGAACGTGCGGTAGAACGCCCGCAAGATGAAGAGCCAGGCGAGCGATCCGCTCTCGGCCATGCTGGCCCAGCCGCCGCTGCGACTCACGTGCCTGCCCGTCCCTTCCGTCGCACGCGTCCGAGAATACACTAGGCCTGCGCTCGTCGCGCCGGCTCGAAGGTTTCGAGCGACTCGAAACGGGGGAGGCGTTCTCTTGCTCCAGATCCTGCTCGCGCTCGCGTTTCCCGTGCTCGTCTATTTCGCCCTTCATGTGGCGTCGCCGCGGACGCTCGGGCTCGCGATTCTCGCGCTGTACGTGCTGCGACGCGCCGTCGCGATGCCGAAGGGCCTGGCCGCGTATACGCGTCTCGGTGGCCCGATCACCGCCGCGATCATCGTTTCGAGCGGGACGTCGTCGATCTGGAACGACCCGCGGGCGCTGCTTCTCGGACCGGCGCTCGTGAACGTCGCGCTGCTTGCGACCTTTGCCGCGTCGTTCGCCGCGAGCGAGACGATCGTCGAAACGCTCGCGCGCACCCAGGCCCGCACGCTCTCGGCCGAGGAGCGCGCCTACTGCCGCGCGGTGACGGCGGTCTGGTGCGTGTTCTTCCTCGCGAACGCGGGCCTCATCTCGGGACTCGCGCTCTACGGCACGCGCGAGAGCTGGGCGCTCTACACGGGGGCGCTCTCGTATCTGGCCATGGGCGCGCTCTTCTCGGCCGAGTTCGTCTACCGACACTGGCGCTTTCGTCGCTACGTCGGGCTGCCCACCGACGCTCTTCTGCGGAAGATCTTCCCGCCGAAGCCGACGGAGTAGGGCCCGCTCAGGCGGCGGGGTTCGCGCGCAAGTGGGCGAAGCGCTCGGCCACGCGCGTCCTCCGATAGGCCGCGACGATCGGCTCGAGCTCCGTCGGTGTCGCGCCGTGCAGGATCACGCCGTCGCAGCCGAGCGCGAACTGGTTCTCGATCTTCGCGACACACGCCGCGGGACTTCCGGTGGCGGCTGCGGCCAACCACGCCTCCGGAATCAGCGTGGCGATCTGCTCGAGCTGCTCGGTCGTGGCCTTCGCGTCGATCGCGCCCGGAAATCGCGACACGAGCGGATCCGCGCGAAAGCGCGCGAGCGGCGCCGGATCCCAGCGGTTCGTCTCGACCATCAGGTCTCCGTAGGCCTGCAGGTAGGTCGCCATGCGACCCACCGTCTTCTTCAGGCGAAGCGGCTCGGGAAGGTGGTCTCCGACCGTCGCGTAGCACGACCAGACCCGCACCCGGTCGGGATCCCGGCCCGCGTCTTCGGCGGCCTGCTTCACCGCGCGCACGCACCGCGCGGTCGTCTCGTCGCTGAAGAACGTGTGGAGCACGACGGCGTCGAAGGCGCGACCGCCGAGTGCGAGCGAATTCGGGCCGAACGCGGTGAACGTCAGCGGAATCTCGCCGGCGTAGTCGGGTCCGAGCGAGAGGAGCGGATATCGACCCGCCGGTCCGTCGTGCGCGAAGATCGTCTCGCCGCGGAAGAGCCGCCGCAGGATTCCGACGAAGTCCTCGATCTGCGCGGTGGTGATCTTCGGCAGGCCGTAGGCCTTGAACATCGGCGCGATTCCGCGACCCAGACCGAGCGAGAACCGCCCGCCGGTCAGGTGGTGCATCGTCATCGCGTAGGCCGCCGTCACCATCGGGTGTCGCGTGTTGTGATTGGTCGCGGCGGTCGCGATCCCGAGCCTCGTCGACACCGCACCCGCCGCGCCCGAGAGCGTCGCGGCCTCTTTCACGTTGAATCGCTCGGATATGAACGCGGAGCCCAGACCGAGAGCTTCGCCGGTGCGGATCTCGTCCACGATCTCGCGCGGCGACTTCGGTTGCCCCGCGAGCGTGTAGAACCCGAGCTCGTTCACGATCGGCCCGACAGCGCGATCCGTCGCGCGATGTGCATGCGTCGTCCCCTCATCTCGTCGCGATCGGAGCAGGATGACCGATCGCCTTTCGGAAATCCTGGAGCACGGGCAGCCGCTCGAGCCACGGCGAGGCGTCGGCACGGGCGGGATCCACCTCGCTGATCGCGCCGACGAAACCCGCGGGGATCTGGCTGTAGAGCCGCGGAGGATCCTCGGCATCGTCCATGAAGTGGTACTCGTAACCGGGCACGAAGAGATCCTCGTCGGCGTTGACGTCGATCGTACGCACACCGAAGCTCGACAGCTCGGTCGTGAGGGTCTGGGGTGGAACGATCCAGACCTGGCGCGGGGCGGCGACGAACTGCCACTGAATCCTTCGGTTCGCAGAGAGGATCCGGAACTTGCGGATTTCGCCTCCGTACAATCGACTGCCGATCGAGTAGACCTCGAGGATTCCGCTCGCGAAGTCCGGCTCGTAGCCGCGGACGAATCGGAGCGATGTCGGATCGCCCGCGCGCGTGAACCGGGCGATCGGCTTTCCGCCGTGGATTCGATTGCGCGGGTCGGCCTGGGCTCTGCGTCGGGGTGCGGTGAAATCGGCGTACGGCTCGATGCGATGATCCGGCGCACGCCGGAGCACGAGCGACATCGCGCGCTCGTCGCGACGCGGCGCGTCGGGGCACCGCGCGAGTCAGGGAGTCGAGCACCGCCTGCATCTCGAACGGCAGGTTCGTCGTCTCTTCCGCGGTGTACTGAGCGCGAACGCCGTGCTCGACGACCCACTTCAGGTCGCCCTTGCCGATCCAGTTCTCGCTTTCGGAGCGCGCGAAGTGACTCGCCGAGCGCCAGATCAGCGACGCATCCTTGTAGAAGATCCGCGGAAACAGGACGCGTCGTCCGGGAGCGACCGCGCGGTCTGCGTCCGTGAGAACATAGGTCACGAAGAAGCGGGCATTCACGTCCATTCGCAGGTGGGCCAGATGGAAGACCGTGTCGAAGAGACGCAGCTTGTGACGCGGCGGATAGCGCCGAACGAGAAGGTCGACGGGGTCGGCCTTCGCGGCCCCGGCGCAGCGGATTCGCGCGCCGGCGGCGAGCAGTGCCTTGAACTCCCGATCGACCTCGCGCTCGGTCTGATCGGAGACCTGGACTCCAGTGACGATGGCGGTCGCGAGCTTGGTCATCTTGCGTGCAAGCTGCGCCTCGCGCGCAACTTGCGCCAGCCCGACGTAGGGTTGACTCCCGACGGGCGTTTCGGCGATACCAACGGCCATGTCGCCGCGCCTCCGCCGACTCCTCCTGATTCTCCCGTCTCTGCTGCTCGCGGGTTCGTCCGTGCATTCGGACGCGGGGGAGATCGAGCTGCCGGCCCGTGAGGAGATCGAGGACGCGATCCCCGAAGGCTCCTCGCTCAGCGGACGCGAGATCTTCGACCGATTCCTCGACAACCGCCTGCACTCCGCCGTGCAGTGGCAGACGGTCATCTCGCGAGATCCGGGCGGCAACGAACAGCGCTCGCGCTTCTGGGTTCGCTGGAAGGACTACCGAGACGAGAACAAGCAGGCCGTCGAGGGCGTGATCGCGAAGACGTTGCTGAAGTTCTCGGCGCCCGAGGACATGCGCCAGACGGGCTTCCTGATGGTCGTCAACAAGGACCGCTCGAACGACCAGTTCGTCTGGTCACCGGCGACGGGCCGGGTCCGCCGCGTACGGCTATCGGGCGTCGGGATCATGGGCACGGACTACACCTTCGACGACATCGGCTGGAAGAGCATCGAGGATGCGGAATACCGGCGCCTTCCCGACGAGATCATGGACGGCGTCGGTGCCTTCGTGCTCGAGGTGACGATGAAGCCCTTCGTCGATTCCGAGTATCAGACCATGCGGACCTGGATCGACCGCGAGCACTACGTCCCGCTGCGCACGCTCTATCGAGACGAGAACGGCGTCGAGATGCGCGAGATGATCGCGGAGGCCGCGAGCATCCAGAACTTCGATGGTGCCTGGATCGCGACGCGATCGACCATGTACAACCTGAAGGAGAAGACCTCGACCAGCATCTACGTCGAGGCGCTCGACCCGGACGTCGCGCTCTCCGATCAGGCCTTCAGCACGCTGCAGCTCACGCTTCGCCGCTGACGGCGTTCCGTGATAGCTTCGCGTTCTCGCGAAACACGGGAGGGTTCGTGATTCAGTCCGACACAGATCGACGTTCGGGGACGAAGCTCGGGTCGGCTCTCATCTCGGGGATCGCGATCGTCGCGCTCCTCTGGGTCGCGAGCGCGTGCCGCACGGCCGAGCCACCGCCCGTGGCCGAAGCCGAGATTCCCATCCCGCCGGGAATCGAGACGTTCCCGCTCGAGGTCGTCGTGGCCACGCGCCTGAACGTCCGCGCCGGACCCGGGGCCGAGCACGCGGTGGTCGGAAAGCTGCCGCAGGGCGCGCAAGTCCGAGTGATCGAGCAGATGGACGGCTGGAAGCGCATCCGTCCCGACGAAGGCGGGCTCGAGGGCTGGGTCGCCGGCGAGTATCTGCAAACCCCACCCAATCCCTGATCTGGAGTCCATGTGGCGACCATCGAACTCACGGCTTCGAGTTTCGAGCGGAGCATCACCGAGAACGGCATCGTGATCGTCGACTTCTGGGCGCCGTGGTGTGGCCCCTGTCGGGGCTTTGCGCCGGTCTTCGAAGCCGCGTCGGAGCTGCACGGTGACGCCGTCTTCGCGAAGGTGAACACCGACGAGGAGACCGAGCTCTCGAGCGCATTCGAGATCGGCTCGATCCCGACGCTGATGATCTTCCGCGAGCAGATCTGTGTCTTCTCGCAGGCGGGTGCGCTGCCGGCCGATGCGCTCGAGGATCTGATCCAGAAGGTGAAGGCGCTCGACATGGACGACGTGCGCCGCCAGATCGAAGCGCACGAGGCGGAAGAGGCCGCGGGCGAGTAGGGCGGAGCTCCGAGCATGGACGTGCTTCGACTGCTCGAGTCCGAAGAGGAGTTCGTCCACCGCGTTCTGCCGGACGAACAGGGTCTGCGACTCGATCGGCTGCTCGCACAGCACCTGCCGTTCGCGTCGCGGTCGCGAATCGCGCTCTGGATCCGTGCCGGCCGCGCCCGGATCGACGGCGTTCCGGCCACGCGTCCGGCCGCGCAGGCGCTTCGCGGTCAGCGTGTGGAACTCACGATCGAGAAGCGCGTCCGTGACACGGCCGATTCGCTCGACGACCTGGTCGAGCTTCGGCCGCTCGCGCGGGGCGATGGCTGGCTCGCGATCGAGAAACCCGCGGGCGTCCCTTGCCACCCGGCCGGGAATACGATCAAGCGCACGCTGCTCACCGCTCTCACGCTCGCCTGGGCGAGTCACTCGGATTCGGGCGGTCCGTGGCTTCCGCACCGACTCGACCGCGCGACCTCGGGTCTCGTGCTCGTCGCCCTGACGAGGGAGGCTCAGGTGAAGATCGCCGCGGCCTTCGCGCGAGGCGAGGTGCGGCGCTTCTACGACGCCGGTGTGCGCGGTGACGCGAGCGAGCGACTTCTCCGCGACGGCACCGTGCTCGACGTGCGTCTCCCGCTGATCCGTGCGGGACACGCGCCGCCACGTTTTCGAGTCGATACCGCGGGCGTGCCGGCCCACACGCGCCTCCGGCTCGCGCAAGCGGGTCGAGTTTCGAGTGAGCTCGAACTCGAGGCGGTGACCGGCCGACAGCACCAGCTCCGCGTACACCTCGCGCACCTCGGGCACCCGATCATCGGCGATCCCCTCTACGATCCGGAAGCGGAGCCTGGCGAACGCATGCGCCTGCACGCGCGCGCGATCGAGCTGCCACCCGGAGTCGTCGGAAACGACCGGCCGCTTCAGCTCGAGACGGCGGCGCCCTTCTTCGGGTCCAGCGGCGTCAGATCCATCCGATAACAGAGAACGCGACCGCGCCGCTCCGGGTCGTAACCGCGCCACTTCGATGCGGGCAAGTCGTCCGGATTCACGGCGCGGAAGAGATTCCGCTCGAAGAACGCGCCGACGCGCTCCGAGGTGGTGCAGGCGTAGACGGACTCGAGCGCCAGCTCTCGCGCGCGCGCCAATGCGTGAGCGACCAGGTGCGCGCCGACGCCCTCGCCGAGGAACCGGGTCAGCGTGTAGAGCGACGCGATTTCCGCCGAGCGCGAGGTCTCGTCGATCAAGAGCGCGCCGATCCCGGCGAGATGTCGCCCCTCGATGAAGGCACCGAATCCGCTGGCCAGCACCGCTTCGAGCTGCTCCGCCGCTCGCGGCGCGAGATAGCCCTCGGCGGTACCGCGCGCGATCAGGTCCGAGGCCGCGTCGTAGTCGTCGAGCACGAGCCGGCGCACGAGCATGTACCGCTCTTGGGTGAAGAGCGTGCCCGATCCCGCGTAGGTGAAGAGCTCATCCGGTAGGTCTTCGAGCGTGCACACGTTCACTGCCGGAACGCCCGCCACGAGCATCGCCTCGACCTCGCGCAGGAGCACCGCGCGGCGCAGGTTCGACGGCGCACCCGAGGCCAGGATCTCGCGCAGCTCGTCGAGGTGCACGAAGGAGATGCGCTCCCGGTTCTCGCGCAGGAGCCCGCCGTCGCGATCGATCCAGACGAGCTTCGCGATTCCCAGCCGAGTCGCGGCCTCGCGGCACGCCGGCGCAAATGCGAGCGAGCCGCCGACGACCAGGCCGAGGCGCGACTCGGCCCGAAGCCGGCGCCAGACCGTGCCTTCGAGCCGCGGAGTCGCCATCGAGAGCACGTTCGATCCCACCAGCGCCTCGAGCGCCGAGCGCTCGGTCGAGATCAGAAGCACGCGCGTGCCGTTCGCGCAGAGCTCTTCGACCACCTCCGCGAGCTTTGCGGGCTGGCGCAACTCGGTCGCGGGCGCCGCGATCGCGAGCGTCCGCCCGCGGAACTCGAGCAGGTAGAACGCCTTCTCGGAGAACGATCCCGGCGCAGCTGGCGGACTCGCGGTGGAACTCACGCCGCGTATATAGCAAGACCGCCGCGGCGCGCGCGCTCCGGCCGGCTCAGCTCGCGCCCTCGTCGACGAAGACGATCTCCTTGGTCGCGAACAGGGTCGAGCGCCCGAAGTCGATGAAGCGCTTCTCGTCCTCGAGGAACAGGCCGAAGCCGAACGCGCCCTCGCTGCCCGGATCGCCGAGGATCTTCACCAGGTCATAGCGGTCGAACCACGCCTCGGTGAGCCCCGTGTACGGGGCCGTTCCGCCGCGCGAGGCGCGCAGCGCCGCGTTCAGCGGATCGTCGAGCGTGTGGGTCTGGATGTAGCGTGCGAATCGCGTCGCAGAGCCGTGCCTTCGGATCAGATAGCCGTGGTCCATGTTCCAGGTCTTCTGGCAGTCCGCTTCGCTCATCCCGGGCTTGGCTTGGAGCAGGTAGCAGAGCTTGATCCACGAGCTCCGCGGCCACGCGACGATCGAGTTCTCGGGCATCGGGTTGATCTGTGCGATCTCCTGCCCGACGAAGATCGGTGACCGCGCGAGGTCGATGAAGCGCTTCTCGTCCTCGAGCAGGAGTGCTCCGGCTTCGCGACCCGCATCGCTCGAGATCGCGGCCACCATCTCGTCGCGCGAGTCCCACCACAGGCACGCAATTCCGTCGAAGGGCGCGTGCATCCCCGCGCGAGCGGTCCGCAATCCGTCGTAGAGCGTGTCTTCGACGGTGTGCGATTGGAGATAGCGGCGAACGCGCAGCGCGCGCGCGACACCCGCGACGAGTGGCCCGTGCGTCTCACGCCAGTAGTGCTGAAATTCGGAACGCGTGAGCGTCGAATGGCGATGCAGCGGGAACGTCAGGCGGATCATCGCCTGTCAGCCGAGCTCGTTCCCCACGATCGACACGAAGCTGACGCATCGGCCCGGCGCGCCGCCGAGGTTGTGGGTCAGTCCGAGCTTGGGTGATTTGATCTGGCGCGGCCCTGCCTCGCCGCGGAGCTGCAGCCACATCTCGTACATCATTCGCAGACCGGACGCGCCGATCGGGTGACCGAAGCTCTTGAGCCCGCCGTCGGGGTTCACGGGCTGCGCGCCCTCGAGGTCGAAGCGGCCCTCCTGCTCGTCCTTCCAGGCCTGTCCGCGCGGCGAGAAGCCCATGTCTTCCATCAGCACCAGCTCGGTCGGCGTGAAGCAGTCGTGCACCTCCGCCATGCTGATCTGCTCGCGCGGGTTGCTGACACCCGCCTGCTTGTACGCGTCCTTCGAGCTCGCCACCACCTCGGGGAAGCTCGTGAAGTCGTAGTCCTGGCTGAAGTAGCCCTCGGCGGGGCCGGCGGCGAACGAGAGCGCCTTCAGATAGATCGGATGCTGGGTGTACTTGTGCGCGTCCTCGGCCCGACACAGAATTGCGGCGGCGGAGCCGTCCGAGACGCCCGAGCAGTCGAAGATGCCGAGCATGCCCGCGACCGAGGGCGAGGCGCAGATCTTCTCCATCGCCACTTCCTTGCGGAACTGGGCCTTCGGGTTCTTCGCGCCGTTCTTGTGGTTCTTCCAGGCGATGCGCGCGAGCACCTGCTTCAGCGTCGCCTCGTCGACGCCGTACTTCTTGGCGTAGGCGGGCGCGAGCAGCGAGAACGTCGCGGGCGCGGTCATCGACGAGTCGGTGCCGTCGGACGGGGGCCGACTGCCGGTGAGCCCGGAGAAGCCGGAGTCCTTCAGCTTCTCGACGCCGATCGCCATCACGAGATCGTAGGCGCCGCTTGCGACGGCATAGGCGGCGTTGCGCATCGCCTCGGAGCCCGTCGCGCACATGTTCTCGAGTCGAGTGACCGGCTTGTACGCGAGCTTCAGCGCCTCGGAGAGCATCAGGCCGGAGACGCCGCTCCCCATCGTGCCGAGCCAGTAGGCGTCGACGTCGTCGGGGCCGACGCCGGCCGACTTGTAGGCG
The DNA here is from genome assembly GCA_963704165.1 of uncultured delta proteobacterium. Lineage (GTDB taxonomy): Bacteria > Myxococcota_A > UBA9160 > SZUA-336 > SZUA-336 > VGRW01. The sequence continues at coordinate 6,975 of CAVPHD010000003.1, read as the reverse complement.
TCGGTCGCGGCATCGACGAGCAGGTCGTCGGCGCCCTTGTCCCAGTGCTCGCCGAACGGCGTGCAGCCCATGCCGACGATCGCGACGCGGTCCTTGATTCCGTTGCTCGCCATGTCGTGATTCTCCGTCTTCCCGGTTGCCCGGATGTTAGCGCTTCGGGCGCGCCTTCCAGAAGTAGTTGTGAACGCCCTGACCGGTATAGAGCCTGCGGAACGTCATCTCGAGCTCGTTTCCGATCGCGACCGATTTCGGATCCACGTCGGTGAGCTCGCACGAGAGCCGACCGCCCCCGTCGTAGTCGACGATCGCCGCGACGACCGGCGGCTGCAGCGTGTACGCGAGGTGGTCGAGCGTGTAGGTCGCGACCTTGCACGAGCTGTCGGCGAAGCGCTCCTCGCGCATCTGGTCGACCGCGGCGCACTTCACGCAGACGCGCTGCGGCGGCAGGTGCCCGGTGCCGCAGGCCTCGCAGCGCGAGCCGAAGAACGCGTGCTTCCAGTGTCCGGCGCGCTGCATCGGCGGCGCCGCCGGGCGATCGGGCTCGGGCCTTCGCGGCGGCTCGAACGGCAGGATGCCGCGCCACTTCAGGTAGGTGTTGTACGGCAGGTCGTTGCGCTTGCTGCCGAGCCAGCGATCGACGGAGTGCAGCGGCCGCGCGGATCCGATCCTCGTCGGTCACCTCGAGCACGACCGCGTCGCAGCCGTCCCCGCCGACGACGACGAGAATCCGATCGCCTGCGCTCGCGCGATCGAGCGTGCGCGCGAGCAGGAGGCCCGCGTGCGCGGCTCCCGTGCGGCCGACTGCACCGAGCAGCGGATCGGCGAGCTGTTCGGGCTTCAGGCGCAGCGCCTCGGGGAGGATCGCCATCGCGCGCGCGTTCGTGCCGTCGAGGATCACCGTCTTCAGATCGGCCGGACCGATGCCCGCGCTCTTGAGCGCGCGCGTCGCCGTGTCGAGCACGATCGGGCCGAGCGTCTCGGCGCCGAAGCGCTCCTCCCACTGCTTCGCGAAGGGATCCGTCGGCAAGCGCCAGACGTCGAGGATCTCGGCCGTCGCGGAGGCGCGGCCGACGATTCGCGCGATCGCCTCGGAGTCGGGTCCGGTCACGAACGCGACCGCGCCGTCGCCGCTGCCGCTCTCGCGCCCGCCGCCGGGCGCACCGACCACGACGTCCGACGCGACGACGAGTGCGCGGCCGCCCGCCGAGGCGGCGTCCGCGCCCGCGAGCAGAGCGCCGACTCCCATTCGCGTAGATGCGCCGAGCTCGAGCGAGCGCACGTTCCGCGAGAGATCGAGCGCGGCCGCGAGCGTCGCCGCGTTCAGCTTCTCGGCGTAGGGCGGGCTCGTGGTCGCGAAGATCAGCGTGTCGATTCCGCTCGCGCCGTCGCACCGCATCGCGCGCGGCCTCGACGCCCATCGAGACGGAGTCCTCGTCGTAGCTCGCGACCGTTCGCTCGCCCTTTCCGGCGCCGATCGCCGCGCGCTGCAAGCGGTTGTACGGCAGGTAGCTCCCGTAGCGCGTGATCCCGGCCAACTCGGCTCCTCCTCGGGGATGGGGTCGGCCGCCATCTTACACGTCGACGCGGATCAGTTCACGCAGTCGGCGCTGCCGCCGTCGATGCGCAGATTCGCGCCGTTCACGGACGAGGAGAGGGGGCTCGCGAGGTAGGCGACGAGGTGCCCGACATCCTCGGGCGTGCAGATCGCCCCCGCGGGATTCTCGCGCAGGCGTTCGTCCGAGAGGCGCGCGCGCACCTCGCGGGTCGCGATCAGACCCGGGGCTCACCAGGTTCACGGTCACGCCGCTCCGCGCGAGCTCCTTGGCCAGGCTCACCGTCATGTTCGGAAGCGCGGCCTTCGACGCGTAGTAGTGGGGCATGCGCGCGGCCGGTCGCGCCGAGCCGATCGTGCCGACGAAGATCGACCCGGCCGAAGCCGCGCGCGCGCATGCCCGGGACGAACGCCTGCGTCAGTCGCACCGCGGAGAGCACGTTCTTCTCGTAGATCGCGAGCCAGTCGCGAGTCGAACCGTCGAGCCAACCCGGGCCCTTCCGCGACGCCGTAGTTGTTGACGAGCACGTCCACCTGCGCGGCCGCGCCGAGCGCCTCCGTCACCGCGCGCGCAGCGCCCTCGTCGTTCGTGATGTCGCCCGAAACGCCGTCGGCGCGCCCGCCCGCCGCGCGAATCTCCTCGACCACACGCTGCGGCTCGTCGGGTTGGAAGCCGTGGACGAGAACGTGCGCGCCCTCGCGCGCGAGCACCTTCGCGATCCCCTCGCCGGTGCCGCGGTAGCTGCCCGAGATGAACGCGACCCGCCCCGTGAGATCGAGATCCATCAGCTCCTCCTCTTGCGAACGAGTGCGAGAAGCGCGAGCGCGGCGAAGGCCGCGCCGGCGACGAACGGTGCGCCCGGTCCGCGCGTGTCCCAGAGCCAACCGGCGAACGGGCTGGCGGCGAGCAGCGTCACGCCCGTCACGAGATGAAAGACGCCGAACGCGGTGCCGTGAAGTTCGGGCGGCGTGGTGTCGGCGACGAGCGCCGCGAGAAGTCCCTGGGAGAGACCGAGGTGCAGACCGAAGAGACCGATCCCCAGCGCAGCTCCGGTCAGGTCGGACGAGAACGCGAGCACGAGCTCGCTCGCGACCAGCACCGTGCAGGCGAGCGCCAGCAGCTGGTATCGATCGACGCGATCCGAGAGTGCACCTGCGGGATAGGCCGAGAGCGCATACGCGAGATTCATGACGACCAGCACGAGCGGCGCGAGCGTCGAGCGCAGGCCGACCGATCCGGCGCGCAGGATCAGGAACGCCTCACCGAAACGCGCGAGGGCGAGCAGCGCGGTGATCGCGAGCACGCCCAGGTACGGCCGGCCGAGTCGGCGCAGCTCGGCGAGAACGAGGGGCGAGCGCCGTGCGCCGTCGACGCGCGACGACTCGGGCTCGGAGACGCCGAACGCCAGCAGAGCCACGGCGAGAAATGCCGGCACGACCGCGATCCAGAACACCAGACGGAAATCGTCGTGAAGGAGCGCCATGCACAGCACCGCGAGCAGAGGACCGACGAAGGCGCCGACGGTGTCGAGCGCCTGGCGCAGCCCGAAGCTCGCGCCGCGCAGCTCGGGAGGGGCGACCTCCGCGATCAGCGCATCGCGAGGCGCTCCGCGGATTCCCTTTCCGACGCGGTCGATGAAGCGCGCGGCGACGATCCATCCCAGCGTCGGCGCGAGTGGAAAGATCGGCTTCGTCAGCGCGGCCAATCCGTACCCCGCGAGCGCGAGCGGCTTGCGGCGGCCGATCCAGTCCGAGAACGCGCCCGAGAAGAGCTTCGTGGTCGAGGCGGTCGCCTCCGCGATGCCCTCGATCCAGCCGACCGCGAGCGCGCTCGCGCCCAACGTTCCCACCAAGTAGAGCGGCAGCAGCCCGTGGATCATCTCGGACGAGACGTCCATGAACAGACTGACGAACCCGAGCGCCCAGATGGTCCCGGGAATTCGGGCGCGCGAGTTGCCGGCAGCGGTACTCACGGTCCACACTGTGCCATGCGTCTACGACAGATTGCGCTCGTCGCACGTGACCTCGAACCGGTGGTGGCGGATCTCTGCGAGGTGCTCGGCGTCGAGGAGTGCTTCCGCGATCCCGGTGTCGCCGAGTTCGGCCTGCACAACGCGCTGATGGCGATCGGCACGACGTTTCTCGAGGTCGTCTCGCCCGTTCGCGAGGGCACCACGGCGGGCCGCCTGCTCGAGCGCCGAAACGGCGACGGCGGCTACATGGTGATCGTGCAGACGGACGACCTGGCCGCAGACATGGAGCGGATCGAAGAGCTCGGCATCCGGGTGGTCTGGAAGGTGAAGCTCTCCGACGCTGCGACGATCCACCTGCACCCGCGCGATGTCGGCGCGGCGATCGTCTCTTTCGACGAGATGACGCCACCGGAGTCGTGGCGCTGGGCGGGTCCGGACTGGAAGCGCCACGTCCGTCCCGACGGCGCGCGCGCGATCGTCGGCGCCGAGCTTCAGAGCCCGGATCCCGAAGCGCTGGCTTCGCGCTGGGGGCAGGTCTTCGCGAGAAAGCCGACGGCGAAGGGCGATGGGAGCTTCGAGATCGCGCTCGACGCCGGCCGACTGCGCTTCGTGTCGGCGCGCGACGGCCGCGACGAGGGCGTCGGTGGGATCGACGTCGCCGTTCCCGATCCGGCGGCGGCGCTCGCTCGCGCGAAGGCACGTGGGCTTCGCGCGGGTGGCGACACGGTCGAGATCTGCGGCACGCGGATCCGGCTGGTCGCGGAGCGATAGCGACTCGTGAGCTCGCTCGAGGCCGCGCTCGCGCGCGAGCCGCGCGTCGCGCTCGGCCATCTGCCGACGCCGCTCGAGCCGCTCGACGGGCTCGCGCGCGCGCTCGGCGACGGTCCGCGCATCTTCGCCAAACGAGACGACTGCACCGGGCTCGCGCTCGGCGGGAACAAGGTGCGCAAGCTCGAGTTCCTGGTCGGCGAGGCGCTCGCTTCGGGTGCCGACACGCTGATCACGACCGGTGGCGTGCAGTCCAATCACGCGCGTCAGACGGCCGCCGCCGCGGCGAAGCTCGGTCTGCGCTGCGAGCTCGTGCTGCCGCGGATCGTCGCGGGTCGCGATCCCGCGTACGAGGTGAGCGGGAATCGCCTCCTCGATGACTGGCTCGGTGCGCGCGTGCAGGTCGTCGACGCGCCCGCCGACGTGATTCGAGCGGTTCAGGAGATCCAGGCCGCTGCGGCTTCGCGCGGGGGCAAGGCCGTCTTCATCCCGGCCGGTGGCTCGAATCCGACGGGCTGTCTCGGCTACGCGGCCGCCGCGCTCGAGCTCGCAGCTCAGCTCGAGCGTGAGCGGCTTCGGATCGACGCGATCGTCCTCGCCGTCTCGACCGGCGGAACCCTGGCGGGGCTCCTGGTCGGGCTCGAGGCGCTCGGCCTCGCGATCCCCGTGATCGGGATCTGCGTCTACGCTCCGGCGGCTCAGGTCGGCCTCGGCGTCCGCGACCTGGCCGCGAAGACGAGCTCCCTCCTGGGCACCCGCGCGGTTTCCGACTCGAGGATCGATCTTCGCGACGACTGGCTCGGACCCGGCTACGGGCTGCCGACCGACGAACTCCGTGAGGCCCTCGCCGTGACCGCCGGGAGGGAAGGGCTCCTGCTCGACCCGGTCTACACGGGAAAGGCGATGGCCGGGCTCATCTCCCTGCGGCGAGAGGGGAACTCGCCGGGCTCCAGCGTTCTCTTCTGGCACACCGGCGGCGCCCCGGGCTTGTTCGCGTACCCGGAGCTGCTGCCGTTTGGTGATCGAGGTCACAGCCGGGACCGGGGGCCCGCGCGATAAACGAGCCGTGGCTTCGACCGACCTCGGGAGGGGTAGTCGCTTGGGTCCAGAGAAGATTCTTCTCGCAGTCGCAATCGTCTTCGGACTGCTGACCACCGTCCTCTCGTTCTAGAGTTCCCCCACTGCCCCGCGGAAATCTGACCCGCATAGGTGAGATTTTCGTTGACAACGCGTTTCGCGCGTTCTAGACACCTCTGCTGACACAGATCTGTGGAGGTTCAGCCTGTGTCAGTGCTCGCGGTGTCACGGGTGTGTCTCGAGTTGGAGACACATGACTGGAGTCGCCGGGGGTACGTAGGGTCCGTCTAACTCTGATCCAAACAGTGGGGGGTCAGGATTGAAACGATGCATCGTGTCTGTGGTTCTCTCTCTTGGCTTGGTGTTCTCCGGTCTCGCCGAGGCCGCGACTTGCGGGCTCTCCACGCCGATGCCGGACGCCCAGATCCAGCTCTGTCTCTGACAAGCTGGCGCCGACCGATTGGGCGCTGACGGTCAACAACAACGGCGCATCGAACCTCGGCGCCGTCAACGTCTGGGTCTCGAACAACCTCACGAGCATGACGCTGAATCCGCTGAACGCGGGGATCAGCATCGGCGACAGCTCGTTCAACTACGACGCGTTTCCGCCGGACAGCTTCGTGATCATCAGCAACGCGAGCGCGGCGGGAACGATCGCCGCCGCGGGTGCGCAGAACGTCCTCTTGGCGACGTTCTCGGGCACCGGCGGGTCGGTCGTGTTTCAGGACAGCACGTTCGTATGGATCGGACACCGTGTTCGACAACAACCTGGTGGCGATCGGCCACTACTCGCTCACGGTACCCGAGCCCGGCGTCTTGGTTCTGCGGGCGCAAGGCCGGCGTTGGCCCGGCGTCGAGCTTGAGCAGCGCCAGGTCCTGATCCGGGCTGACCGCCAGCAGGGACGCGGTGAATTCGCCGCCGTCCTTGAGCACGATGGTGAAGGTGCTGGCGGCGCCGGACACGGCCAGCTTCCAATCGATGTCGCGCCGCTTCGCGCTCACCTGGCGCTCCACCTCTTGGAACTTGCGGCGGTCTTCGGCCAGTTCCCGTTGCAAGGTCTGGTATTGATCCTGCTTGGATCGGTAGTAGGCCTGTTGGTCGGCTTTCACCGCGCCCTCCGACACGGTACGCAGGCGCGCCTCGAACCGCTCCAGGTCTTTTCGATAGCGATCCAGCGCCCGCTCGCGCCAGGTCAGCCGCTCGCGGTGGCGTTCGAGTTCGTGTTCGGCATCGCCGAAGGTTTGTCGGAGGTCTTCGCGCTTTGATTCGGGAAGATGGATCACATGCTTGTTGGTGAGGATATGGCCGGCGCTGGAAATGAAAAACCCGGAGCCGGTCGCGATCGGGGTTTTGACCGTGACGGTTGCCAGGGTCGCTGCCTGGAGCGGGGTTTGCGGGGGAAACTTGGCCCGCAGCCGCGCGTTCAGGTCCCCCATGAGCGGTTCCGGGCGGCGAGGCCGGGCAGGACCTCCACCGGTTGTCGTGGGTCGGAGCGCGGCCGGTCGGTATAGTGCCAGTGACCGTATTCATCCTGATACTTGTACAGTTCGGCGGACCCGGGCGCGCCGGCCACCAGCGCGAACAGGCTCAGCCCACCGACGAAC
>CAVPHD010000002.1:0-136179 GCA_963704165.1 uncultured delta proteobacterium | reverse complement strand
CGCTTGTGCCGGTCCGTACTACCGGCGCTTGCTGACGGCGCTCGCCTGGTACTCCTCGATCAGCTTCGTCTGGATCTCGCGCGGGACCGGGGCGTACTTGGAGAATTCGAGCGTGAACTCGGCCTTGCCCTGGCTGCAGGAGCGAAGATCGGTGGCGAAGCCGAACATCTCGGCGAGCGGAACCTCGGACTCGACCTGTGTGAAGCCGTCGAGATCGGTCGAGCCGACCACGATGCCGCGCCGCTGCATGATCACCTTCATGTACGCGCCCTGGAAGTCACTCGGCCCCTCGACCTCGAGCTTCATGATCGGCTCCAGGATGACCGGTTTGGCCTGAACGTAGGCCTCGCGGAACGCGGAGCGCGCGGCGACCTGGAACGCGAGGTCCGAGGAGTCGACCGCGTGCGACTGGCCGTCGTTCAGCACGACGCGCACGCCGAGCACGGGCGCGCCGATCAGATCGCCCTTGGTGAGCGCCGAAGCGAAGCCCTTTTCGCAGGCCGGGATGTACTCGGTCGGGATCGCACCGCCGCGAACCTCGTTCAGGAACTCGAAGTCGTCCGAGCCGGGGATCGGCTCGATGTAGCCGCCGACCTTCGCGTACTGACCCGAGCCTCCGGTCTGCTTCTTGTGCGTGTAGGTGTAGTCCGCGCGGCGCGAGATGCATTCGCGGTAGGCGACGCGAGGTGCGCCGGTCTCGACCTCGCAGTTGTATTCGCGCTTCATGCGCTCGACGTAGACGTCGAGGTGCAGTTCGCCCATGCCCGCGATGATCGTCTCGTTCGAGTCCTCGTCGACCGAGCTCCGGAACGTCGGGTCCTCGCGCATGAAGCGCGCGAGCGCCTTGCCGAGGTTGTCGGCCATCTTGTTGTCCTTGGGCTTGATCGCGAGCGAGATCACCGGCTTGGGCACGAACATGCTCGACATCGCCACGTTGTAGCCGTACGCGGTGAAGGTATCGCCGGAAGCGCAGTCGATGCCGAAGAGCGCGACGATGTCGCCGGCCGTCGACGCGGTCGATGTCCTCCATCTTGTCCGCGTGCATGCGCACGAGCCGGCCGACCTTGTGGCGGCGCTTGGTGCGCGCGTTCACGATCGTGGAGCCCTTCTCGATCGTGCCCTGGTACACGCGGATGTACGTGAGCTGGCCGTAGCGGCCGTCGTCGAGCTTGAACGCGAGCGCGACGAGCTCCTTGTCGGGGTCCGTCTCGATCACGATCTCGGCCTCTTCGTGGTCGAGATCGACGCCCTTGTTCTTGACCTCGTTCGGCGCGGGCAGATACAGCGTCACCGCGTCGAGAAGCTTCTGCACGCCCTTGTTCTTGTACGCCGAGCCCATGAAGACCGGAGTCAGCTCGAGCGAGAGCACGCCTTCGCGCACCGCGGCGATCACCTGGGCCTCGGTCGGGTGGCCCTCGAGGATCGCCTCCATCAGCTCTTCCGAGAACATCGAGACCGCGTCGAGCATCTTCTCGCGCGCGGCGTCGGCTTCGGCCTGCATCTCGTCGGGAATCGGCTTCTCGACCACGTCGATGCCCATCTCGCCCTCGAAGTAGAAGGCCTTCATCCTGACCAGGTCGATCACGCCCTCGAGGCGATCTTCGAGGCCGATCGGAAGCTGCATCAGCACGGCGTTGTGCTTGAGCTTCTCGCGCAGCTGATCCGCCACGCGGAACGGGTTGGCGCCGGAGCGGTCGAGCTTGTTGATGAAGGCGAGCCGCGGCACGTTGTAGCGCCGCATCTGGCGGTCGACCGTCATCGACTGCGACTGCACGCCGGCGACGCCGCAGAGCACCAGGATCGCGCCGTCGAGCACGCGCAGGCTGCGCTCGACCTCGATCGTGAAATCCACGTGCCCGGGGGTGTCGATGATGTTGATCTGGTGGCCACCCCAGCTGCAGTAGGTGGCGGCGGACTGGATCGTGATGCCGCGCTCGCGCTCGAGGTCCATGCTGTCCATGGTCGCGCCGACGTCGTCCTTGCCGCGCACCTCGTGGATCTGGTGGATCCGCCCGGTGTAGTAGAGGATCCGCTCGGTCAGCGTGGTCTTGCCCGAGTCGATGTGGGCGCTGATGCCGATGTTGCGGATGAGCGAGATGTCGTTCGACATGGCCATGGGCTCCTAGCGCCTCGATTCCGTGCGGATGGATTGTGGAAAAGGTCGCGCAGCATAACCCGAAACACGCAAGGCCGCTCGGGATTTTGCCGGCCCGGGCCGATCCGATGGCACCGGGCAATCCCCGTTTCGGATGCCTTCGTTGGCGGCTTGACTGCCGCCCGGCTGCGCACCGGTGAGGGGCCCGGGGCGCCGAAAACTAGCGAAGTATTCGCCTTCCGCGAGGGCGACCTCGCGATCGGTTTCGCCGATCTCGACCCCCCGGCGCTCCTCGCGTTCGCGCTCTCCACGTCTAGCGCGCGATCCGCTCTCGGGCGCGGGCGAGCGCGTCGTCGATCTCGCTGAAGACGTTCTCGCGTCCGATCGCGTCGAGCAGGCCCGCCCGCTCCAAAACGATGAGCGGCTGGGCGTGGATGCCGGACAGAATCAGGGTGGTGCCGTCGCGCCGGGTCTTGTCGATGAGATCCTCGAGTGCGCGCAGGCCCGTCGCGTCGATCGCGAGCACCTCGCGCAAGCGCACGATCAGCACCCGTGGCTTGCGCTCCACGCCGCGCAGCGCGTCCCGGAACTTGGTCGCGGCGCCGAAGAAGAAGCTGCCGTAGACCTCGAAGACCTCGACGCCGTCGGGAACGTCTCGCCGCGCGATCGCGTCGGTGTCGGAGGGGTCGTCGCCCTCGCGCAGCATGCCGGTGATGAAGCCGGCTTGCGACAGGCTCGCGACCCGCCGCATGAAGAGGAAGCTCGCCAGCACGATTCCGGCCTCGAGCGCCACGACCAGATCGATGGCGACCGTCAGCGTGAAGGTCGTGAGCAGAACGAGGACGTCGCTGCGCGGGCTGCGGAAGAGCCGCACGAACATCCGCCACTCGCTCATGTTGTACGCGACGACGACGAGGATTCCCGCGAGCGCGCAGATCGGTATCCGTTCGGCGACCCCGCCGAACGCGAGCACGATCACGAGCAGCGTCAGCGCGTGGACGATCCCGGCGATCGGCGTGCGCCCGCCGTTCTTCACGTTGGTCGCGGTGCGCGCGAGCGCACCCGTCGCGGGGATGCCGAGGAAGAGCGGCGAGACGAGGTTCGCGACGCCCTGCGCGACGAGTTCCATGTTCGAGCGGTGGCGGCTGCCGATCATGCCGTCGGCGACCACGGCCGAGAGCAGCGACTCGATCGCGCCGAGCAGCGCGATCGCGAAGGCCGAGGGCAGAAGCTCGCGCGCACGTCGCGAGATCGAAGCTCGGCAGCGTCGGCGACGGCAGCGTGCTCGGCACGTGGCCGAAGCGATCGCCGATCGTCTCGACGGGAAGATCGAAGATCGAAACCGCCGCCGTCGCGGCGACGATCACGATCAGTGGTCCCGGAATGCGGCTACCGGTGCGCGGCCAGTAGACGAGCACGAAGAGCGGAGCAAGAGCGATCGAGGTCGCGGCCGGGCTGAAGCTTCCGGCGTGGTCCAGGTACGTGCCGCAGCTTCTCGAAGGTTTCCGCGGGCACGCTCTCGCATCGACAGGCCGAAGAAGTCGCGCACCTGCGAGAGCGCGATGATCAGCGCGATGCCGGTCGTGAAGCCGACCGTCACGGGGTAGGGCACGAACTTGATCACCGCGCCGAAGCGCGCGAGGCCCATCACGACGAGCATCGCGCCCGCCATCAACGTCGCGATCGCCAGCCCGTCGTAGCCGTGCCTCTGCACGACGCCGTACACGATCACGATGAACGCGCCGGTCGGGCCGCCGATCTGCACGCGGCTGCCGCCGAGGACCGAGATCAGGAAACCGGCCATGATCGCGGTGTACAGGCCCTGCTCGGGCTTCACGCCCGAGGCGATCGCGAAGGCGATCGCGAGCGGCAGCGCGACGATCCCGACGATCACGCCCGCGAGTACGTCCTGGCCGAGCTGGCGCGCCGGGATTCCCTCGCGCAGGCAGGTCAGGAGCTTGGGTTCGAGCCAGTTCGACGGTTCCCGCCCTGCGGTCGTCACAAATCCCCCCCCGAGTCGCGCAAAACTGCGGCGGAGAGTAGCTCGAAAATGGCGTCGCGACTGGTGTACGCTGGCCCGATGACGGCGCGCGTAGCGCTCGCGTTCCTGGTGTTCGCGCTCGCCCTGGAGGTGCAGGCCGCGCCCGTGACGTGGGCGGTGAGCGGGGTGATCCGTCAGGTGGACGTCCATGGTCCCGAAGGCGGTGACCCCGGTCCACTCGCGGCCGCCCTGGGGTCGCTGGGGGCGGTCGTCGATGCCGAGCTCAGGGCGTCGTTCGTATTCGAAACTTCAGCTCCCGACGTCGATCCGAACCCGCAACGCGGGGACTACCGGGAGCTGGTCGGCATCCTGGACGTGAGCGTCGGCACGTGGAGACTGGGATTCGACTCCGCGACGGGGCCGAGCGCTGGATCTCAGTTCGTCATTGCGAGACACCCGTCGCTCGATCCTCCACTCTTCATCCAGATCGTGTCCGTTGACCTGCTCGATCCCACCGGTCCGTTCGATCGGAACGCGATCTTCGGTGCCGACCTGTACGGACTCGATTCGACGGTATTCCCGACGGACGATCTCGCGGCCCGCCCGCCGCCGGTCGCGAGATTGGTTCCGTACATTCCGAACGGGACCGATCCCGCGTTCGCGTTCGGTACACTCGGGCTCGTAAGCGGCTGTGGTGCGCTCGGGTGCGCATCTCTGTACGCGGAGATCACCTCGATCGAGAGGGTGCCGGAGCCGCTGATGCCGATCTTGCTCGGCCTCGGCTCGCTCGCGGGTCTCTTCGAACGCCTTCGCTCCACACGGCTATGATCACCAGGCCGTGAAGCTCGCCAAGCCCAGGATCGACGTCGGACTGCACACGAATCAACGCGAGCCGATGCTCGACTTCTGGCAGAAGCAGGTCGGCCTTCCCTACGAGGAGCTCCTGCCGATGGGCCGGGGCCTGCAGCAGCACCGCCACGGCTTGAACGGCTCGGTCTTGAAGATCAATCACGCCCGCGAGCCGCTCGGCCCGGAGCCCGCCTGCGGCTACCGTGAGCTGTGGATCGCGCGCGCGGGCTTGACCACTCCGCGCCGACTCGTCGATCCCGACGGCAACGTCGTCGTGCTCGTTCCGCCGGGACACGAGGACGTGTCGGCGATCGGTGTCGTTCTCGCCGTGCGCGACGAGGCCGCGTTTCACGACTTCTATGGCCGCGTGCTCGAACTCGAGCCCGTCGGCGCGCGCGCGTATCTCTGCGGTGACTCGCTGCTGCGCTTCGCTCGCGATCCGAGCGCGATCGAGGCCGGTCGCATGACCGCCGGCGGCTACCGCTACATCACGATCCAGGTCTTCGACGTCGACGCGGAGCACGCGGGCATTCTCGCGCGCGGGGGCAGAGAGGGCGCGCCGCCGCGCACGCTCGGCGCGGTCGCGCGCATCTCGTTCGTGCGCGACCCCGACGGCAACTGGATCGAGATCTCCCAGCGCGCGTCGCTCACGGGTCCATTGCCGAGTTAACGTTCGGGGCGGATCTCGAGCCGCTTCTGGCGCTCGAGCGTCTGCTCGCGCTTGACGCGCGCGCGCTCGGCGAGCTCGGTCTCGAGCGTTCGCAGCTCGAGAAGCTTGCGAAGGCGCGCGAGCTTCTCGGGGTCCGGCAGCGTCTTCTCGAACGTGATCCAGCGCGTGATCGTCTCGCTCGCGCCACCTTCCGAGACCGCGTGGAGCCGGATCTCGTTCTTGCCCAGCGAGAGCGGTGCGAAGCCGTCGAACGTCCCGTCGGGGAAGAGGCGAACGGCGCGCCCCTTGGCGCCGCTCGTCGCGTTCTCGAGCTCCAGCCGCGCGATCCGCGTCCAGCTCATGTACGGCACGAACTCCACGATGTCGGCCGGCGCGTCGAGCACGACGAGACTGCCGCCGTTCGCGGCGACGATCTCCTCGAACTGCCCGCGGCGCTGCAGGGCCGAGGGGCCGAGCGCGAAGGCGGAAATCCGCGCTCCCGCGCGTGCGGCGTTCCGCGCCGCGTGGACGGCGGTGGACTGTGCGGCCGCGGGCGGGTCGGGTGCCGTCGAGATCCCGTCGGAGAACAACAGGATCTGCCGCTGGCGCCGGGTGCCGTCGCCGATCGGCGCCGGTCCGAACGCGACGATTGCCTCCTGGAGCGCTCCGTACATGTACGTACCGCGTTCGTTCGGGGTCGGAGGAATCGCGTCGAGCGCGGCGATCAATGCCTCGCGCGAGCTGCCGAGCGGCGCCTCGAGCTTCGCGTTGCCCCCGAAGCTCACCAGACCCATGCGCGTGGTGTCCGTGTCGAGTCGCTCGACCAGTCGGCGCGCCGCGGTGAATTCGGCGGAGACGATCGTGTCGCCGTAGTCCGTGGTCCAGAGCACGGGGTAGTCGGCGGGGATGTTCTGGAGCATGCGGCCGACCACGCCGTCGCCATCGACATCGACACCGGTCGGGCGAAAGGTGCTCACGGATCGGTCGATGACGATCATCACGTCGTGCTGGCCGCGCAGTCCCGTGCCGACCCAGCCGCGAACCTCGACGAGGGCGATCGGTTCGCGAACCAGGTCGCCCGAGTGGGGCGCGTCCACCTCCAGGTACACGCGTTCCGCGCGCGCTGAAAAACAGGCGAACAAAGCCAGCGCAGGTACGAGTAGGATGGCAAGAAGACGGCGCGGAACGCGCGGGAGGCTGCCTGTGAAGTTCACTTGGTTCAACCTGATGCCCTGGCCTCATCTTCCCGCAGATTTCCGCGAGAAGCACCGCTCGGTCTGGGTCGACATCGACAGCCGGCTCTTCGACCCGGCCGAAGGCAACAGGGTGTACCACGAGTACATGGACCAGCTCGAATTCGCGGATTCGCTCGGCTTCGACGCGATGGGCGTGAACGAGCACCACCAGAACGCGTACGGGCTGATGCCGTCGCCGAACATCATCGCAGCGGGCCTGGCGCGCCGGACGTCGCGTTCGGCGATCGCGGTGATCGGGAACTCGATCGCGCTCTACAACCCGCCGATCCGCGTGGCCGAGGAGTTCGCCATGCTCGACGTGATCTCCGGCGGGCGCCTGCTCGCCGGATTTCCGGTCGGCACGCCGATGGACACGAACTTCTGCTACGGGCAGATCCCGGCGCTGACGCGCGAGAAGTACTACGAGGCGCACGAGCTGATCATGCGCGCCTGGCACGAACCCGACCCGTTCGCCTTCGACGGCAAGTACACACAGCTGCGTTACGTCAACTGCTGGCCGCGGCCGATCCAGAAGCCGAATCCGCCGATCTTCATTCCCGGAGGCGGCTCGATCGAGACCTGGGATTTCTGCATCGAGAACGACTACAACTACTCCTACCTCTCGTACGGCGGCTACCGCGCCGGCAAGGCGCTGCTCGACGGCTACTGGGAGCGCGTCGCTGCGCTGGGCAAGGACGAGTCCCCGTATCGCGCCGCATTCGCGCAGGTCGTCTGCGTCGCCGACACCGACGCCGAAGCGGAGCGGCTCTACGCCGAACACGCGCTCTACTTCTACAACCGTTGCCTGCACGTGGCGCCCGGATTCGCCGATCCGCCCGGCTATCGCACGGTGAAGACGATCCAGTCCGGCAAGCTCAACCAGTTCCGGGCCGAGAACCAGCGGCTCTTCACGCAGCTGACCTGGAAGGAGCTCGTCGACGGCGGCTACGTGATTGCCGGCTCGCCGGAGACGGTGCGCGAACGCATGGAGGAGATGATCAAGAGCCTGCGCCTGGGCACGCTCTTCCTGCTCTTCCAGATCGGCGACATGCCCGACGACAAGGTGCGCAACTCCACGCGGCTCTTCGCGGAGAAGGTCATGCCGCGGCTGCGCGACCTCTGGCCCGAGTGGAAGAACGACGATCGATTCTGGTGCAAGCCGCTCGAGACGCGCGTGCGCCCCGAGGAGACGCGCGGATGAGGGAACGGAGGATCGAGACCCGTCGCGGCATCAAGTGCCGCGTGCTCGAAGCCGGCGAGGGCGCCCCGGTGGTCTTCTTCCACGGCGCGGGAGGTCTGTTCCCCGAGGAGCCGGTGCTCGAACGCCTGGCCCGACGCTTTCACGTGTACGCACCCGAATGGCCCGGGTACGGGGCGGACGCCGGCGAGGAGAAGCTCGACGACATGCTCGACTTCGCGCTCCACGGCTGGGACGTGATCGATGCGCTCGGGCTCGAGCGCCGGCCCAGCCTGATCGGGCATTCGATGGGCGGGATGATCGCCGCCGAGATGGCCTGCATCGCCAACGCGAACGTCGAGAAGCTCGTGCTCATCGCCGCGGCCGGACTCTGGATCGACGCGCACCCGATCCCCGACCTCTTCGCGATGCTTCCGTTCGAGCTCGCGCGCGCTCTCTTCGCCGATCCGAAGTCGGGCGAGAAGTTCCTGACCGGCGGCATCGACTTCTCGAACACGGCCGCGCTGCAGCAGTTCCTGGTCACGAACTCGCGCCGCCTCGGCACCGCCGGCAAGATCCTGTTCCCGATTCCGAATCGCCGTCTGTCCAAGCGCCTGTATCGTCTGAACGCTCCGACGCTTCTGGTATGGGGCCGGCAGGACCAGCTGATTGCGCCGGTTTACGCGGAACGCTGGCGACAGCTCGTGCCCGGCGCGCGGCTCGCGATGATCGATGCGGCGGGCCACATGGCTCCGTACGAGCAACCGGAAAAGGTCGGGGGCGAGATCGAGCGTTTCCTGGCGCAGGACTGAACGCGATATGAGCGAGGTCGCAACCGCGCGCGCGGGCCGGCTCGAAGGCGTGCGTACACGGCGAGGCCTCGTGTTCCGCGGCGTTCCGTACGCCGAGCCCCCGGTCGAGAAGCTGCGGCTGCGGCCTGCCGAGCCCGTGCGTCCGTGGACCGGCACGCGCGCCGCGAAGCGCTTCGGCCCGACGGCTCCGCAGGCAGGTGTCGACAACTGGCTCGTGCGGCGGTTCATCGGGGGCTCGTCGGGCGGCCGCAGCGAGGACTGTCTGTACCTGAACGTCTGGACGCCGGCGCTCGACGGGCGCCGGCGCCCGGTCTTGGTGTACCTGCACGGTGGCGCGTTCCTGATGGGTTCGGGGAGCACCTCGCTCTACGACGGATCGCGCTTGTCGCAGCGCGGCGATCTGGTCGTGGTGACGATCAACTACCGGCTCGGCGCGCTCGGGTCGCTCGATCTCCGAGGGCTGTTTCCGGACGTCGGGTCGGCACCCGCGAACCTCGCGCTTCGCGATCAGATCGCCGCGCTCGTCTGGGTGCGCGAGAACATCGGGGCGTTCGGCGGCGATCCCGAGGCCGTGACGGTCTTCGGCGAGTCGGCCGGCGCGATGAGCATCGGCTGCCTGCTCGGAACGCCGGCCGCTCGCGGTCTGTTCCGGCGCGCGATCCTGCAGAGCGGTGCCGCACACAACACCTCGACGCCCGAACAGTCCCGGAGGGTCGCCGAGCTCTACCTGAAGCTGCTCGGGCCGCACGGTGAGAACATCGATGCGCTGCGAGCCGCGCCGCTCGAAGCGCTCCTGCGCGCGCAGCGTGAGACGACCTTTCAGCTCGCGCTTCCGCTCGGTGGACTGGCCTTCCAGCCCTGCGTCGACGGCGATCTCCTCCCCGAGAACCCACTCGCGTCGATCGAGCGCGGCTCGACCGCGGACGTCTCGGTCCTCGCCGGTACGAACAAGGACGAGTGGAAGCTCTTCATGCTCGCCGACACCCGCGCCCGGCGCATGGACGAAGCCGCGATGCGCCGGCGCTTCGGGCGCGTGTTGCCCGAGCCGGAGGCCGAGCGGGCCTATCGCGCCTATCGCGAGCTTCCGGATTCGCCCCGACAAACGGAGCCGCGCGAGCGCTGGTCGGCCTTCCAGGGCGATCGCATCTTCCACTGGCCCGCGGCCCGACTTCTCGAGCTCGTGGGCGAACATACGCGCGAATCCTTCGCGTACTCCTTCACCTGGTCGCCGCCACTCCTCTCGAGCGCCAGATCGGCGCCTGTCACGGAATCGAGCTGCCGTTCGTCTTCGGCACGATCCTCGAACCCTGGCTGCGGCCCTGGCTCGGCGCGATGCCGGGCGCGCGCAAGCTCTCCCATCGGCATGCAGGAGAGCCTGGATCGCCTTCGCGAAGACGGGTCAGCCCGGTCACGCCGGTCTTCCGTTCTGGCCGGCACACGACACCGAGAAGGCGTCAGGCCATGGCGTTCGGCCGGCACTGCCGTGTCGTGCCGAACTACGCGGAGTCGGCGCTGCGATTCTTCGGCGGGGTGCCCTGAGCGCCCCGCTGCGGCTCGCTACATCGGACCCGAGTAGACCTCGGTGAAGCGGAGCATCAGATCGCCGGGAACCGCGAGGTTCGCGTCGCGATTGGTCTTCACGCAGATCACCGTCGGCCCGTCGAAGCGTCGCGCTTCGCGAAGCGCGGGCTCGAGCTCGTCCTGCTTCTCGACGAAGTGCCCGCGACAACCCAGTCCCTCGGCGACGCGGTCCCAGCGCACCTCGCCCATCGCGGTGCCGAAGGTCTTGCCGTAGCGCATTCGCTCGTTCGGCTCCTCCATCGTCCACGAGCCTTCGGCGAAGACGATGGTCGTGAGCTTCAGCCCCTCGCGCGCCGCGGACTGCATCTCCATGAAGTTGAAGCCGGCGGCCCCGTCGCCCGGTGACGCAGACGACGTCGCGCGACGGCTCGGCGAGACGGGCGCCGATCGCCGACGGAATTCCCGTGCCGAGCATGCCGAGCTCGAGGATGTTGTGGTACGAGCGCGGCTGCGTCGGAGGCAGGAACCAGTGCGACCAGAGCGAGGTCATGCCGCCGTCGGCGACATAGATCGCGTCGCGTCCGAAGACGCTTCCGATCGTCTCGAGCGCGTGCGCGGGATGGATGCCCGGTCCGGACCAGCTCGTCACGGCCGCCATCTGTTTCTCGCGTGCCGCACGAGCGAGCTCCTGGTAGCTCGCCAGCGCGCCGCCGTCGCTCCGCTTGCCTGAAGCTCGCTCGAGCCGACGCGAGAGGCCGTCGAGCGACGTCGCGAGGTCGGCGACGATGCCGAGCTCGAGCGGGCGGGTGACGCCGATGTGCCGCGCGTCGATGTCGATCTGGATGATCTTCGCGTGCGATGGATCGCCCCAGTACTTGTCGAAGGGCAGGTCGAGATTGCCGAGCCGCGAGCCCGCGACCAGGACGACGTCGGCCTCGCGCCGCGCCGCATCCGCGCCCGGGCCGTAGCCGTAGAGGTGGTTCGGGTGGTCGAGCGGGAACGTCGAGCGACCGGCCATCGTCGTGAGGACGGGGCAGCCGAGCGCCTCGACGATCCGAAGCAGGGCGCCGTTCGCACCCGCGCGATCGACGCCGGCGCCGGAGATGACGAGCGGCCGCGTCGCCGCAGAGAGCAGCTCCGCGGCTCGCTCGAGCGCCGCATCCGACGGCTGCGGGAGCGGCGCGCGGTAGCGCTCGGGTGCGAGAATCGGCACGAGCTCGGAGTTCCCCGTCGCGTAGACGACCGGCATCGGGACCTCGAGGTGCACGGGACCGGGGCGCCCGAGCCACAGCTCGCGAAACGCGATGCGCGTGACGTCCGGAATCCGATCCCAGGAGAGGATCGGCCCGCCCCACTTCACGGTCGGGCGGAAGACGTCGAGCTGGTCCTGTCCCTGGAACGTCGACGGCGGCGAGGGGTACACGATGCCGAGCCGGTGCTGGGCGGTGATGACGATGACCGGCACGCCTTCGTGTCGCGCGGTGATCACGCCGGGCAGCAGGTTCGCGGAGCCGGGTCCGGGATTGCCGAGCACGGCCGAGACCTGCCCGCTGGTCTTGTAGAGACCCTCGGCCATGTGCACGCCCGCGGCCTCGTGGCGGACCGGAACGAAGCGGATTCCGTGTGCGTCGAGCGCCGCGAGGATCGGATCCGCTTCCGGGCACGGCAGCCCGAACAGGTGCTTCACACCCTCGTTCGCGAGGCAGCGAACCAGAAGCTCGCCTCCAGTGATCTCGGCCATCCGGTTCTCCCTTCACCGATTCCGGTACGGGCTGTTCTCGAAGACGCGATTCGGATTCGCGGCGAAGCAGGTCTGCGAGCCCCTCCTGGCACATCACGACGATCGTCGTGCGCTTGCCGCAGCCCTCGATGCCTACGGTGTACTCCATGCGTTCGATTCCCATCACGAACGGTCCCTGGATCGCTGGCTGGATGAAGTCGTCGGACAGGAGAACGGCCGTCGCGTTCGGACAGCCGAGGTCGAAGCGGCCGCGACGGAGCGCCGTCTCCATCGCGTTCGGCTTCTGGGCGTCGAGCTGCTGCTGGGTCGTCTGACATCCGCTGACCAGCGCGGCGGCCCCCAGCAGTGCGAGCTTGAATGCGTTCGACATCGCGAAGGCTCTCCCTTGGCCCGCTGATTACACCATGCGCGCCACGTTCGTCGAACGGAACTTCGCTCAGCGACGCCGTCCGCCGCCACCGCCGCCGAATCCACCGCGTCCACCGCCGCCAAATCCGCCACGGCCGCTGAAGCTGCCGAAGCTCGACTGCGCCCGGCTTCGTCCCTGCGCTTCGCGGTCGGCCCAGGCGTTGTCCCCGCCCGCGCGCTGCCAGCCGCCGGCCGTCGATTTCTGCCAGCCGCCTGCGGTGTTCTGGTGCACTTCCCCGCTCGGGCTCGCGTACAGGTCGTTGCCTCGCTCGCCCGTACCCGTGGTGTAGGTCTGTCCGGTCTTCGAGCTCGTGTAGGACGTCTCGCGATCGACGCTCGCGGGCTGCCCTCCGCCACCGCTCGTCGAGGACGAGTGGCTGTAGTCGCTCCCCGACGCGGTCGTCCCCGATCGGCTCGACGAAGTCGTGTATCGCCCGTTGTCCCAGTCGTAGCTGCCACTGTGACTCGCGCTGCCGCTGCCGCCCGCCGCGGTGTCGTACGTGCGGCTCGCCGAAGTCTTGCTCGTGTTCGTGTCGTAGTTGTAGCTCCGGTTGGTGTCGTAGGTTCCGGTCGTTCCCGTTCGCGTGTTCGCGTAGCTGCCGCTCGACTTCACGCCGTAGCTCGACGAATTCACGTACGTGTGAGCGGTTCCCGAGTAGTTGACGGCGCCGGCGTGTCCGTAGACGTTGACGCTCGTCGAGGCGCAGCACGGGTAGCCGTGATACACGGCGCCGTAGTAGTACGGTGTACCCCAGACGCCGACGACGGCGGGCGTAGCCAGTCCCTCCCCGTACCCGTAGCTCCAGCCGACCTCGGGGTTGTAGATCGGCTGCGCGGCCACGCCGTAGGTCGGCGGTGCCTCGTAGTAGACGGTGCCGATCCAGGGCGCGTAGTCATAACCCGTGCCGTAGACCACGACGCCTTCGGGAGCGACGACCGTGCCGAGGTAGCCCGGCGTGTATCCCACTTGCACGGACTCGGCCGTCGCCTCGTAGACCTGCACGTAGGTGACGTAGTGGAGCGGAGATTGGGTCGGGATCGTGTAGATGACGCTCGGCACGGCGCGCGCGACCGTCCACGGGCCGGTGGTGGACTTCGAGGAGAACCAGACTCCCGCGTGCACCGCGTACCAGTCATTCGCCGCGACCCGGATCACCGGCGTCGCCGAGTTCGCAACGTACTGCAGGGGCGTGCCGGGGATCGGTCGCAACGTCGGCGCACCGTCGTAGCTCACGTCGAGGCGCGGCGGATCGGCGAGCGAAACCGATGCGGTCTGCGGCACCGAGTTCGAGATCACCGCTTCGTGGGCCTGCGGCGTTCCCGCGACGGACGCGAGCACGACCCCCGCGGGCGAGCTCGTCGGGATTGCGGCGAAGTCGGCCGGGAGCGCCGAGCTCGAGACGAAGCTCCACGGTCCCGTCAGGCCGCGCGCTTGGTACCAGCGGCCGGAGATCAGCAGGTAGTAGGCCGCCTTCGATTCATCGAGGATCAGATCGCTGGTGGTGTTCGAGCAGAAGAGTAGGGACGTTCCCGAGATCGGGACGAACTCGGGCGGACCGTGGGTCACGATCAGCTCGGCAGGTTCCGAGCGGACGATGACCGCAGGCACCCCGTTGCCGAGCGACGGCGGTGGCTGCGCGCTCCCGCCGTCGAGCAGATCGACCTGTCCCACTGCGGCGAGGCTCCTGGCCAGCGCGTCGATCCCGAGCGGAAGGGTTCCCGCGAGCGCCCAGGGACCGGCGACGGCGGGTGCCTCGAGCCAGCCATCGTAGAGATGCAGGTAGTAGCTGCGGCCGTTCTCCTCCCGCACGATCAGTGCGCGGGAGTTGAGCACACGCACGAAGCGCTGCTCGGGGATCTTGCGCAGCTCCGGCGCGCCCCGGACGGGAATCAGGACCGAAGGGACCTGGCGGACGATGATCTTCGGCACCGGGTTCTTCACCGGCTTCGGGCTCAGGGTCGCCGCACCGGAGGCGGCGAGCGACGCCTCGATGCGATCGAGCGCGACGGTCCTGGCTTCGAGAGCGACCTTCGCCGCGAGCTCGGCGAGAAGACCCGCGCCGTTGTCGGGCAGGCTCGGGAAGTTGGCTCGCGTCAGCGTCTGCCCCTCGAGCGCGACCATCCGCGCTTCTCGATCGACGTGCGTGCGCGCCTCGCCCCAGACGACGCCGAAGCTCTCCTTGCCGGTGGACATGGCCGCGGCCGAGATCGCGAATCGGAACTTCAGCAGATTGCCCTGCCAGGACTCGACCTGCGGCGAGTAGATCCGGAGCAGCTCCGTTTTCGTCTGGATCTCGCGCGGCCACGGATCGAGGTCGACGGTCGAAGGCGCGGCGGCGGGCGCGATCGGCACCGTCGGGGGAGTGGAGCTGCAGCCCGAGAACGCGCTCACGGCCGCGATCGCGATCGCCAAGATGATCCTGCAATGGGTCAATGGACCTCCTCCGTTCGACTCGTCATCCGTGACCGGGCTCCACGTTCCGCTCGCCGAGAATACGCCGGGGTCGCGGTGGCCGGTGCCGCGCGACGAGGTGAGAGGTGCGATCGGAAATCCAACGCGCCGCTTCCTCGGGATCGTCCGTGAAGAGAAGTCTCGCGGCGTCGTCGGCCGTGATCGTTCCCGCACCGACCATCTCGCGCTCGATGAACTCGCGAACCGGAGCCCAGTAGTCCACGCCCATCAGCACGCACGGGAAGGTCTCGATCTTCCGCGTCTGCATCAGGGTCGCGACCTCGAAGACCTCGTCGAGCGTGCCGAAGCCGCCCGGCAACGCGATGAACGCGTACGAGTACTTCACGAGCATCAGCTTGCGCACGAAGAAGTGCTCGAACTCGATGAAGCGATCGAGATAGGGATTTGGCACCTGCTCCATCGGAAGCTGGATGTTGCATCCGACGGAGCCGGCGCCGACGTCGCGTGCGCCGCGGTTCGCGGCCTCCATGATGCCGGGGCCGCCTCCTGTCATGACGGTGAATCCCGCCCGACCGATGTGCTGCGCGGCGTCCCGCGCGAGCTGGTAGTACCGGTGGTCCTCGTCGAAGCGAGCCGAGCCGAAGATCGTCACGCAGGGTCCGACGAAGTGAAGCGCGCGAAAGCCGCGGATGAATTCGATGCAGAAGCGAATCGCGCGCAGCAGCTCGGCACTGCGAGTGCCGGGTCCGATGGAGAGGCCGTTTCCGTCGGGCTGGGTCGTCATGCGTATTCTTTGCCGGTTGCCGGACCGTCGCGCCAGTCGGGGCTGCGCCCGGCGTCGTGAGCTAGACTCGGCCTGCCCCGATTCGGGAGCGAGGAGTCGCGCGTGCTGATCGTCGGCGGAACGTTTCGAATCGACGCTGCGCAGCGCGAAGCCGCCATCGCGGCC
The DNA here is from genome assembly GCA_963704165.1 of uncultured delta proteobacterium. Lineage (GTDB taxonomy): Bacteria > Myxococcota_A > UBA9160 > SZUA-336 > SZUA-336 > VGRW01. The sequence continues at coordinate 120,349 of CAVPHD010000002.1, read as the reverse complement.
GCGACCGCGATGATGATCGAGACGCGAAAGGAAGAGGGCTGCCACGCCTACACGTTCTCGTGTGATCTCGCGGATCCGACGCGTTTCCATCTCTTCGAGCGCTGGGAGTCGCAGACCGCGCTCGACGCCCACTTCCGTGCACCCCACATGGCGCGCTTCCAGGCGGAGCTCGGGAAGTTCGGCGTGCGCGACTTCGACGTGCAGAAGTACACGATCTCGGCGTCGGGCCCGGTTCGCTGAGCGCGATGACGGACGCCGACGTCGCCCTCGCCGGGATCGAGCTCGAGGACTCCTCGGGCAGCCGGCAAAGGCTCGGCGAGCTCTGGCGCGGACGCGCCGTCGTGCTCGTCTTCGTGCGCCACTTCGGCTGAATCTTCTGCCGGGAGCAAGTCGCGCAGTTGCGCGATTGGTCGGGCGAGATCCGGGAGACGGGCGCGGAGATCGCGGTCGTCGGCAACGGATCGCGCTACTTTGCGTCGGCGTTCCGCGAGGACGTCGACCTCGACTTCCCGCTCCTCATCGACCCGGACCTCGAGGCGTATCGCGCAGCGGGCCCGCGCCGAGGATTCGTCGAGATGCGTTCCAGCTCGGCGGCGTCTTCGTGATCCGGCGCGGCGGTGGCGTCGCGTTCTCGCACCGGAGCCGCGAAGCGGGCGACCACGCGGACCTCGACCTCGTGCTGAAGTCGCTCCGCGAGGGTGACGCCACTTCGCCGGATTGAGCGTGGCCGGGACGTTTCTCGGCTCTGCGTCTGTACGACTTTCGGATCCTCTGGATCAGCACGTTCTTCTCGTTTCTCGCGTTCTTCATGTCCACCGTGGTCCAGAGCGTGGTCGCCTTCGAGCTGACCGGCACGAACCGCGCCGTCGGCTCGGTGGTTGCCGCGCAGGGGCTGGCGATGCTTCTGCTCGGTCCGTTCGGTGGCGCGTTCGCCGATCGCGTGCGCAAGCGGCGTCTGATCGCGTCGTCGCAGTCGGTGACCGCGACGGTCTTCCTGCTGCTCGCGCTCTCGGTTGCGACCGGCACGATCCGCGTCGAGTACCTTGCGCTCGGCTCGCTCGTCATGGGCGCGACCTTCGCGTTCCTCGGCCCGGCCCGGCAGGCGCTCACCGTCGATCTCGTTCCGGCCGAGCAGAGGGGCAACGCGCTCGCGCTGACGCAGGTCGGGCACAGCGCGTCGCGCGTGCTCGGTCCGTCGGTGGCGGGGCTCTTCCTCGCCTGGGCGTTCGCCGGTGCGACGGGCGCGTACCTGATGATGGCCGGGTTCTACACGGCTTCGGCGTCGGGGCTCTTGCTCCTGCCGCGATCGGTCGTTCGTGCCGGCGCCCGCGATGCGCACGTGCTCGCCGACATCGCGGCGGGACTGCGCTACGTGCGCGCGCAGCGGCGTCTGCGGCTGATGCTGATCTTCTTCGTCTCGGTGATCATGATCGGGTACCCGTACGTGACGGTTCTGCCGGGACTGCTCGAGCACGCGCTCGGGCGCGACGCCCACGGCGTCGGCACGCTCTACGGGGTCTCCGCGGTCGGCGCGTTGACCGCCTCGCTCGGCGTCGCGCGTTTCGCCGACTCGCGGCATGCGCTCTGGATCTACACCACGATGGCGCTCGGCTTCGGTGTCGCGCTTCTGGGCCTGGCCCTGGCGCCGAACTACCTCGTCGCGCTCGTCGCGATGTTCGCGATCGGTGCGGGCAGCGGCGGCTTCCAGTCGCTGAACGCCGCCGTGATCGTGCGCGAGACCGACACCACCTTCTTCGGTCGCGTCACGTCGCTCTCCGCGCTTGCGTTCGCGGGCTTCGGGCTGATGGGCCTTCCGATCGGCTGGCTCGCGGACACGCTCGGCGAACGCGGTGCGCTCGGGCTCATGGGGACGGCCGTCTGCCTCACGTCGCTCGTTCTCGGATCGAGACTTCGCGCGACGAGCGTCGGCTGAACCGCAGAGCTACCGGCAGACCGGCGGGGGCTTGACCGGCGGAGTCGAGGGCGGGGGCGTCGAGCCTCCACCGCCACCGGTGGGCGGAGGACTTCCGCCGCCACCGCCGCCACCACCGTCTCCGTCTCCCGACCCGTGGCTGTGACCGTCGTTTCGGTTGTGGTCGTGGATCGCGCCAATCAGATAGGCGTCGAGTACGGAGAGGAGCCGATCGATGTTGAGCTGCGTGTCCGTGCGCGTGAAGGCGCTCGGCGCGTAGGCGCGGTCGTGGCGCTTGAAGGCGAGGGGATTCCAGGCGCCCTGCATCCGCTCGCTCGCGGGCAGGTTCTTCGCGACGGCGGACGTCGCCACACCGAATCCGTCGCCGACCGAATCGGCGGCTTCCGGCGAGACGGCCGCGCCGACGGTGACTTGTGCGAGCGGAACGACCACGGCGTTGTTCGCCGCGCTGACCGCGTCCGCGACCGTCTGCACGCTGCTCTCGAGGCCGGTGAAGATCCGCCCCGCCGCGGAGCCCGGCCGAAGCCGCGCGAGATCGTAGACCGCGTACGGAATCATCTGGATCGGCGAGACGCGGTACGACTCGGTCCCTTCGTGCTGATGGGTTCGCGTCTCGCCCATGAACGCGTGGCGACCGAGGTCGAGCAGATCGTTCCCCGCGTCTACGAAGCTCGCGCGGACGTTCCCTCCCACCGTGCCCGTCGCGCGCGACGAGGCGCTGCGCGGGTTGATCTCTTTCGCGTAGAGGCGGAGGTTGTCCTTGAACGAGGTTCCGGCTTCGGTCGCGTCGATCCGCTCGTCCCCTCGCGTCGCGGCGAGCTCGGCTTCGTAGCCGTCGGGCGCGTCGAAGAACGCGAACGCCTGACCCGGACAGTAGAGGATGCGCTGGGGCACCACGGCCTTGTTCCCGTTCTCGCCCACGAGCGAGGCGTTGCGCGTGTGGGTGCAGCCCGCGTCATCGGGCTTGGCCTCGAGATTCTTCGAGAGGTACGTCTCGAGCGGCAGGTCTCCCCAGAGGATCTCGAGTCCGAGTCCGCCGGTCGCACGCACGATGAAGAGGTCCTCGCGCTCGAAGTGAGTGACGAGGCGGCCCCCGTCGTCATCGATGGTCCAGTCGTCCGTGTCCGCGTCCCGGGTCAACGCGTCGAACTCCGCGACGTGTGCAGCGGGGTCCACGAGGAACGCGTCGAAGTCGAATGCCGTGTCTCCGCGATGCTTGAGGATCTGCAAACCGGGAGGCGGCTCGGGTGGGGCGGCGGCGACCTCGGGCAGCTCGGCGAGCTTCGAGGCCAGCGTGCTCGAATCGACCGACGCCAGGTAGCGGCGATCGATCGTGCGGTCGCCTTCCGGCTCGGCCAGGAAGCGCACACCGATTTGGAAGTAGACGTGGGCGAGGTCGATCGAGTCCGGTGGCTCGAAGACCGCGCGGCCATCGACGATCTTGCCGGTGTGCGAGCGATCGACCTTGCCGTCGCCGTTCGAGTCCCAGAGGAAGACCGGCCGAAGCATCCCCTGACCCAGGCGTGCGCGCTCGCGGAGCTGCCGACCGATGCCGATACTGAACCGGAGCGGGTGACGCTGGTCGACGGCGAAGTCGTCGAGTGTGCCCTCGATGTCGTTCTCCGCGTGATAGAAGAGCTCGCCGGTCGGAGCCTTGTAGTGGATCTTCGGCTCGTACGCGTCGCCGCGGGGATGCACCCAGAGATCCTTCGGACCGGGATCGACCGCTTGTGCGATCAAAGCCACGGCCGCAATACAGCCCACGGTTCCCAGCGCAATCGGACGTCTCATGCCGACCCTCCAGTCGTCGGTCGAGAGTGGGCTCGTGACGCAAGGAAGTGTCGGGTTGCGTGCGCCCGGGGTCTTCTTGCCTACGGACGAACCCTTCCTGCCGGTCGGTGAGGGGGACGCTACCCGCTTGGATCCGGTCCTCGCGGAGTCGGAAGATTTCTCGCGAAGTGCCCGCGCTTTCTCTCCGTTCGTGTTCCCCATCACGTTGCAGCGCGGAAATCTTGACGATGTTCCCCGCATGGCGTCGGTTCACCAGTCCTTCGGTCGCGCAGCGGGAGGGGGCACAAGACTGCTCGTCGCCTGCTGCCTGATCGCCACGCTCGCGTGCGGCGGCGGAGGTGGTGGCGGAGGCGGCGACGCTCCGTCGTCGGGCGGAGGAAGCACGAGCCCACCGCCGAGCAGCGGGGGCGGGGGAACGACGACGCCACCACCCCCTGTACCCGTGGCCACGCAGTCGGCCACGATCCGGTTCCTGCCGTCGGAGTCCGCCGGAATCGTCGGCTATCGGCTCTCGGTCGCGACCGCGACCGGCCGGTACAGCGGGGGCACGCAGATCGACATCCCGATCGCGTCGGCGCAGGACGGGGGCTCGGGCGTGCTCGAGTTCGCGATCGAAGTCCCGCGCAATTCGTACAGCTACCTCGCGATGCGGGCCTACTCTGCAAGCGCGTTCTCGGGCTACTCGAACGAGATCGTGATCCCGCCCGCTTCGAGCTCGAGCGGGTCGTCGGCGGTTTCCGTCGGCGAGTCCGACCCGGGGCCGAGCGCGCCCGCGCCGAGCGTGCCGAATGCCCTGTCGAGCAGCGCGAGCCCTTCGGGCTCGACCGCGTCGGGCGGCTCGGCGGGCGATTCGAGCGCGACGAGCGCGAGCTCCGACGGGGACGAGGGCGGGGCAGGCGCGAGCTCGACCGCGTTGCGCGCGCTCGACTTCGACGGCGCCGGTGAGTACCTCGCGAGCTCCACGGCCTACGCGCTCGGCGCGACCCGGGAGTTCTCGCTCTCGGTCTGGGTGCTCGCCGATCCCCGGGCCAGCGGTCGCCGTGCGCTGATCAGCGTGCGCGGCGGCAGCGACGCGACCGAGAATCGCGTCGAGCTGATCGCGAACGGAGCCGAGCTCGAGATGACCGTCCACAACGCGTCGGGCCAGCTGGTGTACCAGGCGACGTACGGATCCGCGCTCGTCGCGGCCGAGTGGCAGCTCGTCGCGCTGACCTTCGACGCGGAAGTCGACGCCTCACCCATTCTCTTCGTCGATGGACACGTGCTTGGGCCCGCGAGCTCCGAGTTCACAGGACACGCGCCGGTGTTCTCGGATTCGGCGGGACGCATTCTCATCGGCAGCACGGGCGACGCCGGCGTCGGAACCTGGTACGGCGCGATCGGCCACGTCGCGCTCTTCGACGTCGCGCTCGGTGACGACGAGATCGACGAGCTCTGGCTGCGCGGACACTCGCTCGACCTGCGCGCGAATCTCGGCGCCTACCAGTCTACCGACGCGCTGCTCCACTACTGGCGGCTCGGCGACGAGCCCTCCGCGGTCGGTGCCGACTTCGGACTCGCCAGCCTCCCGATCGACCTCGACGACCCCGCCGGCGGCATCGACGCCGCCGACATCATCCTCGACGCGCCCGCGCTTCTTCCCTAGCGCTGGCGCTCGTCGCGGATCCGGACGACGCGGAAAGCGACGAGGGTGGCGGGGACACCGTGGTTCGCCCCGGCCACCCGGCCGCCCGCGCGGCGACGCCCGTCGCACCGCGGCCGCGCCGGCGCTAGGCGCGACGCGCTCGAGCCCCGTCAGCTTCGACTTCGGGCCCGCGCGAGTCCGATCCCGGCGAGCAGCGTCGCGAGCCCGGCGAGCGCGAGCGGCCCGAACACCGGCACCGCCGGCGGAGCGTCGCGCACGAAGTAGCCCTCGCGCGCGCCCCAGCTCGAGACGCGGCGCAGCCAAGGGTCCGCGTCGATCGGGTTGAGTCCGACCTCGACGTCGCGCAGCGCGATCGGCACGGACGCAAAGCCCCCCGCGATGTTCTGCGCCTCGTAGTGCAGGTGCGGGAAGCTGTACGACGAGCCCGAGTTTCCCACCTCGCCGATCAGCGCCTGCGTCGACACGGCGTCGAGCGCCTGGAACGGAATGCTGCCCATGCGCGTGTGGCTGAACAGCAGACCGACGGACCCGGGGATTTCCAGGAAGATCCAATTCGGCGGGACCGGTGCGGGCCCGCTGTACGCGGGGTGATCGATCTGGTCGTTCTTCAGCGAGAAGACCGTCCCGGCGACGGGCGCGCGAATCGGCTCGCCGAAGCTCAGGTTGTCGGCGTTGTCGCTGCTGCCCGGTGGTGACTCGGGCAAGAGCGCATTGTCCACGCGGTGCAGGTCATACGCCCAGGGAATGCCGGAGTGACTGCCGAATCCGTGCGAGCCCTGGCCGAGATACCAGATCCCCGCGAGCGGGAGGCGCGTCTCGACCGGGTTCTCGCTGCCCGCGGGCAGTGCGGTGTCGAGCGGGTAGGGCGTGGCCACGAGTCGGTACGACCCGGCCGCGGGGCCGTGGTCGATCTCGCCGAAGAACGGCTCGCCGCTGGTCACCTTCACGCGCACGAACGGCCGCGCGCCCGCGCCCGAGAGCTTGCCCTGCATCGAGGCGGGAAGCTGCGCGTCGAGCGCGGCGTACGGGATGCGCGCCTCGAGCACCGCGCCGACGGCGACGGTCGCGCCCTCCCAACCGACCCGCGGCGGCGCGGCCACGCCCTCGGGAAACACGTCGAGGTCGTCGGTGTAGTCGAGGTTGAACGAGATCTTCACGTCGAGGTGCTGCTGGCCCGCGAAGTCGAACACCACCCAGAACACCCGGCCCGTGGCTGGCGGTGGACCCGCGGTGTCGATGCGCAGCAGCAGGGCGTCGCCGCGCGGAGCGATCGCAAGGCCCGTGATGTCCTCGCCGGGGTTCGCGCCCGCGTCTCCGACGGGGTCCGCGAACGTCGGGATCGCGCCCCAGTCCGCGCCGTTCCCGTCGATCGAGATCGCCGCGGCGACCGCTGCGAGCGCGTCGATCTGCGCGTACACGCCCGCGTCCGCCGCGGCCTGATCGACGAGCAGCAGCGGGGCCAGGGCCAGCACCCATCGCGCGCGCGAAACCGTCACCGCGCGAGCATAGCGCGGACCGCCCTCCGGGGGCGCCGACACTAGCGTGTGTTCCAGCGCTCGAGCTGACCGCGCCCGCCGCGGCCAAAGAGGCACCCGGTGCTCATGTACATTCCGAATCGAATCTTCGACCTCCTCGCGGGCATCATCGTCCTCGATCCGAAGGGCGACGACTACTGAAGGTCGCTTCGAGCACCGGAGGGGACGGACATCAGCTCGACGTAGCGCGGAACACGTCCACCAGCCTTTTGCACTGCTGGACCGCCGCGCCGACTTTGTGCGGGGAGGTCTTCCCGAGACGGACGACGACCAGGTCGAGTCGCGGGCTGATCATGATGCGTTGGCCCCAGGCGCCCTGACAGCTGAACAGCCCGAGACTGCCGGGAATCACCCAGAAGTGCGCACCGTACGAGCCCTGCGGCGCAACGGGTGAAGCTGTGCGGCTGTAGTCCACCCAGCCCTCGGGGAGGATGCGCCGGCCGTCCCACACGCCGTCGCGCAGGTACAGGTAGCCGAAGCGCGCGAAGTCGCGGGCGCTCGCGTAGAGGTGGCTCGAGCCGATGAAGTGTCCCGCCGCGTCGAAGCGCGGCGTCGCGGTCTTCATGCCGAGCGGCTCGAAGAGCTCGCGCGCCATGAACTCGCGCATTCCCGCTTCGCCGCCACCGACGGTGTCCGAGACCAGGCGACTGAGCAGGTTGCTGGCGCCGCTGTTGTAGTTCCAGCGCGTCTCGGGCTCGGCGACATAGGGAAGTGTCGCTGCGAAGGCCGCCACGTCGTTCTTCCCCGCGCCGAACAGCATGGGGACCACGTCGGATTCGTCCTCGGGGTAGTAGCGGACGGAGCCGCCGCCCAGGTCCTCGGCTTCTCGAAAGCGCAGGCCATCGACCATGCGGAGAAGCTGGTCGATGGTGATGCGTCGGCGCCGGTCGCCCTCGGGCCACTCCTTCACCGGGATCGGCTGCGAGATCTCGAGCTTGCCCTGCCGCACCAGGATTCCGACCAGCGCGTTCGTGACGCTCTTCGCCATCGACCAGGACAGAAACGTGTCTTCGGGTGCGACGTCGTGGGCGTAGCGCTCGGCCACGAGCCGACCGCGCTGAACCGCGACGATCGCATGTGTGCGCTCGAGGTCCTCGGGCTCGGGCAGGCTGAAGGCGTGCTCGAGCAACTGCTCGAGCGCTTCGCGATCCGCGCGCGCATCGAGCTCACCCACGGGCCACGCGTCGGTCGGCCAGGCAAGGCCCTCAGGTTGGGGAAGCAATGGGAGCAGGGTTTGGTTCTTGGGCATGGGCGCAACCATACCAGCGGCGATCGGGTGAATTGCTGGGCGAATTCCGGACCGTTTGAATCCTGCGAAAATGGCTTCCTCGGGCAAAGAGGGAGCGATGAAGAAGAGCAAGTTCAGCGAAGAGCAGATGGTGAAGATCCTGCGGGAAGCGGATCGGAACCCGATCGGCGAGGTCGCCAAGAAGCATGGGATCAGCGACCAGACGATCTACGCCTGGCGCAAGCGGTTCGGGAAGCTCGAGGCGGCGGACGTGAAGCGGCTGCGGCAGCTCGAGCACGAGAACCTGAAGCTGAAGAAGCTGGTGGCGGAGCGCGACCTCGAGATCGAGGTGATGCGCGAGGTCGCCGCAAAAAAATGGTGAGCGCGTGCGTTCGACGGGAGCAGGTCGCGTACGTGCAACGTCGCGGCGTGTCGCTTCGCAGGGCGTGCGCGCTGTTCTCGGTGGCGCGATCGACGATGGGATACGAGTCGACGCTCGAGCAGCGTGACGTGCCGATCGTGGCGGCGATGCGGGAGCTCTCCGCGCAGTATCCGCGCTTCGGCTATCGCCGCATCCTGGTCTACCTCGCGCGGCGCGGGATCGTGATGAGCGCGGACCGCGCGCATCGCATCTGGCGTCGTGCGGGGCTGCAGGTGCCGCGGAAGCGGCCGCGGCGGCGAGCTGCGACGAACCGACCGCGGCCGATTCCATCGACCGGCGCGAATCACGTGTGGGCCTACGACTTCGTGTTCGATGCGTGCGCGAACGGACAGCAGCTGAAGTGCCTGACGGTGATCGATGAGTACACGCGCGAGTGCCTGGCGATCGACGTGGCAGGCAGCATCCGATCCGGGCGCGTGATCGACGTCCTCTCGAAGCTCGTGAGCGTGCGCGGAGCGCCGCGTCACATGCGTTCGGACAACGGGCCCGAGTTCGTCTCGCGGGCGGTTCTGCAATGGCTGGCGAAGTCGGAGATCGAGACGGCGCTGATCGATCCGGGGAAGCCCTGGCAGAACGGCGCGAACGAATCGTTCAACGGGAAGTTCCGAGACGAGTGTCTCGGCATGCAGTGGTTCAAGAATCGGATCGATGCCAAGATCCTGATCGAGGACTGGCGACAGGAGTTCAACAGCGAGAGACCGCACTCGAGCCTCGGCAACCGGACGCCCGAGGAGTTCGCGAGATCGGTTTCGATCCAACGCCTTGAGAAGACTGTTTTCTAGGATCGGATGGTCCGACGAAATGCAGCAGGTCAGGAGTTCATGAATTACCCGGCAACGAGGCGGCCGACGAGTAGAGCGAAATCGCGGCCCGACCGACTTCCGGCGGCGTCGAGTGCCACGCTAGCGTCCCCGATGCGATTCGAACGCATGACCTGCTGCTTACGAGAGCACCGCCAAGCGAAACAGCGCGACACGGAACGCAACAGCGCGCGGAGTTAGTGTCGCGCTGTAGCGCCCTGTATCGCCCTGTGTCCCCGAGTTCGCGCCACGTTTCGCGCCACGGAGCGCCTACGGCGGAAGCTCGATCGGTCCGCGTTGCGGGGCGTGGCGCGGGGAGGGCCTGCGCGTGATCGCCGCGATCGAGCAGCCCGAGATCGCCGCCGCGATCCTAGGCTCGCTCGGACTCGCGAGTCGCGCGCCCCCAACCGCCCCGGCCCGTCAAGCCGAGCTCTTCTGCGACCCCGACTTCGAGCTCGCAGGCCCGGCCGACGACACCACCGAGCCACCCACCGACTGACCCGCGCCACGGGATCCGCGCAGCCCGAGCGCGCTCCCCAATCGGCGACCCCGGCCCGCCGCGTTCGCCCCACCCAGCGCGCAGCCCGGCCGCTCGAATCCCCCCGCTCAGAGGCCGCCCGCCCAGAGGCCGCCCAGAGGCCAGATCGCCGCCTCAGGCGCCCGCTTCTGCACCGATGTCGGATGTTGAGAAACACCCCTTTCCGGGGAAGTCCCGCGGCAGAATCGCGCTTGTACTTCCTATCCGCACGCCGCACGCGCCGTCACGGCAGAGCTTGCCTAACCGAGACTAGGGAATGGCTGTGGCGCGCTGGAACGCCGGCCTGGCGAGCAGGCGCTCGCGGTAGGCGGCGGCCCGTGGACCGAGCAGCGAGGCGAAGTGCGGCTTCCCCAAGTTGTTGAGTGGATAGCCGACCGAGATGTCGGCGAGCGTCATCCGCCCCGCCACCAGGAACTCACGGCCTTCCAGCCGCTGCTCGAGCAGCTTGAGCCGCATCGAGAGCGAGTGGCGGGCGTCGGCAAGCACGGCGTCGATTCCGGCCTGCATCTCCGGCGTCTTGTTCCGGATGCGGCCGACGCGCGCCATCACCGAGAGCGGCGCCTGCAGCGTCGCTTCGCCAAACAACAGCCATTGCACGAATTCCGGCCGCTCCGGATCGCCCGGTGCCACGATCAGATCGGAACCGTGCTGGGCCGCCAGGTATTCGCAGATCGCCAGGGACTCGTAGATCGCCCGGTCGCCATCGATCAGGGCGGGCAGTGTGCCGGCCGGGTTGATCGCGAGATACTCGGGCTCCTGCAGCCGCGGCCGAGCACCCAGCGACTTCACCTCGACGGTAGCGCCGATTTCTTCCAAGGCCCACAGCACGCGCAGCGATCGTGAGGTGGGCACATGGTAGAGCGTGGCCATCAGTCGAGCGTCTCCATCAGACGGGCGCAGAGGTAGGTGCGCGGCACCAGCGACGAATAGTAGATCTGCTCGTAAGCGGCATGCGCTGGCCGAACAACGGAACCAAGGACGGGACGCAAGCATACTTCGGCAGCTTCTGCGTCTACAACGTCTGGCGTTTCGTCTTCGTCCAGGAGGTCGTGGGGAAGGAGCTTCAGACCTTCCTCGACTATCCGCCGATGCAGAAGGGTGCGTCCTTCGATCTCGAAGCCGTGAAGGCGGAAGTGGCGAAGCGGATGGCGCAGGCTCAGGCTGCGGCCAAAGGCGCCGGCCACTAATAGCAAGGGCCCGCGCGGTGCCGCCGAGTGAACGCAGTTCGGTGTAACCGCGAACTTGCTGGCGTCCCCGGCGCGATTCGAACGCACGACCTGCTGCTTAGGAGGCAGCCGCTCTATCCATCTGAGCTACGGGGACTCGAGCGCAGAATCGCAAACTTGGTGGAGCATGGGTACTGCGGCGGATTCGCCGTGCGGAGAACCATGTGGCGAACCTTGTGGAGAACGAGGATAGGAGAAACATGCGCGATTCCACCCCGGAGTTCCGGCAACGGGCGTTCTGTAACCTCTTTCATCGGTGTAGAAGCGGACGCCTAAGCCGACGATCTGCCCTCTGAGGCGGACGAGGTGTACCGGCATAGCCTCATCCGCGACCCTGCGATCGGCGCGACGGCTTCCTGCGCGTTCCCCGTCGCTTCGGTGTGATCCTCGAGTTCCGCTCCTGACGGCGTGTCCCCCGCTACGGCTGCGTCGAGTCGAAGAACTGGCCGTCGTCGCCCCGTGATTCTCGACGTGGTCCGCCGCTCCGTGGACGGCTGGATGGGGCGAGGAGCAACTCGTTGACAGCCTCCGGCTAATCGTCCTCCTCGTCGTCCTCGCACCAGTCGTCGTCGAGCGGCACGAGCGGACAGCCCTGCTTGTTCAGCTTGCGGAAGTTGAACTTGAGTGTCCGGTAGGCCGGCTTGGTCCCCGGGTACGCCCCGTTGAAGCTCGACACCACCTCGGCCGCCGAGAGGTCGTAGCTCACTTCCGGTGACGCCGCGTTGAGCAGCGCTGCGACGGTCTGGCGGCCCAGCGCCCGCAGCCCACCGCCGCGCTGGCGCAGCACCTGGCCGAGCGTCTTGCCCGGGAACGCATCCTCGAACACAGAGGCAAAGGGGGTGTGTGGCGCGTACGGTCCCGGCCACGACTCGTCTGCCCGCCTCCAGAAGCGCGGCCGGCAGCCGTCGCCCCCGGTCGCCGTCTCGATGGTGCAGGTCTCCGAGCAGCCATCCCCGGACACCAGGTTCCCGTCATCACACTGCTCCTGGAGATCGACAGTGCCGTCTCCGCACTCCTCGACGCTGCAGTTGCCGCGGCAGCCGTCGCCCGGATCGGTGTTCCCGTCGTCGCAGGCCTCGGCGGGATCCAGGATCCCGTTCCCGCACACCTCCGCCACGCAGCTGGCCGAGCAGCCATCGTTGCCCGTCCGGTTGCCGTCGTCGCACTCCTCACCGGTGTCGATCACGCCATCGCCGCACATCGGAAGCACGCAACCCGCCTGGCAACCGTCGCCCGAGATGGCGTTCCCGTCGTCGCACTGCTCCTGGGGGTCCGGGATGCCGTCGCCGCAGAGCTCTTCCGTGCAGTCGGGCCGACAGCCGTCGCCCGGGTCGTTGTTTGCGTCGTCGCAGGTCTCCTGCGGGTCGTGCAGGCCGTCGCCGCAGAGCTCCTCCGTACAGTCGGGCCGGCAGCCGTCGCCCGCCCCGGTGTTGCCGTCATCGCACTGCTCGCCCGCATCGACGATCGCGTTGCCGCAGATCTCCGCCCCGCAGGTCTCGGAGCAGCCGTCGCCCGAGATCAGGTTGCCGTCGTCGCACTGCTCCCCGCGGAACACGTCGAGGTACGAGTCACCGCAGCGCGGACCCGAACAGTTCGCCTGACACCCGTCTCCCGAAATGTCGTTCCCGTCGTCGCACTGCTCCTGGGGGTCCGGGATGCCGTCGCCGCAGAGCTCTTCCGTGCAGTCGGGCCGGCAGCCATCGCCCGCTTCGAGGTTTCCGTCGTCGCACTCTTCGCCCGCGTCCAACGTGCCATTGCCGCAGACGGCGGGGCCATTCCCCAGGCCCGGGGGCAGGACGATCTCGTAGACGGATGCGAGAGAGAAGGTCTGCTCGCCTAGCGAGGCGGCGAGCGCATCGAAGGCGGCCTGGTCGAACGAGATGACGGGGTCCGCATTGGCGTAGACGCCTACGCTTCCGTTGCAGCTCGCGTGCTGCAATGAGTTGGAAGCCTCGGCGTACAGCCCGACGTTGATAAAACCTGAGCGCTGGAAGATTGGGAATGTCACGGTGAGCGACAGCGCGAAGCTGTCGCTCACCGCCTCGGTCGTGAGCGGGTAAGTACCGATCTGGACTTGAGAGCCCACTGCGGCACCGGACTCGGCGTCGCGAAATACCGCGTAAGCCTCGGCATTTGCAACGCCGCACAGCAAAGGATTGAGCGCCTCGATTTCGATTTCGGCCGAGACCACGCCCGCCATGTTGACCGGGATTCCAGTCACCCAGGAGGGTACCGTCGATCCCGCCACAGGCTGGACTCGAGCACCGTAACCCAGAAGGCCTCTCCCGAAGCTCGCGGGGATGGAGTTGATAATCGGGGCCGAGCTCGATCCACTCCAGCTCGTCAACATCGATGTGCCAACGGTGACATGGGGTTGTACGGCAGCCCCAATCATGTCGACGGTGCTCGAGCCGCTGAAGCTCCAGCTGCCGGTGGGCTGGGTACCGGCCTGGATGTCCGAGACGGTGCTGCTCCAAGTGCCCGGTCCCTTGTAGAACTCTGTGACGACCCGGGAGGGCTGGTCCCCGAACGGGTAGGCGAGCACCTTAACTCTTGCGTCCGTAGTCTGCGCGGAGGCGGGCAGGCTTGTGCTCGTGCCCACCGTAGCTGTGATGAGGCAGGCAAGCGCGGCCCAGGTCGCGAGAGTCGATCGTTCACTCGTTCGATTGCGGTCCACAACATCTCCCCTCTGGTGAGTACGTCGCGCTCTTGGCTTCGACGGCGCAACGCAGTCCAAGCAGTCCTCGATCCGCTTGCGTGCGGACACCTTCAGAGAACGGCACGCGGGCGACAATTCCCCTGAACGGGGGGCGATGCCGGGGAGAAAGTGGTAGCCGCCTTCCGGAAGGCGTAGGGTGCTGGGAGGGAAGGTGGATGGCCGTGTCCAAGTCCGCCCTGATCAGCGCGCACGACTGCCGCGAGATCTTCCGGCTGGTCGGTGAGTGCCGGGAGCTCGGGGCCGATGCGTTTCTCTGGCGCCGTCACCTTCTCGACGGCATGGACCGCCTGCTCGGAGACCTTCTCGGCATCATCGGCGCGGGGCGCTTCCCCCTACCCGCTCGCACGATCCAGCCGAGCCTGGTCGTCGACCACGGCTGGGACTGTGAGTCCTCGCGCAGGCGCTGGCTCGAGTACATGGCGCGGGTGGGACCCAAGGCCGATCCCAACATGAACCGGTTTCTCGAGGACTTCGAGCCGCCGCACCGGACGGCGTTCCGCAGGCAGATCATCTCCGATACGGATCACTACGGATCCGCCTACTACCACGACTACCTGGTACCACTGCACCTCGACGATTCGCTGTGCTCGTTCCACGAGACGGCGGACGGGCACTTCGACACGGTGGTGGCACATCGCCGGCTGGGAGACCGGCCGTGGACCGAGCGCGACCTGAAGGTGCTCGATCTCCTGCATCGCGAACTCGTCCCGATGATCGGGTACGAACTGGCGGGCTCCGATAGCCACGATCCCGTGCCGCTCTCGCCGCGTCTCGAGCAGACGCTCTCTGCCATGGTCGAGGGGCTATCGGAGAAGGAGGTGGCGGACCGTCTGGGGCTGAGCCCGCACACGATGCACCAGTACGTGAAGGCGTTGTACCGGCGTTATCGAGTGCGCAGCCGGCCCGAGCTGCTCGCGCTCTGGATCCTCCGGCATCGGCTCTCGCGACGTTCTTGACCGGCAGGCACGCCGGAGCGCAGCCGCGATACCGACGAGAAGCGGCAGCAAGCGCAGCTGACCTGCTGCGTTTCGTCGGACCATCCGATCCTAAGAAGCAGCCTTCTCAAGGCGTTGGATCGAAACCGATCTCGCGAACTCCTCGGGCGTCCGGTTGCCGAGGCCCGAGTGCGGTCTCTCGCTGTTGAACCCCTGTCGCCAGTCCTCGATCAGGATCTTTGCGTCGATCCGATTCTTGAACCACTGCACGCCGAGACACTCGTCTCGGAACTTCCCGTTGAACGATTCGTTCGCGCCGTCCTGCCACGCTCACAAGCCGTCGATTCTGCACGGTGCCCAACCTCGAAGTCACGCACTGAAACTGCGCCGCCGGACTAGGAGGCAGCCGCTCTATCCATCTGAGCTACGGGGACTCGAGCGCAGAATCGCAAACTTGGTGGAGCATGGGTACTGCGGCGGATTCGCCGTGCGGAGAACCCTCATCGGGGGGGAGGGCGCAGAAGGTTTCCAAGGCGCGCCGCGCAGCCGCCTGGGACTTCGCCACGGCCTGAGCGTAGACCCGCAGAGTAATCCCCGAGTCCGAGTGGCCGAGCTGCGCCTGGACCGTCTTCACGCTCTCGCCGGCGTGGATCATCAGAGTCGGCGCGTGGCGCAGACCGTAGAGCGTCATGCTCGAGGGAAGTCCTGCGCGCTTCAGGATCGGCTTGAATGCGCGCTGGATCAGGTTCCCCGGTCGTGCAGAGGGTTCCCGAGTTCGTCGGCGAAGATCAGGTCGAGCTTGCTGCTGTAGGCGGGGCCGAGCTGCAGGCGATGCGCGGCTTGCCTTGCGCGGTGTCTGCGGAGCTCGTCGCGCAGAGGGGTGGAGAGGGCCAGCGTCCGCTTCGGCTTCTCGGTCTTGCAGGCGCCGAGCTCGAAGCCGCCGCCCCGCAAACGTACGAGCGACCGGCGCACATGAACGACGCCCGCCTCGAAGTCGAGATCGTCCCACATGAGGCCGCAGCACTCGGAGGGCCGCATTCCCGTCTCGAGCGCGAACACGAACACGATTCCGTGACGATTCTCGCGCGCGGCCGCCAGGAAGCGCCGGGCCTCCTCTGCCGTCTTCATGATGTGCGGCTCGCGCACCTTGCCGCGCGCGGGCCGGTCGATCGTCACCATCTGGTTCTCAGCAACCAGCTTCTTCGGGGGAGAGCGCGGGTTGCCGACGGCACAGCTCGACGATCAGCGGCGCGGCGGGCGCGTCAGGTCAGAGAGCGCAGGACCTCAGGCCAGCCGTCGAAAGACGAGAGCTCCGAACCCCAGCGCAAGCAGAAGGACGGCCGAGGGCTCCGGCACCTGCTGGACGAAGCCCGACAGGCCCACCGAGCTGTTCGCGCTCAGGCTGAACGCCACGGTCACGCTCATCAGGTCGTACTGCAGATCGCCCGTGAACGTGTTCGACGCGGTGTAGACCGGCGACAAGTTGGTCGCGGGGCCGCCCAGAAAGAAGAACGTGCTGCCGGTATCGACGCCTTTGTCCAGGGGCGAGAGCCCGCCGATGCTGGTGTCGACCTCTCGCGCGAGCAGCACGTTTCCGAAGAGCGGGCTGATCTGCGCGCCCGCGCCAGACAGAGCGGTCAGGCTGTAGCCGATCGAGGAGTTGGCGATGATCTGTCCGGTGATCGCGATCGGCAGCGTCATGGTGATCGAGAAGGCGTTCCCGAGTGCGCCCGTGGACGCGCCGATTCCGAAGCCGAGGATCGGGTCGGCATTGCCGTTCAGGGAGTTCAGGGCGACGCTCGACCCACCCAGCTCCCCGGTGATCGGCGCCGAAAGCGAGATGTCTCCCGTGGTCGAGTTGATGTCGAAGGTTCCCTGCCCGACCTGGACTCCTTCGATCGCAAGCTCGATCCAGCAGTTGGCGCCGCCCGGACCACAGTCGAGAATCGAGCCCGCGGTCGCGCGAGACGAGATCCCGAGGCCGAGGAAGCCGACTAGAACAACCAGGCCGATTCGCATGCAAGCCTTCGAAAGCATTCGAGAATCCCCTCCAGTCCCGCCACAGGGCCAGCTCGGACGCGCGGCAGCACCATGACCAGGGTGTAGAAGACCACACCAACTCCGCGCTGTACAGAGTTTTTTGCGGGGACGGCTCGTGCAGAGGCCTGCGAGGCGCGACCGAGACGCGGTCGTCCTGCCGACCCAGGCGCGAGAAGAAGGCGTCGGCGCTCGTCGACTCAAGAATAGGAGAAATAAGCGCGGTTCCACCCCGGAGCGGCGGCTGCAGAACGGCTGGGGCCGAGCGGACCGCGAGGCGGTGGCAAGCTCCAGATCGGGAACGGACCGACGGGACCAACTAATATCGAATGGACGCCGCACTCCATTCAGCGAGAGCTTCCAGGGCGCATCGGTTCCGTCCACCGCCAACATTCCACGGGGCGTCTGGAGTTCAGGATTGCCGAGGTCTGCTCGGCTTCGGATCATCCCGTCGTGATCCACGGCTAGAGTGGAGGCAGTGCCGTCCTCGCCGCAAAGACGTTGGCAGAAATGCGCTATTCGAACATCGAGCCTGTGATCTGTGCGGGTCGCGGATCGCTTGTCGGAGCCGCCGAACGGGGCGACGGGCGGCGCCTGGAGGGAAGACATTGCCGTACGCGTCGGGATTTCGTCCCGGACTCTTTGCTGACCGGGTCGTTCTGGTTGCAGGCGGAGGCGGCGGGCTCGGCCGCTGTATCGCCCACGAGCTCGCATCGCTCGGAGCAAGACTCGTCCTTGCCGGTCGCTCGCTCGACAAGCTCGAGCGCACGCGCGACGAGATTGCCGAGGATGGGGGACAGGTCGTCAGCTGTCTGGCTGCGGAGCTTCGCGACGAGCAATCCGTAGTCGACCTGGTGGCCAGCGCGACCCTGTCCGGTGGTCCGTTGAACGGATTGGTGAGCGCTGCCGGCGGACAGTTCCCCAAGCGCCTGGAGGACCTCAGCCTCAATGGCTGGAATGCCGTCATTCAGAACAACATGACGAGCTACTTCCTCTTGTCTCGGGAAGTCTATCGACAGAGCATGGCTGAGCATGGCGGCGCCATGGTTCACATCGGCGCGGACTACAGGCGCGGCATGCCGGGAATGGGGCACAACGGCGCGGCCCGCGCTGGTCTTGCCAACCTCACCATGACGTCTGCCAGCGAGTGGGCTCACGCGGGCGTGAGGGTCAACTCTGTCATCCCGGGCTTCATCGATACCACCGGCCTCGATCGTTATCCCGAGGCCGCCTGGGAGAGCCTGCGAAGAATCTCCAGCAGAATCCCGCTGAAGCGCCACGGAACCGCCGCGGAGGTTTCCGCTGCGGTCGTCTTCCTGCTGAGCGACATGGCAGCCTACATCACGGGCACAGAGCTCTTCGTCGATGGTGGCGTCGGCAACGGCTCGAGTTCCTTTCTGTTCGATGCACCCGCGGCGAAGAACGAGAGCTCGTGGAATGCCTTCCACCGCAGCGAGCGCGCCCGCCTCTTGAGCGAGTCGGCGGGAGAGGGGACCGATTGATGGGAGACGCCAATTCGACAGAGGGTCGCCCGACGACGGTCCGTCTCCAGAAGATCGCCCGAGCGTTCATCGAGAGTGCCGCCCTGAAGGCCGCGATCGAGCTGGATCTCTTCACCGCTGTCGCGGCCGGACACGACACGCCAGCGGCCTTCGCTCGCCATGCGGGGATCAGCGAGCTGAATGCCGACCGGCTGATGACGATGTGCAGCGCCACCGGGCTGCTGACCTGGCATCGCGGGCGCTATCGGAACGCCGACGACGTGAGCCGATTCCTCGTGAAAGGAGAGCCCCGCTACTCCGCCGCTTGGCTGGGTTTCACGAGCCGGGACTGGAACCGCTGGGGAGAGCTCGCACGTCATTTGAGGAACGACTCGCCCGCGCGGCCCCTCGGCGACTACGAAGGCATGACCGTCGAGCAGGCCCGCCGATACCACGAAGCCACGAGCAGCATCGGCTTCGGCGCCGGGCGTCGCTTCGCGCGCGAAGTCGACCTTGCCGGCCGGAAGAGAATGATGGATCTGGGTGGCGGCTCGGGGGCCTACTCGATCGTGGCCGTCCAGAAGTTTGCGGGGCTCTCCGCGGTCGTGTTCGATCTGCCGCCGGTCGCGGTCGTGTGTCGCGAGTACATCGAGAAGCATGGTGTCGCGGACAGGGTGAGCGCGCAGGCCGGCGACTTCACCCGGGACCCGCTGCCCGAGGATTGTGACGTGGCCGTGATGGCGAGCAATCTGCCTCAGTACGGTCGCGACGTCATCCAACGTGTCGTCTCGCGAACCCACGACGCGCTACGACCGCATGGTGAGATGCACCTGATCGGCGAGATGCTGGACGACGATCGCGCGGGTCCTGCCGACGCCGCACTCTGGGGGCTGTTCGAAGCGCTGTCCAACAGCACGGGAACCACCCACACGCGCAGCGACTGTATCGGCTATTTCGTCGAGGCTGGCTTTGACGAGGTGGAGGCCCACGAGTTCATCCCGGGCATCCTCGTCCGAGTCAGTGGGCGCAAGCGCTGATTTCTCGCACGATCTCGCCGATGGCGATTGAATCGCCCCGGACCTCCCGAGACTCGGTTCTGAGCAGGCGGCGGTTGTTGAACCAGTCGACTCACGCAAGTGTCGCGAACTCCACGTCTTCGACGTTCCTCCACGGACCGCTGTGTCAGATCACTTCCGACTTGAACAGCCCGATGATCGTTTTGGCCAGCGCGTTGTCGTACGAGTCACCGACGCTGCCCAGCGATGGCTCGATGCCAGCCTCCGACAGCCGTTCGGTGTAACGGATCGACAGATATTGCACCCCGCGGTCGCTGGGATGGATCCGCTGCGCAGCGACCTCGACACGTGCCAGCCCACGGTCCGGCGCGAGAAGACGTCCACCACGAAGGCGACGTAGACGAACCCCGCCCACGTCGCCACGTACGTCGGGTCGGCGACCCGCAGCCGATTCGGACGATCCGCAGAGAGGTCTCGCCGAACGAGGTCCATCGGCCTCGCCGCGCTCTCATCTTCCGCGTCCCGTACACCGAACGGTTCTCCTTCCAGATCCGCTCGATCTCCACGCAGGGCTCCCGATCGCGGACGAGTCGTTGCGGTCGCCGACCTGGATCCCGCTCACGAGTCTTGCGCTCGTGATGGGTCGACGGGGCGATCGGCAGCACCTTGCAGATCGGCTCGACCCCGTGCACTTCGCGGTGATCGTCGATGAACGTGACCATCACTTCGCTCGGCGGTCGAGCTCCGTCATTCGAGCCTGCTCTTCGCTCGAAAGCCCTGCGCGACGGCCCGGACCGATCTCGGTCCGTCGCATCCACTTGCGCAGCGTCTCTGGATGATCGTCGACATCCGCTTCTGCGTCCCATCACTCCATCCTCTCAGGGTATGGAGCCTCCGGGAATGCCGGGGCGATTCAGATTCGCCGCGCTGGCGTTCGCAGACGCTGCCGCTTGCGCCTCCAGTCGTTCGAGCGCCTCGATACGCAAGCGCTCCGCGCCGTGGAAGTGCGCCTCACGGAGCACGGCGATGGCGGCGGCTCGGGCCACCGTGTCGTCCGGCTCGAGGGCGGACACGCGCTCGCGCTCTGCCCGGTACGCCGACACACGCGCGTGCCACGCGGCGCGCGCCTGATCGAGTGCGGCCAGGCGTTCGGCAGCCTCGCGACCGAAGCGCGCCTCGCGCAGCGCGTCGATCTCCGCATCGGAAGCACCCTCGGCGCGCAGCCGCTCCTCGTCGTGGCGCAGGCTCGACGCGGCCGTGGCGGCGTCGCGTGCTTCGCGCACCGACTCCGGCAGCTCCGCGTCCAGCGCCGCGAGCCGCGCGGCGCGCTCCTCGTCGGAGAGCGCGGGTTCGTGCAGCACGTGCAGGCGCTCGATGTCCGCGCGCCAGCGTTCTTCCTCTTCTGCGAACAGGGCCTCCGCGAGATCTCCGAAATGCGCGCGGCGGAGTTCGCGGATGCGCTGGAGCCGGCGCTCGAGCGGGAGTGCCGCGGTGTTCTCATCCGTGAAGAGAGAGCGCGCCTCCGCGCGGTAGCCGAGGTAGTGATCCAGCAGATCGAGCGCCGGGGCGGGGTCATCGAGCTGCTCGGCGATGACGGTTTCGATGCGCGCGCGGATCTGCGCATCGGGCTCCTCGCCGCTCGCAGAGAAGAAGTAGTCGAAGAGATCGAGCGCGTCGCGCGTGGGCACGAAGCGCCCGTTGGTGTCGCGCACGAGCACGCCGTCCGGGCGGGTCCCGGCGAGCGACGCGGGCAGGGGAGGAAGTTCGGAGATCGCTGGCGCGTCGCGCAGTACGGACGGCGCTGCGGCCCGCGCGGGAGCGTGATCCCGCGCGGGCCCAGCGCGCGTCTCGTCCGGCGCGCGCGCCGCAAGCCAGATCGCCATACCGCCTGTGAGGACACCAGCGGCACCCATCAGCAAGCGTACGCGCGCGCGCACCGCGTCTACAGGCCCAGGTTCTTGAGCCGGTTCGCGTGACTCCTGAAGATCGACGCGGGGCTCGACTCGAAGATCGAGACCAGCCCGAGGATCTGGTTCACCTCGTCCAGATGGTTCTGGAAGTAGTTGTCGCGGATCACGTCGCCCAGGTGGGAGCTGCAGCGACCGACGAGCCCGTCGTTCGCCCCGCTGTAGAAGAACGAGGTGAGCGCCATGCCGGAGTCGGAGACGTCGAGAATGTTGGTCAGGATGCCGGTGCCGCTCCACGAGTAGTACCGGATGCCGTTCACCACCGCAGTGCCTTCACCGCAGCTCGTGCCCGGCACGCCCTGCGGATAGCTGGCGTTGAACACGGCGGTACCCGCGCTCGTGAGCGAGCCGAGGCCGGCGATCGCATCTTGTGGATTGCGCGAGCCCGTGAGGAGTCCCAGCACGGTGCCGAGCGAATTCGCGAAGTACGCGAGCACGCTCTCGGCAAACGAGCCGCCTGCGACGTTCGCCGCGAGGTAGTCAGCCAGGTCGGCGCCCTTGTGCGGCGTGCCCACCGATGTAACCGACGCCACGAGGTCGGGCCGCACGGCCGCTGCGTAGCGCACGTCGAGCCCGCCGTGGCTGTGACCGATCAGGTTCACGCGCGGCTTGCCGGTGATCGCCGTGATCGTCTCGATCTGGTCGATCAGCTGCTCACCGCGGACCTCGGTCGAGTTGAACTGACTCACCTCGGTCACGAAGACGGTGGCTCCCTTGTCGCGCAGCGCGCTCGGGATGCCGTACCAGTATTCGTACACGCCGAAGAGCTCGTCGAAGCCAGCCATGCCGTGCGCGAGCACGATCGGGTACTTCGTCTTCGCGTAGCTGCAGTCCCAGAGACACCAGGCATTGGAGGCAGCCGCGGGCAGCATCCCCGCGAGCGCCAGACACAGCACGAGAACCGAACGCATCGCCTTCCCCCTCTGCAGGATCACGGTTTCGGATGTCGGCCCCGGCCCCTGCGGCCGGGCGCACCGATCTTCTCACAGGCGCTTGCGGGAGTGGGCAGATTTTCGAGGCGCATCGGCGACGTGACCTGCTTGGGTTCATCGAACCAAGGATTCCCAGAAAACGGCTCGCTCCGCGCTCCTTGTTTACGTTCTCTTCGCGAACTCCGTCGACGTCAGGTTGCTCAGGCTCGCGTGCGCACACCGACCGACGACGACCTTGTATCGATCTCGCCGTTCGTGCACCCTGCGTGGCCTTGGAGTCTGAAGGCGGGATACGCCTGCGCGAGAGAAGGCTCGCGGAGGGTCGGTTCTTTCAGATTGTGTCACCGGTGACGCGGTGGGAAGCGGCGAGGCGGTGCGACACGGTGCGCAGCAACCCATGCAGGTCGTGACCTCTCTCCCCCGACTTCAGGCGTGGCTCGATCAGAGCAAACGTGGCTTTTCGGTCGAAGCCGTCACGTGGGCCGACATGCAGGGTTGGCATTTCCACGAGGGTGCGCTTTCGCATCGCTCGGGCGGTTTCTTCAGTGTGGCGGGCGTCGAATTCCCCGACCTGAAGAGCAAGCAGGCGATCCTCCTCTTTCAGCCACAATCGGCGATCACTGGGCTGCTGACCACCGTGATGGACGGTGAACGCCACTTTCTCTTGCAAGCTCGAGTCGAACCCGGCACGCCCGGTCAGGCTCAATACGGGCCGACCCTTCAGAGCACGCCGGCCAACTATCTTCGAGCCCACGGCGGCAAGGCCACCGCCTATGTCGACCGGTTTACGACCTGCACACCGAGCGTGAGGATTCTGCATGACTCCATGCAGCTTGACCTCGGAGAGCGCTACCTGCTCAAGAGCAAGCGCCTGATCGTCGCGGAATGTGCCCATGACATTGCGCAGGAAGAGGGCTTCGTCTGGGTTGCGGCCCGTGTCATCAGCCAGGCCATCCGCCAGCCGACCTTTTTCAACATCGACCTGTGCTCACTGCTGGCGGTGTGCGCCTGGGACGAACCTGGAGAGGGCCAACTGCGGCCCGTTGAACCGGCGGTCCAGGCCAGCCTGCAGCTTCCCGTGAGAGCGGAACGCCTGGGCGCGGTGCTGACGGAACTCCAAGGGCCGATCGCCCGCTACCGATTCAGGGACATCGGTCGGCTGGACAACTGGGAGATCTCTCCGAATGGCATCCACGAACGGGAACGCCGACAGGGATTCGATCTCGGCTATTTCTTCGTAGCCGCACGTGGACGTGAAGTCGGCTCCTGGTATCAGCCTTTGGTCAACAGTCGCTTCGATGGTCAGGCCGTCCTGGCTTGCCGCATGCAGGAGGACGCTCTTGAAGTGCGTGTGCGTATCGGCGCGGAGTCGGGCCTGCAGACCGGCAAGGCGCTGCTACCCAGCTATCTGCGCTACCCGGGCACCCTCTCGACAGAGCAGGCGCCGAGCGGGCAAGTGCTTCTGCGGACCGCCGCGTCAGATGAGGGCGGACGCTTCTTCTGCGATGTCAGCCGCTACGAACTCGTCATGACCTCGCCGACCGACGAGGCACCGGGCGTGTGGCTGCGCGTTTCCGAGCTCAAATGGCTGCTTGCGAACTCGAACCTCATCGCGATCCAGCTGCGCGGTCTCACCTCGCTGCTGTTGGGAAACTTCGAGTGCTCGGAATCTGCGTGATCTACTTGGTGCAGGACGCCGAGAGTGCGTGCCTGCTCCCGCTGTCCATCCGCCAGATCAAGCTTCGTACTCGAGGTGAATACCGCGTCTATGGCTGCGCACTTCGCCTCAGTGACGACCAGATCGCACATCTTCACAGAGAAGGCGTCGAACTACCGGAGATCGCCCCGTCCCCCAAGACGGGGAGAGCTGAGCACGCTCACTATCTGGATCGACTGGTTGATCACGCGTTCGCTGAGGGCTGCAGCCATGTGGCCACCTTCGACATGGATTCATGGCCCATTCGCGATGACTGGAACACCGTGTGCGAAGGACTCGTGAGTGAGCAGGTGCCCGTGGCATCGGTGGTGCGCGCCGAAATCGGCGACAACTTCCCCTTCCCAGCGCTCACTTTTCTGACACGTGAATTCTGGAAGGCAGGTGAGAGCTCCTTCAGCGTCACGCAACGTGCCCGCTTCGCGGACGAACACAGCGGGGATGTCAATCGCCCGCAGGAAACGGGAAGTGGCATTCAGGCGCAGCTTCGGCAAGAAGGGCGAAGCTTTGCACCGCTGTATCGCACGAACACATGGGACCCGCACCCGGTCATGTGCGGCATCTACGCTGACTTGGTCTTTCATCTGGGGGCAGGCTCACGCACTCCGCACTTCGTCACGGACCGCGCGGAATTCTCGAGGAACGGCAGCGCGATGCGCGACAGCTATCGTCTCCACGTGAATGTGGCCAAGCGCGCCTTCTTCCTGGCGGAACTACAGGCGCGCCACGATTCGTTCATGCGTGAACTCGCCACGCCTGGAATGCTACCCATTGGCGATCCCAGTCACGGTTGGCCCGTCAGCGAGGTCACTTCACCCACGCGCCAACGAATCCGGAAGGGGCTCAGGTCGACACTCGCTCGCGCGCTCCATCGCTTCGCGTCTCGACTGCAGTCCTGATCGCGCAGAGATCGTCTGCAGTGGCCGCGCCTACGTGGACACTTCCGCGCTAGCGGGAACTGTCCGCTCCGTACCGCTGCTTTCGAAGTCGTTCGGCGACTTCTGGCCCAGCGACGCGCGGGCGAAGCGCCAGAGATCTGGAGCGAAACGGATCCGACGGACCAGAACGCAGCCGCTCCATCCACCCGAGGTAGAGGGACGCGGAGGCGAGCCGAGACGCGGTCCCGTGCGCGGTCCGTGGTCGTGCCGATCGGCGGCGAACGGCGGCTCAGCCGGTCAGGATGTGCTCGAAGAACTCGCTGAACTCTTCGTTGCCCGGCTCGATGTAGACGCCGAAGCCCGGCTTGGCCTTCTCCGCGGGGGGAAGCTGCGCGGTGCTCCAACGGACGGTGCCGTGGACTTCGACCTTGCTGCCGTGGCGGTCGTGGAAGACGATTCGCACGGGGGTGCCCGCGCTGGGCAGCACGCTCGTGCGCACGAACAGCCCTTCCTTCGAGATGTTCTTGATGTGCCCCTTGCCCCGCAGCTTGCCCGCTTCGAAGGCGGCGGGGATTCGCTTCATGACGCGCCGGAGGCGGCGTCGCTCGATGCCGGACGGGGTCGCCATGGGGTCGTCGCTCCTGATCTCGATATCGGCTTGGTTGCGAGCTCGCTTTACGCTGGGGTTCCGACGAAGGAGCGGTGTCAGCTGAAGAGCCGCGAGAGCTGCGCCGAGATCGTCAGCGCGCTGAAATAGCCGTAGAAGACGAATGCGGCGGCCAGCATGGCGATTCGCGCCAGCGACGGGCGCAAGGGTCCGCGGAAGGTGCGCAGGTTCAACCAGATCAAGAGGCCGGAGTACAGGAACATCACGCCGGCGTTGAGTGAGGCCGAAATCACCAGCAGCGTGAGCGGACTCGAGAGGCCGAGCGCCAGCACGCCGATGCCGAAGGTGATGAAGGCCCAGAGGAAGAGGAAATAGAGCCGGCCGATCGTGAAGCGTGCGCTTTCGCGCAGGAACGACACGCGCGTCAGATCGGCCACCACGCGCGAGACGGCGTCGAGCAACGCGAACTCGGTCGAGAGCAACACGAAGATCGAGGCCCAGAGAAATGCGAGTCGAGCGGCGGACCCGAAGCGCAGTTGCAGTGCGTCGCCCTGATCGCGAAGAAAGCCGAAATCCGGCGAGAGCGGCTGCCCCGGCTCGAGCAGCGCGTGCGTCAGCAGGCAGAACAGCGCGAGCGAGCCGACGCAGAGCAGCTGGAACGTGACGAGGTGCTCGAGATTCGCTCGGCGCCACCAGACCCGCCAACGCGCGAGGTTCTCGTCGCTGTCGTCGAAGCGCAGGCCGATCTCGTTCTGCACCTCGGGCCGGCCCGAGAACGGGCTCGTGATCCGGCCCAGGTAGGCGCCCATTCCGTAGCCCTTGTCCCGGATGTAGTTCGACTGCGCGAGATTCACCGAACCGCCGGCCCCCGCGAACGCGAGCGCGCCGAGGAAGAGCGGCAGATCGATTCCCTCCGGGATCCGGCCGATCTGCACGGCGCCGTCGAGCAACGCGACCGCGTCGCCGGGCCGGATCAGGAGCACCCCGAGCACGAGCAGGAGCGCGAAGATCACCAGCACGAGGGTGGTCTGGACGGTCTCGACCGTTCGGTACACCACGGGCCCGAGCGTCAGGAGCAGGCCGCAGCCGACCAGGCCCGCGATCGCATACACCGTCGGGCTGCCGCCGATCTGCCACGCGAGAAGCTCCCCCGCGCCGGTCGCCCAGCCAGGCCAGATCCACGGCACGGTTCCGCAGACCAGGAAGATCGGCCCGAGCGGGCGCGCCAGCCGGACGAAGCCGGTGACCGCGCTCTCGCCCGTCGCGAGCGTGTAGCGTTCGATCTCCATGTTCATGAAGTACTGGAGCGTCACGCCGATCCATGCGCCCCAGAACAACGTGAAGCCGTACTCCGCGGTGAGTCGCGGCCAGAGCACGAGCTCGCCGCTCCCGATCGAGAGCCCGGCCAGGATCACGCCCGGCCCGAGCATCCGCCGGAACGGCACGGGTGGCGGCAGGTCACGCGTTTCGGTGTCGGGCAGCCGTCCGAAGGGCGGGCGGACTACTTCCACCGGCGGTCGTCCTCGATCGCCCAGTACGTGAACTCGCTGCCGTCCTTCGCGACGAAGCGGAAGCTGAAGAAGCGGCCGCGCGGAAGCTCCGTCAGCTCGTTCTTCTCGAGGTAGTGCGTGATCAGCTTCGCACCATCGCTGCCGTCGGTGACGCCCTCGACGACGAGGCGGCTGTCGCCGCCGTCGAACGCGATGACGCGCGGTTCCTCCTGCGCGGCGCCTTCGTCGCCGATCGCCCGCACCTGTAGCTCGCCCCGGTGCGCGTTGTACGTGAGCGGGCCCGCCTTCGCCATGCGGCGGAAGTCGGACATCCCGAACTCGGGGCGGTTGCGCGTGCGGAAGTGCAGGTACAGGACGCCGCGCCGATCGACGACTCGTCGCGCGATCGTCGAGTAGCAGTACTCCGCATCCGCGACCTGGATCCCGTAGAACGTCGCCTTGATCGCTCGTCCACCGCCGGCTTCGGGCGCGGCCTTCAGTTCGATCGAGTCGAAGAGATCGACCTGGCTGCCGTCCTTCAGCTTGCAGGTGACGGGCGAGATGTAGCGACTCGCGACGAACGCGATCGCGATCTCGTCCGCTTTCATGTGCGCCGGACGTTGATACTCGCTCTGCGCGTTGGAGTTCGCGGGCAAGGCCGCGAGGGCGAGGGCGAAGAGCGCTGCGATCCGCATCGAAGGCAGTGCTAGCCTCCCTGGCGTGTGGCTGCAACCGAGCGCGGAGGTCCTGCGTACGTCCTCTCGGATGCTTGCGACCTGGCTTCTCGCGACCGGCCTCACCGCGCAGACCTACGTCCTTCCGCCGCCGGGAGGCGAGGGTTGGCAACCGCTCTCGTTCCCGCGCGTCGAGAGGAAGACCCGCTACGACCCTGCCGAATTCGAGGGCCATCCGGTACTGCGCGCAGAGGCGCATTGCTCCGCCTCCGCACTTCTGCACGCCGCACCCGGGCTCGACCTCGCGCGAACACCGTGGCTCTCGTGGCGCTGGCGCGTCGATCGCGACCTGGCCGAGCGGGATTCGCGCGAGAAGTCCGGCGACGACTTCGCCGCGCGGGTGTATGTCGCGTTCCACTTCGACCCCGAGCGCGCGACGCGTTGGGAGCGATTGAAACGCGGCGCCGCCGGACTCATCTACGGCGGTGAGTTGCCGGGCAGCGCGCTGAACTACGTCTGGACCGGGACGGAGTCGCCGGGCCGCACGTGGCCGAGCCCGTACGCCCCCTCGTCGCGCATGATTTCGCTCGGTGCGAAATCGACCGGCGAGTGGCACGGAGCACGGGTCGACGTGCGGCACGACTACCGTCGCGTCTTCGGCGCCGAGCCACCGCCGGTCGAGTTCGTCGCCGTGATGTCGGATGCGGACGATACCTGTGGAGAAGCCGTGGCGTGGTTCGCGGAGCTGAGCTTCGCTTCGGAATGAGAAGCCGGGGGTGGCGATGAGGTTCGAGGCGGCGCTTGCAGAGCGAGGTCTTCCGCCGTTGGCCCGCGGTGAGGCGCGTACGCTGCAGCTGAGCCTGACGCGGCGCTGCAATCTCGCCTGTCATCACTGCCACGTCGAATCGTCGCCGCGGCGCAAAGAGACGATGGCCGAGCGCACTCTCGACCGCGCGCTCACGCTGCTCGAGCGCAGCCCGAACATCGACACCGTCGACGTCACGGGAGGTGCGCCGGAGCTCCACCCGAGCTTCCGCTCCTTGGTCCGAGCAGCGAGGAAGCTCGGCCGTCGCGTCATCGATCGCTGCAACCTCGTGATCCTCGACGAGCCCGGGCAGGAGGACACGGCGGGGTTTCTGGCCTCCCACCACGTCGCCGTGGTCGCTTCGCTTCCGTGCTACGAGTCCGCCAACGTCGATCAGCAGCGCGGCCGCTTTGTCTTCGAGCGCAGCATCGACGCGCTTCGGGTGCTGAACGCGCTCGGCTACGGGACGCCCGACAGCGGACTCACACTCGATCTGGTCTACAACCCCACCGACGCGTCCCTACCGCCCGGGCAGGTCGAGCTCGAGCGGACCTACAAGCGCGAGCTCGCGGATCGCCACGGCATCGTCTTCGACCGACTGCTGACGATCACCAACATGCCGATTCGCCGCTACGCCGAGTGGCTGTCTCGCCGCGGCGAGCTGCAGGCTTATCAGGCACTGCTCGTGAATCACTTCAACCCGGCCGCGGTGCCGGGGCTGATGTGTCGCACGACGGTGTCGGTGGACTGGCGCGGCGAGCTTTACGACTGCGACTTCAACCAGGCGCTCGAGCTTCCGGCGGGTGGAAAACGGCGAACGATCTTCGAGGTCGAGTCGCTCGACGAACTCGAGGGCGAGCCGATCGCGATCGCGGATCACTGCTTTGGGTGCACCGCGGGCGCGGGCTCGAGCTGCTTCGGAGCGCTCGCGCCGTGACGGAGCCGGGAACACTCCGACCTCTCGACGTCTGGAACCAGAAGCTGATCGAGAGCGTTCATCCGGCGGACTGGAAGAACCCGAAGCCGGCCTCGCGGTACGAGTTGGTCGTGCTCGGCGCGGGAACCGCGGGGCTCGTCACCGCTGTCGTCTCCGCGGGGCTCGGCGCGCGCGTCGCGCTCGTCGAGCGGCACTTGATGGGCGGCGATTGCCTGAACGTCGGCTGCGTCCCGTCGAAGACGCTGATCCGAGCGGCGCGCGCCGTGTCCGACGTGCGCGACGCGACTCGCTTCGGTGTACGCGTCCCCGAAGGCACGGAGGTCGATTTCGCGGAGGTCATGGCGCGCGTCCGCCGGGTGCGCGCGGAGATCGCGCCGCACGACTCTGCAAGACGCTATGCGGAGCTCGGGGTCGATGTCTTTCTCGGCGAAGGGCGCTTCACCGGCCCGCGTTCGCTCGCGGTCGCGGGCACGGAACTCCGATTCAAGCGTGCCGTCGTCGCCACGGGTGCGCGCGCGTCCGCGCTGCCGATTCCCGGACTCGTCGAGGCCGGGTTCCTGACGAACGAGAACGTCTTCGAGCTCGAGCAGCGACCGCGGAGGCTCGCCGTGATCGGAGCCGGGCCGATCGGATGCGAGCTCGCGCAGTGCTTCGCGCGCCTGGGCTCGCACGTGACGCTCGTGGAGGTCGCTCCGCGGATCCTGATCCGAGAGGACCCGGACGCGGCCGAAATCGTCGAACGCGCACTCGTGCGCGACGGCGTGGAGCTCGTGCTCGGCGCGACGCTCGTGAGGATCGAGCGTCGGGCGGACGCGAAACTCCTGCACGTGGTCATCGCCGGCGCTGCACGCGAGCTGGCCGTCGACGAGATCCTGCTCGGGGTCGGGCGCGCGCCGAACGTCGAAGACATCGGCCTCGAAGTCGCCGGCGTGGCGTTCGATCCCAAGCTCGGTGTCCGGGTGGACGACCGACTGCGCACGACCAACCGTCGGATCTTCGCGGCGGGTGACGTCTGCATGCCGACGAAGTTCACACACGCCGCCGACGCTGCGGCGAAGCTGGTCGTACGAAACGCGTTCTTCTTCGGCCGCGGCCGTGCGTCGTCGTTGCGCATTCCCTGGTGTACCTACACCGATCCCGAGATCGCTCACGTCGGCTGGTACGCGCGAGATGCCGAAGCGAACGGGATCGAGATCGACTCGTACACCACGCCGCTCGCTTCGAACGACCGCTCGCGTGCCGAAGGTGAGGATCAAGGCTTCGTCAAGATCCACGTCGAGAAGGGCAAGGATCGGATCGTCGGTGCGACGATCGTCGCCCGTCACGCCGGTGAGCTGATCGCGACGCTCGCGCTCGCCATGTCGGCGGGTTTTGGCCTGGGCCGATTCGTCGATCTGATTCTCCCGTACCCGACCCAGGCCGAGGCGATCAAGGCGGCGTCGGGGGCCTACACCCGAACGCGTCTCACGCCCTTCGTCGCGCGTGTGCTGAAGGCGCTGATCCGCTCGTCCCGTTAGCGCGAGCGTTCAGCTCGCGCGCGCGGCGAGGATGGCCCGAATCAGCGCTTCGGGGAGCGGCTCGGCCGGCTCTTCGGCGACGAGCGCGCCGAGCTCGAGCGTCTTGCGGTAGCTCTCGAGGTAGCTGACGCAGGGCGGGCAGAGCTCGAGGTGACCCTCGAATACGCGGCGCTGGCTGTCCGGCAGATCGCCCGCGAGGTAGTCGTGCAGGAACTCGGTGCATTCTCGGCAGTTCACGGCATTCCTCGCGCACGCATGTGTGGATCGAGCAGGTTTCGCAGCGCCAGGCGTGCGCGGTGCAGGCGGATCTTCGCCGCGTTCGACGTCACGCCGAGGAGCTCCGCCGTCTCCTTGGTGTCGAGACCCTCGATGTCTCGGAGCAACAAGATCGTGCGGTAATCGGTCGGGAGCCGGTCGATCAGATCACGCACCAGCGTGCGCGTCTCACGGCGTTCGAGAGCGTCGAGCGGCTCGGGGCTCTTCCACTCGCGCGGTTCATCGACGTGGTGGCCGTCCTCGACGAACCGCGGCAGGAGTTCGTCGATCGAGACCTCGGGCCGGCGCGTGCGCTTTCGCAGCCGCATGAGGGACGTGTTGACGACGATTCGGTGCAGCCAGGTCGAAAGCCGCGCTCCGCCCTCGAACTTCCCGATCGCGCGAAAGGCGGAGATGAAGGCCTCCTGGACCGCGTCGGCCGCGTCGTCGTCGCTGCGCAGGAGCCGCCGCGAGACGGCGAGCATTCGCGGACCCTGCGCGTGCACGACCTCGGCGAAGGCCGACGCGTCATTCGCCCGCAGACGAGCGATCAGCGCGGTTTCACCGTAGTCCGGGTGCGCACTGCCGGGCTCCGCCATCGCGGAAACCGTAACACAGCTCTGCGGCAGCTTGAAACGCCGGTCGGGCAGGGCGAGACTCCGCCGCCGATGCGGCGTGCGCTCCTGCTCGGATTGTCTTGGCTCGCGTGCTCGGGCTCCGGTCCCGCGCCCTACGGTTTCGGTGACTCACCGGAGCAGCACTGGCGATTCGAGGCCGAGGAGCACTTCGAGATCGACGGCACGCAGGTGAAGAGCGTGCGCTTCGCGGATCTGATCCTGCGCGCGAAGACCGAAACGCCCGGCGAGACCGCGGTCGAGCTGTACATCGAACGCTACTCGTCGCGCACCGAAGGCGCGCCCGATGGAGCGAGCGAGCTGGCGATCTCGGAGAAGGGCTACTGGGTGCAGACCGCGAAGACCGGGCGCGTCGGTTTCGGGCCGAACGAGAAGACCCTCGGCGGTGACACCCCGCTCGAGATCCGTGCGCGACCCGCGGCGTCGGCCGACCTCGACACCGACGGGGAGCTGCTGGAACCCGTCTGGCAGAGCCCCCACCCGATCCTCTTCGACATCGCCCTGCTCGACTGGCTGCTCGTCGCGCTGCCCACGCGCGCGCCCGAGGGTGGGCGGGCCTGGGTCGCGCGGCGCACGGTGCCGCAGACCGGCCGATTCCACCTCGGCGTCGAGCTTCCTTTGCGCTGGGAGCTCTCGCCCGACGGGCCCGATCGGTTGCGCGCGAGTGGCTCGGTGACGCGCGAGTCTCTCCATGTCACCGATGGACTCGACGGCAAGCTCGTGCTCGACGCGCGAGCCGAGGCCGAGCTGGTTCCCGACGGCCGGGTGCGCGTCGCCACGTTCGAGCTTCGTCTCGACCTCCGGTCGGAGGACGGCACGCACGTCGCATCGCGCCATCGCGTTCGGGTCCGCTGCACGAGCTGTGGGACGCCGATCAACTCGCCCGATCGAAGCTCCGATAGCACGAACGACCGTGAAGGAATTCCGCAGCAAAGACACGTGGACGATCTTCCGGATCATGGCGGAGTTCGTCGAGGGGTTCGAGACGCTCGGGCCGATCTGGCCGGCGGTCTCGGTCTTCGGCGGAGCGCGCGCGCCGGTCGATAGCGACACGTATCGCCTCGGTCGCGAGATCGGTCGCGGCCTCGGGCGCGAGGGCTTCGCGGTGATCACCGGTGGCGGCCCGGGCGCGATGGAAGCGGCGAATCGGGGAGCGCACGAGGTCGAGGCGCCGTCGATCGGGCTGAACATCAAACTGCCCTTCGAGCAGCACGACAACGGCTACGCCGACACCGCCATCCACTTCGACTACTTCTTCGTGCGCAAGGTCATGTTCGTGAAGTACGCCTGCGCGTTCGTGATGCTGCCCGGCGGCTTCGGCACGCTCGACGAGATGTTCGAGTGCCTGACGCTGAAGCAGACCGGGAAGTGCCGCGACATTCCCGTCATCCTGGTCGGCTCCGATTACTGGTCGGGCCTGATCGGCTGGCTCGAGACTCGCGTCCTCGAGATGGGGATGATCGCGAAGAAGGACCTGAAGCTCTTCTCGCTGGTGGACTCGGCCGAGGAGGCCTGTCGGCTCGTGAAGGAGGGCTGGGAGCGGATGCAGCTGGAGAGCAGCGCGAGCGTGTAGGTGGAGCTGCGCTAGATCTGCCGGTACTCGCGCCCGCAACTCCGGCACCGGGCTCGCACGCCATCGGACGAGAGCAGCGAGCCGCAGTCGCACAGGCCCTCGAGTCGCCTCGATCGGGCCTCGAGTTCGCTCCAGGTATCGTCGCCGCTCTCGATGCGGTAGTGCTCGCCCTCGCGGACGACGACGGCCCCCGCGACGAGCATGCGCTCGACCTCGAGCTCGGCCTCGATCTCGCTCTGGAGCGCCTCCGAGACGATCTCCCGCGCGCGCTGCGACAACCAGTGGAATTTCACATCGGGGACCGAGAGCAAGCGGCATGCCCGCTCGAGGATGCGATTTCGCGGAGCGGGGGAGCGGGGCAGGGCGCCGCCGATGCCAAACTGGGAAAAGGACTTCCGTCCGGTCCCTCTACTCGAGCGTGAAGATCAGGCGGGTCTGGCCGATCTCGATCTCGTCTCCGTGGCCGAGCTCCGTGGAGCGCACGCGCTTGCCGTTGACCTTGATGCCGTTGGTGCTCTGCAGGTCTTCGAGGACGTACGTGTCGTCGTCGGCCAGGACCACCGAGTGCTCGCGGCTGATGCTCTCGTCGGTGAGCTGCAAGCTGCAGGTCGGCGCGCGTCCGATCAGCGTCTCGGCCGAGACGATCTCGAAAACCACGTCGGGCCGTCCGGCCACGCGCACGATGAGCGCTGCTCTCGCCATCGCAGCCGGAATCGGCAGCGCCCGGAGGCCGCTTGAGAGGACCCGGGGCTAGAGGCGGCGATGTCGCAGAGAGGGGAGGCGACGGCGCACGTCCTCGAGCCGCGAGAAGTCGAGCTCCGCGAGTGCGACGCCTTCGCCATCGGGCACCGTGCACAGGACGGTGCCCCACGGATCGACGACCTGCGCGCGTCCATACGACCGACGCGTCGCGCCGTGCTCGCCCCACTGCGCCGCAGCGATCACGAACGATTGGCTCTCGATCGCGCGCGCGCGCAGCAGGACCTCCCAGTGATCGCGGCCCGTGGGCACCGTGAACGCCGCGGGTACGAGCAGGACGTTGGCGCCGAGATCGACGAGCGCGCGGTAGAGCTCGGGAAAGCGCACGTCGTAGCAGACCGAGAGCCCGAGCGTGCAGGCCGCGAGCTTCGCAACCACGACCTCGCTACCCGGCGCCACGCTCGCCGACTCCCGATGCACGGCGCCGGGGAGGTCCACGTCGAACAGGTGGATCTTGCGGTAGCGCGCGAGCAGATCGCCGGTCCGATCGATCACGACCGAGGTGTTGAAGACTCGTTCGTCGCCGACGATCCGTTCGGGGAACGTGCCGCCGGCGAGCACGATGCGGTGCTCCGCCGCACGGTCGCGGAGGAAGCGCACGATCTCGCCTTCCGGCAGATCCTGGGCGTGCGGATGCGGAGCGGACGCGCCGCCCTCGCGCATGAGCGCGAAGTTCTCGGGCAGGGCGACGAGCTCCGCGCCACGACGCGCCGCGCGCTCGATCAGCTCGGCTGCGCGCGAGAGATTTGGCGCGAGCACCGGACCCGATGTCATCTGCACGACCGCGGCGATCATCGGCACGAGAATAGCGCGCCGACCGGGCCGTCGAGGTGGGGGCTAGCGGAAGTCGTCCGGATCGATCTGGTTGCGGCGCAGCACGTCGTAGAAGTCCTTCCGGTCCTTTTTCGCGATGCGTGCGGCGCGGCTGATGTTGCCGCCGCACATGCGCAACACGCGACCGACGTACTCGCGCTCGAAGGCGCGCTTGGCGTCCCGGAACGATGGCACCTCGTCGCTCGAGGGGGTTCCGAGCGAGAGGTCCTCGGCATCGATCTCTTCGCCTCTCGCCATGCGGACGGCGGCGCGGACGCGTTCGAGCAGCTCTCGCTCATTCCCGGGCCAGTTGTAGTCGCGCAGCCGCTCCGAGGCCTCTCGCGTGAAGCCGCGTGCCGTCGCGGGCCGACCGAGCTCCCGCTCGATCTCCTCGCTCGCGATCGACAAGGCCCTCGCCGCGAGAGGAAGCACGTCCTCGCGCCGCTCTCGAAGACCGGGAACTCGGATCTCGAGCAGACGCAGTCGCTCGCCGAGATCGGGGTCGAGCGATCCGTTTCCGACGAGTGCGTCGAGGCTCTCGACGCTCGATCCGATCACCCGGCACTCCAGCGGAATGGTCGAGGATGCACCGACGCGCCGGATCCTTCCCTCGCCGAGCGCGAGCGCGAGCCCCTGCTGAAGATCCTTGGGGATCGTCTCGATGCGGTCGATCAGGACGGTTCCGCCGACCGTGCGTTGAAACGCGCCGTTCGACTCCGCAGGCAGCGAGGGCAGCACGCCGCGTTCACAACCGAGCAGCTCGCGAGCGAGCAGTCTCTCGGGGACGAGTGAGGCGTCGAGCGCGAAGAAACCGCCCGTCGTCCAGTCACTGGATTCATGGATCAGGCGGGCGATCAGCTCTTTCTCGGCGCCTTCCTCGGCCGAAACGAAGACAGGGAACCGACCGCGTCCCGCGACGGAGATCTGCTCGAGCGCCCGCTGGATCGGTCGGCTCGTCCCGACCAGGCGATCACCGCGTCGTCGCGCGGCGACCGGCGTTCCGGCGCGCGGCGAACCCGTCCCTCCAGTCGGTGAGCCCGATTCCGTAGACGGCACCACCCCTGACATCTCAACCCCCCTCAACAAGCAAGAAGTTCTCCAAGGCGGGCCTGCTGTCAAGGAGTTTTTCACCTGCAGGAGCCTCTCGGCGTGGTGAAGATCGCGCGTGATACTTTCCCTGACGTGGGCAAAGTGCGCGTACTTCCATCCGAGCTCGTCAATCAGATCGCCGCAGGCGAGGTCGTCGAGCGCCCCGCCTCGATCGTGAAAGAGCTCGTCGAGAACGCGCTCGACGCCATGGCGACACAGATCCGCGTAGTGATCCGCGAGGGGGGAATCGCCGCAATCTCGGTCAGCGACGACGGTACGGGAATGAGCCGGGAGGACGCCCGACTGTCTTTTGAACGGCATGCAACGAGCAAGCTCGCCTCGGCGGAGGATCTCGCACGGGTCACTTCGCTCGGCTTCCGCGGCGAGGCGCTGCCGAGCATCGCGTCGGTCGCCTCGGTACGCATGCGGACGCGCCGGCACGAGGATGCGGTCGGGACCGAGGTCGAAGGTTTCGGCGCGGGCATCGAGCGCTCGGGGCCGGTCGCCTGCGCCGAGGGAACGATGATCGAGGTCGCCGACCTGTTCGGACGGGTGCCTGCACGCCGGAAGTTCCTGAAGAGCGCCGTCACCGAGGCCTCGCACATCGTGCGTTGGCTGGAGCGGATCGCGCTGGTGCGACCCGATGTGCGCTTCGAGCTCGAACGCGATGGTCGGCGCACGTTACTCTGGCTCCCGACCCGGGATGCGCGCGAGCGCGTGCTCGCGGTTCTGCCGCCGGGCGCGGCCGAAGGGCTGCTGCCCGTCGAGGGCGAGAGCGCGACGCTGCGCGTGACGGGGTTCGTCAGCCCGACGCACGTCCTTCGCAGCGGCCCTTCCGATCTGCACGTCTACGTCAACGGACGCCCCGTTCGCGATCGACTGCTTCAGTTCGCGGTGTCGCGACGCGTATCGCGATGCGCTTCCACCGGGGCGCTACCCGGTCGTCGTGCTCTTCCTGCAGGTCGATCCCGGCGAGGTGGACGTGAACGTGCACCCGGCGAAGTGGGAGGTCCGATTCCGCGACCCGACCTCGGTCACCTCGCTGCTGCGCCGAGCGATCGGCACGGCCGTGCGCGTCGGGACGTCGCCGCGACCCGAGTACCGATTCTCAAGCGATGCGTCGGCGGGTTCGAGCCGGGCGGGGGACTTCGCGCTCGCCGACGGTTTCTTCCGCACCGATGCATCCGCCTCAGAGACGGCGACGAGCGGAACGACCGCGCCGACCCGGCCGGCCCTCGTGTTCTCGCGTCTGCGCCAGGTCGGACAGGCACTCGGCTTGTATCTCGTGCTCGAGGGCGAAGAGGGGATCGTGCTGATCGACCAACATGCCGCCCACGAGCGCGTGCTCTTCGAGCGCCTGCGGCGCGAAGCTCTCGCCGACAAGCTCGAGCGGCAGCCCCTGCTCGTGCCGCTCACGCGTCGAGCTCTCGCGCGTCGACGCGGAGACACTCGCCGCCCACGCCGATCTACTCGCGCGGGCGGGCATCGAACTCGAGCCGGGCGCGGACACCTTGCGCGGGACCGTGCACGCGAATCTGCGCTCGCTGCCGGCACTTCTCGCCGCGCGACGTGGCACGAGCTGGCCGGACGTGCTCGCCGAGACCGCGCGCGCATGGGCGGGTCCCGCGACGCGCGAGGCGCGCGACGGTTTGGAGCGCGCGCTTCACGATCTCCTGGCCAGCTCGGCGTGTCACGCGGCCGTGCGGAAGGGCGATCGGCTCGACGCGCGCGAGGTCGGGGCGCTGCTCGCCGATCTCGACGAGACGCTCTGGTTCCCGAACTGCCCGCACGGCCGGCCGATCCTCTCGATGCTCGATCGCGCCGAGCTCGAGCGACGTTTCCTTCGCCGCTGATGGCGGAAGATCGTCCGCGCGTGATCGCGATCGTCGGCCCGACCGGCACCGGCAAGACCGAGCTCGCCTGCGCGGTCGCGCGCAAGACGGGCGCCGAGATCGTCAGCGCGGATTCGATGCAGGTCTACCGAGGCATGGACATCGGCACGGCGAAGCCCTCGACCGAGCTTCGCGCCGAGATCCCGCATCACGCGCTCGATCTCGTCGATCCCGATGCGTCGATGTCCGCGGGGCGCTGGGCTGCGTTCGCGCGCCGGGCGGCGCTCGAGATCGCGATGCGCGGCCGCCCGGTTCTACTCGTCGGAGGCACCGGGCTCTACGCGCGCGCGTTCGCGGGCGGCTTGATCGAGGGAGTCGGATCCGACGCTGCGATCCGCGCCGAGCTCGAGGCTCGAACGAGCGTGGATCTTCGCGCCGAGCTCGAGCGCCTCGACGCGGTGACCGCCGCGCGGATCAGCCCGTCCGATCGCGTCCGAACCGTGCGCGCGCTCGAGGCACTTCGCCTGGCGTGTCGGCCGATCTCGGAGCAGCAATCGGATCATGCGTTCCGAGACCGTCCGTTCGACGTCATCTGGCTGGGCCTCGCGGTCGATCGCGAGCGTCTCGCGGCTCGCCTGCGCGCGCGCGTCGAGGCGATGTTCGACGCCGGACTCGTGGAGGAATTGTCGGGGCTTCACGCCGCGGGATTCGCAGCGAGCCTGCGCCCGCTTCGGGCGATCGGCTACCTCGAAGCCGGCGAGCTTCTCGCGGGTCGGCTCTCGCGGACCGAAGCGATCGAGCGCGCCTGGATCGCGACACGACGCTACGCGAAGCGCCAGCGCACCTGGTTTCGCGCCGAGCCGGGACTCGAGTGGCTCGATGCGGAGGCAGGCGACCGCGCGCTCGAAGGCGTGCTGCGCGCGATCAGCCGTCGTTGATCGTGTTGTA
Source organism: uncultured delta proteobacterium (assembly GCA_963704165.1). GTDB lineage: Bacteria > Myxococcota_A > UBA9160 > SZUA-336 > SZUA-336 > VGRW01. The sequence goes on along the minus strand of CAVPHD010000002.1, from coordinate 81,598 downwards.
CGAGATCCCGATCTTGACGGGGCAGGGGCCGTACTCCTCGGCGTAGAGCGCCCAAGCGTCCTCCGCGGAGCGGTAGAGCGCCGGCTGCGAGCCCTCGCGGAAGAGCGTCACGATCCCGGGGATGAACTCGAACACCGCTGCGATCTCTCTGAAGATCGCGCCTCCGGTCTGCACCCCGAGCAGGAAGACGTAGCCGGGAACCGCACCCATGACCTTGATCGCCATCGGATCGTCGACCTCGGTCAGGCCGTAGTACTCGTCCTTCGCGACGATCACGGGGGCGAGCAGGAAGTCGAAGGGCGCGAGCACCAGATTCGCTCCGGCGCGGCAGAGCTGGCTCGCGTCGGCCTTCGCCTCGCCGGGAACTCCCGCGAGCGCAGCGACCATCGCGACCGTCAGGACCGCAGCTTTGAGAGACAACGATCCCGCCTTCTGCACCATCGAACCGACCCTCCCCGACGAAGCGAACCGTGCGAGCCTCGCCCAAAACCGCGAGCTGTGTCAACCAGTGACCGCACGGGATTAGTTTGGAGTGGCGCCAAGATGAGCAAAAGTGACAGCAGCGGCCCCCCGCTGGTCGCCATCGTGGGTCGGGCGAACGTCGGCAAATCGACGCTCTTCAACCGCCTCCTGCGCGCGAGTCGCTCATTGGTGGAAGATCGGCCCGGGGTCACGCGGGATCGGGTCGCCTCCCTGACGGTGATCGAGGGGCGCGAGGTCTTGCTGGTGGACACGGGAGGTCTCGACCCGGACGCGGAGCAGGGCATCCCGGCTGCGATCCGGCGCCAGGTCGGCCTGGTGGTGGCCGAGGCGGCCGTGATCGTGTTCGTGGTCGATGCTCGCGACGGCCTGCTGTCGGGCGACCAGCAGATCGCCGAGCTGCTGCGGCGCGCCGGACCTCAGGTCGTGGTGGTCGCGAACAAGGCGGACAACCCCAAGCTCGAGGCGGCGAGCGCGGAGTTCCACCGGCTCGGCTTCCCCGAGATCATTCCGACCTCGGCGGCGCACGCGCGCGGCATCGTCGATCTCGAGATCTCGATTGCCGAGCGGCTGCCGGTCCCGAGCGAGCCGACCGCGATCGAGCCGCGCACCGGTCCCCCTCGGCTCGCGATCGTCGGCCGACCGAACGTCGGCAAGTCTTCGCTCTTGAACGCGTTGCTCGGGGAGGAGCGCAACATCGTCGCGGACGAGCCCGGCACGACGCGCGACGCGACCGATTCGTTCTTGCGCGTCGGGGAGCGCGACGTCGTGCTCGTCGATACGGCGGGCATGCGCAAGCCGGGTCGCCGGGCCGACCGGCTCGAACGCGGCAGTGCGTTGATGGCCTTGCGCACGCTCGAGCGCGCCGATGTCGGACTGCTCGTGCTCGACGCCGAAAGCGGCATTGCCGAACAGGACGCGAAGATCGCGCGCCTCGCGCTCGACCGAGGCCGACCGCTCGTGCTCGTTCTGAACAAGTGGGATGCGATCGAGGGCACCGATCGCGGGACGGAGGTCGAACGCCAGCTCGAGCGCCGGCTCGGTTTCGTCCCCGAGCCCGTCGTACTGCGCACGAGCGCGCTCTCGGGTCGAGGTCTGACGCGGCTCCTGCCCGAGGCGCTGCGGCTGTACGACGATCTCGACGTCGAGGTCCCGACCGCCGAGTTGAACCGCGCGCTCGAAGAGGCGACCACGCGAAACGTGCCGCCGCTTCGCGGCAAACGCCGCGCGCGCTTCTTCTACGCGACGCAGGTCGCGAAGCGCCCGCTGACTCTGCTCGTGTTCATGAACGATCCGACGCTGATCGCGCCGAACTACCACCGCTATCTCGAGGGCTTCTTCCGCAAACGCTTCGGCGTTCGCTCGTCGCCCGTGCGCGTGTTGCTGCGCGGTCGAGCGGAGCGTTTGGAAGACTCCGGCAACGCGGAGGACGGGTCCGCCGCGAAAACCCGCTAAGATCGCGCGCCGCATCGGGGGGAGGCACGAGCGCATGGCTCAGCAGCAACACGGCGACACGGAAACTCGGCTGGCTGGCTTCGAAGCCCGGATTCAGGCCGGCTTCGAGTGGGCCAACTCGCACGGGCGAGAGATCGTGATCGGGATCGCGATCTTCCTGGTCACGGGGGGCGCGATCGCCGGGGTCTGGGAGTGGCAGACGCGAAGTCGTCTGGCGGCTCAGACGGAGCTCGCCGCGATCGAGGCTCGATTCGCTCGGGCCATGGGAGCGACCAGCGACGAGGCCTTCATCAGCGAGCCCGCCAACGCGGATCAGGCGAGAAAGGCGCGCGAACAGGCCGTGATCGAGTTCGACGCCTTCATCGCGGAACGCGGCTCGAGCGACGCCGCACAGATCGCGCGGCTGCGTGCGGCCGAGCTCGAGACCGGCCTCGGAAATCTCGCGGCTGCGGACAAGCGGCTCGAGGCGCTCGCAGCTTCGCTCGCCGCCGATGACGCACGCCGCGCGGTGGCGCTGCGCTTGCGCGGTTTCGTCCTCGATCAGAGCGGAGATCCGCTCGCCGCCGCCGAAGCCTACGAAGCCGGCGCGCGGATCGAGGCCTACCGAGCGAACGTTCTGCTCTGGATCGAGGCGGGCGACTGTTTCTCGCGCGCGGGAGCCCCGGCACGCGCAATCGGTGCCTATCAGCAGGCGCTCTCGAGCTCACCGGAGATCGCGGAAGAACAGGGCGTCATCACGCGGATCGGCATCGAGCAGATGAAGCTCGGAGCTGCATCCGCCGACGTCCCGATTTCAGGTTCCGATAAGTAGCATTCTGTTAAATCAACGGGGTTTCGAGAAGTTGCCCGGACGGCCCAAGGCTTGCCCTACCGGCCCCCCGTGGTATACCCCGCGCGAAAGGAGCGCTTGAACGCATGGACGCCGCCGCTCGCAAGGCCAAGCTCGGTCAGAAGTGGGTCTGCTACTCGTGCCAGGCGAAGTTCTACGACATGAACAAGCCCGAACCGAATTGCCCCAAGTGCAACGCGGACCAGCGGCAATCACCGGCGTTCGAGAAACCCAAGCGCTCCCGCGCCAAGAAGGCCGCGGCGCCGCCGGCGCCGAAGAAGGCCGCGAAGCCGCCGCCCCCGATCGACGAGGCGGAAGATCTCGACACGCCGATCGACACCGACGACACGGGCTTCGAGGACATCGAGATCGAGGACGGCGGGATCGAGACGCCGGAAATCGACGAACCCGAAGACGAGCCGGCGGCCGACGACGACGACGACTAGCGCCGGTCTCAGAACGTGCTGATGCGCAGCCAGATGCGGGTGCTGTCGAGATCCAGCCCGCGGTCGCGGATCGACTTCTCGAGGCGCAGATCCGCGAGCGTCTTCTCGATCTCGAAGACCTGGCCGCGGGCGTTCTTCCAGCGTTGGTTCTCACGCTGGAAGCTGGCGAATCCCTGAGCCTTGCCCCCGACGTCGCTGGCGTCGAAGCGATCGATCACGCCCTCGCCGCCCGGCTTGGCGCCAACCGTGCCCTTGAGCCGATCGAGATCGGCCTGATAGGCGCCCAAGAGCTTTCCGATGTCGGGAGTCGAGAGCGACTTGTAGGGTCGCGGCTTGTGCAGGTCCGCCTCGAGCGGAGCATTGCGCGAGTAGTTGTAGTAGCCCGCACCCGAGATCGCGATGCACAGCACGAGCAAAGCCAGAATCGCCTTGGTCATGCCCCGCTATCGGTCGCGTGACGCGGAGCTTTGAGCGGGTGGATCCGGATAGAGCCGCCGGTACAGGTGGTACGAGCGGAGAACGCGCCGCAGGTAACGGCGCGTCTCGCCGTAGGGCACGGAGTCCACGAAGACGTCGGGGGGCTGATCGCCGTCCCGCCGGATCCAGCGGGAAACCGCCTCCGGCCCGGCGTTGTACGACGCAATCGCCAGGGGGATCGAGCCGCTGAACCGCTCGACGAGCGAGCGCAGATAGAACGTCCCGAAGCGGACGTTGAGCTCTGGGTCGAAGAGCTGGATCGGATCGAATCCGGTGACTTCGAGCTGCTCCGCGATGCGCCTCCCGGTGGGCGGAATGATCTGCATCAGCCCGAGCGCGCCTGCGGGGGAGCTGACTTCCGGGCGGTACTCGCTCTCCTCGCGCATGACCGCATAGACGAGCGCCGGGGCGAACCCGAACTCCCGATCCGCCCTCGTGACGGCGTCGCGGAACGCGCGCGGCCAGGCCAGCTCCCACGCGTCGCGCCAGACCGGATCCACGCCCTGCTCGAGCGACGCGCCGAATCCGACCTGGATCAGCTGCTGGGCGCGGTGCGGATCCCCCGTGCGATAGAACAACCGGGAGAGCGCGATGCGCTGCTCACGTCGGAGTCGGGTGCGTTCGGTGAAGCTGACGAGCTCGTCCTGTGCGATCTCGGGAAAGCCGCCGTCGAGCCACATGCGCGCACGCCGAAGCGGCGCGGACTCCGTTGCCGCGAGTCTCGGACCGAGGAAGCTTCGCTCGAGCGCGGTCGGACCGATGCGTTCAGATGCCAGCAGGCCGTAGTAGGAGAGCGGAACCGCTTCGGCGAGCGTGCGGAGCTGGACCCCACCGGCCTCCGCCGTGAGCGGGACCGACGACCGGGTGCGCACGACTCCGCGCCAGTAGCGCGCGCGTTGGATCTCGATGTCGCTGATCGGTCCGTCGGCGAGCGGGTCGAGCCGCGCGAGCGCCTGTACGTCCGCGCCACTGCGCAGGTCCGCCCAGGCCAGAGACCAACGCGCCTGCGCGGCCGCCGCTGGATCTTCGGATTGGCGCTCGACCTTGCGCAGTAGCTCGAGCGCGCGTGCGGGCTCGGTATCCTCGACGACGATGGCGAGCAGCGCGCGGGCGCGGGCGCGGGTCAACGGATCGCGCGAGCGAATCAGCTTCTCGAACGCGGCGACCGAAGCGGTCTGCTGGCCCGCGCGCATGAGCGTCCGGCCGATCAGGATCTGTACGTCGCGATCGCCGGGATCGCGCGCGGCGATCGCCTGGTAGACCTCGAGGGCCTCCGGATAGCGGCGGCCCGCAAACAGACAGTCGGCGCGCGCGCGTTCGAGGCGTCGCTTTTCGGCGGCGGTCGCGTCGGCACGAACGAGAACGGACTCGTAGATCGGCAGCGCCCGGTCACAGCGGTACGCCGCCCGCAGCCGATCTGCGCGCGTGATCAGCGCCGTCACGTCGGGTTGGGGCGCGCCCAGCGTCGGGCCGAGCTCCAACGACCGTGAATAGGCGTCGACGGATGCCGGCGCCAGCGGCCAGCTGCGCCAGGCGCGCTCGTAGAGCTCGAACGCCTCGGCCGGCTGGGCAGCCTTCTCGTGCTCACGCGCGAGCTGTACGACGAGCTCGGCGGCATAGTCCGGGCTGCCGGTCGCGTCCCAGGCGCCCTCTTGGGCGATTCGAGCCCCCGCCAGATCCGCCTGCTCGAGCCGCGCGCGCGCGAGCTCGGCGAAGAGATGCGCGCGGAGCTCCATCGGTGGGTCGAGCGCGAGCGCGGCTTCCGCGACCTCGGCCGCCTTCTCCGCGTGACCGTCGGCCAAGAGCAGACGCGCGCGCAAGAGACCCACGCCCGCACCGAGCTCGGTCTTCTCGAGTCGTCGCAGCCGCTTCGCGGCCTTCGCATAGCTGCCCGCCTCGCGCAGCGCGTTCGCTTCCTGAAGCGTGGCCGAGATCTGCGACTCCGCTTCGTCGGCCGCGGCGCGCGGTGCGATCGCGAGCAGCGCGGCGAGCGCGAAGGCGCGCAGGAGCGTCGCGGGTTCCATCGGTCGGGCGTTCATGCGGGGTCACGAATCTAACCGGCGCGTCGGCGTCGGGCGAGAACGGCGGCGATTCCGGCCTCTGCTACGTTCGGATTCGCCATGCGCGCCCTCCTCCGACTCTCGCTCGCGACGCTGCTCGTATGCGCGTGTTCGCGTGACGAGCCGGTGAATGTCGAGCCGCCGCCCGCCGCCGCGACCTCGTCCACCCGAGCCGCTTTCGGGCTGTGGGTGCTCGCGGAAGGCAGCGAACGCGTGCTCGAGTCGCCCGAGAAGATCGCGATGCTGATCGAACGCGCGGTCGCGCTGGGTGTGAGCGATCTCTTCGTGCAGGTGCACCGGGGCGGTCGCAGCTGGTTTCCCTCCACGCACGCCGACGATGCCCCCTGGCGGGCGCTTCGGGCCGACGATCCATCGGCACCCGATCCGCTGAACGATCTGATCGCGCGCGCGCATGCGCGTGGGCTGCGCGTCCACGCCTGGTTCAACTGCCTCAACCTCGCGATGAATCGCAACGCGACGATCGTCCAGACGATCGGACGCGACGCGATCATCGTCGACAACAAGGGTCGCAGCCTGCTCGACTACTCCGAAGCGAACGTCCCCAAGCCCGATCGCGCGTACCTGCAGCTCGAGACGCCGGGATTCTGGCTCGACCCCGCGGAGCCGCGCGTGGTCGAAGAGCTGGCGGCCACGGTCGCCGATCTCGTTCGCTCGGCCCCCGATCTCGACGGCCTGCATCTCGACTACATCCGCTATCCGTACGCGCTGCCGATCACGCCCGGCTCGCGTTTCGCGCTCGGACTCGACTACGGCTACGGCCCGGCCGCCCGCGAACGCTTCGCCGCGGCGAACGGCGGTTTTGCGCGCGGCGACGCCTGGGACGCGTTTCGCCGCGAACGCGTGCGCGAGCTGGTCGCCGCGCTGGCCGGGCAGATTCCCGCAACCTGGCAGATCTCGGTCGCGGCGCTCGCCTATGCGGACCGCGCGTACCTCACGTCATTTCAGGACTGGCGGCGCTGGCTCGACGAGGGGTTGATCGATTTCGCGGTCGCCATGGCGTACACGCGCGACGACCGACTGCTTCGCTATCAGGCGCACGCGCTCGGCCACGGGGTCGGCGGCGATCGCGTCTGGATCGGCCTCGGCGCGTGGCTCTTCGCGGCCGAGCCGACTCGCATTCTCGAACAGCTCGCGCTCGCGCGCGAAGCGACCCCGTCCGGTGTCGTGCTCTTCTCCTACGATGGCCTCGCGGCGAAGCCGGAGACGTTCGAGGCGCTGGGCGCGCCGTGATCGCGCCCGCCGATCTCGCGTACGAGCTTCCGCCCGACCTGATCGCCCAGGCTCCGGTCTCGCCGCGCGACGCCGCCCGGATGCTAGTCCTGGAGCGCGGGACCGGCGAGCTCTGTGAGCTGCGCTTCGCGGACCTCGCTTCGCAGGTCGGTCCCCGTGATCTCGTCGTCGTGAACGACACGCGCGTTCGGCCGGCGAAGCTGCGCGGCCACAAGGCGAGCGGCGGCAAGGCCGAGGCGCTTCTGCTCGAACGCCGCCCGGATGCGACCTGGACCGCGTTCGTTCGCGCACGCGGGCGACTCGTCGCAGGACTCGAGCTTCGCTTCGGCGGGCTCTCCGCGCGCGTGGTGGACGTCCTTCCGGGCGGCACGTGCCGACTCGCGTTCGAAAGCGCCGACGGCCGCTCCGAAGAAGGCGTGCTCGAAACGATCGGGGAGGCGCCGCTCCCGCCCTACATCTCGCGCGAGTCCCCACGCGCGCAGGATCTCGCGGACTACCAGACGATCTTCGCGCGCGAGCCCGGCGCGGTCGCCGCACCGACGGCGTCGCTCCACTTCACGCCGGCGCTCGCCGCGCGTCTGCGAATCGCGACGCTGACGCTCCACGTCGGCCCGGGCACGTTCCGACCGATCCGCTGCGATCGACTCGAAGATCACACGCTCGACGCCGAGCGCTTCGCCATACCGAACGAAACCGCGGAGGCGATCGCGCAGACGCGTGCGTCCGGCGGGCGCGTGATCGCGGTGGGAACGACGGTCGTCCGCGCGCTCGAGACGACGGGCGGCGAAGCGGGCGCGGGCGACACGAAGCTTCTGATCCTTCCCGGGCACGAGTTCCGCGCGGTCGACTCCCTGATCACGAACTTCCACCTGCCGGGATCGAGCCTGCTCGCGCTGGTGATGGCCTTCGCAGGGGTCGAGGTGACCCGGCGCGCCTACGCGCACGCGATCGCCGAGCGCTTCCGCTTCTTCTCCTACGGGGACGCGTTCTGGATTCGCTAGTCGAACCGAAGCGGCCGCGCTTCGTCCTGGAAGCGCACGACGGGCGCGCGCGTGCCGGCCGCTTCGAGACCCGCCACGGCGCGCTCGAGACGCCGGCATTCTTGCCCGTCGGAACCTATGGCGCGGTGCGCGGACTCTCGCCCGACGAGCTCGCGCGCGTCGGCGTGCAGGGCCTGCTCGCGAACACCTACCACCTGAGTCTGCGACCGGGCGAAGCGCTCGTGCAGGCGCACGGCGGGCTGCACGAATTCATGGGCTGGCCGGGGCCGATTCTCACGGATTCCGGCGGCTTCCAGATCTTCTCGTTGGGTGCGCACTGCGAGCGCGGCGAGGCGGGCGTCGAGTTCCGCAGCCCCGTCGATGGCCGGAAGGTCTTTCTGTCACCGGAACGCGCCATCGAGATCCAGGAAGCGCTCGGCGCCGACTTCATCGTGGTTCTCGACGAGTTCGAGGCGATCGCCCCGGAGATCGATCCGACGCGCGAGCGAACACGCGCCTGCCTCGAGCGCAGCCTGCGCTGGGCCGCGCGCTGTCGCGACGCCCACCGGCGCGGCGATCAACGGCTCTTTGGCATCGTCCAGGGGGGTGACCGCGAGGATCTGCGCGCCGAGAGCGCCGAGCGGACGCGCGCGCTCGGATTCGACGCCTTCGCGATTGGCGGCCTGGGCGTCGGGGAATCGCCCGAGGCTCGCCTCCGGCTCGCGAGCGCCGCGATTTCAGTCCTTCCCGAAGCGGCCCCGCGCTACCTGATGGGCCTGGGTCTGCCGGAGGATCTCGTCGCCGGAGTGCAGGCCGGTGTCGATCTCTTCGACTGCGTCGTGCCCACACGCCACGGCCGACACGGCTCGGTGTTCACGTCGCGGGGTCGCGTCAACCTTCGGAACGCGCGCTACCGCGACGACCCGCTCCCGCTCGACCCCGAGTGCGCGTGCCCTGCCTGCCGCCGCCACTCGCGCGCGTACCTCCGGCACCTGCTGACCAGCGGCGACTCGCTCGGCGCGCGCCTCCTGTCGCTTCACAACATCGCGTATTACATGAAGCTCGTCCGCGATCTTCGCGAGGCCATTGCCGTCGCCAGACTTCGAGAATACGTTGAAGTCTGGCGCTCGGGCTATTTCACGGCGGATCCGGACGCGTCGAGCGGGTCGAGCAACGCGGTACACAATCCAGCGTAGGCCGGCAGGCGCTCGCCCAGCTCCCCGGCCACGATGCGTGTGTCGCGCAGGTGTTCCCAGACCCGCTCGAAGACGCGCTCGCGCAGCGGCTCCAGAAAGATGTCGACGTTGCGCGCGACGATCGTGCCGAGCGCGATGCAGTCCGGGTCGAGCGAGAGCGCGACGATCGCGATTCCCTGTGCGAGCCGATCGAGCCACTCCTCGTGCAGACGCGTCGCGTAGGCATCGCCCGCTCGCAGCGCCTCGACCCAGACGTGCGCGTTGACGCGCGCCGGATCGCCCACGACGAGATCCCGGATCGACGTTCGCGCGCCCGCCGCCAGATCCTCGCGGATGCGCGCCGCGATCGCGGCGCCTCCGGTGTACGCCTCGAGGCAGCCGCGCAAGCCACACGCGCAGCGCCGTCCGCCAGGGACGACGGGAATGTGCCCGATCTCTCCCGCGCCGTAGCGTGCACCGCGATAGAGCCGGCCATCGAGCACGAGGCCGCCCCCGACGCCGGTGCTCATCGTGAGGAAGACGAACGCGCGCGAGCCTCGACCCGCGCCGTAGCGCCACTCGGCGAGCGCGGCGGCGTTGGCGTCGTTCTCGAGCCGCACCGGCCGGCCGAGCGCGCGCTCGAGCCGTGCGCGGATCGGCACGTCGATCCAGCCGGGCAGGTTCGGCGCAGCGTGAATCACGCCCGCGACCGGATCGAGCGGACCCGGCGCGGAAACACCCACGGCGTCGATCTCGCTCGCGGCCACGCCCGCCTCGTCGAGCAACGCGAGCGCGCGCGCGGCGACCGTGTCGAGGTCGCGCGCGAAGCTCCCCGAGGCCCACGCCTCGAGATGCGCTTCGCGCAGGATCTCGCCGTCGGCCCGGCCCAGCGCGATCTGCGTCTTGGTGCCGCCGATGTCGATCCCGAGCAGAATCCCCTGCCCCGATGCCACGCGTCTCTCCCCCGCCTCCCCTGCCGTCCGCTTTGGAAAATGCCACTTTGAAGCCGATAGGTCTTGCTCGGGGGGTGCGATCGATGCTGCGACGAGTTCTCGCTCTGTCCATTCTCGCGTGTGCGCCGCTTCTCGCCGGGTGCGCGATCCCGGCGATCGTGATGGAGTCGTTTGGCGAGAACGCGTTTCCCGAGGTCGACGAGAGCGCGAACGCGTACATCCAGGACGTGCGCTGGGGTCGGCTCCAGCAGGCCGCCGCGCAGATGGCACCCGAACAGCGCGAGCAGTTCTTCGAGCTCTTCGACGGGGATCCGGGCCGGTTCCGCTTCACCGCGGCCGAGGTGCTGACCACGATCCCGAAGGGCACCACCGGTCGCGAGGTCGACGTGCTCGTCGGCTGGGAGTTCTACAACCCGCCCGGGCTCACCGAACGCAGGCTGCGTCAGAAGCAGACGTGGCGATTTCTCGAGCTCGAGCGGCGCTGGGAGGTCTCGCCCGACCTCGCGGTCTTCGAGGCCGCCGGCTTGCCCGCGAGTGGAGCCCCGGTTCCGGCCTCGATCCCGCGCTGATCGCGCGGCTCAGCGCTCGTCGATGTAGGCGATCGGCTTGTCGCCGCGGCGGATGATCGTGGTCGGAGACATGATCCCGTTGTGCTCGATGTAATCGCCGTCGAGGTCGACGTACTGCGAACGGTCGACGTAGAGCGGCTCGTCCTCGTCCTCGGCGCCATCCACGTCGATCTGCATGCCACCGACGTTGACGCGCACGCGCGAGCCCGAATGCGCCGATCGCGCGGGCTCCGTCGCCTCCGTCACCGGCCATGCGAAGACCGGGACGGCCGAGTCCCCGCGTGTGACACGATCGTGCGTCGGCGCTGGAATCGGGCGCGCGACGGGCTCGACAACCGAGAGGCGGTCGTAGTCGAAGAGGCTCGCCTCGGCGACCGCACGCGCGCTCGCCTGGTACTTCGCCGGAATACCCTTCGGGTCGTCGGTGAACGCGACCCCGCCGGTCTCGGTCTCGTAGCGCCAGTAGTCCGCGGCCGCAGGCTGCGGCGCGGCGGCCGCCAGCGCGAGGATCACCATCGCGATCCAGTTCCGACGCGTCATAACCATCCCTCCTCGAGGCCCCGGGAGATGAGCCTTGACGAAAAGTGGCACCCGCGCACGAAGACGTGTCGACCTGCACATCGCTGATGGGGCAAGCGCCTGCATCAACTCCTTGGCGCAGTGCTCGAATTCCGCGCGCGAATTGACAGCGCCCCGACTCCGGGCGATCCTCCGGCCCACTCGGTGCGGGGTGGAGCAGTCCGGTAGCTCGTCGGGCTCATAACCCGAAGGTCACAGGTTCGAATCCTGTCCCCGCTACCACGAATCCCTGCTCCAGGATTCAGCAACCCGTCGGCCCGAACGGTCCGACGAGTACAGCCGCTAGCGGCGAAGCCTCGCCCCTTCCGAGCTCCCGCGGTCGACGCCGCCGTACGCGACCGTGCCCACGCTCGCGACCCGCACGTCGAGCCGGCGGAAGTCGTCGGCCAGTGCACACACTTCGGCGTCATCCGCGACGGCGAGCGATGCCGAGTCCGATCCCGCTCGGCCCGCCCGCAACGGGGAGACCCTTCCCTACAGACCGATCGAGACCGTCATCGGCTCAATCTACGACCTTCACCGGCGGATCGGACCAGTTGGCTTGTTCCGCAATGACCTCGTCCGGCGTCGCGATCATCTCCTTGTACAGCCCCTCCGGATAGCCGCTCATATGAGGCTTGTCGGGATCGTACGCCGGCTGGGGAACCGGTCGACCCTGCGACTTGTACGGGACCGGGTTACGGTACCGCTCGAGCTCGTCCGGCGAGATCCCCGCGAGCGCGACAACCTCGGGATCGGTCCAGGCCCGTCCGTCGATGGCCTTCGCCGACGTCGCGACCTCGAGCGTGAGATCCTCGAGCCCCGCGAAGTAGATCGACTTGCAGAGGCCGTGGTTGATCGGCCCGATGACGGCTATTCCGCGCGAACGGATCCGGTCGCGAAGCGCGAGCATCTCCTCCTCGGTGTCGACGTTGAAGGCGAGGTGCTGCATGAGACCTCCCGCGATGGGATTCGCGGCGTTCCCGGCGTGCGTGACCCCCAGCGTACGCTCGATCTTGGCGACCTCGGGGGACTGCACGAAGGCCAGATACGAGGTGTCGTGCAGCTTCACGAATGCGTGCCACGTACCTTCGACGCCGTGCATCCAGTAGAGCCCGACGAGTTCCATGCCGAGGACGTCGTTGAAGAACTCGATCTGCGCCTTGATGTCCGCGGTGCAGATCGCCAAGTGATGAATGCCGTTGGGGTGAATGGGATTGCTGACGGACATGATTCGCTTCTCCTTGTTGATCAGTTGTGAGGATCTCAGCCACGCGCCCGGAGCACGTTGCGGCGGATCTTCCCCGTGACCGTCTTGGGAAGACCGCGTGAGAACTCGATGGCTCGGGGGTACTTGTAAGGGGCCGTCGCTTCCTTCGTGTGATCCTGCAGGGCTGCGACCAGGTCCGGACCTTCGTCGTAGCCGTCGTTGAGGACGACCCACGCCTTCACGATCTCGCCGCGGTCCGCATCGGCCACGCCGACCACGGCGCACTCCTGGACCGCCGGATGTCGAGACAGGGCGTTCTCGACCTCTTGCGGCCCGATCCGATAGCCGGACGAGTTGATGATGTCGTCCGTACGGCCCGTGAAGAAGACGTAGCCGTCAGCGTCGATCACGACGTTGTCTCCCGTCGCGAACCACTCCGCGCCCGCGAGGGCCACTCGGGCCAGCTCCGTGCGTTCCGCGTCGTCGCGGTAGCCGAGCATGAGCTGGGGATTCGGGAGCCCGATCAGGAGTTCGCCCCTGCCCTCGACCGCGAGCTTCCCGCCGGTGGTCCGTACGGCGATCGCCACGCCCGGGAGCGGCCGCCCCATCGAGCCCGGCTTCACCGGACGCCCGGGTCGGTTCGTCACCGTCATCAGGGTCTCGGTCTGGCCGTAGCCGTCGAGCACGGTGGTCCCCGAGATCTCACGCCAGCGGTCGATGATCTCCGGGTTCACGGACTCGCCGGCCGAGACCGTCGATTTGAGCCGTGTCAGATCGAAGCCCGAAGCGTCCTCGCGGATCAGCCGTCGGAGCTCCGTAGCGGCCGCACAGAAGCAGGTCACCTCGTACCGCTCGAGCAGCTCGAAGCGCGTCTTCGGCTCGAACGGTCCGTCATAGAAGAGCACCGAGGCGCCGCGGCTCCAAGGCCCGAAGAGGATGCTCGTCCCCGCCTTCGACCAGCCCGTGTCCGCCGTGCACCAGATGCGGTCGTCCGACCCGAGGCCGAGCCAATGCTCTGCCGAACTCGACCACGCCCAGAGTGCGCGAGCGGCGTGGGTCACACCCTTGGGCGGCCCCGTCGAGCCAGACGTGTAGTAGAGGATCGCGGGGTCTTCGGCGAGCACCTGGGCGGGCGCGAACGCGTCGGACCGATCCGCCGCCTCCGAGAACGAAGTCCAACCGTCAGAAGCGTCGCCGACACAGACTCGCGCCGTGAGCCCCGAGAGCCCCTCGAACTTCCCTGCCTCAGCGGCGGTCGTGACCACGCCCTTCGCGCCCGCGTGCCGAACACGGTAGGCGAGGTCCGACGTCGTCAGCATCGTGATGCAGGGGATCGGAACGGCGCCCATGCGCGTCGTCGCGACCATCGTGATCTGCCACTCGGGGATGCGTGGCAGCATGACGATGACGCGATCGCCCTTTTCGATGCCGAGCTCCCCGAGGAGGCTCGCAAGCTGCGCCGCGCGTCTTGCGATCTCGGCATAGGTGAAGCGCTCTTCGCGGCCGTCGGCATTCACCGCGATGAGCGCGAGGCGGTCCGGATCCTCCGCCCAGCGATCCACGACGTCCGCCGAGAAGTTGAACGCCTCGGGGACCCGCCACTCGAAGCCAGTCCCGTGGCCGCGCTCGTCACCGCTCCGCGAATTCGCCATCTGGGGGGAGCGTAATGTCTACTGGATTGACAGTCAATATACTTGACAGACCAACGGGGTGCGGGCAAGCTGCTGCCGATGCCGAAGACCGAAGGATCGGGACGGACCGACCTGATGTGGGGCCTGCTTCAGGGGTTCAGCTGGATGGATCGCTGCCTGCAAGAGAACCTCGCCGCTCGTGGGTGGCAACCGCTCTCGCGCACGGAATCCGAGATCATGTTCTTCGTCGACCAGGGAGTGACGAGTCCCGTCGACATCGCACGCGCACTCGGCGTCTCACGCCAGGCGATCAATCAGGCGACGACGTCGATGATCGAGCGCGGACTGATCGTCCTCGAGATCGATCCCACCGACGGGCGCCGGAAGGTTCTGAGCTTCCCGCGGTCCGGTGCGGCCATCGGAAGGGACGCGATCGAGATCATTCGAGGGATGGAGCGCGAGCTCGAGGAGCGCCTGGGCAAGAGGCGGATCGACGCGCTCCGCAGTGCGCTCAAGGAGAGCTGGGGCGCCCTCCCCGAGATCGAGAGCGTCGCCCCCCGGGATTCGACGAGACGCCCGTGATCCGTTCCCGCAGCTTCGAGAACCTCCGCCTCGAGCGCGTCCATCTCGGACTCGCGCTCGCCAAAGCCGTGCAGGCCGAGGTGTCCGAGCGCGGCGCCGAGCGCGTCGTGATCGTCGCCTCGAAGACGCTGTCTCGCGAAACGCCCATCGTCGACTCCCTGGGGGCGGCGCTCGGTCCGTGTGTCGCAGGCCTCTTCGACGAGACGCGCGAACACGTCCCCCGCGACAGCGTCCTCGAGCTTGCCGGCTTCCTCCGCGATCGGAACGCGGACTTGGTCGTGACGATCGGCGGCGGAACGCCGATCGACACGGTGAAGATGGCGCTGCTCTGCCTCGCGGAGGGCGTACACGAGCCGGAGGAGTTGGCTCGCTTCGCGGTCTCCGTCCGCGACGACAGTTCGCGGCACACGCCCGGCGTCGCATCACCCCCGCTCCGACAGATCGCCGCGCCCACGACCTTGTCGGGTGCGGAGTTCAGCGATCTCAGCGGATGCGTCGACCCGGAGACGCAGACGAAGCAGCTCTTCTCTGGCAAGGAGATCGGGCCCGCGGCCGTCATCCTCGACCCCGCGATCACGCTCGCGACGCCAATGCCCCTCTGGCTATCGACGGGTGTTCGCGCGATCGATCACGCGGTCGAGACGCTCTGCTCCACCGCGCCGGAGCCGATTGCGGATGCCGGCGCGCTCGAGGCCCTTCGCCTGCTGAGCCGCTCGCTGCCCTTTACCCGCGAGAAGCCGGACGATCTCGAGGCACGCCTCGACAGCCAGATGGGCGTGTGGATGGCCTGCGCCGGGCTGAACCGTGTGCCCTACGGCGCGAGCCATGGGATCGGCCATCAGCTGGGCGCGGTCGCGGGCGTGCCTCACGGCTACACGAGCTGCGTGATGCTGCCGCAGATTCTCGACTTCAACGCGACCCGCACGTCCGAGGCCCAGCAGAGGATCGCCGATGCGCTCGGATCACCCGGCTCCGCCGCTGGCGATACCGTGCGAGAGTTGGTCGAGCGATTGGGCCTTCCGACCCGACTCCGCGACGTCGGCGTCGAGAAGCACCACTTCGACGCGATCGCCTCGGGTGCCATGCCGAACGCCTGGGTGAGAGCGAACCCGAGGCCGATCGAATCGCCGGAACAGATCATCGAGATCCTCGAGCGCGCGTACTGACACGCGCCGTCGACAAACAACGGAGAACGAAATGACGCATTCACCGATGGAACCTGCAGCGCTGATCGAAGCCGCCAAGAAGCTCGTCCCACTGCTGCGCGCCAGAGCGCGCGACGCAGAACTCGCCCGACGCCCCCTGGACGAGGTCATCGACGCCGTTCGCGAGAGCGGCCTGTTCTCGCTCATGACCCCGAAGCGCCATGGCGGCCACGAGGCCGACATCGACACGTTCTTCGAGGTCGCGCTCACGCTCTCGCGAGCCGACGCGTCGCTGGGCTGGCTCATCGGCTTCTACATCGAGCACGCCTTCTGGTTCTGTGGCTACCCGGAAAGCTTCCAGAACGAGCTCTTCTCGGACCGGAACTACGTCCTCGCCCCGGCCACGTTGAACGTAGCGGGCGGCACGGCCACGAAGGTGGACGGGGGCTATCGAGTGAACGGTCTGTGGCAGTGGGGCACCGGCATCGTCCACGCCGATTGGGTAATGGCCGGTGCGCTGGTCCAGGACGGGGACGCGCCGCCTGTTCCCCTCTTCTTTGCCCTGCCTCGCGAAGACGTCGACGCCATCGACGACTGGTACGTCGCAGGGTGCTGCGGCACCGGATCGTGGGACATCAAGATCGACGACGTCTTCGTACCGGAGACGCGAGCCGTGTCGATGCTCGAGCTGATGAACGCGACGGGCGAGGCCAGTCGGCTCCACACCGGCTCCCTCTATCGCACTCCACTCCTGCCCATCCTGGGGTTCGCCGCCGGACTGCCCATGCTCGGCGCAGCCCAGATGGCGCTCGAGGAGTACCAGTCGCAGACGAAGGCCAAGTTGGCGGCGGGCCAGGCCCCGCCCGGCGGCATGGACCGGCTCCAGGGCAAGCCTTCCGTCGTCGCGCGTGCGGCGCTCTCGATCGAAGCGGCCGAGCTCCTCTTCCGCAGCGTGCTCGCCGACGTGATGGCGCAGCGAAATGGCGCGTCCATCGAGACGCGAAGCACCTGGCTGACGCGCATGGGCCACGCGGTCTTCATGTGTCGTGAGGCCGTGCAGGACATCTGCTCCGTCACAGGCGCCAGCGGGAGCCGTCTCGACAATCCGATCCAGCGGGCCCTCCGCGACGTCACGGCAGGGTCCAACCACGTCATCTTCGACCGCGAATCGAGATACGCCGACTACGGGCGAATTCTGCTCGGTCAGCCCATGCAGAACCTGCTGGTCTGACCGCGGAGATCGACGAGGACGAGCACATGGACATGACGCTCTACCAGGCCGATATCTCCCCCTACGCCGCCCGCATCCGAATCCAGATACGCGCAAAGGGGATCGAGAAGACCGTCAATCTGGTGTTGCCGCCGGGCGGCACGGGCTCGGACGAGTACAAGCAGATCAATCCGACCGGAAAGATCCCCGCGCTGCAGATCGGCGACCGAGTCATCACTGAGTCGGCAACGATCTGTGAGCTGCTGGAGGAGCTCCATCCCGAGCCCTCCCTGCTGCCGGCCGACCCGGTCGCCCGCGCACAGGTCAGGCTGCTCGTGCGGCTGAACGACCTCTACGTTTGCTCGCCGATGTTCAAGACGCTGCCGCATCTCGGCAGCAGCAACCGCGAGCTCGTGAAGATGCTCGCCACCGAGGTCTCGACCGGGCTCGAGTGGGTCGACACCTACCGCAATCGGTCGGGCCTCGCGGGCTCCGAGTTCGCGATCGGCGATGCGCTGAGCCTCGCCGACTGCGCGCTGGTCGGTGCACTCTTCTTCGTCGAGCGGTTCGCGATCCCGGTACTGAAGCTCGACAAGCCGATGCCCTCGAAGCTGGCCGACTACAACGCACGGATCAAGCAGCACCCGATCTGTGCAGAGACGCTGGAAGAGATGGACGTCGCCTTCCGAGCCAAGACTGGGAGGTAGAAATGCGGACCGAAGCCCACGTCTTGAACGAGCTCCACGCCTTCCGATTCCAGGGACCCGACGCGAAGTACGCACTCGTCATCTCGCACGGACTCGGTGGCCACGCCGGCATCTACGATGTGTTCTGCGAGCACCACTCGGCCAAGGGCGTCGATATCTGGTGCTACGACGCGCCCGGCCACGGTCGCTCGACCACGAACAGGCCCCGCGGAACCTGGACGATGGACGCGTGGGCGCAGGCGAGCCGCGACTGGGCCGCGCACGTGAGGGCGCGGACGGGCTTGCCGGTCTTCACGCTCGGCTCGAGCCTCGGCGTCGCTGCGGCGATCTCTGCGATCGACTCGCCCGCCGTGACCGGTGCCATCTGCATGGGGTCACTCGCGGTGCCGGGGAGCCCGCTGGTTGCGGGAGCCGGGGCCGCTTGGCGAAGCCCGGATGTCGCCAAGGTGCTCGAGCAGCTCGGCCGCGGCGCGCGGCTCGACATCGGCACGTTCTTCAACTTCGACGTCGACTACGGCTATGCCGGCGCGCAAGAGCAGAAGAAGCTCGACCCCTACAACACCTGGAGCTACGACCTGGCTTCCTGGGCCTCGTTGTTCCAGTACGACCCGCCGCAGCCCCCGAGCGAGAACCGGAAGCCGGTGCTCTACGCGTCGGGCGAGAAGGACCCGCATGCGACGCCCGCCCTGATCGAGGCGGTGGCCAAGAGCATCGGGGGGCCGGTGCAGATCGAGATCGTCCCGGGGGCCGGACACCAGCTGATGCTCTTCGAGACCGAGACATTCTCGAAGCTGGTGCACGACTTCTGTCTCGCGAACATCTGAGAGACGACCACCCGAGCCCGAAGGACATCCAGCGATGAGCAAGATCCTCCACATCGAGGCCAGCCCCCGAGGCAACCGCTCCAGCTCGTCGCAGCTGGCCTCGTGGTTCCTCGACACCTACCGGAAAGCGAACCCCGACGACACGATCGAGACCCTGAACGTCTTCGATGCCGACCTGCCGCGCTTCGCCACCGACGCGGCGCACGCCAAGTTCGCGCCGATCTTCCGGGAAGAGGTGAACGCGGCGCAGGTCGAAGTCTGGGATGCAGTCAAGGCGCAGATCACGCGCTTCGATGCGAGTGACAAGATCGTCCTGTCGAGCCCGATGTGGAACTACTCGGTGCCGTGGGCGCTCAAGCACTACCTCGACATCATCGTGCAGCCCATCCTCACGTTCGGGTACGACTTCGAGAAGATGATGCACGTGGGTCTGTTGCGGAATCGGCCGGTTCAGCTGCTGCTGACCCGCTCCTCGACACCGCCGGGTGACTACGGAGACTTCCAGCTGCCCTATCTGCGGTTCGTGCTCGGCTCGATCGGGCTTCGCGACATTCGCGACGTCGTCGCGTGGCAGACTACGCAGCCCACCGCGAAGGCTCGCGCCGACTACCTCGCGGGCTTCCGCGAAGAGTGCGAGAAGCGCGGCGCCACCTTCTGAGCGACCTACGGGCCCCAGCCCAAACACGTTGCGATCGCGGAACGTGGAGCGACCGCGCAGACAACCCGAACGACGCGACCGCGCGCACGTCAGCTCGCTCATCGATCCGATCGAGGAACTCCTCGCACGCCTGTGGAGCGCGTGATGCCGAACCGTTCGTCCCCACCGCCGACTCGCCCGTACCCGCGCCGCAGCGGGCGCGCCGGCTCTCGTGGTCCGCGCTCATGCAGCGCGACTTCGCACGCGACGTGCTCGAGTGTCCGTCCTGCCGAGGTCGCATGGGCGTGATCGCCGCGATCGAGCAGCCCGAGATCATCGCCGCGATCCTCGGCTCGCTCTGACTCGCGAGCCGCGCGACACCAGTCGTGCCTGCGATCACACCTGCTGCGATCCCGGGAGAGGTCGACGCTACGGCTGGCAATCCGGCGCATCTCCGCAGACCAGATTCGGATCTTGCGGTTGTGCGCAGCTTCCGATGCACGCCGATCCATCCCCGCCAGTGCCCGCCGATGCGACAACTTTGCACTGCGTGGCACACATGGCTGCCTGGATGTTCATCACTTGCACCAGCGCCATACACTTGCTGTGGATGACGACATCGGCCAGGCACTCACCGTCGTCGTCGGTCTCTGGTTTCAGGAAATCGATGTATCTCCGGAGAAGTTCCAGATTGATTCCGGCCGGCCTCCGTGAAAATCCAAACGACCGTTCTGTGAGACGGTCGGACGGTCCGGGATCGACTCCGATGAAACTCGTCAGCGACAATTCCGGATTCCACGCGCGCCAGGGAGTACATTCCCCCTGGATACACGCCTCCGATCTCCCGAGTTCACAATCCACGTCGGAAGACGGAACGAGCCACAGCGCGGGCTCGTTTGACGCAGCGGTTTCGTCCAGTGCGTCCGTCCTCGACGCGGATCCGAACCAGCCTCGAATGCGAAGGTCTCCTCGAGTCGTTGCAGATGCGGATCCGAGGCACTCCATGCCACGTTCGGGCCACGGATTGACGTATTGAATCAGCGTGAACTCCATCCCGCGAGGCAGCCCGCGCGCATGGAGCACGAAATGTCCGGACCTTGGTAGAAGCGTCATTCGCGCGCGCGGACCGTTCGGCAGCACAGTCGAAGTTGTTGCGTCGTACTGGAACAGATCGACATGATCCGGCCCGGCGACAGCGGCGGTTGGCAATACGAGAACGAGAAGTGAGAGCGACGACACCCAGGAAATCTTCGCCATGATGACCTCGCTTGGCAGAACCAGAATTGTACGCGCCCGGAGCCCCCGCGGCTGATCAGGCCGGAACAGTGAACCGCCCCGGGTTTGATCCGCCCCCGGGTCGACTCGAACGCACAACCGCTCGCCGCCGCGCAGGCGCTCGAGCACTTTCCTGCCGCCGCCGTCCGCGAGCTCGCCTTCTCGGGGTCGGTTCTGCTCACGAGCAGTGTGCGCTCGCCCGCTGCCGGGCATCCGGCGATGGATCGAATGAAAACCGCCGCGACAGATCACGGTGTAGATCCGACCACCCGTGCTACGGTCGAGCCGGAGGTAGAGTCATGAAGATCGCAAAGATGCTGGTGCTCGGATCGGCCGTTCTCGCGTTCACGGCGTGTCAGGAGCAGAGCGCCGCCGACAAAGCCGCGGACGCGGTGAACGATGCGCTCGACCGACGCCCCGCGGAGGGCGTGCAAGACGCCATCGAGGATGTCTCGGCCGGCGCGCAGGACGCGGCCAAGAAGGCCGAGGAAGCGGCGAAGAAGGCCGCGGAAAAAGCCTCCGAGACCGTGAACTAGCGCTAGCGAGCGCGCGGAGGGAATGGAGAGCGCATGTCGCTGCTCTGGTTTCTCCTGATCGGACTCGCGGCCGGCTGGCTGGCCGGTCAGATCATGAAGGGCGGGGGCTTCGGCCTGGTCGGTGACCTGATCGTTGGCGTGATCGGCGCGCTGCTCGGGGGCTTTCTGTTCGGCGCGGTCGGCCTCCACGCGGGCGGACTGCTCGGCCGCTTGATCACGGCGACCGTCGGCGCGGTCGTGCTGATCTGGCTCTTGCGCTTCGTCAAGCGCGCTCCGGGCTAGCTGCGCGACAGAGACATCCAGCGACAAGATTCGGTGTAGGCAGGTTTCAAGCCGCGCCGCGGCCGAAGCCGCCGGACATGGAGTGTTTTGCGCACGAAGGCCGCACGTCGGTGGGCATCTGCCGCGCGAGCTTGCGCGGCGCGCGACGCGAGTGCGCGGCCGACCTCGGAGGTGCGCTGGCCTGCCGCGGGCGCTGCGAAGCGGCGACTGCGCTCGACCAGAGTGTTCACGCGCAAGAGGTCGCGACAGGATCGTCCGACGAAATGCAGCAGGTCATCGCGGCTGCGTTCGACCTGACACAGTGACGTGTGGAGTTGCTTGCTCCCGGGGCGCCTCCTTTCACCGACGAGGGGGGCGGCTGCAGAACACCCCTTGCCGGAACTCCGCGGGTAGAATCGCTCTCATCCTTCCTATCGTCTGGAACACTGGGCCTGGATCGAGTCGAACCCTACAAGCCTTCCCGCCGGGCCGGCATACGTTCTGGCCGGATCGCGATTGTTCCTTCTCGGCACGGGGTGTCAGTGGCTAGGATGCCACCGCTCGCATCACGAGCCTTGACGGTTGCGGCGACCGCCTTCAGCGTTGCCTGCTACCAAACGTACACGGGAATCTACTGGATTCGCGGCGATCACCCGATCACCGTGCACGCAGTCAATGCGTGCGTTCTCGACGCGACTCGGGACCTTGGGTTCCGGCGGAAGGAGGCCGGCGACTTTGGAAAGTACCCGGAGAGCCTACCAATGGACGGTGTGCGGATAGAGGGGGATCAGGCCGCTGTGGGCGTTGCCGTGTCCGACGATCCAATTTCGATCACACTGCGAGACTACTCGAACAGGCGAGAAACCGAGTTCACCCGTGAGGTCAAGCGGAGAATCGAGCAATGCCTCCTCGAAGAGTACGGACTGACGGATCTCGAGTTCCGACGTCAGCTCGAGTTCGTTCCCAACTGACCCGCTTGGGTCTGAATGGAGTTGCCCCGCTTACGTGGACACCTCCGCGCTAGCGGGAACTCCTCGTAGCGCATGGCTCCTCTCGAAGTCGTTGGGTGATCCAGGGCTCGGAGATCCGGCAACCGGCGTTCCGTACCGTTCTTCGGTGCAGGCGAAGCGACCGTCCGATGTGCCTCTCGACGCCTCCGGTCGCGCGCTCACCCAAGAGCGCGATCCGCGGGCGACGAGCGCGTTTGACCAAAAACTGAATACCGATTATCGTTTTGGCAATTCTGCAGGAATCCCCCGTATGTACCTGGCCGATACGCGCGCGAACTCCCGTTTCAACTGGATTCAGCCCGTGCGCCAGGCGCGCAGCCAACAGACGCTCGAACGCCTGCTCGACAGCGCCGAGGCGTTGATCGCGAACAAGGGCTTCGACGACGTCACGGTCGCGGACATCGCGGCCCGGGCGGGATTCTCGGTCGGCGCGGTCTACTCGCGCTTCCACGACAAGCTGGGTGTGCTGCACTGCCTTCAGGATCGCTTCGTCGAGGAGGCGCACCTGACGACGGACGTCACGCTCGATCCCGATCGCTGGGACGGCGCTGGCATCGACGAGATCGTCGGTGAGCTGGTCGACTTCCTGGTGCAGGTCTATCGCGCGGGCGGCGGCGTGCTGCGCGAACTTCTGGTGCACACGCGGCGCGAGCCGTCGATGATCGAGCGCAAGGAACGCCTGGCGGCTCACGTGAGCGACCGCCTGTGCGTGCTTCTGCTGCCACGGGCCGAGGGGATCCGGCACCCCGATCCGGCGACGGCCGTGGCGTTCGGGCTTCGATTCGTGCTCGCGACTCTCGAGCAAGCGATTCTCTTCGGCGACGGCGGGGTCCACGGGATTCCCGCCTCGGACGAGAAGCTGGGTGCAGAGCTGACACGCGCGTTTCTGGGCTACCTCGGCGTCGAGGCCTGGCCCGCGACCGTGTCGTAGACGATCAAGACCAAACGGAGCGAGGAGAGCAAGCAATGGCGGTCAAATTTCCTTCGGTGGACTTCTTCCAGGAGCTGGCGCGTCGCATGAAGGCGAATCCGGGCGAGTTCGAGAAGCTCGGCTTCTGTGACACGGTGATGGGCGTGAAGGTGAGCGGCACGAGCCCGCACTTGTACTCGCTGAAGTTCGACGTCTTCGAGTGCTCCGACGTTCGCGAGGTCTCGAGCGCCAGCGGCGCCGGCTTCGACTTCACGCTCGACGCTCCGCTCGCGCTCTGGAAGGAGATGTTCGAGGTGATCCAGAAGGGCGGCGGACTGCCGACGCCGTCCCACACGCTGAACAGCCTCTCCCACGTCGGCGACCGCATGAAGGTCGTCTACGACGATCCGGAGGGGCACGACAAGTTCTATCGCTTCATGGCGACGATCCAGGCATTCGTGAACCAGGCGGCCGATCTCAAGATCGAGTGGGCTTAGCCAGCAGGCCTGCAAGGCCCGCACGGGAGGACGATCATGAGCTACTACGGAACGAATGATTTCTCGTACAACTCCGACTTCAATCTCCGCGTTCGCGACATCAAGAAGGGCAACCTCGACTTCGGTTGGCTCGACCGGGCGCGCGAAGAAGTGAAGGTCCGGCGCGCCGACCCGCGGCGCGGTCTCACGCTCGAGGACTGCGAGGTCGGCCCCTACTCGATCGAGAACACGCCCGGCGTGGTTCGCGAGAATCGCGGCGTCGCTCCGCGCGGCGCGATCCTCGCCGAGGGCACCGATCAGCCGGACCTCGGTCCGTCGCTGAACAAGAAGTCCGACGTCTGGGCGTACCGCGTCCAGAGCTACTGGGAAGAGGCCATGAGCCGGCAGTGGAACGCGACGACCGACGTTCCCTGGAGCGACATGGACAAGTACGAGATCCCCGAGGACATCGAGGTCGCGTTCTGTCAGCTCTGCACTCTGCTCTCCGAGGTCGAGATGATCGCGACCGACCTGCCGGCGAAGTGGAGCCACCACATGAACAGCTACTTCCAGGACGTGAAGGGCTTCATCGCCACGCAGGCGATCGACGAAGCGCGACACGCGGAAGTGTTCCGCAAGCGGGCGCTCGCGGGCGCGGGTCTGTTCCGCGCGAGCGTGCGCGGCGAGCACGCGCTCAAGGGCATCCTCGAGGCCGACAGCTACAGCGAGGGCAGCGTCTTCCTGCACGTTCTCGGCGAGGGATTCATCCTGACACTCTTCCGCTCGAGCGAGTACATCTCGCCGACCCCGGTCGAGCAGCGGATGTTCCAGCTCGTGATGCAGGACGAGGCACGGCACGTCTCGTACGGGCTGCAGCACCTGAAGTACCTGATGGACAACTGCCCGGAGGTCCGCCCGCAGATCAACGGCTTCCTCGACGAGGCCGAGCGGCACCTCTCGGGTCTGTTCAATCCCGACCAGCTCGAGTCGATGATCGTGCTCGGCGGCAAGGGCACCACGCCGGAGTGCATCCGCAAGGGCATCGAGACGGTCGGCGCCTTCCAGGGCAAGCAGATCGAGGAGTACTTCCACCGTGCGGAGCGCGCCGGCCTGCCGGAGCGCCGCACCCGCAGCCCGTTGCTCGAGCTGCAGAAGCGGATGATCGCCGGAATCATGGCCTGAGCCGAGGAAAGGAAGCGAAATGGGCTACTACGCGAGAGACGACTTCTTCAACAACCCGGAGATCCTGGCGCGCTCGGTCGAGATCCTGAAGGGCAAGCTGACGCTCGACTGGATGACGTCCGGCCGCGAGGACGCGAACTGTCGGCCGAGTCACGCGCGGCGCGGGCTGACCTTCGGCGACACGAACGTCGGCCGGTACTCGTGGGATCAGATTCCCGAGAAGATCCGCCACAACTACTCGATGGCACCGCGCGGTGCGGTCCAGCCCCCGGGCCTTCCGCACCTGGGCTACGACATCAATCGCAAGAGCGAGGTCTGGTCCGAAAATGCGCCCGAGCTCTACGAGGAGTCCAAGGCCCGCCACTGGATCCCGTCGCGACAGGTCCCCTGGGACGCCGTCGAGAAGCTCGATCACTCGCCCGACTTCGAGCGGGCATTGGCGCAGCTCTACACCGACCTCACCGGCATGGCCACGATCCTGGGCGACATTCCTTCGAAGTGGGTCTGGCGCATCAACCAGGAGCTGGTGGAGCTCAAGATGTGGCAGTGCACGCAGATGTTCGACGCGGCCCAGCTCGCGGACGTCTTCCGCAAGCGCGCCATCGCGGGCGGAACCGGGCTCGGCCGCGACCATGCTCCGCTCGGCGAGTTGCTGAAGGCGGTCTTCGACGCGAGCACCTACCCTTGCGCCTCTGCGTCCGGGTATCTGCTGCTCTGCGGCCTGATGCAGTCGCTGCTGCGCCATGTCGGAGCCGTCTCGACGAACGCGGCGGACGAGACGATCGCGCGCTTCGGCGTCCAGGACGTGTCGCGCTCGCTCGCCTACGGAATCGGGCACATGCGCTACCTGATCTCGACGCGACCGCACGAGGCGACCGCCATCGCCAACCACCTCGACGAGGTGGAGAACTCCGCCGTCGCCCTGCTCGGCGCGCCGATCTTCATCTCGAGCCTGGCGTTGATCACCGCCGGAAATCGCGCTGGGGCGGCTGCGGCCGTGCCGCGCGTGATCGCGCTCTA
This sequence comes from uncultured delta proteobacterium, assembly GCA_963704165.1. Taxonomy (GTDB): domain Bacteria; phylum Myxococcota_A; class UBA9160; order SZUA-336; family SZUA-336; genus VGRW01. Next base: position 55,749 of record CAVPHD010000002.1, on the reverse strand, counting down.
CCGCGACTTCGCGAACGAGCACGCTTCGAGACGCCGAGCGGCCGGGCTCGCCAGCGAGCACAGCCCGATCGAAACGTTCGTGCGGAGCCTGGAGGCGTAGCGCTCGGTTCCGTGCGGCTCGGAATTGTTGCTCTGGGACGATTTTGATATCCACGCCCCATGCTCTGGAGCGACCAGCGGGTTCTGAATCTCGCGCTCTTCCTCCGGCCGGTGATGCGGCGACGCGTTCCCTTGGTACACGAGCTCTGCAAGGCCGTGGCGGCGTGGGCGTGCCCGAAGGGCGCGCCGGGCAAGGGGCGGCACTTGGTCGCACCGTATGGCCAAGGCTCCATCCACATCGATACCTCCCGCTCGGTCGACTACCGCCTTCTGTTCCACGGCTGCCACGAGCCGCTCGTCGTCGACGCGATCCGGCGGATGGTGAAGCCGGGTGCGGTCTGCCTCGATGTCGGTGCCAACATCGGCACGCATACGCTGGTGATGGCGTGGGCGACGGGACCATCCGGTCGAGTCATTGCGGTCGAGCCGCATCCGCGGATGGCCGCGCGGCTTCGGGAAAACGTCGCGCTCAACCGACTGGGACATGTGACCGTGGTCGAGGCCGCGTTGTCGGACCACGATGGCCCCGTGTCCTTCCATGCCGTGCCGGCGGACGCCTCGAGAACCGGCATCTCGAGCCTCCAGCCCGTTGCGGAAGGCACCACGGAGAAGATCGAGGTGCAAGCGATTTCCGGCCTGACGCTGGTGCGGGAAGCGCCGCTGCCGACATGCGATTTCATCAAGATCGACGTCGAGGGACATGAGACGATCGTGATCGATCAGCTCCGGCCGATCCTGGAGCAGCACCGGCCGATCCTCATCTTCGAGTACAGGAAGCGCCACTGGGATCGGCACGGCGGCAACGTCGAGACGGTTTTGGATCTGTTGCGGCGGCTCGACTACGAATTCTGTGCCGTCGGGAAGCATGGGATCCGCGCCGTGACAGACACTGTGCCGGAGAGTGGCGAGATCCTTGCGATACCCTCGAGCGCGGCGCCGGAGCTGCGGCGGGTCCTCGGAGTGCGCGGCTGACGCGGCGCGCTTGTTCGGCTTGCCCTCGGCTCCGCTCACGCGCGCCGTAAGATCCCAATCGGCGCAGCCTCAATCTCGCGTTTCGGCATCACTGGAGGCGCTCCGAAGTCTTCACTTTCCCTGAAGAGAAGCAGCCGAGCCGAAACACCGAGTCCTGGACGAAGATGCCCGAAAGGCTCTTCACCGCGCCGGTGTTCTTGTCCCAGCTCGCCGTCCCTTGGATGGTCACGTACGAGCCGTCGTCGAATGCGACGCCGCCGATGAATACCGACTTCCCCGAAGCGACGTCGTAGGTCCGCCCGAAGAGCGGGAAGGTCTCGTTCAGCCCGAAACCCGGGGACAACGAGACCGTGAGCTGCTCGGTGCTATCGATGCGACTCCACAGATCGATGTCGGTCTTTCCCGAGAACTTCGTGGCGTCGCTCCCGAATCGCCTCAGAGACGGATCCCGAAGTACTCGAAGAAGCGGCGGTTGTAGTCTTCGTCGCCGAGATCGTCGCCCATCGCGACCCAGGCCTCGTCCGAGATCTGCGGGCGGCCGCTCGCGAAGCCGACGGCGTCGGCGCCGACGGGCCAGCGCAGGCGATAGTCGGCCGTGGTGACGGCCTCGAGAATCGTCTCGGCGACGACCTGCGGCTGCACGCCGGCGCGGAAGCCGGCCGCGTAGATCTTGCCGTTGCGGCGCATGATCGGCTGGTACGGCGAGGACTTCTCGTAGCGCGTCGTCGCCGCGGAGTTCTCGAAGATGTTCGTCAGGATCACACCCGGCTCGATGTTCACGACGCGCACGCCGAAGCGGCGGACCTCGTGCGCGAGCGCCTCGCCCGCGCACTCGAGCGCGAACTTCGATGCCGAGTAGGGAATCTGGTTCGGTGTCGCGATTCGCCCGACCGCCGACGTGACGTTCGCGATCGCGCCGCGCCCGCGCTGTCGCATTCCCGGCAGCACGGCCTGGATGCAGCGGATCGCACCGAAGTAGTTCGTCTCGAAGATCTGGCGGTGCTCGGCTTCGGGAACGAGCTCGAGCGGCGCGGCGCCGCCGATTCCGGCGTTGTTCACCAAGAGGTCGACGTCTCCGCCACCTGCGGCGCGCGCGAACGCGCGCTCGACCGACGGCCCGGAGTTGACGTCGAGCTCGATCACCTCGAGCGGGAGCCGATCGCACTCAGCTGCCTCGACGAGCTTTGCGGCCTTTTCGAGGTTCCGCATTCCCGCGTACACGCGGTACCCGTTTCGCGCGAAGTGCAGCGCCGTTGCAAAGCCGATCCCGGTGCTGGTCCCGGTGACGACGGCTACGGGAGAGCTCGGCGCCGGCATCGATCTCCCCCGACTCCACAGAGCGGAGCGTCACGCTCAGCTGTACTTGAACTCCTTGCCGTCGAGGTCGATCGCGGGGATCGTGACCTTCTCCGTCCAGTAGTCCTGCGTGTGCTGCCACTCGGGCTTGTCGCCGCGCCTGGGCAGCAGATGCATGGAGCGCATCAGGTAGCCGGGGTTGAAGTCGTTGGGGTCGATCCAGTTGTGGCAGCGGCATGGTCTTGTCCTCGGGCCGCAGCTCGACCATGACCTGCTTCACGCGCTTCTTCTTCATGTGGTTCAAGCAGCCGGCACACGAAATCGGAGAGGAGATCCACCCGAAGCGTCCAGCTGGCGCGGAAGTACCCGAACACCCAGAGCATGTTCGGCACCGCCGGTGAACATCATGCCTCGGTAGGTGATCGTGTCGTGGAAATCGACCGGCTTTCCGTCGACGGTGAACGCGATGTCGCCGAGCACGCTGATGCTGAATCCGGTCGCGGCGACGATGATGTCGGCCTCGATCTCCTGGCCGGACTTCGTCAGCACACCCTTCTCGGTGAAGCGGTCGATCTCGTCGGTGACGACGGACGCCTTGCCCGCGAGAATGCCCTTGAAGAGGTCGCCGTCGGGGACGAACGCGAGACGCTGCTGCCAGGGTCGGTACTTCGGCGTGAAGTGCTTCTTCACCTCTTCTTCGGGGAGGTACGCGCGCACGCCGGCGAGCAGCTCCTCCCTCACCGCCTCGCCCTCTTCGCGGGAGCGTCGCGTCATCACCTGCTGCAGGTACAGGATCCCGCGTCGCACGATCTCGTGGATCCAGGTCTCGTCGATCTCGAGCAAGCGAAGCGTGTTGGCGAGCTCGTTGGTGTTGGGCGCCGGGAAGAAGTACGTCGGCGAACGCTGCAGGACGGTCGTGTGATTCGTCGCGCCTGCGATCGCGGGCACGAGCGTGGCCGTGGTCGCCCCGGACCCGATCACCAGCACGTTCTTGTCCTTGTAATCGAGGTCCGCGGGCCAGGTCTGCGCGTGAACCAGCGTGCCCTGGTAGAGGTCCATGTCCTTCCACTCGGGGGTGTAGCCCTTCTCGTGGTGGTAGTAGCCCTGGCACATCCAGAGGAAGTTCGTCGTGAAGCGACAGGTCGCTCCCGTATCGGTGCGCGTCGCCTCGACGGTCCAGAGCTTGTCCTTGCTCGACCACGACGCGGTCGAGATCTTGTGCCGGTAGCGAATGTGACGGGCGAGGTCGTTCTCCTCGATCACCTCGCCCATGTACTTCAAAATTTCGTCGGCGGTCGCGACGGGTGCCGTCGTCCACGGCTTGAAGCGGTAGCCGAAGGTATAGAGATCGCTGTCGGAGCGGATGCCCGGGTAGGTATGCGTGAGCCACGTGCCGCCGAAGCTCTCGAGCGCATCGAGCACGACGAAGCTCTTGCCGGGGCACTGCTCCTGCAGGTGGTAGGCGCCGCCGACTCCGGAGATGCCCGCGCCGACGATCAGGACGTCGAAGTGCTCGGGGCGCTTCGAGGGCGTGCTCTTCTTCACCGCGCTTTTCGCGGTGGTCTTCACGACCTTCTTCGAACTCTTCTTCGCGAGCTTCTTCGATCCCTTCTTTGCGACCTTCGTGACCATGTCTCAGCTACGCTCCTTCGAATGGACCCCGGTTTCCGCGATGCAAGCGATATGCCCCACGCCGCGCATGATACCGCGTATTTCAATCGCGTTCCTGCGCCCCGGAGTCGCAACTGTGGCGAACTGCCCAATCGAGCGGGATCCGGTTCGTCGAGGCGTTTCCGCGCGATTCTCCTTGCCGGTGCGCTCGCGAACGCCGCGGCGTGCACGACCGTCGAGGTGAGCCCGGTGCCCTCGCGGGGGTACCCGATCGAGCAGCTCTGCATCGAGCGAAATCCCGACGTCGTCATCGAGGACTTCCTGGCCGTCGTCGAACGGGGTGTCGCGCGGAGCGGGATCGATGCGCGTGTCGTCGATGCGCCCAGCGAGGCCGGGTGCGACTACACGCTCTGGTACGCGGCCCGGCGTCGTTGGGACATTCGTCCCGTTCTGGGCTACGCGGAGCTGCGCGTGCGCTACCGCGGCGAGACGATCGGCGAGGCGACCTACCTCTCGCGCCCGAGCCTCTCGCCCTTCAAGTGGCGCAGCACCGAGTCGAAGATCGGGCCGATAGTCGACGAGCTGCTCGCGCAGTTCGCGCGCCCCGCGAAGACGCCCGCGCCCTAGAAGAAGTCGGCGCGCGGCTTCATCCGCGCGTCGTAGACGGGGCCGGATCGGCCGACTTCGTACTTCAGCACGTCCGCGCCGCGCAGCCCATGCGCGCCGATCGTGTTGCGCATGGCCAGGTAATGCGGCCCGGCGAAGTGCCGCTCCAGGTCGGCCGCGCTCTCCCAGAGCTCATACACGTAGATGCGACCCGCGACCAGCTCATCCGCGGCCCAGGTGTAGTGCAGACAGCCCTTCTGCGCGCGCGTCGCCCGCAGATGCGGACGCCCCGCCGCGAGCGCGGCCTCACGCTGTGCGGGATCGACGTCGACCGTACCCGCGATGATGATCACCGGTCGAACTCCTTCGGAAATGGAAGGAACGTTCCCGCGAGATCCTCGGGACTTCCGTACAGTGCGTCGAAGCGGCGGCTCGCGAAGAGCCACGAACCGTCTGCGCGCGTGTACTCGTCGTGGTAGACGCCGATCGTCATCATCGACGAGCCGTTCGCGAGCTTGCCGAACTCGCTGATGTACCAGCGGCCCGTCGCGCGTGTGCCGTCGATCTCGAGGATCGCCGAGTTCGGTATCTGCACGATCTCGGCGTAGACCGAGATCAATCTCTCCCAGAGCGCGCCGATGGCCTCGCGTCCCTTCGCTTCCATGCCGAGGAGTCGCCACACGCCGCCCACCGCCCAGGTATCGACCCAGGCCACCCGATCGCGCCGCACGACAGCATCGGAGTAGCGCGAGACGAGGGTGCGGATGTCGATCTCCGCTCGAAGTCGGGATTCAGCGTCCATCATGGCGTTCATCCTACATGCCGTGTCCAGACCGGCGCGAGTCAGTGTGGCGGCGCTTCGATGCCGAGTGATTCGAGGTGCGCGCGCAGACGGGCGCGCATTCGCAGCGCGGTTTCGTCCGAGGGATCGAGCTCGAGGAGTTCGCCGTAGAGCTCCTCCGCTCGCACGAGCTCACCCGCCACCACGTGGATCGCCGCCAGGTCCCCGAGCGCGCGCGCCGCGATCGGGCTGGAGGGGCAGGATGCGAGAGTAGAAGTCGACCTCGCCGCGCACCGCCGCTGCCCGTTCCTGCTTCGCCTCGTCTTCCAGGCCGGCGCGGCGCAGAGCACCCGACAGGTTGTAGCGAGCGCGTGCGTTTCCGGGCGCGATCACGACGTCGGCCCGCCAGAGCCGGATCTCGTTGGCGTAGTCCGCCGCACGAGCCACGCTCACGGCCGAGAGCGCGAGCGCGGCGATCCCGACGATGAAACGAATCGCCACGACCCGTCCTGCGCGCGCGACGCCGAGCCAGAGCAGGCAGACGAGCAGGACGGAGAGCGCGGCGAGCGGAAGGTACATCCGGCGTTCGGCTCCGACCTCGGATGCGATCGGGATGAAGCTCGACGACGGCGAGAGGATCGCAAAGCACGCGACACCGATGAATCCCGCGGCCGGCCAGCGCCGGAGTGCGTAGAGCGAAAGCAGAAAGAGCCCCGTCAGCGACGCCGCGCCCGTGCGAACGTCGCCGAGCGTCAACGGCTGGGGCAGACCGTAGTCGAAGCGCAGCGGATCCGGCCAGACCACCAATCGAAGGTACGAGAGCAGCACGTCGCACTGATTCGCCAGGTAGAGAAGCGGCGTCACCCAGAGCGCGAAGCCGGCCGAGTCCGACCGCGGCTGTGCGATCATCAAGAAGGCGAGCACGCCCCAGGTCGCGGCGAGTCCCAGCCAAAGCGCGAGCCGCACTCGCCGCGCGCGCGCGTCCACGTCTCCGAGAAAGACGACATCGTGCAACGCGACCACCACCGGCGCGCTGACCATCACTTCCTTGCTCGCCATGCCCAGCGTCGAACTCGCGATGGCGACCGCAACCCAGACCCACGGGCGCGCCGACGAACGCGCGCGGATCGACGCGTAGAGCGTCGAGAGGTAGAAGAACGCCACGATGGATTCGGTGCGCGCGCTCGCGTAGCAGACGACCTCGCTCGCGAGCGGGTGAACGAGAAAGAGCAGCGCCGCGCCGGCCGCGATCTCGCGGGCATGCGACGAGAAGCGATCGGCGAGTCGGGGCCCCGACAACGTGCGGCGGACGACGGCCGCGAGCAGGATCGCGCAGAGCGCGTGGATCGCGAAGTTCGTGGCGCGGAACACCCGCGGGTCGAGGCCGGCGAGCGCGTAGTCGATCGCAAAGCTCGCCGCGACGACGGGTCGGCCGGACGTGGTGAGATCGGGTGGCTGCGCGAGCACGGGCCCGAGCGGCCACAGCCTGTGCAGGCTTTCGTTCCCGACGATCGCGGTCTGATCGTCGAACACGAACGGTCCGGGCAAGGCACGTGCGTGGAGCGCGAAGACCAGCGCGAAGAAGGCCGCGGCCTGAAGCAGGTTCCGACCCGGGTTCGCGTTCAGCACGGGGGTATACTGCGCGCCCGCGTGAAGGAGAGCGAGCGTGCGCGATCGAGCCCGCAGGCTTCTCGCCTCCCTCGCCGTCGTACTCGCACTCGCCTGCCCTTCGCGCGCACCGACCGAACGCTACGACGCGGGATTCCGCGGACCCGGACGGTTGGTTCTGATCTTCGAGCCGGCGGATCCCGAGGTCCCTCGCGCGATCGTGGTCCACGACGCGGACGGCGCGCGGGCGCTTCCGATCGAAGGCCCGCGTTTCGCGCGCTGGCTCTCTCCGCACGAGCTTCTGGTGAGCCGCGAGGTCGCTGCCGACGAGCCGTACGGATTGCCGCGCACGGAACTGCTTCGGGTCGATGTGTCGTCGGGACGCGCGACGCGGATCGCGGAGCCCGCGCGTTACTTCGACGTCGAGCCCGACCCGAGCGGTGAACGCATCGCCCTCGGTCTCGAAGTCGACGATCAGGGCGAGAGCGACTTGCTCGTGCTCGCGCTCGACGGGCCGAGATCGAGGCCCGTCGCGGGGCGAAACCAGCCACTCGATCGTCCGCGTTGGAGTCCCGACGGTGCATCCATCGTGATCCTGCAGACGATTCCCGATCCCGACGGCGCGGACTCGGAAACCGCCCTCTCGATCGCGGGCCAGACCGTCTCGTGGCCGCGTCTGTTTCGCGTCGCGAGCGATCTCAGCGGGCCCCTCACGCCGCTGCGCGACGGCGATCCGGGCGAGGCGCTCGTGCCCGGAGGTACGCTGCCGCTCTTCTGGAGCGCACGCGGAATCCATGCGCGTCAGCGACGGGGACTCGTGCGCTGCGACCCGGCCGGCTCGGGCTGCACACCGACCTGGCGACCCGACGCCGACAAGCGGGTCGTGGATGCCCGGGGCCAGGGACCCGACGCGGCGCTCGTCCTGGTCCGCGATCATTCGCAGAGCTCCGATCTCGACTTGCCGCGCGAGCTTCACCGAGTCGATCTCGGGCGCGGCGAGGCGGAGCTCGTCTACCGGACCCCCGTCGACCTCTACATCGCCGAAATCGACTGGATTGCCGCGCCGTAACGGCTCGAAATTGCTCTATCCGCCGGGTGCTGCGCGGGTCTATGATGCGACAGGACGCCCCGCTCCGCGGGCCAAAACCTTGGAGGTCCTCGATGCGGCTTGGAGTTCTCGCTCTGGCAATCCTCGTGGCACTGCCCGCCGCCGCTCCGGCGCAGGAGAAGCAGGCCCAGGACGTCCTGCCGGTCACACCCTTCAAGGAAGGCGACACGATCTCGTTCGATCAGCTCGACAAGCTGAAGGATTTCCTGCCTCCCGAGTTCTGGACCAATCGCGAGTTCTTCTTCTACGAGGGCATGCAGCTCGAGATCGGCCCGACCATGCGCAAGTACGGCGCGGCGGACGCCTACGTCGCGATGAGCGAGAAGTACAAGGGGCAGGCCAAGATCGGTGACGACGGCGGGCTGTTGAACTTCGGAGCCGGGTTGCCGTTCGCATCCGAATCCGCTGGACTGCAAGGGCGATCCGAACGCAGGCGTCAAGATCATCTGGAACTTCGTCAAGGCCTGGAACGGCGACGGCGCGCGCTCGACCTGGTCGTACACGTACTGGGACCGAGGCGAGCAGCTGCCGCTCTACTACGAAGGCACGGCCAAGGTGATCAGCCTCGTGAACCGGGTCGAGCGCAACTACCAGAACGAGAACGACGGCGACGTCTTCCCGAACGAGAAGCGCAATTCCGTCTTCGGGATCGAGGTCGACGCGCCGTTCGACGCGCGCGGCATCCTGCTCCTGACCTACCGCTACCGGACCGCGGACGGGCCCGCTCAAGCAGGCGAAGAACGACGACACCTGGGTGTACGTGCCCGACTTGCGCCGCGTGCGGCGGATCTCGTCGGCGCAACGGACCGACTCGGTTCAGGGCACCGACTTCACCATGGACGACCTGCGGAGCTTCGCCGGCATCCCGCCCCAGTACCAGTGGGAATGCCTCGGCGAAGCGACAGTGATCGCGCCGATGAACACGAAGCACGCTCGCCTACCCCTACACCGATTCGTACAACTTCGGCCCGTACGGCTTCTCGTTCGCCAGCGACCGCTGGGAGGTCCGCAACGCCTGGGTCATCCGCTTCGATCCGCGCAACGAGGATCACCCGTACCACCACAAGGACATCTACGTCGACAAGGAGACCTTCGAACCGCTGTACAGCTTCGCGTACGACCGGAAGAAGGAGCTCTGGAAGATCATCTGGCACAACCACCGCTACTCGAGCGACTGGGACGGCGTGAAGAACAAGGATCCGAAATCGTCCGACGGCGTCTGGTACCCGGGATGGGACGACGTGCCCGATCCGAAGGACAACCGGATCATCTCGGACATCATCGTGAACGTGCAGACCGGCACCGGGAATCGGATCGAGTTCTGGAACAGCGAGGGATCGCCGTTCAGCAGCAAGGGCAAGATCCGCCGCTACATCGACATCGGACGGCTCAACAAGGGTCGCTAGTCCCTCAACCGCCGCGAGATAGCCGCACAGAAGTCCGAAGTGCTCGAGCTTCCGCCCTGGTCGGGCGTGAGTTCACGTCGCGCGGCATAGGTCGCCGCCACGGCGAGTTCGACCCGCCGCGCCTCGGCCGCGAAGCCGAGGTACTCGAGCAGCAGCGCACCCGAGAGCAGGGTCGCCGTCGGGTTGATGACGTTCCGGCCAGCGATGTCGGGAGCCGTGCCGTGCGCGGGCTCGAAGTAGGCGTAGTCCTCCCCGTAGCAGCCGCTCGGCGCGAGTCCGAGCCCGCCGACCAGCGCAGCCGCGGCGTCGGAGAGGATGTCGCCGTAGAGGTTGGGCAGGAGCACGACATCGAGCTCCTGCGGGCGCGCGACCAGGCGATGCGCCAGGTCATCGACGATGCGCACCTCGAACCCCACGTCCGGGTACTCGCTCGCGACACGTGCCGCGGTATCGCGAAAGAGGCCGTCGGTCTGCGCGAGCATGTTGTGTTTGGTGCCGCAGGTGACCCGGCCCGGATGCCCCCGCGCGCGCCGTCGCCGCGCGAGCTCGAACGCGAAGCGCGCGATTCGTTCACTCCCGCGCCGGCTGATCACCTTCAGCGCGAATCGACCCGGCGCGAGCTCGGCGATCGGTCGGCCGCTCGTTCGACTCCGCCAGCCCAAGGACCGAAGCTCGTCGAGGTCACCTTCCACGCCGACGTACAGATCCTCGAGGTTCTCGCGCACGATCGCGAGGTCGATCCCGTCGGGACGGGCGAGCGGACTCCCGGCCCCCGGCAGGTACCGCACCGGCCGAACGTTCGCGTAGGTTTGCCTTCCCCAGCGCAGATGGAAGAGCGCGCGGGCGCTCGCGCCGCTGGTTGCGCCGAACCAGGTCGCATCGGACGCGTCGATGGCTTCGCGCTCGCCACCGGGTTCGGGCCGGTGCCAGTCGATCGCGATCCCGAGTCCTGCGAGAAGCTCGACGCTCGGGTTCATGGCCTCCGGGGCCGCGTCCTCTCCCGCGATCACCACGACCCGTTTTCGCGCCATCGACTCCTTCCTATCACGGGTCCCGAACGCCGACCGGGCTCGCACTTGCCGCTTCGGATTTGCTATAACGCCGTTAGCTGTAACACCGTTACAGAGGTTGGCGACGATGATCGACCCCCCCGAAATCGAGGAACCGCAAGCGCGGCGAGGCTTCCCGACGCGCGATTCTCGAGGCGACCACGGCGCTCCTGATCGAAGGCGGCCCCGATCAGCTTTCGATCCGGCGCGTCTCGGATCGATGCGGGTTCAAGGCGCCGACGATCTACCACCATTTCCGCGACAAGACCGGGCTGATCGACGCGCTGCTCGAAGAGCGCTTTGCCGAGCTTCTCGCGCGCTTGAAGCGGGTGCGCCGGCGCGAGAACCCGAAGCAGTACTTGCGCGCGCTCGCGCGTGCCTTCGTCGAATTCGGAATCGAGAACCCGACCCACTACGCGCTGCTCGTGGCGCCACGACTCGAGCCCGACGACCTCCTGCCCTCGGCCGAGGCCGCGCGCGAGCTGGTCTTCGGCGCGCTCTCCGAGGTCGCCGCAGCCGGAGCGCTGCGCACGCGCGATCTCGAGACGGCCTTCCAACTCACCTGGGTGGTCCTCCACGGCATCGTATCGCTGCGGATCAGTCGCCCGGGATACGCGTGGTCGAAGAATCTGGTCGAACAAGCGCTCGACGTGATCGAGCGCGGGCTGCTCGCCAAGGAGTGCGGAACATCATGATGCGGTGTGTTCAGGCTGCCGGACTGGGTCTGCTGCTGCTGGGATTTGCAGCGGCGTGCGGCCGCGAGACGGCCGTCGAGGAGAAGCCCCTGAATCCCGTCGTGCTCGTGCCCGTCTCGGTGCGCGACGTGGAGGAGCACGTGGCGGCGACCGGGCAACTCCTCGCGAAGCAGCGCGCCGACGTCGCCGCGCAGGTGGGTGGGGAGATCACGCGAATCCTCGTCGACGAGGGCATGACGGTCGCCGACGACACGGTCGTGATGGAGATCGATCCGGACCGGCGCAAGATCGATCTCGACCGCGCACGAGCGCGCGCGGCCGAGGCCTCGTCGGCGCTTGCCGAGGCCGAACGCCAGCACAAGCGGATCCAGGAACTCGCGGCGAAGGACATCGCCTCGCGCGCGCAGCAGGATCAGGCGCGCACGAATCTCGAGGCCTCGAGGTCGCGCCTGCTCGCGGCGAAGGCGGATCTCGGCGCCGCGGAACGCGCCACGGCCGACTCGCGCGTGAGAACACGTTTCGCGGGCGTGATCGGCCGCCGCTTCGTCTCGCGCGGCGAGTTCGTGCAGCCCGGGCAGAAGCTCTTCGAGCTGGTGGCGCTGGATCCGGTCGAGGTCGAGTTCACCCTTCCCGAAGCGGACGCGAGCCGGCTCGCGCTCGGGCTGCCGCTCGCGGTCACGGTCGCTCCCTACCCCGACGAGGAGTTCCACGCGACGATCTCGATGATCTCGCCGATCGTCGATGAGCGGACGCGCACGCTGCGCGTGAAGGGAGTGCTGCCCAACCCGGACCACCGTCTGCGACCGGGACTCTTCGCGCGCGCCGACCTCGGCATCGCGAGGCACGAGAACGTCGTCTTGATTCCCGAAGAGGCCGTCCTGCAGCGCGCCGATGGCGCGATCGCGTTTCGCACCGTCGATGGGGGAAGCCGCGTCGAGCGACGCGTGCTCCAGATCGGTCGGATCAAGGCCGGCGAGGCCGAAGTCCTCTCGGGGCTGTCCGCGGGCGACACCGTCGTGATCCGCGGGCACTCCGCCTTGATCGACGGCGCCGCCATCACCGCTCGAAATCCCGACGGCACACCTGCCGTCGCATCCTCGCGGCCCGAGGCGGCTCCGCCGGAGGAGATCCCGCAGTGACCCTGTCCGACATCTCCATCCGCCGTCCCGTCCTGACGCTGATGATGACGCTGTCGATGGTCGTCTTCGGCGTGCTCGGATACTACGAGCTCGGCGTCGACCAGATGCCGAACATGGAATTCCCCGTCGTCACCGTGATCGCCTCGCTCGAGGGCGCCGGACCCGAGACCATGGAGGAAGACGTCACGGAGGTGCTCGAAGAGCACCTGAACACGATCGGCGGCCTGAGATCTCTGAAGTCGACGACCTTCCACGGCGTCACGATGATCACGGCCGAGTTCGAGCTCGAACGCGACATCGACCAGGCCGCTCAGGACGTCCGCGACAAGGTCGCGCGTGCGCGGCGCGAGCTTCCCGCCGAGCTCGAGCCGCCGATCGTCGACAAGCTCAACATGTCGAGCCGGCCGATCGTCTGGCTGCCGATCAACTCCGATCGCTCGCAGGTCGAGGTCACCGACTACCTGAAGTTCACGGTGAAGCCCTACCTCGAGACGATCAACGGCGTCGCCTCGACCGAGCTCTTCGGCAAGCGCGAACGCGCGATCCGGATCTGGATCGACGGCGAGGCGCTTCGCGCCCGCGGTCTGTCGATGATGGACGTCATCCAGGCCGTGCAGCGGGAACACATCGAGGTTCCCGGTGGCCGCGTCGAAGGCCACACGCTCGAGTATTCTCTCAAGACCGAAGCCGAGTTCCAGACGGTGGAAGAGCTCGCGGGCCTCGTGGTCGCCAACGTCGCGGGAACGACCATCCGGCTCCGCGACGTGGCCCGGGTCGAAGACGGCGCCGAGGATCCGAGATTCCTCGCCCGCTTCAACGGCGGCACCGGCGCCGGAATCGGCATCCTGAAGCAGTCTCGCGCGAACACGGTGCAGATCGCGACGGCCACCCACGATCGCGTCGACGAGCTCCGTCCCTACCTGCCCGAAGGCATGACGTTCCCGGACCGCGACTCGGTGATCGACTTCTCGGTGGCGATCCGCGAATCGGTCGCCGAGACGCAGTTTGCGCTCGTCTTCGGTGCGTTCCTCGCGACGCTCACGGTTCTCGTCTTCCTCCGCCGGGTCCGGCCGACGCTCGTGATCGGCACGTCGATCCCTCTCTCGCTGATCACGGCCTTCGGCGCGATGTGGATCCTCGGATTCACGATCAACACGATGACGTTGCTCGCGCTCGCCCTGGCCGTCGGCGTCGTGATCGACGACGCGATCATCGTGCTCGAGAACATCGAGAGACGACGCGAACTCGGGGAATCCCCCTACGAGGCCGCTTCGAAGGGCGTCAGCCAGATCGCGTTCGCCGCGACCGCCGCGACGCTTTCGATCGCGGTCGTGTTCCTTCCCGTCGCCTTCGTGCGCGGAATCGTCGGCTTGTTCCTGAAGGAGTTCGGGCTCACCGTCGCAGCGTCGGTCATCTTCTCGCTCTTCGTCGCGTTGACGCTGATTCCGATGCTCGCGGCGCGGATGCCCCCACCCGCCGTCCACTCGCACGGCGGCTTCTACCACCGCCTCGAGATCGCATTCACCTGGCTCGAGACGACCTACAAGCGCGTCTTGAACTGGGCGCTCGTCCATCGCGCGGCGGTCCTGGGCATCGCGCTCGCCTCCTTCATCGCCGCGCTCGCACTCGGCTCGCGTCTCGGCGCCGAATTCTTCCCGCCTTCCGACGAGGGCCGGCTCTTCGTGATGATGGAGACACCCCCAGGCACGTCGCTCGAGGGCACGCTCGAGCGCGTCAAGCAAGCCGAGCAGTGGATGCTCGCGCAGCCCGAGATCCGCGGGCTCTTCGCGGGCGTAGGCGTGTCGGGCCCGGACGGACCGGGGAACGTCACCAATGGCGTGATGGTCGCGATCCTGCACCCGAGGAGCGAGCGCAAGAGGGACGCGATGCAGCTGATGCGGGAAGCGCGCGAGTCGCTGAGCACGATTCCCGGCGTGGACATACGCGTCTTCGACATGTCGTCGATGATGACCGGCGGCGGCCGCGGGGAGCTCGAGTTCGCGATCCGCGGAAATCTCGAGATCGGGGAACTCGACAAGCTCTCCAGCCAGTTCATGGCGAGGCTCCGCGAATACCCGGGCTTCGTCGACGTCTCGAAATCCCTGAAGGTCGGCCTGCCCGAGGTCCGCGTCATTCCCGACCGCGAGAAGTGCGCAGCGCTCGGCGTCGATGCACGCACGCTCTCGCAGATCGTGCAGGCGGGAATCGGCGGTCTCGACATCGCGAAGTTCAAGTCGGGAGGGCACCGGTACGACGTGCGCGTGCGACTCGAAGAGGCCTTCCGCTCCGATCCCGAAGCGATCGGCGAGCTCTTCGTGCGGACCAAGGACGGCGGCGTCGTCGAGCTCCGCAACATCGCCCGCGTCGAGACCGGTGCCGCGCCGTCGACGATCAGCCGCGATCAGCGCCAGCGAAGCGTGGTCGTGTCGGCGAATCTCGAAGGGCTGCCCGCAGGCACGGCCATCTCGATCGTGAATCAGATCGGCACCGAGCTTCTCCCCGAGGGCGCGACCCTTCGATTCGGGGGCAGTGCCGAGGCGTTTCTCGAGAGCCTGCAGGAGTTCGGACTCGCGATCGGACTCGCGATCCTGATCATCTACATGGTGCTCGCGGCGCAGTTCGAGAGCCTCGTTCACCCGCTCACCGTGATGCTCGCGCTCCCGCTCGCAATGGTCGGCGCGCTCGGCGGCTTGTGGGTGATGGGCATGACGATCAATCTCTTCAGCGTGATCGGGATCATCCTCTTGATGGGTCTGGTCACCAAGAACTCGATCCTGCTCGTCGACTACGCGAACGAGCTGCGCAGCGAGGGAATGGACAAGCTCGAAGCGATGCGAGCCGCCGCTCCCGTGCGCATGCGCCCGGTACTGATGACGGCCATCTCGATGATCTTCGGCGTGCTTCCGGCGGCGATCGGATTCGGTCCGGGCTCGGAAACCCGCGGCCCGATGGCAGTCGCGACCGGAGCCGGGATGTTCTCCTCGATGCTGCTCACGCTGCTCGTCGTGCCCGTCTTCTACGTCACGCTCGACGACGCGCTGGAGTGGGTGCGCGGAAAGCTACGCCGCGAGAAGCCGGCGTCTGCCCCGATCGTGCAAGCGCCCTGAGCCTTGAACGTACTGCGGCGACCGGAACTGGGAGCGCTGGCGCTCTCCGGCTATCGCCGCGAGCGCTTGACCGACGCGTGCTTCACCGTCGGCCCGGCCCTGATGGAGGGCGGCTTCATCGGCGTGATCGCGGACAAGCTCTTTCACGTTCACCCCGCGGTGCTCGCGCTCGTGACCGCGGCACCGATGTTCGGGAATCTCTCGAGTTCGTTCTGGGCTCGTCTGGCGCACGGCCGGCGGAGGGTTCCGTTCACGACCGCGCTCATGGCTTCGTTCGCCGGCTGCGTCGCGCTCGTCGCGCTGGTGCCCGAAGGAGAGGTTGGAGCGGGAGTGCTCGTCAGCGCGCTCATCGCGGCGCGGCTGATGCTCGGCGGGATCGTGACGATGCGCAGCATCGTCTGGACGTTGAATTACCCGCGCGTCGGTCGTGGGCGCGTGACCGCCCGGCTTCACGTGATCTCGACGCTCTGCACGGCCGGCACGGCCTGGCTCGGATCCCAAGTCCTGGACCAGAGTCCCGAGAACTTCCGCTACGTCTACGCGGCCGGATCGCTCGCGGCGGCCGCCGGCGCGTTTGCCTTCTCGCGTGTTCCGCTCACGGGCGAAGACGAGCACCTGACACAGGAGCGACTCAGCGCGAGTAGCCCCGCCGGAATCCCGAGCGGCTTCTCGATCCTGCGCGACGATCGCCTCTATCTGCGCTTCCTCGCCTGGCAGATGGTGCTCGGCATTTCGAACATGATGATCGAGGCGCCGCTGCTCTATCTGGTGTCTCGCGAGATGGGCGCCAGCTACTCCACCGCGATCGGCATCACGATGGTGATTCCGTTCTCGCTCTCGGTACTGACGATTCCCTTCTGGGCGGCCTATCTCGACCGGGTGCACGTCTCCGCGTTCCGCGCCATGCACTCGTGGACGTTTGCGATCTCGCAGATCCTGCTCTGGGTGGGCGCGGCGCTGCCGTCGCTCGGAACGATTGCGCTCGCGCGCGTCGTGATGGGAGCGGCGCGCAGTGGTGGCGGACTCGCCTGGAACATCGGCCACAACGACTTCGCGCCAAGCGCGCGCGCGGGCTCGTACATGGGCGTGCACGTCACGCTGACCGGAATTCGCGGTGCCTTCGCGCCGTTCATGGGAATGGCGCTGTATCTCGGCTGGTCGGCACGTTCGATCCCGGGGACGGAGCTCACGCTCCCGGCCTGGTCCGGATTCGGACACCTGCTCATGGGAATGGCGGCCGTGATGTCGGCGCTCTCCGCGATCGGCTTCCGGCGCTTGCAGCGACGGATCGAGCAGAAGAGCTAGCGGGTCGGCTTCGCCTCCGCGTCGGGCGCGGTCAGGATGACTTCGAGAGTGCGAAGTCGCTCGAGCTCCACACGCTGGGCGCGCACTTCGTCCTTCTTCAGCTCGAGCTCGCCGCGCAGGATGACGTAGGCCTTGTCGAGCGTCTCCCAGCGGCCTTTGAATTTCGAGACGTCGCGTCGCGCGTTCTCGAGCTCCGCCCGCTGCTGCGTGAGCTTCGCCTCTTGCTCCGCCGCGCGAGCCTTCAGCCCGTCGAGCTCGTCGCTCTTCGTCGGGGGCACGAGCTCGGCGGCACGCGCACGCTCGCGAGCCAGGTCGGCACTCGCCCGCTCTACGTCCGCATGGAGGCGGACGATCTCGTCGCGCGCCGCGCGGGCGTCGTTTCGTTCGGCGAGGAGCTCCGCTTCGAGCGCGCGGACCCGCGCGGGCAGCGCCCTCTCCTCCTCGAGCGATTCCCCGGCGCGCTTCTTCAGCTTCTCGTGCTTCTTCCGCAGCTCGGCGATCTCTTCGCCGCGCGCCCGGAATTCGCCACGCGCCTGTTCGAGGCGCTTCCGAACCGCATCGAGCTCGGTTCCCGAAGTTTCGAGCTCGCCCCGAAGATCCTCACGCGACGCTTCGCTGGCACGCATGCGCTGAAACAGAAACACCGCGCCCGCCACCGCGAGCGCGAAGCAGAGCCAGCCGAAAATCGCGGGAGTCATGGCCGTATCTCTACCACGAGCGTGCCGCCGAGGTCGCCTTCTCGCCACCATCCGGACAACCGATCGCCCGCATCGGACATCTCGAGCCGTGCGCTTCGCGGCCGGCTGCGGCACGAGAGCTCGAACACGTTCCCGCGCGGTCGCTCCGCAACGTAGACGACCGGTCCGTCCTCGTCCCAGTAGTTCACGACGAGGAACTCGTCGTCGATCCGCACCGAGGCGGTCAGGTCTTCGTGTTCCGGTCGGCCGTCGTCGCAGGTGACGACGACACGGCAGCTCGAGAAGCTCGGCATCGCGCTAGATCGCGAACGCGAAGCGGGTGCGGATCGCGTCGATCACCCGGGAATCATACACGCTGGACGGCCGAGCCACCTCAGTGTTGCAGCGCCGCATCCAGGCGCAGCAGCCAGGCCGAGTTCGCGCGCTCCCGCGTGCGAAGCTCCGTCTCGAGCGCCAGTGCACTGGCCGAAAAGCCGAGGCCATCGAGCTCGGCGAGTGTCCGCCCGATCGACTCCGGCGTCGCGCCCGGAGTCCTGGCTCGGCGGCGGATCTCCAGGGCCTGCACGAGTCGGGACGAGAGCGAGTGGGACAGCGGAAGCTCGATCGTCTCGCGTTTGCGCTCGCCGTCCCCGTCGACCGAGACGCGCAAGACGCGGGGGCGGCCGGGCAGCTGGTCGGGCACGAGCTCGAGCAGACCAAAGCGCACGCGTCCACGCGCATCGCTCGTCCGGATCTGCGACGCGGTCGCGTCGAGCGAGAGCGCGGCCCGCCCTCCGACGACCGGACGAAGCTCGCGATGCACCTCGCGGTCGAGCTCCTCCGTCTCGCGCGAGACCTCGTTTCGACGCACGCGCGATTCGGACTCCAGGTTGAGCAGCGGATTCATCGCGGTGAAGGTGAAGCTCGCGAAGCCATCGAGACTGGCATCGGGCAGGAAGCCGAAGCCGACCAGATCGACGACGCGCAGCACGAGCAGGACCGGCAGGCAGACGGTTCCCGCCGGTACCTCCCAGAACTCGTAGCCCGACTTGTACGGCGTGTACTCCTCGAGGCGGATGCGCGTGCGGAGCTTGCGAACGATCGCGGTCTCGTCCGCGAGAAGCAGGAGCTCGACCTCGGGGGTCGCGAGCACCGGACCGTTCGCATCGACGACGAGTTCGGAGTTCACGACATCGCGCGCCGACGTCCGGAAGGCGTCGCTCGTGTAGCGCACGTGGTTCGCGCACGCGGGAAGCAGCGCGATGCTCGCGAGGAGCGCGAGCAGGCGTCGCGGCATGAGGGAGTCTCCGTGCGCGTAGGGGAGCGCTGACCTCCTTCTCGACGCGATGCGGCGTCAAATTGAGCGGCGGCCGCCCAAGGGGCAAGCGATGCGCAGGATCCGCGCAGGCCGGGTGCAGGTTCACGCGACGCGCGGCGTCGGGCTCAGACGAGCATCTTCGCGCCGGCCTTCTTCACGTCCTCGGCACGGGCGTCCGGATCCAGAGGGGTCGGGACGGCCCGCCCCTTCTGCACGGCGGGGCGTTTCCCGACGACTTCGAGCCAGCGCGTGAGACTCGGCAGGTCGGAGATCTCGATCCCCGCCCAGGCGTGAATCGAGACCCACGGCCAGGTGGCGATGTCGGCGATGGAGTACTCACCGGCGAGGTACTCGTTCTCGCGCAGACGCGCGTCGAGTACCGTGTACAGCCGCCTGGTCTCGTTCTGATAGCGATCGATCGCGTACTGGATCTTCTCGGGTGCGTATCGAAAGAAGACATTGGCCTGGCCCTGCATCGGCCCGAGGCCACCCATCTGAAACATCAGCCACTGGACCGCGACCGAGCGGGCCTTCGGCTCGTCGGGAAGAAGCCGTCCGGCCTTCTCGGCCAGATACATCAGGATCGCGCCGGACTCGAAGACGGCGAAGTCGGAGTTCGCGCGATCGACGATCGCTGGAATTCGGCCGTTGGGATTCAGCGCCAGGAACCACGGCTCCTTCTGCTCGAGCTTCTCGAGCCGGATCGGATGCACCTGGTACGGGAGGCCGAGCTCCTCGAGCGCGATCGACACCTTCCAGCCGTTCGGCGTCGCTGCGGTGTACAGATCGATCACGCGGGCTCCTGCGCTAGAGTGCGGCGGTGTTCTTCGGTTTCGCGATGGCCGCCCTCGTCACGGCTCTGCTCGTCGCAGAGTACCGCGCTTCGCGTCTCGGAGTCTGGCTCGCCAAGCCAGCGGCCGCCGTCTGCTTCGTCACCGCCGCGGTTTCCTTCGGCGCGCTCGACTCGAGCTACGGGCGGGTGGTGCTCGCGGGTCTGGTTCTCTCGCTCTGCGGGGACGTGCTGCTGATTCCGCGCGGCCGGCCGCGGGTGTTCCAAGCGGGCGTCGCCGCGTTCGGACTCGGACACGTCGCCTATCTCATCGCGTTCGCCCTGCGCTTCGAGTCCACGGGCCGGGCCGCGATCTGCGCTGGCGTCGCGACGGCCGCGCTCGCGATCGTCGTGCCCTGGCTCCGGCCCCACGTTCCGGCCGACATGACGATCTCGGTCCGCGCCTATCTGCTCGTGATCTCGGCCATGCTGGTCGCGGCCGCGGGCGCCTCGCCCTCCTCCGCGTGGATCCTGGTTGGTGCCGCCATGTTCTACGTCTCGGATCTCGCCGTGGCGCGCGACCGCTTCGTCTCGAGCGGCTTTGCAAATCGCGCCTGGGGATTGCCGCTCTACTTCGTCGCGCAGCTCGTGCTCGCCTCGACGGTCCGCACGTGAGCCGGATCGATGTCATCCTGATCGGAGCGGGAAATCGCGGCCGCGCGGTCTTCGGTGCCTACGCGCGCCGCCACCCCGAGCGAATGCGGATCGTCGCGCTCGCCGAGCCGCACGAGGATCGACGACGCGCGACGGCGACGGAGCACGCACTCACACCCGAGCGCGTGTTCGCAGACTGGCGCGAGCTCTTGCCGACGCGTCCGGACGCTCACGCCGCCATCATCGCGACGGGCGACACCGAGCACGTCGAGCCCGCGCTCGCGACCCTGGCTTCGGGCTACCACCTTCTCCTCGAGAAACCGATCGCGCCGAACGCCGCCGACTGCCTGCGCGTGACGGTGGCGGCCGAGCGCGCGGGGCGGATTCTGCAGATCGGCCACGTGCTCCGCTACACGGCGTTCTACGCGAAGGTACACGAGATCGTGTCGAGCGGACGTCTCGGCCGGATCGCGATGATCGATCTGCGCGAGCACGTCGCCCACTGGCACATGGCGCACTCCTACGTGCGCGGGAAGTTCCGCAACCGGGCACTCGCCGCGCCGTTTCTGCTCGCGAAGAGCTGTCACGATCTGGATCTGCTCGCCTGGCTCGCCGGGACCCCCGCGACCCGGCTCGCGTCGTTCGGCTCGCTCGGAACCTACCGACGCGAGCTCGCGCCTCCGGACGCACCCGAGCGCTGCAGCGCTTCGTGCCCCGTCCAGGCCACCTGTCCCTGGGACGCCGCACGTTTCTATCTGGGGCCCGACGAACGACTCGCGCGCCACTGGCCCTGGACCGACCTGTCCCCGGATCCCGCGCGCTCCGCGCGCGAGGCGGCTCTGGCGGTGAGCGACTACGGTCGCTGCGTCTTCCGCTGCGACAACGACGTCGTCGATCACCAGGTCGTCGCCGTCGAGTTCGAGAACGGCCTCACGGCGACGCTCGGCGTGCACGGAAATGCGTCGGAGGAGCGGCGAACCGTGCGCGTCTCGGGCAGCCTCGGTGAGCTGCGCGGCGTGCTCCAGACCGGTGCGATCGAGGTCTCGCGACACGGCTCGCTCGAGCGAGAGGAGATCCGCATCGAGGACTCCGCCTTCGGGCACTCGGGCGGCGATCAAGGTCTGCTCGACCACTTCTGCGAGGTCGTCGTGCGCGATGCGCCCGAACTCGTGCGCGCGAGCGGCCGGGTTGCGCTCGAGAGTCACCTGCTCGGCTTCGCGGCGGAGCGTGCACGGACCGAGGGCTGCGTGATCGACATGCCGGCCTACCGCGACGAGCTTCGCCGCGAGACCGGGCACTGATCCATCACTCCGGGAGCTCTCCACCATCCGCCCAGATCGAGGCGAACTCCTCGGCGGGAACCGGCCGTCCGAACAGGTAGCCCTGCATCTGGACACAGCCGAGCTCGGCCAGGAAGTCGCGCTCCTCGATCGTCTCGACGCCCTCGGCGACGACGTCGAGTCCGAGCTCACTTGCCACCGCGAGCACCGCGCGCGTGATCGCCGCGCGCCTCGACTCGCGCGCGATGTCGCGCACGAAGGACTGATCGATCTTGAGGCGATTCGCGGGGAACTGACCGAGCGCCGACAGGCTCGAGTAACCGGTGCCGAAATCGTCGATCGAGAGCCCGATGCCCATTCGGCGCAGCGATCGAAGCGAGCCCAGCGTCTGCTTCACGTCGTCGACGAGCGCGTTCTCGGTGATCTCGATTTCGAGGTGGTGAGGAGCGAGGCCGGTTTCGCGCAGTACCGAAGCGACCTGACCTTCGAACTCGAGGCCGCGGAACTGCCGGCGCGAGACGTTCACGGCCACGGGAAAGCCGCCGAGACCGGCCCGTTCCCAGCGAAGCTTCTGCGCGCAGGCTTCTCGCATGACCCACTCGCCGATCGACACGATCAATCCGTTGTTCTCGGCGATCGGGATGAAATCGGCGGGCGAGATCATGCCGTGCTCGGGATGGATCCAGCGCACCAGCGCCTCGCAACCGATCAGGACGCGCTTCGCGACGTCGACCTGCGGTTGGTAGTAGAGGACGAACTCGCGCCGATCGAGCGCATCGCGGAGCAGCACCTCGAGCCGCATGCCTTCGAGCGACCCCGCCTTCATCTCCGGGGAGTAGAACTGGAACTGGCCGCGGCCCTGTTCCTTCGCCCTGTGCAGCGCGACGTCGGCGCTGCGCAGCACGGCGTCCGGGGTGTCCCCATCGTCGGGGAAGATCGCGACGCCGATGCTCGGAGTGACGTAGATCTCGCCGATCGGTCCTTCGTGCGGTCGCGCGATGTTCTCCTGGATCTTCCGCGCGACCACCGTGGCACCCTCGCAACTCGACAAGCTCGTCAGCAGGACCGCGAAGTCGTCGGCGCCGAGCCGAGCCACGATGTCGCTGCCGCGCACACACGCGCGCACGCGTTCCGCGACCGACTCGAGGAGTCGGTCGCCGACCTCGTGCCCCAGGTTCTCGTTCACGCGTTCGAAATGGTCGAGGTTGATCGAGAGGACGGCGAGCTTCTGTCCGTAGCGCCGCGCGTAGCCGAGCGTGCGGCGAACCGACTCGCGGAAGTAGCCGCGATTCGCGAGTCCGGTGAGGGCGTCGTGGGTCTCGAGGTAGAGCTTGCGGCGCTCGGAATCCGCCGCGGCCTCGGCGGAACGCTGAAGCGCCTCGACGCTCCGGCCGAAGGCCTGCTTGCCGCGCTCGATCATGCGCGTGAGCTCGACCTGCGCCAATCGCGACTGGCGCGCCTCGAGCAAGGCTTGCACGCGCGCGACCGCGATCCGCCCATGCACGGGCACGATCAACGCATCGTTCGCACCGAGCTCCAGACAACGCGCGAGCTCGTCCTGTTCCTCTGCCGTCGCGACGACCACGAGCGGCACGCCGTCGAGCGCCGGTTCGGCGCGCAGTCGCGCGCAGCGCGCGGCACCGCCGCCCGCGCCGGGCTCGATGCAGAGAAGCACGATCTCGGGAACGATCTCGAGCGCGCTCGCCGCCGCCCCGTCCGGCCAGGCCGAATCCTGCACGTCGAGCCCCGAATCGCGCAGCGCACGGGAGAGCTCACGCGCGCTGTCACGCGCGTCATGGATGAGCAAGACTCGTGCGCCGGTGACCATTCCTCCTCGCAACTTCGGCGAATCGGGTACGCCGATGTAGGCCGCCGGGTCGCTGCGCACGCGTGGGCGCGCAACTTCGCGCGCGAGCGTGCCGCATCCGCTCAGAAGTGGAGGAGTGCCTCTACGGGAATCCCCTCGAGCGCCTTTCGGCCGTCGAGAAACCCGAGCTCGATCAGGAAACACGCTCCGACGACGACACCACCGAGCTCACGCACGAGCCGGGCCGTGGCGGCGGCCGTGCCGCCCGTGGCGATCACGTCGTCGATCAGCAGCACGCGTTGCCCGGGAGCGATCGCGTCGCGCTGGACCTCGATCTCGGCGTCGCCGTACTCGAGCGCGTAGGTCGTGCGCAGCGTCGGACCGGGCAGCTTTCCCTGCTTCCGCGCCAGCGCGAAGCCCGCTCCGAGCGCGAGCGCGACGGGCGCCGCGAAGATGAACCCGCGCGACTCGATCCCGACCACCTGATCCACCCCTCGTCCCTGGTAGGGCGCGGCAAGAAGCTCACACGCGAGCTTCAGCCCGGCGGGATTCCGGAGCAGCGGGGTGATGTCCTTGAAGACGATGCCGGGGCGCGGGAAGTCGGGCATGTCGCGGATCAGGCTCGCGATCCACGTCCTGGGATCCGGGGACGTCACCGCAGGTACGCAAGCGGGTCGCGCGGCGAACCGTCGCTCCGGATCTCGAAATGCAGGTGCGGCACCGTGGCGTTTCCCGTCTTCCCGATCTCGGCGATCGCATCGCCCTTCTCCACGAATTGCCCGACCCGAACCAGAAGCTTGCGGTTGTGCGCGTACACGGTCGAGAAACGGTCGGCGTGCTTCAGGATGACCATGTTTCCGTAGCCCGAGAGCGATGCATCCGCGTGGATCACGCGGCCCGACTCGGCGGCCCGGACGATCGTGCCCAGGGGGGCCTTGATGTCGAGCCCGTCGTGATGCGCCCCGTGTCGCAGGCCGAACTCGCTGGTCACGATGCCGTGCACCGGCCAGGTGAATCGCGCGGGCCCGGCGCTTCGGCCCCGCGGGTCGCGCGCGGCGTAGGTGCCGGCATCGACGGGACGGCGCGACGCCGGAACCGACGATCCCGTCGGGACCAGGAGCCGTGTTCCGATCGGAATGCCGTGCACGTCCTTGATCCCATTCACCGAGACGATGGCGTCCACGCTCGTGCCGTAGCGCTTCGAGATCCGGTAGAGGTTCTCACCCTTCGCGACGATGTGGACCGCGTTCGGTGCCGCGGCGCGGGCGGGCGCCTGCGAGGGGAGCCGGCCGGAGTGCTTGCGCGCGCCCGCAGGTGCCCCCTGCTTCGGCCCCGCGGGAGTGCCGCAGGCCGCGAGCGCGAGCACCGCCAGGCTCGCGCACGCGAGCCCGACCCACCTCAATCGCTCACCTCTCTTTGGCGCTGGTACAGGACGTACCCGATCACGAGCACGGCGATCCCCCCGAGGAGCCACAGAGTGACCTTCTGAAGCATCGGCCGCCAGAGCTCCTCGTTCGCGCCAACCCAGTAGCCGACCGCCACCAGCACCGCGCTCCAGATCCCCGCGCCGAGTCCGGTGTACAGAACGAAGCGCGCCGCGTTCATGCGCGCAAATCCCGCGGGAAGCGAGATCAGCTGGCGGATCACCGGAATCAGGCGACCGACGAAGGTCGTGATCTCGCCGTGACGGGCGAAGAAGCGGTCGGCCGAGGCGATCTTGTCGGGGCCGACGAAGAACCAGCCCGCGATCCGCTCCACGACCGGACGGCCGAAGTACAGCGCCAGAACGTAGTTCACCACCGCGCCGATCACGCTTCCCAGTAGACCTGCGAGCGTCGCGAGCACTGGATCCATCCGGCCCTGGGCCGCGAGGTACCCCGCCGGGATCATCGCGATCTCGCTCGGGAACGGGATGAACGACGACTCGATCGTCATCATCACGACGATCCCCGCATACCCCCATTCGTGGACCGTGGCGAGGACCCAGTCGATCGCCCGCGTCAGCAGCTCCCCCAAGCACTCCTCCCCGCCGCCTTATCTTCGGACGAAGCCCCGCTATACTGCGGCCGTTCGTCGGGGCGTAGCGCAGTTTGGTAGCGCGTCTGAATGGGGTTCAGAAGGTCCCCGGTTCAAATCCGGGCGCCCCGACCACGAGGAAGTCCGCGGGGAGCGGTGCGCGGATCTCGAACTCCGGCGTCTTCGGCGCGAGCCGAAGACGCAGCGATGCGGCGTGCAGCTGGATTCGGTCCGCGCTCGAGTCCGCGCCCGCACGCCACTCGGGGCCGTACAGGTCGTCGCCGACGATCGGCGAGCCCGACGCGGCGAGGTGCACGCGGAGCTGGTGGGTTCGCCCGGTGATCGGGCGGCACTCGACCAAGGCACGTCCGCCGTTTCGCTTCACGACACGGAAATGCGTCTCGCTCTCGCGTGCGTCGGACGCGGCCTTCGTGCGAAGCTCGAAACGGTAGCGGGTTCCCGTTCTCGCCGGACCGAGCGGTCCGTGGATCTTCCACTCCTCGTTCTCGGGCACGGGAGAGACCCACGCGAGGTAGCTCTTCGCGACCCGCCGATCCTGGAGTGCGCGGCCGAGGTACGCGGCGCGCGCCGCGTCGCGTGCGAGCAGAAGCACGCCGCTCGTCTGACGGTCGAGCCGGTGCACGACGCGGAGCCCGGTGCAGCCGAGTCGCTCGGCGAGGACGCGCTCGAGCGACTGGATCTGGCTCGCGCGCGTGCCCTGGACCGGCAGCCAGGCGGGCTTGTTCACGGCCACGACACCCCCACGGTCGAGCAGAACACAGTCGTCCGGCAGGATCACGCGCTCCGGCTCCCACGCAAAGGCGTACACCGCCGCGTGTGCGCCTTCGCGGACCTCGTGTGGAGGCGCGCCGGGCGCGACCGGATGCCGGTCGAGCCAGATGCCGCCGTGCCGGAACACGCGTTCCAGTGACGCGGTGTCGAGCTCCGTGCGCGACGCGAGCTCGCGCACGAATTCGGGCCAGGATCTTCGAGCCAGAACGACCCAGCGCGTCGCGCGCACCGGTGGATCGAAGCGCTGAGAGCTCCGCGAACCGACCGGCCGTGCGTCGTCCATTCGGCGCGAGCGTCGCAGATCGCCGAGTTCCAGTCGAGCGCCGCGCGTTGTAGGATCGCCCGGTGGGTGCGCTCGACGGACGCGTAGTGATCATCACGGGCGGTGCGAGTGGAATCGGCGCCCGCACGGTGCGTCTCTTCGTCGAGGAAGGCGCACGCGTGGTGATCGGCGATGTACAGGAAGAGCTCGGTCGCGCGATTGCCGACGAGCTCCGGGGCTGCGCGCTCTTGAAGCGCACCGAGGTGAGCCGCGAGGACGACGTGCGCGCACTCGTCGCGCACGCCGAGCGGTCCTATGGCCGACTCGACTGCATCTTCAACAATGCCGGCTTCGGCGGCGCGCTCGGCCCGATCTCGGACACGCCCGCCGAAGAGTTCGACCTGACCTTCGCGGTGCTCGTGCGTGGCGTGTTTCTCGGCATGAAGCACACGGCAAAGCTGCTCTCCCGGCAGGGGGGCAGCGTGATCAATACCGCGAGCGTGGCCGCACTGATCTCCGGCTACTCGCCGCACGCCTACTCCGCCGCGAAGGCCGCGGTGATCGCGCTCTCCCGCTCCGTCGCGCTCGAGCTCGCGCCCCAACGCGTGCGCGTGAACTGCATCTGTCCGGGATTCATCGCGACGCCGCTCGCGCTGAACACCGTCGGTCGGCCGGACGTCGATCTCGCGCGCGAGGCGAGCCGCGCCGGCCTGGATCGCGCGCAGCCGATCCCGCGAGCGGGAGAGCCGGAGGACATCGCGCAGATGGCGCTCTGGCTCGCCAGCGACGCCTCGAGCTTCGTCACCGGACAGCATTTCGTCGTCGACGGCGGCATCAGCGCCGGCCGCGCGTGGCCCGACCAGCCCGAATGGATGCGCGTCCACCGACCGCTCAAGGTCTACCGCCCCAGCTGATCGCCGATCGTCGTCGAGTCGCTCGAGCGGCTCGTTGGTGATCACGTGCATCGAGCCCTATGATCCACGCCCAATTCGGTGGAGGGTACGGTGGCGAAGAAGGCGAAGGCGTCGAAGAAGAAGCCCGCGAAGGGCAAACCCGCGAAGAAGGCCGTGAAGGTCGTTCGCGCGAGCACGGCGCGCGCCGAGGCTGCACCACTCGATCCGATCGCGGCCGCGCTTCAGCGCCGCCGGCAGGCGTTGCTCTCGCGCTGACGGCTCGTCAGGCCGAGGCGACGAGCTTTCGCAGTTCGAGCAGGCGCTGGCGCAGGAGCGCGACCCCTTCGGGCGTCGGCTCGACGTTGGCCGACTTCTGACCGCGCTGAAGCTCGAGGAGTCGCTTGCGCGCGCCTTCGATCGTGAAGCGCTCGGCGTAGAGCAGGTGCTTCACGACGAGAATCGTCTCGAGATCCTTGCGCCGGTACATGCGCTGCTTCGAGCGCGACTTCGGCGGGACCATCGTCTTGAACTCGGTCTCCCAGAAGCGCAGCACGTACGGCTCGACCCCGACGAGCTTCGAGACCTCTCCGATCCGGAAGTAGGTCTTGTCGGGAATCCTTGCGAGCTGATCCTGGATCTCGTCCATCATCGCGACACCCCCGTCGGTCAGTCTAGCGGGCTATTCGTCGTCGTCCTCGTCGCCGCCGGTCTCGATCTCGCCACCCTCGTTCAGGGCGTTCTTCAGCACGAGGCTCGGCTTGAACGTCAGCACCCGGCGGGCTTCGAGCTGGATCTCCTCACCCGTCTGGGGATTGCGGCCCTTGCGCGCGTTCTTCTCGCGCACGATGAAGTTCCCGAAGCCGGAGAACTTCACCTTCTCCCCACCCACCAGCGCATCCTTGATCACGTCGAAGACGGTCTCGACGAGCTCGGCGGACTCCTTCTTCGAGAAGCCCACGCGCTCGTAAATGGTCTCGACGATGTCGGCCTTGGTCATCTCCCTGTGCCCTCCCCCGATTGCATGACTACCGAAGCTCTCCACCGAAGCGCTGTCCGATCATCCCGACCACTCGCTCGGTCGCCTTTGCGACTTCCGAGTCCAGGAGCGTCCGGTCGGGACGCTGGAACACCAGGCGAAACGCGACACTGACCTTCCCTTCCGGGATTCCCACGCCCTCATATCGGTCGAAGATCTCCACGAATACAAGCATATTGCCCGCGGTTTTGCGGATCGCTTCGAGCACCTCGCCGGCGGGTTGACCCGCGGCCAGCAGGACCGCCAGGTCGCGGCGCACGGCCGGGTATGGCGAGACCTCGCTGTACTTCGCGGTCTCCGTGGCGGACTCGAGCAGCGCCGAGAGATCGATCTCGAGCAGCGCGCAGGGCTCGCCGATCTCGAATGCGCTCGCGACCTCGGGGTGGATCTCGCCGAGGCGACAGAGAACGCGGGAGCCGCGGCGCAGCTCGCCCGACGCACCGGGGTGCAGCCACGAGGCATCGGAGCCGGCGCGAAAGACCGCGCCGCGGTCGAGATCGGCAAACAGCGCTTCGGCCATGCCCTTGACCTCGAAGAAGACCGGCGCGGCCGAGGCGGATTCCCAGAGGCTCGAGCGCTCGCCGCGCGTCACGAGCGCGGCGGCTCGAAGCGGCTCGTCGGGCAGCTCGCCGGGACCTCGGGCGAGGAAGACGTGCCCGACCTCGAAGATCCGCACCGACTCGACCTGCCGCGAGAGATTGCGGCGCGCCGTCCGCAGCAGGCCAGGCAGGAGCGTGGTGCACAAGAGCGATCCCATGCCCTGCATCGGGTTCGCGAGCCGGACCGACCGACGCAGCTCGTCGTCGGCGGGCAGTCGCAGCGCATCGAGCTCCTCGGGCGAGATCGCGGGCAGCAGCCGGATCTCCGTCAGACCGGAGGACTTCAGAAGATCTCGCGCGCGGTCGGAGAGCGATCGCGAGACCGGCACCGAGACCGGCGTGGCCGCGATGCGCGGGACCGTCGGCTCGATCGCGTCGTAGCCGTGGATGCGCGCGATCTCCTCGATCAGGTCCTGCGGCGATCCCGAGATCGTTGCGCCAGCTCGGCACCGCGCAGCGAAGCTCACCGTGCGCGTCCAGCCGCGCCTGCACCTCCACGCGCGCGAGCAGTGCGACGATCTCCTCCGTCGTGAGCGCCAGTACCCAGCAGACGGTTCGGATGAGCGCGGATCGAGCGCGATCTCGGTCGACCGTTGCGCGCCCGATCGCGCGCGCTTCGACGCGCCCGCGAGACACCGTCCCCCGGCGAGCTCCGCGAGAAGTCGCGCCGCGCGATCGGCCGCGCGCCCGACCCCTCGCGGATCGACGCCGCGCTCGAAGCGGTACGAGGCCTCGCTGCGCAGGCCCAGTCGCTTCGGATGTGCGCCGCACACGCGCGGGAGCGAAGTGCGCGCTCTCGATCAGGACGTCGCGGGTGATCCGCACGGACCTCCGTCTCGGCGCCGCCCATCACGCCTGCGATCGCGATCGCGCGCTCGGCGTCCGCGATCACGAGGTCGTCGGGTCCGAGCATCGCGCTCTCGCCGTCGAGCGTCGCGATCTTCTCGCCCGCTTGCGCGCGGCGCACCCGCACCTCGCTTCCCGTGCAGGGTCGTCGAGGTCGAACGCGTGCAGCGGCTGCCCGTACTCGAGCAGGACGAAGTTCGTCACATCGACGACCACGTTGATCGCGCGCATGCCCGCCGCCTCGAGCCTGCGACACCAGCCACGCCGGAGACGGGCCGACGCGCACGCCGCGCACCACGCGCCCGACGTAGGCGTGGCAGCCCTGCGGCGTCGTCGATCGAGATCCGAACGTCCTCGGACGCAGCCTCGCGCGGCCCTCGGCGCGGCTCGGACGGCGGCATGCGCAGCGGGCCGCCGAAGAGCGCCTGCACCTCGCGCGCCATGCCGAGCATCGACACCCAGTCGCCGCGATTCGGCGTGATCTCGACGTCGAGAATCGTCTCGCCCGCCTCGAGTACGTCGGAGAGCTGTCGCGCCGACGGCGGCCGCCGCGTCGAGCACGAGGATGCCCGCGTGGTCGTCACCGAGTCCGAGCTCGCGCGAGGAGCAGATCATCCCCTCGGACACCTCGCCGCGGATCTTCGATTTCTTGAGCTTCGTGCCGTCGGGCAGCGTCACGCCCGGGACCGCGACGGCGACGTTCTGGCCGGCGGCGACGTTGGGCGCACCACACACGATCGTGACGGGTCGCCGGCAGGCCGAGATCGACGCTGCACACCGAGAGCCGCTCGGCATTCGGATGCGGCACGGCGTTCCAGAACGTGCCCGACGCGGATCGCGGAGAGGTCGGGGCCCGTGCGCAGAACGCCTTCGATCTCGAGACCCGCGAGCGTCAGCCGCTCCTCGAGCTCCGCCTGCGCGGGCAGATCGACGAACGTCGCGAGCCACGCGAGCGAGACCTTCATCCGATCTGCTCCAGCACGCGCACGTCGCCTTCGAACATGAGGTGGATGTTCGGAATGCCGAAGCGCTGCATCGCCGTCCGATCGATCGTCATGCCGAAGGCGAAGCCCTGGTAGCGTCCGGAATCGATCCCGCAGTTCTCGAGCACGCCCGGATGGATCATCCCGCAGCCGCCCCACTCGAGCCAGCCGTCGCGCCAGGAGAAGTCGAACTCCGCGGAGGGCTCGGTGAACGGAAAGAAGTGCGCGCGGAAGCGCAGCTCGCACGTCGGCGCCCATCAGATGCCGCGCGAACGCGTAGAGCACGCCCTTCAGGTCGCCGAAGGTGACCCGCTCGTCCACCATGAAGCCCTCGATCTGGTGGAACATCGGCGAGTGGGTCGCGTCGTGATCGTGCGCGGTAGACGCGGCCCGGCGCGATGAAGCGGAACGGCGGCGTGCGGCCGCTCATCGCGCGGATCTGCACCGGCGACGTGTGCGTGCGCAGCACGTTGCCCGCCCTCGACGAAGAACGTGTCCTGGCTGTCGCGCGACGGGTGATCGGCCGCGATCCGCAGCGCGTCGAAGTTGTTCCACTCGCTCTCGACCTCGGGTCCCTCCTCGATCGAGAAGCCGAGGCCGCGGAAGAACTCCGCCATCTCGCGCTCGATCAGCGTGACCGGATGCAGGTGGCCGCGCGGCGGCCGAAGCCCGGGAAGCGTCGCGTCGACCGCGTGCTCGCGCAGCGAATCCTCGGCCGCGGCCCGCTCGAGCGCGTGCTGGCGCTCGGACGCCTGCGCCTCGACGCGCGCGGCCGCGCGGTTCAGCTCACCGCCCGCCTCCGCGCGAGCCTCGGGTGCAAGCTCGCCGATCCCGCGCAAGAGCGCCGACAGCGAGCCCTTGCGGCCGAGGTAGCGCGCGCGCACTTCGCGCAGATCCTGGAGGGAGGACGCGCGCGCGATCGCCTCGCACGCCTCGCGCTCGAGCTGCTCGAGCTGCCCGGTGCCGCTGGCCATCCGGGTCGGCCCGCTCAGGCGGCGTTCTTGGCGAGCGTCACGAGCTCCGAGAACGCCTTCGGCTCGGCCACGGCGAGATCGGCGAGGACCTTTCGGTCCATCTCGACGCCCGCGCGCTTGAGCCCCGAGATGAAGCGGCTGTAGGTCAGCCCATGCTCGCGAGCCGCGGCGTTGATGCGCGCGATCCAGAGGCGGTGGAACTGCCGCTTCCGCTGTTTCCGGTCCCGGTAGGCGTAGACGAGGCTCTTCTCGACCGCGAGGCGCGCCGGTCGGATCAGCTTGCCGCGCGCGGCTCGAAAGCCGCTCGCGAGCTTCAGGATTTTCTTGTGGCGACGGCGCTTGGTGACTCCGCGCTTGACTCGCATTTTCGTTCTCCCTTCCTAGACGTACGGAATCATGCGCTTGAGACGCGCCTGGTCGGCGTCGGATGCGACGACCGTGCCCGTGAGATTGCGCTTCCGTTTGCTGGTCCGATTGATCAAGCGGTGACGCTTCATCGCCTGGGTCCGCGTGACCTTTCCGCTGGCCGTCTTCTTGAATCGCTTCGCGGCGGCTCGCCGCGTCTTCACCTTAGGCATCGTGTGCCTCCTCGTC
The DNA here is from genome assembly GCA_963704165.1 of uncultured delta proteobacterium. GTDB lineage: Bacteria > Myxococcota_A > UBA9160 > SZUA-336 > SZUA-336 > VGRW01. The sequence continues at coordinate 23,467 of CAVPHD010000002.1, read as the reverse complement.
CTCGTGCTCGTTCTCGTCCGCGTCGTCTTCATCTTCGTCGTCGTCGTCATCATCGTCCAGGTCGTCGGGCATCTCGGGCTCCGGCTCGCTGACCGGAGCCGGCAGTCCCGCGGCCGCGGCCGCGCGCGCTGCCTTCTCTTTCTCGGCCTGCCGTCGTGCGAGGATCTTCTTGATCGCGGCCCGGTCGGGGGCAATGATCATCGAGAGCATCCGGCCTTCCATGTGAGGAGCGGATTCCGCCTTCGCGACGTCGGCGAGCTGCTTCACGACCCGGTCGAGCAGATCGCGTCCGACCTGCTGGTGCGTGATCTCACGCCCGCGAAACGTCACGGTCGCCTTCACCTTGTCACCCTCGATCAGGAAGCGCTCGGCCGCGCGGAGCTTGAAGGCCAGGTCGTGCTCGTCGATCTGTGGCCGGAGCTTGATCTCCTTCAACTGGCTTTGGTGCTGGGATCGCTTCGCGGTCGCCGCCTTCTTCTTCAGCTCGTACTTGTAGCGCCCGTAATCCATGATCTTGCACACGGGCGGCGTGCCATTCGGCGAGATCTCGACGAGGTCCAGCCCCACGCGCGACGCGATGTCGCGGGCAGCGTCGGTCGGCATGACCCCGAGCTGCTGGCCTTCCTCGTTCACCACTCTCACCTCCGGAACCCGGATGGCCCGGTTCACACGGACCTTGTCCTTCTCCGGCGCTACATCTCGCCAACGGCGTCTACGAAATCCCACGCGTTCTGATCTCCTCCTGGATGTTCATCTGAAACCTCTCGAATGGTAGAACGGACTGGCCCGAAACGTGTCGGCGGCGCACGCTCACCCCGCCGGATTCCTGCTCGCGGTCACCGACCACGAGTACGTAGGGGATCTTCTGGGTCTCCGCCGCGCGGACCCGATAATTCAGCGTCTCGTTTCGAAGATCGACCGCCGCGCGCACCCCGGACTGGCCGAGCCGCTCGACGAGGTCGTTCGCATAGCCGGTCTGCCGATCGCTGACCGGGAGCACGACGGCCTGGACCGGCGCCAGAAAGACCGGAAAGTCGCCGCCGGTGTGCTCGACGTAGATCGCGATGAAGCGCTCGAGCGACCCGAGGACCGCGCGGTGCAGCATCGCGGGCTCGTGCTCCGCGCCGTCGGCGCCGATGAAGCGGAGCCCGAAGCGACCGGGCATCGCCATGTCGACCTGAATCGTCGAGAGCTGCCACGCGCGGCCGAGCGCGTCCTTGAAATGGCACTCGATCTTCGGCGCGTAGAACGCGCCCTCGCGCGGCTTGATCCCGCACTCGAAGCCCGCCCGCTCGACCGCCTCGATCAGCAGCTTCTCGGCGCGCTCCCAGTCCTCGGGACGGCCGATGTACTTGTCGGGACGGGTCGAGACGAAGATCTCGGCGCCGTCGAGGCCGAGATCGCGCCAGACCTCCGCGGTCATCGCCATGAACGCGTCGATCTCGCGGCCGATGTCCTCCCAGGCGCAGAAGATGTGCGCGTCGTCCTGCGCCATCGAGCGCACGCGGTGCATGCCGTGCAGCGAGCCCGTGCGCTCGTTGCGGTGCAAACGGGAGAACTCGGCGAGACGCAGCGGCAGCTCGCGGTACGAGCGCTTTCGGGAGCGGAACACCAGACAGTGTCCGGGGCAGTTCATCGGCTTGATGCCGAGCTCCTCGCCCTCCTCCGAGCCCGCGAACAGGAAGAAGTCGTCGTGGAAATTCTCGTAGTGTCCCGAGACCTTGTAGAGCTCGGCGGAGAAGACCTGCGGGCACATGACCTCGTCGTAGCCGTACTTGCGATAGAGCACTCGCATGTAGTCGACGAGCGCGTTGTACAGCGTCAGCCCTTTGGGCAGGTAGAAGGGCGAGCCTTGCGCCCACTCGTGGAACTGAAAGAGCTCGAGCTCCTCGACCGACACGCCGATGGTCGCGCTCGCGCGCGACTTCGATTCGAGCCAGATACGCGCCGAGCTCCTTCTCGTCCTTGAACGCGATGCCGTAGACGCGCTGCAGCATCTTGTTCTGCTCGTCGCCGCGCCAGTACGAGCCCGCGAGTTCGGTGAGCTTCCACGCTCCGATCTGCCCCGCGCGCTGCACGTGCGGGCCCCGGCAGAGATCGACGAAGCTCCCGTGCCGGAAGAGCGTGATGTCCTGATCGGGCGGGATGTCGTCGAGGCGCGAGAGCTTCAGCTCTTCGCCGAGCGCCTCGAACGTCCGCCGCGCCTCCGCGCGCGACACGACGACGCGCTCGAATGCCGGGTCCTCCGCGATGATGCGGCCCATCTCGGCCTCGATGCGCGGAAGATCGTCGGGGGTGACGCGCGCCGGGATGTCGAAGTCGTACTGGAACTTCTCGGAGTGATCGCTCCGGCCGACATCGATCTGTGTCGCCGGCCAGAGCCGCTTCACCGCGTCCGCCATCACGTGCTCGGCCGAGTGGCGGATCACGACGGCGCCCTCGGGATCGCGGGCGGTGATGATTCGGATCCGTCCACCGCTCGCGGGAAGCGGCGCACGCAGGTCGATGAGTCGACCGCCGATCTCTCCGGCGAGCGCGGCTTTCGCGAGTCCCGCGCCGATCCGGCGCGCGACGTCGAGCGCAGTGCTCCCGCCGGGCACGCTCATACGTGTGCCATCCGGCAGCTCGAGTTCCACTTCAGCGCCGCTCATGTATCGATCGTCCGTGGGGCAGAGTCGCGCATCTTGGTAGGCACGGGCGGTTTCGAACCGCCGACCCCTACCGTGTCAAGGTAGTGCTCTACCCCTGAGCTACGTGCCTCTAAACCAGCGATCTTGGTATCAATTCCGGTCTTGGGCGTCAATTTTCCCCGGTGCTGGAGTGAGCCGCTCCGAAGCCCCGGGCGCGACTTCGAGGCGGAGTCGCGCCCGACCCGCACCCGCTTCGACCGGCAGCAGGGCGAAGCCCTCGAAGTGCAGGCTCGCGAGTCGCTCGAGCAGAGCCCCCGCGGAGAGCGACGAGACGACGCGCAGCGTGGCTCCGCCCGGTTGGAGCGATCGGATCTCGGCGCTCCGCGCGGCGAGCATCCCGACCAGCGCTCGCTGCACGGCGTTGACCTGGCCGAGGCCCGAGACCGCTTCGAGCTCGATCTCGACTGGCCGCTCACCCGGCGTATGGGCTTGCCAGTTGCGCTGGAGCTGGAGGCCGAGGTTCGCGGCGAGCTGCGGCTCGAGGGCCTCGAGCGCCCTCGCGATCGCCTCGTCGCGCTCCGCGTGGTACCCCGCCGCCTCGAAGCGGGCGATCGCGAGCTCGTTGCCGTCCACGGAGCGGAGCGCTCGAGCTCGGACCTCCGCGACCCCTCCGACGACCCCGTCGGATTGGGGACTCGGCCGCCAATCGACCTCGAGCTCGACGCCAACGTCGGCACCGACCCCGCGCGCGAGCTCGAGGGCGCTTCTCGGCTCGCTTCCGTCGTCGGGACGCAGGGCCGCCTCGACCAGGACGAACTCCTGTTGCTCGAGGTTGGCCCGCAGATTCCGGCCGAGCTGCGAAAGCGCGCCGATCGGGGTCGCCTCCGCGAGTTCGCCCACCGCGCGCACCCGGATCACGAGCGAGGGCCGCTCGCCGGCCTCCCGGAGGAAGCCACTGCGAACGAGGAAGCTGCGAAGCTGAACGGCGTCGATTCGCGCGGTGACCGGGAGCACCCACTCCTCGATCTCCGGATCGAGGGCCGAGGACCGACGCGAGAGCGCTCCGTCTACCCGGTACGTGAGGACGAAGCTCTGGGCTTGCGGCCCGAGCTGCGCGTGCAATCGCTCCGCATCCTGCTCGAAGCGCTCCGGTGGCACGAGCATGCGTGCGACCTCGAACACCGCCGCGACCAGCGCCGCGCGGAAGGCCGCGTCCCGTGGCGGTGCCTCGGCCGGCCCGCTCGCCGCCACGATTCCCTCCGTCGTGACCGTCATCGGCTCGAGCGCGAGCGCGGGAGTCGGGATCTGAAGCAAGACGGCGGCGCCGAGCGCGGCGACGCAGAGGGTCAGCCGACGCGGCATCGCGCGGCTCCTGTTCCGAAGAGGGCGTCGAGGTCGTGGACCAGCTCCTGACTCACGCGCACTTTGTGGCGCGGCAGATCGAAGATCGCCTCGGCCCCGTTCGGCAGCCGCATCTCCAGGTGCATGGGAACCGGACCGGGGACGAGATCGAGCACTCGACGCAATCCCGCGAGCCGTTCCGCACTGGCGGCGTGAGCGGAGACCCGCACGGCGAGTCGGCTCGTGCGTAGAGTCCACGCATCTTCGAGCCGTACGATCTCGTCCGCGTGAAGCTCCGGGCGGGTCGGCTCACCCGCGACGTTGCCCTTGATCAGTACCGGGCTCTCGGATTGGAGCAGCGCCGAGAACTTCGCGTAGGTCTTGGGGAAGAAGACGACGTCGATCGAGCCGCCGAGATCCTCGAGTCTCGCGCGAGCCATCAGGTCGCCCTTCTTCGTGTTCTGCACGCGCAGCCCGGCGAGCAGTCCGCCCACCCAGACCTCTCGCCGACGGCCCGGATCGACGGGAACCTGATCGAGGCGGAAGCTCGTGAAGAGTTCGAGCGGCTGGGCGTGCTCGCGAAGGGGATGCCCGGTGACGTAGAAGCCGAGTAGATCCTTCTCGCCCGCGAGTCGCTGGGACTCCGGCCACTCCTCGAGCACGGTGAGCGACGGGGTCGCGCTCGGCGTCTCGTCACCGAAGAGTGACACCTGTCCGAGTTCGCGATCCCGCTGCTCACGCTGCGCACGCTCGATCGCCCCGGGCACGGCGGCGAAGAGCGACGAGCGCGTCGCCTTCGTGAAATCGAAAGCCCCGGCGCGGATCAGGCTCTCGATCACGCGCCGATTCACGCGTTTCGCGTCGATCCGCGCGGCGAAGTCGTGCAGGCTCTCGAAGGGCCCACTCTCGGCGCGCGTCTCGAGAATCGCCTCGATCGCACCCTCGCCGACGTTCTTCACGCCGGCGAAGCCGAAGCGGATGCCCTCGGGAACGACCGCGAAGTCGCGCTCCGACGAGTTCATCTCGGGCGCGAGCACTTCGATGCCGCGATCGCGCGCATGCTGGATGTAGGGTCCGAGCTTGTCGTGATTCCCCGACTCCATCGTCAGCAGTGCGGCGAGGAATTCCCTCGGATGGTTCGCCTTCAGGTAGGCGGTCTGGTACGTGATCAGCGCGTAGGCCGTCGAATGCGCCTTGGGAAAGGCGTAGCCGGCGAACTTCTCGATCATCTCGAAGAGGGCTTCGGCCTTGCGTCGCTCGACGCCGTTCGCGAGCGCACCGTCGACGAAACGCTGGCGCTGCTTCTCCATCTCCTCGGGCTTCTTCTTCCCCATCGCCCGGCGCAGGAAGTCGGCCTCGCCGAGCGAGTAGCCGGAGACGCGGTTCGCGATCTGCAGTACCTGGTCCTGGTAGACGATCACGCCGAGCGTCTCCGACGTCACCTCCTCGAACGCGGGCAGGAAGTACTCGACGTTCGCGAGCCCGAGCTTCCGGTCGACGTACTCCTGGGTCGCTCCCGACTCGAGCGGGCCCGTGCGATAGAGCGCGATCAACGGGATGATCTCTCTGAAGACCTTCGGCTTCAGTTTCATCACGAGCTCGGTCATCCCGCCGGATTCCATCTGGAAGACGCCTTCCGTGTCTCCACGCGAGAGAAGCTCGTAGGTGCTCGGGTCGTCCATCGGAACGTTCGAGACGGAGAACGACGCGAGTCCGCTCGCGCGCACCAGGCGCTCCGCGTCCGCGATGATCGTCAGCGTGCGAAGCCCGAGGAAGTCGAACTTCACCAATCCGACTTTCTCGACCATGTTCATGTCGTATTGCGTCACGACCTCGCCCGACTTCGGGTCGCGATAGAGCGGGACCAGATCGATCAGCGGCTGATTGCCGATCACGACTCCCGCCGCGTGGGTCGAGGCGTGGCGCGTCAGTCCCTCGAGCGCGAGTGCCGTCTCGACCAGCCGCTGCACCTGCGGGTCCTCGGTCATCTTCGATTTCAGGTCCGGCGACTGCGCGATCGCCTCCGACAGGCTGATGCCGAGGATCTCGGGCACGAGCTTCGCGATCCGATCGACGTCGTTGAACGCCATCCCGAGGACCCGTCCGACGTCCCGAAGCGCGGCGCGCGCTTGGAGCTTCCCGAAGGTGATGATCTGTGCGACACGCTTCTCTTCGATCGTGGCGCCGTCGTACTTGCGTCGCACGTAGTCGATCACCAGATCGCGCCCACGCATGCAGAAGTCGACGTCGATGTCGGGCATCGAGATCCGCTCGGGGTTGAGGAAACGCTCGAACAGGATGTCGTACTCGATCGGATCGACACCGGTGATCCCGAGCGAGAACGTGACGAGGCTACCCGCGGAGGATCCCCGGCCCGGGCCGACCGGAACGGAGTTCTTGCGTGCGTGGTTGATGAAATCGGCGACGATCAGGAAGTAGCCCTCGAACCCCATCTTGCAGATGACGTCGAGCTCCATCTGCAGCCGTTCGCCGTAGTCGCGCCGGGTGTCGGGGAGCGGTTGCTCGGCGTCGAGGCCGAGGCGCCAGCGCAGCCCCGTCCACGCCTGTTCCCGGAGCACCGCCTCGCGCGTGGTGTGCGACGGCACCTGGAACTCCGGCATCTGGTAGACGCCCGTCTCGATCTCGAGCGTGCAGCGCTCCGTGATCTCGACGGTGTTCGAGAGCGCCTCCGGGATGTCGTGGAAGACCTCGGCCATCTCCGCGGCCGACTTCACGTAGAAGCCCGAACCATCGAAGCGGAAGCGGTTCGGATCGTCGAGCGTCGTGCCGGTCCCGACGCAGAGCAGCGCTTCGTGCGGGCCGTGGTCGTGCGCATGAAGGTAGTGGGCGTCGTTGGTCGCAAGCAGCGGAAGCTTCAGCTCGCGAGCGATGTCGAGCAGCTCGGGATTCACCTGCTCCTGTAGCGGAATGCCGTGGCGCTGGATCTCGACGTAGAAGCGGCCCGGAAAGATCTTCGAGAACTCCTCGGCGAGCTCCCAGGCGCGGCGCGTCTCACCCGCACCGATCGCACGGCAGATCATCGACGACAGACACCCGGAGGTCGCGATCAGCCCCTCGCTGTGCGCGCGCAGAAGCTCGAGATCGATTCGCGGTTTGTAGTAGAAGCCCTCGAGATAGCCGCGCGAAACCAAGTGGATCAGGTTCTTGTAGCCGGTGCGGTCCTGCGCGATCAGCAGCATGTGGCTGATCGAATCGAAGCCCGACTTGTCCTGCGGGCGCTTTTCCTTCTCGAAGCGGGAGCCGGTCGCGATGTAGGTCTCGCAGCCGATGATCGGCTTCACGCCCTGCTCGCGCGCCTTCTCGTGGAACTCCGCTGCGCCGAAGAGATTGCCGTGGTCGCTCATGCCGACCGAGCGTTGCCCCAGCGCCCTCACCTGCTCGAAGAGCGGCGCGAGTTTGATCGCACCGTCGAGGAGCGAGTACTGTGTGTGCAGGTGGAGATGCGCGAAGCCGTCCTTCGCGATCATTTCACCGCACGGCTCGAGTGCTCCACGGCTCGGCCCCCCCTCACTCCCATTCGATTGTAGCAGGGGGCTTGCTCGAGATGTCGTAGACGACGCGATTGATGCCCGAGACCTCGTTCGTGATGCGGCTCGAGATCCGCGCGAGCAGCTCGTGTGGCACGTGCGCCCAGTCTGCGGTCATCGCATCGCGAGACGTGACGCAGCGCACGGCGATGGCGTGGTCGTAGGTGCGCCCGTCACCCATCACGCCGACCGAACGGATCGGCAGGAAAACCGCGAACGCCTGCCAGAGTTGGTCGTACCAGCCCGCGCTCTTGATCTCGTCGGTGACGATCCGGTCCGCGGCGCGCAGCATGCCGAGGCGCTCGCGCGTGACTTCGCCCAGAACCCGAATCGCCAGCCCCGGCCCCGGGAATGGATGACGACGCGAGAGAGCGCGCGGCACACCGAGACGGTCGCCGACCTCGCGCACCTCGTCCTTGAAGAGCTCGCGCAGCGGCTCGACGACTTCGAGCTTCATCCGCTCGGGCAGCCCACCGACGTTGTGGTGGGTCTTGATCGTCGCCGACGGCCCCCACACCGAGACGGATTCGATCACGTCGGGGTAGAGCGTGCCCTGCGCGAGGAAGTGGGCATCGGGGATCGAGCTCGCGGCACGCTCGAACGCGGCGACGAAGGCGTGGCCGATCGCGACGCGCTTCTTCTCCGGATCCTCGATCCCGCGCAGGACGCGGAGGAATCTCTCGGTCTCATGGAGCGTGACGAGCGGGATCTCGAGATCCTCGGCGAAGATCCGCTCGACCTCCTCGCGCTCGTCAGCGCGGAGCAGGCCGTTGTCGATGAAGATGCAGTGCAGCCGATCGCCGATGGCCCGGTGCAGCAACACCGCCACCACCGTCGAGTCGACGCCCCCGGATACGCCGCAGACCACCTGCCGATCGCCGATCCGCTGCCGCAGACTCGTGATCTGCGAAGCGATGAACTCGTCCATGGTCCACGTACCGTGGAGGCCCGCGACGCGCAGGAGGAAGTTCTCGAGCAGACGTGCTCCGAACTCGGTGTGCACGACCTCGGGGTGGAACTGGATTCCCCAGAGATCGCGCTCGCGACATCGCACCGCCGCGAACGGACAGCTCGCGGAGGTCCCGATCACCTCGAAGCCGGGTGCGAGCTTCGCGATCAGATCGCCGTGGCTCATCCAGACCGTGCTCGAGCGCGGCACGCCGTCGAGCAGCGGATCGACGAGATCCGAACGATCGAGCGCTGCGCGGCCATACTCGCGGCCGGCCTCGTGCTGGGCCGCGGGCTCGACGCGCCCTCCGAGTGCGAGCATCAGCAGCTGCAAGCCGTAGCAGATGCCAAGCACCGGAACGCCAAGCTCGAGCAGTGCCGTGTTCAGCTTCGGTGCGTCGTCAGCGAAGACGCTCGCAGGGCCGCCCGAGAGAATGACCGCCTTCGGCGCCAGAGCGCGCACGCGGTCCATCTCGACCCACGGTGGAACGATCTCGCAGTAGACGTGGAGCTCGCGAATCCGGCGTGCGATCAGCTGCGTGAACTGCGAGCCGTAGTCCACGATGACCACGGTCTCCGAGTGCGTCTCGGGGCTCACTTGCTCTCGAGCCAGTAGTTCGGCGGCTCTTCGGTGATGATCACGTCGTGCGGATGCGACTCGCGCAGGCCCGCGGCGCTGATCCGCACGAACTCCGCACGCGAGCGAAGCGACGCGAGATCCGGTGCGCCGATCAGACCCATTCCCGAGCGCACCCCACCGAGCAGCTGGTACAGGCTGTTCGAGAGCGGCCCTCGATGCGGCACGCGACCCTCGACGCCCTCCGGCACGAGCTTGGAGGGCGCCCGGACTTCCTGCTGGAAGTAGCGATCGCGGTAGCCGTCGCGCATCGCCGAGAGCGATCCCATCGCACGGTAGACCTTGTAGGATCGACCCTGGTGCAAGACGAGATCGCCCGGACTCTCGTCGGTGCCGGCGAAGAGCGATCCGATCATGATCGTGTCGGCCCCGCCCGCCAGGCCCTTCACGATGTCGCCGGAGTACTTCACACCGCCGTCGGCGATCAGCGGGATTCCGTGGCGGCGGCAGACCTCCGAGGCATCCATGATCGCAGTGAGCTGCGGGACGCCGACGCCGGCGATGATGCGCGTGGTGCAGATCGATGCCGGGCCCACGCCGCAACGCACGGCCGAAACGTGCGCTTTGATCAGCGCCTCGGCGCCTTCCGCCGTCGCGACGTTGCCTCCGACGATCTCGACGTCCGGGAAGGTCGCGTGCAGCTCCGAAACCGCGTTCAACACCGCCTCGGCGTGCCCATGCGAGCTGTCGACGAGCAGCAGGTCCGCTCCGGCTCGCAGCAGCGCATCGGCTCGCTCGAGCGCATCCTTGGTCACGCCGACCGCTGCACCGACTCGAAGTCGGCCGAGACCATCCTTGTTGGAGTTCGGATAGAGCTGCTGCTTCTCGATGTCCTTGATCGTGATCAGCCCGCGCAGATTTCCGCTGTCATCGACGACGAGCAGCTTCTCGATGCGGTTCTCGTGGAGCAGCTCCTTGGCCTTCTCCATCGAAACGCCGAGACGTACCGTGATCAGATCCTCGGCCGTCATCACCGTCGAGACGGGAACATCGAGCTTGCGCACGAAGCGCAGATCGCGATTCGTCACGATCCCGACCAGCTTCTCGCCACGCACGACCGGCAGACCCGAGATACGGTGCTCGCGCATGATGTCGAGCGCGTCCTGGATCGGCTGATCCGGTCCGAGGGTGATCGGATCGACGATCATTCCGGACTCGAAGCGCTTGACCTTGGCGACCTCGGCGGCCTGCGCCTCGATCGAGAGGTTCTTGTGCACGAAGCCGATGCCACCCTCTTGCGCCATGCAGATCGCGGTGCGGTGCTCCGTCACCGTGTCCATCGGCGACGCAACGAGCGGCATCTTCATCCGGATGCCGGGTGTGAGCTGCGCCGAGAGATCTACGTCGGTGGGATGGACCGAGGAGGGACCCGGCACAAGAAGGACGTCGTCGAAGGTGAGACCGTCCCGGATGACTGCGCGCCCGGAGGCGGTGGGCTCGTGCAACGCCATCTCCCTGGCTGGAGTTGGTCGCGGACTCTAGTCGGGTGGTCTCGGAGTGTCAAGAAATCGCGCCGTTCGAAGCGCGCGTATCGACGACGACGCTGCGAACGAGCGACGAGATCGATGCAGTCGACGAAAGCCTCCTGCTTGGCTTCGAACGACTCGGCCGGCTTCGAGCCGAGGCATCGGGCTTGCCGTAGACAGCAGGAAGAAGCGAGCGGTGGGCTCGAAGGCCGGCGGCGAAGGTGGTGGCCAACTCGACCAGGTCCAGCCAGCGCACCATCTTGCGCCGGTACGCCGGACGGACGCCAAACGGGGGCAACAGGCTGCGACGCTGGGCCCCGGCATCGCGTCGCCGCCCCGCAAGGCCGCAGGGCACCGGACGCTGCGAGAAGATCTCAGAACTGGGGCGCATGCAACACGGCGTCGGCGACCGCCGAAGGCACCCGCGATTCGGCTGAGGGTGTCGATGTACGACCGGATCGTACCGCGGGATCTCCGCCAACTCGGCGCGGCACTTCGATGCCTCCGGCCACCGTTGCCCCCCGATTCGCCCTCGCTGACGAAGGGAGCCTCCTGCTCCCGGCGAGCCTCGTACTCACACAGGATCGGGTGTCCATCTCCGCGGCACCGGCCGGGAAGACCTCGTTCAACACCCGAACGGCAATCACCGCAAGGCTGAGGTTGCCACCGCTGCCTTTCGAGGCATCGGCACCGTGTTCGCGGAAGATGCCACGGGTCAGGTCGAACATCTGGTGGATGCTCGACAGGGTGTCGTGGACCGTGCTCCCCGCCGCCGTCGTCTGCACGCCTGCGGCCCGTGTTTAGTTCCACCAGCAACTCATAGGCGGCGGCTTGCTCCGCCTCGGTCGGGTACAGATAACCCTTGATCTGGTCGATCCCAACTTGGATCCCTTTGATTTCGTTGATCACCCGAACAATCCACCTCCTGCCTTGCCCCGACGATACTCGGCGCGACCCGGGGCCGGGATCGTGTGATCGTCGCGGGCGGCGATCGATCGAACCAGCTGCGTTCATCAACTCGCCAGCTTCGTCTCGGTGAGGGCACGTCCCCGTCCAGCCATTCGTTGCCGAGCGGCGACATGCGATCCCTGCGGCGCAACAATTGGCAGGTCCGCACGGCGCGGTCGGTCGCCGGTCCGAATACCCCGTCGACGAACAGATCGGCCCCGAGCCGATTGAGGCGCTCCTGCAATGCGGCCACATCAGGAGTTCGGATCCAACGCGATGCCAATGGCTGACCGACTCGGCCGGTCGGCGCAGACCAGGTGCAGCTGTCGGCGGGGACGATTCGCGTACTCCACGAACGGGTCGGAGTGCACGCTATGCTCCCCCGGTCCTCCACGGATCGGCCGCACGCGGCGCACTCGTGAACACATCGGCAGCTTCGACTTCGTCGTACTGGATCGGCGCGCTCGACGGCGCAGATCCACCGGGGTCGATCCGTGATGTCGAGCCGAACGTTGCGACGCCAGAACTCGTCACGTGTGAACACGCCGACGGACCCACCGAGCAGCTCGTCCATCCGACGCAGAAATGCCGCGACGTAGCGTCCGAGCCTTGAACGGATCGAACCCATCCGTCGTCGAGATGTCGGCCCAGTGACCGCCTGTGAGGGCCGCCGGGGTGCTGCGAATCGCCGCCATCCACAGCTCGGCTTGGCGATGGGCATCGATGTGGGACGGGTAGACATGCCAGTACGAAACCGACGATCGCCCCCGCCATGTGAGCCGAGCGGGTGTGTTCGATCCAGCGCCCATCTTGACGGGTGCCGCGCCCGGCCCGCACGATCACCATGCCGACACCATGTCGCGAACGACATCGAAGTCGATGCAGTGCTGTTCGCTCACGTCGATCGCATCGAGCCACTCGTCGTCAACACATCGTGGTGTCATATCCCCAGCATCGGCGGCCCAGCCCGGTTCCGCCATCGCCCGGCGGCCACACCGGGGACAGACCTCGGGGTCAGCTCGATCTGGCCTCGAGGAGAGCGAGCCCGTCGCTAGACCTGGCGTCACCCACGGGCTGGCGCCTTGCGAAGTTGCGACGTCCAACGCCGACGTCAACAGCACTCGCGCTTCGTCGCGTCGACCGGCGGCCGTGCTAGTGAGCCCGAGCACCCGATCCACGGGGCCCCAGCACGCAAGTTCGGCTCCGGCCAGCGCCCACTGCCCCGAGTAGGGCGTCAGGACCGCTGCGAACCGCCGACTCATGTCGGTATCGCCGGTCAGCACCGCTGCTTCGAGCGCCGCCACGGTGGTACCGAGCCACAACCAGTTGCGTGGCCAGGGCGCAGCCTCCTGCAAAACACCCAGCAGCCGAGTGGCATCATCGGAGTTGCCCGGCCTTGGCGCTGGACCAGGGCAAACGCTGCCACCAACAACGGGTTCTGGGTCGACGAACTCGCCGAACTGCTGTTCGAGTCGCGCCAGCTCAGCTTGCTGACCACGATCGCGACCGATGCCGTAGCCGATCGCCATCTGCACCAGCATCAGGTTGTGGCGGTCGGAGAGCGCCACGGCGTCGTTGCACAGCCGCTCGGCGAGATCGTGGTTGCCGAGCGTCGAGTTGATCATCGCCTGGCCCATCATCACTCGGGTCAGCAAGAACGTCGTGCCGGCAGCGTCAGCCAGCTCCGCCGCCCGGTCGGCGTCGGTGAGGGCGTCGATCAATTGTCCGAGTTGGAACACGTGCTGCGCACCGGTGATTCAGGGCCTCGACCAGCACCCCAGTCCACCGCGACGACCCGCCAGCCTGCAGCTGAGCGGTGGCTTCGTCGATTTGTCGAGTCGTCACGCGACCCCCGCGCCTTCGGCATCGTCGGGGCCCCAGCAGGCCACGCGCCACTTCGGTTTCCACCGTGGCCCGGTCGACCGGTTCCATGCGGTCGAGATCAACCAGCCCGAGCCGCGCCATCGCACATCGCTGCTCATGGCGAACCGTGGCCGGCAGCAAGCGTGCCCGGCGAATATGCAGCATCGCAGGCAGCACAGCGGGTTCTGGCGGGCAACGATCGCTGGCGCGCTCCAGAAGTCGCAGCAGATCGGGATCGTCGAGACCGTGTCGCCGATTCAGCGAGGCCACCAGTGCCGCCTGGGCAAGCGCGGCCGGATCATCGCCGGTCTCGGCCAGGTCGGCAGCCCGGTACAGCTGAGCGATGGCATCGTCGTTGCGGGAAGCGACGAAGTCGGCCCGTCCGTGGGCGACCCTCAGTCGGGCCTCGACACGGTCGCGGGCCGACGTTGCCGGCGCCAGTGCCAGCACCTCCAGAGCGCGGTCGAGGATGCTGACGGCACGTTCGTGGGCGAGGCGCTCGGTCGTGCGCGTCGCCACCTCGACGGCAACCTCGCCGGCATGCAACGGATCCCCGAGCCGTTCGGCGGCGAACCAGTGGTGCATCGCCTCTTCGAGTTGCTCGTGATCGTCGCCGGCCTCCTCGAGGCGTTCGCGCGACAGCGGCGTGCAGGAGGGCCCGCCGAAGAGGTCGACAAGCTCTCCTCGAGGGTGGTGCGAACAATTGCATGAACGAATCGGAACTCGCCTGGATGTTCACCGTCGACCAGCAGACCGGCCGAAGCCGCAGCATCGATCTGGGTCAACGCTTCGAGCGGGCTGACGTCGAGTACGTCCGCCAACCTGACGACCTCGAAACTGCGACCCATCACCGCTGCCGGCGCCAACATGGCCTGTGCGGCCTCACCGAGTCCGGCGACCCGTTGCATGATCCACTCCCGAACGCCGACCGGGAGGTCGCCACCTTCGAGTGTGTGCCCCGGCACGTTCCGAAGATGGCTGAGCAACTGGACCCCGAAGAATGGGCTGCCACCGGTCAGCGAGTGCAGCTCTGCCACCGTTTCGACGCTCAACGCGAGACCGGCTGCCTCGGCCATATCGGTGATGTCGGCCGGCCCGAGCGGACCGAGCTGGACCACCGTTGCGTCGGGGCGCATGGTGAGTTCGTCATAGATGTGACGGTCGATGCTCGGCCGGCTTCCGACGACGACGGCCAACGTTCCTGCCATGTCGTCGAACAGTTGGCTCAGCAGCGCCATCGACGAGCCATCGATCCACTGCATGTCGTCGATCACCAGGGTGACCGGTCCCCCGAGGGTGGCCAGCGAATCAGCGATCCGGCCGAAGAAGCGGCGACGGTCGATCCAACCCTCCTCATCGCGCTCGAGCTGTCCGGATTCGAATGGGAACAGATCGTCGCCGAGGGCATCGAGGAACGGTTCGAACGCCCCACCTGATTCCGTGCAACGGCCGACCAGCAGTCGCTCACCTTCGGTTGTCGATCCGGCAGCGACCTCGGCCAAGAGTCGGGTTTTGCCCATGCCTGCCTCGGCGACCACCACGACCAGCGGCGCGGCGCCCGCCGACCGACCTTGAGCGACCGCTGTCAACGACCGCTGCAGCTCGGTGTTGCGGCCGACGATCGGCCGCGCCCGGCGAGCAGCGACCCAGCTCTCGGCATGGCGTGCACCGCGCTGCGTGAAATCGATCGAACCGGACCGGTTCGTCGAGTGGCGGGTATCGGTGGCGCGCTCGATCCGCATACCGTTCGCTACGGGAACGAACGCCATCGTGTCGTCGGCTCCGAGCAGCATCCGCACTGGTGGCGAGCACACCACCGTTGCGGGTGCGGCACCCGTTCGCAATGCGACCGCCTCATCCGCCAGCTGTTGCAGAGTCGCGCCGTGCCACCCACCGAGGTCGCCGGCGTGGACGGCGATCGGAGGCTGACCGTCGGCGATCGCTTCGAGCGCTGCGGCAGCGGCATCGCCGGCGCGGGAAACACCACCAGCGAGCAGTCCGACGGAAGCGACACCGCCTGCACGTTGCGGCCGCCTGCAGCCTCGAGCATGTTCAACAGGGCGGTCGGCGATGAGCCGGTATCTGAACCGGACACTTCGACGAGCACCAACGTGACCGTTCCGGTCGGCACGTCCATCTCGGCTGCCTCGCGCAGGCGGGCGGCGAACTCACTCGCCCGCCAGGGGCGCCCGAGCGGGTCCCAGGTCGAGGCCGCGGCGCAACACTCTCTCCAAGCGCACGATCCCGGCGTCGGCCAAGGCGGTCGGCCAACCGATGCCGAGCTTGGGTACGAGACCGGTCACGAGGAACACCGTCAACGCAGCGAGCGAATAGACGTCGGCGGCGGGCGTGAGCGCCTCGCCGGCGAGTACTTCAGGGGCCGAGAAACCTGGGGTGCCCAGGCGTTCGCGGTCGTCGCCGACACGCATCGCGGCACCGAAGTCCACGAGAACCAGTCGACTGTCGGACGTGAGGATCAAGTTTTCCGACTTGACGTCGCCGTGCACGATCGGCGGTTGGTGTCCGTGCAGATGATCGAGCGTTTGGGCGACCTGATCGATCAAGTCGAGCACCGACGCCAACGGCAGCCCAGCCCCACTCTGGGCGGCGACGACCGAGTGCAGATCGTTGCCGGCGACAAAATCGCTGATCATGTAGTAGCGGTCGCCGTCGACGAGATCGCTGCGCACCATCGGGATTCCGCGGTGGGGCACGATCCGCATCAGCATTCCGGCTTCTCGTCGCAGCCGGTTGAGATCATCGCTGTCGACGACCTGGCGGGTCTTGATGACCACGCTGAGATCGAGCTCAAGATCGTGGGCGACGTAGACCTGCGCCTCACCGCCGGTGGCGATCAGCTCACCGATCTGAAAACGCCCGGCGACCAGCTCGGGTACGGCGGCCGGCTCGGTTCGGATCGAACCGTCAGCGTCGCCGATCGAGGCACTCATGGCGTCGCCCGGAATGTTTGCAGGTCGGCGCGACGAACGGAGCCGCACAACAACGCTTCGTTGGCCAACCGTACGCGTCGTTCGGCACCTTCGAGAATGCCGAACTTCAGATACAGCCGACCGAGCTGTTGTTTGACGGCGCTCTCTGTAACGAACAGCTGCCCAGCGATCGCGTCGACGGTTGCCGGCGGCGTGAAAGCGTCGCCGTCGAGCACCGGTGAACACAGGCACAGCAACACGCGCCGCTCCCCTGGCGTCAGCTCAGGTATGGGTCGAGCGGTCTCGGTCTTCGATCGATCGTCTGGTGCAACGCCGAGCGTATGAAACAACACCGTCGTTCGTTCGCCCAGCCGGACCTCGTCCCCGGACGACAGCAGGTGCACGGCTCCCGAAGCGAGCCGGGAGCCGTTCACGAACAGCCCGTTCGTGGCGTTGGTCGCCTGAACGCACCATCCGAGCGGCTTTGGGAGAAACACCGCGTGCAGTCGCGAAACCGCAGGGTCGCCGAGCGTGGTGACGTGGCCATCGACTTCGGGATTCCCGACGTCGCGACCGATGGTGAGCTCCGAGTGAAGAGCGACCGTGCGCGGCGCATGCCCCGGCTGATACAGCACGAGCCAAGTCTGGCCGGGAGAGCCGTCAGGTCGATCGCTCATGTCGTCATCATCGCCGGGTCATGTCCCTTGCGCCATGTCGCCGGAGACAGATCCGTCTGTCTCCGACCACGCGCGACACCAACGTCGACCGGAACGGGGCCCTGATACGAACCGCCGCCGAGCATCGACGTCAGGGCGGCGTCGATCGCCTCGAAGTGCTCCCGATCCTCGGCCCGCGAGTATGCAGCCGCCAGTTGTTGCTCGATGGCCACGACCACCTCGGCGACAGATGCTCGCCGGGCAGCAGCCGCCAGTGCTTGCGCCGGCTCGAGCTCTCCGGCCAGGGCGGCGCGAGCTGCACGGCCGTATTCGATGTACAACGGGGACATCTGGTCGCCAACCAGTTCGGCGATCGCCTGGGCTTCGTCGTCGTAGCCGGCGAGTGGCGAACCGTGAACGGTCGATTGCGCATAGCTGAGTCGGGCGACCGCTGCCGCCCAGCGTTCCTCCCCATCACTCGGGGACCGGCCGGCGATCCACCGCACGGCGGCGTCGACAGCTTCCGGCCGATCGAGCAGATGCAACCGCGCCCCGAGCCCGGTCAGGATCCGATAGGCGGTCGTGGGGTCATCGGACACCATCGAGGCGTCCAGCGCACCGAGCAGATCGGCCAGGTCGGGAATCAGCAGCGACTCGGACACTGCCAGGCCAGCAGCACCGAAGCGTTCGGCCAGGTCGGCGAACCATGCCCCGTGACGCGCCACGGCGCTGGCAGCGTCGTGCGAGCCGAGCAGTCGCTCGTGGGCAAAGCCTCGGATCGCCGGCGGCAGGGTGAGGCGGCCGTCGTCGGCTGCGACCAGGAGGTGTTGATCGATCAGTGCGTTCAGTGCCGTCGCCGCCGCCCGCTCGTCGAGGTCGCCGCCCGTGACGATCGCGGTCGCTGCGTCGATTTCGAAGCTACCGCGGAAGACGGACAGGTACCGCAAAGCTCGCTGCTGGTGTTCTGTCAGAAACTGATAGCTCCAGGCGATCGACGACGCCAAGGTGTCGATCATCCCGGCCGACGTCGAGTGTTTCGGGGTGGCAGCGAGCTGGCCGAGGCTGTCGGCGAGTTCTGTCAGCGATATCGAGCCGCTGCGGGCAGCAGCGAGTTCCAGCCCGAGCGGGACGCCGTCGAGTTCCCTGCAGATTCGTGCGATGTCAGCGACGTCTCGATCGGTCAGCGTTTGGTCTCGGTCGACGTTGCCGGCTCGCTCGATGAACAGCCGGGCGGCGTCGAAACCGGCGAGGTCTGCGAGGTCGCCCTCGAACCCGACTGGGGGCACGGTCAAGGGCGCAAGAGCATGCACGATCTCGCCGGGGATACCGAGCGGACGGCGCCCGGTCGCCAGGGCACGCACGTTGGGGCACCGAGTCAGAACGCGATCGATGATCTGTGCGGCAGCGGCAGGCGCCTGCTCGGCGGCATCGATCACCAGCAACGCATCGGCGACCGAGTTGAAATGGGCGATCAGCGTCTCGACCGGATCCTCGCCGGCGACGCGGGTGAGCGAGCAGGCTCGCAACAGCGACGCCGCGACGTCGTCGGTGTCATCGTCGGTCTCATCGCCGAGAGCTGCCCACCACACGCCGCCCGGCATCGAGTTGGCCGTTGCGTCGGCAGCCGCGTTCGCCAATCGGCTCTTTCCGTACCCCGGTGGACTGGTGATCGTGACGAGTCGGTGGGCCGCCACCGAATGACTGATGGCCGTCAGTTCGGATCGGCGGCCGACGAACGAACTGATCGCATTCGGC
Organism: uncultured delta proteobacterium; assembly: GCA_963704165.1. GTDB lineage: Bacteria > Myxococcota_A > UBA9160 > SZUA-336 > SZUA-336 > VGRW01. Next base: position 4,745 of record CAVPHD010000002.1, on the reverse strand, counting down.
AGATTGCCCGCTGCCGACGTGCCGGCTTTGAGGGGCGGGAAGTCGCTCGGCAGGTCAGGGTGGATGAGTTGCCAGATCCGCTGGCGCCCGTCGAGTCCGCGCAGACCGTAGGCGCCCAGATCGAGCACCTCGACTGCTTCGGGCAAACCCTCCTGGACGGCGGTCGTGACCGCCTCGGACAACAGGATCTGCCCTCCGAAACCGCATGCTCGGATGCGAGCGCATCGAATGATCGTGAGACCGACGTAGTTGTTCTCGTTGCGCAGCATCGCTTCACCACGATGCAACGCCATCCGCACCGGCAGGTTGGGCAGCTCGCGGCGCAGGGCGAGCTGCGTCTCGAGCGCCGCCGCGACGGCGTCATGGACATCGGTGAACACGGCGACCACGCTGTCGCCCTCACCCTGTTCCTCCGGGCGTTGACCGTGGTGGGCGGCGATCCCCGACTCGAGTATCTCGTAGTGCCGCGACACGAGCGCTGTCATGCTCTTGGGCGACGCCTGCCACGCTTGAGTCGACCCTTCGATATCGGTGAGCAGGAACGTCACGGTGCCCGTCGGCAACGGAGGATCGGAGCTACTCACTCGCTCATACTGTCGCGTCGACGCCCATGGGGCAACGCCCGGAGGGGGTCAGACCCCCTCCGGGGTGGAGTTCGATCAGCCAAGCGGCGTAGATCCCGGAGGGGGTCAGACCCCCTCCGGGATGATGGTGCCCGTGTTCATCACGCCGTTGGGGTCGAAGCTGCGCTTGAGCGTTGCCAGCATCGGGTACGACGAGCCGTATTCCTGTTCGACCCACCTGGCGCGAGCCTTACCGATGCCGTGGTGATGCACGATCGAGCCACCGAACCGCAACGTCTCCTCGACGATGATCTCGACGATCTTCAGCGACAGCGACGTTGCTTCGTCCTCTGGCGCGCAATCGAGCAGGTCGTAGAAGTAGTTGAAGTACATGTTGGTGCCGTTGATGTAGCTGTGGCTGGAATGCCCGCCGAGCAGCGTGATCCCTGGGATCTCGGCGCGGATCGGGGCAGCACGGCCTCGTAGATGTCGTTGACCGAGCTCCAGTCAGCCGAGACCTCGGTGGTGCGGTTGACGTTGCGGGTCGTGCGAATCCGCTCGTCTTCGGCCGTGATCTTCTCGGGCCCCCACACCAGGTCGGCGAACCATGTTTCGATCACCCCGCTGTCGACAGGTTCGCAGCCAGGGTGGCCGGCGACGATCTGCTCGATCGCATCAGCCGTTGCGGCGGTGATGCCGGCCGCCCCTTCGGCGAGGAACAACAGGATGCAGTCATCCTCGGCGGCGAAGTGCGAGAAGTGGAGCTGGCCGTCTTCCGGGTCGTAGAGCCGGGCCACGGACGGCTTGAAGCCGGCCACCATCACCTCGCGCAGTACCTCGAATCCGGTCCGCATGCTCTTGAGCGTCCACCCGAGGAACCGGTTGTTCTCGGGCATGTACGGGAACAGCTTGACCGTGACCTCGGTGATGAAACACAGGGCGCCCTCGTTTCCGATCACGATGTGGCGGATGTCCGGTCCGGCCGCCCGGCGCGGGACGTTCTTGATCCGCGAAACGTGTCCGCCGGGAAACACCGCCTCGAGCCCGACGACCATGTCTTCGATGCCCCCGTACAGAGTCGAGAACTGACCGATGCTGCGGGTCGCCACCAGACCGCCCATCTGGGCGACCGGCTTCGACTGGGGTGAATGTCCGGTCGTGAGGCCCAACTGGCGGGCGCGATCCTCCAGTGACTGGAGCGGCACACCGCACTGGGCAGTGGCCTGCATGTTGTAGGCGTCGATGCTGATGATCTCGTTCATCGCCGAACCATCGAGCACGATCGAGTTCTCCACCACGGTCTCGAGCCCGCCCTCGGTGGCGGTGCCGCCGGTGCGTGCCACGACGTTGACGAAGTGCTCGTCGGCGAACGCCAGGACGGCTGCCGCTTGCTCGGTGCTGTGCACCATCGCGATCGCGGCAGGTGTCGGCATCGTGTACACGCCGAAGATGTTCTCCAGCTTGCGGAAGTTGTCGATGCTGCGTTGTTGCAGGAGGGTCGGATCGGTGACGACCTGATCGGTGCCGAGGATCTGCTGAAGGTGCTCGACGATCGAAGTGCGGGTGAGGTTCATGGCGGAATCCTTGTGATGGGGTCAGGTGAAGAGCGGGTAGGAGCGTTCGAGGACCAGGTCGGTCGCTTCGCGAATGTGCTGGTAGACGGTGTCGTTGAGGGCGTCGTACACCGCTGCGTTGGCTGGGTCGGGAGCGAACGACTGGCGGCCCTTCGTCATCGCGAGGGCGGCCGATTCGATATCGGGATGAACGGCCGTCGCTGCTGCTGCACAGATCGCGGCGCCAAGGCTGGCGCCCCCGCCGTCGATCGTTCGCGATGCCGGAATGCCGAACACATCGGCGAGGATCTGCATGAACAGCGGGCTCGCCGAGCCGCCACCCGACACGACGATCTCGTCGAGCTCGGTGCCGAGCTCGGCACCCATCGCATCGACGTGATGCTTCATCGTGAGGGCGATCGCTTCGAGGATCGACCGGTACAGATGGCCGCGGGTGTGGCGGGCGTCGAAGCCGAGCATGACCCCTTTGCGGAACGGTTTGTCGGTGGGAGCCAGCCAGTCGAGCACCGTCATCAGCCCGTCACTTCCCGCCGGCACGCCGAGCGCCTCGCGCTCGATGTGCTCTTCGCGTGTCAGACCCGAATTCGTCGCACGGTCAGCGAGTTCTGGGCCGAGCAGGTCGAGAAGCCAGGTGAGCGTCCACATTCCGCGCCGCACTCCGTTGCTTTCGTACAGGTAGCGGTAAGGAACACAGGCGAAGTTCGTCCAGAACTGCTCGGGCTCTTTGTGGTTGATCGTGCCGTGCACCATCGCCGCGATGTACGTGCCGAGCGACACCACGGCGGTCGTGTCGCCGAGCGAACCGACGCTGAGCATCTCGACCGCCTTGTCGTTGGCGGTCGCGACCACGGGGATGTCGGCGGGCAGCCCGGTGGTGGCAGCAGCGGTCGCGGTGACGTACCCGATCACATCGCCAGGCAGCACGAGCTCGACCATCAGCTCGCGTGTCACACCGAAACGCTCGTACAGCATCGGGTCGGCGCTCCACTGCCAGGTGTCGGTATCGATCGGGAACTGGAGGATGACGTTGTTGGCGGCGGTGTCCTTGAGCTCGCCGGTGAAGCGATGTCCGAGATACCCCGACGAGGTGGTGGCGTAGGCCACGCCCGGATCGGCGGGCAGATACGGCTGGTAGGCCCGGTCGTCCATCCAGCTGATGACCGGTTCGACCAGCGAACCGTCGGCCCTCAGAAACGTCTTGCAGCACCGGATCGTGCACAAGCCGATACCGACGATCTCGGTCGGGTCGCCCGTGAAGCCGGCCATCGCCTGCCGGCTGGCCGCTGCGATCGACTCCCACAGATCGTCATCGGGGTGCACGGCGACCCCGTGCCGGGGACGACTCATCGGTTGCAAAGTTTGACGGCCTGTGGACACGGCGTTTCCTGCGGCGTCGCAGATCACGACCTTGGCGCTCTGGGTGCCGCAGTCGACACCGATCAGGTAGGGCCCGTTCATGCCGTTCGTGCCATTTCTAGCGGACGAGGTAGCCGCCGTCGACGGCGAGCACATGGCCGTTGACGTAGTCGGAGGCCCGGCTGGCGAGAAACACGACGGCACCCATCAGGTCGGCCGGTTCGCCCCACCGCTCGGCGGGGATGTGCTCCAGCACGCGTCGGTTGGCATCGGGGTCAGCCCTGGTAGCAGCGGTGATCGGCGTCGCGTAGTAGCCGGGGGCGATGCCGTTCACCTGGATGTTGTGGATCGCCACTTCGTCGCAGTAGGCCTTGGTGAGCCCGGCGATGCCGTGTTTCGTGGCTGCATAGGCGGGCGACCAGCGACCGCCCAGGAAGCTGAACATGGAACAGATGTTGATGATCTTGCCGCTCCGTTGCGGGATCATCCGTTTGGCAGCTTCATGGCTCATCTCGAATGCCGCCGTGAGGTTCACGGCGACCGTTGCGTCCCATGGGGTCCGATCGAAATCGAGCACGTCGGCGAGTGGGCACACCCCGGCGCTGTTGACGAGGATGTCGATCGAGCCGAGTCGCTCGACGCACGTGTCGACGATCAGCTTCGGAATTCCCGACTCGGTGATGTCGGCCTGCATGAACTCGTAGCGACCGCCTGCCACTTCGACCAACTTCCCGGTCGAACCGTCGTCGTCGACGATGCTCGGCACGAACACGTTGGCGCCACCCTTCGCGAGCGCCAGGGAGAACGCCTGACCGAGTCCGGTGTTGCCGCCGGTCACGATCGCGTTCTTGCCCGTGAGACTGAAATAGCTCATCGCGAAGTCTGTGATCTCCACCGCTCTCCCCTCGTGCCGACGCTCGCGTCTCAACGATCGCGCGGTCGACCCTACTTGCCGGGCCGACTTCAGGCGATGGTCCTGAACTGCACGAGACCACCACCGTCGAGCACGATTGCCTGACCGGTGATCCACGAGCCGGAATCGGCGGCCAACCACAGCGCGGCGGCGGCGATGTCCTCGACTTCGCCGAGCCGTCCGAGCGGGTAGGCAGCGGCAACCTCGCTGCCACGGTCACCTTCCCACAAGATCTTGGCGAAGTCGGTCTTGATCAACCCTGGGCAGATGGCGTTGACGCGCACGCCTGGTCCGAGTTCGGGGGCGAGTTGCTTCGTGAGGTGGACCAGCGCCGCCTTC
>CAVPHD010000001.1:0-701071 GCA_963704165.1 uncultured delta proteobacterium | reverse complement strand
GAAAATTGCCAGAGCACCGTGTTTCACCGTTCGCCACTTCGGCATCCTCTTGTCCGGACCGGTTCACCGGTTCGACCTACAGCGCATCGGCTTCGGCAGTGCCCAGCGGCTCCGACTCGGTTTCGGCAACTGGGGCCGGCTTCGGTTTGCTAGTCGAGCCGTTCCTGGAGCGACCGCGAATCTTCTCTCTGTTCCGCTCGGTGGGCTGGGGCGCGCTCTTCCCGCCCGGTGTCACTGCAGGGGCTAGCTGGTTCTCAACAGCTGACCGAGCGCTGCGCGGGTATGGCGGGGTCACGACGCGGTCAGCATCAGCCATTCGAAACCCGCTGTCCCTCCAGGGCGGAACGACATCGTCAGCGTCGGAGAAGGTCTGTTTGTGGACCTAGGGGGATCGTGAGGCGTGCCATCGATGCGATTCCCGGCCTGGGCGGGACCCAACGCCCAAGTGCTCGATCTCGTGTCTGCGGTTGTGCACCCGCTATGGCAGCAGAGCCGCGGGTCCGAACTACACGTGGACCCACTCCACATGTCGCCGTGGACGTCGACTCTTCATCCCATGACCAGGAGTACGAGCGGTCATCATTCAGGGATCAGACTCTGAGATCATCGCCAACTCACCCGAGATTTGACACGAAGCTTGGTCGGGCCCCAACCCGGTGTCATGGTAGGGCGTACGCAACTCGCTGAGATCTCGCTGTTCTTGGTCAAGGCACGGTCAGGACGCCGCGTTCGGGGTTTACGATGCCCTGCAATGTAGCTCTCCGCTTGCAGACGCCTGTTCTACAGTGGCCATCGCCGCGATCCTGTCGCTCCAGGCGACCGCCAGGCGGCTATACCGTACACGTCGCGCCTGGACCGCGCGGGTTGAGAAGGCTGAAGTAATCGCCGTCCTGTCAGGAATTGAAAGAGTCGCCACGAACCTTGAAACGCCGCGACGACGATGCAATGAGGAAGCATCATCAGACGGCGAGCAGTGGGTCGCTTCCTGGACCAATCTGTACAGAGGTTTACCGAGAGATATCGATCCGGGGTGTTTGTGACGGTGTTTGTAGATTCAGATCCGGCACAGATCCGAATAGTAATCAACGATTGGCAGCAGATAGGTGAACTCCGTTGCTAGAGGCAGTCAGAGCGGCTGTCACCGACACCGAGCTGAGTCGAACCTTCAAGGAGAGTCAGGTGAGCGTCCACGCTGGGACTCTGGGCGCCATAGTGAACCGCCCCGGATTTCCCGGAGGTCTGCCGTGTCCTGAGATTGATGGAGGGAGAAGCCTGGATTCCGCTGTCACGATTGCAATACACACTGCGCGGAGAGGCTATGACCCGATCCCCGAGAACTCCTCCGAGCGAAGCTGGAGAATTCTAGAATCGAGACGAGGAGAGGAGGGATGGGAAGTCGACATCATCGACCGCGCAGATCGCGCGCTGTGCATCGACGCGGCTCGGTGCCTCACCCCCGGCAGCCCGAGTCCGCGCGTCGCGATGATGTTGCGCAGGACGTCGTTCGCGCCGCCTGGATCTCGTGTAGGGCGCGTGTAGAGGCAGCGTGCGGGCGGCGCGACGGGCGGAGCCCGCGCGCGGGGGTCGGAAGCGTCGAGCTCGGGGGAGTGGCCGAGGATCTGCTGAGACGAGATCGGTGATGCGCTGTCGAGCGTGGTGCAGAAGGTCTTGGCGACGGCGGCCTCGTGGTGTACGCGGCCGGTCGAGAGCAGCTCGGCGACGCGGTAGATCAGGGCGCGGCGGGCGCGAAGGTGGATCTCGAGCCCGGCGATCTTCTCGCGCAACACCGGATCGCGTCGGGTCAGGCCCTGCTCGCGCGCGAAGGCCTTTGCGTCGCGCCACAGCAGGTGGTTCGAGATCAGCCGCTCGATGCCGCTCCGCTCGAAGTCGAGCTGCTGCATGATCTGGTAGAAGCCGCGGTCGAGCTCGCCGATCAGCGCGGTTCGCGACGCGCACGTCGTCGAAGAAGAGCTCGCCGAAGTGCGACTCGCCGACCATGTCCACGATCGGCGGATCGTGATGCCGGGCGCGTTCATCGGCACGAGCAGCTCGCTGATGCCCTTGTGCTCGGCGCGTCGGAATTTGTGCGCGCGACCAGGTAGCAGTAGTCGGCGGTGCCGCTCGGCGAAGCCTCGAGGTTCTGGCCGCGGATCACGAACCCGTTGCTCCTCGCGCCGGTGGTGAGCCCGGCGAGGTCGCTGCCGGCGTTGGGCTCGCTCATGCGATGCAGAAACTGCCCACCGCGCGATGCGTGGCTCGGACTTCTGCGCGGGCGTGCCGTGCGCGTAGGCAGCGCGGGGCCGATCTGCCGGTCGCCGAACCAGTGCGCGGGCGTGCCGCGAGGAGAGCTCCTCGGTCACTGATCAGCCGGTCGAGGTAGCTGCGCTCCTGACCGCCGTATCGTTTCGGCCAGGTCATGCCGAGCCAGCCGCGGCCGACGTGCGTGAGAACTCGGGGATCGAAGCTGGTGATCCAGCCGTCCTCGAAACGGCGGGAGCGCACCGCGGATGCGGCGAAACGCGGCGCATGTTCGCGCAGCCGCGCCTGCTCGGGCGAGTCGCGGTAGTCCACTACGCGGCCTCCGCGAATCCTCTCGATTGCCTCTTCGACGTTCTCGCGCTTGCCGAAAGCCGACAGGCGAAAGTAGCCCTCGCCGCAGGCGCCGAAACCTGCGCCCGGCGTGCCGACGACCTTGGCGCGATCGAGCAGCCGGTCGAAGAAGCTCCACGAGTCGACCCGGCGGGGGTCTTCACCCAGACGTACGGCGCGTTGACGCCGCCGAACACTTTCAGACCGAGCTTGGCGAGACCGTCGCGAATGATGCCGGCGTTGGTCATGTAGTACTCGATCCGCTCGCGCACTTCGCGCTGGCCGCGCTCGGCCGTAGACGGCCTCGGCAGCCGCTGCACTCGTACGACACGCCGTTGAACCTGATGGGTGGCGCGGTTCCACGGGGTTCCCCGGCACGCCTTGCCGTCGAGCTCGCTCGTCGGGGACCACGACGTAGGCGCAGCGAACGCCGGTGAAGCCGGCGGTCTTCGAGAAGCTGCGGAACTCGATCGCGACCTCGCGCGCGCCGGGGATCTCGTAGATCGAGTGCGGGATGCTCGCGATCGGTGATGTAGGCCTCGTAGGCCGCGTCGAACAGCAGAATCGCGCTCGTTCTTCTTCGCCCACGCGACCCACTCTTCGAGCTGCGCCCGGGTCGGCGACGGCTGCCGGTCGGGTTGTTCGGGAAGCAGAGGTAGACCAGGTCGACGCGGCTCGGCCGGCGGCGACGGGCAGAAGCCGTTCGCCTCGTTGCCTTCGAGGTAGAGAAGCCCGGCGTAGCGCCCGCTCGCGTCCGGGCGCGCCGGTGCGGCCGGCCATGACGTTGGTGTCGACGTAGACGGGATAGACCGGATCCGGCACCGCGACTCGCGCGTCGGCGGCGAAGATCTCCGGATGTTGCCGCTGTCGCACTTCGAGCCGTCGGAGACGAAGATCTCGGCGGCGCACCTCGACGCCGCGGCTGGCGAAGTCGTTCTCGGCGATCGCCTCGCGCAGAAAGTCGTAGCCCTGCTCGGGGCCGTAGCCGCTGAAAGTCCTGCTCGCTGGCCATCTCGTCGACGGCCGCGTGCATGGCCTCGCAGATCGCACCGGACAGCGGCAGCACGACGTCGCCGATGCCGAGCCGGATGATGCGGGCGTCGGGGTGGTCCTTTTGATACGCCGCGACGCGACGGCCGATCTCGGGGAACAGGTAGCCTCGTCCATTCGAGCCATCGGAGATTCCTCAGGCAAGTGTAGCCAGTATCAGATCCGCGATGCCGGCGACAGACCCGATCGAAGCGGTCACGCGCACGCGCAGGCGCGGGTGCGCGCGTGCCGCCGCTTCGACGAGTCGCGGACAGCTTCTCGGCCGCGTGCAGACCCGGCACGAGGAAGAACGGGTGCACGAAGAGCTCCTCGACGCCGTCGGCCGCGCAGGCGCCGACCGCCTGCTCGATGCTCGGCGAGCTCCATGTGCGCGACGTAGACGCGGAGCCCGGGCGCAGCCGCACCTGCTCGGCGACCCACGACAGGTGCGCGTGCGCGTCGGTCTTGCGCGACCCGTGATCGACGATCAGGAGCGCCCGGTTCACCAGTACTCCGCCGAGATCACCAGATCGGCCTGCACGCGGACCGCGCAGGCGGAGCCGGAGCTCGGGCGAGACGCGGATCGCGCCGCTTCGCGCGCCGCTCGACCGGCGCCTCGCGCGCCGGTCGCGCGAGGCGCCGGTCGAGCGGCGCGCGAAGGCGCGCAATCGCGTCGCGCCCGAGCTTCGGCTCGCCTGCGCCGTGCGCGTGCAGGCCGACCTGGTGATCTCGGCGGACTACTGGTGAAGCGGGCGCTCCTGATCGTCGATCACGGCTCGCGCAAGGCCGACGCGCACGCGCACCTGTCGTGGGTCGCCGAGCAGGTGCGGCTGCGCCGGCCCGGGCTCCGCGGTCTACGTCGCGCACATGGAGCTCGCCGAGCCGTCGATCGAGCAGGCGGTCGACGCCTGCGCGGCCGACGGCGTCGAGGAGCTGTTCGTGCACCCGTTCTTCCTCGTGCCGGGCCTGCACGCGGCCGAGGACGTGCCGCGCCTGGTCGAGGCGGCGGCGCGCGCGCACCCGCGCCTGCGCGTGCGCGTGACCGCCTCGACCGGGTCTGTCGCCGGCATCGCGGATCTGATACTGGCTACACTCCCGACCGACTGAGGAATCTCCGACATGGCCCGGATCAACGACCACTACCTGAAGCTCGCGGCCGGCTACCTGTTTCCGGAGATCGGCCGGCGCGTGCGCGCCTTCCAGGACGCGAACCCGAAGGCCGACATCATCCGGCTCGGCATCGGCGACGTGGTGCTGCCGATTCCGGCCTCGATCCGCGACGCGATGCACCGCGCGATCGACGAGCTGGGCGTCGGCGAGACGTTCCGCGGCTACGGCCCCGAGCAGGGCTACGACTTCCTGCGCGACGCGATCGCGGAGCACGACTTCAAGGCGCGCGGCGCGAACGTCGCGCCCGACGAGGTCTTCGTCTCCGACGGCAGCAAGTGCGACAGCGGCAACATCCTGGAGATCTTCGCCACCGCGGCGCGCGTGGCGATCCCCGATCCGGTGTACCCCGTGTACGTCGACACCAATGTGATGGCGGGGCACACCGGCGCGGCCGGCGAGAGCGGCCGCTACGACGGGATCACGTACCTGCCCTGCACCGAGGCGAACGGCTTCCGGCCGACACCGCCCGACGCGCCGGTCGATCTGGTCTACCTGTGCTTTCCGAACAACCCGACCGGCGCGGTCGCGACGAAGGCCGAGCTCGCGGAGTGGGTGCGCTGGGCGAAGGCGAACGACGCGGTGCTCCTCTACGACGCCGCGTACGCGGGCTACATCCGCGACGCGTCGATTCCACGGTCGATCTACGAGATCCCCGGCGCGCGCGAGGTCGCGATCGAGTTCCGCAGCTTCTCGAAGCTCGCCGGCTTCACCGGTCTTCGCTGCGGCTACGTGGTGGTGCCGAAGGAGCTCGTCGGCAAGGACGCGAACGGGAACCCCGTCGAGCTGCACCGGCTCTGGTTGCGGCGGCAATCGACGAAGTTCAACGGCGCGAGCTATCCGATCCAGGCCGGCGCCGCGGCCTGCTACACCGACGCGGGCCGGCGCGAGACGCGCGCGAACATCGACTACTACATGCGCAACGCGAGCACGATCCGGACCGCGATGAGCGCCGCGGGCCTGCGCGTCTTCGGCGCCGAGAACGCGCCCTACGCCTGGATTGCGACACCGAAGGGTGTGGGGTCGTGGGACTTCTTCGACCGCCTGCTGACGCGCGCCAACGTCGTGTGCACGCCGGGCGCGGGCTTCGGAGCCTGCGGCGAGGGCTACGTCCGCCTGTCGGCGTTCGGCAAGGCCGAGAAGATCGAAGAGGCCCTCGCGCGCGTGCGCCGGGAGCTTGGCGCCGGCGTAGTGGACTTCCGCGACTCGCCCGAGCAGGCGCGGCTGCGCGAAGACGTGCGCGCGTTCGCCGCATCCGACCCCGCGGTGCGCTCCCGCCGTTTCCCCGAGGACGGCTGGATCGCCGGCTTCGATCCCGAGTTCTCGCGCCGCCTCGCCGCGCGCGGCTGGCTCGGCATGACCTGGCCGAAACGATACGGCGGTCAGGAGCGCAGCTACCTCGACCGGCTGATCGTGACCGAGGAGCTTCTGCTCGCGGGCGCGCCCGTCGCCGCGCACTGGTTCGGCGACCGGCAGATCGGCCCCGCGCTGCTCGCGCACGGCACGCCCGCGCAGAAGTCCGAGCTCGTGCCGCGCATCGCGCGCGCCGAGATCAGCTTCTGCATCGGCATGAGCGAGCCCAACGCCGGCAGCGACCTCGCCGGGCTCACCACCCGCGCGGACCTCGACGGCGACGGGTTCGTGATCCGCGGCCAGAAGACCTGGACCAGCTTCGCCGAGCACGCCGACTACTGCTACCTGGTCGCGCGCACCAACCCCGACGCGCCCAAGCACAAGGGCATCAGCGAGCTGCTCGTGCCGATGAACGCGCCCGGCATCACCGATCCGCCCGATCGTGGACATGGTCGGCGAGTCGCACTTCGGCGAGCTCTTCTTCGACGACGTGCGCGTGCCGCGAACCGCGCTGATCGGCGAGCTCGACCGCGGCTTCTACCAGATCATGCAGCAGCTCGACTTCGAGCGGAGCGGCATCGAGCGGCTGATCTCGAACACGCCGCTCTGGCGCGACGCGAAGGCCTTCGCGCGCGAGCAGGGCCTGACCCGACGCGATCCGGTGTTGCGCGAGAAGATCGCCGGGCTCGAGATCGCCTTTCGCGCCGGCCGCGGCCTGATCTACCGCGTCGCCGAGCTGCTCTCGACCGGCCGCGTACCCAACCACGAGGCCGCCGTCGCCAAGACCTTCTGCACCACGCTCGAGCAGCGCATCACCGACCTCGTCTCGCAGATCCTCGGCCACTCCGGCGCGCTCGACGCTTCCGACCCCCGCGCGCCGCTCGCCGGTCGCGCCGCCCGCACGCTGCTCTACGCGCCCGCCTACACGATCCAGGGCGGCACGAACAACATCCTGCGCAACATCATCGCGACGCGCGGACTCGGGCTGCCGGGGTGAGGCACCGAGCGGCGCGTCGATCGGCGCGCGCCGCGATCTGCGCGGTCGATGATGTCGACTTCCGCATCCCTCTCTCCTCGTCTCGATTCTAGAATTCTCCAGCTTCGCTCGGAGGAGTTCTCGGGGATCGGGTCATAGCCTCTCCGCGCCATGTCGCCCTCCTATTGCAATCATGACAGCGGAATCCAGGCTTCTCCCTCCATCAATCTCAGGACACGGCAGAGCCTCCGGGAAATCCGGGGCGGTTCACTATGGCGCCCAGAGTCCCAGCGATTGAGCTTCAACGCTCACCTGACTCTCCTTGAAGGTTCGACTCAGCTCTGCGGTGACAGCCGCTCTGACTGCCTCTAGCAACGGAGTTCCGCCTATCTGCTGCCAATCGTTGATTACTATTCGGATCTGTGCCGGATCTGAATCTACAAACACCGTCACAAACACCCCGGATCGATATCTCTCGGTAGACCTGTACAGATTGGTCCAGGAAGCAACCAGCTGTTCAGAGGGAATCGCTGTCTGATGATGCTTCCTCATTGCATCGTCGTCGCGGCGTTCAAGTTGAAGGCTCGTGGCGACTCTTTCAATTCCTGACAGGACGGCGATTACTTCAGCCTTCTCAACCCGCGCGGGGTCACCAGGCGCGACGTGTACGGTATAGCCGCGGTAGTTCGCGCAGCCTGGAAGCAGGAGCAGGATCGCGGCGATGGCCACTGTAGAACAGGCGTCTGCAAGCGGAGAGCTACCGGTTGAGGGCATCGTAAACCCCGAACGCGGCGTCCTGAGCAGGTGCCTTGACCAAGAACAGCGAGATCTCAGCGAGTCGGTACGCCTGCCCGTAGACACCGGGTTGGGGCCCCGACACCAAGCTTCGTGTCAAATCTCGGGTGAGTTGGCGATCATACTAAGTCTGATCCCTGAATGATGACCGCTCGTACTCCTGGTCATGGGATGAAGAGTCGACGTCCACGGCATTGTGGAGTGGGTCGCCAGTGTAGTTCGGACCCGCGGTTCTGCCATAGCGGGGTACGACCGCGGACACGAGATCGACGGCTCCTTGGGCGTTGGGTCCGCCCAGGCCGGGAATCGCATCGATGGCACCGTTCACGATCCCCCCTAGGTTGCCCACGAACAGACCTTCTCCGACGCTGACGATGTCGTTCGCCTGGAGGGACAGCGGGTTTCGATAGGTCGTGCTGATAGAGTCCACCCGCGTCGTGACCCCGCTGCCATACCCGCGCAGCGCTCGGTCAGCTGTTGAGAACCAGCTAGCCCCTGCAGTGACACCGGGCAGTGATTCGAAGGCGCGCCCCAGCCCACCGAGCGGAACAGAGAGAAGATTCGCGGTCACTCCAGGAACGGCTCCGACTAGCGAACCGAAGCCGGCCCCGGGTTCCGAAACCGAGTCCGGAGCCGCTCGGGGCACTGCCGAAGCCGAATGCGCTGTAGGCGAAGGATGAACCGAACCCGGATGCGAAGTGGCGAACAGGTGAAAACGCGTATCTGGCGACACTCGCGATCCCGCCGAAGATCCCACTCACCGAGACGTTACCCGTCGGGTCGACTCGCCCGATCGGATTGTTCAGCACATACGCGTAGCGGTTGAGCGACTGCGGACTCGTCGCGCTCGGCACGATCGGATCCGCCTGCAGGAAGCGGCCGAGCGCGGGGTCGTACCAGCGAGCGTTGTAGTCGTAGATCGCGAGGCTCCGCTCGTAGCGCTGCCCCGTGTAGCCGAACTCCGGTGGCTCCGCCGCGCCGCCCGCGGTCGCGACCGCCTCTCCGTACGGCCGGTACACCACGCGCTCCAGCAGCGCGCCGTCCGAGCGCGTGCGCAGCGTCGTGCTGCCCAGGTGATCGCCGTACCAGAACACCACCCCGGCCACCGGGTCTGGGTCGATCTCGTCCTCGAAGCCGTCTGCGTCGGTGTCGACCCGCGCGGGGTCGCTGCCGAGCGTGAGGATCTCGACGTCGTCGGGCACGCCGTCCCGGTCGCTGTCCTCGCGAAACGGGCTCGCGCCCTCGGCAAGCTCCAGGTCTGCGGGCACGCCGTCTCCGTCCACGTCGTCCCCCCGGATCGCGCGCAGCAGCAGGATCAGGTCTCCGGCGTTCAGGTCCGAGGGCGTCTCGGGCGCCAGCTCGAGCGGCGCGATGTCCCCGCGCGCCTGCTCGGCGCTCGTCTCCGGCACGGTCCCATCAACGATTCGCGTCATGATGAGCGCGTCCGCGGCGTCGAGCCGATCGTCCTCGTTCATGTCGCCGTCCGGGATCTGTGCGAGCACCGGCGTCACCAGACCCAAGTACAGCACGATCGCGGTCGAGCCGGCGAGCGCGGGTCGGGACACGGGGGCGCGCTGCTTCCGGAGGAGGATCAGCTGCAGACCGAGCAGCAGCCCCGCCATCCCCGCCGGAAGCAGCACGATTCCCCACCCGGTCCCGCGCCCGATCGGTGCGGCAGGCGGCGCGGCGGCCTGGGCCGCGAACCGCTCGAGCCGCGTAGCGATCAGCGAGCCGCCGAGCGAGATGTGGATCTTTGCGAGCTTGCTCGTCTCGTCCCACTCGAAGTCGTCCGTCACCAGGAAGCGGACGACCGGGGTGTTCTGGGTTCGATCGATGATCTTGGTGCGCCGCCCGCTCGCGTCGTAGGTGAGATCGGCTAGAGCTACGCCGCTCTGTGTTGCGCGGGTCATTTCTCCGAAGGCGTTGTACGTGTAGGCGCGGCCCGCGAGTGGCGGCACGAACAACATCCTGCGCAACATCATCGCGACGCGAGGGACTCGGACTGCCGGGATGAACAGCGAGCGGCGCGTCGATCGGCGTGCGCCGCTTGCTGCTCGGTCGAAGATCTCGATTTCCGCATCCCGCTCTTCCCATTTCGGTTCAAGAATTCTCTGGCTTCGCTCGGAGGAGATTTCGGGGATCAGGTCACTCAAAGAAGAGAGAGAAGCGCGATCATCGCGCATGATCCAACAGCCGCGCTCAATCCCGACAGCGATCCCAGGCGTTCACCTGCACGCAGGCTGACGGCCGCGGTGAAGAAGCCGACCGCTGGCCAGACCACGCCTAGAAGGACGAGCAGTGCCTGGATGGCAAAGCTCTCCACGCCGATCGCATTGGTACCAAGATGGACCCCGACTGCGGCGACGATTGCCCCGAGAGCAAGAGAAAGCTCAGGTGGCCACCTCGCAGAGGCGTAGGTCTCAGCTCGTTCCATCCGTCTCGAGAGTAGACCGTTCGCCACCGTGATCACGACGAGTAGGGGCAGCACGATCGGCGCTGCGACGAATCGCAGTATCTCGCCCGGGCTCGCAGAGAGGTACGCCAGGAGTGCGCTGCCTATGGCCAGCGCGACCGCCGATGTAGCGAAATGGGAGATGATCTGAACAGCTCGCTCTCTCGGAGTTCGCCTCGCTCCGATGACCAGAGACACTGAAGCGACGGAGGCCGTCGCCAGGAGGGCGAACAGCAGACCGGATCCTGTGCGGCTCCACCACACGAACTGGAACAGCGGGTCGGCCCCGGTCATTCGAGCATACGCGAGCACGGTCAGCGCCACGCATGTCGCTGCTCCTTGAAGCAGCTCCATGGGCGACGACGCTAGGCTCCGATCTTCGAGCGCAGAGTCCGTGGGCACCTACTTGACCTCCAGCGTGCCGTACTTCGTCACGCTCTCCGACGACCAGAAGCGCCACCACGGAGTCGCGTTGTCCGGCACCGTCGTTGTCGAGGTCCGATTCAACAGGCTCTTGGTGGGCCCCCAATCCGAAGCGGTGCATGCGGCCACGCAACCGATCGTGCGGCCGGGGCCGTGAAGACGGAAATGTGTGCGGCCGGTCGCATCGTGGGTGTCGTCGCGAAGCTGCGAGTCAATGGGATCGAGCCGCCAGGAATTCGGGTTTCGGGCTTGGTCCAGGATCTCGTAGCGACCGGGCTCAATAGGATCACCGAATGGCTTCCCGCCGGACTCGAACTTCCCCGTAGCGGTCTCGCCGGTATCCCGATCGGTAAGCGTCAGCTGGCCCGTCTCACTATCGTACACCCCGTCCACAAGCGCGTACTGTGTCCATTGGGACGTCTGCTCCTCGTCAGGCAGCAGCGCGATTCCGAACTGCGATTGCCCGCTCGAACCGCTCGATGAGGGAGCCTCTAAAGAGAACACTCCCGCTTGGCTGCCGTAGCTCGAGATCGGCATCGAGCCCGGACCTGAGCCGCCCCACACTCCCGCGCTGCCGAAGGCTCCGATCGCGTCCGACGCAAAACCGTACGCCGCCGAAGCCGCGCTCGAGACCGTGTTCCAGGATGTGCTCAGCCACTGCGGCACGTTCCCCGTCGGATCCGTGAAGCCGATCGGATTGTTCAGCACATACGCGTAGCGGTTGAGCGACTGCGGACTCGTCGCGCTCGGCACGATCGGATCCGGCTGCAGGAAGCGGCCGAGCGCGGGGTCGTACCAGCGCGCGTTGTAGTCGTAGATCGCGAGGCTCTGTTCGTAACGCTGGCCCGTGTAGCCGAACTCCGGCGGCTGCGCCGCGCCGCCCGCGATCGCGACGGCCTCTCCGTACGGCCGGTACACCACGCGCTCCAGCAGCGCGCCGTCCGAGCGCGTGCGGAGCGTCGTGCTACCCAGATGATCGCCGTACCAGAACACCACCCCGGCCACCGGGTCTGGGTCGATCTCGTCCCCGAAGCCGTCTGCGTCGGTGTCGACCCGCGCGGGGTCGCTGCCGAGCGTGAGGATCTCGACGTCGTCGGGCACGCCGTCCCGGTCGCTGTCCTCGCGGAACGGGCTCGCGCCCTCGGCAAGCTCCAGGTCTGCGGGCACGCCGTCTCCGTCCACGTCGTCCCCCCGAATCGCGCGCAGCAGCAGGATCAGGTCCCCGGCGTTCAGAACCTGCGCGGAGCGAGCCTGCATCAGCTGCCACGCCGAAGAGCCTGACTCCCTCGGTTGCGGGGTCAGGGCGATTCACCGCCCTGGAGCCTCGAAAAACTCGATGTCACCCCGGTCGACGGGTCGTACATCGCGAAGTCGGATCCGTTCCAGAAAAAGTACACACGCCCAACTAGATCATCTCGTTCCGCCGACCGGATGATCACGTGAAGTCGTCCGTCTCGCTGGAAACCGAAGGTATACGATGTCTTGCCAACAACCTCTCGCGGCCGCGCCCCGTCTGCGATGAAGAAACGGATCTCGTCGTCGCTAATTTGAAGGTAGTCGCCACCGTCCATCCTAGTGTAGACGCCGTTCGGGATGGTGCTTGCAGTACCAAGGCAGCCAGTCGTGACGATCACGAGGACGAGAACCCAGCAGCGCCAGTAGTGCGGCATCATGGATATCCAGGCCCTGTTCCCCAGGCGTCAACTGGATTGCCGCGGTAGCCGCCCGCGCCGCCGACGCCCGGGTCGCGGTCAAGGGGGCCGGGTATCGCGTTCCCTACGGTGCGTGAGATGTACGCTCCGGCGGATCGAGGTAGGAGATACCCGGCAGCTTGGCCAAAGAGGTTGGCAAGGATGTCGCTGGACGAGTCAAGCAGGTGGTTGACACTCCCTTGGTGTCGCTGTTCCGCGGAGAACGACCCGGCGTCGAGCGGCGTCTCATGGAGGAGACCAGCGAGCACCTGAACAGGCCCGAGTGCAGGCCCCAATCGATTTGCGACTGCGGCGTTTGTTCCCGCATGCCAGGCGTGCATCCCGTTCTCGCGCGCGTTCTCTGGAATATCCACTGAGTTCACCATCCCGTTGATGGAGGTCGGTAGAGGAATGGACGTCTGACGTATGCCTCTCTCCCACCGTTCAGTGAACGCCTCTCGCAGTCCGAGAGCGGATAGCGCACCAAGTCCCACGCCGCTCAGGCCTTGCCGAGTTCGCTCCGCGTTGAGCGTGCCTATTCCGACAACCGCCTGTGAGGCCCCCCCAGAGCGTCAATGATCCCAGCGATGGGCGCGGCGACTGCCCCTGGGAGGTAGATTCTCAGCGGATCACTGAGCCGATGCACGCTGAACTGCCCTTGGTCATTTCGGAAGAACGAGTTCACGCTAGAGAATCCACTGTTGAACGCGCTTCCGATGCCCCCGAAGGTACCGCTGATTGAGAAGTTCCCCGTCGGATCCGTGAAGCCGATCGGATTGTTCAGCACATACGCGTAGCGGTTGAGCGACTGCGGACTCGTCGCGCTCGGCACGATCGGATCCGGCTGCAGGAAGCGGCCGAGCGCGGGGTCGTACCAGCGCGCGTTGTAGTCGTAGATCGCGAGGCTCCGCTCGTAGCGCTGCCCCGTGTAGCCGAACTCCGGCGGCTGCGCCGCGCCGCCCGCGATCGCGACGGCCTCTCCGTACGGCCGGTACACCACGCGCTCCAGCAGCGCGCCGTCCGAGCGCGTGCGGACCGTCGTGCTACCCAGATGATCGCCGTACCAGAACACCACCCCGGCCACCGGGTCTGGGTCGATCTCGTCCCCGAAGCCGTCTGCGTCGGTGTCGACCCGCGCGGGGTCGCTGCCGAGCGTGAGGATCTCGACGTCGTCGGGCACGCCGTCCCGGTCGCTGTCCTCGCGGAACGGGCTCGCGCCCTCGGCAAGCTCCAGGTCTGCGGGCACGCCGTCTCCGTCCACGTCGTCCCCCCGAATCGCGCGCAGCAGCAGGATCAGGTCCCCGGCGTTCAGGTCCGAGGGCGTCTCCGGCGCGAGCTCCAGCGGCGCGATGTCCCCGCGCGCCTGCTCTGCGCTCGTCTCCGGCACGGTCCCCTCCAGGATTCGCGTCATGATGAGCGCGTCCGCGGCGTCGAGCCGATCGTCCTCGTTCATGTCGCCGTCCGGGATCTGTGCGAGCACCGGCGTCACCAGACCCAAGTACAGCACGATCGCGGTCGAGCCGGCGAGCGCGGGTCGGGTGCCAGAGGACGTGATATCGAGCGGCTAAGAGGACACGGACTTTTGCGCACCTCCCGGTGAAGCCGGGCGGTCCACGGTCTCCACGGGGGAGGTCGGATGGAGCGCCGGCCCTCATCGAGAGATGCGGAAATCTGGGTGTCCTCTTACGCTTCGGGTATCAGGTCCTCTGACACTGGCCTCGCCACCCGCGCCGACATCTCGGGCGACGAGTTCGTGATCCGCGGCCAGAGGACCTCGACCAGCTTCGCCGAGCACGCCGACTACTGCTACCTGAGCGCGCACACGACTCCCGGCGCGCCCAAGCGCAAGGGCATCGGCGTGCGCCCGATCACGGACATGATCGGCGAGCTCGACCGCGGCTTCTACCAGATCATGCAGCAGCTCGACTTCGAGCGGAGCGGCATCGAGCGGCTGATCTCGAACACCCCGCTGTGGCGCGACGCGCGCGGCCTACTTCGCGCGGGTGCCCGTGAAGACGATCCGGCCGGGCTTGACGCGCTCGCTCTTCACGCGGTCGAAGTTGCCCGAGACCGCGCGCGAGGTGTACTCGATGAAGCCCTGGGTGGTGAAGCGCGAGATCTCGGGGAAGTGCTCCGCGTCGTCGACGATGATGCGGAAGCTGCGCTCGTCCCCGGCCATCTCGAAGGTCCAGCGCGTGAAGTTGTAGATGACCGCCGACATGGTGGTCGCGATGCTGCCGACGCGATTGCCCCAGACCTCGGTCGAGGCCTCGAACTGGCGGTAGAGTCCGGCCTTGTGCAGGCGTTCGCCGGCGCGCATGCCGCGCTCGTGCAGGTACGCCTCGGCGGAGCCCGGGGCCTCGTACTCGACCAGGAGCTCGACGACCCGGCGGTAGGTGTCGATCGGCACCCACATGCTCGCCGCGAGCTGCTTGTCCAGGTAACGCAGGTCGCCCGGCTCGAGCTTGGCCTCGAGCTCGGCGCGCGGAATCACGCCCGTCTCGACGAGCTTGCACAGGTCGTCGCCCGCGGACTGAAAACCGGTGGCCTTGATCGACGGGACTTTGGACAACGCGGGCTCCTCGCGGTTCAGCCCCCGGATCGGCGGCGGCGGGCGCGGCCTGAAGAGATGGCGGCCGCGGCGAGCAGCGCGGCGACGGCGATTTCTGCGACACCGGGAAGCGTCGGCACCGCGGGCAGCGGGCCGGAGATCCGGTACACGGTCCCGCCCGCGATCGCAGACGACGTACAGGTCTCCGTCGGGCGCGATCTCGAGATCGGTGATCGAGCCGAAGCCCTGACCGATGCGCAGCGCGTTCGCCTCGGTCTGCGTGTCGGCGACCCGGTCGGCGAGCGCGCCGGCGAGCGCGAAGCCGGTGCGCGGCGCATCGAGCGGCAGCGCGTAGAGCTGGCCGAGGTTGCTGTCGGCGACGATCGCGACGTCGTCGTAGTGGGGACCGAGCGAGCTGCCACTCGGAAACACGATCGCGGTCGGGGCGTTCGTGTCGAGGAACGAGAACTCGGGATCGCCGTACGTGATGCCCGCGCCCGGCATGTGGAAGAGGTCCGCGACGCCCTGCGGGTCGAGCGCGTCGGGGCCCATCAGGTCGGTCCAGCCGCTGTTGAATCCCGCCGTCACGCGGTTGACCTCGTCCATCGTCGCCGGGGCCGTTCTCGGTGTCCCAGAGGTCGCCGGTCACGGGATCGATCGCGAGCCCGAAGCTGTTGCGGACTCCATACGCCCAGTAGCGCGCGACCTGCGTGCGGCAGGTCTCGGCCGCCGGGACAGTTCGCGTCGATCGTGCAGGTCTGCGTCGTCGTCGCGCCGCAGTACGGCGCGAAGGGATTGCCCGGCGCCGCGGAGCCGTCCTGCAGGACGCGGAAGATCACGCCGGTGTCGTCGGGCGCGGCGCCCGCGGCGTTGTTCTGCAGCTGACCGCTTCGGTTGAGATCGCCGATCACCGCGTAGAGCTCCGCACCGTCGCCGACGCCGGGGAACTCGCCGGGCGTGCCGAGCACCAGCACGCCGCCATCGTGGTTCGGGCCCGGTCGTGACCGGCAGATCGAGGATCAGCGTCGGGCTGACGAGCGTTCCGGTCGCGTCGTTCCAGACGTACCGGTACACGCGGTTCGCGATCGCGGCACCGCCCGGTGTCGCGGCCTCGGTCAGGTACAGGAAGACGGCCGGCGGGTTCTCGGTGTTGATCGCGATCCCGAGCAGTCCGCGCTCGCTCACGGCGTTCACCGCGACGGTCAGCACCGGCGCGGGCAAGAGCGTCCCGCCGACGACCCGCCGCACCGAGCCGGTCGATTTCTCGAGCACCAGGAAGTCGTCGGCGCCGAGGAACGCGAGCGTGGTCGGCTGGCTGAGCGATCCGGGCGCCAGAACCTGCTCGACCACGAGCTCCGGGTCGCTGACCGTCTGCGCCTTCACCGTCGCCGCCAGGGTCAGGACCACCAGCGCGACGATGCGGATCGTCATGCAGTGAGCCGGTAGCGGATCGGCAGGTGCTTGATGCCGGCGACGAAGCTCGCGGCCAGGCGCTCGACGGGGCCCGCGATCTCGACGTCGTCGAGCCGGCGGACCAGCTCGCTGAACAGCGCACGCTGCGAGCGGCGCGCGAGGTGCGAGCCGAGGCAGAAGTGCTCGCCGATGCCGAAGCCGAGGT
Organism: uncultured delta proteobacterium; assembly: GCA_963704165.1. GTDB lineage: Bacteria > Myxococcota_A > UBA9160 > SZUA-336 > SZUA-336 > VGRW01. Next base: position 684,427 of record CAVPHD010000001.1, on the reverse strand, counting down.
GCGGATTCGGGTGGCGGTCGATGCGGAACGTGTAGGGGTCGGGGAAGACGTCCTCGTCGCGGTTCGCCGAGGCGTAGAAGAGCATCAGGCGATCGCCGCTGCGGAGCTTCACGTCGCCGAGCTCGTAGTCGCGCGCCGCCGTGCGCATCATGAAGTTGACCGGCGTCGTCCAGCGCACGATCTCCTCGACCGCGTCGGCCACGCGCCCCGCCGGATCGCTGCGCAGCTTCGCGCGCTCGGCCGGGTTCTCGATCAGCGCGTGCATGCCGCCGGCGATGGCGTTTCGCGTGGTGTCGTGGCCGGCCGTGAAGGTGATCAGGTAGTAGCCGAGCGTCTCGATGTCGCCCATCGGCGCGCCGTCGACCTGCGCGTTGGCGAGCACGCCGGCGAGATCGTCGCTCGGCTTCGCGCGCCGGTCCGCGATGATCTTTCCGAAGTACTGCAGGAACTCGAGCCCGAGCGCGGTGAAGGCCGCGTTGCGGTCCGCTTCCGAGCGCTTGAACTCGGGATCGTCGGCGGCGAAGAGCTGCTGGGTCAGGCGCAGGATCACCGGCTCGTCGGCTTCGGGAACGCCGAGGATCGAGCACAAGATGCGCAGCGGGTGCTGCACCGCGATCTCGGTGACGAAGTCGCACGTGCCTTCGCCACCGCGCTGCGCCTCGTAGAGCCGGTCGACGAGCCGCTTCGCGCTCGAAGTCACGACCTCGTCCACGCGCGAGAGCGCCTGCGGCGTGAACCACGGGCTCGCGACCTTGCGGTACTTGCGGTGCTTGGGCGGGTCCATCGTGATGATGGTCTGCATCATGTCGAACGGACCCTTCTCGCCGCGCGCCATTCGCGCCGCGACGTCGCGCGTCGGCGGCACGATTCCCTTCGCGGACAGGAACGCGTCGGGCTGCTTCGAGACTTCCGAGATGTGGGCGTGCTTCGTGATCGCCCAGAACGGCACGTTGTCGGCCGGATCGCACCAGTGCACGGGTGACTCCGTGCGCAGCCGCTGCCAGATCTCGTGCGGGTAGCCGTGGCTCGCGTAGCGCTGCGGGTCGATCAGGTCGGTTCCGTCGGTGATCGTCATCTTGCGATCATCGCAGATTGGACTCGCTTTCGCGCGCCCCCTACGATCCGCTCGTGAGCGACGGCAGAGGCGGGAATCGGCGCATCGGAGCGGCCGTCGCGGTTCTCTGCGCCACGCTGCTCGCGCCGAGATTCGCGAGCGCGAACGCCGAGATCGTCGTCCTGCTGCACGGCCTGTACCGCGGCGAGCGCTCGATGCGGCCGCTCGAAGCGCCCGTCTCGGCAGCCGGCTTCCGCGTCGTGAACCTCGACTACGCTCTCGCGTTCGCAGTCACCCGATGCGTTGGTCTCGCAGCTCGACCGGCTGCTTCGCGACTGCTGTCTCGAGGCCCCGAAGCTCCACTTCGTCACGCACTCACTCGGCGGCATCGTCACGCGCGCGTACGTCGCGGCGCATCGGCCGGTGAATCTCGGCCGCGTCGTGATGCTCGCGCCGCCGAATCACGGCAGCCCGCTCGCCGACGTCGTCGCCGGATCGAGCGTGCTGCGCTTCCTGCTCGGCTCGACGGCCGCGCGCCTGGGCACCGATCCGGCGAGCTTTCCCAACGCGCTTCCCCCCGCCGACTTCGAGCTCGGCGTGATCGCGGGCACGACGAGCCGAAACCTGATCGGCGCGGCGCTGATCGACGGCGCGAGCGACGGCACCGTTGCCGTCGCGAGCACCCGCCTCGAGGGCATGACCGACTTCATCACCGTCGCCGAGGCGCACACCTTCATCATGCGCTCCGACGAGGTCGCGAAGCAGACGCTGCAGTTCCTGTCGAGCGGTCGCTTCGCGCACGCGGACCCGTAGCCCATGCACGCGCGGCCGATCGCGTTCTTCGCCATCGCCGCCGCGGGCGCGCTCGTGCTCGGCTGCGCGGTCGTCGCGCCGAAGAGCCGCATCGAGCCCCAGGAGCGCGTCGCGGTCGAGATCCGCTCCGCGCCCGGTGCCGGACTCACCGAAGGCCCTGACGCGCGCGCGCCCGACGTCGCGACGTGTCTCGAGGGGAACCGCGGCAACGCGGAGTTCGCACGGCCGATCTGCCGCGCGATCGTCCCCGTCCTGGCGTCGGCCGATTCGCCCGCCGCGGCCGTCCCGCGGCTGAACGAGGCGCTCGCTCCGCTCGTCGAGGAGCGCGAGCTTCAGACGCGCTTCGCCGAGGTCGTGACCAGCCGGCTCGCGCGCCGCCGCAGCATCATGCCGACGGTGGATCGCGCCGACACGCTGCTCGCCATACGCCTGCACGCCGTCGAAGTCACGCTGCACGACGAGGGAGCCGTCGCGCTGCGCATCACCGCCGCCGCGCGCGTCGAGACCGCCGGCGAGGACCCGCGCAAAGCCCGCACCGCATGGCGCGCCGTCGAGCACGAGACCCACCCCCGCCCCTTCCGCGAGTGGACCGACAGCGACGGCCGCGCCACGCTCGAATCCCTCGACATCGCGATCGCGGCCATCGCCGACGCGATCGTCATCGGCGCGACGCGCGCGGGCGAGCGGCCGGTGCCGAGAGAGTGAATGGCAGGGCGCGAAGGGACGGAAGGCTGATCGCAAAGGCCACGCCAAGTCCCGCCTCTCGATGCCGATACGACTTCCATGACGGGAGACTGGTCGGTGGGCGCGGTCCTGGTGGCACTGCTTCTGGCGGTCTTCGTTCCCGCCTTGATCGTCCACTTCACCGTGGGGAGGAACGGCGGTCACCGCCTGTTCGAGGACATGCCGCCGGATCAAGTCAGGGACCTTCCGCTCGAGATGGTGCGGTTCCGGCTGCGCCACCAGCTCCGCGGGGCGATCGCGATCCTGAGCGGCCTCGCCGTCGCGCTCGCCTTCTATGCGGCCGGTTGCACTGCGTAGAAGAGGCAGTCGGACAGGGCGATGCGGCGGTCGGTGGTCATCATGATCGGGACGAAGGAGCGGCCGGCGCGCAGCACGCCGTCTCTCGACGAAGAGCAGCTCGCGCGAGACGTCGCGCGCCGTCGGGCGCGCGCGCCTCGAAGGGCCAGGCGGTGCCGTCGCGCAGCCAGCCGAAAGGTGTTCCGGCGGGGAGCTGCTCGAAGTTGTGGCGGTCGATGTCGTGATTGATCGTGACCTCCGCGCCGGGGTCCATCGACTCGCCGAACGCGAGCCGTACCCCCTCGCGGACTTCGATCCGCACGGGTGACTCGAAGCGGGTGATCGGCACGAGCGGCTTCGCGAAGTCGATCTGGTCCCAGTCCAGGTAGCGGCGGAGTCCGAGCCAGGCGGCCTCGTCCGCGGCGGGGTCGCCCGCACGCCCGCACTCGATGCAGACGCTGGGGAAGCTCTCGATCGTCGCCTCGACCAGCGTGCCGAGCTCGATCGGCGTGTGCACGATGCGTTCGCCGAAGAGCGAGACGAGCGAGAGCTCGGCGTGACCGATGCGGAACGCCACGCCGTACACCGGATTGTGTCCGGTGTTGTTGTGCAGGTCGACGAGGCATTCGGGGTGGGCGGAGAACACCCGCTCCAGCACCCGGCGGGCGAGCGCGCCCTCGGGTCCGTCCCAGGGCGCACGCCAGCAGCGGTTGAGGTCGCGCGCGCCGGGCAGCGCGCGATGAGCGAAGCCGGGCTCGGCCAGCGCGGTCCCGACCGCGCCGACGAAGAAGACCGCGTCCACCGCCGGAACGTGCCCCGCGCGCAGATAGCGCAGAACCGCGCGAAGACCCGAAGGCTCGTTGCCGTGCAGAAGCGTGGTGACCACGCGGCAGCGCGTGCGATCGCGGCCGGCCAGCCGCAGCAGGCACGGGCCTTCGAGCCGGCGCAGGAACTCCAGCGCGTCGTCGGGAAGCGCGCCGGGTAGCAGATCCTCTCCGATGCGCAGTTCGCGCAGCGCGAGCGTCGCGTCGGGCGGCATCAGGGCACGGGCCAGGCGTGGACGGGCGCATCCGCTCGTGAGAGTTCGAGATAGCGCTCCAGCATTTCGACGAGCGCCTCGCGTCGGGTCCGGCCACGCGATTCGAGCGCTTCGAGCGTCTCGCGCTGCCAGCTCGCTCCGGTCCGGCGCCGCCGCACGCGTTCGGTGAAGAGATCGATCAGCGGCGTCGCCTCGTCCGCCGCGACGCCCGCGTCGAGCAGCCCACGCAATGCGGTGTCGCGAAGTTTGGGAAGCAGCGCGTGCGCGGACATCGGCGCGTCGCTGCCACCGAGACTGCGCGGCCAGTAGAGCTCGGCCGAGAGACCGAGCTGCGCGGCGCGGTAGAAGTTCGCGTGCGCGAGTGCGAAGTCGAACTCGCGCACCACCGCGTGCATCTGCGGAGCGAGTCCCAGCGTCGCGCCGACCAGGAACGCCGCGTTGGCCAGCATGTCCTCGATGCCCGGACCCGAGGGCAGCGCGCGCATCTCGATGCGCAGGTGACCGCCGTCGTGCGGATCGTAGACCGGCCGGTTCCAGCGCCAGACGGTGCCCTGGTGCAGGCGCATCTCTTCGAGCTTCGGGACGCGGCCCTCGCGCAGGCTCGCGTCGGGATCGTCGTCGCCGAGCATCGGCAGCAGCGCCGGGAATCGAGCCACCGCCTCCTTGAAGAGCTCGAGCGCGCCGCCGTGGTTCCAGTCACTGCCGAAGCTGACGCGGGGCTCGCGGCGACCCTGGCGTTCCGCGTCGAGCCGCGCGTCGACCGACTGCTTGAAGAGCGCGACGCGCGTCTCGGCCCAGAGCCGATGCGCGAGGAAGATCGGCGAGTTTCCCGCAGCGGCGAGAACCGGGGCGGTGACCAGCTGCGCGGCGTTGAAGACGCTCGCGAACCGGTGCGGATCGACGCGAAGGTGAACCTGAAACGAGGTCGCGGCGCCCTCGAAGGTGACGTCCTCGCAGTCGAGTCGAAGCGGATCGTCACCGTCGATGTGGAGACGGAACGCGCCGTGACGCGCGGTGCGCAGCGCGCGGGAGAGCGCGCGGAATCGCGCGGACTCCGTCATCGCGCCGGGCTCGAGGTCCGACTCCTCGAGCGTCGGCAGGATGCCGATCATGGCGATGCGCCCGCCGACGGCGGACGCGGCGCGCGAGAGCTCGCGGTGCGCGCTCGCGAACTCGCTTCGCAGGTGCGCGAACGGATTTCCCGCCAACCGCGTGTGGCGCAGGTTGCACTCCAGGTTGAAGCGGTCGAGCTCGTAGGTCATGCGCGGGTCGAGCGTCCGATCCAGGACCTCGTGGTTGAGCGGCAGCGGGCGGCCCTGCGCATCGACGAGCGTGACCTCGAGCTCCGCGCCCAGCGACGGCTCGCCCGTGCCGAAGCCCGGTCGTGCGAGCAGGGTCTCGAGCGCGGCGAGGCAGCGCGCGAGGCGCGCGTCGAAGCGCGCGAACTCGGCCGGCTCGAACTCGTCGCGATCGATCTCGATTCCCACGCGCGGCGAACCTACGAACGTCGCTTCTCGGGCGCGTCGAGGACCCTGGCCTGCGCATCCGCCGCTCCGCGGGTGGCGGAGAGGTCACCGAGACCGGACGACGCGGACCCGGGACGCAGCACCTCGAGCGGATCGCGAAGATCGTCGACATAGCCGAGCGCGTACGCGCCGCGCGCGTAGCCGATCAGACGCAGAAGCTTCTCGGGCAGCTCGCGCGCGATCTCGTGCGGCACCGACAGATACTGGTTCTCCTCCTGGCGCAGCCAGGAGCGCGCGTACGTGATGTTGAGCCCGTAGCGCGTCGCGTCGGAGCGGTTCGCGCCGCCGCCGTGGTAGATGGATCCCGTGTAGACGAGCACGGATCCGGCCGACATCTCCGCGGGCTCCGTGTCGCTCGGCTGGAACTTCAGTCCATCGTCGAAGCGGTGACTTCCCGGAATCACGCGCGTCGCGCCGTTCTCCTCGGTGAAATCGGAGAGCGCCCAGATCGTGTTGCACTGGGCTTCGTAGCCCTTCGGGAACGGGAAGAAATCGAACGCCCACTGGTCGCGGTGGATCATCTGCGCGGGCTCGCCGGCGCCGATCGCGATCACCTGCGTCAGGTGCAGGTGGAAGCCCGTGGCGCCGACGAGTGTCGCCTTCACGGTGTCGAGGATGAGCGGGTGCTGCACGATCTCGCGCGCGGTCTGCGAGCGCGCGACCAGACCGCCGGTGCGCCGTGTGCGTCGGCCGCTGAACTCGTCGGTTCCGGTCGCGGTCGCGTCGAGATACGGCGCGAGCTCGGAGCGCAGCTTCGCGAGGATCCGTGCATCGAGCACCCGATCGACCACGCAGGCGCCGTCGCGAGCGAGGACCTCGGCGACCTTCTCGCCGCTGCTGGACGCATCGAGGTGCTCGAGCGGCATGTTCCCGCCTCCGTTCGAAAACGCTTCCCTGTCAGCATGCCACTTCGTGCGATCATTCGCGCGCATGGCCGAAACACAGATCCACCGTTGGGTCGAAGCCGCGCGCGCGGGCGCGAACCCCGCCGTCGTCGCGCGGGTGCGTTCCGGCTGGGCACTCGTCGGGGAGCAGCAGGTCGTCGCCGGATACTGCCTGCTCGTGCCCGACCCCGTGGTCACCGATCTGAACGCGCTCGAAGGCCGCTCGCGGCTCGAGTTCCTCGACGACATGGCCGCGCTCGGCGACGCGCTTCTCGAGGTGACCGGGGCCGCGCGGATCAACTACGAGATCCTCGGCAACTCGGAGCGCGCCCTGCACGCGCATCTCTTCCCGCGGCGGGAATCCGAGCCCGAGGCCACGCGACGCGCGCCGGTCTGGCTGCACGACTGGGCGCTGGCGCCGCGATTCGCGCGCGAAACCCACGCCGATTTCGTGCGTCGCGTCGCCGACGCGCTCGCTTCTCGCGGGCGCACGATCCCTTCCGTGGCATACTCGACGACGGAGCCGAACCGCGAGGAGAAGCGCTGATGTCCAAGTCCCCGACGGTCGTGATCCTGGGCGCGGGTGTCTCCGGTCTGTGTATGGGCATCCAGCTGCTGAAGGCGGGGATCTCGTCGTTCACCATCCTCGAGAAGTCCGACAAGGTCGGCGGCACCTGGTACGACAACCAGTATCCGGGCGCAGCTTGCGACGTCCCTTCGCACTTCTACTGTTACTCGTTCGAGCCGAACCCCGACTGGAGCCGGAAGTTCTCGGGCCAGGCCGAGATCCAGCGCTATCTCGAGCGCTGCGCCGAGAAGTACCGGCTGCTTCCGCACATCCGTTTCGGTCGCGAGGTCGCGAGCGCGAAGTTCGACGAACGCGCCGGGATGTGGCGCGTCCGCACGACCGACGGGGAAGAGGTCGGCGCGAACGTGCTGGTGAGCGGCGTCGGCCAGCTGAACCGCCCGCACGTTCCCGACCTGCCAGGGCTCTCCGACTTCGGGGGCGTGTCGTTCCACTCCGCGCGCTGGCAGCACCAACACGATCTCGCGGGCAAGAACGTCGCGGTGATCGGGAACGGCGCGAGCGCGATCCAGTTCATTCCGCCGGTCGCGAAGACCGCCAGGCACGTCGCCATCTACCAGCGCTCGGCGAACTGGATCGTGCCGCGCGGCGACTACGCGTACAGCGAGCGCGCGAAGCGGATCTTCCGCGCCTTCCCGCTTCTGCTTCGCGTGTACCGCTGGTACTTCTACTGGCAGCTCGAGAAGAACTTCCTCGCGTTCGGCAGCGAGGGCCGGATCGCCCGCACCTTCGAGACGGCCGCTCGCGGTTGGCTCGAGACGGCGATTCCCGACCCGAAGCTCCGCGCGATTCTCACGCCCGACTACCGCGTCGGCTGCAAGCGCATCCTGATCGACGACGACTTCTACCCGGCGCTGGCCCGGCCGAACGTCTCGGTCGAGACCAGCGAGATCGCGCGCATCACGCGAAATGCGATCGAGACGAAGGACGGCCACACGCACCCGGCCGACGTGATCGTTCTCGCGACGGGATTCGAGACCACGACGTTCCTCGCACCGATCGAGATCGAGGGTCGATCCGGGAGGAAGCTCGCCGAAGTCTGGGAGCAGGGCGCCGAAGCGCACCTCGGGCTCTGCGTCTCGGGCTTCCCGAACTTCTTCATGATGTACGGACCGAACACGAACCTCGGCCACAACTCGATCATCTTCATGATCGAGGCGCAGGTTCACTACGCGCTTCGCTGCATCCAGACGCTGGCGAAGCGCGGCCTGCGGTACCTCGACGTGAAGCCCGACGTGCAGGAGCGCTCCAACGCGGAGCTGCAGCGCGACCTCTCGCACACGGCGTGGGCCGCGGGTTGCAAGAGCTGGTACAAGACGGCATCGGGGAAGGTCACCAACAACTGGTCGAGCTTCACGGTCAAGTACTGGTGGAAGACGCGCCGCCCCAAGCTCGACGAGTTCGACGTGGCGTCGTAGCCGCACGGAGACCGCGATGAAATTCCTGCCACGGCTCTTCGAGAGCAACCGGAAATGGGCGGCCGCCCACGTCGCCGAGGACCCGGAGTTCTTCGAGCGACTCTGCGGTCTGCAGGCGCCGGAACACCTGTGGATCGGCTGCGCGGACAGCCGCGTTCCCGCGAACGAGATCTGCGGCCTGGCGCCGGGAGAGATGTTCGTGCACCGCAACATCGCCAACGTCGTCGCGCCCAACGACTCGAACTGCCTTTCCGTGGTCCAGTACGCGGTGGACGTGCTGCGGATCAAGCACATCATCGTCTGCGGCCACTACGGCTGCGGCGGCGTCGCGGCGGCGTTCGGTCCACCGCTCGAGCTACCGCTCGAGAGCTGGCTCCAGCACATCCGCGCGGTGCGCCGCGCTCACGAGGACGAGCTGAAGTCGCTGCCCGACGACACCGCGCGCACGCGCAGGCTCTGCGAGCTGAACGTCATGACGCAGGTGCGCGCCGTCAGCCGGGTCCAGACCGTCGTCGATGCGTGGGATCGCGGACAAGCGCTCGCCGTTCACGGCTGGGTCTACGACCTGCACGACGGACTGCTCCGCGACCTGGGCGTCAGCGCCGAGGGCGGCGCCGACTGACTCGAGATGCAGACTGATCTCGACGCGGTCGCGCCACTTCTCGCCGCACTCCGGCTCGCCTCCGAGAAGCATCGGACCCAGCGCCGCAAGGGGACCGACGCCTCACCGTACATCAACCATCCGATCGAGGTCGCGGAGCTGCTCGCGCGCGTCGGCGGGGTGCGCGACGTCGAGGTGCTCGCGGCCGCGATCCTGCACGACACGATCGAGGACACGGAGACGACTCCCGAAGAGCTCGAGCACGCCTTCGGTGCGCGCGTACGGGGGCTGGTCGCCGAGGTGACCGACGACAAGAGCCTGCCGAAGGCCGAGCGCAAGCGGCTGCAGCGGGAGCACGCCCCCGTGCTCTCGAACGACGCGAAGCAGATCAAGCTCGGCGACAAGATCTCGAACGTGCGCGAGATCTCGGCCTCGCCCCCCGACGGCTGGCCACTCGAGCGACGGCGCGAATACATCGAGTGGGCGCGCTCGGTCGTTGCCGGCTGCCGCGGCGCCAACGCCGCGCTCGAACGGCATTTCGATCAGGTGGCCGCGGAGGCCGAGGCCGGACTTCTCGGCTGATGGAACCGACGGGCTTCGCGCAGGGAACCCGCCACATTTTCGACTACGATCGTCGGGAATGGTTCTCGTCTGCGACGAACGGACGATGCTTCGTTCTCCGCGTCTCGAAGACGCAGAGCCGCTCTTCGCCGCGATCGACGCGAGTCGCGCGTACCTCCGCCGCTGGCTGCCCTGGGTCGATGGCAGCGAGTCGGCCGAGCACACGCGCGAGTTCCTGCGCGGCGCGATCGCCGGTGCTTCGGAAGGGAAGTCGCTGATCCTCGTGATCGAGCACGAGGGCGGGCCCTGCGGCACGGCGGGCATGAACTGGATCGACGACGCGAACTCGAGCTGCGAGATCGGCTACTGGCTGCGCGAGGACCTGCAGGGGCGCGGAATCGTGACGGCGTGCTGCCGGGAGCTCGTCCGACACGCCTTCGACGAGATCGGCCTGAACTCGGTGCGCATCTCGGCCGCGCCGGGCAACGAGCGGAGCCGGCGGATCCCCGTGCGGCTCGGGTTCCACTTCGACGGCGTGATCCGCGAGGCGGAGCGGCTGCCGGACGGTTACGTCGACCTCGCCGTCTACACCCTTCTGCGTCGTGAGCGCGTGACGTGATCAGCGTCGAAGCTGCTTCTCGAGCTTCTTCGCCGCCGCGTCGCCGAAGTGCTTCCGGGTCTGCTTCACGTTCGGGCCGTTCTCGTCGTAACAGACCTGGACGTTCTGATCGCAGCCGACACCGCGCTTCTCTCGGCTGACGCCGCCGGCCGCGCCCAGACTCTGCTCGAGGCGCGCGGCGGCCGCGTCGCCGAAGTACCTGCGCGTCTGCTTCACGTTCGGACCCCTCTGCCCGTAGCAGACCTGGGTTCGCATGTCGCAGCTCGTGTCGCCGTCGGGCTCGAAGACCCACTTGGGTTCGCGCCGCGCGTCCTTGGCGTCACCCTGAACGCGGCGTGCGGCGGAATCGCCGAAGTAGGCGCGCGTCTGCGCGACGTCCGCTCGGGTGCCCGTGTAGCAGACCTGCGTCGCGCGGTCGCAGGACACCCCGCGCTCGGGATAGAACATGCGTTCGGCGACGCCGCGCGAGTTCGACGACGTGCGCAGGTCGGGCGCGGGCGCGCGTGACGTGGATCCGCCCGACACACACGCGAGCGCGAGACCGGCGACGACGGAGACGATTGCTTTTGTGCTCATGGCCAGGAAATCTAGCGGCGATGTCGAGTTGCGTCCGCGGGAGAGTGCGCGAGCTCTGGCTGCACGAGGGCTGGGCGCCCCGCTCGGATCTCGAGCTGCTTCAGACGTGGGTTCGTGCGAGTGCCGATCGGGGCTGAGCGAGCCGCTCGCGCGTTGCCGCTCGCGCTGATCCTGCTCGCGGTGCTGCCGTTCCTACCGTCCGTCGCGGGCGACTTCATCGAGGACGACCGCACGATCATTCGCGACCGGATCGAGCTACGCGACCCGTCGAACATCCCGGCCCTGTTCGCGCAGACGTACTGGCCGAGGGAGCTCCCCGGCGGGTTGTACCGGCCGCTGACGATGGCGAGCTACGCGATCGACCGGGTCGTCTTTGGCGTCGATGCGACCGGCGCGCCGTCACGCGTCGGCGTCCACGTCGGCAATCTGATCCTGAACGCGATCGCGGTGCTCCTGCTCTTCGGGATCCTGCGCGTGCGCTCCGGCGACTCGTTCGCCGCATTTCTCGGTGCGGCGCTCTTCGCCGTGCACCCGGTGCACGTCGAGGCGGTGTCGCACATGGTCGGACGAGCGGACCTCTTGATGACGGTCTTCTTCCTGGCTGCGTTCGCGCTGCACTCGCGCGGCGCGGGCGCGCGCTGGGCAGCGTCGGGGCTGTACCTGCTCGCGTGCTTCTGCAAGGAGTCGGCGGTCGTGCTGCCCGGGGTGCTCTTCGTCGGAGCCTGGCTCGGTCGAAGCGACGTGAGCGCCCTCTCGTTCGCGCGCCGCCAGGCCGTCGAGCTCGCGCCGCAGGCCCTCGCGCTGGCGCTTTTCATCGCGCTTCGCGGCATCGCTCTGGGCGCGAGCTCGAACCCGCCGGTCGCCTTCGCACTCCACGCGCCGTTGCAGTACCTGGCCTTCCCCGACCCCGCGCCGTTCGAGATCGGACTGACGATGACCCACGCGCTCGGCGAGATCCTTCGCCTGCTGGTCGCGCCGCTCTCGCTCTCGGCCGACTACTCGGGCTTTCCCCACGCGACGCGGCTCACACCGGAAGTCGCGCGCTCCGCGGGACTGATCGGCGTGGTGATGCTCGCCGCGTGTCTGGCCTGGCGCGGCGGTCGGCGCGACCCGCTCTTCTGGCTCGCGTTCTTCGCGCTCGCCTGGCTGCCGACGTCGAACCTTTTCTTCGCGAGCGGCATCGTGATGGCCGAGCGCGTCCTGTATCTGCCGTCGGTGGCGCTCGCGGGCCTGGCCACGGCGGGACTGGCGCCGATGCTCGCGCGCGATCGACGCTGGCTCGCCCTGCCACTGCTCGCGATCGCAGCCTTCACCGCGCTCTCCGGCACGCGAGCGGCGGTCTGGACCGACGCCCGCACGCTGCACGAGAACTCGGTCGCGCATGGACGGTACAGCGGGCACATCGCGAAGACGGGCCTGGTCACGGAGCTTCTGCGCGAGCTCGGCGAGAAGCCCGACGCCCCGATGCTGGAGCGCGCGCTCGCGCTTTCGCGCGCGGCGCTCGATGAACGGCCGACGACCACGAGTCTGCGCCAGGTCGCCGCGCTCGAAGAGGCGTCGGGTGAGCTCGACTCGGCCCTCGATCGGCGCACCTCGTTCTATCTCTTCGATCCCACGGATCTCGAGAACCGCGACGCGCTGCTTCGCGTGCTCGATCGGCTGATCGCCCGGCACCAAGCCGACCTCTACGAAGTCCTGAGCTTCACCGGAACCGGATACCTCGTCGCCCAAGGCAGCGAGGAGGGGCCGCTGCTGAACGAATGGCGGGGACGGCTCGACCGGGCCTACGAGCGCTACATCGAAGAGGCGATCGCGTCGGGAGACGCGGACGAGACACGACGCCGTGTGGAGCTGCTGGCGGGCACGTTCCCGCAGCATCCGCTGCTCGAGCGCTACTCGACCTGGCGCTGACGTTCGTAGACGAAGTCCGAGATCTCTTCACGGTACTCGAGAAGCTCCGGGGCTCCACGCGCCTCGAAGTGGCTCCCGTGGACCGAGCCGCGAGTCTCGACCCGACGGCGCGCTCGAAGTCAGTCCTCACTCCAGAGTCGAACGATCTTCTCGCAACGCTCGATGCGACCGGCGTCACCTTCGATCACACGGCGCGCGTGACTCTCGAGTTCCAGCATCTTCGTGTGCACCCATCGCGCTGCAAGCTCGGTCCGATCCGGTGAAGTCTCGGCTTGACGCAGCAGCTCCGTCGACACGATCACGGCGATCACCATTTCGGCGACGGCCTGAGCGGAGAGCAGCGCGTAGCCGAAGTCGCGAATCAGCGCGACGGACGACTCCTCGATCCGCTCGATTCCTTCGAGAACCCTCGCGATGAACGGCTTCAGCGTCACCTGACCGAGCGATCCGAGCTCCTTGCGCAGCTCGTCGAAGACGATGGTGAGCGCGCCCTTGCCGATCTCCTTCAGCGCGAAGCTGACCTGGATCTCGCTCGTGCCCTCGTAGATCGTGGTGATGATCCCGTCGAGGTGGAGCTTTCCCACCGTCGATTCGGCCATGAAGCCGAGGCCGCCGTGGACCTGGATCGCGGAGCGCGTGATCGCGTCGCAGCTCTCGGTCGCGAGGTACTTCGCGAGCGGCGTGAACAGGCGGATCTGTGTCTGGTTGCGTTCGAAGACCCGGCCGAGCTCCGCGCGCTCACCTTCCGAGAGCGAAGTCTCTCGCGCGAGCGACGCCTGGATCGCGGTGTTCCGATCGACGAGCGCCGAGACCCGGTACAAGAGCGCTCGGCTTCCCTCGAGGCTCGTGACCATCCGGGAGAGCAGGCTCTTCATCAGCGGCTGGTCGCCGATCGGCATGCCGAACTGCTTGCGCTCGCGCGAGTAACGGATCGCTTCGGCGACCGCGGCCTCGGCGATGCCCACGCCCTGCGCCGCCACACCGAGGCGCGCGTTGTTCATCAGATCGAGCATGGCGCGAAAGCCATCGCCCTTCACGCCGATCCGCCAGGCCTCGGCGCGCTCGAAGCGCACGACCGCCGTCGGCGAGCCGTGAATGCCGAGCTTGTGCTCGAGCCGCTCGACGCGCACTTGGTTCGCATTTCCATCGGGCAACGTCGCCGGGCAGAGAAAGAGCGAGAGCCCCTTCGTCGTCCCCTTCGAGAGCTCGAAGGTGTCGGCGTCGCGCGCGAGCACGAGATGGATCTCGGCTCCGCCGTTGGTGATGAAGATCTTCTGGCCGTCGAGGAAGTACCGGCCCGCGTCTTCGACGGCGCGGGTCTGGATCGCGCCGAGATCCGATCCGGCGCCGGGCTCGGTCAGGTCCATCGCGCCCTGGAGCTCGCCCGAGACGAAGCGCGGCAGGTAGCGCTGGCAGAGATCCTCGGGCGCGTAGCGCTGGATGTCCTCGGCGACGCCCGCCTGAAGCCCCATCACCGTCATCAGGGCTGCGTCGGCACGCGAGATCATCTGCAGGATCACGTTCGCGATCATCGTGGGAAGCTCGAAGCCACCGAAACGCTCGGCGACACCGAAGGCCACCAAACCCGCCTCGGCGAGCTTCGCGTAGCCTTCGCGCACGTGCGCCGGCTGCACGACGCGTCCGTCCTCGAGAACCGCGGACTCCCACCATCCGGCGCGCGATGCCGGCTCGATCGACGCGCAGATCTCCGCGCAGGTCTCGAGCACACCGCGAAGCGCCGCGCGTTCGGCGGCGACATCGACCGCGTCGCCCTTCCGCAGCCGGAAGTAGTCGTCCCAGTCGATCAGCCGGTCGAGGTAGAGCGCGATCCCGTCGTGAAGGTACGTGGTCATGGATCCTCCGGCCGGGGCGCGCGCGTCGGCGGCTCCGGCTATGATCGATGCGTACTCTCGAGCACGAGGCTAGCGCATGTACATCGGCAGAATCGTCGCGGTGGGTCGCACGCGGGCAGGCTCGAACGCGGCGCTGTACCGGGTTTCCTCGCGCTCGTTCCCGAACCGGATGGCCATCGAGGTCGATGGGCGGCTCGCGATCGTTCCCCGTCCCGGGCACGAGGGAGACCTGCACAAGAATCCGTACATCGCCTACAACGCCGTGCGCATCGCGGGCGAGTACGCGGTGGCGACCAACGGCAGCCACACGGATCCGATCGCGGAGAAGATCGCCATGGGCATACCGCCACGGGACGCGCTCGCCGCGTCGCTGCTGGCGCTCGACTACGAGAAGGATTCGCTCTCGACGCCACGGGTCGCGGGTGTGGTTCCGCTCGTGGGCGAGACCGGCTGGCTCGCGATCGTGCGCCACGATGCGCTCGTGGTGAAGGCCGTACCGCTCACGCCCGGTCGCGCGTGGTACGTGGCGACCTACGAGCACGACGACGTGCGCGAGTCGCAGTGCGTCGAGTTCGACGCCGCCGACGCCGCGGGCGCTGCGCGCTTCGTGGTGGATGGCGGCGCCTTCGCCTCGCTCGAGAAGCCGGTGACCGCGGCGGCCGCGATCGCGTTCGGCCGCGGATTCCGGTTGGGGACCTTTCTCGTCAATTCGCAGTGAGCGCAGGCCGATGAGGACGGAGATGCGTCCTCGTGTACCCGGAGCGACCGAGCCTTGAACACGTGGGCGCAAGCGCTGCGCGTGTACGGCAACCCCCGCCTCTTGGCGATCCTGGCCATGGGTTTCGCGAGTGGTCTGCCGCTGGCGCTCACGGGCGCGACGCTCCAGGTCTGGCTCGCCGAATCGCAGGTCTCGCTCGTGGACATCGGCTTGTTCGCGCTGGTCGGCGTCGCCTACAGCGCGAAGTTCGTCTGGTCGCCCGTGATCGATCGCGCGCCGATTCCGTGGCTCACGGCCCGGCTCGGACAACGGCGCTCCTGGTCGGTCGCCATCCAGCTCGCGCTGGCGGGTGCGATCGTCGCGCTCGGCGCCTCCGACCCGGCGAGCGATGTCTGGCGCACGGCCCTTCTCGCGGCTCTGGTCGCGTTCCTCTCCGCCAGTCAGGACATCGTGATCGACGCCTATCGCATCGAGCTCCTCCACGCGGACGAGCAGGGCGCGGGGGCCGCAGCGACCCAGTGGGGCTACCGGTTCGGCGTGATCGCGTCCGGCGCGGGAGCGATGGCCCTGGCCGAGCTCTTCGGCTGGCCGCGCGCGTACCTGGTCATGGCGTCACTGGTCGGTGTCGGCCTGGCGGCGGTGCTGCTCACGCCCGAGCCCTCCCACCCGCGGTCTGATGCGGGGCCGGGGGACGCGAGCTTCCTTCGCGACGCCGTTCTGCGCCCGTTCGCGGAATTCAGCTCGCGTCCACGCTGGGGCGTGGTCCTGCTCTTCGTCGTGCTCTACCGCTTCGGCGACGCGCTCGCGGGCGGGATGTCGAGCGCGTTCTACGTGCAGCTCGGTTTCAGCAAGCTCGAGATCGCGAGCGTCGTGAAGGTCTTCGGCGTGGTGGCCACGATGGCGGGCATCGCGGCGGGCGGCGCGCTCGTCTTTCGCAGCGGGATCGGGCGTGCGCTCGTCGGCGCCGGCATCTTCGCCGCGCTCTCGAACTTCGCGTTCACGGCGCTCGCCTACGCCGGACACGACCTGACGGCGCTCGGCGCCGTGGTCGCGGTCGAGAACTTCACCAGCGGTCTCGTGTCGGCGGCGTTCGTCGCGTACCTCTCGGAGCTCTGCAACGCGGAGTTCACGGCCACGCAGTACGCGCTGCTCTCCTCTCTCGCGGCGACCGGCCGTACCGTGCTCGCGTCGTCGGCGGGCTGGCTCGCGGAGCAGCTCGGCTGGCCGCTCTTCTTCGCCGCGACCGCGCTCGCCGCCGTGCCCGGGCTCTGGCTCGCGATCTCGCTCGCGGGATTCAGCGCCCGCGCAGAGCCTCGAGCTCCTCCAGCGTGCGCGGCCAATCCGCCTTGAGAAGGCGCGAGAGCGCCCGATCGGCGAGCAGCCTTCCGCCGGTCTGACAGCGCGCGCAGTAGTTGGTCTCGTTCGAGGCGTAGACGATGCGCTGCACAGGTGAGCCGCAGTCCGGACACGGCTCGCGGTAGCGGCCGTGCACGGCCATCTCGGGGCGAAACGCGGTCACCTTCTCGGGAAATCCCTCGCCGGCCTCGGTGCGAAGGCGCGCACGCCACTCGTTCAGCACGAGCTGCGTCGCGGCGTGCAACCGCGCGAGCTCTTCGTCCGAGAGCTTCTGCGTGAGCGCGATCGGAGAGAGGCGCGCGCGGTGCAGGATCTCGTCGGAGTACGCGTTGCCGATGCCGGAGATCAGGCGCGGATCGGTGAGCGCGCGCTTCAGCGTGTGGTTCGCGCTTCGCAGCGTCACCGCGAATGTCTCGGAGCCGATCTCGAGCGGCTCGACGCCGCCGGGATCGTGCGAAGCGAGCGCGTCTTCTCCGCGCACGAGGTGAAGCGATGCGCGCCGCTTCGAGCCCGCTTCGGTGAGCGTCAGCGTGCCGGTGCTCCAGTCGAACGCGACGAGCGGCTTGCGTCCGGTCGTCTTCCTTCCCTTCTCGAACCAGTGCAGTCGCCCGGCGATCATCAGGTGAATCACGATGAAGAGCTCGCCGTCGAGCGAGATCGCGATGCGCTTGCCGATCCGGCGCAGCCCGACGACGCTGCGGCCCGGGAACTCCGCCGGCGCGGGGGCGACCGAGCGCAGCACGAAGGGCGAGAGGATCCTCATCCCCTCGAGGCGCGCTCCGTGGATTCGCCGGTCGAGCGCCTCGATGTAGACATCGACGTCGGGAAGCTCCGGCACCGTCCGAGCTTGGCGAAGACGCGCCCCCGGGCGCAAGCGCGGTCATGCCCTGTCGCCGGATCGCTGCGTCGCGCGGCAGCCCGCGCCGTGCTGCGAAGCCATGAACGCGGCATGGCCCTTGCTCTCACAGCCATTCCAGAGGAGGTTCTCGAATGATGGCGGACGATCGCGACCTAGATCGATATCGATCGGTCGAGCGGATACCGAGCCCCGGTGTCGCCGCGGTGCTCTCGGTTCTGGTTCCGGGGCTCGGCCATGTGTACGCGGGGCGTCTCGGCGCGGGACTGCTCTGGTTCCTGGCCACGGGATTCGGCTACTGGGCGATCCTGGTGCCGGGCTTCCTGATCCACGTGGCGGGCGTGTACTTCGCCTACCAGGCCGCGAAGGACTTCCGGAGCTACTGAGCGCGCGTCAGGGCTTCGGCTCGAGGACGAAGGCGAACTCGTGCGCACCCAGACGGAAACGGTCGCCGTCCTTCAGCTCGAGGCTTTCGGGATCGTCCCCGTCGAAGTCGCGCAGGACGAAATGGCCGGAGCGGAACTCGACCAGGGCATGCCGGCAGCGCAGCGCTTCGTCGTCGAGCGCGAGATCGACGCCGGGGCCGCGGCCGAGGGCGGTGCGCGGCTGATCGAGTCGGTACTCCAAGCCGCGCGCGTCTCCGGAGAGGAGCACGAGCGCGGCGCGGAAACGGCCGAGGAATTCGGCGAATGCGTGGCTGGCTGTCGAGGGTGTCATGGGGGCTCTTGGACGGCGTCGGGCCGTCCGTTGTTCTCGCTACGGTCGAATCGGCCGAAGCTTGAGTGCGCGGCGATCTCGCGCCGAAGGTCGCGCGAAAGCTAGGTCTGCCGTTCCAGGTCGGCGCGCGGGAGCCAGAGGCCGTGGAAGCCGTAGGGCACGCGCTGCGGCAGGAGCACCCTCGCGACGGGTCCCGCTTCGAAGTCGCGCGCGTCGATCACGAGCAGCTCGCTCTGCCCCTCGGCCTCGTCGTGCACGAGCGAGAGCAGGTGGCCGTCGTCCTCGCCCCGCGCGTCTGGCCGTGGCACGAAGACGGCCTCGCCACCGTTGCGATTGCGACCGTACTCGTGGCGCTGCGACGTACCGGCGACCAGATCGTACTTCAGCAACCCCGAAGCGAGCGGCAGGCCGATGTCGCGGCGGAAGCGCGCCGCGTACGCGAAGCGCGCGCGGCGGCCGACGTAGCCCTCGTGGATCCGCGGCAGGTCGACGCTCTCGTCGTCGAGCTGCTCCTCGCGCACGACGCCCCGGCCCGGGTCGATCCGCCAGCGCAGCAGAACGGGGGTCTCGTTCATCGGGATCGGTCCGTCGTCCTCTCCCGAGATCCGCAGGGAACGGCGGTGACAGACCTCGAGCACGACCGCGTCGCCGTCGTCCCAGGCGTTCACGGTGTGGTAGACGAAGCAGGGCGCGATCGCGAACCAGCGGATCGCGGCACCCGATCCGCGCCGCGGCAGCAAGCCCAGGTGCGAGCCTCGATCCGGCTCGAATGCCGCGATCGGCTCGCCCCGGAGCATGCGACGGATGTCGAAGGTGTACGGGTGATTCATGAACACCGCGAAGCGTTCGGTGATCGCGAAGTCGTGCATCATCACGCCGATCGGAAGCTCGATCGCGGTCGTGTGCGAGAGCGCGCCGTCCGCGGAGATCGCGGAGTACTGCAGGTGCGGCTTCGCGACCGGGCTGTAGCCGAAGCTGAACATCTCACCGGTGCGCGGGTCGATCTTCGGGTGCGCGCTGAACGCGTGGCGGAGCTTCTTCCGGAACGTGTACGGCCCGCGCGTCTCGAGCCCGGGTACCGCGATCTCGTACGGCTCGCCCTGCTCTTGCAGTGCGAGCAGGCGCCCGTGATGCGCGACGAGCGCGGTGTTGGCGGTGTTCTTGACCGGGCCGTCGGGGCTGTCGTACTGCGGGCGCTCGAGTATGCCCGTCCAGACCGCTCGGCCGCGTTTGCGCTCGAGCTCGAACCCTTTCGTACGCACCCAGCGGTTCCGGTAGCTCGCACGTCCGTCGCGTAGCTCGATCCCGTGCAGCATGCCGTCGCCGTCGAGCCAGTGATACCGACCGAGCGGGCCGAGCTGCGGGTTCGGGCCGTTGCGCAGGTAGAACCCGTCGAGCTCGGGCGGCAGCTTGCCGGCGATCGTCAGGTCCTCGGCTTCGATCTCGCGCTCGACGGGCGCGAAGTTTCCCTCGAGGTATGGGCTCTTCCCCATCCCGCGACTCTAGCGCGCCGATGCTTCGCGGCGCTCCTCACCCGACCAGGTCAGTCGACGTAATGCGGTGTCGATCTCGACCGTCGCCGACGCGGCGTGCCTGGGAAGCTCTCGTGCGTCGCGCACCTCGAGCGCGCCGCGCTCGAATTCGAGCACGCGCGCCTCTCCCCCCGAATCCGCCACGACGAGCGTGCCGGTACCGCCGGTGTAGGACGCACGCCGGCGCAGGTGGTCGATGCCGGCACCGAGGTCGCGGGCGCGGAACACGATCTCCTGGGCGAGAAATCGCAGCGACGGCTCGTCTCCCGCACGGTCGCGTACGCAGATCGCGGCGATTCCCTCGGCGTTCACGCCACAGAGACAGCCCGAGAGGTGCGCGAGCCCGAGCTCGACGCTCGGGAAACCCCCGGCGTCGGGCCGGCTCGTGCGCAGCACGAGCAGATCCCGAAGCTCGCGGGGAAGATCGAAGACCGCCCGCAGCGTCGTTCCGTCCGCGAAGGCCGCGCCCGGGACGCGATCGAACGCTTCGGCGAGCTCGAGCCCGGCGAGCGGCACCCGAGCGGCGAAGGCGATTCCCTCGATTCGCTCGCGTTGCCAGGGCAGCTGCGTCGCGACCGCACGGGCGCTCGTCTCGCGCACACGGCGGACGAGCGCGCGCCGCGCGAGCCATGGGAGCGTGCGCCGCTGCCGCGCGAGCTCGCGCGCGATCGGAGCGGCGAAGACCTGACCCTGAGCGCGTCCCTGCTCGACGGGTGCACCCTCGGCCGTGAGCTCGCGGACGATCATGAGCCGGGTGGCGCGATCTGCAGGATCTCGTTCGCCGAGCCGGAGCGATACCCGTCCACGTCCAGAGACACCCAGCGAAAGCCCGCTTCGTGAACCCGCCGCGAGATCTCGCGCAGCGCGTCGGGCGCGAGCGCGCGGGGCATCTCGTCGGGGGCGATCTCCACGCGCGCGAGGTCTCCGTGGTGACGCACTCGAAGCTGGCGGTACCCGAGCACGCGCAGCGCATCCTCGGCGCGATCGATCTGCGCGAGCTTCTCGGGCGTCACCTCCATGCCGTACGGAATGCGCGACGAGAGACACGCCGACGCGGGCAGGTCCGCGGTCGAAAGACCCGCAGCCGAAGAGAGTGCCCGGATCTCGAGCTTGCCGAGTCCCACGTCGAGCAGAGGCGAGATCACGTGGTGCTCCTGCGCCGCGCGATGACCGGGACGGAAGTCCGAGGTGTCGTCGCGGTTGATCCCGTAGGCCACCGCCGCGATTCCGCGCTCCGCGCGAAGCTTCTCGAGCAGATCGAAGAGCTCGCTCTTGCAGAAGTAACAGCGGTCGGGCGCGTTCCGCGCGTACTCGGGATTCTGGTGCTCGTTCGTATGGATCCACTCGTGCCGGAAGCCGGCCTCTCGGGCGGTTCGCTCCGCCTGCTCGCGGTGACTTCGCGGGTACGACGGCGAGATCGCGGTCACGGCGACGGCACGAGGGCCGAGCGCCCGGTGCGCGGCCCAGGCCAGATAGGCGGAATCGACGCCACCGGAGTACGCGACGATCAGAGTTCCGGATGCGCCGATGCGCGCCAGAAGCTCCACTTCTTTGGCGCGGGTGTCGCCAGAGACGGAGGTGTCGGAAGCGGCGCGGCTCATCGGCGCAGGGTACGGACGCGTGACGAGGAGTGTCAATGACAGCGCGAGGCCCGCTGCTACTCTCGCGTCGTGTCGAAGCTGCGTGTCGGCATCATATTCGGGGGGCGATCGACGGAGCACGAGGTCTCCGTCACGTCGGCGACGACGATTCTCGGGGCGCTCGATCCGTCGCACCACGTTCCGGTACTGATCGGTGTAGGGCACGATGGGCGCTGGCACGTGGCCGAAGCTGATCTCGGGCTTCTGCCCGCGACCGTGATCGGACATCCGCGGTCACGGACGAGCTTCGCGGGTCTTCGCGCCGGGCTCGAGCTGCTGCGGCGCGACGACGCCGGTCCGGCGCTCTCGGAGCCGCTCGACGTGGTCTTTCCGATCATCCACGGTCGCGGCGGCGAAGATGGCACGCTTCAGGGTCTGCTCGAGATCGCCGGCGTGCCGTACGTCGGGTGCGGGGTGCTCTCGACCGCGCTGTGCATGGACAAGGTGGTCAGCAAGTCGGTGCTTCGCGACGCCGGGCTTCCGATCGTCCCGTGCAGGGAGATCTCGCGCCACGAGGCGCAGCGCTCGACCAGCGGCTTCATCGACGCCATCGAGGAGGCGTTCCCCTACCCGGTGTTCGTGAAGCCGACGAACACCGGCTCGTCGGTGGGCGTGCACAAGGTGCACTCCCGCGCGCACCTGGTCTCGGCGATCAAGGACGCGTCGCGCTACGACCACGACGTGCTCGTCGAGCCGTTCATCGACGCGCGCGAGGTCGAGTGCGCCGTGCTCGGCGGTTTCGAGCCCCGGGCTTCGGTCCTCGGCGAGATCCGCTTCGCGTCGGAGTTCTACGACTACGAGGCGAAGTACGCCTCCGAGTCGACGCAGCTCCAGATCCCCGCCGACGTCACGTCGGCGCAGAGTGACGAGATGCGCTCGATCGCGCTGCAGGCGTTCCGCGCGCTCAAGTGCTGGGGCATGGCGCGCGTCGACTTCTTTCTCGAGCGCAAGACCGGGAAGCCGTATCTGAACGAGCTCAACACGCTTCCGGGATTCACCAATGGCAGCATGTATCCGAAGCTCTGGGAGGCGACCGGCATTGCGCTGCCCAAACTGGTGAGCCGGCTGATCGAGCACGCTCTCGAGCGCCGCCGCGAAACCGCATCGCTCGAGATCAAGCTCAAGAGCTGAAGAAGCGGAACAGATCGGCTTCCATCGCTTCGGCATCGCGGTAGCCGAGGTCGATCAGCTCGGCTGCGTATTCTCCGTCGAAGAGCAGATAGCTCATCA
The DNA here is from genome assembly GCA_963704165.1 of uncultured delta proteobacterium. Lineage (GTDB taxonomy): Bacteria > Myxococcota_A > UBA9160 > SZUA-336 > SZUA-336 > VGRW01. Next base: position 661,917 of record CAVPHD010000001.1, on the reverse strand, counting down.
GGTCGGCCTCGTCGGACGGGGCGCCACGCGTCATCGCGTTGAAGGCGAGCGAGCCGAGCCAGCTTCGACCCGGACTCGAGCGAACGCGCTCGACGTGGCGCGCCGCGATCGCGCCGATGTCCTCACTGGGGTGGATCAGGCAGTCCTCGACGACCTGGAAGCCGAGGCCCCGCTCTTTTCTGACCTGCACGTTGATCCGATCGAGATACTCCTCGCCCCAGAGATCGACCCCGGCGCGCAGCATTCGGTTCATCACACGCATCTGGCCGAGGTCGTATTCGAGTCGGTCGATCAGCAGCGCGTTCAGGACCTTTCCGAAGAGGAAACCGGCCGAGTGCATGCGCTCGATGCGCTCCACGGCCAGCCGCTCGTCGAGCGCGGGTGTCCGCGAGTGGCGCAGGCCGATGGCGAGCACACGATTCGAGCCGAGGCGAAGCGCGGGCGCGAGCGGTGTCTGCTGGCGCAGGCTGCCGTCGCAGAAGTACGTCTCGCCGATGCGCACGGCGGGGAACAGGAACGGAATGGCCGCCGAGGCGAGCGCGTGCTCGGGTGCCATGCGGGCGGGCACCGCGACGTGCATCTCGTCGTTCGTCCAGGTCGGAACCGAGCGATCGCGGTGATCGACGAACGTGACCGTGCGCCCGGTCGCGATCTCGGTCGCGCTGATGCAGACCGCAGAGAAGCGTCCCGCACGGCGGTTCTGGCGCAGCCGCCGCCACGGAATCTCCTCGACGACCAGGCGCTCGAGCGGCGCCGTGTCGAGCAGCCCGTGGACGCGATCGCTGTTCTCGCCGACTCCGACGGCCCGGCCCGTGACGAACCCGAGCAACGTCTTCGAGAAACCCCACGCGTCCCCGACACCGAATCGGTACACGGTCGAGAACGACATCTTGCGCCAGACTTCGACGAGCGCCCGCACACCCGCCTCGGGATCATCGGACATCGCCGCGAGGTGGCAGGTGTGCACCGCCCCGACGGAGGTACCCGAATAGACGTCGAAGCGCGGCATCCAGCCGAGCCGCCGCGGCAGCTCGCCGAGCACGAAGCGCAGCACGCCCGCTTCGTACGCGCCGCGCGCGCCACCGCCCGACAGGACGATCGCCCGTCGCACGCCGTCCGAGCGTGCCTCGAGCGGAACGGAACCCGAAGTCGTCACCCCTACAGGTTCGGCACTTCGAGCTCGCAGGTCGAGAGCGCGCGTGGATTCGCGCGCCCCGGACCTCTTGAGGTGAGAAAGCCCGGGCCGGAACCTCGCACAGTGCGAGGGGAGGGGTTTCCGGCCCGGGCACTCCCATGCCCGAGGCAACGAGCCGCGGGCACCCCTTGGTTGAGCAATCGATGTGCCAAGGCGGATCGCGCGCGCAGCTCCCGAGGGAGCCTGCGGATCCTGCGAGAGAACGATCCGACACGCGGCCGGACCCCGAGGTCACCCGCTCGCAAATGACCTGTGTGCGATACGCAACAAGGCCCCTTTTTGCGGCTTCCGGGGACGATGCGCGTCACCGCACGCGCCGTAACGTACAATCGCCCTCGACTCGAACACGGGAGAACGCGCGTGCGGAAGTGGTTCATCGTCTCGGCCGTAGGGCGCGATCGGCCGGGCATCGTCGCGGATCTCGCCCAGCTCGTCTTCGACTGCGAGGCGAACCTCGAAGACTCGCGGATGACGCTTCTCGGCAACGAGTTCGCCGCGATCCTTCTCTGCTCGGGGCCATCGCCAGAGCTCGAGCAGCGCTTGACGAGCGGTGGACGGCGGCTCGAGTGGGAGAACCGGCTCACCGTCTTCGTGCGACCGCTCGAAGGCGAGCCACGTCCGCCGGTTCCGGCACCCGGTACGCGGCTCTACGCGATCGAGGCGCAGGGCATGGACCGCGCGGGGATCGTGGCGGGGATCTGTCGGACGCTCGCCAACTTCCAGGTGAACATCGCCGACCTGCGGTCGAGCTCCGTGCCCTCTCCTTCCGGAGCCGCGCTCTATCGCTTGAACGTGTTGGCGGAGGTGCCGCAGTCGCTCGACCCGGCCCGGCTCGCGAAGGCGCTCGAAGAGAGCGGCGGGCGGCTCGACGTCGATGTATCGCTCGCGCCCGCCTGAGCGCGTGGGGTTCGGGCGGAGTTCGACGCGGCGATGAGCGCAGCGAGCCTCCGTGTGCTCGTCGTCGGCGCGGGGCTCGCGGGTCTCGCGGCCGCGGAACGGCTGCGCGCTTCGGGCCATGACGTCTGCGTGCTCGAGGCAAGCGCGCGCGCGGGTGGCAAGCACGCGCGAGACACGCTCGCCGGCGTCGCCTACGAGGCATGGCCGGGCTTCCTGCCGCGAGCTTCCCGCGCGTGCTCGGCGCTCGCAGCCGAGCTCGGCCTCGCTCTCGATCGCACGCCGCTCGCACGCGTCGGCTGGCTTCGCGAGGGCCGCGTGCGGACTGGATCGACGGACCTCTACGAGCGGATGCGCGGCTCGCCACTGGCGGCGCCCCGACTGCGCCGACTGGCTCTGCTGCAGAGCTGGCTCGGCTCCGAGATCGATCCGGATGCGCCCGAGCGCGCGACGCGGCTCGACGATCGCAGCGTCGCCGACTTCTCTCGCGTGTACCTCGGACGTCGTGTGCTCGAGCGATTTCTCGCGCCGCTCGTCGCGACGATCTTCGGCGTCGATGCCGCACGGACGAGCCGGCAGCTCTTGTTCTCGCTCTTCGACGGGCGCGCGTGCATCGGACTCGATCAGCTCCGGGGTGCCTCCGCACTCGTCGATGCGCTCGCCGATCGCGTTGCCGGGATCCGGTTCGGCGAAAGCGTCATCTCGCTCGACGCCGACGGGTGCGGTGCTCGGCTCGCGAGCGGCGAGCGCTTGGCGGCGGACGCGATCGTGCTCGCGGTCGGCTCGTCCGAGGCGATGCGTTTGTGGCCCGAGCCCTCGCCCGTCGAGCGTTCAGCCGCGGCGGGTCTCGGAACCGGCTCCGCCCTGGTGCTCGCGCTCGCGACACGACTCGGTGTCGATCCGCCCGCCCGCGTGGTCTGCGTTCCCGAACGCGAAGGCGGCGAGCTCGCGGGAGTGATCGATGCAACGCCCGCGGAGCCGTCGAGTCCGCGGCTCCTGCAGCTCGTCGCGCGCCCGAGCCTGCACGCGCGTCACGGTGCTCGGTCCGACGACGAGATCGCGCACTTCCTGATCGAGTCCGCCGCTCGCGTGATTCCCGGCCTCGCCCGCGGGATCGATGCGCAGCGCTTGCATCGCTTCCCCGAATCGCTCCCGTCGTTCTCGGTCGGCCACTACCGCGCGCTCGAGAGCCTTCGTACGGCGGCGAGCCAGAGGCCCGAGCGGCGGGTCTTTCTCGCCGGCGATTGGCTCGTTGCGCCGCACGTCGAAGGCGCGCTCGCGTCCGGGCTGCGAGCGGCGGCCGAGGTCTGCTCGCTCAGTCCGCGATCGTAGCGACGGTCACGCCGTTTCCGCCCTCGCGCGGTTCGCCGGGCGCGAAGCTCTCGACGCCGGGCGCGAGCCGCAGCCACGCGCGGATCGCGTTTCGCAATGCGCCCGTTCCGTGTCCGTGGATGAAGACGACGCGTCCGCCGCCGCGTCCGAGCAGCCGCTGCAGCGCGGAGTCGGCGCGCTCCATCGCTTCGTCGACGCGCATCCCGCGGAGATCGCAGTCGATCCGGCTCGGCTCGTCTTCGTTCGCGCGCTCGACCGATATCCGCAGCGGCGTCCGCTCCGGACCCGTCGGCTCCGCGAACACGCGCGCGATCCGCGCGGCAGGGACGACCGTCCGCACGCCGCCGATTCGCACCGCCACTCGACCGCGGCGATCGGGTGCCTCGATGACGACGGCCGTGCCGCCGATCCCGGCGATCTCCACGCGGACGCCGGTCACGAGCGCTCCGAGATCGACCTCCTGCGGCGGGCCGGGAGCTGGCTCCTCCGCGTGCGCGCGCTCGACGGAGGCGGTTCGCTCGCGAATCCGCCCGAGTGCCTTCTGCGCGGCGTTGGCTGCGCGACCGCGTTCCGGCGACGCCGCGCCGTCACCGCGTTGCAACCCGTGAACCACGTGCGCGATCTCGGCGCGCGCGCGCGCAAACGCGCTCTCGAGATCCGCCTTCATCGCCGCGAGCGCCTGCTCTCGGGCGCTTCGCAGCGACGCGAGTCGGGATTCGTAGGCGGCGCGCACGGTCTCGCTCTCTGCGCGCATGCGGAGCGCCTCGATCCTCTCCGACTCGAGCTCCTGGCGCAGCTCCGAGAGGCCGCGCGTGAGCGCCTCGAGGCGCGAGTCCTCGCGATCGAGGAGCTCGCGCGCGCGTTCGACCACGGGATCGGCCAGCCCCATTCGCTGGGCTGCCCACATCGCGCCGCTCGAGCCCGGCTGACCCTGGTGGATCTTGAACGTGGGAAGCAGCGTGGTGAAGTCGAACTCGGCACTCGCATTCAGGAACGCGGATTCGGCGCCCGCCAACTCCTTCAGCCGGTTGAAGTGCGTGGTCGCGAGCACGAAGGTGCCCTTCGCGACGAGCGCTTCGAGGATCGCCTGCGCGAGCGCGGCACCCTCGCCGGGCTCGGTTCCCTCACCGATCTCGTCGGCGATCACGAGCGTCCGCGCATCCGCTTGCTCGACGATCGAAGCGAGGTTCGCCATCCGCGCCGAGAAGGTCGAGAGCCCCGAGCGCAGGTCCTGCTCGTCGCCGATGTCCGCGAAGACGGCGTCGAGAATCGGCACGCGGCTGCCCGGATCGCAGGCGACGTGCAGGCCGGCCCGGATCGAGAGGACGGCGAGGCCGACGGCCTTGGCCGCGACGGTCTTCCCGCCCGCATTCGGTCCCGAGATGACGAGACAGCGCGCGCCACCGACGAGCGCGAGGTCGTTCGGAACGACGTCCTCGGGCGCGAGCCCGGTTTCGAGCAGGAGCAGTGGGTGGCGAAATCCGCGCAGGTCGAGCTCCGCGTCCGGCGATACGTCGGGCGCGACTCCGAGCGACTTCCGCGACAGACGCCCGCGCGCGAGCGCGACGTCGAGCGCCTCGAGCGTGGCGCCCATGCCCTCGAGCTCGAGCCGGCACGCACGCGCCGACTCGCAGAGCTCGCGCAGGAGTCGCTCGATTTCACGCGTGAGCTCGGTCTGCGCGAGACGCAGGCGATTGCCGACCTCGACCACCTCGGCCGGCTCAATGAAGACCGTCGTTCCGCTCGATGAGACGTCGTGTACGATCCCTCGCACCCGCTGGCGCGCATCGACGCGAACGGGCAGAACCGGCCGGCCCTCACGGAACGTCGAGTAGGAGTCCTGGAAATGCGCCTGCAGCTCGGGATCCCGCAGGTGTCGGGCCATCTGGCGCTCGATCTCGCCCTCGAGATCGCGGACGTGGCGGCGCAGTCGGCGCAGGTCCGGGCTCGCGTCCTCGCGGATCTCGCCCGCGGGCGTGATGACGCGCGCGATCGAGTGTTCGAGCGCGCGCAGATCGGGAAGCGTACCGGCGAGCGATGCGAGGCGCGGGGCGATCGCGGCACTCGCCGTGAGCGATTCGCGGACGCGCCGCGAGGCCTCGAGCGTCGCGAGGAGCTTCGCGAGCTCGCCCGCGTGAAGCGTGCGTCCGCGTGCGAGATCGCTGATCTCGGCGCGCAGGTCGGCGACGCCGCCGAAGCCCGGCTCGCGTCCCAGATCGACGAGCTCCCTCGCCTCGCTGGTCTCCGCGAGCCGCTCGCGTACACTTCCGTGCGTAGCGGCGAAGGTACCGGCGCGCAGCGATTCGGCGCCGCGCGCGGTCGCAGCTTGGGCGGCGAGACAATCGAGCAGACGCTGCCACTCGAGACGCGCCAGGGTCGCGGGATCGCAGCGGAAGCCCACGGATCGGGATTCTAGATGGCGGATGCGAAGAAGCCCGCACCTGCGGGACCGGTGACCGAGGCGCCCAATCCGAACACGCGCGATCTCGACCGCCTGTCGATCTCCGAGCTCGTCGCACGCATCCTGGACGAGGATGCGCGCGTCTCGGTCGCCGTGCGCGAGATCCGTCCCGCGCTCGAACGCGGCTGCCAGGCCCTGGTCGAGACGCTCGAGGCCGGCGGACGCTGGATCAACCTCGGCGCTGGAACGAGCGGCCGGATCGGGGCGCTGGATGCGGCCGAGATCCCGCCGACCTTCGGCCTCGCGCCGGATCGCGTGCAGGCGCTGATCGCCGGCGGTTCGAGGGCGCTGACCGGCGCGGTCGAAGGCGCGGAGGACGATGTCGGAGCGGCGGTGCGCGACCTCGAGAAGCTCACGCTGTGCAGCGGCGATGCGCTGGTCGCGCTCTCGGCGAGCGGTCGCACACCGTACGCGCTCGCCGGGATCGAGCACGCTCGGCGCGTCGGCGCGCGCACGATCGGGATCACCTGCGTGCCCGATTCGCCGCTCGCATCGAGCGCCGAGATCGCGATCGTCGCCGTCGTGGGTCCCGAGGTGATCGCGGGCTCGACGCGGATGAAGGGCGGGCTCGCCGAGAAGATGATCCTTCACACGCTCTCGACCGCCGTCATGGTGAAGCTCGGCCGGGTCCAGGGAAACCTGATGACGGGACTGCGCGCCGTGAACACCAAACTGCAGGAGCGCGGCGTGCGCATCCTGTGCGAGCTCGCGGGCGTCTCACCCACCGAGGCGGAGCGCGCGCTCGACGCCGCGGGTGGCTCCGTCGAGAAGGCGCTCGAGCAGCTCGGTCGGCGCTAGAGGCTGCCCGCGAGCGGCGGCGCGGCGTTGAACGTGTACGAGACGACGACGCCCTTGGCGTCGAAGCGGACCACGAGGTCGCGTGTCTCGGTCGTCCCGAAGAGCTTGTAGCGGTAGTGCCCGTAGGTCCAGGTACGCCGCCCGTCCTCGACGCCCGCGCGCCACGGCTCGCCGAACATCCGGTGGATCTCGTCGCGTGTGGTCTGTCCCATCTGGATCCGGCCGACCGCTTCGGTCGGAAATGGCCGACCGACGTTCATGCAGGCCGTGAGCAGAGTCACGCAGGCGAACAGAGCGAGTGCGTGGCGGCTGCGTGCGAGAACCATGGCGTTCAGCTGATGATCTTTCGCATCGAGGCGGCATCCGGGACGACGATCCGCGATGCCTCGTTGCGCTGGAGCTCGCGCGCTTCTTCGATCATCTCCTCGACCGCACGGCCGACGGCGTCGGGGAACTTCGCGATCGCTTCCTGCAGCGTGGCGGCTTCGATCAGGCACGAGACCGGCACCGGGCCGACCTGCGACATGAGCTGGGTCTGCGCGATCCAGCGAGTCTCCCGGCTCGGGTCGGGCTCTCCGGTCGCCGTGACCGGCACGAGGCGCTTGAGCGACGCGACCTTCAGATCGGTGTAGCTCTCCTCGCGGTAGAGGTTCTTTGCGTCGACTGAAAGCTCTCCGACCACACGTCGCGCGTCACTCATGATTCTTCGATCTCCTCCTCGTGCAGTTCTGCAGTGTACCGCGTCGCGCTCCGAGGACGAGAGGCGCACCGTCCGGGACGCACACGTCTAGACAAAATCTGGCTATGCTCGGACGCGGAGCGCTGCAACGAGGAGCCCGAAACGATGCGATTGAACGGCCCTTGGGACGAGGAACAGGTGGTGCGACATCTGGAGCGGAGCGTGATTCCCGTCCGGCTGGGGTGCCTGGACGACGCGAACTGGCCGAGCGTCTTCTCGCTCTGGTTCGAGTTCGAGGACTCCGCACTCTGGTGCGCGACGCCGGCGGCCGCGCGCGCAGCCGCTTGGCTCGCGCGCGAGCCGCGCTGCGCCTTCGAGATCGCGCCGAACGAGCGGCCGTACTTCGGAGTGCGAGGTCGGGGTCGGGCGACGCTGATCCCGGACCAGGGCGACGCGGTTCTGAGGCGACTCGCGCAGCGCTACCTGGGCAACGATCCGTCGGCGTTCTCGCGCTGGCTGCTCGGGCGCCGCGTGCCCGAGGTCGCGATCCGGATCGCGCCGGAGCGCATCACGAGTTGGGACTTCAGAGAGCGCATGCGAGATGCCTGAGTCCACGACGGTGCGATCGTGCCGCGCAGGGGTGTGAGCGGCGGCTTTCCGATCGCGGCGGTGGTCCGACTGACGGGCCTGTCCGAGCACGCTCTGCGCGCGTGGGAACGCCGCTACGGCGCGGTGGTGCCCACGCGATCGGCCGGCGGCACACGCCGCTACAGCGCCGACGACATCGCGCGCCTGCGCTTGCTTGCGGCCTCGGTCGCGGCGGGCGATCCGATTCGCGACGCCGTCGCGCGCTCGAACGGGGATCTCGCCGAGCGCCTCGCGCGCACACGTCCGGCGCCGAGCGCCAGCCTCGAGGAGATCCTTCACGCGGTGTCGGGCCTCGAAGCTGCGGAGCTCGAGCGCCAGCTCGGGATGCAGCTCTCGCTGCTCGGCCTTCGCGCGTTCTTGGAGCGGATCGCCCTGCCGCTGCTCTCGGAGATCGGCGCGCGCTGGGAGAGAGGGGCGCTCAGGCCGAACGAGGAACACGTCGCGAGTGCGGCGCTGCGGGGAGTGCTCTCGCGCGCGAGACACGCACCGGGTGGAGCGCACGCGTGCAGTCTGGTGCTCGCGACCCCGGCCGGTGAGCTGCACGAGCTCGGAATCCTGATGGTCTCGCTCTGCGCGCAGGAGCACGGTTTGGGCGTCGTCTATCTCGGCTGCGATCTGCCCGCAGACGAGATCGCAGAAGCCGCGCTGCGCGTGCGCACGCGCGCGGTGGGTCTCGGGATCGTGTCGCTCGATCCGCACAGCGCGACCGGCGAGGTGCGGGCACTGCGCCGCCGCCTGCCGCGATCGATCGAGCTCTGGCTCGGCGGCGCCGGTAGCGCCCGACTCGGCGCTCCACCGACCGGAGTTCGCACCGTGCTCGACCTCGCGGCACTCGACACCCGGCTGGCACTGCTGGCCGAGGCCGCGCGCGCCGAGTCGACTTGATATTTGTCTAGATAATATCTAGACATCCGGCAGACCTTGCGCGCCGATGCGGGGCGCGGGGACCGCCGAGCCCCTCTCCCCCACTCGCTCCGCGGCACCCGCGTCCCGCTCGGCGCGACTCGATCGACGAGGTACGCTGGGCGTGAGGGGGGCGTCAGGGAGCGTGGTTCGATGGAAGCGAATCACGATGTGCGGCGTTGAATGCGCCGATCGTCGCAGAGGCCGGGTGCACTCGAGCGCTTCGGCGCAGCCTGACGATCCCGGCCTATGCGCTCCTCTGGCTCGCCGCCGTCGCGCTTGCACCGGTCGGTCTACCGCTGCTCTGGCTCTCGGATCGACTCGGCGGCGAGCGCAGAGCGCGCGCCCGACTGGGGGTGTTCGGAATCGTCTTCCTCTCCTATGAGCTCGCGGGCCTGAGCGTCGCGGGAGGGCTCTGGCTCGCGCGACTCACGGCGCCGGGTCGAACCGGTGAGCGGTACCAGGCCGCGCATCGGAGCCTGCAGAACTGGTGGGCGCTCGGCCTGTTTCGCGCGGCGAGTCGGATCCTGCGGCTGCGCCTTTCGGTCGAGGGCGCGGATGCGGTGAAGCCGGGCCCCGTGCTCGTGCTGATCCGACACGCGAGCCTCGCCGATACACTCCTGCCCGCCGTCGTGATCTCCGCCCGAGGGATCCGACTGCGCTACGTGCTGAAGCGCGAACTGCTTTGGGATCCCTGCCTCGACATCGTCGGGCAACGTCTGCCCAACGCATTCGTCCGGCGCGGCAGTGGCGAGAGCGAAGTCGGCGCGATCGCGGCGCTCGCGCGCGATCTCGAGCCCGATGAGGGTGTGTTGATCTATCCCGAGGGCACGCGCTTCACGCGCGCGAAACGCGAACGCGCGCTGACACGGATCGCCGCATCGGAACGACCGGAGTTGTTGGCGCGCGCACAGGCGCTCCGCTCGGTGCTTCCGCCGCGCAGCGCCGGAACTCTCGCGCTGCTCGACGCGAACCCGACGGCGGACGTGCTCATCGTCGCGCACACCGGGCTCGAGAACCTCTCTACCGCCGCGGAGATCCTGCGGCTCGGGGCGCACGAGCGGATCATCCGCGTGCGGGTCCGGCGCGTGCCGCGCGCGTCGATCCCCGTCGCGCGGGCGGCGCGCATCGAGTGGCTCTTCGACGAGTGGGCGCGGGTGGACGCGTTCGTCTCGGCGGGCACGCGATGAGGCTCCACGTGCTCGAGCGCGAGCAGTGGCTTCCGGCGACACTGGATCGTGTCGTCTCGTTCTTCGCGGACGCCTCGAACCTCGAGGCGATCACGCCGCCCTGGCTCGGCTTCCGGATTCGCACGCCGCTTCCGATCGAGATCGGCCCGGATGCGCGGATCGACTACCGGATCCAGCTCGGCCCCATCCCGATCGGCTGGCGCACCCGGATCAGCGTCTGGGAGCCGAAGGGGAGCCCCTGCGCACGCTTCGTCGACTTGCAGGAGCGCGGCCCGTACGCGCACTGGGAGCACACGCACGAGTTCACGGCGCTCGGCGACGGCGTGCTGATGCGCGACGTGGTGCGCTACGCCCTGCCGTTCGGGCCGATCGGCGTGGCGGCCCACGCGTTGCTCGTGCGCGGGCTGCTCGCGCGCATCTTCGACTTCCGCTTCGCACGCGTTCGCGCGCACTTCGCGCGCACGGGAGGTTCGTGAATGGGCGATCTCGGCTCGATCTTCTCGGCGACCGGCGCGTTCGTCGCATCGTTCATGGTCTCGGTCTGGTTGGTCTCGCTGTGGAAGCGCGACGCGAGCATCGTCGACATCAGCTGGGGGCTGGGTTTCGCGGGAATCGCGCTGGTCACGTTCGCGGTCGCGGAAGGACCTCTCGCCCGGCGCGCGCTGGTGACGGCGCTCGCGGTCATCTGGGGCGTCCGGCTCGGCGGCTACCTGCTCTGGCGCGCCTTGGGCAAGGCCGAGGACTTCCGCTACCAGGCGATGCGCCGGTACTGGGGCGCGCGATTCCCGCTGATCAGCCTGTTCACCGTGTTCGGCCTGCAGGGCGTACTGATGTGGATCGTGTCGCTGCCATTGCAGGTCGCGCAGCGTGCATCGGCGAGCGCGGACTTCGCCTGGTTCGACGCGGTCGGCATCGCGCTCTGGCTCGTGGGCATGTTCTTCGAGAGCATCGGCGACCTGCAGCTCGTGCGCTTCAAGGCGGACCCGGCCAACGCCGGGCGCGTGATGGACCGCGGCTTGTGGCGCTACACGCGACACCCGAACTACTTCGGTGACTGCCTGGTCTGGTGGGGACTGTTCGCGCTCGCGCTCTCGACGCCGGGCGGTGCCTACACCGTCGTCGGTCCGATCGTGATGACGATCCTGCTGCGCCGCGTCTCCGGCGTGGCGCTGCTCGAGCGCTCACTGGTGAAGCGCCGGCCGGGCTACGCGGAATACGTCGCGCGCACTCGCCCGTTTGTGCCCGGCCCGCCGCGCGCGCCGCGCTCGAGTTGAAGGCGCGCGCACGTTCAGGGATCCGCGCGCTCGCAGCGCTCGGGGGTACAGACCGCGTCCTCGCGGCCGGTCCAGCGCAAGCGATTGCGCGCGAAGACACGGTACGCCCGGTCGAAGAGCCCGCGCAGAAGCGGCCAGCGCGTCGGCGCCACGAGCCAGCCCAGGCCGATCGCAGCGTACAGGCGCCGAAAGACCTCGACGCCCTCGATCAGCGCGCCGTCCGGCAGCACGCCGTGGATGCGGCTCATGACCGCCTCGCGGTCGAGCCCGTAGCGCGCGGCGTCGAAGTCCGGCGAGGCGATGTCCTCGAATGCGATCAGCCCTCGGCGGTCGCGACGGCGCAGGAACGAGATCTCGCGCGCGCACAGCGGACAATCACCGTCGAACAGGACCTTGATCGCGAACTTCTCGGGCGTGGCATTCATCGTCAGTGCAAAGTCGCAAACGAAAGCGGGCGCGGCCATGGCTAGCGCCTGCACACTGCACTGGTTCCGCAGTGACCTGCGCACGCGCGACAACACCGCGCTGCGCGCGGCCGCGCTCGGCTCGGACCGGCTCGCGTGCGTATTCGTGTTCGACCCACGGCTGCTCGAGGCGGCCGGAGCGCCGCGCGTGCACTTCCTGGCCGACTGCGTGGCGCGGCTGGCCCGCGATCTCGAGCGGCGCGGCTCGCGACTGCTCGTGCGACACGGCGATCCGGTTCGCGAGATCGCGAGACTGGCGTGCGAGGTCCGCGCGGAGCGCGTGACCTGGAACCGCGACTACAGTCCGTTCGCCCGCGAGCGCGACGCCGCGGTGACGCGCGCGCTGCACGATGCCGGCATCGCCGTCGAAACCTGCAAGGACCGCGTGGTGTTCGAACCGGACGAGATCCGCACACGCGCGGGCCGACCCTATTCGGTGTACACCCCGTACCGGCGAAGCTGGTGGGAGCACTTCCGCGCGGCGCCGCCGAAGATCCTGGCCGGGCCGCGACTTCCGCCCTTGCCGGCGCGCGCACGGCGCGTCGAATCCACACCGAACCTGGAGATCGAAGTGGACGACACGCGAGTTCCGACCGGCGGCAGCGGCGCCGCGCGCAGGCGGCTCGACCGATTCCTCGCGAGCGCGGTCGTGGACTATGCCTGGCAGCGGGAGCTTCCCGCCGTCGCGGGCACGTCGCGTCTCTCGCCGCACCTGCGCTTCGGCACGATCTCGGTGCGCGAATGCCTCGATCGCGCACTCGCGGCCGCGCGTGCGGATCGGCGACTCGTGCCCGGCGTCGCGAAGTGGACGGACGAACTGGTCTGGCGCGAGTTCTACCACGCGATCCTCGCCGATCACCCGCGCGTGCTGCGCGGCGCGTTCCGGCCCGCGCTCGATCGGATCGAGTGGGAGGACGACGAAGCGGGACTGCGCGCCTGGTGCGAGGGCCGCACTGGTTACCCGTTCGTCGACGCGGGCATGCGCGAGCTTCTCGAATCGGGCTTCATGCACAACCGCGTGCGCATGGTCGTCGCGAGCTTTCTCTGCAAGGATCTGCTGATCGACTGGAGACACGGCGAGAGGTTCTTCATGCAGCACCTCGTGGACGGGGATCCGGCGAACAACAACGGCGGTTGGCAGTGGGCGGCTTCGACGGGTAGCGACGCGCAGCCGTACTTCCGGATCTTCAACCCGGTCAGCCAGGGCGAGCGCTTCGATCCCGAAGGCGGGTACGTGAGGCGCTGGCTGCCCGAGCTCCGCCGGCTCCCCGGCGCGCGCGTGCACCGGCCCTGGGATCACCCCGCTGAATCGAGGGGCTACCCGGCACGGATTGTCGATCACGCGCTGGCGCGCGAGCGCGCGCTGGCGCGCTACCGTGCGGCGCTCTCTCGATGACGGCACGCTGGCTCGCGGACGACGCACCTCTTCGCCTCGGAGCATCTTCTTGCCTGCTGGGGCGCAAGGTGCGCCACGACGGTGCTCACAAGCGCAACGCGTTCCTGACCGAGCTGCTCGGTGAGTTCGTCGAATGGGTGCCGGTCTGTCCCGAGGTCGAGATGGGTCTGAGCGTGCCGCGCCCGTCGATCCGGCTCGTCGATGACGGGGATGGCCTGCGCCTGATCGAGCCGCGTACCGGCGCCGACCACACGCGCGCGATGACGTCGTTCTCGACCAGGCGCACCCGCGAGCTCGAGCCGCTCGAGCTGTGCGGCTACGTGCTGAAGAAGGACTCGCCGAGCTGCGGCATGGAGCGAGTGAAGGTCTGGCACGAGGGCGGGCAGGCGACACGGAACGGACGCGGCCTGTTCGCCTCGGCGCTGATCGCGCGCCTCGGAACGCTGCCGGTCGAGGAGGAGGGCCGGCTCACCGACGCCTCGCTGCGCGAGAACTTCATCGAGCGGATCTTCGCCTACCGCCGGCTGCGCGCGCTCTTTCGCGCGCGCTGGACGCTGGGCGAGCTGATCGCCTTCCACACCGCGCACAAGCTGCTGCTTCTGGCGCACTCCGAGGTCGAGTACCGTCGCCTCGGCCGACTCGTCGCAGGTGCGAAGAAGCTCGCGCGCCCGAAGCTGCGCGACCGTTACGAGCGGGGCTTCATGGAGCGCCCTCGCGAAGATCGCCACCTCACGCCGACACACCAACGTGTTGCAGCACATGGTCGGCTACCTGCGCGACGGGCTCGATTCATCCGACCGCGCCGAGCTCGCTGAATTGGTCGAGGACTACAGGCTCGGGCTCGTGCCGCTCGTCGTCCCAGTCTCGCTGCTGCGCCACCACGTGCGCAGGCTCGAGGTCGCCTACCTGCGCGATCAGATCTACCTCGACCCGCACCCGAAGGAACTGATGCTTCGCAACCACGTGTAGGCTGCGGTCGTGACGATCGTCTACTTCGATCCCGCGCGGCCGCTCGACGAGCAGCCGGGCTTTCGCTGCGGCGAGGCCTCGATCGTCGACTTCACGCAGGACGACGAGGCGCAGGCGCGGCTCGCACGCGTGGGGATCCCGCCGAACGCCTGCCACGCGCTCGAGAGCCTCGGGGCCGTCTCTCGCTTGAACCTGCTCCCCCTCGAGATCGGGCCGATCGCGCCGGGACGCGAGGCGGTCCTCTTCCCGGGCGCGCTCGAGCGCGCGATCGAAATCCTCTACGCGCTCGAGAACGAACTCTGGAACGGATCGCGGGACTACGGCGCGCTCGAGTTCGCGGTCGGGACGCCCGAGGCGTCCCCGGGTGTCGAGTACCGGTTGCGCTTCGATCGGCGCGAATTCGAGCGAGCGCTGCTGCGGCTGATCGACCTCTTCCACAGCGCCTGGCGGGCGGGGCGGGGCGTGCGGCTCGTGCTCTAGAAGCGCGTCGCGTACGGAAGGGACGCGACCTTGGCGAGGATCTGCTCGCGCGCTTCGAGAAGCGTGCGCATCGCGTCCCAGCTGCCGTCGAGAAGCCGCTTTCGCGCTCCGTCGGGCATCTGCACGGGCGCGCTTCCGCCGCGCCAGGTCACGACGAGCTTCTCGAGGTCGATCTGCACTTCCTGCGCGGGATCGAGCTCGACCGCGTCCATCAGCCGTGCGACGTCTTCGCGCGAAGCGGTGACCGCGATCATGCCGAGCGCAACGCAGTTGCCGAAGAAGATCTCGGCGAACGATTCGCCGACGAGCGCCTGGATCCCCCAACGCTGCAGCGCCTGCGGCGCGTGCTCACGCGAGCTTCCGCAGCCGAAGTTCTGGTTCACGATCAGGATCGACGCGCCGCGGAAGCGCCGATCGTCGAAGGGATGGCCCTTCGGCTCGCCGTCCGCGTTGAATCGCACGTCGCGAAACGCGAACTCCTCGAGACCCGCGAAGCGGATCGAGGTCATGTAGCGCGCGGGAATGATCTGATCGGTGTCGATGTCGTTCCCGCGCACGACCACGCCGCGGCCCCGGCGTCCGGTGACGCTCTCTCCCTTGGGCGCGCTCATCGCGAGACCTCGCGCACGTCGGCGACGCACCCGGCGAGCGCCGCGGCGGCGACCATCGCCGGGCTCATCAAGAGCGTCCTCCCGGTCGGGCTGCCCTGCCGGCCCTTGAAGTTTCGGTTCGAGCTCGACGCGCAGAGCTCGCGTCCGACGAGCTTGTCGGGATTCATCGCCAGACACATCGAGCAGCCCGCCTCGCGCCACTGGAAGCCGGCGCTCTCGAAGATCTCGTGCAGACCCTCGCGCTCGGCCTCGACGCGAACCGCTTCGGACCCCGGCACGACCAAGGCCCGCACGCCGGGCGCCACCTTGCCGCCGCGTGCCACGCGCGCCGCCTCGCGCAGATCGCTGATCCGCCCGTTCGTGCACGAGCCGATGAAGGCGACCTGAATCGGTGTACCCGCGAGAGGTCGCCCGGGAACGAGACCCATGAAGCGATACGCGTCTTCGGCCGCGGAGCGATCCTGTTCCGGCAGCTCCTCGACGCGCGGCAGACGTTCGGCGACGCCGATCGCCTGACCCGGGTTCGTCCCCCAGGTGACCGTGGGCGAGATCTCTCCGCCCGCGATCTCGACGTCGTCGTCGAAAGCCGCGTCCGCATCGCTCGCGATGCCGCGCCACCACGCAACCGCGCGCTCGAAGGCGTCTCCCGCTGGAGCGAAGCGCCGGCCACGCAGATAGGCAAACGTCGTCTCGTCGGGATTCACGTAGCCGACACGCGCGCCGCCCTCGATCGACATGTTGCAGATCGTCATGCGCTCCTCCATCGAGAAGCGCTCGATCACCGGCCCCGCATACTCGTACGCGTAACCGACCCCGCCGTTCACCCCGAGCCGCCGGATGATGTGGAGGATCACGTCCTTCGCGTAGACGCCGAACCCGAGCTCGCCCGACACACGAATGCGTCGGACCTTCGGTCGAGCGAGCGCGAGACACTGAGACGCCAGCACGTCGCGCACCTGGCTGGTGCCGATGCCGAACGCGATCGCGCCGAAGGCGCCGTGAGTGGAGGTGTGCGAGTCGCCACAGGCGATCGTCTGACCCGGCTGCGTCAACCCGAGCTCCGGCCCGATCACGTGCACGATTCCCTGATCGCCCGAGCCGATCGGAAAGAACGAGATGCCGTGGCGCTTCGTGTTCTCCTCGATCGCCTGCATCATCTCTTCGGCCTGCGCGTCGGCGAGAGGCCTGCGGCGCCGGTCCGTCGGCACGATGTGATCGACGGTGGCGAAGGTTCGCTCGGGGCAGAGCACCGACAGGCCGGCGTCCTCGAGCATCTGGAAGCCCTGGGGGCTGGTCACTTCGTGGATCAGGTGCAGCCCGATCAGGAGCTGCGTCTGCCCACCCGGAAGCGTTCGAACGCTGTGCAGATCCCAGACCTTGTCGAGAAGGCTTCGTCCCATCGCGGCGGGAGGCTAACCCAGCCCGGCCCGCGGGAGCAAAATGGCCTCGCGCTCAGAGCTCCGCGATCAGCTGATACGGCCCGAGCGGTCGTTCGCCCTCGCCGATCGCACGCGCGCCGGCCAGATCGTAGTCCTGCAGGTAGCGAACGCTCTCGAAGCCAGCCTCGATCAGAAGCTGCTCGGCTTGCTGGGCGGGCAGGAAGCGCCGGTGCGAGACGTGCTCGATGGGCAGGCTGCCGTCCACGCTGAACTCCTGCGTCCTGCGCTCGAGCAGCGGTGTGAGCATCTCGCGCTTGTCGCGAAGCCGAAGCTCGCGGCCCGCCACGGTGCGCTCGATCTCGCGCCAGCGGCCGTTGGTCTCCGGACGCATCATCGGCAGCGGGCAGAAGAAGTCGATCGCGAGTACGCCCGGGCTCTTCAGACAGCGGGTGATGTGCCGCAGGAAGAGGCGTTGCTCGGCGACGTCGATCAGGTTGTTGAAGGTGTAGAGCGACGCGATCGCGACGTGGAACTTCTCGAAGAGCGCGTTGCTGCGGAAGTCGAAGTCGGCGATGCGGACCCGGTCCTGCCAGGGCTCCAGCGTGCGGCGCGCGACCTCGAGCATGGGCCTCGAGACATCGACGCCGAGCGCCTCGTAACCGGCCTCGCCGAACTTCGCGAGCACGCGGCCCGTGCCGCAGCCGATCTCGAGCACCTGCCCCGCGTACTTGCCGGCAAGATCGAGGTAGAGCGTGGTGTCCTTGCGGAAGTCCGCCACCCAGAGGCTGTAGAACTCCGCGTACTGCTTTTCGGCCGAGGCTCTCGTCTGCATGTCGCGGCGAATCTCGCGAGACGCCCCAAGCCGCGCAAATCGCCGCTCTCGGCGCCCGGACAACGTGCGCCACGCGCGTACGGGCGAAGACAGGGAGCGAGCCGGGCGCGCCGGAGCCGCCCGCGATCGCTGCCGCGATGTTCTATTCTCGGCCGCGTGGATCGTGCAGCCTTGATCGCCAGGATCGCGGATCTGCTCGCCGAATGGGGTGCGGGCGAACGCGAAGCGCTCGAAGTCCGAGTCACCGAGCTGGTTTCGGACGCGAACGACGCCGAGCTCGCGACCTTCGGCGAGCGCCTAGCGACGACGGGACAGACCTGGGGCTACCACCCGCACGACCGGATCTGTCGCAGGCTCTCGCGGCTCGCCCACACGCTCGTGCTGCTACCCGGGTCGGGGCTCGACTCGAGCGACGCCCTGTCTCACGCGCGCCGACAGCCCGTCTTCTTCGTCGCGAACCACCTGTCGTACATCGACGCGAACGTGATCGACGCCCTGCTCGTCGGCGCCGGCTTCGAAGATGTTGCCGACGGGCTGACGGTGCTCGCCGGGCCGAAGGTCTTCGCGCTGCCCATCCGCCGCCTGGCGAGCCTGTGCTTCGGGACGATCAAGATGCCGCAGAGCCAGAGCACCGCCTCCGGCGAAGCCGTGATGCCGCGGCGCGAAGT
The DNA here is from genome assembly GCA_963704165.1 of uncultured delta proteobacterium. Lineage (GTDB taxonomy): Bacteria > Myxococcota_A > UBA9160 > SZUA-336 > SZUA-336 > VGRW01. The sequence goes on along the minus strand of CAVPHD010000001.1, from coordinate 643,744 downwards.
CGCGCGCCTGGCGCTCGAGACGCTCGCGACGGTCGAGGAGCGGCGCCAGAAGGGCGACCAGCTGCTGGTCTTCGTCGAGGGCACGCGCAGCCGGGCCGCGACGATGCAGCGTGTGCTGCCCGCGGCGGCGCGCTACTTCGAGGCGCCCGGCACGCAGATCGTGCCGCTCGGTCTCTGGGGTACCGAACGCCTGATGCGGCCGGAGACCGAGACGGTGATGCCGACGGAGGTGCACGCTCGCGTCGGCCGCGCGATCGATGCGGGTGATCTCTTCGAGTGCGCGGGCGGCAAGCGCCCGGTGGTCGCGGACGCGCTGGGCTTCCTGATCGCCGACCTGCTCCCGCCCGAGTATCGCGGCGAATACGCGAGCGAAGACATCTCGCCCGCGGCCCGGCTCGCGGCATCGAGATTCACGCCATAGCGCGCCGATGAGCTAGGCATGCGCGCTCGCGCACTCCTCCTGGTCCTCGCCTTCGGGCTCGCGCCGCGCCTCGGCGCGAGCGAATCGAGCGCGCTCGACGCCAAGGCCACCGCATTCCGTGCACAGATCCACGCGCGCCATCTCTCACCCGAGGGACTGTTTCTCTATCGCGTCGAGCTCGACACGATCGAACGCGATCTCGTCACCGGCGCCTACCCCGAGAACGCCGACGGGCCGACCTTCACGGGTCTGTTTGCCGGCGGCGCCTGCGCGCGCGCCGAATCGAGCGAGGGGAGCGCACGCGCGGACGCCCTCGCGGATGCAGAAGTCGCGCTCGGCGGGATCGAGCTGCAGATGCGGGTCACTGGAATTCGCGGCCTGCTCGCGCGCACCCTCCGACGCCAGCCGCCGCGGGCCAGGGCCAAGGGAGAGTGGCACGCCGGACAGGGTGAGTACGCCGGCTGGTTCTGGCGCGGAAACGTGTCGATGGACCAGTACGCCAACGGTCTGGTGCCCGCGATCGGCCTGTGCCGAAGGCTCTTCCCCGAACGAGCGCGGCAGCTCGCGGTCGATGCCGCGACACATCTGCTCGAGAACGATTTCGAGCTCACGGATCCGGACGGAGAGCGCACGCGCTTCGGCGATCTCTCCCATCGCTCCGGCTACGGCTTCAACTCGATCGCGCAGCTCACGAGCTACGCGATCCTGTCGCTGGCCGCGGCGCTCGACCCGGCCGAGCCGCGCTGGCTCGAGACGCGCGACCGCCTGCGCGTCCGCTACCGCGCGATCGCGCGCGCGCGAACGACGAACCTGCGCGTGCTCGGAATCACCGGGCACTCGAACGACCTGATGGCCTTCGACCTCTATCGCGTGCTGCTTCCGCTCGCTCGCGAGACGAACGACCCGGCCGCGGCCGACCTGCGCCACGGGCTCTGGCGCAGCTGGCTGCGCGTGCGCAGCGACGGCAACGCCTACTTCGATCTCGTGTTCTGTTCGCTCGAGCCGGCGTCGTGCGACGCGCCGCTCCTCGCGCGGGCGCGCGCGCAGCTCGGAGCGTTCCCGCTCGAGAAGCGCAAGCGCGGTCCGAGCGCGGAGGTGGCGGACCCTCCGGTGCGACTCCTGCCCGGGCGCAAGTGGAAGATCCTCGCGCGCGACGTCGTTCCGATCGAGCTTCGCCCGGCGAGCTCGTTCGAGTGGAAATCGAGCCCGTACCGGCTGCACGCGCATCCGAGGCCGAACACGGAGTACACGGGCCTGGACTACCTGGTCGCGTACTGGCTCTACGAGTCCGTCTGCCGGGACCGCGGCGGCTGTCTGCCCTAGCTCGGGTCGGGGCGCTCGAGGCGGAGCTCGAGGCCCGTCGCCCCCGGCTCGACCGGAGACGCCAGCTCGGCGCCGGCATCGTCCGGACCGCGCGTCATCGCGTTGCCGTCGCGATCGATCCGGGCGGTGAGCGAGATCGGGCCTCGAAATGGCCGTCCCGCGATCATCACGTCGCCGGGTCCGATCTCGAAGTCGAGTGGGAAGGGCCCGACCGGCAGACGCTTCACGGCGAGCGGTGGTCCACCGCCCGGCCCGCGCGCGATGACGAAGAGCACGCCTTCACCGCCATCGCCCACTCCGTCGCCCGCGACGACCCGGCCGCGGATCGGCTCACCCACGTCGGGCTCGGCGACGCTCGGAGGCTCGGCTGCGCCCATGGGCATGCGTGCGCGCGGCGCGGGGTTCTCGAGGCCCGGGACGCGTACGGGCCGCTCGAGCGGGGCGGGCTCGTCGGCGGGGGCGACGTAGGGCTCGAGCCTCCGATCGCACCCGGGCGCGAGCCCGAACAGGAACACCGAAAGAAGCGCGATCTGCCGATTCAGGCCGTGGAGCATGGGGCCGGAACAGTACCGGTTCTCCGGGCGGCGATACAGCGCGTTCGGATCCCGAGCCGGGTTCAGGAGCTTCTCCCAACGCCGAGAAACCTTGGCTCGGCGTCAGAATTCGCCGAAAAATCCGTAGCGCGGCCGGGCTCCTTCGTTATAGTCGCGTCCCCCGATCACCAACCGTCCGTGCTGGAGGCGGAGACCCCGTTATGGCAATTGAACTCACTCTGCAGGTCAGACTCTCGGTGGAGGAATCCGCCCTCGAAGACGCGCTGGCGGAATTCGATGAGCTGACGGTGAGTTCACTCGTCACTCAGGTCCTCGACAAGGCGATCGCGCTCGAGCGCATCGACGTCGAAGTGAAGGCCGGACCGAACTCCCTCGAGGAGTACGACAAGGTCCGCGAGGCCTAGCCCTCCGGGAAGAGCTCGAGCTGGCCGGACGCCTGGCGTGGTCGAGCGCGAAGGACGGCTTGCGGAAGCGCTCGAAACGGAGTCGGCGCCGCAACCACGGTCTCGGGTCCGGGTCGGTAGATCCCCTGGCGGCGCGCGTAGGCGAGGATCCGCCGGTAGAGCGCCCAGAATCGCTGGCCGTGGTTGAAGTGCCGCAGATGTGCGAGCTCGTGGCAGAGCGTGTCGACCATGACCGAGTACTTCAGCACATCGGTCGAACGCAGCTGGTGGAGCCGGATCTGGATCCGCCCATCGGAGAAGCAGATCCCATAGCGGCGCCGCACGCGCTCGCTCTCGGGCTCGACCGAACGCAGCGGCAGGTCGAAGACCTCCGCGAGCAGCGTCGCGTGTCGACGCAATCGCTCGATCGCGCGCTCGCGTGCCTCGCGCTCCGGGTGGGTCAATCTCTGGCTCCGGGGGGGGCCGCGGAAGTATAACTTCTGCGGATGACCGAACCCGACGACACCCTCGAGTTCCCGACGACCTTTCCGATCTTTCCCCTCCCCGGAGTGGTGCTGTTCCCGGGCACCTACCTGCCGCTGCACATCTTCGAGCCGCGCTACCGCGCGATGACGGAGGCCGCGCTCGACGGGGATCAGGTGATCGGGATGGTTCTGGTCCGCGGCGACGAGGACCCGATGCAGAGCCGCGTGCCGATCTTCGATGTCGGCTGCGCGGGCCGGATCGTCGAGACCGAACGCCACGCCGATGGGCGCTTCAATCTGCTGCTGCACGGCGAGCGGCGCTTCCGGATTCGGCGGGAGATCGAATCGAAGGCGCCGTTTCGCAGCGTCGCGGCAGAGCTGCTCGCCGACCCGGGCTTCCCCGAGCTCGCGCCGTCGGTACAGCGAAGACTCGACGAGCTGCGTCCGGAGCTCGAGACACACATGCTCGAGCTGGTACAGCTGACCTCGCCTGCCACGGCTTCGCAGCTCGCCGAGCGGATGCGCGCGCTCGACCCCGTCCTGCTGCAGAACGCGCTCGCGTTCGGACTCGACTGCCCGACTCTCGAGAAGCAGAGCCTGCTCGAGGCCGCCGATCCGGTCGTCCAGGGAGAGCTCCTGCTGCGGCTGCTGATCTTCCGAATCGCCGAAGCGAGGCTTCCCGAGGGACCCAAGAGCGTGAACTGAAAAATCGCGAGGCGATCCGCATTATCGCGATACTCGACGAAATTCGGAGATCGCCAGACACCGCTCCGTGGCACTTCGCTGTGAGTACGCCTGTGCACGGGGCCGTGAACGCGAGGACTCCGGTCGCACGCGAAGCCGAAACTCCGGCGCGAATCTCCACAGTTGCGCCACCGTCGGGGAAGACCCTCGGAGCCGGGTCGTGTTCGCGAGTGTGTCGGGCGCTGGCGAAAGACGACGCGCCAAAGAATCGGCTTTGCCCCCCATGCGACCCCATGGGAGAGTCCCGCGAACGATTCACACGGGGGTCGGCCGGAAATCCGGTCGAATTGAGGGGTAATTCGGCCGAGATGGACAAATTCGGGGGGTGGGAGGCCGTTCGCACGGAGCTGCGACGGCGCGTCGGCGAGGCTGTGTTCGAGGCCTGGTTCCGGGCGCTCGACGGACGGCTCGAAGGCGAGACGCTGGTGCTGCGCTGTCCGGATCGCTTCAGCCGGGACTGGCTGCGCGGCCGCTACGGCAAGCTGATCGAGGAGTGCGCGAGCGGCGTGCGTTCCGTGGACTACCGCGTCGACTCGGTCGTCGCATCGGCTCCGCCCGCGCGCGCGCCCGCCGCGGCCGAGCCCGCTCCGGCGCCGCTCGAGCCGGCCGTGGACTCGGGCTCGCAGGAGCGGTTGTTCGAGAGCTTCATCGAGGGGCCGGGGAATGCGCTCGCGCTCGAGGCCGCTCGCTTGATCGCGCGCGGCCAGGCGGGTCGCTGCAGTCCGCTCTTTCTCTACGCGAACACCGGGATGGGGAAGACGCACCTGTGCCGCGCGATCCACACGCGCCTGGGGAATGCGGCGACCTATCGGTCGAGCGAGCAGTTCACGACCGAGGTGACCGATGCGATTCGCGCCGGGCAGATGCCGCGGATTCGCCATCGCTACCGACGCTCGACGAACGTCCTGATCCTCGAAGACGTGCAGTTCCTCGCGGGCAAGCGCGCGACGCAAGTCGAGCTCTTCCACACGCTCGACCACCTGATGTCGAACGGAAGGACGGTCGTGCTCTCTGCGGATCGCCCGCCGGCGGAGCTCGACGAGCTCGACCCGAAGCTCTCCTCGCGCATGGCCTCCGGGCTGGTCGCGTGCATCGCGCCGCCCGAGCAGGAAACGCGCCTGGCGATCCTGCGCGAGCGCGCCGCGCGTGGCGGCGTGCGCGTGCCCGAGGCCTGCCTCGAGCTGCTCGCGCGGCGCGAGCTCGCCTCGGTTCGCGATCTGGTCGGAGGTTTGAACCAGGTCGTCGCGCGCGCATCCCTGATGAAGACGGCGATCACGCCCGAGCTCGTCGCACAGGCGCTCGCCGCGGTCGAGCTCCCGGGGCGCGCCCGATCGCTCGAGGAGATCATGGCCGAGACCGCGCGAGCGTACGGCATCGGCAAGGAAGATCTGCGTGCCCGTTCCCGCAAGCAGAGTCTCGTGCGGCCGCGTCAGATCGCGATGTACCTGGCGCGGATCTACACCGACGCGTCACTGGCCGAGATCGGGCGCGCCTTCAGCCGCGATCACACGAGCGTGATGTACGCGATCGATGTCGTGCAGCGACGAATCGTCGAGAAGCCACAACTTCGCTACGAGCTCGAGGCGCTCGCGCAACGCGTCAGCGGCGCACCGCCTCACCGTAGTGCTTCTCATAGTACTCGCGGTACTCCCCGATTTGATCGGCTCCCACCAGGCGCGGTTCTCTCGATACCACGCGACGGTCTTGGCGATCCCGGCTTGGAGATCCTCGGCGGGGCGCCAGCCGAGCGCGCGAACCTTGGCGGTGTCGACGGCATAGCGGTGGTCGTGCCCCGGCCGCAGCCCCTCGACCGGACGGATCAGCGTCTCGGGGCGACCGGTGGAGTCGAGAATCATCTTGGTGAGCTCGGCGTTCGTGACCTCGGGCGTCTGGTTCGCGCCGATGTTGTAGATCTCGCCCGCGGTTCCGCGACGGAGCAAGAGGAGCAGCGCGCGGCAGTGGTCCTCGACGCGCAGCCAGTCGCGCACCTGCGTTCCGCCGTCGTAGAGCGGCAGCGGAACGCCGTCGAGGGAGTTGGTGATGAACACCGGGATCACCTTCTCGGGGTACTGATTCGGGCCGTAGTTGTTCGTGCAGCGCGAGACGAGCACGTCCATCCGGTGCGTTCGGTGGAAGGCGAGGGCGATGTGGTCTGCACCGGCCTTTGCCGCCGAGTACGGGCTCGAGGGCCTCAGCATCGCCTGCTCGTCCGGGAACTCGGGGAAGGGCACGTCGCCGTAGACTTCGTCGGTGCCGACCTGGAGAAAGCGCGCGTCGCGATTCACCTGGCGTGTCGCTTCGAGCATGACGTACGCGCCGTAGACGTTGGTGTCGATGAACTCGCCCGCGCGCGCCTTCGTCGAGCGATCGACGTGCGACTCGGCTGCGAAGTTCACGATCCAGTCGGAGTCCGCGACCAGCTCCAGCGCGACCTTCATGTCGCGGATGTCGCCACGCACGAAGCGGTAGCGCTTCGAGCCCGAGACGTCGGCCAGATTCGCGAGGTTCCCGGCGTAGGTGAGCACGTCCAGGTTGACGACCTCCGCGTCCGGCTCTTCCGCGAGCAGGATGCGGATGAAGTGCGAGCCGATGAAGCCCGCGCCGCCCGTGACCAGGACTCTTCTCATGGCTGGCTCATCGTCGGAACCCGACGTGCGTCTTGAGAGACGTGCTCAGTAGCCGCTCGGGACCGCAAGATCGTGGCCCTTCGACACGCGCGTGTCCGGCGCAAGCTCGAGACCGAGCGTTCGCGCGGGCGCGAGCCGCTTCGCTTCGCGCCGCCCGTAGGTGGTCGTGCGTTCGTAGGGCGTGCGGCCGATCTCGCGGATCAGCTGCTCGATCGTCTCGGCTTCGACGTGATCTCCGTGCTCCGAGCCAGCGGCGTTGCTGATCGATTCCTCCATCAGCGTGCCACCGAAGTCGTTTGCGCCCGACATCAGCGCGATCTGTCCGATCTTGAAACCCATCTTCACCCACGAGATCTGCACGTTCTTGATCCAAGGCCGCAGGAAGAGACGTGCGATCGCGATCAGCCGCAGATCCTCGGGCATCGTCGCGCCGGCGCGTGACCCTTGCTCGTTGTAGAGCCGCGTCTTGTGGTGGATGAACCCGAGCGGCACGAACTCGGTGAAGCCACCGGTGCGTTTCTGGATCTCGCGCAAGAGCTCGAGGTGGCCGGCGATGTGGTGCGGTTGCTCGATGTGTCCGTACATCAGCGTCGAGCTCGAGCGCAGTCCGACTTCGTGGGCGGTGGTGACGATCTCGACCCAGCGATCGGTCATCAGCTTGCGCGGCGACAGGATGCGACGGACCTCGTCGTCGAGGATCTCGGCGGCGGTGCCCGGGATCGAGCCGAGTCCCTCGGCCTTCAGCATCGAGAGGTAGTCGCGCAGCGACATGCCCTTCGACTTCTGGTGACCGAAGTGGATCTCCTCGGGCGAGAACGCATGGATGTGCAGGTCCGGAAGCTCGGCCTTGATCGCGCGGACGATCTCGCGGTACCAGAATCCGTCCTTGTTGGGATGGATTCCGCCCTGGATGCAGACTTCCGAAGCACCGCGCGCGACCGCTTCGCGCGCGCGGCCCACGACGTCCTCGAGCGTCCGATCGTAGGCCTCTTCCTCGTGCTTGTGCCGCGCGAAGCCGCAGAAGCTGCAGCCGACGTAGCAGATGTTCGTGAAGTTGATGTTCCGGCAGACGACGTAGGAGATCTCGTCACCTACGTCGTCGAAGCGCGCGCTGTCGGCGACGGCGCACAGGACCTGTAGATCCCGGCCCCCGGCGCCGAGCAGGACCTCCACGTCGGCACGCGAGAGTTCTCGCCCTTCGAGCGAACGCTCGAGCACCGCGCGCACGGGTGTGCTCGTTCCACGCAGAAGTGTGTCGGACAGGTCAGCGCGTTGCATGGGCATCGAGGCTCCTTGGCCAGCCTTGCGCGTCGGTGATCGCGCGCAGTCGTCGCAGCATCTCCGGCTCGAAGAACTCGGGCCGTTCGGTGATGTAGTCGGGATAGACACAGAGCCGGTCCCGAAGCTCGTAACCGCCCGCCTCGGTGCGACGGCGCAGCTCGTCGAGCTCGGGCCAGGGCGCTTCGGGGTTGATGAAGTCGATCGTCAGCGGCGACACGCCCCCCCAGTCGTTGATGCCCGCCCGCAGAAGCAGCTCGAGGGAGGTCGGCGAGAGATTCGGCGGAGCCTGCAGGTTCATCTGCGGTCCGAGAATCAGCCGCGCGAGCGCCGTCGTGCCCGCCATGAGCTCGTCGCTCGGCATCGGCACGTCCGCCATCGCGGTGCCGGGCTTGGGATGGAAGTTCTGCACGATCACTTCCTGGATGTGTCCGTGCTCGGCGTGCAGGTCGCGGATCGCGCAGAGCGTGTCGACGCGCTCTTCGGCCGTCTCGCCGATGCCGACCAGAATCCCGCTCGTGAAGGGAATCCGCAGCTCGCCGGCCTCGCGCGTCATGCGGATGCGCTTCTCGGGCTCCTTGTCGGGCGCGTAATAGTGCGCACCCCCGCGTTGGCGGAGCCGCGCGCTCGTGCTCTCGAGCATCAGCCCCATGCTCGCGTTCGTGCGGCGCAGACGCGTCATCTCGTCGGGCGACATGATTCCCGCGTTCGTGTGCGGGAACATGCCCTCCTCGTACGCGACCGCACAGGCGTCGGCGAGGTAGTCGGTCGTGCGCGCGTAGCCGCGCTCGGAGAGCCACGCGCGGTAGCCGCGATAGGCGACCTCCGGCTTGTCACCGAGACAGAAAAGCGCCTCCAGACAACCGAGCGCGCGAGCGCGGCGGGACGTGTCGCGCACCTCGTCGAGCCGCCAGGTCTTCGCCTTTGGTGAATCGGGCTCGACCGCGAACGTGCAGTAGCCACAGCGGTCGCGACACAGATTGGTGAGCGGGATGAAGACGTTTCGCGAGACCGAGACCACGCGCCCATGCCCGCGGATGCCGAGCTCGCGCGCGGCGTCGAGCAGCGGCTCGAGGATCGTCTCCGGCGCGCGCTCGATCCGCGTCATGATCTCGATCGCCGCGAGACGGTCGAGCGGCTCGGCGTCTACGGCCTTCCGGATCCGCTCGCGGAGCTCAGCTTGGGGGGTCTCGGTCGGCACTCGGGCAGGCTAACATCGGCCTCTACGGGCCAACAAGCTGACGTGACGTAAGGGTTTTTGGCTTCGCGAAGGCGAGGCGCTCGGTCATCACGCGCACCGCGTCGGGGCTCGAATCGACCAAGATGAAGCCCCGATCCAGGCGGGCCGCGGCCTCGCCCGTCGTGCCACTTCCGGCGAAGAAGTCGAGCACGAGATCGCCCGGACGCGAGTGCACGGCGACGATCCGCGACAGGATCGCGAGCGGCTTCTGTGTCGCGTAGCCGGTGCGCTCGCGCGAGTTCGTCGGCACGATCGTCTGCCACCAGACGTCCGTCGGCGTCTTGCCGCGCGCGGCCTTCTCGGGACCGACCAGGCCGGGCGCCGCGTACGGGATGCGGTCGATCGCGTCGTACTCGTAGGTGAAGCGAGCGGGGTCCATCGCGTACCAAAGAATCGTGTCGTGCTTCGCCGGCCAGCGCGTTCGCGAGCGCGCGCCGTAGTCGTACGCCCAGACGATCTCGTTCATGAACGAGCTTCGGCCGAAGAGGCGGTCGAGCAGAACCTTCACGTAGTGGGACTCGCGCGGGTCGAGGTGCACGAACAACGAGCCGGTGGGCTTCAGAACCCGGCGCGCTTCGACGAGCCGTGGCTCGAGAAACGCCGGGAAATCCTCGAACCTGTCGTCGAAGGACGAGACGCCGACCACGTGGCTCTCGTAGCGCCGGCCCGCGAAGCCCGTGCGATCGCCTCCGATCTCGACACGCTCCACGCGAAGACGCGTGCGTCGCTGCGTGCGGCCGGTGTTGAACGGCGGATCGATGTAGACGAGATCGACGAGCGCGTCGGGAAGCGCGCGAAGCACGTCCAGGTTCTCGCCCTGCACGATCCAGCGCACGCGGCTATCTTGCGCCGCGTGCCGGTCCGTGCACTCTCGATCGACCTTTTCGACACGCTCGTCGACGTGCACATGGACCGCCTTCCCCGCATCGAGATCGCGGGGCGTCGCACGCCGTCTACCTTCGGACTTCTTCACGCCGCCAGTGTGCAGTGGCACGGTCTGGAATTCGAGCGATTTGCCGCGGAGCTCGGCTCGAGCGACCGCGAGCTGCGCCACGCCTACTACGCGGAGCACCGCGAGCTGCCGACGCTGGAGCGATTCCTGGCCTTCGGGCGGCGGATCGGAAGTCCGCAGGCCGAGATGGCGCAGTCCATGACGAGCACGCACATGAGCGCGATTCGCGAGCACGTGAGCCATCTCGGCCACCACGCGGCGCTGCTCGCGCGCCTGCACGGGCGCGTGGCGCTCGCCGTCTGCTCGAACTTCAGCCACGGCGAGACCGCGCGCCTGGTGCTCGCACAGGCCGGCTTGCTCGAGCACTTCGACCTGGTCGTGATCTCGGACGAGGTCGGGATCCGCAAACCGCGCGCGGAAATCTTCGAAGCCGTGCTCGATCGGATCGGCGCCGATCCCGGGGACGTGATCCACGTCGGTGACAACCTCGAAGCCGACGTCGGCGGCGCTGCGCGGATTGGCATGCGCACGGCCTGGCTCACCCGACGTGTCGCCGACCCGGAGGCCGCGCTTCGCGGCTACGAGGGTCCGGCACCGGATCACGTGATCGACGACCTGGCCGGCCTCGAGCGCCTGCTCGATTGACACGCAATTTCCTCTGCAGCATTCTGCGCGGCCGATGCTCTTCGCGATCTTCGATCACGTGTCCGCGCGTCGCGCCCGTACCGGGTCCCACCGGCGCGGATAGATCCGTACGATCTCCTCCCGCCGGCGGGACTCAGAAGCTGCACGTCACGTGCTCCCCTGATCGAGTCACTCGCAAGCCCGAGGTGAAATCATGTCCGAGATCTTCGATGCGATCGTCTCCCGCGAGAAACAGGTCTTCATGCCATCGGTGCGCCGCTGGCCCGTCGCTCTCGAGCGCGGCTCGGGATCGCGCGTCTGGGACGTGGAAGGCCGCGAGTTCATCGACCTGACCGCCGGCTGGGGCGTGACCTCGATCGGTCACTGTCACCCGGAGCTCGCCGACGCGATCGCCGATCAGGCGCGCACGCTGATGCAGACGACCAACATCGTCTACACGCGGCCGCAGCTCGATCTGGCCGATCGGCTCGCGCGCCTCGCACCGCGCGGCATCCACCAATCGTTCTTCACGTCGAGCGGCGCGGAGGCGAACGAGGGCGCGCTCAAGCTCGCCGCGCGCAAGACCGGCCGCAATCGCTTCGTGGCCACGCTGAACAGCTTTCACGGCCGAACGCTCGGGGCGATGGGCTGCCTCGGCCAGGAGAAATACCGCGGACCCTGGAAGGGGATCGTTCGCGAGGCCGTCTTCGTGCCCTACGGTGACGCGGCCGCGCTCGAGGCCGCGCTGTCTCCGGAGATCGCCGCGTTCATCGTCGAGCCCGTACAGGGTGAGGGCGGCGTGATCGTTCCGCCTCCCGACTACCTGCGACGTGTCGCCGATGCGTGTCACGCGGCGGGTGCGCTCCTGATCGCCGACGAGGTGCAGACCTGCGTCGGCCGCACGGGCCGCTGGCTCGCCTGCGATCACGCGGGCGTCACTCCCGACATCGTCACGCTCGGCAAGGGACTCGGCGGCGGCTTTCCGCTCGCGGCCTTCATGGCGACCGAGGAGGTCATGGCCGCGATCCAGCCCGGCGACCACGGCGGCACCTATGCGGGCAATCCGCTCGCCTGCCGCGCGGGAGCGACGGTGATTCGCGTGATCGAGGAGCAGCGACTCGTCGAACGCGCCGCGGTCGTCGGCAAGGACGTGCTCGCTCGCCTCGGCGCGTTCGCGAGATCGGAGCCCGCGAAGGTGGAGTGCGCGCGCGGACTCGGCTTGCTGATCGGCCTGGTTCTGCGCGATCCCGCACTCGCCTTGCGGGTGCATTCGGAGGCGCGCGAACGCGGGCTCCTCGTCAATCTGACGGCGGATCGCGTGCTGCGGCTCTTCCCCGCGTTGAACATCCCCGAGAGCGATCTCGGCCAGGCGCTCGACATCCTGGAAGCCTGCATTCGGGACGCGTCGTGAAGTACGCACACACCGCACTCGTCGTCGCCGCCACCGCAGCACTGCTTTCCTGTCAGGGAAGCGGCGTATTCGGCAGCTCCGCGAGGGTGCCGGTCACGGGGCTCTGGCTGCTCGTGCCGTCGGAATCGGTGATCTCGTTCATCGGCATCAAGAACAACGCGGTCGCCGTGCCGGGCTCGTTCACGGGCATGGAGGGCGGCTTCGATGTCGCGAAGAGCGAAGGCTGGGTGGAGGTGCGTGTCGGAACCGTCCACACCGGTGACGCCGGCCGCGACGAGAACCTGCGCGCGCACTTCTTCGACTCGGTCGGCTTTCCGGCCGCGCGGTTCGCGATGACCGGGACGCCGAGCGTCGCGACGTTGACCGCACCCGGCTCGGAGCTCGAGACGACGCTCAGCGGGGAGCTCTCGATCCACGGTTCCAAGTTCCCGCTCTCGGTTCCGGTGCGCATCACGCGCACGACGCGCGACCGGATCCGCGTGCGCAACACCCGACCCGTCGTGCTCTCCGCGAAGGACCTCGGACTCGAGCAGGCGCTCGCGGTCCTGAAGGCCGTCTGCGGCCACGAAGCCGTCTCGGGCGCGGTGCCGATCGAGATCGACGTCGTCTTCGCACCGATCTGAAGCGCGGGCCGGAAGCTCGCCGCCGATCACTTGCCGTCGAGCTTCACTCCGTGCCAGGGACACCAACCGTAGTTCGCCTCGAGCGCCTCTCCGCCCTTCGGACACTTCACCGCTCCGACGACCGCCGTGAACGGCCCGCGCCAGATCACCTCACGGGGCGGGCTGGCGTCATCGAAGCGGTACTCGAGCCGCAGCTCACCGGGCGCAGATCCGGCGAGGATCGGGTTCCCTTTCGCATCGACGTTCGCAAGCGGAAGCAGGCGCAGCCCTTCGCCGAGCCCCGCGAGCGATGCGCGGAGCAGGTACACCAGGCCCGGCGCGAGGCGCGCGAGCTCGGGATTCACGTCGCGCAGCACCTCTACGGGCTCGGAGTTGCGGTAGAACTTCGCGCGCTTCGCGATCTCGGCGATGCTGGCGAACCCCGGTTTCTTCTCGCCGTCGAGCTTCGTCTCGAGCGCGCCGACGAGCAGGTAGTCGCGGAATACGACGCGCACCTTCTCCTGCTCCTCGGCCGGAACTCCGAGCTCTTTGGCGACCTGTTCCCAGTACTCCTGCGGAAGCCACCAGAAGCTCGCGACGCGGCCGTCGCCGCTGTCGAGCGTTCGAAAGGTTTCCCGGACGATGTCGGTGCTGTGCCCGGCCTGCGCGTAGTCCGGCGCGAGCGCTACGGCGATGAGCAAGGCGATCGAGAGCTTCGCGACCCGGTGCATCGAGCGGGGTTTCGACATCTTCACGGAGTGTATCGGCCGAGCGCGCGATAGGCTGCCAGGTCGAGACCCGAGCGGCCGATCTCCTCGAGGCTTGCGCCAACCTCGCCGCGAAACGCTCGCACGAGTGCTCCCGGATCCTCCTCCTCGGGCACGGCGACATAGGCGAACGCGAGGTGGCGCCGCGCTCGCGGCGGGAGAGCGAGACGCAGATCGAGCGCCAGCCCGCGCGTCGGCGGCTGCGCCGGCGGCTCCGCGCGCGAGACGATCGCGCAATCCGCGAGCGCAAAGACGTGTCCGCCGAAACGCCGCTCACAGGCGCCCGGTACCGACGCGTAGCCCCCGGCGGGGATGTCCCAGGTCTCGGTGTACTCGAGCGCGAGCGGCTCCGTCCCGGAGTTCTCGAGCCGGACCCAGCCGAGCAGGAGCGCTCGGCGCGCAGCCGGCGCGAAGACGACGTGCAGGACGCGCAGATCGTTCGCGGCCAGCGCTCGGCGCACCTGGGCTACACCGTACTCGGTCGCGTCGGCACGGCTCGTCGAGAGCACCGTTCCCTCGACCCGAACGAGCGCCTCGATCCGCCCACCCGCGAACACGACGCCGCGCGCGTCTGCGAGCCCGCGGCAGACCGCGTTCGCGATCGGGTGCCCGTCGGCGGGAAGATCCGGCGTCGCAGGCCCCCAGAGGGGGTCGGCAAGATCCGTGCGGCTAGACGTAGGTGCTGCCCTTCGGCTCGGTCTCGTCGCGGCGGATCATCACGTTGATCAGGGCCGGTTTTCCGGACGCGAACGCGCGCTCGAGCGCGGGCCGGATCTGCTCCGGCCGCTCGCAGAACTCGCCGTGTCCGCCGAGGGCTTCGACCACCTTGTCGTATCGGGTCGGGTTCAGGTACGTCGCGACCGCGCGGTCCTTGCCGTAGATCCCGATCTGCGGGCGGAGCATCTGCCCCCAGGCCGCGTCGTTGCCGACGATGCCGACGATCGGCAGGTTGAAGCGGATCGCGGTGTCGAACTCGAATCCGTTCAGACCGAACGACCCATCCCCGTAGATGATCAGCACCTTCTTGTCCGGGAACGAGAGCTGCGCCGCGAGCGCGAAGGGCATGCCGACGCCGAGCGTGCCGAGCGGACCGGGATCCATCCAGCAGTTCTCCTTCATGACCGGAACGACCTTCGCGGCCTGCGCGACGATGTCGCCACCGTCACCGATCAGGATCGTGTCCTCGTCGATGAAGTCGCGGATCTCGCGGCACATGCGCAGCGGGTCGATCGGAACCTCGTCGGAGGCGAGCTGGCTCTGGAATCCCGCTTCGATCTTCACCTCGAGCGCGCGAAGCTCGTCGCGCCAGGCGGTGAAGTCGAGCCGGAGCGACTCCTCCTTCATGATCTGCAGCATCTGCTCGAACGCGACGCCGAGGTTGCCGACGATCGCCGCATCGGCCGATCGGTTCTGCCCGATCAGCGTGTTCTCCATGTCGAGCTGCACGATCTTCGCGTTCGCGGGAATCGCCTTCCCGAAGCGCAACCGGAAGTCGAGCGGCGAGCCGGCGAGCACGAAGACGTCGCACTTGCTCATCGCCTCTTTGCGCGAGCGGTTCATGAACTGCGGATCGTCGAAGCGCAGCTGTCCGCGACCCATTCCGTTCAGGAACGTCGGGAGCTTCGTCTCCTCGACGAATCGGCGCATCGCGGTTCCGCCCTGGGACCACTTCACGCCCGTGCCGCCCATCATGATCGGGCGCTTGGCCCCGGCCAGGATCTCGAGTGCGGCCAGCACGTCGGCACGATCCGGCGCCTGTCGCGGCGCGCGGCGGAAGCTCGGGAACCAGGCCTTCTCGAAGTCGGCGGGACCCATCAAGACGTCCATCGGGATCTCGAGGAAGGCGGGCCCGGGCACACCCGAGATGGCGTGTCGCGCCGCGAGCTCGATGTACTCGGGGATTCGCGCGGTGTCGTAGCACGCGTCCGCCCACTTCGAGATCGGGCGAATCATCGACACGTGGTCCATTTCCTGGAGCGAGCCGCGGCGAAGGTTCGAGAACGGCCCCTGCCCACCGATCACGAGGATCGGGCTGTTCGCGCGCCAGGCGTTGGCGATGCCGGTGACGCCATCGGTCACACCGGGACCCGCCGTCAGCACCGCACAGCCGAGCTTGCCCGGGTTCAACCGGCTGTAGGCGTCGGCCGCGTGCACGGCGGCCTGCTCGTGGCGCACGTCGATGACCTTGATGCCCTCGTCGAGCGCGCCGTCGTAGATCGGCATCACGTGTCCACCCGAGAGCGTGAAGATGCAATCGACGCCCGCGAGCTTCAGCGCACGCGCTGCGAGCTTGCCTCCATGTACCGCCATGATGAGCCTCCCCGTGATCCGGCCGTCAGAATAGCAGGGGGCGAGAGGCGGTTGGTCAGGGCGAGCGGAGCTCGGGCCACTTCCGCTCGAGGTCGGGGAAGGCGAGACCGACGGCTTTGGCCTCGGTGAGCGCCGCCCGGGCCTCGTCCCAGCTCGCGGAGTCGAGCGCCGCGCTGATCCGGTTCCGGTGCGCGAGTTCGAGCTCGCTCGGATCGCAGCGGGTTCCGTCGCAGGGGAGGAGCTGCGCATAGAGCTCGACCGCGCGCGCGTAGCTTTTCCGCGCACCGGCGTAGTCGGCTCGCTGGATCTGCACACCCCCTTTGCGGACCAGCGCCTGGGCGAGCAACCGCGCGGCCGCCGTGCTCTGCGGGTACTCGCGAAGCAGGGCTTCCAGCTGGTCGAGTCCGGCGTCGAGCTGGCCGCGCTCGAGCAGGTCGTAGGCGACGTCGAGCCGACGCTCGACCGGCAGACGCAGCGCCGGGTCCTGCTCGGCCAGATCCGGAGCGAGCGTGTTCGCCTCGCTGCGGAAGCGCTCCGCCTCGGCGTCGTCTGCGAGCCAGAGCCGCGCGCTCGAGCAGCACGGTGGCGAGGCTGCGCCGGGCCTCGGGCATGCTGCGGCGAGATCTCGAGCGCCTCGCGCAGATCGGCGTCCGCGAGCGCGAGTCCCTTGGCGCCACCGGGCTTCGTGCGCTCTCCGCTCCGCGCGCGAGACGTACGCTGCGACCAGAGAGCTCGCGATGCGCGTGTTCCAGGGCGTGCGCTCGAACGCCTCGCGGTAGGAGACGATGGCCGAGTCGAGATCCCCGCTCGCGATCGCGGCCTCGGCGCGCGCGACGATCGGCGCGACACCCGAGGCGTCGCCCGGCGCGAGGCCTGGCCTTCGGCTCCGGCACACCCGCGACACACGCGCACGACAGCGCCATGCAGGCGAGACGCAACGCGTAGGCAGGCCATCCACTCGTCCGCACCAGCAACTCCCCCCGCAAGCGCGCGGAAGATACCCGAGAGGGCCTGCGCGCGACGAGCGCTGCGGCGACACGGATCTACGTACAGTCCGCCGCAGACCACGCCGATAGCGGAGATCGTGGGTGAGACGCAGTCCCGAGCACCGTTGGACTCCGAGAACGACGTCGAGCTGTACACGTCCCCGTGGGTGAGCGGCACGCGAGCCGCCGCCTACTTCGGACCGATCAGCTCCGAGCTCTTCCTGCAGGACGACCAGGTCGAGGATCGCTCGGAAGCGTGGAGCAAGGCCGAGCGAGAGCTGCTCGAGTCGCTGCGCGACAAGGCGCGGCTGCTCGGTGCGAACGCGGTCGTCGGTCTCGAAGTCACCCTCGATCCGTTCGCGCACGCGCCCGAGTCCGATGCGACCGGACTGCGACTGCACGCGGTCGGCACGGCCGCGAAGCTCGAACCGCTCTTCTAGACGAAGCCCGCTCTGCGCGTCTACCTCGAACGCGGCGAAGCGCGAGCGCGGCCAGACCGAGCCCGAGCATGCCGAGCACCGCCGGCTCGGGAGCCGGGAGGCGCTTCGATCACCGAGTCGAAGCGGACGATCGCGGGCGTGCCGCTCGCTCCGTCGCTGAAGAAGACCGTGATGGCCCCGGAATCCTCGTCGTAATCGACGCCCTCGGCATCGCGCCACGGCTCGCCGAACAGGGTCTCGAAGCTCTCGGTCGTCCCGGTCCCCGGACCATCGAGGGACTCGAGAATCTGTCCCATCAGGTTCAGCACGAACGCGCCGGACCGGGTGCCGGAGCTGTCGTCGGTCATGATCACCGTCGATCCGGCGAGATCGACGTTGCCCGCACCGTCGAACGCGATGTGGATCACGTCGAGACCGGAGAGGTCGTCGAAGTTGTCGGCGAGCGGGACGTTGAAGAGCTTCGTGAAGCCCGTGATCCCGGAGCCGGCGACCTGCGCGATGTAGACCTCTCCCGGTGCTTCCACGGACTGACCCGTCGGGGTTCGACCCTCCTCGCCGATCAGCAGGAACACCTGGCCGTCCGACGGACGCGCGAAGGCGGCGATCGACTCGAACTCGTCGAAGGGCTGGTTGAGATCGGGGTGATTCGGGAGCGCGAAATTGATCAGGCCGGGTGTGGCGACCGGCACGCTGCCGTCGCCGGGATTCCCGGGGATCACGAACTCGCGGACCTGGTTCACGTCGTGCTGGCCGATGATCAGGTTGCCGTTCGGCAGCACGTCCATCGCGCGGAACTCCGTGTGCGGGAACGTGCCGAACGTGAAGCTGAAGTCGTAGAGGAACGCGCCAGTGTTCACGTCGAGAACCGTGACGAGGCCCTGGGTGTCGTGCGGGATGTAGATGCCCGCGTTCGGACCTTCGTAGATGACCGAGATGTCCTCGGCGTCACCGGGGACCCGGCCAGCGGGAAGCTCTGATCGACAGTCAACAGGAGCGCGTCCGCGCTCCCAGCGAAACCCATCGAAAGCGACAACGCTGCCGCCGGAACCCAGCTCCGCATTCCCACCTTCAACCTCCCCTCCGACGTCGGATCCGACGACGGCGTCGTGCCCGTTGTCAATACTGTTGGCAGGGCCTTCGAGCCCGCGGCACCCGGTATCCAGCGCCGAAGAACTCGTGCTTGATCCACGCGGAAAGGGGCGCAAAATGGGCGGAAAGTCGGACGAACTCAAGGGCCGGGTGAAGGAAGCTGCGGGCGCACTCGTCGGCAGCAAGAAGCTGAAGGACGAAGGTCGGGTCGATCAGGCGGCGGGCAAGGTCAAGCAGGAATCGGAAAGGCCGTGGACAAGGTGAAGGGTCTGGTGGCGGGCAAGGGCGAGAAGAAGACGGGCCGGCGGAAGCCGCCATGAGAAGCCTGCGAATCGCCGTCCTCGCCGTGCTGCTCGTGCTCTTCGCGCTCGCCGCCGCGAATTGGAGCGCGTTTGCCACGCCGGTGACGCTCTCGCTGATCTTCCCGAGTTCGAGGTGCCGCTCGGGATCTCGCTGCTTCTGGTGACGGCCGGAATCGCGGCGCTCTTCTTCGTCTACGCGGCGTCGCTTCGCACCGCGATGCTGCTCGAGTCGCGGCGCCTGGCCAAGATCGTCGAGGAGCAGCGCGCGCTCGCCGACCAGGCCGAGCTGTCGCGATTCACCGACCTTCGAACCACCCTCGAGACGAGCCTCGCGTCGCTCGGAGGAAGATCGAGACCGCGACCGCGTCGCTCGTCGAGCGCACCGACGGCGTCGAACAGCGCATGAGCAGCGCGCTCGAAGTCACCACGAACACACTGGCGGCGCACATGGGCCAGGTGGACGACAAGCTCGAGCGCGCGCTCGAGCGGCTCGAGTCGCGGACCGCCTAGGAGAACTCGCGCAGCAACGCGCGCAGGGATTCGAGCTCAGCCGCCACGCGCTCGGCCGCGCCGAGCGCGACTCTCGAGACCTCGAGGTTCTTCTGCGCGGCGCTGTCGACCTGACCGCCGACCGCGCGCACCGAGTCGGCGTTTCGCGACGCGTCCGCGACCGACGACGACATTCGCGCCGCGAGACTCGAGAGCTCGACCGCGCCGGCCGCCGACTGCGCGCTCGCTTGAGCGGCGCTCGCGACCGCGCGCGAAATCGCGTCGGTCCGATTCACCGCTTCCGAGAGGTTCGAGGAGATCTCCGCGCTCGTGCTGGTCTGCTGCTCGACCGAGATCACGATCGAGCGCGTGTTCTCGTGGATCTCGTCGATCATTCGCACGATCGCTTCGGTCGCGTCCACGGCCGCGCGCGTGCTCGACTGGATCGAGAGCACGCGCTCCTCGATCTCCTGGGTCGCGAGCGCGGTCTGGCGCGCGAGCTCCTTGACCTCGTTCGCGACGACCGTGAAGCCGCGGCCCGCCTCTCCGGCGCTCGCCGCCTCGATTCGGGCGTTCAGCGCGAGAAGATTGGTCTGATCGGCGATGTCGCTGATCACGCTCACGACGTTGCCGATCTCCTCGGCCGCGCCGCGCAGCTTGTCGAAGGCCGCCGTCGTCTCGCGTGCACTCCGCGCAGCGCCGTTCGCGATGCCCGCGGAGTGGTTCGAGCTCCGAGCGACGTCCGAAAGCGACATCGAGAGCTCTTCCACCGCGGCGGACACGGAGCGGATCGCGTCGTTGACCGACTCGACGTTTCCGCGCGCGGCCTCCATGTCCTCGCTCACGCGGCTCGCGCCCGCGGCGAGCTCATCGACGCCGCGACTCGCCTGCGTCGCGGCCGAAGCCGCCACGGCGAGGCTCTGCGCCGCCGCCTCGCTGGCGTGATCCATCTCGCGGAAGCTTTCGCCGAGCTGCGTCGAACTCTGCTCGATCTGCTCGGCGACCGGTGAGAGCGCCTCGACCGAGCGACCGAGATTGTCGACGGTGCCCTTCACGCGACCGACCAGATCCTGCAGCGAGCCGGCGAGCCGGCCGAGCGCGTGAGTCGCGCGCAGGATCTCGCTGGTTCCCGCCTGCGCTGCCGAGTTGCCGACTCGACTCGGTTTCCGCGCCGACCAGCGACGAAGCGACCGTCACCGCCTGCGCGAGCGGGCGCGTGATGTTGAGCGCGATCCGCGTCGCGAGCAGCGCCGTGAGGATCAGAGAAGCGACGACGATCATGAGTCGTGAGATTTCGCTCGCGCGCGCGGGAGACCGCACGGCGAGCCAGAAGATCGTCGAGTCCCGAAGCCGCCACTCGCCAGAGCCCGTGGCTTTCCCGGAGCGCGATCGAGCACCGCCGCCGAGAACTCGGGAGCATACGCACCTGCGTCACTCGTGAACGCGAGCTGCATCGAGACCTGATTGAGCTCGATGAGTGCGTGACCGTGACGATCGAGAATCGGCGAAAGATCGCGCTGCAGCGACTCGCCCCCGTCCTCGAGCATTGCGCTCGCCTGCAGGGCCTTGGTCGCTTGCGTGCTCACTCGGTCGAGATCGCTCTGTGCGACGACCAGACCGAAGGCTGCTCACCTCTTCGCGATCCTTCTCCGCGAGGCGCTCTCCGGCCGTGGTCCGCGAGCCGACCGCGAGAACCGCGTCGATGTGAAGGATGCTGTCCGGAATCGTCGAGGTCGTGAGCCCGGTCAGGTAGCGGGATGCGATCTCGGGATCCTGAACCAGCATCGACGTATCGCCGACGTACTCGATCAGCGCGCGCGTGGTGAGCAGCAGCTCGCGAAGCCGGGTCTCGCGCTCGAATCCCGCGAGCCCGGTGATCTCCCGGTCGAGACTTCGCCACTGCTCCTCGAGCGCCTCCGGAGCGAGCGAGCTCGATTTCGGCCGCGGCGAGCGCCTCCGCGGTCGTCGAAAGCCTCTTCGCGGAACTCGCTTGAAGCTCGGCGAGCGCGGTGTAACCCGCGGAGATGTCGGACGTCGCCTTCGCGACCGACTCGCCGGCCCGCATTCCGTGCGCGTATTCGGCGAGGCCGACGAGGATGTCGACGAGTGCGCTCTGGTGAGCCAATCCGGAGCGCTCGAGCTCCGCTTGCTGGACGTCCCACGAGTGCTCCCGCATCAGCAGAGTCGTGGAAAGCGCGATCGGAAGCAGGAACGAGAGGCCGATCAAGAGGATCATGCGTCCGACGGACAGTCTTCCGAGGATCATGCCGTCGGTTCGGCGATATCAGAGCTGGACTGAACGCCCCGCTTCGCCACACGTCTCAGATGGTGTGGGGACACCCGACCGACATCTCAGAACCGGACAGCGGGTGAAACGCGTGACGCGCGGCCTCGACCGTTTTCCGAACGAGTTCTGCAAAGTCCCGGCGTGATGGTTCTGGGTCCGCATCTTGCGTCGCGCTGGAGACGCGCGCTTCTCGTAGCGCTGACGATCGCCTTCGTGGCCCCGCTTTCGAGCGCGGAGGAATCGGCACCGGTGCTGGCCGGGATGGAGTGGAGCGGGCTCGGCGCGCTCTCGAGCGCGGAGCTCGAGCCGATTCTTCAGACGCGGGCTCGACCCGCCTGGCGCTTCTGGCAGCAACGACCCGCTCTCGACGAGGAGGCGCTCGCGGGCGACATGCGACGGGTCGTCGAGATCCACCGCGAGCGCGGCTATTACGAGGCACGCGCGAGCTTCACGCTGGACTGGAGCGCCGAGCGCGACGCGGCGATCGCGAGGATCGCGGTGGAGGAAGGCGAACCGGTCGTGCTCGCGAGCTGGCAGATCGACCGGTCCGAGGTCCCGATGCGGCAAGGGGCGACTCGGCCCGAAACTGCTCGAAGGGCTTCCGCTACGCGACGGGGATGTCTTCGCGCTCGCGAACTACGCCGAGGCGAAGCGACTCCTGCTCGAGCGGCTCGCCAACTCCGGCTACCCGGACGCGGTGATCTCGGGCGGGGGCGACGTGGACCTCGAGACGCACCGGGCGTCCGTGCGCTGGAAGCTGCTCCCCGGCGAACGCGTGCGCTTCGGCTCGGTTCGGATCGAGGGACTCGAGCGCGTGGACGAGGATCTCGTCCGTCAGGAGATCTCGATTCGCGAGGGCGGACTCTACTCGCAGTCGCGCCTGCTCGAAATGCGAGAACGCATATCCGAGCTCGGGCTCTTTCGTTCGGTCGTGGTCGCACCGGCGATCGAGACCGCGGAGGAGATCGCCGCGCGAGATCCCGAGCCGCTGCCGAATCGCGCGATCGAGGTGCGCGTCGAGGAGCGTCAACCGCGCAGCGTTCGATTCGGAGTCGGCTACGGAACCGAAGACAGGGTCCGCGTACAGGCGGGCTGGATCCATCGCAACGCCTTCGGTCGCGCCGACCGCTTCGAGATCAAGGGACGCTACTCCGCGCTCTCGTCCGAGTTCGACGCCGTCCTGCGTGAGCCCCGTGTTCTCGACCGCACGACCGCGCTCGAGCTCGGTGTTCGGCTCCGCAACCAGACGACACCGGCCTTCGACGCGGTCGAGCTTCGCCCGAGCATCGCGCTCGAACGAAAGCTGCGACGTGGCTGGAGCGGGCGGGCGGCCTACAACGTGGAGTGGACGAAGGTCAACGAAGTACCGGGCGCCGCCGAAGAGGAGCTCGACGATCCCGAGAGCCGGTTCCTGCTCAGCTACCTCGACCTCCGCGTCCGGCGCGTCACGACCGACGATCTCCTCGATCCGACCCGCGGCACGTGGCTCGAGCTCTCGCTCGAACCGGCGGCGAGCATCCTCCGCTCGGACGTCACCTACGTGAAGTGGACCGCCGACGCGCGGGCCTTTCATCCGGTCGCAGGTGTGGTGCTCGGCGGCCGCGTCTTCCTCGGCACGATCTATCCGATCGGCAACAGCCGCGTCGAGGATCTCCCCGTCACCAAGCTGTTCTTCGCCGGTGGCAGTGGAACGATGCGCGGGTACGGATACCAGCGCCTCGGGCCCACCGACGACGAAGACAACCCCCTCGGTGGTGCGAGCCTGATGCTCGCCTCGGTCGAAGCACGCTTCCCGATCGCGAGCTCGATCGGCGCAGTGCTCTTCGCGGACGCCGGCCAGATCTCGATCGATCCGTGGGACTGGCGGCCGGATGAGCTCTTGTACGCGGCCGGACCGGGTCTGCGCTATTCCACGCCGCTCGGCCCGATTCGATTGGACCTCGGGTTCCCGCTGAATCCCCCGAAGGGCACCACGAGCGTGCGCGTCTGGCTGTCGATCGGGCAGGCGTTCTGATGCGCCGCACTCTACGCACTCTGGTGTGGACGAGCGCGGCCGTGTTCGCCGTGCTCGTGGTGGTGACGCTTGCGCTCGCACTCGTCGTCGGGGCGGTCTCGCACGGCTGGCAGCGGGAGCGGGTGCGCGCGCTGCTCGAGACGACGCTGTCGAGCGCGCTCGCGGATGCGGGCCTTCCCGCGCGGATCCGTCTCGGCGCGCTCGATGGGCCACTCTATCCGGACGCGACGCTTCGCGATCTCGCGCTCGAACTCGACGGCGCGGCCCCGATCCGTGTCCGCGCCGTGCGGGTGCGGCTCGATCTCGGTGAGCTGCTTCAAAGGCGGCTCGTCATCGTCGAGAGCCTCGGGATCGAGGGTGCGACGCTCTCGGCGTCCCGAGATCCCGAGCGCGGCTGGCCGTGGGAGACCTGGCCGAGCCCCACCGAGGCCGCAGCCGAGAGAGCGATCGCGGTGGAGCTTCGCGACGTGTCGCTCTCGGATTCGCGGGTCGAGTTCGACGCGCCGGGATCCGAGGCCGCCACGCGGCTCGCAGGGTCGATCGCGGCAACACTGTCGCGTGTCGAGTTTCCGCGATCGGGTCCGCCGGGCTGGCCGGAGAGAGCCGAGATCTCGCTCCAGCTCGAGCCGGGCGTCGTGGCAGGTCGCGCGCTTCACCGGGCGGAAGTCGAGCTGCGCCTCGCGGGCTCGCACCTCGAGCTCGTGCCTTCGAGCCTCGACAGCGAGTTCGGCCGCGCCCGGGTGGAAGGTTCGACCGATCTCGCCGGCTGGCTCGACCCGTCGATGCCGGCGTCGTTTCGGGTCTCGGGATTCGCAGAGGAGCTGGACCTCGGCGTCCTGCTCGCGCGCCCCGGGCTCGAAGGAGCGTTTTGCGGCACGCTCGAACTCGAGGCATCGCATCGTTCCGGGGAACCGCTGCTCCGAAGTCGCGGCGAAGCGACGATCCGCCTCGCGCCGTCGCGGATCGGGGCGCTTCGCATCGAGACCGGTGAGCTCCGTGGCCGCTTCGCCGACGGCAGCTGGGAGCTCTTCGCGGTGACGTTCGAATCGGATTCGGCGGCACTGCGGGCCAGCGGATCGGGCGACCTGGAGCGGATGACGGCCTTCGATCTCGAGCTCGATGTCACCGATCTGCACGCGCTCGCCTCGATTGCGGGCCATGACGTCGGCGGAAGCGCGAGAGTTTCCGGAAAGCTCGAAGGGGCGTTTCGAGATCCGACCGGATCGGTCGAGATCGACGTGCGCGACCTCCGCCTCGCCGACCGGCAGATCGGTGCGTTCCGTACGCGCATCACGAGCGCGGGTCGCGATCGCTTCCGGCTCGATCCGTTCGTCGTCGACGGGCAATTCGTGAAGCTCGAGAACGACGGTCCGATCGAGGCGCACCGGGAAGCCGATCGGATCGTGCTCGAGCGTGCGGGCCTGATCCTGCCGGAGGTCCGCTCGCTGCTGCTCTCGGGACAGCTCGACGCGAGCGGCACTCACGAGCTGCGCGTCGAGATCGACGCGCTCGATCTCGAGCGCCTCTCCGCGCGGCTCGACGCCCCGCTTCCGGTCGGTGGTCTGTTGACGGGCACGTTCGTCTCGAAAGGCGCGCTGCCCCGGCCGGAGCTCCGCGGTGACGCGGTCTGGACCGGGCCCGAGCTCGAGAAGATCTCGGCCTCGCCGCTCGCGATCTCGTTCGAGACCGGCGCGGGGAGTCTGCGCGCCGACGCGCGCCTCTCGAGCGGTGGCCGGGATCTCCTGGTCGGAACTCTGCGCGCGCCATGGATTCCGGGGATCGATCTTCTCGAAATACTCGAGTCTCCGAAGATGTTTGCGTCCGTGTCGGGGGAGGATCTCGATCTCGCGCAGATCGCCTCGTTCTTCCCGGAGGCGCTTCGCCCGGTCGAGGGCAGGGCGCAGGTTCGCATCGAGGCGCAGGGTGGCCGTCCCGATTCGAGACTCGAGGGCGAGCTCCGAGTCACGCGCGCCTTGATCGATCTTCCAACGCTCGGGCAGCGCGTCGGTCCACTCGACGCGAAGCTCCGATTCTCACGCGATGCGGTCCACGTCGAGGAGCTTCGGATCGAAAGCGAGGGCGGCGGTCATGCCACCCTGACCGGCGAGGTTCTGCTCGCGGATCTGCTTCCCCTCGGCGTCGATCTTCGCATCGACGCACACGCATATCCCGTGCGGCGCGGAACGTCGTTGCGCGGCAACCTCGACGGCTCGGTCACGCTCGTCGGGCCGTTCGATTCGCTCGTCGCGAACGGTGATCTGACCCTGCGCGATCTTCACTACTCGCTCGCACGCGAGACCCATCCCCTGCTCGGTGAAATCTCGGTACGGCGCGGTGTCCCACCGGCGCGGCGGGCCGAGACCGAAACATCCGAGATCCCGCGTTTCTACGAGCAGGCGTCGCTCGATCTTCGCGTCGACGTTCCACCCGGCGGTCGCGTGACGGGCGACGGCGCGGACGCCGTCGTCGGTGGCCGACTGCGCGCGCGCAAGTTCCCGGGCCGGTCGATTGGCGTCCTTGGCCGGATCGAGACGCTCTCGGGCAGCTACCGGCTGCGCGGCAAGACCTTCATCGTCGAGCACGGTGCCGCCGATTTCTCGGGCCGCGCCGATCTCGATCCCGACCTCGATCTGCGCGCGCGCTACCGCGTGCGACAGATCTCGATCTTCGCGCTGATCGGCGGCCGCGCTTCGGCGCCGACCCTTCGCCTCGAGAGCGATCCGCCCTATCCGGAGCACGATGTGCTGGCGCTTCTCTTGTTCGGACGCACGCGCCAGGAGCTCGACTCCGCTCAGGCCAGCGCACTGCAATCGGTTCTCACCGAGACCGCCGGCGGCGCAGCGCTGGCAGAACTCACCGAACGCCTCGCGATTCCACTTCCGGTCGATTCGCTCGACGTGAAGACCTCGGAATCGACCAGCACGCCGACGATCGGCGTCGGGCGGTATCTGACCGAGGACATCTACGTGCACTACGGCCAGGACATCGGCGGCAACGGCGACAGCGACGTACGGGTCGACTGGAACTTCGCACCACGTTGGACGATCGAGAGCGGCGCGTCGAGCCGAGGCGACTCGCACGTCGACCTGATCTGGACGTACGACTACTAGACGACGAGGACCGTCTTCGCGGGCGTCCGCTCGCGGTAGGAGTGATCCCAGCGCGCGATGTTCGAGAAGCGCGCGTCGATCTCGACGCCACCGAAACGCGCGAACTGAAATGCGGCCGCGAGCGTGCAATCGGCGATGCTCGGCCGCGAGCCGGCGACGAACGCGCGATCGTCAGCGAGCTTCGCATCCAGAAGCTCGAGCGCCTCCGGCAAGAGACCCCGGAAGTGTGCAGCGACTTCGGGCGACGGTGGCAGACGGAGCGGCGACTTCGTGGCGTGGACGATGCGCGCGACGGGAAGCAGGACGCCGATCTCGACGATGCGTTCGAGCTCCCTCACCCGTGCGCGCTCGAGGGGATCGCGTCCGATCAATGGCGGCTCGGGGTAGCGCTCCTCGAGATACTCGATGATCGCGAGGGACTCGGTCAGATGGGAGCCATCGTCGAGCTCGAGCACGGGTACGCGCCCGAGCGGGTTGCGCGCCAGGTGCTCGGGCATGCGCTGCTCCGACCTGGGCAGATTCACGCGCTCTTCCTCGACCGGCAGCTCCGTGCCGGCCTCGCGCTTCTCGGCCAGGTACAAGCGCACGCGCGTCGGGTTCGGCGCGACCGGGAAGACGTACAACTTCATCTCGCGAGCCGCTCCGCGATCACGCGGTACACGTCGGCGGCGAACCCGAGCCCGAGATGCGTCGCGCGAACCTCGACGTTCTCGACGTCCGGACTGCGCCGATCGACGCACGCCTGCCAGGCGACGATGCCGTCCGCGCGCGACCAGATCGCCGTGATGGGTACACGAATCGGCGTAGCTTCGCGGCTCTCGACCTCGGCTTCGAGCGCGTCGAGGTCCACGCCCCGCTTCCGGAACGTGCGGCCGGCTGCCGTGTACTTCGGCCCGCCGATCACCGGCGAACCCAGCGTCAGCACACGCCCGACCAGGTCGGGCCGCTCACGCGCGACCTCGCGTGCGAGCACACCGCCGAGGCTCCAGCCGATCAATCGAACCGGCGCGCCCGCAGCCTCGGCCATGTCCGCCACCGTCGTCAGTATGCGCGGCAGCAGAGCGCGCACCTCGCCCGTGTTCACGCCCAGGCTCCAGCCCCGAACGCGGTAGCCGAGGAAGCCGAGGTAGGCCCGAAGCACGAGGGTCGACGTGTCACCCGCCCCGAAGCCGGGCAGGACCATCACGGGCTGGCCGGACCCTCGGGGCATGCGCGCGAGCTCCGGGAATCGCAACGCGAGGAGCGGCAGCTCGAGCAAGCCGAGCCCCTCGCGCAGCATGCCCATGGGTCCGGGGGTGGGAGCTTCCATCGATGCCGGATCCCGCCTCAGCCGGGGACGCGCTCGAACGCGGCCACGCCGGCGGGAATCTGGTGGAAGATCTGCTTGTCGATGGTGAAGATCGCGACCTGCGGGCTGCCGAAGGCGCTCGGATCGTCGAGGGTTCCGACCTTCAGGATGGCCGCTCCCTTCAAGCCCGGCGCACGCGCCAGGATGTGCGTGCCGCACTCCGCGCAGAACTCGCGCGTGACCGGATTCGGCAGATCCTTGCGGCGGAAGACCTTGGGTTGCGCCTTGGTGTAGCTGAATCCCGACTCGGGCACGGCCATGAACACGTTGGGGCTTCCACCGCTGATGTACTGGCACTCGCGGCAGTGACACTGCGCTCGCATCAGCGCGTCGCCGGTCGCGCGGTATCGGACCGCTCCGCAATAGCACCCGCCCTGAACGTCCATCGGGATCTCCTCCGTCGTTGACGCCCTAGCCTACCAGCTTGGACGCGCGGGTTCTGCGCGCCCAGCGTTCGAAGACGAGCAACGTCGTCTCGCGCGACTGCACGCCGGGAAATGGAAACGTGTCGAGCATGACCGTCGGCAAGCCGGTGACGCCCTCGTCCGCCGCCCTTCGCACGCCGACTTCGAGCGCCGCGCGCGCTCGCGCGATCTCGTGCGGATCGAACGCGATGCCGAGATCACGTGCGAAGCTCTCGACGGCACCCGGCGCATCGAGCTCGCGTCGCTCCTCGAAGGCCGCGGCGAAAACGCGCTCGCGGAAGGCGGCACCGCGCGGGCCACCGCCGATCACGAGCGCCGCCGCCAGCGCTTCGCGCGAGTCGGGCCAGACCGGGAGCGGCCGCACCTCGACGCTGAACTCGGCCGCCACGCGCTCGGCGTTCATGAGCCGGATCTCGTCGACCTCGACGCTTCGAGGCCAACCGAGCAACTCCGCGAGATCGAGCGGATGCCAGTCGAGCGCGATGCCGAGCGAGTCGAGCTCCGGCTCGAGATCGCCGTAGAAACGGTGCGCCACGTAGCAGAGCGTGGACGCGAAGTCGTAGTACACGCGTGCGCGCAGCGTCGCATCGGCGGGCCTGCCGTGCGCGGTCACGCGAGTCGGAATCCCTCGTAGCCCGACGGCGCGACCCGATCGCACTTCTCGACGTACTGCGGAAATCCCGGGTACGGCATGAAGACGCGCGGCTTGCCGGGCACGTTCGATCCCGGGTACCAGGAGTTGCAGGTCGGGTAGAGCGTGGAGTCGGCGACCTGGTTCAGATCGCGCAGGACCTCCGGCTGCGTGGCGTAGCGTTCGGTCCACTCCCACTTCTGCCGAAGCGCTTCGTCGAACTTGAACGAGTACTCCATGCTCTCGACGTCGCCGCGCGCGCCCGGGTAGCGATTCCAGTACCAAGTGCCAGCGCCGACGATCACGGCATCGAGTTCGGTGACGTTCGCCGAAGTCGTCATCGAAGCCATGCTAGCAGGCTGCTGACAAAGCGACTCGAATGAGTCGTTTCGGCGGTTTGAGCTTGTGCGGGTAGTGCCGAGTCGGCTCGATGGGCGTAGCGCAGTCGTCGTCCGCTTTCCGGATCTCTTCAGTGCACTCGATTGGTGCATGGACCGCGATCATGTTGCACCCGCATTCGCGATCTGCAGCGTCGCCAGGCGCTTCAGATTCAACACCCAGCCGATCAACAGGCTCTCCTCGCGCACCCGCAAGAGACCTCGCCGCCTGAATCGACGCATCCCGTGCCAGTCCTTCGCCTCGCCGAACAGCTCCTCGATCTTCTTCCGGCAACGCTGCGAGAGCTGGTAGCCACGACCTCGAGCACGCATCCGCACGCGCGCGTGCATCGGCTGCCCTCCACGATCCACCGCAATGTGCGGCTCGATCCCGTGCTCCAACAGATGCTCGATCATCCCCGCGCTGAAGTAACCCTTGTCCGCACCGAAGGTGCTTGGCTTGTACCGAAAGCGCCGACGCGCGCGTGCCAACAGAGCCTTGCTCCCTTCCGTCTCCGACGCCGACGATCGGAAGATCTCCACACCGATGCCCAACAGAATCCGGTGTCGGTTCTCCATCAGCGCGTTCACCGTGTAGCCCGGGATCGCTCCGCTTCCCGTCGTCCCCTTCGATGCGAATCGACAGTCGGGATCCGTCGCGGATCGGTGCGTCGCGTTGCTGCGCTTCTCGCCCCGGAAGTCGACCGCGCGATTGCCTGGATCCTGCGGCCCCTCCGCGTCCTCTCGGTCCTGCGCGCGCAGGCGACGCTTGTACTCGTCCGGATCCATCGCCACCTCGATCGGAACGAAACTCTTGTAGCTCGCATTCGCGCGCACCAGCGTCCCGTCCGCGCTCACGTGTCGACTCACCCAGCCCTCGCCCATCGCGCGCTTCACGGTCTCATCGAAAAGCTTCTCCAGAACGCCCGACGCATCGAACCGCCGGCGCCGGTTCTGGCTGAATGTCGACGCGTCCCACGCGTCCTGGTCGAGGTTCAGCCCCACGAACCAGCGCAGGGCCATGTTGCATTGCAGCTCCATCACGAGCTTGCGCTCGCTCGGGATGCTGAGCAGGTAACCTCCCACCAAGGCAAGAAACAGCTGCTCGGGCGGGATCGAGGGCCGGCCAATCGTCGAGTAGAGGGGCTTGCAGGCCCTTCGAATCGCCGCGTCTTCGATCAGCGGCCGGATGCGGCGCAGTGGATGATCTTCGGGAACGAACTTCTCGAGCGAGAGCTGGTAGAACAACGCGCGCTGCGGATCCGACTCGCCCATCATCGACCGATTCCCCCCGTCGAGAATCTACGACGATGAGACCGCGCACGCACCCGTTTCGAACCCGCGCCGCCACCGTGCGTCAGCGTGCGCGCTACGCGACCCGGTTCGGAATCCTCTCTCCGCGCAGCGCGGCGACGATGTTTCGTGCGGCGACCTCGGCCATTCGCGTGCGCGTCGCGATCGTGGCGCTGCCGACATGCGGCGCGAGCACGACCTGGGGCAGATCGCACAGGCCGGGGGCGAGCTTCGGCTCGTTCTCGAAGACGTCGAGGCCAGCCGCGGCGATCCGTCCCTCGCGGAGCGCGCGGACCAGCGCGGTCTCGTCGACGATCGGCCCGCGCGCGGTGTTCACCAAGACGGCGGTCGGCTTCATGCGCGCGAATTCCGGTGCGCCGATCAGGTGGCGGGTCTCGGCGCCCAGCGGGACGTGAAGCGAGATGAAGTCGCTGCGCGGGAGCAGCTCCGCGAGCGGCAGCCCGGTGCTCCGCGAGTGGAGCAGCACCTCCATCTTGAAGCCCCGCGCGCGTTCCGCGACCGCGCGGCCGATCCGGCCCGCGCCGACGATTCCCAGCGTTCGCCCGGTCACGTCGAGACCGATTCCGAGCTCGGGATTCCAGCCGACGAAGCCGCCCGCGCGCACGTAGCGGTCGGCCCAGGCGAGGCGGCGCGCGGCGGCGAGCAGGAGAGCGAACGCGAGGTCGGCGGTCGCGTCGGTCAGCACGTCGGGCGTGTTCGAGATGGCGATGCCGAGACGTGCGGCTTCGGCCAGATCGACGTTGTCCGTGCCCACCGCCATGTTCGCGACGATGCGCAGCCCGGGGTGGCTGGCGAGGAAGCCGGCGTCGATCCGGTCGGTCAGCAGGCAGAGCAGCGCTTCGGCGCCGGAGCAGTCGAGCGGGCCGACATCGAAGGCGAGGCCAGCCTCGGCGAGGATGCGATGGGACGCCTCGGGGACTCCCGGGCGCACGCGCACGCGCGCGTTCAACTTTCGCCTCCAGCTTCGCTCGGCGCCGGCACGACCGGATCCTAGCGCGGGCTGCTGGCAGGGATGCGCCGGGGCGGGTAAGCTGCGCGACGCCATGAAGAAATCGACCAAGCTCGGGCACCGGAACCGCAAGAAGAGCGTGCGTCACCGGGCGAAGTTGAAGGCCAAGACTCGGCGCGTCCGGCTACGGCGCAGCCGCGGCGAGTCCACCAACACCTGACCTCTTGCCACAGCGCGGGGCGCGAATGAGCCAGAGCGAGTACGCGCGCAGCGGCGTGGACACGAGCGAAGCGGATCGCGCGCTGGCGCGGTTGATCCTGGAAATCTCGCCGACGCAGGCGTTCGGCGCCGCCAGCGAAATCGGCATCGGGCACTTCGCGGCGGTCATCCGGCTCGGACCGTTGCACGTGGCGCTGACGACCGACGGCGTGGGCACGAAGCTGCTGGTCGCACAGGCCGTAGGCCGTTACGACACGATCGGGATCGACTGTGTCGCCATGAACGTCAACGACCTGATCTGCGTCGGCGCAAAGCCCATCGCGATGCTCGACTACATCGCGGTCGAGCGCTGTGATCCCGAGGTCTTCGGCCAGATCGGCAAGGGTCTCTGCGAGGGTGCGCGCCAGGCGGGCATCTCGATCGTCGGCGGAGAGACCGCGCTGATCCCCGCCATGTTGCGCGGCGCGCGCGAAGGCAGCGGACTGGACCTGGTGGGCATGGCGATCGGTCTCGTGCCCGACGGCGGACTGATCGACGGCTCGAAGGTGCAGCCTGGCGATGCGCTGATCGGCGTGGCTTCGAACGGTGTGCACTCGAACGGTCTCACGCTGGCGCGCTCGGTCCTGCAACGCAAGCTCGGCTTCGAGGAGTACGTCGAGGAGCTCGGCGGCACGCTCGCGGACGAGCTGCTGCGCCCGACACGGATCTATGTCGCCCAGGTCGAGGCGCTCGCGAAGGCGGGCGTTCGGCCGCACGCGCTCGCCCACATCACCGGTGACGGCTTCCTCAACGTGCGGCGGATCGAAGCACCGGTCGGCTTCGAGATCGACTTCCTGCCGCCGCCGCAGCCGATCTTCGCGATGATCCGCAAGCTCGGTGAGCTCGATGCGGCCGAGATGGCCAGCGTCTTCAACCTCGGCATCGGCTTGACCGTGGTCGTGCCCGAGTCCGACGTCGAGCGTACGCTTGCAGCGCTCCACGGAACGGGCGTCGAAGCGTGGCGGCTCGGCCGCGCGGTCGCGGATCCCGAGCGCGCGATCCGGATCCTGCCCGAACGACTGATCGGGCGGTCGAAGCTCTTCGTCCGCGAGTCGTGATCCGGTTCGCGCTCGAGGCGACGGACCGCGCGTGCGCGGCCCGCGCCGGCCGGCTCTTCACCGACCACGGCGAGGTGGCGACGCCCGTATTCATGCCCGTCGGCACGCACGCTGCCGTGCGCGCGATGACGCCCGAGCAGGTCAAGGCCACCGGCGCGCGAATCGTGCTCGCGAACACCTACCACCTGCTGCTCCGTCCCGGACCCGATCTCGTGAAGAAGGCCGGGGGACTCCACGCGTTCATGGCCTGGGACGGACCGATCCTGACCGACTCGGGCGGCTTTCAGGTCTTCAGCTTGAAGCACAAGGAGATCACGCCCGAGGGCGTGCGCTTCCGGAACGAGATCGACGGCGGGGCGGTGATGCTCACTCCCGAGCGCTCGATCGAGATCCAGCACGCGCTCGGCGCCGACATCATCATGGCGTTCGACGAGTGCACGCCCTATCCGGCGACTCGCGAGCTCGCGCGCCGCGGAGTCGATCACTCGCTCGCCTGGCTCGAGCGCTGCATCTCCGCGCACGGCTCGTCGTCCCAGGCGCTCTTTCCGATCGTACAGGGATCGGTGTACCCGGAGCTTCGCAGCGACTGCGCGCGCGCGATCGTTCGCTTCGACATGCCCGGCTACGCGATCGGCGGCGTCTCGGTCGGCGAGGGTATCGAAGAGCTCAAGCGCATCGTCTCGGTCACGGCGCCCCTGCTTCCGGAATCGAAGCCGCGCTACCTGATGGGCGTGGGACTGCCGGAGGATCTCGTCGCGTCGGTCGAGCGCGGAATCGACATGTTCGACTGCGTGATCCCGACGCGGTACGCGCGATCGGCGACGCTCTTCACGCGCCGCGGTCGGATCCGCATGAACCACCGCCGCTATCGCCGCGACATGTATCCGATCGACACGAGCTGCGACTGCTACGCGTGCGCGACCTTCACGCGCGCGTACCTGAACCACCTGTACGCAGCGAACGAGATCCTCGCCGCGATTCTCGGCGCGATCCACAACGTGCGTTTCTATCAGAGGCTGATGACGGAGATGCGCGAAGCGATCGTCGCGGGGAGCTTCGTCGCCTGGAAGGCCGGCTTCCACGCCGAGTACGGCGAGCCTGGCGAGCGGAGGACCGCGGACCCCGAGGCCGACTAGATCGAAGTTCTTGAACAACCGCGCGACGCGGCGCACGATGGGAACAGGATGAGCGCAACCGCGCTGCGCGTGCTCGACCGTGATCTCTGGGCCATCGAGCAGCCGCTCCGCGTCGGGGGTCTCGACCTCGGCGCGCGCACCTGCGTGATCCGGCTCGCGGATGGCGGGGTGATCGTCCACGCGCCCGGCCCGGGGACGGAGAGACTCCGCGACGAGATCATGGCCCTCGGTCCCGTGCGGGCACTGATCGCGCCGAATCTCCTGCACCATCTCTTCCTCGCGGATTGCGCCCGGACGTTTCCGGATGCCCGGGTCTTCGGCGCCCCCGGCCTGCGCGAGAAGCTCGGCTCGACCCTGATCGACGAGGACCTCGGTGGGACTCCGCCTGCGCTCTGGGCGAACGAGATCGATCAGCTCTTCGTGCGCGGCGCACCCGGGATGAGCGAAGTGGTCTTCCTGCACCGCGCGAGCCGAACGCTGCTCTGTGTCGATCTGTGCTTCAACGTCCAGCGTTCGCCGAGCTTGCTCACGCGCGCGTTCATGCGCCTGAATGGCGCATATGCGCGATTCGGTCCGTCGCGGCTGTTTCGGTACACGATCGTCAAGGATGCGCGCGCGCTGCGAAGCTCGATCGATCAGATCCTCGGCTGGGATTTCGACCGCGTGACGGTCGCGCACGGAGACGTCCTGGAGGTGGACGGGCGAGAGGCGTTCCGCACGGCCTTCCGATGGGGATGACGGGGACCGGAAGGCATGCTTCCTGCTACGCGTTCCTCATCATGAGAAATCATTCACTTTCGATCCTGTCGCTCTCGTTCCTTCTGGTCGCCGGCAGCGCGCAAGCCCAGCTCGAGGTCGAAGGACCGCTCAACTCCAAGATCAAGCTCGAGATTTCGGACCGCGCTCGCTACGAGCGCGTCCACTGGTTCGATACGGACCCGACGTCCTCGACCCGGAATTACGACTACGGATACTTCGCGAACAAGCTCCAACTGGGGCTTAGGGTCACACGGGACCCGGTCGAGTTCTTCGCCCAGTACCAGCACGCGATGATCACGAGCTTGCCGAAGAACGCGCCCGGGCCGGGCGGAGCGTACTTCGCGAACACGCCCGAGGTGAATCAGGAGAAGGGCGTGCTGCGCAACCTGTGGCTGCGCTTCAAAGATCCGTTCGGCGCGAAGGGCGTGTCGCTGCAAGCGGGCCGACAGATCTACCGCGACGGGCTCGAGGCGCCATCCGCAGATCCGACGCTGCTCTGGCTGCAGAAGAACAGGATCGCGGAGCGGCTCGTCGGTCCGTTCGACTTCACCCACATCGGGCGAAGCTTCGACGGCGGACAGATCGCGATCGACAATGCGTCCATGAACGTGACGGCCTTCGGCTTCATCCCCACTTGGGGCGGCTTCGAGAACAACGCGAACCGCGAGCTCGAAGTCGGCATTGCCGGCGCATCCGCGAGCCTGAAGGCGCTCGAAGCGCTTCCGGGCACCAACGCGCGGATCTTCGGGATCTGGTACCGGGATCGACGGGAGCTCGTGCCCGTCGACAACCGGCCTCTCGCGGTGCGACAGGCCGACAGCGGAGACATCGAGATCACCACGCTCGGTGCCAATGTGACACACGTCCACGCGATCGGTCCCGGAAAGGCGGACTTCCTCGCTTGGGGCGCGACGCAATTCGGCGACTGGCAGAGCCAGAGCCAGGACTCGTGGGCCTATGCCCTCGAAGTCGGGTATCAGCTGCCCGACGTCTGGAGCGCGCCGTGGCTGCGCGTCGGGTACAACAACAGCTCGGGCGATCCCGACCCGTACGACGACGACCACGAGACCTTCTTCCAGATCCTTCCGACCGCACGCGTCTACGCGATGTTCCCGTTCTACAACCTGATGAACAATCGCGACCTGTTCGGGCAGCTCGTCCTGAAGCCCCATGCGATGGTGAGCGCACAAGCGACGGTGCACTGGCTGCGGGTGAGCCAGAACGACGACTTCCTGTACGCGGGCGGCGGCGCGACGAACAACTCGATCTTCGGCTTCTCGGGCACCGCGACGGGTGGAGACCGGAAGTCGATCGGGACGATGATCGACGCTTCGGTGACGGTGAAGCCCGTGAACTGGCTCTCGTTCAACATCTACTACGCGCACGTCTTCGGCAGCGGGATGATCGACGTAGCATTCCAGGACGATGAGGCTGACTACGCCTTCGCGGAGGCTACCATCTCGTTCTGATCAAGAACGCCTCACGTGTGCTGATTCTCGTGCCGGTGCTGGTCGCGCTCGGGTGGAGCGGCCTCGCGCTCGACTACACCGTGCCGGGACCGTGGTGGATCGCACGAGCCGTGGCGTTGGTCTGCGTGCTCGCGGCGCTTGGCGCGCTTGCCGCGCTCCGGCCGCTCGCGCGCGGGGTCGTCGCCGCGCTCGGGGCGTTCGCGCTCGCGCTCGTCTGGTTCCTGTCGCTCGCGCCGTCGAACACGGGCGACTGGCAGCCCGACGTCAGCCAGCTCGCGTACGGTGAAGTGAACGGGGACATCCTGACGCTGCACAACGTGCGCGATTTCGTCTATCGCAACGAGACGGACTACACCGAGCACTGGGAGACCCGCAGCTACGACCTCGCCAAGCTCGATGGGCTCGACATGTACTTCTCCCACTGGGGCTCACCGCTGATCGCCCACACGATCATGTCGTGGGACTTCTCGGACGGTCAGCACCTCGCCATCTCGATCGAGACGCGCAAGGTGACCGGGCAGGAGTACTCCGCGGTCGCGGGGTTCTTCCGCCAGTTTCCGATCTACTACGTCGCCGCGGATGAACGCGACGTGATCGGACTGCGCACGAACTTCCGGAACGAGAATGTCTGGCTGTACCGCCTGAGCGCACCGCCGGAGAACGCGCGGCTCTTGCTGCTCGACTACCTACGAAGCATGAACGATCTCGTCGAGCGGCCCGAATGGTACAACGCGTTCTCGGACAACTGTACGACCAGCATCCAGCGGCACGTGCGACACATCCATCCCGACGGGCCGCCCGTCGATTGGCGGTTGCTCGTGAACGGCTATCTGGATCAGCTCCTCTACGAGCGCGGGACGCTCGACACGTCCCTGCCGTTTGCGGAGCTTCGCAAGGTGAGCAACATCGACGCGCGCGCGAAGGCCGCCGGTCAGAGCCCGGAGTTCTCGGAGCTCATCCGCGAAGGACTACCGGATCCGCGTGCGGCATCGCGGAGCGAGCTCGCGACCCAGTAGAACTCCTTCGACGTCGAGCGTTTCCCCTCGGGCCGGATCTCGTCGACCTTCGCGAAGACACGGCGAAGTTCCTTGCGGAAGAGATCGCTTTCCTGGCCGGGGAAGCCCTTCACGATCAGGAATCCGGCCGGAGACAGGACCCGCCGAGCGAGCGCGAGCGCGGCCGTGTAGATCTCTTCGATCGCGGCGAGGTCGACGTCGCGAATGCCGGTGAGCTTGGGCGCGGCGTCACAGAGAACCGCGTCGGCCGGCCCGCCGAGCGCGTTCGCGATCCGCGATGCCGATTCGGGCTCGGTCATGTCGAGCGCGAGCACCGTGACGTTTGCCGCGACCGTGTCGGTCGGCTCGAGATCGACACCGACCACGCATCCGTCGGGTCCGACGCGCGCGGACAGGATCTGCAGCCAGCTACCGGGCCAGCAGCCGAGATCGAGGACACGCGAGCCGCGTCGAAGCGGCGGAGCACGTCGCAGCAGGTCTTCGAGCTTGAACGCGGCCCGCGAGCGCAGGCCTTCTTCCTTCGCTCTGCGGTAGAACCCGTCCTTCCGCTCGTAGCGGGCCGTGCGCTAGCCCTTGACGGTCGGCCGGATGCGCACGATCGCGTTCGGGTGGCCGGGCACCGCGCCGCGCACGTAGATCAGGTTCTTCTCCGGCTCGATGCGCTCGACCTTCAGGTTGAGCTGCGTGCGGCGCGCGTTGCCCATCTGGCCGGCCATGCGCAGCCCGGGACGAATGCGGCCCGGGAAGGTACCGGCCGACATCGAGCCGCCGTGGCGGAAGGATTCGTGATTTCCGTGCGAGACGCTGCGGGTGGGAAAGCCGTGGCGCCGGACGACGCCGCTGAATCCCCGGCCGATCGTCGTGCCGATGACGTCCACGCGCTGTCCGACTTTGTAGCCCTCGCAGGTGAGCTCCTGGCCGAGCTGGTAGCCGTCGAGCTCGCTCGCTCCGACCCGAACCTCGACGAGCACGCGCTTCGGCTCCGAGTTTGCCTTGGCGAAGTGACCCTTCATGGCCTTCGGCACGAGCTTCGCGCGCTTGGTGCCATAGCCGATCTGAAGGGCGGCATAGCCGTCACGGTCGCCGGTCTTCTTCTGCACGATCGTGCACGGTCCGGCCTCGATCACGGTCACGGGAATGCGATCACCGCTCTCGGTGAAGATCTGGGTCATGCCGAGCTTGCGGCCAATCAGTTCGAGACTCATCGCGGGGGCTCCAAAGACGAGGGCCGCGCATAGTAGCAGGGCCCTCTCCACGGCCCAACCCTTTCCTATACTCGGGCTCGCAAAGTGAGCACGGGGCCACCCACCCCCCGGGAGATTCCCGGGAGGGGGGCCCTGTCGTGTTTGGACGAGTCCACTGAAGATCCCGGAACTGGTGCAGTTGGCGCAGAGTCCGAGGCTCCCGCTGCGTCTCGGACGCATTCGGGGCTCCGCCGGCGCATGGCTCGCGGCGGAGCTGCGCGCGTCGTACCCCGGCCCACTCCTCGTGATCACTCCGGGTTCGAACCGGGCCGAGGTGTTCGCGGCTGCGCTGCGGGCGTTCTCACCGGACACGGACGTCCGGATCCTGCCGCGTTACGACGTACCCCCGTACGATCGCTTCTCCGCCCACCCGGAGATCGAGGCCCGGCGCATGAGCCTGCTCTACGCGTGGCTCTCGGCCGGTCCGGAGACACCCCTCACGGTCGTCGCCCCGTGGTCCGCGCTGCTCCGGCGCGTGCCCTCGCGCAGGGAGCTGCGCAGCCGCGTGACGCACCTCGAGCGCGGCCTGTCGGTAGACCGCGACGCCCTCGTCGATGTGCTGGTCCAGGCGGGCTATCACCGCACGAGCCTCGTGGAGGAACGCGGCGAGGTCGGCGCGCGCGGGGGGATCGTCGATCTGTTCCCACCTCAGCTCGATCGGCCCGTTCGGATCGAGTTCGATTTCGACTCGATCGCTTCGCTGCGCCGATTCGACCCGACGACCCAGCGCTCCGAGGGCGAGATCGACTCGGTGGTCGCGATCCCACCACGCGCCTACCGCATCCCGAACGACGTCGATGCGCTGATCGACGAGGTCCGGCGACGCGGCCGCGAGCGGAATCTGCCCGAGTCGCAGATCTACTCGGTCACCGAGGCGTTCGTGCGCCGGTCGCTTCCGCCCGGGATCGAGAACCTCGAGGCGCTCCTGCACGACGATCTCGAGACGATCTTCCACTATCTTCCGCCCTCGACGCGGATTCTGATCGACGATCCCGACGCCGGTCGCACCCGCGCGCTCGCCTACGTGGGTGAGATCTTCTCCGGACACGAGCGCGCCTCCGAGCAGGACCGCCTCGTCTGCGACCCGCTCTCGCTCTACACGACCGACGAGTCCGCGTGGAAGGAACTGCTCGCGCGCAATCCGGTGCTGCTCGATCCGCTCGGCATGCCCGACCCGCTCGTGCACGAGGACGTGATCGACGTGCGCGGTGACGACCACCGCGATCTGCGCCGCGAGATCGAGGAGCAGCGCGGCAGCGGCCACGCGCTCGAGCCGCTCTTGCGCAGGCTCGAGACCTGGCGAGCGCAGCGGCGGCGAGTCCGGATCACCTGTCCGACGCCATCGGCGGCAGAGCGGCTCGTCGACATCCTGTCCGACTACGGCCTCGCGCTCCGCGTCGTGCGCGGCCACGCGTTCGGGAGTTGGCCAGAGCCGGGCGAGGTCGACGTGGCGGTGGCGCCCCTCGCCGACGGCTTCGAGCTTCCCGACGACGGACTGGTGGTGCTGACGGAGCAGAACGTCTTCGGACAGCGCCAGCAGCGCCGCGCGGTGCGCATCACCCGCCGGACGAATGCGATCGAACGGCTGGCGCAGATCCAGGAGGGCGACTTCCTGGTGCACGCCGAGCACGGGATCGGGCGCTTCGGCGGGCTCGTACGCATTTCCGTGTTGGGTGGTGAACAGGAGTTCCTGCTCCTTTTCTACGACAAGTCCGACAAGCTCTACGTGCCCGTGTCCCGGCTCGGCCAGGTTCAGCGCTACGCCTCGGCCGAGGACGCGAGTCCGACGCTCGACCGCCTGGGCGGACAGGGGTGGACACGCACCAAGTCGCGCGTGCGCCGTGCCGTACAGGACATGGCCGAGCAGCTGCTCGCCGTCGTCGCAGCTCGCGAGACGCTCGAGGGTACGCCGTTTCCGGCGCCGGACGCGGTCTACGAGGAATTCGAGGCGCGCTTCCGCTGGGACGACACGCCCGATCAGCGCAAGGCCACCGACGACGTGTTGGCCGACATGCAGAAGCGCCGGCCGATGGATCGCTTGATCTGCGGCGACGTGGGCTTCGGAAAGACCGAGGTCGCTTGCCGCGCGGCGTATCTGTGCGCGATGTCCGGACGCCAGGTCGTGTTCCTGGTGCCCACCACCGTACTGTGTCAGCAGCATCTCGAGACGGTCCGGGAGCGCTTCGCCGGCACCCCGGTCGAG
This sequence comes from uncultured delta proteobacterium, assembly GCA_963704165.1. Classification (GTDB taxonomy): domain Bacteria; phylum Myxococcota_A; class UBA9160; order SZUA-336; family SZUA-336; genus VGRW01. Next base: position 603,119 of record CAVPHD010000001.1, on the reverse strand, counting down.
ATCGCCGGCCTCTCACGTCTGAGCTCCCCCAAACAGCTGCGCGAGGTGCGGGACGGGCTGGCGAGCGGAAAGCTCGACATCGTGATCGGCACGCACCGTCTGCTCTCGAAGGACGTCACGTTCCGAAACCTCGGCCTGGTGATCGTCGACGAGGAGCACCGCTTCGGTGTCGCGCACAAGGAGCGGCTCAAGCAGCTGCGCAAGCTCGTCGACGTGCTGACGCTCTCGGCCACGCCGATTCCCCGGACCTTGCAGATGGCGTTCTCGGGCATGCGCGATCTGTCGGTGATCGCGACACCCCCGCCGGACCGCACGGCCGTGCGCACGCAGATCGCGCGAGGGTCGGACGAGCTGATACGCGAGGCCGTCGAGCGCGAGCTCCGGCGCGGCGGCCAGGTCTTCTTCGTGCACAACCGGGTCGAGACGATCGGAGAGATCGCCGGCTACCTACAGCGCATCTTGCCGAGCGTCCGGATCGGAATCGCGCACGGTCAGATGGCGGCGCAGCGGCTCGAGCGAGCGATGCTCGCCTTCATGCACCGAGAATATGACGTTCTCCTGTGTACGGCGATCATCGAATCCGGACTCGACATTCCCAACGCCAACACGATCCTGATCCACCGCGCCGACATGTTCGGGCTCGCACAGCTGTACCAGCTGCGCGGGCGCGTCGGTCGCGGCAACCGGCGTGCCTACGCCTATCTGCTGATGCCCGCGACGGGGCAGGTCAGCGAGGACGCGCAGCGGCGGATCGAAGCGATCCAGGATCTGTCCGAACTCGGCGCGGGATTCCGGCTCGCGACCGAGGACCTCGAGATCCGCGGCGCCGGCAACCTGCTCGGCGGCGAGCAATCCGGGCACATCGCCTCGGTCGGCTATGACCTCTACATGGAAATGATGGACGAGGCGATGGCGCGACTGCGAGGCGAGAAGACGACCGATGCGATCGATCCCGAGATCCGCCTGCCGCTTCCCGCGCTGCTACCCGAGACGTACGTGCCCGAGGTCTCGCAGCGCCTCGCGCTCTACAAGCAGCTCTCGTCGGCGCGAGACGACGACGAGCTCGCCGTGCTGCGTGGCGAGCTGCTCGACCGCTACGGTGCGCTGCCCGAATCGGCGCAGAACCTGCTCGAGGTGATCCGTCTGAAGATCCGTTGCCGCACGCTCGGCGTGCTCTCCGTCGAGGTCAAGAACGGGGAGCTGCAGATGCGGATCGCCGAGCGCACCGCCGTCGATCCGACGCGGCTCGTGCGCGTGATCGGCCGGCCGGGCGCGCCGATCCGCGCGTATCCCGACCGACGGCTCGGTTTGCGTTTGCGCCAGGCGGGCGACGCCCTGGCCGAGAGCTTCGGCCTCCTCGATCTTCTCCAGCCCGGCACGGACGTGCCGGTCGCGGGGAGCGTACACCGATGAAGCGAATTGTCGTCGTGCTCGCGAGTCTCGCGCTCGCCTGCGGTGGGCGCGGGACCGACGACACCTGGGTCGCCGACGTCGATGGCGTGCGGATTCCCGCCACCGAGCTGCGCCATCTCGTCGAGCAGCGGCTCGCGGACTCGCCCGACGCCGATCGTGACGACATCGTGACCGAGGAGCTGAACCGCCTGGTGTCCGCGCAGGTCGTGCTGAATCGCGCCGCCGAGGCCGGGGTCACCGTCACCGACGCCGAAGTGACCGCGCGCCTCCGCGCTCTGCACGGCGAGGAATGGAAGGACGAGGACCCGCGGTATCGCGAGGCGGTTCGCCGCGAGATGATCATCGATCGCATCGCACTCGTGGAGCTCGCGCCGCGTACGCGCGTACCCGAGAGCGCTCTGCGCGCCTATTTCGAAGAGCATCGCAGCGAGTACGCACATCCCGAGCGCGTGCAGGTCCGCCAGATCGTGATCGAGGACCGCTCGAAGGCCGACGAGTTGAGGGCGAGGCTCGAACAGGGGGGTGACTTCGCCGCGGAAGCCCGCGCGAACAGCCTCGCGCCCGAAGCGCCATCGGGCGGCGAGCTGCCGGTCTTCGCACGCGGCGAGCTTCCCGAGGCCTTCGATCGCGCCTTCGAGCTCGAGGAAGGCCAGATCTCCGCAGTGATCGAATCTCCATACGGCTTTCACATCTTTCTATTGGAGCGCAAGATCCCCACGCGGGAGCCGAGTTTCGAGGAGCTGCGCGGGCAGTTGGAAGCGGAGCTCGGCCAACGGAGTCTCGAAGAGCTGCGACTCGAGTGGGTGCGCGGCCTGCGCAAGAACGCCGCGATCCAATCGAACGACGACTATCTGGAGACCCTGCGATGAGACGGAGACTTTGCCTCCTCGTACTGCTGCTGGCGTTCGGCGACGCCGCTCGCGCCGAGGTCGCGGACGGCGTCGCTGCGATCGTCGGAGACGAGGTGGTGCTGCTCTCCGAGGTGCGCGTCGCGATGCAGGCCATCGCTTCACGTGTGCCAAAGGGTCAGACGCTGACACCGGAAGAGATGAAGCAGCTGCGCGACAACGCGCTCAAGAACCTGATCGACGAGAAGCTGATTCTGCAGGTCGCCAGATTCCAGGGCGTGTCCGCCAGCGAGGACGAGATCGATACGGCCGTGAAGGGAATCGCGGAAGAGGAGGGCGTCAGTGTCGATGCGATCTACGCCGCCGCGGCCGATCAGGGCCTGCCCCGGGTGGCCTATCGCGAACAGCTCGGCGCGCAGATCACCCGAATGAAGATGATCTCCGGCTCGGTGCAAGGGCGGGTCCGCGTGAGCGACGAGGAGGTCCGCAAGCTCTACGACGAACGCTACGGACAGGCCAAGCCGGGCGAGCGGATTCGCGTTCTGCACATCCTGCTCGCCGTTCCCCCGGATGCGCCTCCGGGCTCTCAGGAAAAGGCACGCGAGTTCGCGCTGAAGCTTCGCGACCAGGCGCGCCAGGAGGGCGACTTCGGAGGGCTCGCGCGGAAATACTCGTCGGCGCCGACGGCACAGCAGGGTGGGCTGACCGTCTTCCGCGAGGCCGATGCTCCCGCGCTGATCAAGGGCGCGATCGACGGCCTGAAGCCGGGCGAGATCACCGACGTGATCGAGAACGCGCACGGTCAGAATCTGTTCCAGTTTCTCGATCGCTTCGACCCGAGCACGGTGAAGTACGAGCAGGTCGCCGACAAGCTCCGCGGAGAGATCATCGAGCGTCGCACCATGCCCGAGCTCGAGAAGTGGATGACCGAGGTGCGGAAGAACCGCTACGTCGAGGTGGTCGCTCCGGAGCTGAAGTGAGCTCGCGTCGTCGGATCGGAATCAGCATCGGCGATCCAGCGGGCATCGGCCCGGAGGTGGTCGCGGCAGCACTTCGCGCGATCCCGAGCGCGGACGCGGAGCTCGTCGTCTACGGCGACATCGACGCGTTGCGAAGCCGAGGTGGCGTTCTCGAAGGCATCGAAACCCACGCGCATTCGAGCGCGCGGGTCTCTCCCGGGCGTCCCGATCCGTCGAGCGCGCGCGGCATCGTATCGGCGATCCAAGCCGCCGCGCGGGACTGCCTGTCGGGATCCCTCGACGCGATCGCGACCGCACCGATCTCGAAAGAGGTGATCGCGGCGGGTGGGTTCTCGTACCCGGGTCATACGGAGTTGCTCGAGGAGACCTGCGGCGCAGGGCGCGCGGTGATGCTGCTCGTAGGACGTGGACTTCGCGTCGGTCTCGCGACGATCCACTGCGCGCTTCGCGAGGTACCGGATCGGCTCTCGACCGCGGGGATTCTCGAGGTGCTCGCGATCATGCACGCGGATCTCGAACGCCGCTTCGGCATACACGCGCCGCGAATCGCGGTATGCGGCCTGAACCCACACGCGGGCGAGGCCGGACGATTCGGTGACGACGAGGCGCGCGTGATCGCCCCCGCGATCGCGTCGGCGCGTGCCCGCGGCATCGCGGCCTCGGGTCCCTACTCGGCCGACAGCCTCTTCCATCGCGCGGTCGCCGGTGAATTCGACGCCGTGCTCGCGATGTACCACGATCAGGGCCTCGGGCCACTCAAGACCCACGCCTTCGGCGAGGCCGTGAACGTGACGCTCGGACTGCCGATCGTGCGCACGAGCGTCGATCACGGGACGGCCTTCGACATCGCCGGGCAGGGTCGCGCGGACTCACGCTCGATGATCGAGGCGGTAAGATTGGCGCTCGAGTTGTCGCGCAACCAGAACGAGACGGACACGGTGAAGACGTGAGTGAAGAGCCGCGAGAGATCGTCGTCCGGGGGGCCTGCGAGCACAACCTGAAGTCGGTGAACGTGCGCATCCCGCGCAACCGGCTCGTCGTGCTGACGGGGCTCTCGGGCTCGGGCAAGTCCTCGCTCGCCTTCGACACGCTCTACGCCGAAGGTCAACGTCGCTACGTCGAGAGCCTGTCCGCGTACGCGCGTCAGTTCCTCGATCAGATGAAGAAGCCCGAAGTCGATTCGATCGAAGGGCTCTCGCCCGCGATCTCGATCGAGCAGAAGACCACCAGCCGCAACCCGCGTTCGACGGTCGGCACGGTCACCGAGATCTACGACTACCTGCGTCTGCTCTTCGCGCGCATCGGCGTTCCTCACTGCGTGAGCTGCGGAAAGCCGATCCAGGCGCAGACCGTGAAGCAGATGTGCGATCGCGTGCTCGCGCTCCCCGAGGGCACGCGCCTGCAGGTGCTATCGCCGGTGGTGCGCGGACGAAAGGGCGAATACAAGAAGGAGCTTCGCGAGTTCGCACGCCAGGGCTTCGTGCGCGTTCGTATCGACGGCGAGGACCATCAGCTCGACGCGCCTCCCGATCTCGACCGCAAGAAACGCCACGACATCGATCTGGTGATCGACCGCTTGGTGATTCGCGACGACGTCGGGAAACGGCTCGCGGATTCGCTCGAGACCGCGCTCAAGTCGAGCTCCGGCTTCGCGAAGGTGGACATCGGACCGGGGCGCGAGGAGGTGCTCTTCTCCGAGCTTGCCGCGTGCATGGACTGCGGCGCGAGCTTCCCCGAGATCAACCCGCGGCTCTTCTCGTTCAACAGCCCGCAGGGCGCGTGCCCGGAGTGCGATGGCCTGGGCACGAAGGACTTCTTCGATCCCGACCTGCTCGTCCCGGATCCGGAGATCTCGATCGCGGACGGCGCCATCGCGCCGTTCAAGGGACGCGGCCACGCATCGCGGTACTACTCCGCGATGCTGCGGTCGCTCGCTTCGCACTACAGCTTCTCGCTCGACACGAAGTGGAAGAGTCTCTCGGCCGAGGCGCGCTCGCAGATCCTGGTCGGAAACGACGAGAAGGTGACCTTCCGCTTCGGCCGGAGTCGGAAGTGGAGCTTCGACCGGAACTGGTCGGGCGTCGTCGGGCTCCTCGACAAGCGCTACCGCGAGACCGAAAGCGACCTCGTGCGCGAGGGACTGCGCCAGTACATGAGCAACACCGCGTGCGGCGCGTGCTCGGGTGCGCGCCTGCGCGCAGAGGCGCGCTCGGTCTTCGTCGGCGTGACGACGCTTCCGCAGGTCTGTGCGCTCTCGGTCGCCCAAGCGGTCCAGTTCTTCACGAACCTGAAGCTTGGAAAGCAGGACCTTCTGATCGCCGAGAGGCTTCTGCGCGAGATCCGCGAGCGGCTCGCGTTCCTCGAGAACGTCGGTCTCGAGTATCTGACCCTCGACCGCACCGCGGGCACGCTCTCGGGAGGCGAGAGCCAGCGCATCCGCCTGGCGACGCAGGTCGGCTCCGCGCTCGCCGGTGTGCTCTACATCCTGGACGAGCCGTCGATCGGCCTGCACGCGCGCGACAACGACCGGCTTCTGCGCACGCTGGTCTCGCTGCGCGACACGGGGAACACCGTGATCGTCGTCGAGCACGACGAGGAGACGATTCGCGCTGCCGACTGGGTGATCGACATGGGACCGGGCGCGGGCCGTCACGGCGGCGAGGTCGTGGCCGAGGGCCCGCCGGCCGAGATCATCAAGAACAAGCGCTCGTTGACCGGACAGTTCCTCTCGGGCCAACGAAAGATCCGCGTGCCCACGCTGCGCCGCCCGGGCTCGGACAAGTTCGTGACGATCGTCGGTGCGAGCGAGAACAACCTGCGCAACGTCACGGTCCGCATCCCGCTCGGCGTGATGACCGTCGTGACGGGAGTCTCCGGCAGCGGCAAATCGACGCTGATCAACGACACGCTGTACAAGGCGCTCGCGCACGAGCTCTTCGACGCCAAGGACAAGCCCGGCAAGCACAAGAAGATCGACGGGCTCAAGCACCTCGACAAGGTGATCGATGTCTCGCAGGACCCGATCGGACGGACCTCGCGTTCCAATCCCGCGACCTACACGGGAATCTTCACGGGGATCCGCGAGCTCTTCACGCAGCTTCCCGAGAGCCGCCAGCGCGGCTACGCGCCGGGCCGCTTTTCGTTCAATGTGAAGGGTGGCCGCTGCGAGGCCTGCCAGGGTGACGGCATTCTGCGCATCGAGATGCACTTCCTGCCCGACGTCTACGTGACCTGCGAGGAGTGTCAGGGCAAGCGCTACAACCCGCAGACGCTCGAGGTCAAGTACAAGGGCAAGTCGATCGCCGACGTGCTCGAGATGACCGTCGACGAGGCGTTCGAGTTTCTCGAGCACATCCCGGGCGTGCGCAATGGACTCGCCACGCTCGCCGAGGTCGGGCTCGGCTACGTGCACCTAGGCCAGCAGGCGACGACGCTCTCCGGCGGCGAGGCGCAGCGAATCAAGCTCGCGAAGGAGCTCTCCAAGCGAGCGACCGGCCGCACGATGTACATCCTCGACGAGCCGACGACCGGACTGCACTTCGCGGACGTCGAAAAGCTGCTCGACGTGATCACCCAGCTCGTCGATCGAGGCAACACGGTGGTGGTGATCGAGCACAACCTCGACGTGATCAAGACGGCGGACCACATCATCGATCTCGGGCCCGAAGGGGGAGACAAGGGCGGCGAGGTGATCGCGACCGGAACGCCGGAGGAGGTCGCGAACAATCCGCTCTCGTATACCGGGCAGGCGCTGCGCCCGATCGTGTTCGGCTCATGATCCCCGAGCGAGAAGGCGAATCCCGGCCCCCTCTCTCGTTCGCGTTCGTCTTCATGCTCGCTGCGTTCGCGCCGATCCTTCACTTGCTAAGCGTCACGGTCCTGTCGCTGATCGGCTTTCGCGGGACGTTGCCGGTCGCCGGCATGGGCGCGGTGCTCGCCTACGGGGGCGTCTTCACGGTCTGTGCGGTTCGCTTTCGCGAGCCGCCACTGAAACAGCTCTCGCTCGTGCGCGCGCCGACGACGGCGTGGTTGGCGGTCGCGTTCCTGGTCTCGTCCGTCGTGCTCACGAGCGAGATCGACAACCTGGTGAAGGCGATGTTCCCGGTGCCGAGCGAATTCACCCCCGCGACGGAGCCCGTCGAGCTCCCGCCATTCTGGGGATCGACGCTCGCGGTCGTCCAGATCGCGGTGTTCCCGCTCGCCTACGAGCTCTTCTTCCGGGGGATCCTTCAGCCGCTCGCGGTGCTGCGATTCGGCATCGTCGGCGGGATCGCACTGACCGCGATGCTCTCGGGCTTCGCGAGCGGCCTCGTCTTCGGCGGTCTCTGGGGGATCGCGCCCGCGTTCGCGAACTCACTCGTGCTCGGTGTGCTGCGACAGGCGTCCGGGTCGCTCTGGCCACCGATCGCGCTTCACGCGCTCACGGGTCTGGTCACCGTCGCCGCGATGTATCAGGCCTTCGGTCTGGCCGGCTTCGACGACGTCACGGCGGCGCACACCCCGCCGGCCTGGCTCGCGGGCGCGGCCCTGCTCAGTGGCGTCGGTTTCGGACTGCTGCGCGCGGCGGCACGCGACGCCGAGGATCCTGCCGGGCCGCCGCGGATCTGACGCTCGTCACCACGAGTCGGGCTTCACTCCGGCTTCAGGTGCGTCCGGAACCACTCGGTCGCGGCCCCGGATGCGCGCTCGAACCACGGCGCGGTGTCGTACACATCGAAGTGTCCGCAATCGAGCTCGAGATAACGCTTGGGTTCGCCCGCACGCGCGACCGTCGCGCGAAGCTGCTCGATCGGGACCAGCGAATCGTTCCGCGCCGCGATGACGAGCAACGGCGTCGGGGAGATCAGCTCGATCGCACCGGGTGGATCGTACTCGAGCATCTTCTCCAGCGACTCGAGCGTCACGGCATTGCGCCAGCTCGGAGCGATCGACGAGCCGGTCTTCTGGAACCACTCCCACGCGTCGGGGGCCGCCAGCACACAGGGTTGCCCGGTCGGAGCGACGACGGGGATCTCGGTCACCTTTCCGCTGACGAAGCGCTCGGCGCGATCGGCCGAGATCATGCCGAGAAACGCGTCGAGGCCCGCGCGTCCCATCAGCGCGTGCAAGAGCGGCCAGACGCGAATCGCGGGTACCTGCGCGACGGCCGCCTTGATGCGGCGGTCGAAGGCGGCGAGGTGCATCGCGTGCCCTCCGCTGTACGAGGAGCCCCAGATCCCGACGCGCGACGCGTCGATCCCGGGCTGGAGCGAGATCCACGAGATCGCGTTTCGGTAGTCCTCGTGTTGCTCGAAGGGAAACACCTGGCCACGCGGCTCGCCATCGCTTTCGCCGAGGAATCGGAAGTCGAAGACCAGCACCGCGAATCCAGCCGCACGAAAGGACTCCGCGAACGACGGCAGGTACATCTCTTTCACCGCCGAGAATCCGTGCGCCATCACGATCGCGGGCACGGGTCGTCCGGTCTGGCCTTCCGGTCGGTAGAGCCATCCGCGGCAGCGCGCGCCTCGGCTCGGAAACTCGACGTTCTCGCGAAGTGTCGCTTCTCGCTTCATGGTTCGATCCTCTCGGTCGGCATTATACGGTGACCGCGAGCCTCTATACTCCGGAGCCGCGAACATCGGGGAATCGTCGGGATGGAACGCGCACCGCTGCTTCTGCTGGGAATGCTCTCCCTGCTCGCGGGCCTCCTCGGTGGGCTGGTTCGGGTCGGCTGGGCGGTGCCGAACGTGCCTGCCGAGGTCACGCTCCAGCACGGCGCACTCATGCTGACGGGATTTCTCGGCACGCTGATCTCGCTCGAGAAGGCCGTCGCGCTCCGGCGCAGCTTCGGTTACGCGGCGCCCGTCCTGATCGGGATCGGCGCGCTCTCGCTCGCCGCAGGCGGCCCCGTCACGCCCGGACGCGTCGCGATCGCGTTGGGTGGGCTGGTGTTCTTCTCCGTGCTCGCCGTCGGACTCTACGAACGCGCGACGCGCTGGACGGCGACGCAGCTCGCGGGGGCTGCGTGTTTCGCGACCGGAGCACTCGCGTGGCTCCTCGGCCGCGCGCTCGTCGACGTCGTGCCGTGGTGGGCCGCGTTCATCATCCTCACCGTCGCCGGTGAGCGACTCGAGCTCTCGCGCCTGCTCGCGCCCACGCGTCCGGCGCTCGTCGCGTTCGCGACGCTGGTCGCGATTGCGATCGCCGGGCCACTCGTCGCATTCGTCGATGGACCGCTCGGGGCGCGAATCTCCGGACTCGCGTGGCTCGGCCTTGCCGCGTGGCTCTTGCGCTGGGATCTCGCGCGCAAATCACTCCGCCGACCCGGTGCGCCGCGCTTCCTCGCATGGGCGGTGATGTCGGGTCACGTCTGGCTCGCGCTCGCGGGCGTGTTCGCGCTCGCGTGGGGCGCACCACAGGCAGGGCCAGCCTGGGACGCGATCCTGCACGCGCTCTTCGTCGGCTTCGCGTTCTCGATGATCTTCGGCCACGCGCCGATCATCTTTCCCGCGATCCTTCGTCTGCGCATTCGCTTCACGCCCCGCTTCTGGATCCACCTCGTGCTGCTCCACGTCGGGACTCGTGATGCGAATCGCCGGCGACGTCGCGGGCGTCCACGAGCTTCGCGCCTGGGGCGCGCTGCTCAACGTCGCCGCGATCCTGCTCTTCCTGATCCAGACCGCGACGAGTCTGACGCGGCGCTGACGTCAGGCGTCCGGGTCCTACGGTGTGAGCGGCCGATCTCCGGCGAGCCAGCCGTCGATCGCCCGACACGCGCGGACGACGCGCTCTTCGCGGGCTCCGCGCACGAGCTCGAGGCGATGCACGCTTCCGCGCAGACGCTCCGCGAACGCGTCGGTCATCCACGCGCGGAAGTGCTCGCCATCGCGGATCTCGTCGGACTCGAACGGAACGTCGTCGGGGTGGGTGAGCAGGTAGAGCGAGGACTGCGTGATCGCGAGCGCTTCGACGTCGTCCGAGCGCGCGCCCAGGTAGCGCTCGTGCCAGACCGCGGTGGCGAACGCGTCGGTGTCGCAGACCAGAACGGGTCCGGTGACGCGGGCCGCGCGTTCCTCGAGCGCATTCTGCTCGCGCGCGATCGCGACGAAATCAGCCGTGGTCCAGACGAGCCGATCCATGCGGGCGTCGGCGCCGCCCTCGCGCGCGAGCTTCTCGATCGTGTAGTCGCGTCCGTACTCGGGGACCCAGCGTGTCGCAGCGAACGCACCGCCCCGCCGCACGAGCGCGTCGCAGAGATCACGCGCGAGCGTCGTCTTGCCCGTCGACTCCGCGCCGATCAGCACGACGCGTCGAGCGATCATGCCGTCTGCTCGACCAGAAGCTCTCTCCAGCGGCGCAGCCCCGAGACACAGATCAAGAGGAAGAGCGTGTAGAGAACGGCGGTCGGGTACAGCTCGCGGGCGACGTAGAGCGGCACGGAGATGACGTCGACCGCGATCCAGATCCACCAGGATTCGAGCACCTTGCGGGCTTGCGCCCAGGTGGCCGCCAGGCTCAGCACGAGGACGCTCGAGTCCCAGATCGGAACCGGCGAGTCGGTGGTGCGCGCAAGCACGAGCGCGGCGAAGGCGGTGCCGGCGATCGAGATCGCGAGCGCGACGCCGACTTCCACGCGCAGTGCACGGCGGACGGGCAACTCGGCACCTCGAGCCCCGCCGAATCGCCAGCTCCACCAGCCGTAAAGCCCGAGCAGCGTGAAGACGACCTGCAGGAGCGCCTCGCCGTACAGGCGCGCGCGCAGGAAGACCACGAAGTAGAGCGTGGTGTTGACGATCGACACCGGCCAGTTCCAGATGCTCGCGCGCGCGAGGAGCCAGACACACGACAGACCCGCGAGCGCGCCGATCCATTCGACCGCGCTCTGCTCGCTCACGCGAGCGCGCGATCGACCCGCGCGCGGATCGCCTGCTCCACTTGATCGGGTGTTCCGCTCGCGTCGATCGCCTCGAGCCCGAGGCGTGCGTACTCGGCATCGACGCGGCCGAGGAACTCCTCGCGCTCGAAGCGCTCGGTCGCATTCGCGCCCATGCGCGCGATCGCCGTCCCGACGGGAAGCCGAAGCCAGAGCACGAGATCGGGAACGGGAAACTCGGCACCGTCGAAGAGCGCGCGGAGGCGCGCGCGATCGAGGCCCTGCGCGGCTTGGTACGCGAGCGTCGAGTACTTGTAGCGATCGCAGACGACGATCTCGCCGCGATCGAGCGCGGGTCGGATCACGCGGGCGACGTGCTCGCGGCGGTCTTCGAGGAAGAGCTGCAGGACGTCGTCGGGGGTCGCCTCGAAGTCACCGCGCGCCCAGGCGCGGTAGCGCCGTCCATGCGCGCCATCCGTCGGTTCGCGGGTCGACACCACACGGTGTCCGCGCGACACGAGCCAGGCGGCGAGCCTGCGCGACTGCTCGCTCTTGCCCGATCCGTCGATCCCCTCGAGCACCAGGAATCCGCCGCGCGCCTTCACGCCTTCAGTGTGACTCAGGGGTTGCCGGATGGGGAATGCGCACGCCTCACCCCGTTCATCGTGCGCCTTTCCCCGTTCCCCATCCGACATGAGCTTCCCGGAATCCCTGGTCCCGTGAGAGGGATGTCCGTTCCACCTGCCGGATCGAGAGAGCAAGGCGCGTGCCGCGCGCAAACCCGCGAAATACAGAAGCGCCCGGGCGCTCGTGTGAACGCCCGGGCGCGGAGTCGTTGTCGGGGCGCCGCGCTCGAAGCGCGCGGGATCCCGCCGGACTAGATCTTGCCCTGGATCAGGAACGCGATGACGAAGGCGAGCAGCGCGATCGACTCGATCAGCGCGAGGCCGATGATCATCGGGGTCTGGATCACTCCGGCCGCACCGGGGTTGCGCGCAATGCCCTGGACCGCGTTCGCGGCGGTCATGCCCTGGCCGATGCCCGCGCCGAGAATCGCGAGGCCGATCGCGAGCCCCGAGCCGATCGCGATCCCCCAACCCGATCCACCGCCTTCCTCGGCCGCGAAGGCCAGATCGGGCGAGAGAGCCATGGCCACGACGGCCGCAACGAAGAAGAACGCACGCATCGCTACTCCCTTTCTAGTGAGATTCCTCGAGACCCATCCCGATGTACAGAATGGTGAGGAAGGTGAAGATGAACGCCTGCACGAAGCAGATGAAGACCCCGAGACCGAGCACGATCCAGGGCACGAACACCGAGATCACACCGCCAAAGCCGATGAAGATCGCCGCCAGCGTGTGGTCGGCGAACATGTTGGCCGTGAGGCGGATCGTGAGCGTGACGAAGCGGACCAGGTGGCTGAACAGCTCGATCGGCAGCATCAGCGGCGCCATCCAGATCGGGCCGGGCGACATGTGCTTGAGCCAGCCCCCGATGCCGTTCGCCCGGATCGCGGCCGCCTCGGCCGTGAAGACCGAGACGAGCGCCCAGGAGAGATTCGTCTCGACGTAGGACGTCGGCCCGCCAAGCCCCGGCACGAGCCCCATCAGATTTCCGATCAGGATGAACATGCCGAGCGTCGCGAGCATCGGCATGTACTTGCGCCAGTCGTGGCCGATCGCTTCGTGCGCGAGCGATGCGATGCCCTCGAAGGCGACCTCGAAGAAGTTGCGCAGCGTGAAGCGCCCGTCGGGGATCACGGCGTCGGCGCCGAGGCTCGCGCGAACGCGCCATGCGACGAGCACCACGATCAGGATCCCGGCGATGACCGACTGAAACAGCACCGGCACGGTGGCCGCGAGTGCGTCGTAGATCGAGGGAGGGTGGCCCACCTCAGTCCCCCCGCACCGGGAGCGCGAGTCCGTGCCAGATCGCAGCCGGGACGACGACCAGAAGGCCCGCGAGGAAGAAGAGCGCCTTGGCAGGTGTGGATGTGAGCACGTAGATCACCGCGGTGAAGAAGACGACGGTCCGGAGCACGAGCGTGATCTGAGCCAGTGAAGCCGCATTTCCGGTGCCGCCGGTCGAGAGTACGGCGCGCACGCTTCGATCCAGGATGCTCAGATTCACGAGTTGAATCCCTCCGCCCAGGGCCAAGCTCCAAGCGGCGTGGCATCCATACGGAATCGCCCCCGCGATTGCAAGCGCGAGCACGAACGAGTACTTGGCGTGCAACGAAGCGCTGCGCCACATCACCGCGGAGGTGATTCTGCGTCCTTCGTGGCCTGCTTGCCGAGCGCGATCAAGCGCCGGAATGCGACCACCGCCCCGAGGGTCAGGAACACGAAGAGCAGGATCGGGGACGTGTCGAGCCAGCGATCGGCGTAGATGCCGAGCACCGCGCCGAGCACGATCGAGAGGGCGGCCTCCCAGGCGGCTTCGACTCCGCGACCCATCCGGATCGCCGACCGCCGCGGACCGGTCGACTTCGGGTCGGACATCTAGCCGGCCCGGGTGAGCGCGCGCCGCGCGGCGTCGAGCGTCTTCTCGATCTCCGCATCGCCGTGCGCGGTCGTGAGAAAGCCGGCCTCGAAGGCGGAAGGCGCCAGATAGATCCCCTGCTCGAGCATCGCGTGGAAGAAGCTGCGAAATGCCGCCGTGTCGGCCTTCTGCGCGTCGGCGTAGTTGCGAACGGGTCCGGGGTGGAAGAAGAAACCGAAGACCCCGCCGAGCGAGCTGGCAGAGAACGGGACCCCGGCTTCGCGAGCGATGCCCGCGAGGCCGTCGGCCAGGCGCTTCGTGCCGGCTTCGAGCCGTTCGTACACACCGGGCTGCGCCGCGAGATCGAGGACCGCGAGCCCGGCTGCGGTCGCGAGCGGATTGCCCGAGAGCGTTCCCGCCTGGTAGATCGGGCCGACGGGCGCCATGCGTTCCAGCAGCGCGCGCCGACCGCCGTAGGCGCCGACCGGGAGACCGCCGCCGATCACCTTGCCGAACGTGGTCAGGTCGGGCGCGACGCCGAACCTCGCCTGCGCACCGCCGAGCGCGACACGGAAACCGGTAATCACCTCGTCGAAGATCAAGAGCGCGCCGTGCCGATCACAGACCGAGCGCAATCCACCGAGGAAGCCGTCGGCCGGCAAGACCAGCCCCATGTTCGCGGCGACGGGCTCGACGATCACCGCCGCGATCTCATCGCCTCGCGCGGCGAAGAGCGCCTCGACCGCGGCGAGATCATTGAACGGCAACACCACCGTGTCGGCGACCGCCGCGCGCGGCACGCCGTCGGTGCCGGGAATGCCGAGCGTCGCGACTCCGGAGCCGGCGGCAGCGAGCATGTGATCGGGATGGCCGTGGTAGCAACCGTCGAACTTCAGGATCCGGTCGCGGCCGGTCGCACCACGCGCGAGTCGGATCGCGCTCATCGTCGCCTCGGTGCCCGACGAGACGAGCCTCACCATCTCGAGCGACGGCACGAGCGCGCACAGGCGTTCGGCGAGCACGACCTCGGCCTCGGTCGGTGCACCGAAGCTCGTTCCGCGCGCCGCGGCCTTCGCGATCGCCTCGAGCACGGCCGGGTGTGCGTGTCCGTGCAGGATCGCACCCCAGGATGCGACGTAGTCGATGTAGCGGTTCCCGTCCTCGTCCTCGATCCGCGCGCCCGCGGCCGAGCGGATGAAGCGTGCCTGTCCGCCCACCGAGCCGAACGCGCGCACCGGGCTGTTGACGCCGCCGGGAATCCGCGTGCGTGCGCGCTCGAGCAATTGCCTCGATCGCGCGGTGTTCATTCGGCCTCGACCTCGTCTTCCTCGCCGAGCTTCGCGACCGAGACGACTCGCTCGCCCTCGTTCGGCTCCATGAGCCGAACGCCCTGGGTGTTCCGGCTCATCGTGGGGATCTCGGCGACGCGCGTGCGGATCATCTTCCCGCCGCTCGTGATCAGCATGATCTCGTCGCGATCGTCGACCTGCATGATCCCCACGACCTGCCCGTTTCGTTCGGTCGTCTTGATCGTGATGATTCCCTGCCCGCCGCGCTTCTGCTCGCGGTATTCGTCGAGGGGCGAGCGCTTTCCGAAGCCATGCTCGGAAACGGTGAGGATGGTCTTGCCGGGTTTCAGCACCTCCATGCCGACGGTGGCGTCGCCCTCGCGGGTGGAGATTCCACGCACGCCGGTCGCGGACCGACCCATCGCGCGGACCTGCTCTTCGTTGAAGCGGATCGACTTCCCGTCCTGGGTGGCGAGCAGGATCTGGTCGCCGTCGCCGGTGCGCGAAGCCGCGATCAACTCGTCGCCGTCGGCGATGTTGATCGCGATGATTCCGCCGCGCCTCGGGTTGGAGAACTGCTCGAGCTCGGTCTTCTTGATCGTTCCATTGCGCGTGGCCAGCACGACGTAGCCGGCTTCGGCGAAGTCGCGCACCGGCAGGATCGCCTGAATCCGCTCGCCCTCGGCCAGGGACAGCAGATTGACGAGCGCCTTCCCCTTCGCGCCGCGGGAGAGCTCGGGCAGCTCGAAGACCTTCAGCCAGTGCACGCGCCCCTTGTTCGTGAAGCAGAGCAGGTAGGCGTGGGTCGACGCGACGAAGACCATCGAAACGAAGTCCTCGTCCGCCGTCGATGCCGCGACCTTCCCCTTTCCGCCGCGCCGCTGTGCGCGATAGAGCGTCGGCACGTGGCGCTTCGCGTAACCGCGGTGGGTGATCGTCACGACCATGTCCTCTTCCGCGATCAGATCTTCGGTCGTGAAGTCCTCGACTGGCGCCGCGAGCTCGGTCCGGCGCGCGTCGGCGTACTTCGCGCGCATCTCCGTGAGCTCTCCGATGATCAGCTCGGTCACCTTCTCGTCGCTGGCGAGCAGCGCCTTCAGCTCTTCGATCTTCGCGCGCACCTCTGCGAGCTCGTCGAGGATCTTCTGGCGCTCCATTGCCGTGAGCCGCTGGAGTCGAAGCTCGAGAATCGCCTGTGACTGGCGTTCGGAGAGAGAGAAGCGCGCCATCATCGCATCGCGCGCCGCGGCCGGACTCTGGCTCGCTCGGATCAGCGCGATGAGCGCGTCGAGGTTGTCGAGCGCGATCGCGAAACCCTCGAGGATGTGCGCACGGGCCTCCGCCTGGCGGAGGTCGAAGGCCGCGCGTCTGCGCACGACCTCGCGGCGGAAATCGAGGAAGTACTGGAGAAGCGGGATCAGACCGAGGGTCTGTGGCCGGTTCCGCACCAGCGCGACCATGTTCACACCGAAGGTCGTCTGCATCGGCGTCATCTTGAAGAGCTGGTTCAGGACGACCTGATCGTCGGCGTCCTTCTTCAGCTCGACCACGACGCGCATGCCGCGGCGGTCGGATTCGTCTCGCACGTCGGAGATCCCGTCGATCCGCCCGTCGCGCACCAGCTCCGCGATCTTCTCGATCATCGAAGCCTTGTTGACCATGTACGGGATCTCGTCGAGCACGATGCGGATGCGACCGCCGCGCATCTCCTCGGTCGAGGCGCGCGCGCGCACGGTGAGAAGTCCCCGCCCGGTCCGGTAGGCCTCGCGGATCCCGCTGCCGCCGCAGATCAGCGCGCCGGTCGGGAAGTCGGGCCCGGGAAGCTTCTCCATCACCTCGTCGAGCGTCACCTTCGGGTTTCGCGCCAGCAGGATCAGGGCGTCGGCGGTCTCGCCGAGGTTGTGCGGGGGAATGTTCGTGGCCATGCCGACCGCGATCCCCGACGACCCGTTGATGACGAGATTCGGGATGCGCGTCGGCAGGACGATCGGTTCGGTGCGCGTGTTGTCGTAGTTCGGGACGAAATCGACGGTCTCGCGCTCGAGATCGGCGAGCATCTCCGCCGCGATCTTCGTGAGACGCGCTTCGGTGTAGCGCATGGCCGCGGGCGGATCGCCATCGACCGATCCGAAGTTCCCCTGGCCGTCGACGAGCGGGTAGCGGAGCGAAAACGGCTGCGCGAGGCGGACGATCGACGGGTAGATCACCGCCTCGCCGTGCGGGTGGTAGTTGCCCGAAACGTCGCCGGCGATCTTCGCGCACTTCCGGTACGGCCGATCCGAGGTGAGATTCAGGTCGTTGAACGTGACGAGGATGCGCCGCTGCGACGGCTTCAAGCCGTCGCGCACGTCGGGAAGTGCGCGGCTGATGATCACCGACATCGAGTAGTCGAGGAACGAGCGGCGCATCTCGTCCTCGATCGCGACGGGAATCGGAGGATTCACGGGTGGCAGCGCGGGCGTCTCTGGCGTGTCGGTCATGGATTTCCGCTCAGATGTCGAGGTTCACGACGTTCAAGGCATTCTTCTCGATGAATTCCTTGCGCGGCTCGACGAGGTCTCCCATCAGGATGCTGAAGGTCTGATTCGCCTCGGGTCCGTCCTCGACGCGCACGTGCAGGAGCGTGCGCTTCACGGGATCCATCGTCGTCTCCCA
The DNA here is from genome assembly GCA_963704165.1 of uncultured delta proteobacterium. Taxonomy (GTDB): domain Bacteria; phylum Myxococcota_A; class UBA9160; order SZUA-336; family SZUA-336; genus VGRW01. Next base: position 585,598 of record CAVPHD010000001.1, on the reverse strand, counting down.
GAGCTGCTCGGGATTCATCTCACCCAGCCCCTTGTAGCGCTGGATGTACTGTCCCTTGCCGGCGATCTGGAGGAGCTCGGCCAGCAGATGGCGCGGCGATGCGATGCTTCGCTCCTCGCCACTCACGACGAGGCGATACGGCGCGTCTCCGATCCTGCGCGCGCAGTCGTTGAGAGCGGTGAACCGCTGATAGTCCGGCGACTCGAGCAGCGCCTGGTCGAATTCGACCGACCGCTGGACCGCCGTGTGCATCACGTGCACGGTCGGCTTCCAGCGACTGTGCTCCGCGTCCTGCGTCCATTCGAGCCGGACCGGCAACGCCTCGGCATAGGTCTGCTCGAGGTACGCGACCAGACGCCGCTCGAACTCGCCGCGCGCCGACTCGTCGCCATTCGCGCCCGCACTGGTCAGGCCGCACGCGGCCGCTGCCTCGACGATCCGTGCGTCGATGCCGCGCCGCTCCATGGCCACGCTCAGGCGCTCGCAGCGCTGTGCGTGAGACAGAAGCTCGCGCAGCGCTTCATCGGCCAGCGGCGAGTCGCTGCCCGAAGCGAAGACCTGTGATTCGGCGAGCCCGATCCCGAGCAGATGCTGCGAGAGCTCGTTGTCGCTCTGGATGTACTGCTCGCTCTTTCCCCGCTTCACCTTGTAGAGCGGCGGCTGCGCCAGGTAGAGGTGCCCGCGCGTGATCAGGTCGGGCATGTGCCGGAAGAAGAACGTGAGGAGAAGCGTCTGGATGTGAGAGCCGTCCACGTCGGCGTCCGTCATCAGGACGACCTTGTGGTATCGGAGCTTGTTCGGGTCGAAATCCTCGCCGATGCCGGTTCCAAGCGCGGCGATCATGATCTGGATCTCGTTGTTCGCGAGCATCCGATCGAGGCGCGCCTTCTCGACGTTGATCAGCTTGCCGCGGATCGGCAGGATCGCCTGGTTGTAGCGGTCGCGGCCCTGCTTCGCAGAGCCTCCGGCCGAGTCACCCTCGACGATGAAGATCTCCGCTTTGGCCGGGTCGCGCTCCTGACAATCGGCAAGCTTGCCGGGTAGACTCGCATCACCGAGCGCGCCCTTCCGACGCGTGAGGTCGCGCGCCTTCCGCGCAGCTTCGCGCGCGCGCACGGCGTCGGTACACTTTCCAGTGATGGCCCGGGCGCTGGCAGGGTTCTCTTCGAGGTAGCTCGAAAGCTGGTCGTAGACGAGATTCGCCACGAGGCCGGTGACCTCGCTATTGCCGAGCTTGGCCTTCGTCTGGCCTTCGAACTGCGGGTGCGAGAGCTTGACCGAGACGACCGCGGCGAGGCCTTCGCGCGTATCCTCGCCGGACACCGTCACGACCTCCTTCTCCGCGAGGTGCTCCGCGATCCAGCGGTTCACCGCACGGGTCATCGCATTCCGGAAGCCGGTCAGGTGCGTCCCACCTTCGACGGTGTTCACGTTGTTCGCGAAGCTGTAGACGCTCTCGTTGTAGCCGTCGTTGTACTGGAGCGAGACCTCGATGTGGACGTCGGTGGTGACGATGCCATCGCCGGTCGACTGTTCGTAGCTCCGATCGCCGACGAGCAGAATCACGGGGTGCACCGCAACGGTTCCGCGATTCAGGTACTCGACGAACGACGCGATCCCGCCTTCGTAGTGGAACTCGTGCTTCTTGCCGCTGCGCTCGTCCTCGAGGTGGATGCGAATTCCCGCGTTGAGGAACGAGAGCTCGCGCAGCCGGTTCGCGAGCGTGTCGAAGCTGTACTCGGTGATCTCGAAGATCGACGGGTCGGGCTGGAACGTGATCGTCGTTCCGGTCTTGTCGCTCGTCCCGACCGAGTGCAGATCCTCCTGTGGGACTCCGCGCTCGTAGCGCTGCCGGTACACCTTTCCGCCGAGCTTGATCTCGAGATCGAGCTTCTGCGAGAGCGCGTTCACACAAGAGACACCGACGCCGTGCAGACCGCTCGAAACCTTGTAGGACTTGTTGTTGAACTTCCCGCCGGAGTGCAGCGTCGTCAGCACGACCTCGGCGGCGGGGCGCCCGAGCTTGGCGTGAGGATCGATCGGGATGCCACGCCCGTTGTCCTCGACGGTGACCGAGTCGTCGCTGTGGATCGTGACTCGGATCGTGTCACAGAAGCCGGCTACGGCTTCGTCGATCGAGTTGTCGACGACCTCGTACACCAGGTGGTGAAGCCCACCGGGACCGGTAGACCCGATGTACATCGCAGGCCGTTTCCGGACCGGATCGAGACCCTCGAGAACCTCGATGGATCTCGCATCGTAATCGCTCATAAGCGCTTCTTCGCCTCTAGGACCTGAGTCCAACGCCACAGCGGGGGAGGCCCGGAACCCTGCGATTTACCCTGCTTTGGCACCGACCTCGTCTCGGAAACGTCAGGCGACGGATGCAAGGGGCCCGTTGCGGCGCAAGGTGCTGCAAACGCTCGGAAAACTAACCCAGAGAGAGGCTCTCGGCTAGAGCCTCATCGGCATGATCACGGCGACCTCGTCTGGGTCGTCGGCGGGCCGGAACTGGGCCGGGCTGAGCTCCTCCGCGAGCTCGAGCACGACCTCCTTGGCCGTCATCGCACCGAGGACGTCGAGCAGATAGCGCGCGTTGAAGGCCGTCTCGAAGCGATCGCCCTGATACTCGACCGGCAGCACCTCGCGCGCCTCACCGAGATCGGGGTTGCTGGCCGAAAGATCGACCTGACCCTCGCTGAGGACGAATCGAAAGCCGCGAGAGCGCTCGTGCGCCATGAGCGCGATGCGGCGCACGGCGTGCTGGAGTCGCTCCCGGTCCATGAGCAGTCGGACTTTGTGGCCCTTGGGAAGGATCTGACGGTAGTTTGGGAACTCACCGTCGATGAGCCGGGTCGTGAGCAAGAGACCGGGCCGCCGGACCATCAGGAATCCGTCGCCAAGCCCGAGATCGACGGCGCCCTCGCCCTCGTCACAGAGCTTGCGGATTTCGGCCACTCCCTTGCGCGGTGCAATGATGCCCTTCGCGAGAAAGCCCACCGCGGTCGGCACCGATCGCTCGATCATCGCCAGACGATGCCCGTCGGTCGCGACGAATCGGATCCGCTTGCCGTCGGCGCTCTCGAGGAAGACGCCGTTCAAGTTGTACCGCGTCTCGTCGTTCGAGGTTGCGTAGAGGGTGTGATCGATCAGCTCCGAAACCAGCGCGGTGTCGATCTGCGCGAATGCGACGCCGTCGGAGCTCGGAATCGACGGGTACTCCTCGGGCGAGGTGGAGAGCAGTGTGAACTTGGCCGGTCCACAGGTGAGCGTCACCCGCGCGCCATCCTCGGTGCTGAGCGCGACTTCGGGACCTTCGAGCTCTCGAACGATCTCGTAGAGCTTCTTCGCGCCCAGCGTCACGGTTCCGGGTGTCTTCACCGTCGCGGGGTGGTCCGCGACCACGGCGACCTCGAGGTCGGTCGCGGCGAGCGTCAGCCCGTCTTCGCGAGCCTCGATCAACACGTTCGCGAGGATCGGCATGGTCCCGCGGCGTTCGACGATGGCCTGCACGCGTCCCAAGCCTCGCAGAAGCTCGTCGCGCTCGATCGTCAGCTTCATGTCCGAATTCCTCCCACTTCCTCTTCTGATCTTAAAGCAAAGTGAGTAGGAGTAGGAGGGAGGACCGTAGAAATCTGGAAAACTCCTTCATCTGAGGGCAGCCACTGGGAATGTTCTCCACCGCGAGCCGGGTGGAGTCCGCGAGAATCCGGAGGCAGATGGGGAGTACCGGCAGGGTGCCCGCGTTATCCACCGACTATCCACCGGCCTCCGAGACCCGCATCAGCTCCTTCTCGACGAGGAGGACCGCCGCGCGCAGGCTCGCGCTCTCACCCAGCTGTTTCTGGATCACGCGGTCCGAGTGCAGCGCGGTCGTGTGGTGTTTGGCGAATCGTCGCCCGATCTCGGGGTAAGAGAGCCCGCAGTGGCGTCGCACCAGGTACATCGCGATCTGGCGCGGCGTCGTGAAGCGGGGGCTGCGCTTGTCGGAGCGAAGGTCGCGTGGGCGAAGATTGAACTGCTGGGAGACGGCGTTCATCACGTCTTCTGGGGTGATGAGGGTGGGCGGGTCGCTCGCGTGGCTCAGCAGGAGCTTCACGGCCTCGGCGTCCTCGAGACCGCTGCACCACGACGACTGGCACAGGAGACGCGTCAGCAACGCATCGAGGCGCGAGAGGTCACCCCGCAGGTTGCTCGCGAGCAGGGCGGCGATCGAGGGCTTCGGCTCGACGCCCCAGCTCCGGGTCCGGGCCAGGACGATGGCGACCCGGGTCTCCCATTCCGGTGGGCGGACCGCGACCGACTCCAGGCGTGTGAGGCGTCTACGCAGCGGCTCGATCAACCCCGGGCACCTCTCGGGTGGCTTCGCCATGGCCATGGCCACGGGGATCCCGCGCTCCTCGAAGAGATCGAGGATTCCCAGAAGCTCCTCCTGAGTCGCCTCGCGGCCGTGCAGTTCGTGAACGTCGTCGAGCAGCAGGGCCGTCGAGGCAAGCAGCTGCTCGCGGAACGAGTCGACGTCGTCCGTGGAGATCGCACTCACCAGATCGAGCGAGAGCTGATCGGCCCGCCGGTACAGGACGGTTCCCTCTGGATCGAAGTCCCCGCGCGCCGCCGCGATCGCGCGCAGCAGGTGGGTCTTGCCCGAGCGGACGGCGCCGTGGATCGCGAGACCACCTCCAGAAGCGATCCCGTCACTCGCGAATCTTCGGGCGCGCGCGTGCGCGCGTGAGTTCGCCGGGCTTGCAACGAGAGTCGCGAAGGTGAAGACCGGATCCGCTCGGAGCGCCGAGACGTCATCGACGGGGATCAGCGCAAGGGACACCGCACCGTCGGTCGAGCTCGAGAGCGATGTCTCGATCGCATTGATGTGTCCCGCGCGAATCCACGATTCGAGCTCGCTCCGATTCGCCGCGAGCCGGAGCGAATCCGGCGTTCGCCCGAGACAGTGCGTGCCGTGGGCGAGCGAGTCGCGGGTACCGGGAGCCAGCCGATGCGCAAGGGTGCTCAGCACCGACTTCCAAAGTGAAGACGCCCCGTCCGTACAGACGAGGCCCGGGGTGCTGGCAGTCATGGGGGCTTCGAGCCTTTCACGAGGCGATGGCGGAGTGGGATTCCCTGCTCATATCAAAGCGGCGCGCAGCAAAGCAAGAAGACGAGGCGGATTCTCGTCGAGAAATTCCCGAACGAGCCGACGTTGACACTGCTTGGGGGCGGTGCTTCTATACACGCCCACCCAGTCGCCCGGTTCGAGAGGCTTTCCGATGAAACGTACGTTCCAACCCAGCCGAATCCGGCGCGCACGCAATCACGGTTTCCGCGCCCGCATGAGCACTGCAGCCGGGCGCAATGTGCTCTCGCGTCGGCGCGCGAAGGGTCGTCACGAGCTCACGCGGGTCTCGAAGAGGAAGTAGCGATCAGTCGGCGCCGGCCGTTGACGCCCGCAGAGTGCCTCGTCGGAGAATGCGCAGAAGTGACTTCGTCGCGTCCTCCGAGTTCGGCGAACGTCGGACGACTCGGTTTTTCATTGCATTGCTCATGGATCGAAAGGACGGCGGCCCCACCCGCCTAGGCATTACCGTCACTCGCAAGGTCGGCGGCGCTGTGCGGCGCAACCGAATCAAGCGCCTCGCCCGCGAATGGTTCCGCAGTCGCTCTCGAGAGTTCGGATCGTGCGATCTAGTCCTCATCGCCAAGCGCAACATCCCGCAATCGCTGCGATTGGAGGACGTGCGCGAAGACCTGGATCTGCGTCTCACACCGCTCGGCGTGCGGGAAGCGCAGCCTTGATCGGACTCATCCGCGGGTATCGGTTGGTGATTTCGCCCTGGCTGGGTTCGGCGTGTCGCTTCAATCCGAGCTGTTCGCAGTATGCGGTCGCAGTCATCGAGCGCGATGGAGCCGTCCGCGGAGGGCTTCGCGCACTTCGACGGCTCTCGCGCTGTCACCCACTGGGCCGCGGCGGCCTGGATCTTCCCTGAAGGGGTCTGGCAGTGGATCGCATACAAATTGCAGCCATAGCCGCCGCGGTCGCACTGATGGTGGCGTCGTTTCTGTTCGCGCCTTCTCCTCCCCCCGCTCCTCCGGTCGACGCTCCCGCCGCCGAGGCTGAGACGCCCGCGGCGCTGCCGCCGCCCGCATCGGAGCCACCAGATCGCCATGCCGGGCCGACGGCGCCTTCGGAGCCGTCCGCCACCAGCCCGCCGGCGGAAATCATGACGCTCGAGAATGACGCAGTGAGGGTCGGCGTCAGCAATCTCGGCGGCCGACTCGACAGCGTCGAACTGCTCGAGTATCGCGCGACGGTCGATCTGGACTCCGGGCCGGTGGAGCTCGTCACGACCCAGCCTCGCGGAGCGCTGTTCATCTTTCTGGGACCCGAGCCGCTGCGATCACTCGAGGCTACCCGCTACGAGATCGTGTCGTCGGGTCCGCGCGCCGTCGAGCTCCGCACCAGCAAGGACGGGGTCTCCGTGACGCGCCGGGTTGAACTCGATGACGCGGGCTATGGTGGGCGCGCGACCGTGTCAATCCAGAACCAGAGCAAAGCGGTGCTCGTGCCCAAGCTCGATGTGGTCGGATACGGTCAGGAGCGACCGGGCGGCTCGCCCGACTACTTCATGCAGTACAGCCTCGTGGCGTCGGTCGATGGCGAGGTCGAGCGCATGGCCGTGTCCGGTATCGGGACCGCCGGGTTCTTCGGCGGCTTGCTCGGGCGGTCCGCGCCGACGGGCACTTCCTACCCCGCACCCGTCGATTGGGTCGGTGTGGACAGCCAGTACTTCCTGATCGCCGCCATCCCGGAAAGCCCCCGCGACAGCACGGCTTTTCTCGGTCCGCTCGGTCGCGATCTCGGCCAGTCGGCACTCGGGGCCGCGAGCTTCGAGGTGCCGCCCGGCACCGGTGTCGAGCGCAGCTTCCGACTCTACTTCGGGCCCAAGGTGCCCGAGATCGTGGCCACGGTGGATCCTCGTCTCGAGAATTCGATCAACGCCGGCTGGGCACTCGTTCGGCCACTGGTTCACGCGTTCGAGGCCATGCTCCGTTGGACCTACGCGAACATCGTCTCGAATTACGGGATCGCGATCATCCTGGTCACCCTGCTTGTGCGCCTGGTGACGTTCCCTCTGACGCAGCGCTCCATGAAGTCGATGAAGCGCTTCGCCGTCATCGCGCCGCAGATGAAGGAGCTTCAGACCAAGTACGGGAGCGACCGCGACAAGCTCCAGGAAGAGATGATGAAGCTCTACCGCCAGAAGGGGATGAACCCGCTCTCGGCGATGGGTGGCGGCTGCGTGCCGATCCTGATCCAGATGCCGTTCATGATCGCGCTCTATTTCGCTTTGCAGACGTCCATCGAGCTGCGCCACGCTCCGTTCGGACTCTGGATCAACGATCTGTCGTCGCCGGAGGATTTCTTCGCGATCGCGGGTCTGCCGATCCGGGTACTCCCGCTGCTGATGGGCGGGTCCATGCTCCTGCAGCAGCGGTTGACGCCCGCGCCCAACGCGGATCCGCAGCAGCGCCAGATGATGACACTGATGAGTGTCGCCTTCACGTTCATGTTTTACCAGTTCCCGTCGGGGCTCGTGCTCTATTGGTTCGTGAGCAACCTTCTCGGGATCGCGCAGCAGCTCTTCGTCAATCGGACGCCGGCGGAGCCGACGGCGACTTGACGAGGGCTCGGAGGATCGAGGAATGAACGCATCGGTAGACGACGCTCGGGAATTCGTGGCGGAGAGCCGGGAGGAGGCCCTCGGCAAGGCCGCAGCATTCTTCCGACTGTCCCCAGATCAGCTCGATGTGTGGGTGGTTCCTGCCACAGTCACAGTCTCGGGACTGGGTTCAAACGTACTCCTGATCGCCGCGCCGCTGTCGGCGCGATCAGCGCCCCGGGAAGAACGACGCCCGGAACCGCGATCCCAACAGCGGCCGGAGAGGCGGGACGAGCGTCTCGAGGAACGTCCCGCGCGTCCGCCGCGGAGCGAGCGACCCGAGCGGAGTGAGCGGAATGAGCGACCGGAGCGACCGGAGCGACAGGAGCGACGGAGCGGCCGCAGCGAACCGAGCGCTCCGATCGGGTCGAGGCACCCGCCCGAGCCGCGCGACCCGAGCGCCCGGCCCCCCGCGCCGTACCAGAGCCGGTCGAGGATTCCGACGCGGATCTCGAGGACGGAGAACTCGGGCCGGTCGGTGAGTTCGTCGCCGGAATTCTCGAGCGCATGAAGCTGCGCGGCATAGCCGTGACCGAAACGGAAACCGAGGAGGGCGACATCATCATTTCGCTCGACGGCGCGGCGATCGCGGCCCTCAGCGATCGCGAGCCGCGGTTTGCGGCCGCGCTCTCGCACCTCGCTCACCGCGCGGCCGAGATGCTCGTCGATGACGAGGTGGCAGCGCGCGTGGATATTCGCGGTGCCCGTCGCCCCCAGAGCGACGAGCGGGACGACCGACCTCGACGCGATGGCCGCCGCGACGGAAATCGCCGCGATTCCGACGACCGCGAGCGCGACATCGACGAGGTGGCACTCGAGCGCATGGCTCGAGAAGCGGCTGAAATCGTACGGCGCTCCGGTGAGCCGGAGTTGTTGCGCCCGATGAACTCGCGCGAGCGTTGGGTCGTGCACAACACGTTGAAGGATGAGCGCGGCGTCCGCTCGGAGAGCGAGGGCGACGGCCCGCGCAAGCGCGTCCGTATTACTCCCGATTGAGTCGAGCGGCGGCCGGCGGCGAGGCGCTCGAGTTCTTCGTCCAGGAGCTCTGCCGCTGGGGTGAGCGGATGAACCTGGTCGGCTCGACCGCTCCGGCGGCGATCTCGAGGCACGTGGAAGATGCGCTCGCCGCTGTTCCACACCTGGAACCTGACCTCTCCGTCGTCGATCTCGGCAGCGGGGCAGGATTCCCGGGACTTCCGATCGCGATCGCCCGACGTGATCTTCGCGTGAGTCTCGTCGAGATCCGCGAGAAACGCGTCGCCTTCCTGCGGCACGTCATCCGCACCCTGGACCTCCGGGTCGAGGTGCTTCGCGAGTCGATCGAAAAGACGCCGCCTAAGCGCTTCGATCGGGTGTTGCTGCGAGCAGTTGCGGCGCCGGAGCGCTCCGTCGAGCTCGGCCGGCCCTGGGCCTGCGAGGAGGGCGAAGTCTGGATCTGGGCTGGCCCCGGCGTCGATTTACCGGGCGCACGACGCATCGCCCTCGCCTCGAGCGGCGCGATCTTGCGCGTTCCTGCGGCGGCGGTTTCCCGTGGAACGACCTGAAGTGCCTCGGGGTCTGCTCACTTCGACTCCTTGCACGTGGAACGATGGGGTAGTATCGGGGCGCGGGATGCCGCGGGGTGGAGAGTGGCTCGAGTCATCGTTGTTGCGAACCAGAAAGGCGGCGTCGGAAAGACGACGACCGCTGTAAATCTCGCGGCTTCGCTGGCGGCCGCGGAGTGCCCGACTCTTCTGATCGACCTCGATCCCCAGGCGAATGCGACGTCGAGCCTGGGCTTTTCACCGTCGGACTACGGGGCGGACACCTACGACGCCCTGCTTGGTGACGCAAAGCTCGGTGAGATCCTGCTCGAGACGCAGCTTCAGTTCCTGAAGCTCGCCCCCTCGTCCACCGAGCTCGTCGGGGCCGAGGTCGAGCTCGCCTCGGCTCCCGATCGCGAGCGGCGTCTGAGTCGCGCGATAGATCCAATTCGCGAGCAATTTCGGGTAGTTCTGATCGATACGCCGCCCTCGCTCGGCCTCTTGACGTTGAATGCCCTGGTCGCGGCCGATTCGGTTCTGGTTCCGCTGCAGTGCGAGTACCTGGCGCTCGAGGGTCTCGCGAAGCTGACCCAGACGATCGAGCTCGTGCGCTCGTCGCTGAATCCGAAGCTCGAGATCGAGGGCTTGCTGCTGACCATGTACGACGTTCGCAACAACCTGGCGATGCAGGTCGCGCGCGAGACGCGCGAGCACTTCGCCGGCCAGGTCTTCCGAACGGTGATTCCCCGAAACGTCCGCCTCTCGGAGGCGCCGAGCTATGGGAAGCCGGCGCTTCTCTACGACATCAACTCCAAGGGAGCGCTGAGCTATCTGCAGCTCGCCGAGGAGGTTCTGGAAAGGATCAACCATGGCCACACGTAAGGCGCTCGGACGCGGTCTTTCGGCCCTGATTCCCACTCCGTCGCCATCCGTCCCGTCGAGCGGGCGGAGCGGACCGGACTCCGAGGACACGACGGCCGCGCCGCTCTTCGTCTCGGTCGCGCGCATCGCGCCGAACCCCAACCAGCCGCGCAAGGCATTCCGCGAGAGCGAGCTGTCCACCCTCGCGGCCTCGATTCGCGAGCAGGGAGTCCTGCAGCCGTTGGTCGTCCGAAAGCGCGGTGACGGCTACGAGCTGATCATCGGCGAGCGCCGCTGGCGAGCGTCGCAGATCGCCGGGCTCGACGAGGTGCCCGTCGTCGTGCTCGACGCGAGCGATCGGCAGGTCGTCGAAATGGCCCTGGTCGAGAACGTCCAACGAGCGGACCTGAATCCGATGGAGCTCGCCGAGGCGTTCAAGGTGCTCGTCGATGACGAGGAAATGACGCAGGACGAGGTCGGCCGCCGAGTCGGGCTCGATCGATCGAGTGTGTCGAATCACCTACGCCTACTCGAGCTACCGACTCCGATTCAGCAGGATCTGATCGATCAGCGCATCTCGATGGGGCACGCGAAGGCCATACTGCAAGTCCCGGCCCCGCAGCGCGCGCTGGTCCGAGATCAGATCGTTCGGCAGGGTTTGTCGGTTCGAGCGGCGGAAGAGCTTGGACGACGCGCTGCGTCAACCTCGCGTCAGAAGCCGCGACCGGGCCCCTCGAGAGACGTTCACGTGATCGATCTCGAAGAGCAGCTCAGAAAGGCGCTGAAGACAAAAGTGCGGATCGTCGGACGTCGTGCGCGCGGCCGCATCGAAATCGAGTTCCACGGCGAGAGCGAGCTCGACCGCCTGAGCGAGCGGCTCCTCGGAGGTGAATCATGAAAGACGGGCTCCAGACATTTCTCGACAGCGGTACGTCCTTCGAGGGCAAGATCTCGTTCACGGGCTCCGTTCGGATTGACGGACACTTCAAGGGAACGGCGAGCGCGGACGGAACACTCATCGTTGGCGAGACCGGGACGATCGACGCCAAGCTCGAGGTGCGCAGCTTGGTGGTTCGCGGCTCCGTCGTCGGCGAGGTGACCGCGAAAGAGCGTGTCGAGATCGGGCCCCAGGGCCGATTGGACGGCACGGTCCGAACGCCGCGAATCCGAATCGACGACGGCGCGCGGGTGACGGCGCGCATCGAAATGGGCGAGTCCGCGCACTCCGAGCCGACCCAAGCGCCTCGACGCTGAGCGACGGGCCGCGAGCCCGCCTCGGGGCAGCGAAATGTGGCAGTGGCGCTGATTGACTTGGAAGCGTCCTTTGCCATACTGCCGGCCGCCGAGGCGGGCTCGTGTCCCGCCGGGGCTCTGCCCTCGCGCGCAACCCACGTGCGGCGGCGCGAGTCATCGTGGCCTCGGGACTGTCGTCAGCGTCTACGGTCCGCGGTGAGGGACCTGCGATAGAGAGAGGGGATCACCGTGCGTTCCGAGGCGACCTCCTGGCTCCGGCCGATCGCGATTCTGGCCGGGATGGCCATGCCCGCCTCCGCGGCGGCGGCCGGACTCAACCTGATCCCCGACGCGACCATCGTCGCGACGAACATCGCCCTGTTCCTCCTGCTGATCTATCCGGTGAACCGCCTCCTCGTTCGGCCGTTGATGCGAATCCTCGACGAGCGCGAGTCGCGAACCTCGGGGGCTCTCGCGCAATCGCAGCAGCTCGGCGACGAGGCGCGCGCAGCGCGTTCGGCACTCGAGGAGCAACTCGCGGAAGCGCGCGCGACCTCGCAGATGCGCCGCACCGCGATCCTCGCCGACGGCGAAATCCAGGAGCGCGCCGTGCTCGACGCCGTGCGCGCCGAAGCCACCGGAATCATCGAGGGCGTGCGCCAGTCCGTCCGTCTCGGAACTTGCTGAAGCCCGGACGGGCCTGGCGACGGATGCACGGACGCTCGCGCGCGAGGTCGCCACGCGAATCCTGGGAAGGGCGCTCTGATGCGGCGTGCGTCGGTCCTCGGAATCGCACTCGTCGCGCTCGCGACGCTACCCGAGATCGCCGCAGCGGCCTCGGCAGAACACGGTGAAACCGGGCTCGACTGGGGCTACTTCTTCTTTCACGCGCTCGGCCTCGGAATCCTGATCGGCGTGATCGTCTACTTCGCGCGCGAGCCGCTCAAGAACTTCCTGCTCGATCGAAGCGACGGAATTCGCCGGCGGATCGAAGGCGCCGAGCAGGCCCTGGCTGCCGCCCGTGCCGAGACCGCGGAGCTCAATGCGCGCCTCGCGCGCGCCAACGAGGAGAACGCCGAGTTCGTCCGCGCGGCTTGCGAGCAGGCCGAGGCGGAGCGAGTGCTCGCCTTGGAGCGGGCGAATCAGGCCGCCGAGCGAATCCGCCAGGAGGCCCGGCGCGCGGCGGATCAGGAGATCCTGCGTGCGCGGCGCGAGCTCCAGGAAGAAGCCGCGCAGCTCGCCACGAATCTCGCGGCGGAGATCATCCGTCAGAGCGTGACTCCGGACGACGATCGCCGCCTGGTCAGCGAATTCGTCGAGCAGATCGGGAGGCGAACTTGATCGGCGGAAGTGAGATCGCGCGCCGCTATGCGCGCGCCCTCTTCGCGCTCGGCGAGGATGCGCCCGCGCGTGCCCGCCTCTTCGCGGAACTCGACACGCTCGCCGAGGAGATCTCGGCGAACTCCGAGCTCGAGCGGGCGCTCTTCACACCGATCTATCCGCGAACCGAGCGGAAGGCGCTGATCCGCGAACTCTCGGAGCGTCTCGCGATTTCCCCCGAGGTGCGCACGTTCAGCGCGCTCCTCGTCGATCAGAACCGGACTGCGCTGCTCATCGACATTCGCGACGAGCTCCGCGCTCTCGTCGACGCGGAAGCCGGTCGGATGGAGGCGCACATCGTCAGCGCCCGTCCGCTCGCACCCGACGTCCAGCAGCAGATTCAACAGGCGATCTCCCGGCGAGTGAACGCGAACGTGACGCTCGCGGTCGCGATCGATCCGACACTGATCGGTGGCATCGTCGCGCGCATCGGCGACCTGCTGCTCGACGGAAGCATCCGCACTCAGCTCGAGAACCTCGGCGCAAATCTCAGGAAGGGGCCCGCGACATGAAGATCAAGGCAGCGGAGATCAGCGAGATCATCCGGCGGCAGATCCGCGACTACGACCGCGAGGTCGACATCGCCGAAACCGGCACCGTTCTCTCGGTCGGCGACGGAATCGCGCGGGTCTACGGACTCGCCAATGCCATGGCCGGTGAGCTCGTCGAGTTCGCTGGCGGAGTGCGTGGACTGGTGCTGAATCTCGAGGACGACAACGTCGGCATCGCGCTGATGGGCACGGGTAGCCACATCCGCGAAGGCCATCTCGTCAAGCGCCTCGGCGAGATCATGCAGGTTCCCGTCGGCGAGATGTTGTGCGGCCGGGTAGTGAACGCGCTCGGCGAGCCCATCGACGGCAAGGGCGAGATCAAGTCGACCGAGTCGCGGCTCGTCGAGATCAAGGCGCCCGGCATCGTCAAGCGGCAGCCCGTGAAGGAGCCGCTTCAGACCGGTTTGAAGTGCATCGACGCCATGACGCCGATCGGACGCGGGCAGCGCGAGCTGATCATCGGCGACCGGCAGACGGGCAAGACGGCGATCGCTCTCGACACGATCATCAATCAGAAGAACACCGACGTCTTCTGCATCTACGTCGCGATCGGTCAGAAGCAGTCCACCGTCGCGCAGGTCGTCCAGAAGCTGACCGAGCAGGGAGCGATGGACTACACGATCGTCGTCGCCGCCGGAGCCGCGGATCCAGCGCCGCTCCAGTACATCGCGCCCTACACGGGCTGCACGATGGGCGAGTGGTTCCGCGACAACGGCAAGCACGCGGTGATCATCTACGACGATCTCTCGAAGCACGCGACCGCGTACCGGCAGCTCTCGCTCCTCCTCCGCCGTCCACCGGGACGGCAGGCCTATCCCGGTGACGTCTTCTACCTGCATTCGCGCCTGCTCGAGCGAGCGGCGAAGATGAGCGCCGATCAGGGAAGCGGCAGCCTCACCGCGCTGCCGATCATCGAGACGCAGGCGAACGACGTCTCCGACTACATCCCGACCAACGTCATCTCGATCACCGATGGCCAGATCTTCCTCGAGACCGGCCTGTTCAACTCCGGCCAGCGGCCGGCGATGAACGCCGGCATCTCCGTCTCGCGCGTCGGCTCGAGCGCGCAGGTGAAGGCGATGAAGGCGGTCGCCGGCACCCTGCGCACGACGCTCGCGCAGTACCGTGAGGTCGAGGCCTTCGCGCAGTTCGGCAGCGACCTCGATCGCGCGACACAGGAGCAGCTCGCGAACGGTCAGCGTCTGACGATGATGCTCCGCCAGGGACAGTACGTGCCGCTTCCGGTCGAGGAGCAGGTCGTTCAGATCTACTCCGCGACCCCGCGCGCCGACGGTGGCGCGTCCTTCGTGCGCAACTACCCGACCGAGGACATCCCGCGCTACGCGGACGAGATGACGGCGTTCCTGCAACAGCGCCATCCGGAGATCCTGGCCGAGATCAAGTCGAGTGGCGCTCTGTCGGATCAGACCCGCCCGAAGCTCGACGAGGCACTCGCCGCGTTCGGCAAGACCTTCCAGCCGAGCAGCGCGCAAGCGTAATCGACCGTGGCCACCATCCGCGAGATCAAGAACCGCGTCGTCGCGATCCAGAAGACGCAGAAGATCACTTCGGCGATGAAGATGATCTCGGCGGCGCGGCTTGCACGGGCGCAGCAGGCCGCGGAGGCTTCGCGTCCGTACGGGAACAAGCTGAGCGAGGTCTTCGCCGCGGTGGCGGGCGGGATCGAGCCGGACGCGAATCCGCTCCTGTCGCCGCGCGAGCGGGTGCGCAAGCTCGACGTCGTCGTCTTCACGAGTGACCGGGGTCTGTGCGGCGCATTCAACTCGAACGTGATCAAGCACGCGCGCGCGCTGATCGAGAAGCGCAGGGCCGACCTGGAAACGATCGCCGTGATCCCCGTCGGTCGTCGTGGACGGGACTCCCTCCGCCGGATCCGCGTCGACATGCCGAAGTCCTGGATCGGGCTCGGAACTCCCGCCGTGGCGCAGGCTCACGAGATCGCGTCGTACCTGATCGAGCGCTTCATCGCGGGCGAGAGCGACGAGGTGGTCCTGGTCTACGGTCGCTTCGTGTCCGCGCTCACGCAGAGCCCGATGCACGTCACGGCGATCCCCGTGCTCTCCACGCCTTCGCAGGGCGAGAAAGCGCCGGTCGTCTCGTACGAGATCGAGCCCGACGCGGAATCCCTGCTCGCGCGCGTGCTGCCGAGCGTGATCGAATTCAACGTGCTGCGCGCGATGCTCGAGAACGCCGCGAGCGAACACGGCGCGCGCATGACGTCCATGGACAGCGCAACCGAGAACACGCGCGAGCTGATTCGCAGCCTGACGCTGCAGATGAACAAGGCTCGCCAGTCGCAGATCACCACGGAGCTGACCGAGATCGTGGCCGGCGCCGAAGCGCTTTAGGAGACATGAGCATGAGCGATGGACGGATTCTGCAGGTGCTGGGCGCGGTCGTGGACGTGGAATTCCCGGCGGGACACCTCCCCGAGGTGTTCACCGCGCTGACGATCACCAATCCGGCGATCGACACGCGCGCCGACAATCTGGTGATCGAGGTCGCGCAGCATCTGGGCGAGAACCACGTCCGCTGCATCGCGATGGACACCACCGACGGCCTCGTGCGCGGCATGCCGGTCAAGAACACCGGTGCCCCGATCTCCGTCCCGGTCGGTGCGGGTACGCTCGGACGGATCGTGAACGTGATCGGCGATCCCGTGGACGAGGGCGGACCGGTGAAGTTCGAGAAGCGCATGCCGATCCACCGCGATCCGCCCACGCTCGAGGAGCAATCGACGACGATCAAGCAGTTCGAGACCGGGCTCAAGGTCATCGACCTGCTCTGTCCCTTCCCGCTCGGCGGCAAGATCGGCCTCTTCGGCGGCGCGGGCGTCGGCAAGACCGTGCTCATGCAGGAGCTGATCCGAAACATCGCAACCGAGCACTCCGGCTACTCGGTCTTCGCGGGCGTCGGCGAGCGCACGCGCGAGGGCAACGACCTCTGGCTCGAGTTCAAGGAGTCCGGCGTCATCGAGAAGGCGGCGCTCGTCTACGGTCAGATGAACGAGCCGCCCGGCGCGCGCGCGCGCGTCGGTCTTTCGGCGCTGACGATCGCGGAGTATTTCCGCGACGCGGAAGGCCGCGACGTACTCCTGTTCATCGACAACATCTTCCGCTTCACCCAGGCGGGTTCGGAAGTGTCGGCGCTGCTCGGCCGGATCCCGAGCGCGGTCGGCTACCAGCCCACGCTCGGCACCGACATGGGCGCGCTCCAGGAGCGGATCACGTCGACACGCAAGGGCGCGATCACGTCGGTGCAGGCCGTCTACGTGCCTGCCGACGATCTGACCGACCCCGCGCCAGCGACGACGTTCGCGCATCTCGATGCGACGATCACGCTCTCGCGGCAGATCGCGTCGCTCGGTATCTACCCCGCGGTGGATCCGCTCGATTCGACCAGTCGGATCCTCGATCCGCTCGTCGTCGGTGAAGAGCACTATCGAGTCGCGCGCGGAGTCCAACAGGTGCTGCAGAAGTACAAGGAGCTCCAGGACATCATCGCGATTCTCGGCATGGACGAGCTCTCCGAGGACGACAAGATCGCCGTCTCTCGCGCACGCAAGATCCAGAAGTTCCTCGGCCAGCCGAATTTCGTCGCCGAGCAGTTCACCGGCGTGCCCGGGAAGTACGTGCGCATCGCCGAGACGCTCAAGAGCTTCCGCGAGATCCTCGAGGGCAAGGTCGACGACGTTCCCGAGCAGGCGTTCTTCATGGTCGGCGGAATCGACGACGTGCGCGAAGCCGGCGAGCGCCTGAAGCGCGTGGGCTGATCCGTGCCGCTTCGGTTCTCGATCGTCACCCCGGCTCGTCCGCTCGTCGACGCGGACGTCGAGCAGGTGGTCGCGCCCGGAAGCGACGGGGAGTTCGGAGTGCTTCCGGGCCACGCGGCGGTGCTCGTCGAGCTGAAGGCGGGCGTCGTGCGCTGGGTCGAGTCGGGTCGCGGGCGCCGAGCGGCGATCGCCGGTGGCTTCGCCGAGGTGACGCAGGAGCGTGTAACCGTGCTCGCGCCCATCGCCGAGCTCTCCGAGCAGATCGACGCGGCCGAGGCCGACCGCAGACGCGCCGAGGCCGTCGAGGCGCTCGACGCGGTCGGCTCCTCCGCTCCGCCCGAGCAGGTCGAGAAGCTGCGCGACGCGGTGGACTGCGCGCAGGCGCGCGTGGACGCGTTGAAGGGCTAGCGCGGCCTTCCATTCGATCACGACCGATACGGCGTCGATCGGAAAGAGCCGCGAACCGCGCTTCTCCCATCCCGATCGTGCGGATCGACGCTGTCGGCCGGGGTGACTTCGGCTGCTGCGGTGGCGGTGCGCGTCTAGAGCGCTTCGCGCACCCTTCGGGCGATCTCCCGCGCGTCCGCACTGGAGAGCTCGGGAAAGATCGGCAGCGACAGGACCTCGCTCGCCGCGGTTTCGGTGATCGGCAGCGAGACCTTGCGATCCGCATACACCGGAAGCTGGTGGATCGGAATCGGGTAGTAGACCTGAGTCGCGATCCCGGCGGCCTCGAGCGCGCGCGCGACCGCGTCGCGGCGGCCGCCCGAGATGCGCAGCGTGTACTGGTGGAAGACGTGGGTGCTGCCGCTGGCGACACTCGGGGGTGTCACACCTTCCAGGCCATCGAGGTTCGCGGTGTACTCGGCCGCCACGCGTCGGCGCTCGACGTTCCAGCTCTCGACGTGGGGCAGCTTCACGCGCAGGAGCGCGGCCTGGATCTCGTCGAGGCGGGCGTTGTACCCGATCTCCGTATTCACGTAGCGCTGGCGGGATCCGTGCGCGCGCAGACTGCGCACCGAGTCGGCGACACGCTCGTCGTTGGTCGCGATTAGACCGGCCTCGCCAAACGCCCCGAGGTTCTTCGACGGAAAGAAGGAGAACGCGGCGGCGTCCCCGAGCCCGCCGATCCGTTGGCCGCCGAGATCGGCGCCGAAGGCCTGCGCGGCGTCTTCGAGAATTGCGATCTTCCTGCCCTTCACGATCTCGCGCAGCGCGGGCACGTCCGCGGCGTGCCCGAACAGGTGCACCGGGATGACCGCGCGCGTGCGGGGAGCGAGCGCGGCACGCACGGCGATCGGGTCGAGACAGAAGCTCGTCGGATCGATCTCGGCGAAGATCGGCGTCGCGCCGACCAGGCTCACGGCTTCGGCGGTCGCGAAGAACGTGAACGAGGGAACGATCACCTCGTCACCTGGCCCGATCCCGAGCGCGCGCAATCCCACGACCAGCGCGTCGGTTCCCGAGCCGACACCGATCGCGAAGCGGACGCGCAGGAACGCAGCCGCCTCGCGCTCGAAGGCCTCGACGTTCGGTCCGAGTATGAAACGCCCGGAGCGCAGCACGCCGAGCACCGCCCGCTCGAGCTCGGGGAAGAGCGCCTCCGTCTGCGCGCTGAGATCGACCATCGGAATCTTCGCCACGGCGGCTCAGATTAGCGCAAGGCTCGGCTCAGTCCTTGACGATCGACGCGACGAGCTTGGCGCGCGCTCCGTCCACGGCGACGCGGAAGCGCACCTTCGCGCCCGGGTGCTTCTCGCGCAGGGCGGCGGTCTGCTTCCGCACGAGCTCGGATACCTTCGAGCGATCGGGATCGGGACCGGACTCGCCCGCGCGCTTTCGCGCCGCGATCAGCGCATCGTAGAGCTGGTCCATCGGCGCCGCCTTGGCGGGCTTCGGGGTCTCGGCCTCGGGCGTCGGAGCGTCGCTCACCGTCTTGACCAGTCCCCGCTCGCGTTCGTGGAGTTTCGCCTTGAAGCGGTGGCCGCGATACGTCCCCGACTCGATCTGTCGGATCGTGCGGCCCCACTGCTGGCGGTAGATCTGGAACTTCGAGTTCAGCTGGTTGAAGCGGAACTTCTGGTGCGTCTTGCGAAGGATCTGATTTGCGTACTTGACGATGATCTTCTGCATCCGCCCCTGAAGAACTTCGGGTGGGCGCCGCAGGATCCCGAGGAAGTACTGGTCGTACTCCACCCGCAGGCGCTTCAGGCCCTGGTCGAGCTCGTCGAGCTCTTCGTCGACGGGATCTTGCTGGCCGCGCGCCATCGAGCAGATTTCGGCCAGAGACGGATGCGACTTGAGTCAGGAGTTGCCGGCGGAAGCCAGGAACGCCGCCACGTCGAAGCCCGCGGGCAGCTCACGCGCGCCGAAGGCCAGCTCGCCGAGGAGCGGAACCGAAAGACGCTCGATCAAGAGGTCGAGGTTCCGGCGATCGGCCGCGGACAGATCCGCGGTGGTGTGATTGATCATGACCCCGAGAACCGGCAAGTCGCGCGCACGTGCGGCCTCGATCGAGAGCCGTGTGTGGTTGATCGTGCCGAGCGCCGCGCGCGCGACGATCAGCAGCGGAAGCCGCAGCTGGCCGGCGAGCCCGGCCATGTCGAGCCTGTCCGTGATCGGAACGAGCAGTCCGCCCGCGCCCTCGACGATCACGAGGTCGGCGTCGGCACGCGCACGCGCGAGCGCAGCCTCGATGGCTTCCAGGTCGATCGTCACGCCCTCGGTCCTCGCGGCGATCTCGGGCGCGGCCGGAAGCGCGAAGCGATGTGGACAGAGCTGCTCGACGGGCCGGTCGTCGCCCGCCGCCTCGGCCAGCGCGAGCGCGTCGGCGGGCACGCCGTTCAGACAGCCCGTCTCGATCGGCTTCAGCACGCGAACGCGTCTTCCCTGGCGGCGAACGCTGCGCGCGAGCGCGCACGCGAAGGTCGTCTTTCCGCATCCCGTGTCGGTGCCGGTGACGAAGACGGCGCTCACGCGCCGGTCACCTCGCGGATGCAGAGCGCGAGCGCATCGACGATCGCATCGATCTCGGTGTCGCGGATCGAAAGCGGTGGCATCACCACCACCGTGTCACCGAGCGGCCGGAGGATGATGCCGTGCTTGCGCATCGCGGTGCAGACCAGATGCCCGACGCGGTCGCGCGGATCGAACGGCTCGCGCGTCTCGCGATCGCGAACCAGCTCGATGCCGGCGATCAACCCGCGACGGCGGATGTCGCCCACGCAGGCGCTCGCACGCAGCTCCTCGAGCTTCGAGCCCAGACGCTCGCTGGTTCGCGCGACGCGGCCGAGCACGTCCTCTTTCTCGAAGATCTCGAGATTGGCGAGCGCCGCGGCGCAACCGAGCGCATTCCCCGAGTACGAGTGGCCGTGGAAGAACTGGCGCGAGGCGTGCGTCGGTGCGAGGAACGCCGCGAAGATCTCCTCGGTCGCGAGCGTCGCGGCGAGCGGCAGATAGCCCCCGGTCATGCCCTTCGCGATCGCCATCAGGTCCGGTGACACATTCTCGTGTTCGCACGCGAACATCGTCCCGGTGCGGCCGAAGCCCGTCGCGACCTCGTCCACGATCAAGAGCGTCCCATGTCGATCGCAGAGTTCCCGCACGCGCCGAAGCCAGCCGTCGGGCAGCAGCAGCATTCCCGCTGCGGCCTGAAGCAGCGGCTCGACGACGACGCCCGCAACCTCGTGGCCGTGCTCCTCCAGAACGCTCTCGAGCGATTCCAGGCAGTGGATCCCGCACGTCTTCTGCTCGAGACCGTACGGGCAGCGGTAGCAGTACGCGTTCTGCGCGCGGAGCACGTCGAAGACGAGCGGACGGAACGCCTCGTGGAAGCGCTCGATTCCCCCCACCGCGACGGCTCCGAGCGTGTCGCCGTGGTACGCGTCGCGCAGCGCGACGAAGCGCGTGCGGACTCGCGTCGCTTCGCTCTTCTGCTGCCAGTACTGGAAGGCGATCTTCAGCGCGACCTCGACGGCGGTCGAGCCGTTGTCGCTGTAGAAGACGCGCGTGAGCCCAGGCGGCGCCACGGCGACGAGCTTCTCGGCCAGCTCGATCGAGGGCGTTCCCGCCAATCCGAGCAGCGTCGAGTGAGCGAGCTTGTCGAGCTGTTCGTGAATCCGAGCGCGCAGGGTCGGGTGATCGTGACCGTGCAGGTTCACCCAGAGCGAGGAGACGCCGTCGAGGTACCGGTTTCCTTCGGTGTCGATCAGGTAGTTGCCTTCGCCGCGATCGATCACGATGGGGTGCCCATCCATCCAGTCACTCATCTGGGTGAACGGGTGCCAGAGCGCGCGCTGGTCGCGCTCGCGAAGCTCGCGCGTTCGGCTCATCGCCTCCGCCGCTCGCTCACGAGTCGCGAAGCTCCGCGAAGATCTCGACCACCCGGACAATGTCCGAGGCCGTGTGCGCGCAGGTGGGCGTGAAGCGGATCCGGGCCGTGCCGTGCGGCACGGACGGGTGGCGGATGCCCTGCGCGTAGACGCCGCGCTCGAGCGCGGCTTCGGTCAGTCGCATTACCGCGTCGTTCTCGCCGACGATCGCCGGAACGATCTGCGTCGTGCTCGCGCCCGTGTCGTAGCCGGCCGTACGCAGGCCGACGCGGAGCTGCTCCGCGCGCTCGAGCAGGAGCTTTCGGCGTTCCGGTTCCCCTTGCGCGATCCGCAGCGCCTCGCGTGCCGCGCCGAGCGCGGGCGGCGCGACCGCACAGGTGAAGATGAAGCTGCGCGAGGTGTTCACCAGGTACTCGCGCACGCGCGCCGAGCAGGCGACGAACGCGCCGAAGCTGCCGAGTGCCTTGCCGAGATTCCCGATCGAGAGGTCGACCGCGACGCCTTCGGCCTCGGATACGCCGCGGCCCGTCGCGCCGAGCACGCCGAGACCGTGCGCGTCGTCGAGCACGACGATCATCTCGTGAGCTCGCGCGATCGGCACGAGCTCGGAGAGCCGCGACCTGTCGCCATCCATGCTGTAGACGCCATCGACGACCAGCACCCGACGCCGGTAGCCGGCGAGCTCCGCGGCGACACGCGCGAGATCCGCGGGGTCGTTGTGGCGGAACACGCGCGTCTGTGCGCGCGAGAGTCTGCAGGCGTCGATGATGCTCGCGTGGTTCAACGAGTCCGAGACGATCACGTCGTCGGGTCCACAGAGCGCGCCGAGCACCCCGAGATTCGCCATGTACCCGCTGCTGAAGACGAGCGCGGCCTCGTGGCCGGTGAAGCGCGCGAGATCGGCCTCGAGCTCCTCGTGGAGCGCGAGGTTTCCGTTGATCAGCCGCGATCCCGCCGCGGCGGTGCCGTACTCGTCCGCTGCGCTCTGCGCGGCGGCAATCACGCGCGCGTCACCCGCGAGGTCGAGGTAGTTCGATCCGGCGAGCATCGTGCACTCGCGGCCGTCGACGCGCATGCGCGGCGCCTGTCGTCCCTCGATGCGCCGGAGACGCCTGTACAGGCTCCTCTCGCGCAGGGTGCCGAGCTCGATCGCGAGCTCGGCGTCGAGCCGAGAACTTCGGCAATTAGATACTTGACGCAAACCGTTGATTCCTCTAGTCTACGGGCATGGCACAACGACAACGCAAGGTCGGGCAGGACAAGGACTCGATCATCGCCCAACTCCCAGAGGCGTGTCGCGACGAAAGCGTTGCGGTCGAGTTCATAGAAGCCCAGCGGTGGGGCGGCGAGCCCGCCTGCCCGCGCTGTGGTGACGTGAACGTGTACGCGATGAAGGATCGCACCACCGGCGAGCGCAGCAAGCGTTTCCTGTGGCGCTGCAAGGGCTGCAAGCGCCAGTTCACCGTCCGGGTCGGTACGATCTTCGAGGACAGCCCGATCCCGATGCGCATCTGGTGCCATGCCTTCTGGCGCGCGTGCTCGTCGAAGAAAGGCGTCTCGGCGCTCCAGATCAAGCGGGAGACCGGGCTCACATACAAGAGCGCGCTCTTCATGATGCACCGCATCCGGTTCGCGATGGCCGAAGACCACTCCACGCCACCGCAGCTCCAGGGCACCGTCGAGGTTGATGAGACCTACGTCGGTGGCCGGACTCGAATGCGCAACCAGCGCCTCCACGGCAAGAACAAGCGCACGCCCAAGGAGACCGTGTTCGCGATGGTCGAGCGCGGTGGCAATGCACGCGCTTCACACGTCCCGAAGGGTCCGGGTCAGAACCTGAAGGCCAAGGTCCGCCAGCACGTTGACCCTAGCGCGCGCATCATGACCGACGAGGCGCATCCATATCGCGGGCTCAACAAGCACTTCGCGGGAGGCCATCACGCGGTGAAGCACAGCCTCTACGAGTACGCCCGCGGCGACGTAACGACCAACACCGTCGAGGGCTTCTTCTCGCTGCTGAAGCGAGGGATCTACGGAACGTTCCACCACGTCTCGCCGAAGCACCTGCATCGCTACGTGGCAGAGTTCGAGTTCCGCTACAACGCTCGCAAGATGGACGACGGCGATCGAACGGTGCTGGCGATTCGGAATGGCGATGGCAAGCGCTTGATGCGCGATTCGTACTAGAAGGGCTTCGCGAGGGTCCACAGCCGTTCGAGCTGCGCGCAATCGGCTGCGCCGTATGCAGCACTCAGGCGCTCGAACAGCTGGGCATCCCACTCGTACACGAAGCAGATCGGATATCCGGTCGTAGTTCCATCAGGACCGACAACTGCTACGCGGTCCGCAGCGGTACGGAAGGCCCGCAGCTCTACCGCCTCATCGCCATACGCCCGCACGAGCGCCGTCACTGCATCCGTGACGTACTCCGCTGGGGTTGACACGACTCGACTTGTCTGTTCCATTGTCGCTCTCCACGTAATTCACGGAGTTGATGATGAGCAAAGAAGAAACGGCTCGACCGCCCTACGTACCCTTCCAGACCTTCCTGGGCTTCATCGGAAAGCTGAGCAAAACCGCCCTTCCCCCGGCGATCGACGCGAGCCTGATGACCAGCATGTCCGGCGCAACCCAAAGCCATCTGCGCGTTGCTCTCCGTTTTCTCGGGATGATCCAAGGCCCCGGAATTGTTACCGATCGGCTTCGGGCCGTCGTGAAGGCCCATGGTACATCGACGTGGCCGGAGGCGCTAGGAAACGCAATCTCAGAGGCGTACGGCGAGATTCTCGCAGGAGTGGATCTCGACTCTGGCACCATCGCGCAGCTCAAGGAAGCATTCCGAACACGAGGCAAGGCAGAGAACCAAGTCCTCGATAAAGCAGTGCGATTCTACCTTTCCGCGATGCAGGAAGCGAAGCTGACTATATCGCCCCACTTCGAGCCCCGCCGTGGTGCAGGTGGAGCTAGTAGACAGCAATCGGCTCAGTCCCGGAGCTCGCGGAAGCCAAGCAAGAAACGCGGATCCGGACAGCGCGATCAGGGTACGCCGAACGATGACGTTCACCGCACACCAGTAATTGACACCCCTTCTGGGTTCATGGTCCATCCGTTCCAACTTCGTCGGGACATGCCTATCAAGCTCGCGCTGCCTATGGATCTGACAGCCGCCGACGTAGACCGGTTGGCGAAGTTTCTAGCGACCCTGCCGCTGGAGGAATCATGAGGACCGTTTAGCCACCGCTCTCCTGTTCACCGGAGTTGGTGGCCGTAACCAGAAGGCCCGCCTCCAAGCGCGTTGGGACGGCTTGGGGCGGGCCATGGTGAGCGATCCCTTCGGGGCCGAGTTGGTACTGCGTCCGGGCTTGGAACTTGGGCGCGAGGGTTTGATCCCCTCCGGCTCCAGCATTTTCGCGTATCTGATGTAGAAAAGCCCATGGGCCGAAGCCCATGGGCGGCGCAAGGGCGAACCTTGCGGGATGACTCAAGGCGAATCTTAGACGCGGATTCGGCTGTCGTCCAGCCGGACTTGAGGGCCAACATGGTACGGACACAACGAGTCGCGGCCTTTGTCGATGGGTTCAACATCTACCATGCGCTTGATGACATTGGACAGAACCACTTCAAGTGGTTGAACCTAAGGGCGCTCCTGCAGCTCTTTGTTCCCAAGCCATACCAAGAGTTGCGCGAGATCTACTACTTCTCTGCGTACGCCACATGGCTTCCAGATGCATATGCACGCCACCGCGAATACGTTGCTGCACTGGAAGGCGTGGGGGTGACGCCGGTCATGGGGTTCTTTAAGCCGAAGGACCGCAGTTGCAAGAAGTGCGGCGGGAAGTGGATCGCGCACGAGGAAAAGGAGACGGACGTGAACATCGGCCTCTTCATGCTGAACGAGGCGTACAAGAACTCGTACGATATGGGACTTCTTCTCTCGGCAGACTCCGATCTGGCGCCTGTTGTGCGAATGCTCAGAACGCAGTTCCCCACGAAGCCCCTTCGGCTCGTTGCGCCACCGAAGCGGCGGCACAGCAAGGAGATCGTGCACGCATTCGGTGGATATCCGAGCCTTCGCAGTATCGAGCCGAAACACCTGCGCAAGAGCCTCTTTCCCCTAGAGGTCAAGGACTCGACGGGAATCGTGGTTGCCCGCTGCCCCCAGAAATACTTGCCGCCGGCAGGCTCTTAGAGTTTCACCCGTGGCAAATCGGAAGACCAAGAACACCGGGCCAGACGCTAGAGCGCTACATCTGCCAGGAACCTGGGAGGATGCGCTGAAAGGAGCGGTCTCCAAGCGAAAGCCCGAGGGCGGATGGCCGGAGCGGCCGAAGAAGAAGAGAACACGGCGCAAAGCGGTTCGGCGCTGAGCCGGAGACCCGCGGCGTGAAACGGGAGAACTGGTTCGGCTTTGCGTGTCGGCTCGCGATCGCTGTTTGGTCGGCGTATTGGTCCTGGCAGATGTTCAAGTCGCTCGATTCGGTCGTTCGAGTGTTGAGCGGGGGCGACTCCCTGTTCGCTCCCGTCGGGGTCGAGGCCGCGAGCCCCGCACTCCGAATGCTCAGGCTGGTGATCGTTTTCCACGCCGGGAAGTGGGCTCCAATCGCCGGCTGCATCTTCGCGGCTCGCTGGGCACTTGGGTTCTCCGACTGGCCGACGCTGCGGAGGTCCAAGGTCACACCGTCTCAATGAACTGCGCCTAGTCTAGGGTCAGGCGGAGACTGTTGCGTCAAGTACCTAATTCCGAGAACTTCCGTTAACTACTTGGAATGGAAGCGGATTTGGCATCGGAATCTTTGACATCGCCCCCCGCCGCGGGCTAGACTCGCCGAACCTCCTACCGGATGCAAGCGAGTTGACAGCCGCCCCCGATCTCGACCGCATCATCAGCTTCCTGCGCGACGACCTCGATCAGGTCGAGCGCGTCATGCGTGCCGGCATGCGCTCCGTCGCGCCGGTGATTCCGACGATCGGCGAGCACACGTTCGGAAGCGGCGGCAAACGCGTCCGGCCCGTCATGGTTCTGCTCGCCGCTCGACTCTGCGGCTATCGCGGTCCGCGCGCGATCCAGATCGCGGCCGCGGCCGAGTACCTGCACAGCGCGTCGCTCCTGCACGACGACGTCGTCGACGGCGCGGAGACCCGGCGCGGGCGTCCGAGCGTGAACGCGCACTTCGGCAGCAAGCTCGCGATCCTCGTCGGCGACTTCCTCTACGCGCGAACCTGTCAGACGCTCGTCGAGGACGGGGACCCCGACATTCTCGCGGCCTTCGCCGAGAGCATCCGCGCGATGGCCGAGGGCGAGGTCCTTCAGCTGACGCGCAGCTTCGATCCCGAGATGAACGAGACCGACCTACCTAGAAGTGATCGGCGGAAAGACGTCGAGCCTGCTCGCCGCCGCGGCCGAGGCGGGTGCGATCCTCGGTGGCGTGACTCGTTCCGAGCGGCGCGCCGTTCGCGAGTACGGCTGGCTCCTCGGCCTCGCCTTCCAGCTCGTCGATGACGCGCTCGACTACGCCGGCACGGAGCGGGACCTCGGCAAGGCGCCACTCACCGACGTGGCGGAGGGAAAGCTCACGCTGCCGTTGATCGCGACCCTGAAGCGCTGCAGCACAGGGGAGCGCGATGCGATCTCGGCCCTCTTGAAGGAGTTCGCGCTGCAGAGCGCCGCCGGGCGCAGCCCGGACCGCGAGAGCGTGCAACGCGTGGCCGAGTGCGTGGCCCGGCACCGTGGCGTCGAGAGCGCGCTCGCCCGTGCGGAGCAGCTCGGCAGCCAGGCGCGCTCGCAGATCGAACCGTTCGTGGATTGCGAGGCGAAGCACGCGATGCTCGCGCTCGCGGACTTCGTCGTCGGCCGCCAGAGCTAGTCCAACAGGTTTCCCCGCCTCACCCGCTTTCCTCACCCCAACGAAGGAAAGGCAGGGTATGAAGATCCGAGCAAGGATCGTCCGGGCCGCGAGCGCGATCGCGCTGGTGGCATTTCTGTGCAACGTGGCCATCGCCGCCGGGAACGAGCCGGCCGGG
This sequence comes from uncultured delta proteobacterium, assembly GCA_963704165.1. Lineage (GTDB taxonomy): Bacteria > Myxococcota_A > UBA9160 > SZUA-336 > SZUA-336 > VGRW01. The sequence goes on along the minus strand of CAVPHD010000001.1, from coordinate 558,190 downwards.
CACGCGGGAGGCGCCGCAATTGCCGGTGTCGTCAACGTGAACTCGGCCACCGCGGAGGAGCTCTCGCTCCTGCCCGGTGTCGGCCCTGCGAAGGCGCAGGCCATCCTCGAGTACCGCAAGCAGCACGGTGCGTTCAAGCGCGTCGACGACCTTTCGGAAGTGAAGGGCATCGGTGACAAGGCGCTCGAGCGCATGCGGCCGCACGTGACGCTCGACGGCAAGACGACCGCGCAGTCGGGCAACTGAACGGTCCGGGGGCGCGGCGGCCGCAGGGTCGTCCGCGCCCCCGCTTTCGGGACGCGCGCGCGAGTGAAGTGCTAGAACAGCGTCGTGCGCATCCCCCGAAGCGCCCGCTGGATCGCATTCGCCATCGCGGTCTCCTGCGCGTGCAGCGCGAGCGAGCCCGCGGCCGAGATCGGCGTGCCGCGCGTCATCTCACTCTCGCCCTCGACGACCGACATCGTCATGGCGCTCGGTGAGCGAGACATGCTGGTCGGCGTCGACCAGTACTCGCGCGCGCTTCCGGGAATTGGCGAGCTGCCCTCGCTCGGCGGTCTCTTCGCGCCCGACCTCGAGCGCGCGCTCGAACTCCGGCCGACGCTGGTGCTCGGCGTTCGGAGCGAGTCGCAGGGGGCGTTCTTCGCGCAGCTCCGTTCGCGCGGCATCCGCGTCCACGAGATCGATTCGAGCGGCTCGCTCGAACGGGTCCTCGGCACCTACGAGGAGATCGGGCGAGAGATCGGGCGCGAGCCCGAAGCGCGGGCGCTCGTCGCTCGCGTGCGCGAGCAACTCGCCGACGTCTCGCGTTCGGTCGAAGTGTTCGCGCGACCGAGCGTCGCGCTGGTCGTCGAACGCGAGCCGCTCTACGTCGCCGCGGGCGGCAGCTTCGCGAGCGCGTTGATCGAGGTCGCCGGCGGGCGAAATGTCTTCGCCGACCTTCCGAGCGCCTATCCACAGGTTTCGCTCGAGCTTCTCGCCGAGCGCGCTCCCGACGTGCTGATCGACTCGACGCAGGTCGCGGCGACCGGACCGGAGACGGAGCGCGAAGCCCGTGCCTATTGGTCGCGCTTCAGCTTCGTGCGCCGCGTCGAGATCGTGTCGTCGCGCGTCGCGACGTTGCCCGGCGCGCGGCTCGCCGAGGGCGCGCGGATCCTGCGCGCGCGCGTCCACCCCGACTTCGAAGCGAGCCGCGCGCCGTGAGCTTCGCGTCCGGTGCTCGGATGGCTCGGGCTGCTCGTGCTCGCCTGCGTCGGCGCAAGCCTGTGGATCGGGTCGGCGCAGAATCCGACCGCCGCGATCGTGCTTCGAGATCCGCCTGCCGCGCGCGCTGCTCGCCGCGATCGTCGGCGCGGGGCTGGCGACGGCGGGAGCGCTGCTCCAGGCGCTCCTGCAGAATCCGCTCGCCGATCCGTACGTGCTCGGAATCTCGGGTGGCGCGGCGCTCGGCGGCGTCGCGGCGCTGGCGCTCGGCGCCGGGTTCTGGCTCGGCGGTTCGGCCGTGCCGCTGGTCGCGTTCGCCGGGGCGCTCGGCGCGAGCCTCTTGCTCTACGCGATCGCCGGCTTCGGGCGGTCGCGCTCCCGCGCACAGCCTGCTGCTCACCGGCGTCGTGTTCAACGCGTTCGCATCGTCGCTGATCGTGTTCGTGACCAGCGCCGCGGATCTGTCGCGGGTCGCGAGCGTCTTCCTCTGGCTGATCGGCTCGATCCGCCTGGTCGAGCCGGCGCTTCTCGCGGGCGTGGCGGCGCTCTTCGCGATCGGACTCGGAATCGCGCTGCGCCACGCCTACGCGCTGAACCTGCTCGCGCAGGGCGACGAGACGGCGGCCCACCTCGGTGTCGACGTGCCGCGCACGCGCCGGCACGTCCTCGCCGCGAGCGCGCTGATGATCGGCGCGTCGGTCGCGGTGTCGGGTCTGATCGGATTCGTCGGCCTGATCGTGCCGCACCTGCTCCGTCTGGCGATCGGCTCCGACCACCGCACGCTGCTTCCCGCCTCGGCGCTCGCCGGCGCGGCCTTCCTGGTGATCGCGGACACGCTCGCGCGCGTCGTGCTCGCGCCGATCGAGCTTCCGGTCGGCGCCCTCACCGCGCTCGTCGGCGGGCCGCTCTTCCTCGTGCTGCTGCGCCGCGAGCTCTCGAGGCTGCCGTCATGACCGAGCCGCTGCTCGTCGCCCGAGGCGTGAGCCACGCGTTCGGTCGCGTGCAGGTCCTTGCCGACGTCGCTCTCGAGCTCCGCCCCGGTCGGTTCGTCGTGGTCGCCGGACCGAACGGCGCCGGCAAGACGACACTTCTTCGTGTACTCGCGGGAACGCTGCGCCCGGACGCGGGCGAGGTCCGGCTCGGTGCCGCGCCGATCGTCGATCTCTCGCGCCGGGAAATCGCGCCGACGGCTCGCCGTGGTCCCGCAGGACAGCCACGTGCCCTTCCCGTTCAGCGTGCGCGAGATGGTCGCGCTCGGACGCGCGCCCTTCCTCGGCCCGCTCGGTCGCGAGTCGGAGAGCGACCGCTCGCGGACCGAGTGCGCGCTCGCCGAGCTCGAGCTCGAGGCCCTCGCCGAGCGCGCCTACCCGACGCTGTCCGGCGGCGAGAAGCAGCGTGTTCTGCTGGCCCGCGCGCTCGCGCAGGGCGTGCCGGCCTGGCTTCTCGACGAGCCCACCGCGCACATGGACCTGGGTCACGGGCTGCGCTGCTTCGAGTGGGTGCGCGGCTGGCTCGAGGCCGAGCCGGGTCGCGGATGTCTGCTGGTCACGCACGATCTGGTGCTTGCCGCACGCTTCGCGGACGAGCTGGTCCTGCTCGAACGCGGCCGCGTCGCGGCCAGCGGCCCGCCGGCCGAGGTCCTGACCCCGGAACGAATCGCCGCCGTCTACGGGGTGAAGGCTCGGGTCGAACGCGACGCGGACGGCCGCCTCGTGCTGTCGCCGCTGCACTCCCTATCCGGCCCCGGCCGAGAGGATCGTTCCGAGAACATCCGATAGAATGCGCCGCGTGAGTCGAATCGAAGATGTGCGCGCGCGTGAGATCCTCGACTCGCGCGGCAACCCGACGGTGGAAGTAGAGGTCAGGCTCGATTCGGGTGCACGCGGTCGCGCCGCCGTGCCCTCGGGCGCATCGACCGGAAGCCGCGAGGCGCTCGAGCTCCGCGACGGCGGCAAGCGCTACCGCGGCAAAGGGGTGGTGCGGGCGGTCGAGAACGTGCGCGGCGAGCTGCTGCGTGCCGTTCGCGGGACCGTGCTCGGTGGCCTCGACGAACAAGCCGCCCTCGACCAGACCATGATCCGCCTCGACGGCACCGAGACGAAGTCGCGGCTCGGCGCGAACGCGCTGCTCGGCGTCTCGCTCGCGGCGGCGCACGCGGCGGCGAACGACGCGAAGCAGAGCTTGTTCCGCTGGCTCTCCGACGGACGCGAGCCGCTCCTGCCGCTGCCGATGATGAACATCTTGAACGGCGGGCAGCACGCCGCGAACAAGGTCGACTTCCAGGAGTTCATGATCCTGCCGACCGGCGCCCCGAGCTTCTCGGAGTGCCTGCGCTTCGGAGCCGAGATCTTTCACGCCCTGCGCGAAGTTCTGCACGCCGCCGGGCACGCCACCGGCGTCGGCGACGAGGGCGGCTTCGCCCCGGATCTCGACTCGAACCAGGAAGCCGTCGAGATGGTCCTGCGCGGCATCGAGCGCGCGGGCTATCGGCCCGGGCCACGACGTACATCTCGGGCTCGATGTCGCCGCGAGCGAGTTCTTCAAGAACGGCCGCTACGAGCTGACCGGCGAGGGCACGGTCCGCTCCCGCGAAGAGATGATCGCGCTCTACACCGATTGGGTCGCGCGCTATCCGATCGTGTCGATCGAGGACGGACTCGCGGAGGGCGACTGGGACGGCTGGAAGGCGCTCACCGATGCGCTCGGTCGGCCGCGTCCAGCTCGTCGGCGACGACGTCTTCGTCACCAACCCGAAGATCCTTCGCGAAGGCGTGGCGCGCGGCGTCGCGAACGCGGTGCTCGTGAAGGTCAACCAGATCGGGACGCTGACCGAGACGCTCGAGACCATGCAGATCGCCGAGACCGCCGGCTACGCGTCGGTCATCTCGCACCGTTCGGGCGAGACCGAGGACGTGACGATCGCCGACCTCGCCGCGGGTCGAGCCGCCGGCCAGATCAAGACCGGATCGCTGTGTCGGTCCGACCGCGTCGCGAAGTACAACCAGCTTCTGCGCATCGAGTCCGAGCTCGGCGCGCGGGCCCGCTTCGCCGGCCGCTCCGCGCTGCGCCGGCTGCGTTGAGCGCCCTGCTCCCGAAGCTCGTCGCGCTGACCTGGCTTGCCTACTTCGCCACGGGCGAGCGCGTCGTCGCGCAGCTCGCCGCATCGCGTGCGGGCCAGCCGCCGTTGCACGTCGAGGGCGTCCTCTCCGCGGCCGCGTCCGACGCGCCTTCGCGGATCTCGATCGACCTGCACCCCGACTTCGGCATGCGCCTCGCCGACGATCGCGGCGGGCGCTGGGTGATCGCGCGCGGGCGCGTGCTCGACGGCACCCGACTGCCTCTACCCGGCTGGGTGCCCGACCTCGAGGTCCTCGCGCTGCGCCACGAGTCCGACCTGCGCGGCTGGCTCGTCAGTCAGGGAATCGACGCGTCCGCGAACGAGCTCGCGCGCTGCGGCGAGGGGGACTGCTACGTCCTGGGCACGCGCCAATCGCTGGCGCAGCTCTGGGTCGAGAAGCGCGCGCTCGAGGTCCGACGCCTGGTCGCGCCCGGTCGCGCCCCGCTGGACCTCGAGGAGTGGCGCGAGTTCGACCGGATCCGGTTTCCGGCCCGCGTCGAGATGACGACCGCAGGGGCGACCGCGACGATCGCGGTCGAGAGCGTCACGCCCGCAAGCCAGCTCTCGGCCAGGGACTTCTCCGAGGGCTGGGTGCGCGCGGCCGCGCAGAACCCCTAGGCGACCGAGGCGATCTGCTCCTCGGGTCCGGCATTTCGCAGCGAGACGCGCGTCATGTTGCCGTCGATCTCGAGCCGGCCGCCCTGGCTCTCGATCAGGTGACGCGTCACGAGCATCGAGAGCGCGTCGAGCTCGGTGCCGCGGCGGCCGATCTCGATCTCGATCTGGACCGGGAAGCCCTCCGCGTCACCGCGCAGGATCTTGATTCCGATCCGGCCGCCCACGCCGGCGAGCTCCGCGCCGGACTCGAGCAGCGCCCGGAATGCGGCGCGCATTCGCTCGGGATCGACGTGAACGGGCTGACGGTTCAGCACCGACCACGAGGTGCCGACCGAGCCGTCGCGCAGGAGCGGAATCTGCTCAGCCGCTTCCTGGAGCAGCGCGATCGGAGCCGTGGGCGCCGCGCGCATCGGACGCGGTCTCGCGACGAGCATCCGCACCTGCCAGGCGATCCGCTCGAGCCTCGCGAGCGCCTCGCCCGGCACCTCTCCCGAGCGGCGAAGCTGGCGCAGCGGCTCGCGGATCGCGTCGCCGATCAGCGAGATCAGGTGGGGAGGCGCCGCACGATCGTTCTCCCGCTCCACGCCGAGCTCGCGCACCGGGGTGAGGGGTTTGCGCTCCGGAACGACGTCGCGATCGGCGAGCGACACCACCGGCGTTGGCGGTCGTCTCCGGCGCAGAATCAACCACGCGAATCCGCTCCCTGCGACGAAGCCGAGAAGTCCGAAGAGAAGACCCATTCCGGCTATGCGGCCTCGATCGTTCCGATGCGAGGTGAATCGGCGGGAATGAGCGACATCGCGATGGCGACCGACCAGGGCAAGTGCCCCTCGGTGGGCGATCCGTCCGCGTGTCGGAAATGGATACCCGCGTCGTCGAGCCAGACGCGAATCGTCTCGCGCCCGATCACGAGCTCGAGTGGTACGCCGCGCTCGTTCGCCCGGCGGTCGCCACCCCTGCAGTCTGTGCTGCCGTTCATGCATCCCTCGAGGGGGGAAGTTGTGAATCGGGGAGGACGATCAGGAGCGAATCGGATCATAGCGCGAGCTATGGTCCGTGCGAGGGCTTTCTTGCAAGGGCAAGATCTCGGACGCGTCCATCGGGGGGATTCAATGATTCGATTCAAGCTCTGCACACTCGTCTGCGCGCTCGCGCTCGTCGCGTGCGGCGGACCGGGCGAGAGCGAGAAGACGGGTGCCGCGACGGATGAGTCGGCGGCCGAGGCCGCGCCCGCACCCACCGCCGAGCCGGCGGACGTCGGGCCTGCGGTGCGCGGCGACTGGCTCGTGATCCACTCGCTCTCGGATCCCGAGAACCTGAATCCGCTCACCTCGAACGACGCGGGCGCGAGCGCGGTGCTCGGCTGGATCTTTCCGGCGCTCGTCCGCATCGATCAGAACACGCTCGCGCTCGAGCCGCTGCTCGCGCGCGAGCTTCCCGAGGTGTCGGCGGACCATCTCACCTACACCTACCGGCTGCGCGACGACGTCACGTTCAGCGACGGAGCTCCGCTCACGGCCGAGGACGTGGTGTTCACGCTGAAGGCGATCCGCCATCCGCTGGTCAACGCCGCGCCCCAGCGCAACTACTACAACTCGGTGGCCGACGCCGAGGTCGTCGATCCGCACACGGTCCGCATCGAGCTCGGCGAGGTGTACTTCCTGAACGACTGGATGCTCGGCGGCATCAGCCCGATCCCGCGCAGCTACTACGACCCCGAGAATCTGCTCGACGGGATCAGCGTCGCCGAGCTGAATCACTGGGACGAGCTCGAGCCCTCGAAGAAGGACCGCGCCCAGCGCTTCGCCAAGGCCTTCAACGAGGGATTCAACCGGCGGCCGCGTGGCCCCGGTGCGCTCGTGCTCGACGACCCCGCGCGCGACTACGTGACCGGCGAGAAGATCGAGCTCCGCCATCGCGAGGGGTACTTCGCGCCCGGCCAGCCGCTGCTCGGCGATCCGTGGGTGGACCGCGTCGTCTACCGCGTGATCAACGACTTCGACGCGGCGCTCGCGGCGCTGAAGGCGGGCGCGGTCGACTTCATGGGCCTGCGCCCGGTGCAGTACCTGAAGCAGACCAGCGACGCGCGCTTCGACGAGCGCGTCTTGAAGCACGTCGATCGCGCGGGCAGCTACACGTACATCGGCTGGAACCAGAAGCGCGCGATCTTCTCGGACAAGCGGCTGCGGCAGGCGCTCTCGCACCTCGTCGACAAGCAGAACGTCTGCGACAAGCTCCTGCTCGGCCTGGCCGATCCGGTCGAGTCCCCGATCTACCCCGGGCGTCCCGAGTTCAACTCCGCGCTCCCGCGCTGGAGCTTCGATCCCGCGAAGGCCAAGGCGCTGCTCGCGGAGGCCGGCTGGACCGACACGAACGGCGACGGGATTCTCGACAAGGACTTCGACGGTGAGCGCGTGCCGCTGCGCTTCGAGATCGTCTCGAACTCCGGCAACGACGACCGCAAGAACCTCGGGCTCGTCGTCGTCGACGAGTTCAAGCGCGCGGGAATCGACGCGAGCTTCCGCGCGATCGACTGGTCGATCCTGCTCGAGAAGGTCAAGAGCTTCGACTACGACGCGGTGATCCTGGGCTGGACGAACAGCGGGACGATCCCGCCCGACCTCTTCCAGATCTGGCACTCGTCGCAGGCCGTCGCGGGCGGCTCGAATCACATCTCGTTCAAGCACGCAGAGGTCGATCGCCTGCTCGAGACGTATCGCGTCGAGTTCGACGCGGCCGAGCGCAAGCGGCTCTACGACCGCGTGCAGGAGATCCTGCACGACGAGCAACCCTACACCTGGGTGTACGCGCCGAAGTCGCTCGCGGCCTACGCGCGCCGGTTTCAAGGCGTGACGTGGTACCCGACCGGATCGACGCTCGAGCCCGAGTGGTGGGTTCCGGTCGCGAGCCAGAAGTATCGCTGAGGGCGAGCGCGGTGTTCTTCTACCTGCTCCGGCGAATCGCGCTGCTCGTTCCGACGTTCATCGCGATCACCTTCATCGGCTTCGCGATCATCCATCTCGCGCCGGGCGATCCCGTCGAGCTGTACCTCTCGGGCGGGCTCGGCGCGGGTCAGAGCGGCATCAGCACGCAGAAGCTCGCCGATCTCGAGGAGTCGAAGGCGCGGCTGCGAAAGGAGCTCGGTCTCGACCAGCCGATTCCCGTGCAGTACGCGCGGTGGTTCGCGGGGCTGCTGCGTTCCGACCTCGGCACGAGCATGAAGGACCGCCAGCCGGTCTGGGAGAAGATCCGTCCGCGGCTTCCGGTCACGATCACGATCGCCGCGGTCTCGATCTTCGTCATGTACCTGATCGCGATACCGCTGGGCATCTACTCGGCCGTGCGCCCGGGCAGCCGCTTCGATCAGATCTCGACGATCTCGATCTTCATGCTGTACTCGCTGCCGAGCTTCTGGATCGGCGTGCTTCTGATCGTGTTTTTCTGCGGCGGGGACTACTTCGCGTGGTTCCCCCCCGGCGGCCTGCGATCGCTCGACTACAGCGCGGACTGGCCGCTCGGCCAGCGCGCGGCCGACATCGCCTATCACCTCGCGCTGCCGCTCTTCCTGACCACGCTCGGCAGCTACGCGGAGCTCTCGCGCTACATGCGTTCGGCGATGCTCGAGAACGCGCGCCAGGATTTCATCCGCACCGCGCGCGCCAAGGGACTTCCCGAGCGCACCGTCATCGGCAAACACATGCTCCGGAACTCGCTGATCTCGATGGTGACGATTCTCGCGGGCATCCTTCCCGGTCTGATCGGCGGCTCGGTGATCATCGAGCGGATCTTCTCGATCCCCGGGATCGGGCAGCTCGGCTATCAGGCGGTGCTCGCGCGCGACTATCCGGTCGTTCTCGCGCTCTTCACCGCGAGCTCGTTTCTGACGCTGGTCGGCTTTCTGCTCGCCGACATCGCGCTCGCGCTCGTCGATCCGCGCATCAGCTTCGGGAAATCGCGGGCGTGAGCGCGTCGAACGAGCCGGTGGAGGGTGCCCGCGCCCGCGTCTGGCGCGCGCTCCGGCGCGAGCGGCGGGCGGTCTTCGGAATCGGCGTGATCGGACTGCTCGCGCTGCTGGCGTTGCTCGCGGATTTCGTGGCGAACGACAAGCCGTACTACATCGAGATCGAGGGCGAGAGCTACTACCCGGTGTTGATCGACTACCAGGTCTGGCTCGGCGCCCGTCAGTGGCCGGCACCGCTCGCGAACCAGCGCTTCTCGCGCCTCGCAGCGACGGCCGACCGCGTGTACTGGCCGCCGATTCCCTACAGCGCGACGGTGCCGGACATCACCGGCGACGTCTTCGAGGCCCCGTCGCGCGAGCACTGGCTCGGCACCGACGGTCTGGGGCGGGACGTCGCCGCCGGTCTGATTCACGGCATCCGCGTCTCCCTCACGATCGGACTCGTGGTCGTCGCGATCCAGGCCTCGATCGGAGTTCTGCTCGGCGGGATCGCCGGCTATTACGGCGGACCGGCGGACCTGGTGCTCTCGCGGATCTTCGAGGTGATGCTCGGCATCCCGACGTTCTTCCTGATCATCACGGTCGCCGCCGTCTTCAAACCGTCGGTCTATCTGATCATGGTGATCCTCGGGTTGACCGGCTGGGTCGGGATCGCGCGTCTGATTCGCAGCGAGTTCCTGCGCGTCCGCGCGATGGACTACGTCGCGGCGGCGCAGAGCCTCGGCGCGAGAGACACGCGCATCATGCTCCGCCACATCCTGCCCAACGCGATCGCGCCCGTGCTGGTCTCGATGTCGTTCGGCGTCGCGAGCGCGATCCTGACCGAGTCGGGCCTGTCGTTCCTGGGCATCGGCGTGCCCGCGCACGTCGTCACCTGGGGATCGATCCTCGCGGTCGCGCAGTCCAACACCACCGCGTGGTGGCTCGCCGTCTTCCCCGGCGCCGCGATCTTCGTCACGGTGACCGCGTACAACCTGCTCGGGGACGGGCTGCGCGATGCCCTCGACCCGCGCCAACAGGGGACGTAAGTTCGGGACGTGCGCACGCTCGAAAACTACACGCCGCGCGGCGGCCTCTCGATTCCCTGCATCACCTGCGTCGACGCGGGCGGCGAGCCGATCGACGCCGATCAGCGTCGCCTGGTGCGCTACCTGATCCAGGCCGGACGCGGCGCGGACGTGATCTTCGTGATGGGGACGACCGGCGAGTGGAACCGGCTCGACCAGACGCGCCGCCATCGGGTGATTCGCGTCGTGGTCGAGGAGACCCGCAAGCACGAGGCGCGGCTCGCGCAGGCCGGACACCGAACGGTGGAGGCGTGGGTCGGGCTGACCGCGCCGACCCGCGAGGAGACGCTCGAAACGCTCGAGCTCGCGCTCGACGTCGGTGCGCATGCCGGGGTGATCGCGCCGCTGGCGATCCGCGACATCGACGACCCCGTTCGCTTCATCGCCCGCGACGTCGCGGATCTGCTCGACGCACGCGAGCGCAGGCTGCCGATCTTCCTGTACGACAACGCCGACATCTCGGCGGGAGACATCGCCCATCTGCGCACGAAGTGGGTGAAGCAGCTCTCGCGGCTCGACTTCGTGCGCGGGATCAAGGTATCGGCGCCGCCGCGCAAGCTCGGTCACTACACCAAGGCCGCGCGTCAGTTTCGAGATCGCGGCGCGTTCGGGATCTACGTCGGTGAGGCCTTGCACATTCTCGAGATGATGCGCCCGCGCTCGGGCCTTCTCGGCGCCCTGCGCGAGCACTGGAATCGCTTCCTGCTTCACGACCAGCTTCCGGCGGGGGTCGTGTCGGGTCCCGCGAATCTCTGGCCGCGCGAGTGGCAGCGTGCCTGGCAGGTCGCGGGCGCGGGTGACGTCGAGCGCATGGACGAGCTCGCCGCGCTCTTCCGTGCGTTCTCCGAGAGCTACCGGTTTCCGTCGGGCAAGCGGAGTCTGGCCGCTCTGAAGCGCGGCCTCTTGCTTCGAGGCGTGCTGTCGAGCGATGCGGTCGCACGCGGCACGTCCGCGTTCGCCACCGACGAGGCGGCGCGTTTCGACGAAGCCTTCGAGAATCTGTCGGCGGGGTTCAGGTCGGCGCTGCCGGCGCGCTGGTGTTCGGACCCCGAATGCGCGGAAGAGCCGTGAGCGCGGGCACGAAGTCCTGGGACGTCGCGGGCACCGGCAGCATGGTGGTCGACGAGATCCACCTCGCGAAGCGCATCCTCGGCGCGGACGAGAAGAGCCTCTTGCGCACCGACGAGCGCGGCGGCGTGTCTCGACGACTCGTTGGCGGCGTGGTCCTGAATCACCTGGGATGGGCGCGCGTGCTCGGTCTTCGCACCGCGATCTTCGGCAAGCAGGGTGACGATCCGAACGGCCGGTTCCTGCGCGCGGGCATGGAGAGGCTGGGAATCGCGCATCGACTCCTGCGCGACGGCAGCGCGTCCTCGTTCGCGCAGGTCTACGTCGATCCGAGCGGCGCGCGCGCGATCTACATGGCGCGCGGGGCGACCGGGGAGTACACGCCGGCCGAGGTCGAGGCGCAGCACGGAGCGCTCCTCGCCGACGCCACGGTGGTCACGAGCGAAATCTCCCAGCTTCCGCTCGCGACGGTTCGGAAGGTGCTCGAGCTCGCGCGCGCGGCCGGCGCGCGCACCGTCGTCGATCTCGACGTATCGCTCTCGGACGCGGTGCCCGCGCTCGGCAGCGAGGCGGAGCTTCTCGCCGTTCTCGGGCTCGCGGACGTGATCAAACCATCGCTCGCCGCGCTCGACGGGCTGGTCGCGCCGGGGAGCGCCCGCGCGCGCGCACGCGATCTCGCCGAACGCACGGGTGCGAAGCTGATCGCGCTCACGCTCGGGCCCGCGGGGTCGCTGCTGCTCTCCGAAGGCGAGGCGATCGCGGTGCCCGCCGCACACGTTCGCGTCGTCGACACCACCGGCGCGGGGGACGCGTTTCTCGGCGGGTTGCTCGCGGGCTTGCACGCGGGGCTCGACCTGGAGTCGGCGGCCAAGCTCGGGAACGCCGCCGGAGGCGCCTGCTGCGAGCAGATCGGCGCGTTCCCCGACGATCCCGAGAACGCGCGCGCGCGCGTCCTCGAGCTCTACGCCGCGCTCGGGGGTGGAGCCCTGGTGCTGCGGCCGCTCGGACGCGATCCGAGCACGTCGCAGCGTGCGGTCGAACACTTCCTGAAGGTCGCCTCGAGCGAGATCGCCGCGGTGGCCGCGCGCACCGATCTCGCGTCGATCCAAGCGGCTGCCGAGCTGATCCTCGCGGCGGAGAGCGCGGGCGGCCGCGTTCACGTCACCGGGGTGGGAAAGCCGGAGCACGTCGCGCGCTACGCGGCGTCGCTGCTCTCGAGCACGGGAACGCCTGCCTCGTTCCTGCACGGCACCGAGGTGACACACGGAAGCGTCGGGCAGATCCGGCCCGGGGACGTGGTGATCGCGATCTCGAACAGCGGCGGGACGGAGGAGCTCCTGCGCGCGGTCGCGGCGCTCCGGGATTTCGGTGCGCGCGTCGTCGCCGTCACCGGAAGCGCCGACTCGGCCCTCGCGCGAAGCGCCGATGTCGTGCTTTCCGCGCGCGTATCCGACGAGGGGGATTCGCTCGGCTTCGCGCCGCGCGCGAGCATCCTCGCGGAAACGCTGGTGCTCGCCGCGCTCTCGGTCGAGCTCCAGGAAGCCAAGGGCTTCACGCGCGAGGACTACAGCCGCCGGCATCCCGCCGGAGCGCTGGGCAAGAAGAGCTCGAGCTAGTCGCTCCTCCGCGTCGTCCGTCCTCCGACCGCGGAGTAGAGAACCGGCAGGACGACGAGCGTCAGCGCGGTCGAGGTCAGGATGCCGCCGATCACGACGGTGGCGAGCGGGCGCTGCACCTCCGCTCCCGCACCCGTCGAGATCGCCATCGGCACGAAGCCGAGCGACGCCACCAGCGCCGTCATCAGAACCGGTCGAAGACGCGTGAGTGCGCCCTCGCGCACGGCGGCTTCGATCGAGCGTCCTTCGCGGCGCAGCTCGTTCACGAACGAGATCATCACCACGCCATTCAGGACCGCGACGCCCGAGAGCGCGATGAAGCCGACGCCCGCCGAGATCGAGAGCGGAATCCCCCGCAGCAAGAGCACCGCAATGCCGCCGGTCCAGGCGAGCGGAACTCCGCTGAACACGATCAACGCGTCGCGGACGGACCCGAACACGGCCGCGAGCATGGCGAGGATCAGCAGCAGCGCGAGCGGGACGACGATCTGAAGCCGTCGGCTCGCGGACTCGAGCTGTTCGAACTGCCCGCCCCACGCGCTCCAGTACCCGGGCGGAAGCTCGACCTCGGCGCGAATCCGGCTCGACGCCTCGTCGACGAACGAACCGATGTCGCGGCCGCGCACGTTTCCGGTGACGACGACGCGGCGCTTGCCGTTCTCGCGGCTGATCTGGTTCGGGCCGGTGCCGATGGAGAGCTTCGCCACCGAGCCGAGCGGCACGAACTCGCTCGACGTTCCGGCTTCGCCGGCGTGCCGCGGGAGCAGGATCGGAATCCGCTCGAGCGCCTCGTAGTCGACGCGAAGCGCCTCGGGCAGGCGCACGACGACATCGAAGCGCCGGTCACCCTCGAAGATCTGGCCCGCGACGGATCCTCCGATCGCGGTGCGCACGACCTCCTGGACCTCGCCCTGCGAGAGCCCGTAGCGGGCGAGCGCGTCGCGATCGGTCAGGATCTCGAGCATCGGCAGACCGGTCACGGCCTCGGCCTTCACGTCGGCCGCACCGGGAATGCCCTCGAGCACGCTCGCGATCCGATCGCCGGTCTCGCGAAGCGAGTCGAGGTCGTCGCCGAAGACCTTGACCGCGATGTCGCTTCGCACGCCCGCGATCAGCTCGTTCATGCGCATCTCGATCGGCTGGGTGAACTCGTAGTTGTTGCCGGGGACGCGCGCGACCGCGGCCTCGAGCGCGCGCACGACGTCGTCCTTGGACTTGCGCGGATCCGGCCACTCCGAGCGATCTTTCATCATCACGAAGCCGTCGGCGACGCTCGGCGGCATCGGGTCGGTCGCGACCTCGGCCGTGCCGATCTTCGCAAAGGTGGTCTTCACCTCCGGCACGGAGCGAAGCGCGCGCTCGAGCGCGGTCTGCATCGAGACCGCCTGGGTGAGGCTCGTTCCCGGAATGCGCAGCGCGTGGAGCGCGACGTCGCCCTCGTCGAGGCTCGGAATGAACTCGCTCCCCATCCGCGATGCGGCCGCGAGCGACACGAGCAGGAGCACCCCGGCGCCCGCCGAGAACCCAGGCGGGACGCGCGAGAGCGATCTCGAGCACGGGCTCGTACGCCCGACGCGCCGCGCGCATCACCCAGCTCTCGCGCTCGCGGATGCGCCCGCCGAGAAGCAGCGCGATCGCGGCCGGAACGAACGTGACCGAGAGCACGAGCGCCGAGGCGAGTGCGAGGATGACCGTGATCGCCATCGGCCGGAACAGCTTCCCCTCGACGCCGCTCAGCGCGAGGATCGGCACGTACACGATCATGATGATCACGACCCCGAAGACGCTCGGCCGGATCACCTGTCGGGTGGCGCTCGCGACGACGTCGAGCCGCTCGCGGAGAGGAAGCGGAGTCGTGCGACCGCGGTTCTCTTCGGCCAGTCGCCGGATGCAGTTCTCGACGATGATCACGGCCCCATCCACGATCAGGCCGAAATCGAGCGCACCCAGGCTCATCAGGTTCGCGCTGACCTTGGCGCGAGCCATGCCGGCGAAGGTGAGCAGCATCGACAGCGGAATCACGAGCGCCGTGAGGAACGCGGCGCGTGCGTTTCCGAGCAGCGCGAAGAGAATCGCGATCACGAGCAGCGCGCCCTCGACGAGGTTCCGCTGCACCGTCGCGATCGTGCGATCGACGAGCGCGGTGCGATCGTAGACGGTCCGCACCGTGACGCCGGGCGGGAGGTTCTCGCTGATCTCCGCGAGCTTCGCACCGGTGCGCTGCGAGACGGCCCGGCTGTTCTCGCCGATCAGCATGAAGACCGTGCCGAGCACCGCCTCGCGACCGTCCTCGGTCGCCGCACCGGTGCGAAGCTCGCGGCCGAGTGCGACCTCGGCGACGTCGGCCACGCGGATCGGAACCCCACCCGCGTGCCCCACCACCACCCTGCGCACGTCGTCGAGATCGCGAAGCTGACCCGGCGACCGAACCAGGACCTGCTCGCCGTTGCGCTCGATGTAGCCGGCGCCGGTGCTGAGGCTGTTCTGCGCGATCGCCCCGAGGAGGTCGCGGAACGTCAGCCCGTGCGCGACGAGCCGTTCCGGGCGCGGCGTGACGTGCACCTCCTTCACGAACCCGCCGATGCTGTTCACCTCCGTGACGCCGCGAACGGTGCGAAGCTGCGGCTTGATCACCCAGTCCTGCAGCGTCCGCAGGTCGGTGGGATCGAGCGCGCGGCCGCGCTCGTCGGTGGCGCCGGGTGCAAGCTCCACGGTGTACATGAAGATCTCGCCGAGGCCCGTCGCGATCGGCCCGAGCGCGGGCTCGATTCCCTCTGGAAGTCGCGACACCGCCTCGCTCAGGCGCTCGTTCACGAGCTGGCGCGCGAAGTAGATGTCGGTGCCGTCCTCGAAGACGACCGTGACCTGTGAGAGCCCGTAGCGGGAGATGGAACGCGTGTACTCGAGTCTCGGCAGGCCGCCGAGCACGGTCTCGATCGGGAACGTGATTCGCTGTTCGGCTTCGAGTGGCGAGTAGCCCGGGGCCTCGGTGTTGATCTGAACCTGGACGTTGGTGATGTCCGGGACCGCGTCGATCGGGAGCGTCGTCAGACTCCAGGCGCCGATCCCGGCGGCGGCGAGAGTGATCCCCAGAACCAGCCAGCGGCGCGCGAGCGCCACGCGAACGATGAGTTCGAGCATCCCGGCCTCCTAGTGGTCGTGCGTCGCGCCGGATTTTCCGACGTCGGACTTGAGGACGAAGCTGCCCGCGGCGACATAGCTCTGTCCGGCTTCGAGGCCCGACACGATCTCGACGTGGGTCGCGTCGCGGCGGCCGAGCTCGACCGGCTGCGCCTCGAAGACGCCATCCACCGTGATGAACACGACGTCCCAGTCGCGCAGGCGCTGGAGCGCATCGACGGACACGGCGACCGGTACGGAGTTCGCTCCGACTTCGACCTCGGCGGTCACGAACAACCCAGGCCGCCAGGAGAGATCGGGGTTCGGGAGCACGGCGCGGGCGAGCAGGGTCTGCGTGTTGATCGAGCCGATCGGCGACAGGTAGCTGAGCGCGCTCTCGACCGGCTCCGAGCCGTCTCCCGCGTCGATCCGAACCGATTGGCCGACACGCAACCGCCCGAAGTCGCGCCGGTACACGTCGAGATCGACCCAGACGCTGCTGAGATCCGCGATCTCGAAGAGCTCCCGATCGTTCGATACGAACTCGCCGGGCGAGACGTCCTTTGCGATCACGGTGCCCGCGAGCTGCGCGCGCACCTCGAACGGGTGCAGGCTCTCGTTGCTCTCGATCACCGCGAGCAGATCGCCCCGCGCGATCGGATCTCCGAGCCGCTTGTGCACCGCTCGCACGATTCCCGGAAAGCGCGGCATCACGTGTGCGAGTGCGTCCGCGTTCGGCGCGATCCGTCCGTTCAGGCGGACGTGTTCGTGAATCGTGGCGGGCGAAGCGACCTCGATCGAGATCCCGGAGGCCTCGAGCTGATCGGGCGCGAGCGAGACGCGGTTCTCGTACGACGAGAACGCGAACCGGTGCTCGCGACCGTTCGTCCGCGCCACGATCTCGGCGTCGAAGGAATGGGGCTCGTAGACGGTCCGGTCGCCGAGCAGGTATTCACCCTGCGCGGCGAAACCGATCCGATCGACGCGTTCACCGAGCCTGCGAAGCGTCACGTCGAGCTCGACGCTCGCCGGGTCGATCGGTTCCCCGTTCCGGTACACGTACGCGCGGAACTCGGGTGGAACGCCGCGTTCGAAGATCGTGAGCTCGAGTGCGAACTCGCCGTCCGGGAACCAGCGTCCGCCATGCGGTCCGCGCTCGTACGACGCCGCTCCGTCGTCCACGTGCTCGTCGGGCGAGCATGCGATCGTGCCGAAGAGCGACAGGCACAGGGCAACGCTCAGGAATCGGTGGGTCAAGGTCGTACCTCCAACGGCACGCCGGTCAGGCGTTCGATCAGTTGCGCGTCGTGATGTGCCTCGACGAGCGCGCGCAGGTACTGCTCCCGCACCGCGAGGCGCGCACGCTGGGCTTCGAGGACTTCGAACTGGGCGAAACGGCCGCGCTCGTAGCCGCGCCGCAGCACGTCGACGGCGCGCGCGGCGCCGGGCAGCACGCGCGTGCGCAGCAGGTGGGCTTCCTCGGTCGACGCTTCGAGGCCGACGCGCGCGGTCGCGAGATCGGTGACGGCGCGGATTCGCGCGGCGCGCGCTTCGGCTCCGAGCTTCGCGACGCGGTGCTCGGCCTCCGCGATCCCAAAGCGATTGCGATCCCAGAGTGGCAGGGGCAATGCGATGCCGACGACGAGCGCGGTGTCTCCGGGGCCCGAGAGGCGGCGCGGACCGGCCTGTAGCGTCACGTTCGGAGTTCGCTCGCTCTGCGCACGCGCGCGCAGCGCATCTCGCCGCGCGAGCTCGGCACGCCAACGCGCAACGCTCGGACTTGCATCGAGCCGCCGGGCCAGCTCCTCGCCAGACGGAACTCCGGGGAGCCGCTCGAGATCGCCGAGCGCGCGCTCGAAGCGGGGCTCCTCACCGGCCCAGACCGCGGCGAGGATCTGTCGAGCGGTCGCGAGCCCGTGCTCGGTGTGCTCGCGCTCGACCTCGGCAACATCGGCCTCGATGTCGGCTCGGATCTGCTCCGCGGGTGAGGCGATCCCGGCCCGCAGGCGCGAAGACGCCACGCGTTGCATCGCGGTCGCGAGTTCGACCTCGTCGTTGGCCAGGTGGACGCGCTCCTGTGCGGCCAGCACGTCGACGAACGCGTTGGCGCAGTCCACCAGCACACCGATTCGCCGGACCTCGTAGTCCCACGCCGCCAGGTCCCGGTCCGCCGAGGCGAGACCGATCCGCGCGGCTCGCTTCCCACCGAGCTCGATCAGCTGTCCGAGCAGGAGCGTGGTCTGCGCGCCGTCGAGGGCGCTGAACTCGCCGGAGCCGGCGAAGTCCTCGACCTCGAGCGAGAGCGTCGGGTTGGGGCGCGCACCGGCCTGGAGCAGAGCCGCTTCGCGCGCGCGGACCTCGTACGCGTCGGCTGCGAGCAGCGGATTGCGCAGCAGCGCCGCCGCGAGCGCGTCCTCGAGCCGGAGCGCGCCGGAGGGCTCAGGCGGCTCGGCGGGAGAAGAGGTCTGCGCGGACGCGGGCGCCTCGAAGACGGCAAGCTCGCGTCCGACGGGATACGGTGCAGGCGATTGTGCGTGGCCGCTGAGCGGAAGGCAGAGCCCAGCCGCGAACAGCACCGCGCACCGCAAGCATGCAGTGCAGGTCATGAGACATTCGTCCTCCAGTGGAAGGCATCGATCGAGATCTCACCGCGGAGCGGTGACTCGGGTGCGACGCGACCTCTCAGAGACGGAGGACGATGGTTCTCAGCTGATCCAGTCCGCGTGCATGCGACGCGAACGACGCGCACGGCGGCGATGCGCGTGCGACGTCGGGCGGACGCACGAGCGCGATCGGAAGCGACAGCGGCTGGTGAATCACCACGCGGCGCGAGGTCGAGTTCGCGGCTTCGACAGCCGTGACGTGAACGACGTGGGCACCCTCGAGCAGGGATGCCGGATGATCGTGATCCGCGGGCATCTTCGCGTGATCGTGACTCCCGCCATCGCCGTGCGAGAGCACGATGTCGATGTGGGTGCCGTCGGAGTGCAGCGCGATCGAGTGTTCGTGGCCGTGCGAATGGATTCCAAAGGCCAGTGCGCTGGTGATGAGCGAGGAGCTGAGCGCTGGCTGAGCGCCGGCGCACGCGAGCATCAGAGCGATGGCAAGCCCACGCGTCATCGTCGCCATCGTGCCATACGCGCGGGGGCGCGCAAGCTAGGTTTCGATTTCGGGTTCCTGCGCGGGTGTGGCCGGCTCGACCTGCTGCAGGCCGAGCGGGTCCTCGATCCGGATGCTCTGCTCTGCGCCCGACTCCGCGTTGCACGCGCGCACCGCCAGGATTCCGTTCTCGTCGATTCGGAATGCGACGTCGATCTTCGGCTCCATGCGCCGCGCGGGGGCGATGCCCTCGAGGATGAAGGAGCCGAGCAACTGGTTGTCGGCGACGTTTCGCGCACGGCCCTGGAAGACGCGGATCTCGACCTCGGCCTGACCGTCCTGGTTGGTCGTGAACACGCGCGCGAGCTCGGTGGGAACGACGACGTTCTGATCGATCAGCACGGTGAAGACCCCACCCGCGCTCGCGATGCCGAGTGGCAACGACGTGACGTCGCGCAGATTCACGCGCCGCGCCTGCTTGTGTTCGACGGCGGTCTTGATCTGCTCGACGACCTCGTCCGATGCGCCCCTGGCATCGGTCAGGCTCTCGTTCAGCCGATCCTTCGCGATTTCGAGCAGCTCCGACGCCTCGGCGTCGCACACGTCGTTGGCGAGCTGCTCGATCAGCTCGGCGGCCTTGTAGTCGAGCTGCATCAGCTCGCTCTTCAGACCCCGGATCGCCGTCGGCAGATCATCGTCACTCGCCGAGTTCCCCAACAGACCTTCGAGCTGAAGAGGCTCGTGCGCGACGTCGAGCATCCGTGGTGAGTCGTCTTCGGCTGGCTCGCTCGTACCGAAGGTGATCGGGCCGATCGAGCCGGGGTCGGTGGTATCGCGGAAGTCGGGCGGGATGGTGCCGTCCGCCTGGGTCGCCTGAAGCAGCGATTGCAGGCGCGAGGCCAGACCCGCGTCGTCGAGAGGCCTGGCACGCAGGCTCTCGACTTCCTTCACGATCTTGCGCGCGACTTCGGTTCGACGTACCGCGACACCGTAGGCGTCTTCGGCGGCATCGACCGCCTCTTTCTGCAGCTGATCGGCGGACAGGGAGTAGGCGTAGAGAGCGGCGCCGATCGCGACGACCTCGTCGGGATTGATGTCGCGCCGCGGCTCTTTGCCGAAGAAGTCCTTGACCGCGTCGCGAACCGCGAGCATGCGGCTCTGTCCACCGACGAGCAGGACCTCGCCGACCTCGCCACGAGAGATGCGCGCGGTCGACAGACAGCGCTCGCAGAGTTCGAGCGTCCGCGCGACCAACGGCTGGCATACCTCGACGAGCTTCTGGCGCGAGAAGCTCCTCGAGAAGTTCGCCTGGGTTCCGTCGGGAAGCACCGCGAGGAACGGCAGGTCGATCTGCGCGACTTCGGCCGAGGCGAGCTCGATCTTGGCCTTCTCGGCGGCCTCCTTCAGGCGAAGCCGTGCGGCTTGCTGGGTCGAAAGATCGAAACCGTGCTCCGCGGCGAACTCGCTCTCGAGCCACTCCGCGATCGCGTAGTCGAAGTCCTCACCGCCGAGGTACGAATCGCCGTCGGTCGCGACCACCTCGAAGGTATCGCCGCGGGCACACATGACGGTGACGTCGAACGTGCCGCCGCCGAGATCGTAGACGGCGAGCGTGAAGTCCTTGTGCTTCTTGTACCCGTAGGCGAACGCCGCGGCCGTCGGCTCGTTGATCAGCCGCAGCACCTCGAGGCCGGCGTACTCGGCAGCGAGCTTGGTCGCCTTGCGCTGCACGTCGTTGAAGTGAGCGGGAACGGAGATCACCGCCCGTGTCACCGGCACGCCGAGCGCCTTCTCCGCGACCTCGCGAACGCGCTTGAGGATCTTCGTCGAGACCTCGACGGGCGTGAGCTTGGCGCCTTCGACCTCGAGCAGCACGCCGCCGAGCGGGCTCGCCGACAGCGTGTACGGAACGCGCGCGGCCGCGGCGCGCACCTCGTCGGAGTCGAACGCGTGACCGATCAGGCGTTTGACCGCGATCACGGTGCTCTGCGGGGAGGTCACGGCATGGCGCTTCGCGGCCGCCCCGACGAGCTCCCGCCCCTGCTGGATCGCCACACAGGAGGGCGTCGTCGTGCGCGCCTCATCGGCCAGAACGACCGCCTTGCCGTCCTTCACGACGGCGACGCAGCTGTTCAGGGTTCCGAGATCGATACCGACTACCGGCCCCGCCACGCCTCCCTATCGGCAGCGATGTGCAGCTGTTGAGGCGAAGCTGCGCTGGCAAGCGAGAGAGCGGGGGTCTAAGGTACCGCCCAACCGGTCGGGGATGTAGCTCAGCTGGGAGAGCGCTGCGTTCGCAACGCAGAGGTCGGCGGTTCGATCCCGCTCATCTCCACCAACGCCCTCGGCGGCTGCGCCCAGCCCAGATAGCGCCGCCCGAGCTCGTCCGCGACCGCTTCCGCGATGATTCCGTAGCCCTTCGCGTTCGGGTGGCGGAGCACGCCGAAGCGCACCTCGTCCTCCCTGGCGGCCCACGGCGCGAACGTCGGCTCGAGGTCGAAGAAGTCCAGACCGGCATCGGCCACGGCGCCCTCGATCATCGGCGCGACCTTCGGGTGGTAGCTGGCGGAGTAGCGCTCGAGGTTCTGGGCGTCGGGAAGCAGGACGGCCAGGACCGGCACCTGACGCGGGCGCGCCTCGCCACCGATCTCGGCGAGCGCCGTTCGCACCGCCTCCCAGCCCTTCCGGCCCTCCCGATAGGCGGTCGTCCAATCCTCGGCTCCGGCCTTCGGGTCACCGTCCGCTCGGGCGACGCGGAGCTTGTACTGCAGCGTCCGCTTCGCGCCTTTCCAGAACTGGCGCAGGTACAGCCGCTTCGGCGCTTCGACGAGCTCGAGAAGCCAGGGATGGATGTCGCGAAGCTGCGCGCGACGCCGGTAGGAGGCGAGCTTGTTGTGCGTGTCGTTGACCGGGTAGTAGTTCACCAGCACCAGATCCGGCTGGTACTTCCAGCCTTCGACCCGCAACCAGGCGGCCTCCTGGTCGGTCGAGTAACCGATCACGCCGGCGTTGATCACCTCGAAGCGTCTCGGATCGCCGCGCAGCGACGCGCGCTCGGCGAGGATGCGCTCGAGCTGTCGCGGGTAGCAATCGGGCTCGTCGAGACGAAATCCGAACGTCCAGGAATCGCCGAGCGCGAGGACGCGGTACACGCCTTCGGGTTTCTCGTAGGGCGTTTCCGGATTTCGCAGGCCCTTGGAGTTGATCTTGACCGGCGCCTTGAACTCGTCGCCTTCCCATCCGGGCCGCATCCGCTTGCCGACGTCCGGGTCCAGGACGTACAGGTCCGGCTTGGGCAGAACGTCGGCGCCGAACAGGCGCAGCATCGCCTCACAGAACGCGAGGGCGACGATGACCGACAGCAGCGCCAGCCCCAGGTTCCGGATCATCGGCAGCGCCTAGATTTCGTCGAGGAGGACGATCTCCGGACGACCGTCGAGGATGGCGGCGAAGCCCGCCCCGTGCGCGCGCAGGTTCTGGCCGTGCTGCTTGAAGGCCTCGTCGCTCGCGTACTTCTCGTAGGCGACGAAGACGCAGGGATCGTCCTTGCGCTGGTGGAAGACGTAGGCCGTCGTTCCGGGTTCATTCGCGCGCACGTTGGCACCCAGCGTGCGCAAGAAGCTCTTCGCTTCGTCGATCTTGTCCTGCTTCACCTTCAGTGTGGCCACTACGCTGGGCATCGCCGCTCCTCCATTCGAGATTGCTTGCCGGTAGTCTGCACGAAGCCTCTCACGGCGGGCAATTCGAGCTCCGATCGCGCGCTTGCTTCCGCCGCGT
Source organism: uncultured delta proteobacterium (assembly GCA_963704165.1). Classification (GTDB taxonomy): domain Bacteria; phylum Myxococcota_A; class UBA9160; order SZUA-336; family SZUA-336; genus VGRW01. The sequence continues at coordinate 535,546 of CAVPHD010000001.1, read as the reverse complement.
GAGGTCCGCCAAGCCCGGGCGGGGTATCACTTTTCCTCGCGCCGGGTCACCATGGGACATGCGCATCCAGGCGATTCTCATGGCCGGCGACCGCGGTGCGAGCCGCGCGATCCGGGGCCAGAGCAAGGCGTTCGTCGAGATCGCGCGGCAAACCCATGATCGTGCACGTGCTCGAATCGCTGCTGCACACGCCCGAGGTCTCCGAGGTCTTCGTGGTCGGAAACCCGTTGCGGCTCGAGCAGGTGATCTCGGAGTTCGGCTGCCTCGCGCTCGCGGCATCGCGCGGGTGTCCGGTCCACGTCGTGCCCCAGCGCGAGACGCTGTACGCGAACGTCTGGCACACTTTTCTGCGTACGCTCCGGCCGGGTGCGAAGCCGGACGACGCTCACGCCGTGCTCGTCGTGCCGGCCGACATCCCGTTGGTGATGCCGGAAGAGCTCTCGACCTTCGCTCTGCGGGCGGAGGCGTGCGGCGGCGACTACGTCGTCGGTCTCACACCCGAGTCCTCGCTCGTTCCCTTCTCGCCGCGCGACGGCTCGCCCGGCGTCGAGATGGCGTACTTCAACCTGCGCGAGGGACGCTTCCGGCAGAACAACCTGCACTTCGTCCGCGCGCTGCGCATGGGGAATCGCAGCTACGTCGAGGACATGTACGAAAACCGCTACCAGAAGGAGATCGCGAGTCAGGTCGCGCTCGCCTGGCGCGTGCTGCGCAAGGAGTGGCGGAATCTCTGGGTGCTCGGCTGCTACTTCGCGGTCCACGTCGCGGGACTTCTGCATCGGCGCGGCTACACGCGCGCGTCGGACAGGGTGCGCGCATGGGTCTCGATCAGGGCGATCGAACGCGCGGCGAGCGCGCTCCTGCGTACGCGCTTCATCACGATCACGACGGAGCTCGGTGGCGCCGCGATCGACGTCGACAACGAGGACGACCTCCAGGTCGTCGAGAAGATGATCGAGTGCTGGAAGGCGCTGCAGGCGAGACTCGCGCGCGCGGCCTGATCGGGTTCCAGGCGCTATCCTGGCGCACGTGCCGACCTTGTTCGAGACCGTGACCGGTCAGAGCGCCGCCGTGCGCGACCTTTCCGATCGCGGTCTCGTGCGCGTGACCGGAGCCGATCGCGTCCGCTTCCTCAACGGCATGCTCGCAAACGACGTCGCGAAGCTCGCGCCCGGCGACGCGCGTCCGATGCTCCAGCTCGACCGGAAGGGCCACGTGCTCGCGGAGCTCTGGGTGCTGGCCGAGCCCGACGCCCTTCTGCTCGACGTCGCGGCAGGGCTCGAATCGGAGCTCTGCGCCGTGCTCGAGAAGCACATCATCGCCGACGACGTCGCGCTCGCGAGCGAGTCGATCGCGATCGGGCAGATCGCGATCGAAGGACCCGGCGCGCTCGAAGCCTCGCGATCCGTCGGTGCGGCGGATCCCGCGGCCGGCCGCTTCGAGCGCGCCGACTTCGCCGGCGAGTCCCTGATCTGGATCGCCGGGGGGAGTCTCGGCGACGCCGGCCTGCGCGTCCTCGCGCCGCGCGCTCTGCTGCCGCGCTTGCGCGCCGATCTCGCGTTGTCCGAGCTCTCGCCCGAGCAGATCGAGGCGCTCCGCATCGAGGCGGCGATTCCGAAGCTCGGCAGCGACGTGACTTCGCGGACCTTCCCGCAGGAAGCTCGGCTCGAGCATTCGTTCTCGCTGTCGAAGGGCTGTTACGTCGGGCAGGAGATCGTCGCGCGCATCGCGTCGCGCGGCGCGGTGAATCGACTTCTGGTGAAGCTCCGAACACGCGAGCTCGTCGCGCCCGGTTCAGAGATCCGACTGGGCGACACCGTCGTGGGTCAGGTCACGTCGAGCGCGCATTCGAGCGCGAGCGGCCCGATTGCGCTCGGCTACGTGAGGGTCGCCGACGCGCGCGCGGGCGCGGAGCTCGGAGTCGGAGCGACCCGCGGCGAGATCGTCGAGGACTACTCGCGCCGATAGCGGCCGCGAACCGCCAGCCAACGCGTGGCGCGAAGTTCGAACACGACCTCGAACGAATAGATCGTCGCGTCCGCCGGGAGCTCGGCACCTTCCGGGATCCGCTGACCGACCGTGAAGGCGACGCGCGCCTCGACGTGCTGCTCGCCTTCTCCGGACGGCGTGATCTCGACGCTCTCGAGCCGTGCGCCGATCTCCTCGTCGCGGAATGCGTACGCCTCGACCAGCGAGCGGACGCCGAAGTAGTCGAGACCCCCCTCGTCCACGAACTCCTCCGCGACGTGGTCCATGATGAAGGCCGGCTGCTTCGCCTGGATCGCATCGACGACATCGCGAAGCACTTGATCGAGCCGCTCCTCGGTCGCTTGGGCCGCCGAGGACTTCTCTTCGTCCGACGGTCCGCATCCGGAGACCGCGATCGAAATCGCGAGTGCAGCGATCGAAGCCAGCGACGCTCTCAAATCCCCTCCGTATCATCCGCCCATGTCGCGGCGGATTCTCACGCTCTTCGCCAAGGCGCCCGTTGCGGGCCAGGTGAAGACCCGCCTCGCACCCGCGATCTCGCTCGAGAACGCGGCGCGACTGTACGAGGCCATGCTGCTCGACATTGTCGAACAGCACGCGACCGAGCGCGACTGCGAACGCGCGATCTGGTTCTCGCCCGTCGGCGCACGCGAATGGTTCGAGCGCTTCACGCGCGCGGGCTGGCGGCTGCTGCCGCAGACGGGTCCCGACCTCGCGGCGCGAATGGGAGAGCTCTTCCGCCGTCACCAAGCCGAGGGATTCGACCGGATCGTGTTGAGAGGAACCGATAGCCCGACGCTGCCGGCCGAGCGCGTGTCCGAAGCGTTCGCTGCGCTCGACCACTCCGAGATCGTGCTCTGCCCCGATCGCGACGGTGGATACAACCTGATCGGGCTTCGCGGCGGATGCGATCCGCTCTTCGATCTCGAGCTCTCGCGTTCAGACGTGCTCGGCCAGACGCTCGCACGGGCGCGCGCGCTCGGCCTGAGGGTCGAGCTCTTGCCCGCGCACTACGACGTGGACACGTTCGAAGACCTGCTTCGGCTCGTGCCCGATCTCGAGCCGCTTCGGACTCCGCACACGCTCGAGCGGCTCCGCGAAATCCTTCCGCGCTGACGGCACGCCCGTTGCACAAGTGCCCTCGCCGACACACTCGCGGCCGCAATGCGGCGGTTCGCTGATCGGAGGGAGCGTGATGACTCGAAGAACCGGAACCCAGTCCGCGATCGTCGCGGCATTGTTGTGCTTTTCGCCGAGTCCGGCGCTCGCGGACGCCGCCTCGGATGCACGCTTTGCGGCGATGGAACAGCGCATGACGCAGCTCGAAGACAAGCTCGCGGCGAGCGAACAGACCGTGGCCGCGCAGCAGGAGGTGCTCAACAGTCGAGCAACCCCTGCCGTGTCCGCAGGCAGCGAGCCGAGCGCGCTCGATGCGTTCTTCGACACGGTCGACATGGGTGGGTTCGTCTCGGCGTCGTACGTCTACAACAACAACAACCCCGACGATCCGAGCTATTCGCAGTCGGTCAACCAGTTCAACCTCGATCACAACACGTTCGCGCTCGACGCGGCGAAGATCGAGATCGGGCGGGAGGCCGCGTCCCCGGGCGAGGCCGGCTTCCAGATCGATCTGATGTTCGGCGACGACGGCGGCATCCTCGGCGGCTACCGCTTCAACACCGATGGATGGGCTTCCGACAACTTCGTCTACGTCCAGGAAATGTACGCCTCGTACAACTGGAACGACGTGGTCATGAAGTTCGGCAAGTGGGAGACACTCCTCGGTTCCGAGGTGATCGACACGGTCTCGAACCGAAACGTCACGCAGGGCCTGCTCTTCACCTACGCGATCCCGCTCGTGCACACGGGTCTGGTCGCGAGCAGCAGCTTCAACGAGGAATGGGGCTGGGCGCTCGCGGTCGCGAACGGCTGGAACAACGCCACCGATACGAACGACAACAAGGGCGTGCTCGGGCAGCTCAACTACGCGAGCGGCCCGTTCAGCACCGCCCTGACCACCTACTATGGCTCGGACGGGAACACGGGCTTTGCCGGCCAGGACGTGGTGAACTTCAACACCGACCGCGCCACCGTCATCGACTGGACGGCCACCTATGCCGCGTGCGAGGAGCTCACGCTCTGGTGGAACCTGGATTGGGGCATGCAGAAGGATGTGTCCTTCACCGACGGGCCACAGGGAGTTGGCAGCACCCGAAACGCCCAGTGGTACGGCGCCTCGGTCGGCAGCCAGTACACCTTCGACGAGAAGACGAGCCTCGCGGTGCGTGGCGAGGTCTTCCGCGACAGCGACGGCTACCGGATGTTCCCGGGTCAGGACACGATGGCCTACTCGCTCACCGGCACGCTCGGCTACAAGCTGACCCCGAACCTGCTCACGCGTTTCGAGGTCCGGTACGACACCTACAACACGGACGATTGGACCGATGACGTGTTCCCGCAGGGAGGTGGCTCCGCCGACGGCGACCTCTACGGGATCATCAACGTCGCGTACATCTTCGACTAGGGAAGGCTCCAAACGTCGGCTGCGTGGGAATCGGGCAAGGCTGCCCGGGTCCTGCGCAGCCCTTCGGCGCGGATCGATCGGGGGCGTGCGAAGCGCGCCGGATCGTATGGTATAAGGCTTGCTAATTGAGCCGTTTCAGAGAGGTTTGGATCGATGCAGAAGGTCGAGGCGATCATCAAGCCGTTCAAGCTCGACGAGGTGAAGGAGGCGCTGAACGCGATCGGCGTTCAGGGCATCACCGTGTCCGAGGTGAAGGGCTTCGGGCGCCAGAAGGGGCACACCGAGCTCTATCGCGGCGCGGAGTACGTCGTGGACTTCCTGCCCAAGATCAAGCTCGAGATCGTCGCTTCCCGACGACCTCGTGCCGAAGGTGGTCGAAGCGATCCAGGGCTCGGCGAACACCGGCCGGATCGGTGACGGAAAGATATTCGTTTTGCCCGTGATCGAAGCGGTGCGGATCCGCACCGGCGATCGCGGCGAGGACGCGATCTAGGCAACTGGATCGTCAGAGAGGAAGAGATGCACAAGGACCGGACCCCCAAGGAAGTGCTTGCGTTCGCGCGCAGCGAGGGCGTCAAGCTCGTCGATCTGAAGTTCACCGACTTCGTCGGCCAGTGGCAGCACAAATCCCACCCGCTGCACGAGCTCGACGAGGACACGTTCGAGAACGGGCTCGGCTTCGATGGCTCGAGCATTCGCGGCTGGCGCAGCATCGACAACAGCGACATGTTGCAGGTGCCCGACGCGCGCACGGCCTTCATCGATCCGTTCTGCGATCACCCGACGCTGTCGCTGATCTGCAACATCATCGATCCGATCACGCGCGAGCCGTATCGACCGCGACCCGCGACAGATCGCGCAGCAGCGCGGCGAACTACCTGAAGCTCACGGGGATCGCCGACACCGCCTACGTCGGTCCGGAGGCCGAGTTCTTCATCCTCGACGACGTGCGCTACTCGACCGGACCCAACGAGGGCTACTACTTCGTCGACTCGATCGAGGGCAAGTGGAACAGCGGGCGCGACGAGGGACCGAACCTCGGCTACAAGCCGCGCTTCAAGGAAGGCTACTTCCCGGTCTCGCCGACCGACTCCCAGCAGAACATCCGCAGCGAGATGGTCCTGCAGATGGAGGATCTCGGGATCGTCGTCGAGACGCACCACCACGAGGTGGCGACGGCGGGGCAGGCCGAGATCGACATGCGCTTCGCGCCGCTCCTCGAGATGGCCGACCAGCTGATGGTCTACAAGTACGTCGTGCAAGAACGTGGCGAAGAACGCCGGTCGCGTGGTCACGTTCATGCCGAAGCCGCTCTTCGGCGACAACGGCTCGGGCATGCACACGCACCAGTCCCTGTGGAAGGACGGCAAGCCGCTCTTCGCCGGGCAACGAGTACGCGGGCCTGTCGAAGATGTGCCTGTACTACATCGGCGGCATCCTCAAGCACGCCAAGGCGCTCGCGGCGATCACGAACCCGACCACGAACTCGTACAAGCGGCTCGTGCCGGGCTACGAGGCGCCGGTGAACCTGGCGTACTCGAGCCGCAACCGCTCAGCGGCGATCCGCATCCCGATGTACTCCGCCGTCGCCGAAGGCGAAGCGCATCGAGGTGCGCTTCCCCGATCCGACGTGCAATCCGTACCTGGCCTTCGCGGCGATGCTGATGGCGGGGCTCGACGGGATCGAGAACAAGATCGATCCGGGCGAGCCGCTCGACAAGAACATCTACGCGCTCTCCAAGGCGGAGCTCGCGAACGTGCCGACCATGCCGCACAGCCTGTCGGACGCGCTCGCGAACCTCGAGGAGGATCACGAGTTCCTGCTGAAGGGAGACGTGTTCTCGCAGGACGCGATCGAGGCGTGGATCGAGTACAAGCGCGAGGCGGAGATCGCCCCGATGGCGTTGCGGCCGACGCCGCACGAGTTCGAGCTCTACTTCGACATGTGAGACGGCGGAACGAGCGCTTTCGCGCTCTTCCTGCCGATCCACCTGGCGCATTTCTCGAGCAGAGCCGCTCGGTCGATGGGCTTGGCGGTGTAGTCGTCGCAGCCGGCGGACATGCACTCTTCCCGGTCTTCGGAGAGTGCGTGGGCCGTCACGGCGACGACGGCCAGCGTCGATCCCCGGCCGCGCAGCGTGCGGACCAAAGTGAATCCGTCCATCTCGGGCATCTGCATGTCACTGAGCAGCAGGTCGTACGGCGCGCCGGCGATTTCGGCTTCGATCAGCATCTCGAGCGCTTGCACGCCATCCTCGGCGAGGTCCACGCGCGCTCCGGCTTTCTCGAGGTGGAACGCGAGCAGACGTCGGTTGTCCGCGCCGTCCTCGGCGACCAGGATTCGGCCCGAGAGCGAGATCGGCGTCGGGTTGGCTGCGGACGTCGGTGGCCTGCGCTCGCCTTCGAGACGTCTCGGATCTCCCGCACCGGGGACGGGCTCCAGCGGTAGATCGAGGCGGAAACACGAACCTCGCCCCGGCTCGCTCCAGGCGAGCGAGAGATCGCCGCCCATCAGCCGCGCAAGTCGGCGGCTGATCGTCAGACCCAGACCCGTGCCTCCGAACTTTCGCGTCATCGTCCCGTCGGCCTGCGCGAATGCGTTGAAGAGCCGCTCCGCTTCGGGAGGTGTCAGACCGCGACCCGTGTCCTCGACGTCGATGATCAGGCGGGATTGGCCGTCGCGGTCTTCGGCGCGGGCGGCGATCGTCACGGACCCGCTCTCGGTGAATTTCACCGCGTTGCCAGAGAGATTGATCAAGATCTGCCGCAGTCGGGTCGGGTCGGAGAGAACTCGCTCCGGAAGTGCGGGCTCGAGGCGGAGGTTCACCGTCACGCCCTTCTCGACCGCCCGTTGCTGCACGAGGCTCTTCACGTCCACGAGGAGTTGCGCGAGCGGCGTCTCGATATTCTCAGTCGCGACCTTGTTCGCCTCGATCTTGGACAGATCGAGGATGTCGTCGAGGATGCTCATCAGGTGCTGGCCGGCGCGGCTGATCGTTTCGATGATCTCGAGCCGCAGTGCCGACGACCGGCCCACTTCACCTTCGTCACGGAGCAGATCCGCATAGCCGAGGATCGCCGTCATCGGCGTGCGGATCTCGTGGCTCATGTTCGCGAGGAACTCGGTCTTGGAGCGGCTGGCCGCCTCTGCCGCGTCGCGCGCTCGCGCGAGCTCCTCTCTCTGCTGTCGCGATTCGGTGATGTCCATGATGACACCCCGAAGTGTAGTCACCTTGCCCCCCACGACGGTCACCGACACGGCGTCGTCCAACCAGTGGACGGAGCCGTCGGCCCAGACGATCCGGTACTGCATTCGAAGATCGGTCTGCTCCTGAATCAGCGCTCGACGGGACGCCATCATCTGCTCGCGGTCGTCCGGGTGGACGACCGACTCCCAGAAGCCCGGCTCGAAGTGGCGATCGAGCGGATACCCCAGCGAAGCGGCCTGGGGGGAGACGTAGCTGAGCGCGTGTGCGGACAGGTCGTACTCCCAGAGGATCACGCCGGTGCCCTCGGCGAGGGCTCGGAACTTGGCCTCGCTCTCGGCCAGAGCCTTCTCGGCGCGCTTGCGGTCGGTGACCAGGATTCGGACGGAGATGTATCCGGCGATGCTCTCGTCGGCACCGCGCACGGGACCGATCGTCGTGTCCACCCAGTAGAGCGAGCCGTCCTTCGCCTTGTTGCAGACCTCACCCCGCCACGTCTCGCCTCGGACGATCGTCGCCCACATCTCCGACCAGAAGAGCTTCGGGTGCCGGCCGGAGTTCAAGATGCGATGGTCGTTCCCGATCAGCTCCGCCCGCTCGTACCCGCTGATCCGGCACGCCAGATCGTTTGCATGTGTGATCCGTCCCCGCAGATCCGTGACCGTGATCAAAGCGTGGTAGTCGAGCGCCCGGCTGTAGGCCGTGAGCGTGGCGAGGCTCGTTCGCCACTTCGGCTCTGTCGATCGACCGGTCGGCATCGATCTCGCGTCGGCGTTTCGTCGCGAAACTGGAGATCGAAGCAAGAGCGGCTTCGAGTGCACTGCGATCGCTGACGGTGTGAGTCAGGGTAGAGGGGCCCGCATTCCCGGCGCCTCGTGACCGCTCGCGACGACGTAGTCGGCATAGCCCGACCCGTACGGCCGTGGACCGTCGCTGCCGAGCTCGAGGACCCGATTCGTGAGCGCCGACAGGAAGTGCCGGTCGTGCGACACCATGAGCAGCGTGCCCTCGAAATCACCGAGAGCCTTGATCAGCATCTCCTTCGTCGGCAGGTCGAGGTGATTGGTCGGTTCGTCGAGGACGAGGAAGTTCGGCGGATCGTAGAGCATCCGCGCCATCACGAGACGGACTTTCTCGCCGCCGGAGAGCAGGCGACAGCGCTTCTCGACGTCGTCTCCCGGGAACCCGAAGCCCGCGGCGAGCGCGCGCAGCGAACCGATCGATGCCTTGGGAAAGGCGTGCTCGAGCGTCTGCCAGACGCTCTCGTCGGCCTCGAGCAGCTCCATCGAGTGCTGCGCGAAGAAGCCGAGCTTCACGCTCGCGCCGAGAACCGCGGAACCGAGGTCGGGAGCGCGAGCGCCCGCGACGATCTCGAGCAGCGTCGATTTGCCCGCGCCATTCGCGCCCATCACGCACCAACGTTCACCGCGGCGGATCAAGAGGTCGAAGCCGTCGAAGACGACGCGCTCCCCATACGCCTTGCGGATACCCGAGAGCCTCGCGACGTCGTCGCCCGACCGCGGCGACGGCGAGAACGAGAATTCGAGTGTCTCGCGGCGTTTGGGCGCCGATACCTTCTCGATCTTCTCGAGCTTCTTCACGCGAGACTGCACCTGCGACGCGTGACTGGCGCGCGCCTTGAAGCGCGCGATGAAGGCCTCTTCCTTGGCGAGCATCGCTTGCTGGCGCGCGTACTGGGCTGCTTGCCCGCGTTCGGCGAGCGCGCGCTGGCGCTCGTAGAAGTCGTAGTTCCCCGAATGCGTGATCAGCTCGCCGCCGTCGATCTCGATGATCTTTGCGACCATGCGGTTCAGGAACTCGCGATCGTGCGAGGTCATCACGACCGCGCCTTCGAACGCCTCGAGCCAGCCCTCGAGCCAGAGGATCGATTCGAGATCGAGATGGTTCGTCGGCTCGTCGAGGAGCAGCGCGTCCGGTTCCATCACGAGAATGCGCGCCAGCCCGACGCGCATCTTCCAGCCTCCCGAGAGCGCACCGACGTCGCCATCCACCTGTTGCGAACCGAAGCCGAGCCCAGCGAGCACGGTTCGCGCGCGCGCCTCGAGGCCGTAGCCGCCCAGGGATTCGAAGCGGGATTGCGCCTCGCCGAAGCGCTCGATCAGCGATTCCATCTCGTCTGAACGCTCGGGGTCGGCGAGCGCGTGCTCGAGCTCGTGCAGCGCGTGGGCGGCCGCGGAAACCGGACCCGCGCCGTCGAGCGTGGCCTCGAGCACGCTCATGCCCTTCATCTCGCCGACGTCCTGGCTGAAGTACCCGATCGTGAGGCCGCGATCGATCGCGACCTGTCCGTCGTCCGGAAGCTCCTCGCGGGTGATCAGCCGGAAGATCGTCGTCTTGCCGGCGCCGTTCGGACCGACCAGCCCGATCTTCTCGCCGCGGTTGACGGCCGCCGAGGCCTCGAGGAAGAGGATCTGGGCGCCGTGCCGCTTCGAGACCGAATCGATCCGGATCACGAGGGTCGGAGCACGTCGCGCATCGTGTACAGACCGGGCGCCCGGCCGATCAGCCAGCGCGCGGCGCGCAGAGCGCCGGCAGCGAAGTTCTCGCGCGAGAGCGCGCGGTGGGACAGCTCGATCCGTTCGCCGGGTCCGGCGAAGTACACCGTGTGCTCGCCGACGCTGTCGCCGAGCCGAAGCGTCTGCATCCCGATGCTCTTCGGATCGCGTACGCCGGTCCGCCCCTGACGGGCGTACACGACCGAGTGTTCCAGCGTCTGGCCGCGCGCAGCCGCCACCTCGCGCGCAAGAGCGAGAGCCGTTCCGCTCGGCGCATCCTGCTTCTGGTCGTGGTGCATCTCGAGCAGGTCGATCTCGTAGCCTTCGAGCTGGCGCGCGGCCTCGGCGACGAGATCGAGCAGAACCGTGACGCCGATCGAGAAGTTCGCCGCCCGCACGATTCCCGAACGCGAAGAGGCCTGCGCGATGCGCCTCTCTCCCGCGGCGTCGAGTCCCGTCGTTCCGATCACGAGGGGCAGACCACGCGCTTCCGCGGCCTCGACGAGCGCGAGGGTCGATTCGGGCGAGGAGAAATCGACCGCGACGTCCGCGACCGCACAGGCGGCCCGGACGTCGGCGCCGATCTTCACGCCGTGCGAGACCTCTCGGCCGAGCGACGGGCTCGACGCGTGTTCGAGCGCTGCGCCGATCACGAGATCATCCGACGCGCCGATCAAGCGCTGAAGAGCTGCGCCCATGCGCCCGCCCGCACCGACGACGAGTACCCGAATCATGCGCGAGGCAGCTCGGCGAGCGCGGCTTCGAGGCGATCACGGTTCTTCTTGGCCATCGCCGTCAGCGGCAGACGCAGCGTCGCGGTAGGAATCCGTCCCAGAATCGCGAGTGCCGTCTTCACCGGGATCGGATTCGTCTCGACGAAGAGCGCGAGCGTGAGCGAGAGCAGCTCGTAGTGCAGCCTTCGCGCGCTCGCGATGTCACCGGAGTCGAACGAGCGCACGAGTTCACAGACCTCTCGCGGCGCGACGTTCGCGACCGTCGAGATCACTCCGCGCGCACCGATCGCGAGCAGCGGCAGCGTCAGCGGGTCGTCGCCGGAGACCACGGAGAAGCCCGGCGCGACCGCTTGGATCGTCTCGGCCGTCGCGGCGAAGTCGCCACCGCACTCCTTCAGTCCGACGACGCCCGGGACGCGCGAAAGCCGCGCCGTGGTCTCGGGATCGATCCGCGACGCGGTTCGCCCGGGGATGTTGTAGAGGACGATCGGAAGCCCGCTCTCGATGGCCACCATTCGGTAGTGCTGGTAGATGCCCTCTTGCGTGGGCTTGTTGTAGTAGGGCGAGATCAGGAGCGCCGCGTCGGCGCCGGCGCTCCGCGCTGCCGACGTGAGCTCGATCGCCTCGCGCGTCGAGTTCGAGCCCGTGCCCGCGATGACCGGCACGCGCTTCGCGGCGACCTCGACGACGTGCCGAACCACGCGCATGTGCTCCTCGGGCGTCAGCGTGGCCGACTCGCCGGTGCTGCCGCAGGGAACCAGACCCGAGACGCCGCCCTCGATCTGCCACTCGACGAAACGCGCGAGCGCGTCGAGGTCGAGCGAGCCGTCGGCGTGAAACGGCGTGACGAGCGCCGTGAACGCTCCGGACAGATTCAAGGCCATCTGAGTTCTCCGTCGAAGACGTGGGCCGCCGGGCCCGTCATGAACACCGGACCGTCGTCCTCGGGCCACCGAATGCGCAAGACCCCGCCGCGCAATTCGATCCGTACGTCGCGCTCCGCACGGCCCGAGAGCACCGCCGCGACACCGACCGCGCACGCCCCGCTGCCACACGCAAGCGTCTCGCCGGACCCGCGCTCCCAGGTGCGCTGCACCAACTCGGTTCGCGAGCGCACGCCGACGAACTCCACGTTCACGCGTTCGGGGAATGCCGGATGGTGCTCGATCAGCTTGCCGAGCCGCTCGACCGGGAACGACTCCGGATCGTCGACGAAGACCACGCAGTGGGGATTGCCCATTCCCACGGCGCAGACCCGCAGCTCTTCGCCACCGACCTCGAGCGGAACATCGATCAAGGGCGCATCGCCGCGCAGGAGCGTCGGGATCTTCGTCGGCTCGAGCACGGGCCGGGTCATTTCGACCTCGACCTGATCGTCGCCGAGCCAGCGCGGCGTGACGATCCCCGCGAGCGTCTCGACGCGAATCGCATCCTTCGTGGTGAGACCCCGGTCGCGCACGTACTTCGCGAACGCGCGGATCCCGTTCGCGCACATCTCGGCCTGGCTTCCGTCCGCGTTGCGGATCGCCATCGCGAAGTCCGCGTCACGGGACGGCCGGACGAGCAGAAGCTGGTCGCCACCGATCCCGAGCCGGCGGTCGAGTGCGAAGCGCGCGAAGCTCGCCCAGTCGGAGACCGGATCGCCCGCGAGGCAATCGATGACGATCAGGTCGTTCCCGGCTCCGTGCATCTTCGCGAATCGGATCGTCGCCGACGCGCTCACGGGGTCGTCCGGGTGCCCGGCGCGGGCGAGTTCGGATCTGGACACGCCTCGGTGTCGGCTTCCGCGGGAGCCGAGGACACGGCGGCCTTCTCCGCCCGGCTCGCGCCGGACTCGCGCACCGGCGGGCCGTACCTGCCGCACGCGGCGACGGCAACGAGTGCGAGCGTGATGACGCAGGCGCGGATCATGTCGTTTCCGCCGCCAGCTCTGCGCGCGACGCGGCGATCGCCTCGAGGACGCGAGCACGGGACGGTGCGCCAGGCTCGTGGCGCGCTTCGAGTGAGCGCTCGACGCGGAAGAACTCCGCGGGTTCGATGTCGAGCGCGGGATGGAACGAGTGCAGCGTCGTGCGCGAGAGCGCCGAGAGCGGCACGCCCGAGGCAATGGCGTGCGCGACCACGCTGCTGACGATTCCGTGCGCCTCGCGAAACGGTACGCCGGAGAGCACCAGATGATCGGCGAGGTCGGTCGCGATCAGCATCGGATCGCTCGCGGCGCGTTCCATGATCGCGGCGTTCACTCGCAGACTGCCAAGGACCGCCGTCAGCACCTCGAGGCAGGTGCGGGTGGTATCGACGGCGTCGATCACCGGCTCCTTGTCCTCCTGCATGTCGCGATTGTACGAGAGCGGCAGGCCCTTCATCGTCACGAGCAGACTCACCAGGTCGCCGATCACCCGACCGGATTTACCGCGCACGAGCTCGGCGGCGTCGGGGTTCTTCTTCTGCGGCATCAGGCTCGAGCCGGTCGAGAAGGCGTCGTCGAGTTCGACGAAGCCGAACTCGGCCGAGCTCCAGAGCACGAGCTCCTCGCACAAGCGCGAGAGGTGGACCATCGTGATGGCGAGCGCGGCGAGAAGCTCGAGCGCGGCGTCGCGCGCCGAAACGGAGTCGAGCGTATTGCGGGTCGGCGCGTCGAATCCGAGCTCGAGCGCCGTGCTCTCGCGGTCGATGGGCAACGTGCTGCCGGCGAGCGCTCCCGCGCCGAGCGGCGAGCGCGACATGCGCGCGCGCGCGTCGCGGAGCCGGCCCGCGTCGCGCGTCAGAGCCTCGTAGTGTGCGAGCCAGTGGTGTGCGAGCCGCACCGGCTGTGCCCGTTGCAGATGCGTGTAGCCGGGCAGAACGACGTCGACCTCGCGGCTGGCCCGCTCCACCAGAATCCCGCGCAGCCCGGCCAGCGCGCCGAGCACGACGCCGATCTGCTCGCGCATCCAGAGCAAGAGGTCGAGCGCGATCTGGTCATTGCGGCTGCGCCCCGTGTGCAGCTTGCCCGCGAGGGGTCCGACGAGCTCGCCGAGCCGCCGCTCGATGTTCGTGTGGACGTCTTCGAGCACCGGGTCGAGCGTCAGCGTTCCGGCCTCGAACTCGAGCGCGATCTGCTCGAGGCCCTTCACGAGCTGCTCGCCTTCGGCGCTGCTGATGATTCCCTGGCTGGCGAGCATGCGCGCGTGCGCGACGCTTCCGCGCACGTCCTGCGCCCAAAGCCGCCCGTCCACGTGCACGGACGCCGAGAAGCGCTCCATGCGCGGATCCGTGGGCTTCGCAAAACGCCCGCCCCAGGTCTTGGAGCTCTTGGATTCGGCCATTCTTCCCTCGGGGCCGGACGAGGATGCCCGCGCGAAGGGGGGCGCGCAAGCGACTCGCGCGCAATAAGCTCTGCTCGTGCGCAGACATCTCCCGAGAGCGACGCTCCTGTTCGCGATCCTCCTCGTGCTCGTGGGGGTCTTCGGTCTCCGCGCCGTCTCGGACCTGGAGGACCGGGTCGAGGCGCGCTTCCAGGGCCGACTCTTCGCCGTTCCGTCTCGCGTGTACTCGCGGCCGCTCGAGCTTCGCCCCGGCACCGATATCGAGCGGATTCGCCTGCGCGAACGGCTCGATCGGATGGGCTATCTGGTGGCCGTCAGCGCCAAACGGCCGCTTCGGCCGGGCGAGTACCGGAAGTCCGCGGAGCTGCTCGAGATCTACCGCCGCGCCGTGCGCCTGCCCGACCGCAACGACCCGGCCCGGCTCTTCGCGCTGCGCCTGACCGGAACTCGCATCGCCGCGGTGCGAGACCCGGCCGGCGACCTGCTCGCGTCGGCGACGCTCGAGCCCGAGATCATCGCGCAGTTTCACGGCGTGGAACGAGCGGATCGGCGTCTCGAAGCCCTCGCCGACGTCCCTCCGGCGCTCGTCGATGCGATCATCTCGGTCGAGGACCAGTCCTTCTTCGAGCACAGCGGCATCCACGTCTGGCGCATCGCCGGCGCGATGCTCGCCAACCTGCGCGCCCGCCGCGTCGTGCAGGGCGGCAGCACACTCACGCAGCAGCTCGCGAAGAACTTCTACCTGACCCATGAGCGCACGCTCACGCGCAAGGCGACGGAAGCGCTGATGGCGCTCCTGCTCGAACGCAATCACACCAAGCGCGAGATCCTCGAGGCGTATCTCAACGAGGTCTACATGGGCCAGCGCGGCTCGGTCGCCATCCACGGCGTCGGCGAGGCCTCGCAGCACTACTTCGGCAAGCGGGTCGGCGAACTCACGCTGCCCGAGGCCGCGCTGCTCGCCGGGATGATCAAGGGTCCCAATCTCTACTCGCCGTACAAGCACCCCGAGGCCGCGCGCAAACGCCGCGACCTGGTGCTCTCCGTGCTGCGCGAGCAGAACAGGATCGATCGCGATGCCTACGAGAGCGCCGCTGATCGCGGATCTCGGCGTGCGCGACGTGTACGTGGACGAGCACGTCGCGCCGTACTTCGTCGAGGAGCTGCGTCAGGAGCTTTCGGAGAGATACGGCGAAGAGATCCTGCAGAGCGAGGGGATGGCGATCTACTCGACGCTCGACAGCCGAGCTGCAGCGTGCGGCCAACGCGGCGGTCACGACGCGGCCTCGAGCGGCTCGAGAAGGACTATCCGAAGCTGCGCCGGCCGGAGTCCCCGCTTCAGGCGGCGGTCGTCGCGCTCTCCCCGCGCAGCGGCGAGGTGCTCGCGCTCGTCGGTGGTCGCGACTACAAGCGGAGCCAGTTCAATCGCGCGACGCAGGCGCTGCGCCAGCCGGGAAGCGTCTTCAAGCCGATCGTTCTGCTCGCCGCGGTCGGACGCAGCGCCGGAGCGGCTCGCTTCACGCTGCTCTCGAAGCTCGAGGACGAGCAGTTCACGCTGAAGCTTCCGAGCGGCACCTGGAAGCCGGTGAATTACGACGGCGAGTACCACGGCACCGTGACGGTTGCGCGAGGCGATCGAGAAGTCGCTGAACGTTCCGATCGCGAAGCTCGGCATCGCGGTCGGTCCCGAGCGGATCGTCGAGACGGCGCGGCGACTCGGCATCAAGAGCCCGCTCGCGCCCGTGCCGAGCGTCTCGCTCGGATCGTTCGAGGTCACGGTTCTGGAGGTCGCACGGGCCTACTCGGTGCTCGCGGCGGAGGGCTCGTTGCCGATGTTGCGCTCCTACACCGGTGTGGTTCGCGCGGACGGACGCGTGCTCGAGGAGCGTCCTCGCGAGGCCGAGACGGCATTCGACCCGGCCGAGGTCTACCTGGTCACCTCCGCGCTGCGAGGGAGTCGTCGACCGCGGCACCGGGGCGGCGCTGCGAGCGATGGGATTCCGCGGCGACATCGCCGGCAAGACGGGCACGAGCTCCGACTACCGCGACGCCTGGTTCATCGGCTACACGCCCGAGATCGTGATCGCCGTCTGGGTCGGTTTCGACGACGGCGAGAGCGCGCGCGTGACCGGTTCGGTCGCTGCGCTTCCTATCTTCGCCGACGTGCTCGAAGTCGCGCGGGGCAAGGCGCCCGCCGAGGAGTTCACCGTCCCCACCGGTGTCGAATCGGTCGACGTCGACGTGGAATCGGGACTTCGCGCCGGATTCATGTGCGGGGGCGATCGCGAGGTCTTTCTGCGCGGAACGGCGCCCGAAGGCGTGTGCGGGATCTTCCGTGGTCTCGGCTCCGACTCTGCGCAGAAGCCGACGGGGACCCGTCCACCGGCCTCGAGATCGCGCGAGAATCCGGTCCGGCGCGCGCTCGAGAGCGTCCTTGGCTGGTTCGGGCGCGGGCGATGACGATTTGGTAGAGAGCGAGCCATGACCCCGAAGCTTCGCACCCTGCTGGCGCTCATCGCCGTGATCGTGCCGCTCGATCAGATCACCAAGAGCCTGGTTTCGGCGTACATCGAGCGCGGCAGCTACTGGGTGCCGATCGAGATGCTCGATGGATTCTTCCGCGTGACCCACGCGCGCAATCCCGGCGGGGCACTCGGTCTCGCGCAGGGTCTGCCCGTGATCGTCTTCGTCGTGCTCGCGCTCGTGGCGCTGGTGATGATCGGATCGTTCTTCCGGCGCATCGAGCCCGGCGACCGACTCTCGGCGGTGTCGCTCGGCCTGATCGTCTCGGGCGCGGTCGGCAATCTCATCGACCGGATCCTGCGCGGCGGCGAGGTCGTGGACTTCCTGCAGTTCGATCTTCGGGCTCTTCGTCTTTCCGGATTTCAACGTGGCCGATTCTGCGATCGTGATCGGCGTCGTGCTGCTGCTCCTCGATGTCGTCACCCACGAGACCGAGGACGGCGTCAGCCGCTCGAGCCTGCCCGGGGAGAAGGAAGGCTGAGCCCGAAGGCCTACGTCGGCGTCGGCGCGAACCTCGGCGCCGCGGAAGCGCAGGTACGGGCGGCGATCGCAGAGCTCTGGAGCTGGGGGCCGTGTCGGGCCTCGTCGCTCTGGCGCACGGAGCCGCTGGCGGAGCCCGGCTCGGCCGCGCCACAGGGTTGGTTCGTGAACGCAGTCGTCGAGATCGAGCTCGAGGGCGACGCGTCGGCCTGTCTCGACCGCCTGCTCGCGCTCGAACGCCGATTTGGCCGGCCCGCGCAGCGCGAGCGCTGGGCCCCGCGCCGGCTCGACCTCGACCTGCTGATCTTCGGCGACCTCGAGCTCCGGACCGACGCCCTGACCGTGCCGCATCCCGGTCTCGCATCGCGCCGCTTCGTTCTCGCGCCGCTCGCCGAGCTCGCCCCGGGTCTCGTCGCGCCCGGGCAGAAGCGCACGGTCGCAGCCCTGCTCGCCGACCTTGACGATCCCCTCCGAGTCGAGAAACTGTGAGATCCGACCCCCTGGAGGATCCGCGATGAAGTTCTTCCTCGATACGGCGCACGTTCCCGACATCCGCGAGGGCGTGGCGCTGGGCCTGTGCGACGGCGTCACCACCAACCCGAGCCTGCTCGCCAAAGAGAAAGGTGATCCGCGCGACGTGGTCCGCGAGATCACGAAGATCTGCGACGGCCCGATCAGCGCCGAGGTCGTCTCGCTCGACTCCGAGGGCATGGTCCGCGAAGGGCTCGAGTGGCGCAAAGTCGCATCGAACATCGTGGTCAAGATCCCGATGACGACCGAGGGACTGAAGGCGATCCGGATCCTTTCCAGCCAGGAGATCCCGACGAATTGCACCCTGATCTTCACGCCGATCCAGGCGTTGATGGCCGCCAAGGCCGGCGCCTCGATGATCTCGCCGTTCGTCGGTCGACTCGACGACATCCAGCCCGAATCGGGCATGGCCGTGATCGCCCAGATCAAGGAGATCTTCGAGAACTACGACATCCCGACGGAGATCCTCGTCGCCAGCATCCGAAGCCCGCTGCACGTCCTCGAGTCCGCGCGCATCGGCGCCGACATCGCCACGATGCCCCCGGGCGTGCTCTTCGCGCTCGCCAAGCACCCGCTCACCGACAAGGGCATCGAGCAGTTCCTGGCCGACTGGGAGAAGGTGAAGAACCGCTAGGAGCGACCCGGACGGGTCGATGGGGCGATCTGGTATCCTGCGCCCCCCACCGGCGAGCGACGCGGTCGGGCCGAGGGCCGAAGCTCTGGCCTTTGGAGGGGCCCCCGGCATGGCGACTGAGACTCCGAAGTACCTGCTAGAGAATCCGCTGGCCGCGAGCGCGCCAGCGAAGGCCGTTGCCTCGCTGCACCCGTCGGCCGCCGTCTACGAGGAATCGATCGAGCGCGGCCTCGAGCTGCTCGAGCGGCCAAAACGCGGGGGCGGCCCGGCGCGGGTTCGCGTCCAGCACGCCAAGAACCGCATGACCGTCTTCGAGCGCCTGAAGGTGCTCTCCGACCGCGAGCCGAACCTGCTCTGGCAGAACTGGGGCAAGTCGCTCGACGGCGCGTCGATCGTCACGGGCGTGCTCTCGATCGGCGGACGCGACGTCGCGGTCTACGGTCACGACTTCACGCTCCGCGCCGGCTCGATGGACGCGACCAACGGCGCGAAGCTCGCGCGGCTGATCTACATGGCGGCGGAGCGCGGCATCCCGCTGATCGGCATGAACGATTCGGCCGGCGCCTTCGTGCCCGCGGGCGTCGGTGGACTCGACGGCTACAGCGAGGCGTTCACGGCGCTGCGCCGGATCTCGGGCGTCGTGCCGAGCATCAGCCTGATGTTCGGCTACAACGCCGGCGGCGGCGCGTACCTGCCGCGCCAGGGCTCGTTCATGGTCCAGTGCACCGACACGTTCATCGGGCTCACCGGGCCGGGTGTCGTGAAGGCCGCACTCGGCGAGGACGTGACGGCGGACGCGCTCGGCGGCCCGGGTGTGCACGGGCTGAACGGAGTCTGCGATCTGACGACGACCGACGAGGTCGGCTCGCTGCGCACCGCGCTCCGTCTGCTCTCGTATCTCCCCGACAATTGCCGCGTTTCCGCTCCGTTCCGGCCGACGAGCGATCCGATCGACCGGTTCACCGTCGAAGAGGACATCCTGTTCCGCAAGACGTTCGATTCGCCCGCGGGAATGAGCGCACCGCTCGACATCACGCTCTTCCTGCAGCAGATCGTCGACCACGGCGAGTATTTCGAGCTGCAGCCCGCACGCGCGCGAAACCTGATCACCGCGTTCGGCCGGATCGGCGGCCACGTGGTCGGCTTCATCGCGAACAACTCCGCGGTCGCGAGCGGTCAGATCGACGTCGATGCCGCGCGCAAGGGAACGCGATTCATCCGCTTCTGCAACCTCTACAACGTGCCGATGATCTTTCTCGAGGACGTCTCCGGATTCACCCCGGGGACCGATCAGGAGACGCGCGGCATCATCCTCGAAGGCCGACGCCTGCTCGACGCGATCATCGACATCCGCGTGCCTTCGATGACGCTGATCATCCGGAACGCGTTCGGCGGCGCCTATGCCGCCTACAACTCCCACTTCACCGGCGCGGACGCGGTCTTCGCCATGCCGATGGCGCGGATCTCCGTGATGGATGCGGGGGGTGGCGCGCAGTTCGTCTTCAAGGACGAGCTTCGCGCGATCGAGGCCGAATACAAGAACGCGCTCGCGAACGGGTCCGACGACGCCGAGGCACGGCGCGCGCGCGATGCCGGCTTGAAGCAGCTCCGGGAACGCTACGAGCGTGAGCTGATGAATCCGAACGAGGCGCTCTCGCTCGGCTCGGTGTCGCGCATCGTCATGCCGGGCACGAGCCGGCGCGTGCTCGGCGAGCACCTCGCGTTCCTGATGCGCACGTACACGCCCTCGCCGATGTCCGGCCCGCAGCGGGAGTTCGAGTGATGCTCGATCGCGACCTCGTGCCGCGGCGCTTCGGCGAATGCGAGAGCCCGTGGCTGCGCTCGTTCGCTCTCGATGCGCTGAAGGTGCTCGTGGTCTGCCGGGGCCCGGTGAGGCTCGAGGCCTTCCAGGTCTTCGACGAGATCGGCGTGCGCGAGTACGGAATGCTGCTCTCGGAGAAGGACTCCGTGGTCTACCCGCGTTGTCTCGCACCGGAGCTGCGCTCGTTCCGCTTCCCGCAGAACGTGCATCGCGTGCAGGACTACACGGGATCGGGTCAGCAGCAGAAACAGGCGCGGATCCGCGAGATCGTCGCGATCGCGCTCGAGCACGGCTACACGCACGTCTTCGCCGGCTATGGATTCATGGCGGAGGACGCGGACCTCGTCGAGGCGATCGAGCGCGCCGGGATCGGCTTCATGGGTCCGTCGTCGCACGTGCTCCGACGCGCCGGCGCGAAGGACGAGGCGAAGAAGCTCGCCCGTGGACTCGGCAACGCCGTGATTCCCGGCGTGGACGACGTCAGCACGCGCGCGCTGCTCGAGCTCGCGAAGGACCGGAAGGGCCTCGAGAAGCGGGCGAAGGATGCCGGTCTCGTGTTCACCTGGAGCGGCAAGGATTCGCTCGAGCTGAATGCGGAGGCGCTGCTGCAGGCGGGCTACGCGGCGGGCGTCGATCTCGTCGGGATCGCGGATCTGCAGCGGGAAGCCGAGCGCGTCTGTGCCGGAATCTGGCGCGACTATCCGACGCATCGCATCCGCTTCAAGTACATCGGAGGTGGTGGCGGGAAGGGACAGCGCGTCGTCTCGAAACCCGAGGAGATCGCCGCCGCCGTCATGGACGTCTGCGCCGAGTCCAAGGTCGTCGAGCCAGGCTCGAACCGGAACTTCCTGGTCGAGCTGAACATCGAGCGCACGCGCCACAACGAGATCCAGCTGATCGGCAACGGTGACTGGTGCATCTCGCTCGGCGGACGGGACTGCTCCGTGCAGATGCACGAGCAGAAGCTCATCGAAGTCTCGCTCACCGTGGAGCTGCTCGACGCCGAGATCGAGTGTGCGAGCGGAGCGACGCGTGAGGTTTTGATCGGCGACCGCGGCTATCTGGCGCGAATGGAAGCCGAGAGCGAACGGTTCGGTTCGGCGACCGGACTCGACTCCGTGTCCACGTTCGAGTGCATCGTCGACGGCTTCGACTTCTTCTTCATGGAGATGAACACGCGAATCCAGGTCGAGCACGTCGTGACCGAGCTCGCCTATCGCCTGCGCTTCGCGAACCCCGACGAGCCAGGCGAGCACTTCTACGTCGAGCGCCTGATCGAGGCGATGGCGTTGCTCGCCGCGCATGGGAAGCGCGTGCCGAAGCCGGAGCGCGTGGCGCGGAATCTCTCCGCGGTCGAAGTGCGGGTCAACGCGACCAATCGCGCGCTCCAGCCCCACGCCGGCGGACTGATCCGCAGCTGGTCGGGGCCACTTCCCGACGAGGTGCGCTTCGATCAGGGCATCGGAATCCGCAATCCCGACACGAATTCGTTCGTCTACTACAACGTCGCCGGCGCCTACGACTCGAACATCGCGCTGGTTCTCACACACGGGGAATCACGACTCGAGAACTACGAGCGCATGGCCGAGATCCTGCGGCGGATGGAGCTGCGGGGCGACGATCTGCAGACGAACCGCGAGGTCCACTACGGGCTGATCCAATGGTTCCTCGGACACGGCGTCATGGCCGAGCCGAACACGCGCTTCATGACGTCGTATCTCGGCGCGGTCGGGGCGCTGGAGCAGACCGCGAGCAGCATCGACTTCGAGTTCGCCTTTTCGCAGCTCGTCGGGCGCACGTCCGATGCCGCCGCGCGCGCGGCGCTCGAGGCGAAGGAGACCCTGCTGCTCCGTCCGCTCGCGCGGCTGTTCGCGAACGCGCACCTGATCGGGGGATTCCTCGGCCGCTACGACGGTGAGCTCTGGAAGACCGATGGTACGAAGGTGTCGTTCGAGGCCAACCCGATCGATTTTCTCGAGCGCCTCCATCACTTCCTCGATCTCGAAGCGCGCGCCGACAAGCCGCCCGCCGAGCAGATCTGGCAGCACGATGCGGCGGTCCTCGACTCCGCGCGCGCCTTCTACGCCGCGGTCGAAGCGGCGACCGGCGCGAAGGACGCGGGCGCGCTCGAGAAACTCTTCGCCGGCGAGCCACTCGCCGCGCTCTGCGGCGGAGACGACGCGCTCTGGTCTCGCTGCGTGGCGGCGCACCGGGGTTTTCAGCTGGGCCTCGAGCTTCTGCTCGTGATCCCGCGTCTGGGTGCACGCACGGGCTTCCTCGACATCCACGTCGATGACGACCTGACGATCGTGTTTCCGGAGCGTTTCCTCGACGAATCGCGGGCATCCGAGCTCGCGCGTGCTCTCGCGCCTCCTCCGCCCGCCGCCTTCGACGAGATCGTCACGCCGATGGGCGGCACGTTCTACTCGCGCGAGGCTCCGCACCTGCCTCCGTTGATCGAGGAAGGCCAGCACTTCGAAGCCGGACAGCCGCTCTTCGTGATCGAGGTCATGAAGATGTTCAACAAGGTCGCAGCGCCGTACCCGGGCACCGTCACGAGGAACCTGATGGCGGGTCGGGACGGCAGCATCGTGAAAAAGGGCGAGCGGGTCTTCGCGATCGAGCCCGACGAGCGGCGTGAACTCGAATCCGACGAGGAACGGACGGGACGCCGCCGCGAGACCACGCTCGCGTTGCTCGGCTGACCGCGCGCCGCGTTCCGAGGCACTTCGCGCTACGATCTTCACCCCCCGGGTTGCAGCCCATTCCGTAAGGACGATCTCGATGACCACGAAGGAGCAGGCCCTCGAATACCACCGCAAGGGGAAGCCCGGAAAGATCGAGGTCGTCGCCACCAAGAGCGTCCTGACCGCCCGCGACCTCGCCCTCGCGTACACGCCGGGCGTGGCCGAGCCCTGCCTCGAGATCCAGAAGCACCCGGACGACGCCTTCAAGTACACCTCGCGCGGGAACCTCGTCGCGGTGATCTCCAACGGCACCGCGGTGCTCGGCCTCGGAAATCTCGGGGCGCTGGCCGGAAAGCCCGTGATGGAGGGCAAGGGCGTCCTCTTCAAGCGCTTTGCCGGCGTCGATGTCTTCGACCTCGAGATCGACACGGAGGATCCGGAGAAGATCATCCAGACCGTCAAGCTGCTCGAGCCGACGTTCGGCGGGATCAACCTCGAGGACATCCGCGCGCCCGAGTGCTTCGAGATCGAAGAGCGTCTGATCGCGGAGATGAACATCCCGGTGTTCCACGACGATCAGCACGGCACCGCGATCATCTCGGCAGCCGCGTTCATCAACGCGCTGATCCTCACGAATCGAAAGATCGAAGACACCAAGGTCGTATTCGCCGGCGCTGGTGCCGCGGGCATTGCCTGTGCGGATCTCTATCTGCACCTCGGCGTGCGCCCCGAGAACATCCTCATGACCGACAGCAAGGGGGTGATCTACGAGGGCCGCAAGGAGGGAATGAACAAGTACAAGGCCCGATTCGCGCGCCAGACGAATGCACGCACGCTCGTCGATGCCATGAAGGGCGCCGACGCGTTCGTCGGCGTGGCATCCGCGGGTCTGGTGACCAAGGAAATGGTTCGCAGCATGGCTCCGAGCCCGATCATCTTCGCGATGGCGAACCCCGATCCCGAGATCACGCCGGCGGAGGTCGCCGAAGTGCGCGGCGACGCGATCATGGCGACGGGCCGCTCGGACTATCCGAACCAGGTCAACAACGTGCTCGGCTTCCCGTTCATCTTCCGCGGCGCGCTCGACGTGCGCGCGCGCAAGATCAACCTGGAGATGAAGCTCGCCGCGGTGAAGGCGCTCGCGGACCTGGCCCGGATGGGCGAGCAGGGCGTGCCCGAAGAGGTGTTTCACGCCTATCCGGGCGAGCGCTTCGAGTTCGGGCCGAACTACATCATTCCGAAGCCCTTCGATCCGCGTGTGCTGATCTACGAATCCATGGCCGTGGCGAAGGCGGCGATGGAATCGGGCGTCGCGCGCGTTCCGATCGACCTCGACGAGTACCGAGAGCGGCTCGAGCGATACCTGGGCAGCTCGCGCGAGCTGATGCGCACGGTGATCAACAAGGCGAAGAGCGCGCCGAGGCGCATCGTCTTCCCCGAAGGCAGCGAGGAGCGCGTGCTTCGCGCGGTTCAGATCCTGAACGAGGAGCAGATCTGCCATCCGATCCTTCTCGGCACCGAGGTCGAGATCCGCGCTCAGGCATCGAAGGTCGGCGTCGCGCTGGATGGCATCACCATCATCGACCACCATCTCTCGAGCGAGCAGAAAGAGTACCAGCGCGAGCTCGTCCAGCTGCGCAAGCGCAAGGGTGTGACCGAGCAGGACGCGGAGCGCCTGATCGGCCGGCGCAGCTACTTCGGCGCGATGATGGTGCGCATGGGCGCAGCCGATGGCCTGGTCGCGGGCCTCACGAAGTCCTACGCGGAGTCGATCCTGCCCGCCTTCGAAGTCGTCGGCCTCGCGGACGGCCACGAAGCCGCCGCCGGCGTCTACGTCGTGATCCAGAAGGACCGCGTGATGTTCTTCGCCGACGGCTCCGTCAACGTCGAGCCCTCGGCCGAAGAGCTCGCCGACATCTCCGATCTCGGCGCGGAAACCGCGCGCTGGTTCGGCTTCGATCCGGTCGTCGCCGTGCTTTCGTCGTCGAACTACGGGAGCGTGCGCGACGAGCGCACGAACCGACTCTCGAAGGCCGTCGAGATCGCCAAGTCGCGCTGGAAGGACCTGGTGATCGACGGTGAGATGCAGGCGGACATCGCGCTCGACCCGGTGCGCCGCGCCACGCGCTTCGGCTTCTCCGAGATCAAGGGCGAGGCGAACGTCCTGATCTTCCCGAATCTCGAGTCCGCGCACATCGCCACGCGCATGATCGGATCGATCGGGAATGCGACGGTCGTCGGCCCGATCCTGATGGGCATGCGCAATCCCATGAACTCGCTCCAGCGCACCGCGACCGTCGACGAGATCGTGAATCTCACGGCGATCACCGTTCTGCAGGCACAAAGGGAGTACTGAGCCTGCCGCCGAAGCCGGCGTTCGAGAAGGTGCTGATCGCCAACCGCGGAGAGATCGCGGTGCGCGTCATGCGCGCGTGTCGTGAGCTCGGCATCCGATCGGTCGCGGTGTTCTCCGAAGTCGATCGTTCCGCGCTTCACGTCCGCCACGCCGACGAGGCGTATCCGTGTGGTCCCGCACCGGCTTCGCAGAGCTATCTGAACGGCGAGCGAATGATCGAGATCGCGCGCGAGTGCGGTGCGAACGCCATCCACCCCGGCTACGGATTCCTCTCGGAGAACGCCGGATTCGCGCAGGCGTGTCGCGATGCGGGAGTCGTCTTCATCGGCCCGAAGCCCGAGACGATCGACGCGATGGGCGACAAGGTGACGTCGCGCAGGTTGATGCAGGCCGCGGGCGTTCCGATCGTGCCCGGCTCGACCGAGACACTCTCGGACGACGAGGCGGTCGAGTTCGCGCGGAAGATCGGCTTGCCGGTGATGGTGAAGGCCTCGGCCGGCGGCGGCGGACGGGGACTGCGACTCGTACGTGACGAGGCAATGCTGCTGCCCTCGATCACGCGGGCCCGCTCGGAAGCGCAGTCGAGCTTCGGCGACGGCGCGATCTACATCGAGAAGCTCGTCACCCACCCGCGCCACATCGAGATCCAGATCCTCGGGGACTCGCACGGGAACGTGATCCACTTGTTCGAGCGGGAGTGCTCCGTCCAACGCCGTCACCAGAAGCTGATCGAGGAGGCGCCCGCGAACCGGATTCCGCCAGGGCTTCGCGAGCGGATGGGCGAGGCCGCCGTCGTGGCCGCGCGTGCCGTCGGCTACGAAGGCGCGGGCACGGTCGAGTTTCTCGTCGACGAGAAGCAGGCGTTCTACTTCCTCGAGATGAACACGCGCGTCCAGGTCGAGCACCCCGTCACCGAGCTGATCACCAACATCGACATCGTGAAGGCCGGCATCCGGATCGCGGCGGGGGAGCCGATCGGCTTCTCGCAGGCGGACGTGGGGATCGACGGCTGGGCGATCGAGTGCCGCATCTATGCTGAGGATCCGGACCGGAACTTCCTGCCATCGCCGGGTGCGATCCTCGCCTTCGAGCCGCCGGGCGGACCGGGGATTCGCCACGACTCCGGTGTCTCCTCCGGAGCGGAGATCAGCGTCCACTACGATCCGATGATCTCGAAGCTCGTCTCTTGGGGCCGGAATCGCGGTGAGGCGATCGCTCGGATGAAGCGCGCGCTCGGCGAGTTCGCGATTCGCGGCATCAAGACCTCGATCCCGTTTCACCTGCGTGTGCTCGAGAACGAGACGTTCCTGTCCGGGAACTACGACACGGGCTTCGTCGAGACGGAGATCCTCGCGAAGAAGCCCGCCCCTTCCCCTGAATCGGAATCCAGAGCCGTTGCGGTGATGGTCGCGGCGACGTCGACGCTGGCCGAGGGTCGATCCGGTGAGCTCGTGGTGACGCTCGGCAGCGACGCGCACCGGGTATCGGTCGAGCGCATCAGCGCCGCGATCTGCGACGTGAGCGTCGACGGCGGATCGACACGGCGGATCGATGCGGCTCCGAGCGACCGGGGATCCTGCTCGATCCTCGTCGCCGGAAGTCAATTCGAATGCAGCGTCGATCGGTGCGCGAACGGAAAGCTCGAGATTCGCGTGGGGCCGAGCACATTCACACTGCAGGTGGTCGACGCCGAATGAGGCGCGCGATCGTCCTCGACACCGACATGGCGTCGGACGTCGACGACGCGCTCTGCCTGGCGCTCGCCCTCGCCTCACCCGAACTCGAGATCCTCGCCGTAACGAACGTCGGCCGCGAGGTCCGCTTGCGCGCGCACGTCGCGCGGCGGTTGCTCGAGCTGGCGGGGCGGACGGAGATCCCGGTCTTCGCGGGCTGTCGAGTCCCGCTCTTGGCCGGCGACGGCTTCAATTGGTTCGGTCACGAGGGTGAGGGAATTCTCGAGCCCGGCGTCGATCCACCGCTCGCGAATGCACACGCCGTCGATGCCTTGATCGAGATCTCGCGTCGGCGACCGGGACTCGAGATCGTCGCCGTCGGACCGCTCACCAACCTGGCGGTCGCTCTCGCGCTGGATCCCGACTTCGCCTCGCGCATCGGCCGCCTCACGGTGATGGGAGGGCATCTCCGCGAGGTGTCGTACCGCGGGCGCGTACTCCCGCACGGCGTCGACTACAACCTGTGCTCGGACCCGCACGCTTCGCTCCTGGTGCTTCGGTCGGGAATTCCGACGACGCTGATCACCGCCGACGTGACGCTGCGGACCCGGCTCCGGGATGCCGACGTCGCGCGAATCGAACGCACGGGAGCCGGGATCCACCTCGCGCTGGCGAGGGCGGTGCGGATCTGGACTCCCGTGCAGCGCCGTCTCTTCGATCCGGACGGAGCCCCGCCCGAGGACAACGCCGCCTTCCTGCACGACCCGTTGACGCTGGCCTGCGTGTACGACGACTCCTTCTGCCGCTACGAGGATCTCGAAATCGAGCCAACGATCGAGAACGGAGTGTTCCGCACGCACGAGCGCGCGGATGCCAGCGCACGGACGTTTCCCATGCGCTGCGCGACGAGGGTGGACGAGGAGCGATTCGGCGCGCACTTCGTCGAGCGCGTGCTCTCGCTCGGCTAGCCGAGCTGCCGCAGTAGCGCGGGGAGTGCGCGCAAGTCGGAAATCGTGAAGTCCGGCCGGAGCTCCCGTGAGGCGAACGCTGCGCCGCGCTTTCGGATGTACACCGATCGAACACCCGCGGCGCGCGCCGCGGCGACGTCCGTGCGCAGCTTGTCTCCGACGAAGATCGCACGCTCGACCGGAACACCGAGGAAGTCGAGCACGTGGAAGATCATCGCTGGATCGGGCTTGCGTCGTCCGAAGTTCGCCGACCACACCGCGCAACCGATGTGTTGCAGGATTCCGGCGCGCTTCAAAACCCGTGCATGGTAGTCACCCTGCATCGCGTTGTTCGAGACGATGCCGAGTGCGTAGTCGCGAGCGAGGTCGGCGACGACGCCTCTCGCGTGCGCGTAGGCTGCGGGAGCGGCCTCCTCCTGAAATGCGCGCAGCAGCAAGCCTCGAACGACCGGGGTGCAATCCGAGAGCACCTCGTCGACGTCGGGCTGCCGGCACTCCTTCTCGAGCGCCCGGTAGGCCTCGCGAAGTCGCCTGGCGCGCTCGAGCACGAACGACTCCGCGTCGGTGATGCCCTGCTCGCCGAGGGCGGTGAGGAAGGCGCGGTTGCGCGCAGACCGCTCGTAGGTCTGAAGCTCGGGAAGGAGGACACCGCCCATGTCGAGCAGAACCGCTTCAATTCGATCGGCGCGCATCAGGACTCCCGGGACTCCACGGGCAAGAGCTGTTCCTTGGGTTTGCGGACGAGGAGTCGCGAGATCCAGATCGACAGCTCGTAGAGCAGACAGAGCGGGACCGCGAGCATGACCTGGCTGGTCGCGTCCGGCGGCGTCAGGATCGCCGCGGCGACGAACCCCACCAGGACGGCGTACTTCCGGTTCGAGGCGAGCTGCTTCGGCGTGACCACGCCGGCCAAGGCCAGGGCGACGAGCACGATCGGGAGCTGGAACGAGATGCCGAAGGCGAGGTACATGCTCGAAACCGAGCTGAAGACCGCCTGGGTCGTCCAGCTCGTGTGTACGTAGTCGGCTTCGAGCGAGACGAAGTAGCCGAAGATGAGCGGCAGCGCGAAGAAGTAGCTGAAGGCGCAGCCGATCAAGAACAGCGAGCTGGTCGAGACGACGAACGGGAGCGCGAGCCGCCGCTCGTTGGCGTAAAGGCCCGGCGCAACGAAGGCCCAGAGCTGCCAGAGCGTGACCGGCATCGACAGGGCGAAGCCCGAGAGCAGGATCGTCTTCAGGTAGGTCATGAAGAGCTCGCTCGGGGCGACAGCAATCAGTGTATGTCCCGAGGAACGAACGGCGTCGATGGCCGGCGCCATCAAGATCTCGAAGAGCTCCCTCGGCCAGAAGCTCGCGGCGAGCGAGCAGATCGACCATGCGCCGATGATCCAGAAGAGCCGGCGCCGCAGCTCCGAGAGATGATCGAGGATGGGGCGCGGCTCGTCACTCATCGTCGCGCGGTTTCGGTGCAGCGCTGGGCTCGACTGCGGTCTTGACGTCGCCCGCGCTCTTCTTCGGTTGAGGCGGAGGCTCTTCGATCGATCCGGAGAGTGTGCGCGTGAATTCGTTCGACGCACGGCGGAACTCGGCCATCCCGCGCCCGAGCGAGCGAGCCATCTCGGGTAGACGCTTCGGCCCGAGCACGAGCAGTGCGACGACCAGAATCACGAGCAGCTCCGGCATGCCGATGCCGAACAATCTTGCCTCCCTGGACTCCTTGCACTCGACGTTCTGCGGGATGGAGTCGAATCGAAGGGTAGCGCGAACGCTCGATGCGGGGTGCTGCCCCGCGAAATCTCGGATCCTCCACCCCCCGATGAAGATCCAGATCGTCGCGGGGCAGCAGCGACCCGCACGTAACTTAAATCAGACCCACGTCGCGCATGCAAGTGAAATCATCCGGCGGACTCATCGGCTGCGCGGCGGCAGATCGACGGAGATCACTTCGAGGCGTTCGATCAGCGCGGACTCGAAGCGGATCAAGCTCTCTCGCGCGACGTGCATCAGCGGACCACCGCCACGGCGTCGAATCAAGAGACCGTCCACCCCCTCGACGAAGTCCATCACAGCGCCGACGTGCTCGACACCGGCGTCGGTCCAGAGCGTGATCGAGCGTTCGAGCCGGCGGGCGACGATGAGATGGATGCTCGCACCGATACAGCGTCGCAAGAGCGTGAGCGCGTGCTCGGGGTCGTGGCAGATCTGGTAGGGATCGCCCGGTACATGCACGCGTCCGGCGCGGAGGATGCGCAGCCAGCGGCCGACTCCGTAGACGGCCGCGACCTCGCCAGGGCGGCCGAGGTAGATCCGATCCTCGATCTCGGATGGACTCCCTCGCTGCGGCGTGTAGCGGACGACGAGCGTCGCGAGATCTGCGTCGGCAGACGTCACTACGGCAGCGACTTTGCGCGTGAGAGGTCGGAGCCCCAAGCCCAGCGACGCTAGCGGAGCGCGTCAGCCCGGCAACTCGACCAGAATCACGTTGTCCTGCGCGCCGCTCGCGTCGATCGCGAAGCTCCCTCCCGCACGCGCGAACAGGTCGCGCGCGATCACGACCTCGAGATAGTCGCCATCCGTCTCACCCGAAGGTCCGGTCAGCACGTCCTCCGGGCTGTGGAAGCGCAGCAGAATGCGATGACCCGCGCCGAGCCCCTCATCCTTCGGCCGCCAAGCGCTGCCGAGATACAGGTCGCCGCCCTCCGGCACGAGTCGGAGGGCGAGGTCGAGCAGCGAGCGGATCGCGAGGCGGAGTTGGCTCTCGTCCGCGACGAGCGGGGGCGCACTCGAGTCGAGCTCGCGGAGCACGACCAGGGACTTCGCGCGCGCCTGGCTCTGACGCGCGTCGAGCTCGGCACCGAGGGCTGCGGCGAGATCGAATGGCCGCAGCACGGGTGGGCCGAGCCGGGAGAACCGCTCGACACGCTGCAGCGTGTCCTCGAGGCTGCCGAGATCCTGCTCGACCAAGGTCCGCAGCTCGCGCCGGACGTGCTCGTCGTCCGGCCGTTGCTCGACGAGGTTCGCGTAGGTGCGAAATGCCCGCAGAGGCGCGCGGATGGACTGAGCGAGCGGGATCACGAGCTGACGCGGCGACAGGCCGAGCGGCACGTCCGACGGCTCCGCGGCCCGAGGCTCGGGCGGTGACGTGGGTTCGGGCTCCGTGTCGCGTAGGGGTTCGAGCTCATCGAGCTCGAGCAGCTCAGCCGGATCGAGCTCGTCTTCGCCCGAGGTCGCGCTCGGCGACGGTCTCGAGCATCAGCTCCTCATCGCTCGAAGCCGGCGGCTCAGGCACGGGCGATGTCGAGGGCGGAGGGTGAAATGGGGAGTGAGTCGAGATCTGCAGATCCGCCGCGCCGATCTTCGTGCCCGATGCCGCCGCACAGGTCGCATCGGAAACACGATCGAGCTCGCGCAGATTTCCCGGCCAGCCGTATTCGACCAAGAGCTCCCGAGCCTCTGGCTCGAGCGTGAGTTCGCGTCCCTGGCGCTCGGATGACGCGCGAAAGGCCGCGTCGATCAGCGCGGCCTTGTCGCGCGCGTGCGCGGAGCGGAGGAAGCTCGACGCGCAGCCAGCCGAGATCGCGAAGCGCGACGGGCGAAGCCGCCTCCACGGGTAGCCGCGGCAATCCAGCGCAGCGGTTCGAGCGCCAGGGCTCCGCTCGCTCCCAGTAGATGTGCCAGCTCGTCCTGTAGCGCCGGAGCGGCGTCATCGAGTCCATCGAGGTAGGCCGTCGCGCGCCGGTTCGTGGTTCGCGTCATGATCACGCTCTCGAGCTCACCGATCGCCATCGAGCGCAGCGCGATCGACACGAACGCGTCGCGCGTCGGCTCTGCCAGATTGTGCACGTAGCGCGCGAGCAGCGCGCGGCGTGTTCCGGGTTCGCCGATCAGGAGCACGGGGCGATGCGCGTTGCGCGGATCGACGGCCTGGCGCAGCTCGGGCAGGTCGAGCCCCGCGTAGAGCCGTTCGACCTCGTGCGTCACCCAGAGCTTGCGCGCGCGCTCGCGCAGGCTCTCGGGCCGCTCGCTCGAGCGCAGCAAGTCGCGGGCACGAGCGGTCAGTTCGTCGGGATCGAAGGGGAACCGCAGAAGTGAGAAGCAGCGGTCGTCGAAGAGCCGCTCGAGGTGGAGACCGCCGTCCGGCTCTCCGTCCGGAGCCAGATAGAGCACGGGCGCCGAGGCGCGGCGCCGCTGCGGAATCTGACGCACGAACGCGAGGAGCCGCTCGAGCGCGTCATGACGGTCCGACCTCTCGGCGACACCGCACAGGATCAGTAGATCCGGCGGCGGAGCGCTCTTGAAGCCCGCAGGTTCCGGCACGCCGAGCCAGACTCCTCCCAGTGAATCGACGTGGTGCGCCAGCGTCGTAGAGAGCGCTGATTCTTCAGATACAATCCAGATCGCAGCCACAACCCCGCCTTCGGGCGCGCACTGCGCCGACGCGCGCCATCGCGTGCGAGTCTACACCAAGCGTGGTGGCACTCCCCCGCCTCAGGGGGCGGGATTCCACAACTCGTACGTGGCTATACTGGCTGCCTATGCATTCATTTGGACTCGTCGTGCTCATGGCTTGCGCGCTCCTTGCCGGACCGCGCTTCGCGCTCGCCGAGGACCTCTCGGATCTCGACCTGAGCGGCGAATGGTACCTGCTGCTCCACTACAAGGATTCGAAGTCCGAGGACAAGTCGATCACGAAGTTCAAGGACTTCGCGTGGTCGATCCGCCAGCAGGACACCAAGCTCGAGGTCGACGAGTACCCGTACGTGCTCTTCGACGAGGGAACCGAGGAGGTCCGG
Source organism: uncultured delta proteobacterium (assembly GCA_963704165.1). Taxonomy (GTDB): domain Bacteria; phylum Myxococcota_A; class UBA9160; order SZUA-336; family SZUA-336; genus VGRW01. The sequence goes on along the minus strand of CAVPHD010000001.1, from coordinate 502,803 downwards.
CGTGCAGACATGCGCGGACACCGCCCCTGGCAGCCGGAGGGTCTGGTACTCGCCGAGCTCATGAAGCACGTCGATGTCTCGACGCGCGCGATGCGCTCGAAGCAGCTCGAGGGAAGCATCGCGACCGGCATGAAGTCGCTCGCGCCAGAGGGATCCAGCGCCGGAGGAACGGTCAGCTTCGCGCGAAACTGGGAGATCACGTGGTCACCGGGTCGCGTGCGGGTCAGCGTCGTCGATTCGCTCTCGGGCGGCGACACGCTGTTGGGCGGCATGGAGGAGGCGTCGGTTTTCGAAATCGAGGAGCGACCGTCCCCGGACGAGTTGCGCGGAACCTGGAGCGAGGGAGACAAAGCGGGCAGCCTGCGCATGATTCGTGCGAAGGAGCGCCGGGTGCTGAAATAGACCAGCCGGCCGCAAGGCTCGTGCTGCGCGACGCGGTTCCCGGTGACCGTGAGCGGGTGCTCGCTCTCTGGCTCCGGCTGGTCGATCACCACCGCGCCCTGTCACCGGGCTATCCGACGATGCCCGGAATCGCTGCGATGATCGCAGGTGAGATCCGTCGCGCCGCTTCGAGTCCAAGCTGCCGACTGATCGTCGCCGAGCGCGAGGCTCGATTGGTGGGGTTCCTGTTCGCCGAGGTCGAGCGCGGCGTCGGTCCGAACCCGGAATCGGCTCCCGGGTGGATCCACGAGCTCTACGTCGAGCCAGGACACCGCGAGCGGGGCGTGGCTGCACGGCTCGTCGCCGAGAGCGACGCGTTCTTCGCTTCCCGCGGAGTCACGAGAATTTCGGTCCGCGTCGAGAGCAGCAACACCGAGGCTCTCGCGTACTGGGGACGGCACGGTTTCGCCGAACGCGCGCGCATCCTCGAGCGCATCTCTTAAAATGAACTTCCCGACCTGCTAACGTGCGGCGCGTGCACCCGATCGCAGAAGAGCTGAACCAGAAGATCCGCGCCGAGAGCCGTGCGACCTACGAACTGCTCTCGCAGCGCGGTCGCGAGCTGTACTTTCCGAAGGGCATCCTTTCGCAGTCGGCCGAGGCGAAAGAGAAGGCGAATCGCTTCAACGCGACGATCGGCGAGGCGACCGAGGGTGGCGGCCCGATGGTGCTGGCGTCGGTGATCGCGCACCTGAAGGACATCTCTCCCGCCGATGCCCTGCGCTACGCGCCCGCGCAGGGCCGCGCGGACCTGCGAGAAGCGTGGCGCAAGAAGCTCCTGGCCGAGAACCCGACGCTGCGCGAGCGCAGCTTCGGTCTGCCGATCGTGACGCACGCGATCACGCATGGTCTCTCGCTGGTCGGCGATCTCTTCGTCGATCCGGGCGACCGCGTGCTGATTCCGGACATGCTCTGGGACAACTACGCGCTGAACTTCGAGACGCGCCTGGGCGGCGTCGATCGAGACGTTTGCAACCTACGACGGCGAGCGATTCAACGTCCCCGCCATGCGCGCCGCGCTGCTGGCCGGACCGGCGAAGCAGCTGCTCGTCTTGAACTTCCCGAACAACCCGACGGGCTACATGCCGACCGCCGCCGAGGTCGGAGAGATGCGCGATGCGGTGCTCGACGCGGCGCGCGCGGGCAAGAAGCTGGTCGTGGTCTGCGACGACGCCTACTTCGGCCTGCTCTTCGACGACGACGCGATCCGGGAGTCGCCGTTTGGCTGGCTTTCGAACCTTCACGAGAACGTCCTGACGATCAAGCTCGACGGTGCGACGAAGGAGCTCTTCGTCTGGGGCCTGCGCTGTGGATTCCTGACGATCGCACCACCACCCGTCGGAAACGCCACGGTCTTGCTCGGCGCGCTCGAACGCAAGCTGATGGGCGCGATCCGCGCGTCGATCTCGAACACTGCGGCGCTCTCGCAGAGCATCGTCTTGTCGGCACTGCGCTCGAGCACCATCGACGCAGAGCGCCACGAGAAGCTCGAGATCCTGCGCGCGCGTGCCACGCGCGTGCGCGAGGTCGTATACCGAGACAAGTACCGGCCGCTCTGGGACGTCTACCCGTTCAACGCGGGTTACTTCATGTGCATTCGCGTGAAGGGCGTCGACGCCGAGAAGCTGCGCCTCCACTTGCTCGAGAAGTACGGCGTTGGCGTGATCTCGATGGGCCGGACCGACATTCGTGTCGCGTTCTCGTGTCTCGAGGTCGGTCAGGTCGAGCCGCTCTTCGAGTGCGTCGCCGAGGCGATCGGCGACTTGAAGACGGCCTAGCGCCGGGCTTCAGGCGCGACCGAGCTCGCGCGCCAGGCTCTCGCCCGCAGCGAGCAGCGCCTCGCATGCCCCGGGCGCGAGCAGGCTTTGCAACACCTCGTAGTGCCAGTGCGCACGCGGATGGGCGAGGTCCGACGCGTGCGGCAGATAGCGAAGCCAGCCGTTCGCGATCCCGATGACGGCGCCGATCCGATCCGGGCCGAAGCGATCCCGCCAGTCCAGTCCGACCTGCGTCGTCGGCTCGAGCGGAAGACCGAGGAGGACCGCGCGACCGATGCGGAGCACCTGCACTTCCACGTCAAGCTCGCGCCGGTTCTGGACGAAGAATGGAGAAGTCTTGTCGCGGATGTACAGACGAACTTGCGCAATCCGCTCGCGCGCTTCGTCGACCGGAAGGTCGCGGGTGGCGGCGCTGGCGAAGTCCCAGAGCTCAGAGGTGCGCGGAAGCGAATCGGCGCTCGTGCCCAGGAGCTTCGCGATCTCGAGCTTGCGCTGCTCGAGGCCGGCACGCGCCGCCGCGGGTGTCCGGTCGCCGAGATGAATCGGCAGCCGAACGGTGCGGCTGCCCGCGGTCACGGGTGCGGAGTCCATCGGCTCGGACGCGGCGCTCGCCAGGGCCTGCACCACGGCGTCTGCGACCTCGCGTCCGAGAACCCGGACCGCCTCCGCACCGAGCCCGACGCTCTGCCCTGGGATCGCGAGATCCATCAGTCCGCGCGTTCGCGGATCGACGTCGGCGTGCGCGCCGAGCAGAAAGACCGCGATGGCGCCCGTCGACGACTCGATCGCGCTGGCTGCGGCACCGGGCCAGTCCGCGGAGATCTCGAGGCTGTCGTGGCCTCGCACGGTTCCGTGGCAGGAGTGACGGAAGAGCACGGCGATCGGCCGACCCGACGTCGCATCGACGCGGAGCACTTCGATGCCCTCGTCGATCGGTGCATCGGCGACGCGGCGATTTCGCCCGATCCGTGCCTGCGCCCGTGTCCAGGTGAACGTCGCGGGCTCACGTCGTCGCCACGCTTCGATCGCCGCCGTCGCAACGCCCTCGAGGAGCGCCGGCACGTGTGCCGGGACCGGATTGCCCGCGAGCAGCTCACCGAGGCCGGTGTCGGGGCCAGAATGGGTATGCGTGCAGGCGACCAGGATCCGCGAGGTCGGTACCCCTGTTGCGGCGCCGATCCGCTCTCGCACGTCGATCGCCTGTTCGGGCGCGATCAGGCACAGATCCGCGGAGACCGCGATCAGGCTGCTCGGCCCGCCGTCGTCGAGAGCGATGGCGCGTGCGTGCAGGCGGTCGGCGACGGACCGGGCCCGGCCGACTCGCGCTCCATAGCCCATCAGGGGCACACCCAGCTCGGGTGTCAGGTCCACGCGCGCCGCCCCCGCCAACCTCGCCAGCTTGGGTCTCCCAGTTGCCGGTTCGAGCGAAGTGCTCGATCCGATTGTGATTTTGGTCACAGTCGTGATCGAACGCGACTGCGATACAGAAAACTTCTGCCCGTTCTCGGAGGCATAGCATGAGGGGTCTACCGGCGCTCTTTGCGAGCAGCTTGCTCGTCGCAGTGACAACTGCGGCGGCAGCCGCGTCGGCACAGGTCTCGTCGCTTCCGATTCTGATCGCATCGGTCGACGAGGCGCCCCGTACCGAGATGACGACCCACTACGGGGACATCTCCGATCTCCTCTCCCCCGAGACGGACCGATCGCTGGATCCGGTCCTCTCGAGTGCGACTGATTCGACGCTCACGATCACGACCGGTCGGGTGCCGAAGGGCGGCACGCTCGCAGGGGCCCTTCGCGGTTCGCGCGTGAGCCCGGTCTTGGTCGATCAGATCGCGCGTGGCCTACGTCCGATCTTCGACTTCCGTCGCGCTCACGCGGGCGACTTCTATGCGCTGATCCGCGATGACGCCGGCCAGCTGCTCTCGTTCGAATACCAGCGCGGCCGCGGAGAGGTCTTCCGCCTCGATCGCGGCCCGAGCGGTGGCTTGATCGCGAAGAAGGAAGTCGCCCCGCTCGAGCGCCGCGTGCTTCAGCTCGGCGGTGTCGTGAAGGGGTCGCTCTTCAACTCACTGGTCGATCTCGGCGAGGGAGCCGAGCTCGTGCACGCCTTCACCGACATCTTCCTCTGGGACATCGACTTCTCGACTCAGACCCGGCCCGGCGATGAATTCCGCATGGTCTTCGAGAAGTACTTCGACAAGGACGGCTTCGTGCGTTACGGCCGGGTGCTTGCTGCCGAGTACCGCGCCTCGAAGGGCGACTTCGTGGCCGTCTGGTTCGAGGACGAGCAGGGTCGCGGCGACTACTACTCACCCGACGGAAACTCCGTGCGCCGCTCGTTCCTGAAGGCGCCGGTGAAGTACAGCCGCATCTCGTCGCGATACAGCAAGGCGCGGCTGCATCCGATCCTTCGCGTTCGTCGGCCGCACGAGGGTGTGGACTACGCCGCGCCGATCGGCACTCCGGTGTGGTCGGTGGCCAACGGTAAGGTGATCCACGTCGGGTGGAGCGGTGGATTCGGACACCTCGTCAAGATCAAGCACTCCAACGGCTATATTTCGTACTACGGGCATCTCTCCCGGTACCCGAAGGGATTGCGCGTCGGTCAGAGCGTTTCGCAGAAGCAGCTGATCGGCTTCGTGGGCAAGACGGGACTCGCCACCGGTCCTCACCTGGACTTCCGGATCCAGAAGAACGGCCGCTTCTTCGACCCGCTCTCGGTGAAGTTCGAGATGGGCGAGCCCGTTCCGTCGCGCTCGCTCGTGCGTTTCAATCAGATCAAGGACATGCGCCTTGCCGAGCTGCAGGCCGCGGAGCCGACGGCGGTTCTCGACGCCGCGATGTGACTCGGCGCGTCAGCGAAGCTGACGCGAGACGATCGCGGCGACCACGGCATCGCCCTCCACGTTCGCCATCGTGCGGAACGTGTCGAGGAAGCGGTCGATCGTGAGCAGCAGTCCCACCGCCTCGCCGGGCAGCCCCGCCGCTTCGAGCACGATCACCATCGTGACCATCCCCGCGCTGGGAATTCCGGGGGCGCCAATCGACGTCGCGATCGCGACGACGAACACGACGATCTGACCGCCGATCCCCAGATCGACACCGTAGATCCCTGCGACGAAGATCGCGGCCACGGCTTCGTAGAGCGCCGTGCCGTCCATGTTGACCGTCGCGCCGAGCGGCAGCACGAAGCTCGAGATCTGCGGAGGGACACCCAGACCATCCTCTACGCAACGTGTCGTGACGGGAAGCGTGGCGGTGCTCGAGCTGGTCGTGAACGCGACCGCGAGTGCTTCGCGGATCCCTCGGAACAGAAGCAGCGGCGAGATGCCGCCGAGATACCAGGCGAGCGCGGGAAGCGTCACCGCGGCGTGAAAGAGCGTTCCGAAGATCACGACGCCCGAGAATTCCGCGAGATTCTCGACGATCACCGCGAAGCTCACGGTCGCGACCAGATGGCCGATCAGCGCGAAGATCCCGACAGGTGCGAGCCGCACGAACCAACCGATGATCAGCATGACGGCCGCCGACGCCCCGCCGAGCACGGCGATCAGTGGCGCTCCGCTCGGCCCGATCTGGAGCAGCGCGACTCCGAGCAGGATCGCGAACAGCACGATGGGCAGGATCTTCCCCTCGGCCAGCGCCGCGATCGGGTTCGAGATCAGCTGAGACATCGTCCCGACCAGGAACTCCCCGAGCGCGGGTGGACCGTGCGGCGCGGTGGGTACCGCCCCGACCGCACCTCGAAAGAACTCGCTTTGCGCGAGGGCGCTGCCTTCCCCGGGCTGCACCAGATTCACGAGCAAGAGACCCGTCGCGGCGGCGAGCACCATCGTAAGCAGGTAGAGCCCGAGCGTGCGGGAACCAAGGCGGCCCAGCTGTCGCGCTTCTCCCATGCTCGCGATTCCGTGGACGATGGAGAGCAGGATCATCGGCGCAATCAGCATCTTCAGCAGTCCGATGAAGAGCCTTCCGACGCTCTGCATCGCTTCGGCGGCCTCAGGGTCGAGAACCCCGAGCGATGTCGCGCGGCCGAAGGCGATGCCGAGCACCGTCGCGATCGCGATCTGCCAGTTGAGCGAGATCTGCGTCGACAGGCAGAAGACGAGCAGGGCGGCCGCGAAACTGACCCAGGCGAGCCCGAACTCGCCGACGCCGAGCGCTGCGGCGAACCCGCCGAGCGCCGTCGCGACCGCCAGCCATGCCCTCGAGCTCACCAAAGCGCGGCGAGTATACCGCCGGGATCACGGCGGCCCGAATGAAATACACTGCGCCGATGGACAGCACGCGCTTCAGGAATCTGGCGGACGAACTGGCGCTCCGGGATTCCGATCTGATGGTGCGTCTGCGGGACGTGCGCGATGCCGCTCGCGATCTACGGGAGCTGGCATTCGAAGCGGTCGAGGCCTTTCGCGAACGCGCGGCGGAGATCGGTGCACCCTATCTCGGGCATCTCGAGGTGTCGGCGGTCGAGCCGGACGAGAAGCACATCGACTGCGTCCAGTTTCGCGTGACGCGCGGGCGGACCGAGCTGCTCTGCATCGCGATCGCGGAGGGTCCCGGGAAGGTGCGTTTGGTCGGTCCGTTCAAGCGCGGCAAGCAGGAGGGACCCTGCCAGGAAGCGCCGCTGCGCGGATCCGAGGTGGAGAAGGCGCTCGAAGATCTCATCGAGCAGCTGGTACGGGAGGCATCGGGCGCTTGAACGCGCGCATTCTCGTGCGCGTCGGCAGCCTGAACACGGCCAAGCTCGAGGCCGTTCGGAGTGGCCTTGCGCCGTTCTTCGCCAGCGTCGAGATCGAGTCATCCGAGGTTTCGAGCGGCGTGGATGGCCAGCCTCTCGGTTGGGAAGAGATCATCGCGGGCGCCCGCAGCCGCGCCCGCGGTGCGCACCGAGTCGGTCCGTGTGACCTCGCGGCCGGAATCGAAGACGGCCTGATTCGAATCCCCGACGAGGGAGTCGGCTGGATCAACATCGGCTGTTGCGTGCTGTACGACGGTTCGCACGAGTCGGTCGGCTTCACTGCGGGCTTCGGGTATCCGCCCGAGTGCGTGCGACGCGCGACCGCGATTCCGCGCACGCCGATCGGCGAAGTCTTCGATGCGCTGTACCGAGCACCTGCGGGCGTCCGTGACCCCGGGAGTGGCGCGGGAAACATCGGCCGGCTCAGCGGCGGGGTGCTGACGCGCGCCGAGTACGGCGCGCAGGCGGTCGTCTGCGCATTCGTCCGGCTCTTGAATCCCGACCTCTACTCGGCAGAACCCCGCGCGGAAGCGCGCACGTGAGTCTGACGCGGGACGATCCTCGCTTCGAGCGCCCGATCGAGGGTGTCGAGCAATTGGTCGAGTTCTTTCGCGACGGTGAGACCGCGCGCGAGGACTGGCGCGTCGGCACCGAGCACGAGAAGCTCGGGCTCTACGCGCAGAGTCTTCGCCCGGTACCGTACGAGGGCGATCGCGGAATCCGCGCGCTGCTCGCCGCGATCTCGAGCGGGTTCGGCTGGAAGCCGCTGATCGACGCCGGAAAGCTCGTCGGTCTGGAGCGCGATGGAAGTACGATCACGCTCGAGCCCGGCGGTCAGCTCGAGCTCTCCGGTGCGCCTCACACATCGGTTCACGAGACCATGCGCGAGTTCCGCGAGCACATCGAACTCGTGAACCAGGTATCGGAGCCGCTCGGGATCATCTGGCTCGGCTTGGGGATGCATCCGATCGCGGCCGTCGAGGAGCTGCCGCGAATGCCGCGCGAGCGGCACGCGATCATGCGCGACTACCTCGCGCAACGCGACGAGCTCGGCCTGCACATGATGCACGCCACCGCCGGAGTCCAGGCGAATTTCGATTTCTCGTCCGAAGCGGACGCCGCGCGGAAGCTGCGGCTCGCCCTTGCCACGTCGCCGATCTCGTCCGCGTTGTTCGCGAACTCGAGCATCAGCATGGGTCGGCCCAATGGCTTCGAGTCGAGGCGGGCCTGGATCTGGCGTCACACCGACAATGACCGCTGGAGCCTGCTGCCCTTCGCGTTCGAAGAAAGCTTCGGCGCGGGCACGGCCTACCGTGCGTACACTGAATGGGCGCTCGACGTGCCGATGTTCCTGATCGTTCGAGAGGGCCGAAGCATTCCCGCGTACGGTCAGACGTTTCGGAACTACATGGCCCAGGGACGCGACGGAATGCGCGCATCGCTCGCCGATTGGAACGTGCATCTGACGACGCTCTTTCCCGAGGTACGGCTGAAGCGTGTGATCGAGACCCGCGGGACCGACGCGGTACCGGGTGCAGCCGTCTGCGCGCTGCCGGCGTTCTGGAAGGGCCTGTTCTACGACGATCTCGCGCTCGAGGCGGGTATCTCTCGCGTCAAATCCTGGACGCACCCGCAGGTCCACGCCCTTCACGGAGAGGTCGCGCGGCACGGGCTACAGGCACGGACGCCCGACGCGCCGGTGCTCGAGGTCGCGCGCGAACTCCTATCGATCTCTCGCGCCGGGCTTCGCAGACAGGCGGTGCTCGATGCAGCGGGTCACGACGAAGCGGTCTATCTCGAGCCGCTCGAGGCCATCGTCGAGCGGGGCACGAGCCCGGCGAGGGCCGTTCTCGACAGCTGGAATGGCCCGTGGCAGAAGGCGATTCCCAAGCTCGTCGAATACGCGAAGTACTGACGCGGTCCCAGGTTTCGAGTCGAGATGCCAAAGCCAATCGCGGTTGACCGTTGCGAGGAGCGTCCGATAGGCTACGGCCCGGTTCAACGCTTGGCCCGATATCGGGCCCTCGAGCACCTACTTTCGGAGGCAGTTCAAATGAGTCGGTCTTTGCGCACCGTGTTCGCGATCGTCGTCGCTTTTTCCGTCGGGTTCGCAGCTGCAGGCGTCGGCCCAGAGTCAGGCCGAGTTCAAGCGAGAGTTGAAAGCGGGCAAGGACCTGTACAAGGTGCCCGGGCTGATGGAGGTCACCATCAAGTCGATGCGCGGCATGATGATGATGACGGGCAACGTCGCCACGGAAGAGCAGAGCAAGAAGGCCGAGGAGATCATCAAGGGCATGCGCGGCGTGAAGGAAGTCCGAAACCGGATCCGCGTCGGCAACGTCGAGGACTGCAGCGCCGCCACCGATCAGACGGTCATGGCCAAGGTCGACAAGGAAATCGAGAACGACGAGGAGTTGACCCAGGCGCGCCGCAAGATCGACATCCAGATCAAGGATCGCAACCTCGTCGTGAAGGGCGATCTCAAGGACTACTCGCAGGCCGGTTCGCTGATCAATCTGATCAAGCGCGTACCCTGCGTGAACTCGCTGAACTACGACGACCTGGACTACTGATCTCGAGTTCGATCTCGGGTCGGAATCGAAGGGCCGCGGCCAGGTGCCGCGGCCTTTTTCCGTTCGGGCCTTCGAGTTGACCGTGGCCGGTCGGGCTCTAGCGTTGCCGACACAGTGAGCGAAGTCGAGACGGCGACGATCGAGATCGGCGGCGAGCAGGTCGAAGTGCCCGTCCGCGTTCCGGTATTGCCGGTCCGCAATACGGTGATCTTCCCGGGCGTGACCTTGCCCCTGTCCGTCGGCCGCAAGGAATCGCTTGCGGCCGTCCAACAGGCGGCCCGAAGCGGTGGGTTCTTGGTCGTCGTCACGCAGCGTGCGCCCGATACGGAGCACCCCCGGCGCGAGGATCTGTACCCGGTCGGAACGCTCGCGAAGATCGTCCACCTCGCAGACACCGGTTCCGGCCTGTCCGTCGTCGCGGTCGGCCTCGCCCGCGTGCGCCTCTTGGACCTGAACGAGGCCGGCCCGTTCCAGGAGGCGGGGACGGAGGTTCTTCCGGATCTGCTCGATCACACGCCCGAGGCCGAAGCGGCGCGGCGGACGGTTCAGCGGCTCGGCAAGGAGCTCGTGGCGCTGCGCGAAGACATCCCAGACGAAGCCGCGCAGATCCTCGACCGTTTCGACGACCCTGCCCGACTCGCCGACGTGATCGCGTTCAACGGCACCATGCCGCTCGAGGAGAAGATCGAGCTGCTCTCCCAACAGGACGTGCTGGCGCGGCTGCGCACGTTGATGCGCTACCTGATGCGCGAGATCCGGATCGCACAGGTGTCCAAGGCATTCGCCGAACGCGCCGCGGGTGAGATCGGCGAAGTCGAGCGGCGAAAGCTCCTGCGCGAACAGCTGCGCAAGATCCGCGCGGAGCTCGGTGAGGCCGACGAGCAATCTGCCGAGGGCGACGAGCTGCGCGAGCGGCTCGAATCCGTCGATCTTCCCGACGACGTTCGCGTCGTGGCGGAGCGCGAGGTGAATCGGCTCGCGGGAATGCCCTCGCATTCACCTGAACGCTCGGTCACGCGCACCTACGTCGAGTGGCTCCTCGACCTGCCGTGGAAGGTCGAGACCGACGACGACCTCGACCTCGCGAACGCGCGGCGCATACTCGACGAGGACCATTTCGACCTCGAGAAGGTGAAGGAGCGAATCCTCGAGTACATGGCGGTGCGCCACCTCGTCTCCGATCCGAAGGGACCGATCCTGTGCTTCGTCGGTCCACCCGGCGTCGGCAAGACATCGCTCGGGAAATCGATCGCGCGCGCGATGGGCCGCAAGTTCGTGCGGTGCTCGCTCGGTGGTGTCCGCGACGAGGCAGAGATCCGTGGCCACCGGCGCACCTACGTCGCCGCGCTGCCGGGGCGCGTGCTCCAGAATCTGCGGAGCGCGGGCACCCGGAATCCGGTCTTCATCCTCGACGAGATCGACAAGGTCGGCATGGACTATCGCGGCGATCCGTCGTCGGCCCTGCTCGAAGTGCTCGACCCCGAGCAGAACTCTTCGTTCTCCGATCACTACGTGGAGCTTCCGTTCGATCTCTCGCGCGTGCTCTTCATCGCGACGGCGAATCGCGTCGACACGATTCCGGCACCGCTGCTCGACCGCATGGAGATCATCGAGCTGCCGGGCTACACGTCTCGCGAGAAGCTTCGCATCGGGCGCGACCATCTTCTTCCGCGTCAGCTCTCCGAGCACGGACTCGAGCCCGGCTCGGTCGAGCTCTCGGACGAGGTCTTCCTGAGCTTGATCGAGGGCTACACGCGCGAGGCCGGCGTGCGCAGTCTCGAGCGCCAGGTCGCGTCGCTCGTGCGCAAGTGCGCGCTCGCGATCGCCGAGGGAAAGGGCGCGCCGGAGATCGCCCCCCCGGATCTCGGGAAACTGCTCGGACCTGCGCAGTTCACGCGGGAGGTCGCGGAACGAATCGAGCGGCCCGGCGTCGCCACCGGCATGGTCTGGACCCCCGTCGGCGGCGACATCGTCTTCGTGGAAGCGGCGCGCATGGAAGGCAAGCTCGAGCTGAGCCTCACCGGCCAGATGGGCGATGTCATGCGCGAGTCCGTCGAGGCCGCGCTCTCCTATGTGCGCACGAATGCCGAGGCACTCGGAATCGATCCGGACAGCTTCGAGAAGACGAAGATCCACGTGCACGTACCCGCCGGCGGGACTCCGAAGGACGGGCCATCCGCGGGCATCACGATGATCGTGGCGCTGGCAAGTCTGCTCTCGGGAAAGCCGGTCCGCGGCGACCTGGCCATGACGGGCGAGATCACGCTGCGCGGGCAGGTTCTACCCGTCGGTGGTATCAAGGGCAAGGTGCTCGCCGCCCATCGCGCGGGAATCAAGGAGCTGATTCTGCCCAGTCGCAACGCAAAGGACCTCGAGGACGTTCCACCCGAGGTGCTCTCCGCGTTCAAGATCCACCTCGTCGATCAGTCGATCGACGCGGTGCGTGAAGCGATCCCCGGCATTGGCGGATGAGCGCCCGGATTCCCTAGCCGCGGAGCTCTCGGGCACGGCTCTGCTGCGCCTTTCCCGAAGCGACCGACGAGCCGCGAAGGACGCGCTCGCGGCGATGTCGAACGAGGCTCAGGCCCGCGCCTGCCAGGATCTGCGGCTCGAAGCGCGCGGCGAGTTCCTCATGCTCGTCGAGCACCCCGAGGACATCGTGCCGCTCCTGCCCGAGGCCGAGCTCGTGCAGACCGCCCGCGCGAGTGGGATGTCGGAGGCCGCCTGGCTGCTCGAGCTCGCGACGCCCGCCCAGCGAATCGCGGCATTCGATCTCGACTGCTGGACCGGTGCGGAACTCCAGGTATCGCGAGCGAACGAGTGGATCGACGCGCTGATCGAAGCCGGAAGGCCGACGCTCGTCAAAGCCCTCGGCGAGATCGACCTCGAGATCCTGATTCTGACTGCTCGCACCGACACCGAAGTCGTGGTCGTTGGGAAGGAGGACGAGCCACCGATCGGCTTCTTCACACCGGACGGTGTCGTCTACTTCGGGACCGTACCCGACGTGTCGCCGCACCGGATCCACGAGATCTCCCACGCGCTCTTCGCCGAGGACCAGCCGCTCTACTGGCGGCTCGTCTACGGAATGCTCTTCGAGAGCCCGGCCGAGTGCGAGGAGTACGCGTTTCGCTGGCGTGCGAATCGACTGCAGGATCTGGGCTTCCCCGACGTCGAGCAGGCGATGCGTGTCTACCGGCCGCTGACCGTCGAACGCATCACCGACTGGGTATCTCCCGAACCCGGTCAGGCGCTGATCGACGCTGCGAACCTGCCGCGTCAGCTGCGCGGTACGCTGCTCGGCGAAGCACTCTCGAAGCTTCCGGCACCCCGCGCGGCCGACCTGCTCGGCTATGTCCTCGGCGTCGCGAATTCGATCGCCGTGGCGGACGGGTTGCCGCTCTCGGAAAGCGAGTCGGTGCCGCTTGCACTCGAGAAGGCGGTTCGCGGAATCGATACGGGTCTTCGGGAGCTCTCGCGGGTGCGCGGTCAGGCGCCCGAGGAAGTCCTCGATCGCGCAGCGCCTCTGGATCTGTTCCGCGTCGGCGCGACCGTCGATCCGAGCCTGAGGGAGCGCGCGAAGTGATTCCGAGCCAGCACGATCTGTCCGAAACCTGGCAGGCGGTTCTGTGGCTCGCGTTCGGCATGTCGACCTCGGTCTTGATCGTTTCGATGAGCGACATGGGCGTCCGGTCCGTCGACCTGCTGCTTCTCTGCGCGAGCCTGGGCGCGCTGCTGACCGCGGGTCTCTGGCTTTGGATTCTCGCCGCGCGCAGGAGCTTCGGCTGGGGCCTTCTGTTCACCGCGACGGCGCTGATCCCGTACGTGAACTTCGTCGTCGCGAGCGTGTACGCGCGGCGCTATTGGGCCGAGGGCGCACGACGCCCCGGTCTGCTCGCGGTCGCAGCGATCGTCGCCCAGACGATCGCGTCGTTTCGGGTCTTCGCGCCCAGCGTCACTCCGCCGATTTGAGCTCGCGTCCGAGTACCGAGAACAAGTTGCCGAGGATTCGGTACGTGAGACCCCAGACGGTGTAGCGGTCGTAGCGGATGGCGGGGAACGTACCGGCGTACTCGGGACGTTCGAAGCGATAGTCGTACGACGAATCCGGGTGCAGGATCCACGGAACCGGGATCCAGACCGTCGATTGGACCTCCGCGTTCGGCCGAAGCTGCGGCCGCTCGGGCGCCTCGTAGACGAACGGCGAGACGACCAGAGGAGGCACGCGCGGGTTCCGGCTGCCCGAGAAATCGTCGAGACGCCCGAACGGGATTCCGACCTCCACGCCCACCTCTTCGAGCGCCTCGCGAGCCGCGGTTGCCGCGATGTCGGAATCGGTCGGATCGCGTCGCCCACCCGGGAACGCCATCTGTCCCGACCAGGGATCACCCTCTTTTCGCGCGCGCTCGATGAACAGGAGCTCGGGCTCGCCTCCGGGTGGCTGATGGAAGACCAAGGCGACTGCGGCTAGCAGCGTCGGCTCGCCGAGAGGCGCTACGAGAGCGGGGCGATGCGCCTCGATCCTCGTGCGAATCCGAGCGAGGTCGAGCGGCTCGTCGGTCGGGTCGGCCATCGAGGGAATCGTACCGGCGCGCGGGCTATCCTGCCGCACGGTGTCCTACATCCTGGTCACGAACGATGATGGAATCGATTCACCCGCGCTCATGCCGCTCGCCCGCGAGCTGGCACGGCTCGGTCGCGTGCGTGTGGTCGTCCCCGACGGTGAGCGCAGCTGGATCGGAAAGGCGATCTCGCGGTGGGACGAGCTTCGCGTGGCGCGAAGCGAGCGCGAAGGGATCGAGGTCGTTGCGGTCCGCGGCTTCCCGGCGGACTGCACCAATCTCGCCGTGCACTCGCTCTTCGACGAGCCGCCGGAGCTGGTCGTCTCGGGCGTGAACATCGGTCTGAATGTCGGGCTCGGCTTCTTTCTGTCGAGCGGCACGGTCGGTGCGGCCATGGAAGGCTGGATCGCTGGCATTCCCGCGATCGCGCTCTCGATCGGCCGACCGGGCGAGGACCGCGCGTGGAAGCGCGACGCGGTCGGCAATCCCGACGATCCGATCTGGCGACGCGCCGCGAGCGTCGGGGCCGACGTCGTCCGCTGCGTACGAGACGAGGGATTTCCCGAAGGGGTCGACCTGCTCTCGGTGAACTACCCGATCGAGGCCGACATCGAGACGCCGCGCGTCGTGACCGAACTCGCTGCCGTCGGCTACGACCGACTGTTTCGCCGCAAGGCCGAAGGTCTGTACGTGCACGATTTCGACGGAGCGCTGCGCGACTCCGACGGTGTCGGAATGCTCACGGACCTCTCCGTCGTGCGGAGCGGTCGGGTGTCGATCACCCCAGTTCGACTCGCACACACGGCGAATGTCGCGGCTCCGCTTCGCGCTCGACTCGAGCGTTCGACGCGGAATGATTGACAGGCTCCCCTTCAAGGAATACCAAGGGCTCGTGGGGCGCAGCGTCGGTGTCTGCGGTCCGCGGGGGGAAAGCAGCCATCGCGCGACGCATCGCCTTCATCAACGAGAAGGGCGGCAGCTGCAAGACGACGCTCACGTCCAGCGTCGGGGACTACCTGGCTCGCGAGCACGGCAAGCGGGTCTTGCTGATCGATCTCGATCCCCAGGGCCAGCTCGGCAAGGTGCTCGGTGTCGACGTGGGTGCGGCACGGCGTACGGCCCTGAATCTTCTGCTCGACTCGCTGCTCGGCGAGGAGACGCGTCCGGCGCTGCCGATCATCCGCGCGCGCCATCCGAATCTCGACATCATCCCGTCGAACAAGTCGCTCGCGCTCTTCCCGCAGGAGGCGGCCGGACACGAGGGTGACGAGAATCACTGTCTGCGCGACGCGCTGGAGCGCGCACCCGCGTACGACTTCGTGCTCTTCGACGCGCCGCCCTCGTTCGGCGTCGTAACGCTGAACGCTCTGCTCGCGGCGAACGAGATCGTCCTGCCGGTGCCGCTCACCTACCTCGCCCTCGACGGTGCGGCGGAGCTGGTGCGAACCGTCGAAATGGTGAGGACGAGGTTCGCGCATCCTGCACTCGAGATCTCCCTCGTCGTTCCGACGTTTCATCGCAACACGCGGATGGCAGCGGAGATCCTCGAGAAGCTGAGACAGCATTTCCCGAAGCAGATCGCGCAGACGGTTCTCGGCTACTCCGTGTTGATCGACGAGGCGCAGAGCCGCGCGAAGACGATCTTCGAGTACGCTCCGCGCTCGACCGCCGCTCGCTGGATGGCCGCGGTCGCCGACGAATTGCTCGCGCGCGAGCCCGCGAGGTTTCGATCGTGAGCACGGACGACGCCGTCGCCACGGGGGGTCCCGCGCTCGGGAGCGATCCGTTCTCGCAGAGCGACGGCACGCTTCCGTACCTGATTCGCCTGCGCGAGACGAGCATGCGCGTGGTGATCGAGACTCGGACCGTTCCGCCGAGAAGCGTGAAACCGGGCCCGTCCGAACCCCCGGACCTGGGTCCGCCGATCCCGGAGCTGCCGAGTTTCGAAGACCTCGACGAGTCGGCGGGTTCGCTCGATCGCCTCGCGAGCTGGATGCTCACGCGCAGCGACGACGATCGGCTCGCGCGGATCTTCGGCCGGCTCGACGGTCGGTCGTACGACGAATTCGGCATGTCGCCGCGCGTCGCGAGACGAGCGCTCGCGTTCTTCAAGCTGCTCTACAAGTACTGGTTCCGCGTCGAGAGCTCCGGCCACGGCGTGATTCCGGAGAAGGAAGGCGCGATCCTCGCCGCGAATCACGGCGGGCTCCTCCCCTTCGATGCCTCGATGGTGGTGGCCGACGGCATTCTCGCCGGTGAGCCACCCCGTTTGATTCGCACGGTGGTCGATCGCTGGGCCGGCTCGCTTCCGTTCGTGAACGTCTTCTACGCGCGCGTGGGACAGGTGATCGGAACCCGGGACAACGTGCGCGAGCTCCTCGACGCGAAGCAGCTGGTCTTGATCTTCCCGGAGGGCATGGCGGGAATCCGCAAACGCGCGGCCGATCGCTACGTGCTCCAGTCGTTTCACCTCGGCTTCGTCGAGGAGTCCCTGCGCCATCGCGTGCCGATCATTCCCGTCGCGATCGTCGGCGCCGACGACCAGGCCCCGCTGCTCTGGGACGCACAGCCGCTCGCCAAGCTGCTCGGTCTCCCGTTCTTCCCGATCACTCCGACGTTCCCGCTGCTCGGGCCGCTAGGGTTGTTGCCCTACCCCGTCCGCTACGAGATCGCCTACGGCGAGCCGTTCCGCTTCCATGAGGAGTTCTCCGCGGAGACCGCGGACGATCCGCATGCCGTTCGTTATCTGGCCGAGCAGGTGCGCCGTCGCATCCAGGAGATGGTCGACCAGCGCGTGATCGCGCGGCGCGCGAAGAGGGCGTGATGCGCCGAGTGCTCGTCACACACATCGAATCCCCGATTGGACGTCGCCTCGCGAAGGCGCTCTTCCACGACCCCGACGTCGCCCTCGTGGTCGGCGTCGGCACCGAAGCCGAGCCCTCGTTTCTGGCTCCCTACCGCGGGAAGGTCGCCTACCAGCGGCTCGATCTCGCGAAGGCACGGCATCTCCAGAGCTTCCTGCATTCGGAGCGCTTCGCGCGCGCGCGCGTGGACTCGGTGATCCATCTGCCGTTCGCGATCGAGCGGCCGGGGGAACGCGTGCCGGGCGGCGTGCCTTCGCTCGTTTCGGAGACGCGCCGACTCGTCGAGGAGTGCGCTTCGCGCCCTGCGATCGAGCGATTCGTCTACCTGTCGAGCGTCTTCGTGTACAGCGCAGAGCCGGGCAACGTGAATCTCGTCTCGGAGAACCAGCTGCTCGGCTTCGACGGCGAGGGGGATGCCGAGGTCCGCGCGTGGATCGATGCGGACCTGATCTGCCAGGGAGAGCTGCACGGCTCCGCGCTTCGGACCACGATCCTGCGTGCGGCGACGATCGTGACCGAGTCGGGCGAGTTCTTGAACTCGCCGCCGCTCTTGCACGGCGAGGCAGCGGTCGGCTACGACCCGATGTTCTCCGTGGTTTCGGAGCGCGACGTCGCTCGCTCGCTCCTGCTCGCGCTTCACGCCGACCGTCCCGGGATCTACAACATCGCGGGGCACGAGATCTTTCCGCGCTCTCAGCTGCGCGAGAGCGTGCGGCATCTCGGACCGATTGCACTTCCTGCGGCGCTCGGGGGCGCGATCTCGCTCGTCGAGCAAGCCCTCGGCCGCCGACGCTCACACACGACCACGTTCCACCGCTACGGAATCGTCGTCAACGCGCGACTCGCCCACGACATGCTCGGCTTCGAGCCCCAGTACCGCATCGAGGTCCGCGGTCAGGGCGATCGGCGACGCATCGACACCGTTCGCTGTCGCTAGCGCCTCATCGCCTCGCGTCCAGGTCGCTGCGAATGACCGCGTAGCCCGCCTCGTCGAGCTTGAATCGCGCGAACATCAGCGCTCCGATCAGGTAGCAGGCCATCGGAAAGAGCCCGTAGAGCGCGAGGATCGTCGTCTTCACCGCCGGCGTCTGTTCGACGTTCGGCAGGTAGCCAGAGAACGTCAGGACGAAGCCGGTCAGCGCCTGAGTGATCCCGGTGGCGATCTTGAAGACGAAGTTCCAGGCCGCGAAGTAGGCGCCTTCTTTGCGCTCGCCGGTCGCGTGCTCGTCCCAGTCGATCACGTCCGCTTGGATCGATGGGCCCAACATCGCGCCGCAGCTCGCCGCGGTGCCGGCGCCGATCGCGAGTACCGTCATCAGCACGACCGTGTCTTCGGCCAGGAAGAACATCGCGCCGAACGACACCGCGGTCAGCAGCATCGACGCGAGCCAGAGCGATTTCTTGCCGAAGCGCCGCGAAAGCGGAAGCCAGACCGGTACGAATGCGAAGCTCGCGAGCATGTAGACACCGATCACCGCGGGCCCGAGGTCGCCTCGGTTCACGACGTACTGCGCGACGTACGGCGTCAGGATGCCGATGGTCGCAGCACCGAGGCTCTCGATCCCGAACACGAGCAGGAGAAGCCGAGCGTGGGGATTGCGCCAAACGTCTCCGAACGCGCGAAAGGGGTGATCCGAGCCGCGCCCCTGGTACTCGGGACGTTCGCGAAGCCGCCAGGACGTCCACAGGATCAGCATCGCGGTGATGATCCCCGCACCGAGCGCGAGCTCGAATGCGGTGGCGCGCACGTCCGTCGAGCGGTCGAGCGCGAGCAGGCCGCCGATCGCCGCGAACGAGCCGATGATCCAGCCGGCGTGGCGCCCCCCGAAGATGCGCGTTCGGTCGTGATAGCTGTCGGTGAGCTCCGCCCCGAGCGCCGTGTGCGGGATGATGAGCACGCTCGTCGCGAAATAGAAGGCGACGACCGTGACGGCCATCCACACGGTCATCATCCCGGGGCTGAGGTCGCGCGGTGGAATCCAGATCAGGACGAACGTCAGTCCGAGCGGAACCATCGATGCGAGCAGCCATGGACGTCGTCGGCCAAGACGCGTCTTGGTGCGATCCGAAAGGTAGCCGACGATCGGGTCGACGAACGCATCGAGACCACGGCCGAGGAGCAGGATCATGCCCATCACCGCAGCCGACATCCCGAGGACGTCGGTGGCGAATTTCAGGATGTAGATCGAGAGCAGCAGGAACATGAAGCCGAGGCCGAAGGTCGGCGCCACGTAGTCGAAGATCGCCGCCCACGACAGGCGGTCCTGCTCTACGGGTGCAGCGCGAGGAGCTTCTGGATCGGATGGAACCGGCGCGGTGGACACGGCACGCAGGCTACCACGGCACCGGCAGGCCCAACCCGGACGCCCCGCGCCACACGTAGAGAAGGGACAGGGCGATCACGACTCGCCCCGTCCATCGCCGGAAGTTCGCCTCGGAGAGGGAATCGAGGATTCGTCCGCCGACCCTCGTGCCGAGATAGGCGCACGCGACGAGCGCCGGGTAGATCCAGATCGGCAGTTCGATCTCGATCTCCGGTCCCGGAACGAGCGCAGCGAAGTAGAGGATCTTCAGCGCGTGGCCGGCGGTCTGCGTGACGGCCTTCGTCGCGATCACCTCGAAGCGGTCGAGCTCGGCGCGCACGAAGAAGACGTCGAGAAGTGGCCCGGATACACCTACGAGGAGATGCGCGGCCGTGACGAGTACGCCGCAAGACGAGGCGGAGACGGGCTTCTCGAAGCGCGGAGCGAAGCGCCGCGGCACGAGTGAGAGCGTGAGCGGAATCGCCCCGAGAACCAGGAAGAGCACCGGCCCCGAGACGACGAGCGCAAGCCAGGTGAAGAACGCGAACGCCGTCGACGCCCCGAGCCCGTACCAGAGAAGCCCGGCGGCGTAGATGCGATCGCGCAGCAGGTACGCACGGAATCCGTTCGCGAAGAGCTGGGTCACTCCGTGGAGGATCATGGCGACCTGCACCGGAAGTGTGATCGCGTAGACGCCCATCAGGATCATGCCGCCCGCCATGCCGAGGACGGCGGAGACCACCGACGTTGCGAACGCGACGACGATGATGAGTGCAGCCAGGAGATCCATGTCCAGCCTCCGTTTCCCGAACTCTCGCCTCGCACCAGGATGAAGAAAAGGGAATAGGATTGATCGAATCGAGTCGAGAAAGGACTGGATCATGATCGATCAGATCGAGGCTCTCGCCGCGCTCTCGGAGCACGGAACCATGCGCAGCGCGGCCACGCGGCTGCGCATTTCGCAATCGGCGGTGACGAAGCGCCTCGACGCGCTCGAGGCCCGCGTCGGCGCGCGCCTCCGCGAGCGCACCGGCCGGCGCGTTCGCCTCACGCCGACCGCCGAACGGCTGCTCGAACGCGCGCGGCCGCTGCTCGCGGAGCTCCGGCAGGCCGTCGCCGGTGAGCGCTCTGCGAGTGGAGGTTGGCTGGTCGTGGGGGTTTCCGATTCGATTCTCGCCAGCTGGGGGCCTCGCGTGCTCGCCGAGGTTCGCGACCGGCGCCCGGACATCCGCTTCCGTCTCAATGCGCACCGCAGTCCCGTCGCGGTCGACCTGGTGCGCTCCGGTGAGTACATGCTCGCGATCGTCGCGGGCATCGAGGTCGCTGCAGGTGAGCTCGCCCGCGAGACGCTCTTCGAGGAGGCGATGGTGATCGTTCCCTCGAATCTCGAGAAGATCTCGCTTCGGCGCGGAAGCGAGCTCTCGGTTCTGTCGATCGAAGCCGGGTCCGCCACGGGCCGAGCGTTGCGTGCACCTCTATCGCGCCTCGCGCGAGAGCGCGGAATCCGCCTGGAGATCGACGCCACCATCCAGTCCTACACCGCCGCGGTTCAGCTCGCGCGCGCGGGCTTCGGCCATGGATTGGTACCGCGATCGCTGGCGATCGCGCTCGGAATTCCCAGCGCGACGCTCGTCGAGCTACCCGAGCCGGGCTTGCGTCGACCGATCCAGCTCGTCGGACGTGCGGCTGCGCTCGCGCGCGAGCCGGCGCTCGGTTTTGCCGACGAGCTGCGCCGCGCGTTGCGACGCGCGGGGCTCAGCGAAAGCGGTCCATCCTCGAGCCGAAGGCGCTGACGACGCTCGCGCTCTCAGGCTTTCGGGAAGTCGTCGTCCTCGGATGCTGCGATGGGTGCGTCGATCGCCACCCCGACGTCGACCTCGGACTCGACCTCGGGATCGACGTCCGGATCTGCGACGCTCGATGAGTCGAGATCGTCGGTCTTCATTTCGTCCTCGGCGAAGTCCTCGTCGTTCGCGATCGCCTCGGGCGGGATCTCGAAGCTGAGGTCGCTCTCGGAAGCCACTGCGGACAGGAGCTCCACGCGCGGTCCCTCGGAGATGATCTCGTACTGCTCCGGTTGCATCGACGGCATCGCCTCGACGACGAGTTCGCGGCCGATCCTCGCCTGCACCTTCGCCAGGCCCTCGATCGCTTCGCCGAGCAGGATCTGCGTCACGCTCGGGTGCGCTTGAACCCGCAGAGTCGCGCCGTGCAGGTAGGTCGCGGCCTTGGGTAGATCTCGGAAGACGCGATTCGCGACCGTCTGGCTCGATTGCAGATAGCCCTTGCCCTCGCAGGTCGGGCACGAGTCACAGAGCTGCTGGCCGAGACTCTCGCGCGTGCGCTTGCGCGTCATCTCGATCAAGCCGAGCTCGGAGATCTTCAGGATGTTGACCTTGGCCTTGTCCTCGCGAAGAGCCTCGGAGAGAGCGCGATAGACCTTGTCGCGGTTCGCCGCGCTCTCCATGTCGATCAGGTCCAGGATGATCAGCCCGCCGAGATTGCGGAATCGCAGCTGGTGGACGATCTCGCGAACCGCTTCGAGATTGGTCTTGAGGATCGTGTCCTCGAGGTTGCGGCCACGGCCGCCCGTGTAGCGGCCCGTGTTCACGTCGACGGCCGTCAGCGCCTCGCCCTGGTCGAAGATCAGGTAGCCGCCGGACTTCAGCCAGACCTTGCGTCCGAGCCCCTCTTCGATCTCGTTCTCGATCTTCCAGGCGTCGAAGAGCGGCTGCGGGTGGCTGTAGTAGTTGATTCGCGGTCGCGGTGAAGCCATGAATCGCTGCACGAACGCCTGCATGTCGCCGTAGGCATCCGGATCGTCGACCACGATCATCTTGGTCTCGTGCGACGCCATGTCGCGCAGCACGCGCAGGTGCAGCGGTGGCTCGCTGTGGATCAGCGCGGGAACGTCGCGGATCGCTTCCTTTCGCTTCTGGATCTCGGTCCAGAGGTTCGTCAGGTAGTCGATGTCGGCCTTGATGTCGGCCTCGGAAACGCCGTGCGAAACCGTGCGCACGATGAAGCCGAGCTCACCCGGCCGGTACTTCTCGACGATCGCCCGCAGACGCCGGCGCTCGCGGTCCCCCTCGATCCTCCGCGAAACGCCCACCCGCGAGACCCAGGGCATGAGCACCAGGTGCCGGCCGGGGATCGAGATGCGCGAGGTGATCCGCGCGCCCTTCGTGCCCAATGGCTCCTTCGAGACCTGGACCACGACCTCGTTGCCCTCTTGGAGCACGTCCTCGATCTGGGGTGGTGGCCCTGAGCGTCGTCGCGAGCGCCCGCCGCCGCTCTCGTCGTCGAGGTCGGCGTCGTCCATCTCGGATCGGAAGTCGCCGACGTACAGGAATCCCGCGCGAGCGAGCCCGATGTCGACGAATGCGGCCTGCATCCCGGGCAGGACGCGGGTCACCCTACCTTTGTAGATGCCCCCGGCGACCCCGCGCTCGTTGGTGCGTTCGATGTGGAGTTCGACGATCTTGTCGGACTCGCGGACGGCGACCCGCGTCTCGCGCGGGCCGACGTTCACAAAGATTTCGTTTCTCATGGAAGATCCCTTCGGAGGACGCCCGCGGGATCCCGGTCAGGCCGTTCCGCGGAATACGCGGGCGAGCGGCTGGCTCCGGGACGCAAATCGGGCGTACCGTGATAATTGGAAGAACGGACGAAATGACGTCCGGGAGGACAAGGGTGACGCGGGGCAATGTCGCTTGGCCCAACACGTCCTCCCGCATCCAGCAGCCCCCGAGCGGGGAACCTCGACACACTCGATCGGATTCACCGTACGACGGAGGTCTTTCGTGACCGTAGATCAAGGCGCTCGGGCGGTCAATGCACGGCTTCGCGCACTCCCGGCCGTCGATCGCTTGGTCGAGGCGGCCGCTTCGGGGTCCGGACTTTCGCGCTGGAGCCTGCTCGCGGCGGCGCGCGCGGTTCTGGAGGAGACGCGCGTGGCGCTGGGGGCGGGGGCGGCGACGGTCCGGAGCGATCTCGGAGCGCTCACGGAGATGGTCGGCGAGAAGGCACGCCGCCTCGAGACCCCCTGTCCGCGACGGGTGCTGAACGCGACGGGAATCGTCCTCCATACGAATCTCGGCCGGGCGCCGCTTGCCCGCGGCGCGCTCGACGAGCTGGTCGCGGCGGCCTCCGGATACAGCGATCTCGAGCTCGACCTCGAGACCGGGCAGCGAGGCTCGCGCACGACCCGAGCTGCCGAGATGCTCTGCCTGCTCTCGGGCGCAGAGGCCGCACACGTCGTGAACAACACCGCGGCGGCCCTGTTCCTGGCGGTCGATACGCTTGCCGCGGGCCGGGAGGTGATCGTCTCGCGAGGCGAGCTCGTCGAGATCGGCGGCTCGTTTCGTGTGCCGGAGATCATGGCCGCCAGCCGCGCGCGCCTGCGCGAGGTCGGTACGACCAACCGCACGCACCTGCGCGACTATCGCGACGCGATCCGCCCGGATACCGGACTGCTTCTGAAGGTTCACCGCAGCAACTTCCGGATCGAGGGCTTCACCAGCGACGTCGGAGTCGCCGAGCTGTCGGCGCTCGCGGCGGAGACGGGGCTGCCGCTGGTCGAGGACCGTGGCAGCGGAAGCTTCGAGGATCTTGGCCCGTCCGGAATTCCCGACTCCGACGTGTCCGCAGGTCTGCGCAACGGTGCGGACCTCGTGCTCTTCAGCGCGGACAAGCTCTTGGGCGGGCCACAGGCGGGAATCGTGCTCGGCAAGCGCGAGCTCGTCGCGCGCATGAAGAAGAGCCCGCTCGCGCGTGCCCTGAGAGTGGACAAGCTGACGCTCGCGGCGCTGCACTGGACGCTGCGCGCGCTCGCCGACGGCCGCGCCGGGGAGATCCCCGTGCTCGCGATGCTCTGCGCATCACCGGATGAGCTACACGCGCGCGCGACGGTGCTGGCCGAACGGTTTAGAGAAGCCGGAGTGCCGCACGTCAGCGTCGAGACCGGGCGTTCTCCTGTCGGTGGTGGCTCACTTCCCGAGCTCGAGCTCCCCGGCGCGATCGTACGCATCGTCCCCGGCTGCGCGCCCGACGAAGCCGCCCGTCGGCTGCGCGTGGGTGACCCGCCCATTCTCACCCGCATACATCGCGACGCCCTGCTCTTCGACCCGCGCACGCTCGCCGACGAGGATTTTGCCGTGATCGCGGCACGTGTCGCCCAAACCCGCGTTGATGCGTCTCGCCGTTCTGGCTAAGGTACGGCCATGCTGGACGCGGCCGTCCTGGTGCTGAACCGGTGTTTCCTACCGGTCCACGTCACCTCTGCTCGCCGGGCCTTCATTCTGCTCTATCAGGGCGTCGCAAAGGCGGTCGATGAGCGCTACGACACGTTCGACTTCGAATCCTGGCGGGAGCTCAGCGTGCGAGACTCCGACGAGTCGGTCGGCACCGTCGGTGGGCCGATTCGCATCCCTCGTGTCGTTCAGCTCGCGCTCTTCGATCGCGTTCCGCGGCGACACGTGCGCTTCAGCCGGACGAATATATACGCGCGCGATCGCAATACGTGTCAATATTGCGGCCACCGGAAGACGCGCGCCGAGCTCAACTTGGATCACGTAATCCCGCGCTCGCAGGGGGGGCGAACGACATGGGAAAACGTCGTGTGCAGCTGCTTGGATTGCAATCGCCACAAGGGCGGGCGCACGCCTCGGCAGGCACGGATGCGGCTCTATCGAGCGCCGCAACGTCCGCGCTGGACACCGATCGTAGGTATGGTCCCCCCAGGACTAACGCACCCCGCATGGGGTCCATTCTTGTCGATCCTGGATGCGACGGACCGGAACACCGAGCTGGCTGAGCGTTAGGCGCGGCGAGCCGACACTCGGCTCCGAGCGGGACAGCTTTGCCGTTGCCCCGCCGCCGCCGGCGCTCGTCTGGGCGGTGGGTGGCGGAAAGGGCGGAATCGGAAAGAGCTTCCTCGTCGCGAATCTCGCCACCGTGGCGGCACGCTCGGGCAAGCGGGTGATCCTGATCGACGCGGACCTCGGCGGCGCGAACCTGCACACGTGCCTCGGCGTTCGCGCGGGTGAACGCATCTCACTCTCGGACTACCTCGAGGATCGGGTTCTCGAGCTCGACAAGGTCGCGATCGAAACGCCGGTTCCCGGGCTGCGATTGATCCTCGGTGCGATCGGCCACACGGGCAAGGCCGAGACCACGGCCGAGCAGCGCTCGGCACTGCTGCGCGCGGTGCGGAAGCTCCCCGCGGACCTCGTGATCTTCGATCTCGCGGCGGGTACGGACCGCTCGACGATCGACTTCTTTCTCGAGGCCGACGAAGGGTTCGTGGTCACGACGCCCGAGCCGACCGCGATCGAGAACGCCTACGCATTCCTGCGCGCGGCGTTCTATCGGCAGCTCTCGCACCGGCTTGCCGACTCCACGGCCCGAGACGTGATCCGTCTCTCGATGGATCAGCGCAATGAGCGCGGAATCCGCACGCCGGCCGATCTGCTCGCAGAGATCGATCGCATCGATCCGGCCGAGGGTCGGCGTTTCCGGGACATGATCGCGAACTTCCGACCTCACCTCGTCGTGAACCAGGTTCGTGACACGGAAGAGGTGAAGATGGGGTTCTCGATCAAGAGCGTGTGCAAGAAGTACTTCGGCATCGACATCGACTACGCCGGATACATCTGCTTCGATGACAACGTCTGGCGCTCGGTGAAGGAGCGACGGCCGCTCGTGTTGGCCTACCCGCGCTCCGACGGTGCGTTGTACATCCGGCGGATCGTGAAGAAGCTACTGGGGACGTGAGAAGTTGATAGCGCTGGCAGAGCAGAGTCTCTACGAGTTGATCGAGGCACCCGAAGACGGGACACCGCAGCAGATCGAGCGCGCGTACCGGATCGCACGCTCGGCCTATCTGCCGAGCTCTGCCGCGGCGTATTCGCTGTACTCGGCCGAGGATTGCGCGGCGATACTGCGCCGGATCGAAGAAGCGTACTCGGTCCTTTCCGACACGCGCCTTCGCCGCGAATACGATGCGCGTCTCGGCCGCGAATCCGAGTCGACACCATCGAGTGTGCGCATGGATCGCGCGGACACGCCGAAGCCCCTGCAACCTGCGCGCGAGCACCGGGCCGAAGGAATCGAGGGTCGGCGCGCCACGCGCTCGGAGCTCGACGTCGAGAACAGTCTTGCACCCGAGAGCGGCATCTTCGACGGCGACGTGCTGCGCCGGATCCGTGTCGGCCTCGGGATCGAGCTCGAGGAGATCTCGTCGATCACCAAGATCAACGAGCAGCACCTGCGGTCCATCGAGGCGAACCTCTACGACGAGCTGCCCGCACCGGTCTATCTTCGCGGCTTCCTGAAGCAGATTGCGAAGTGCCTTTCGCTCGATCCCGCGCGCGTGGCGGACAGCTACAGCGATCGCATGCGGGAGAGTTCGAGCCGGCGAGCTTGATGGACCGCGTCGTGACCGCGGCTCGGGCGCGTCGGCTCGCGCGCGTACTGGTCTCGGACCTCGCCGCGTACGCGGGCGACCAAGTTCGGATCGGCCTCGAGAAGGACGACCTGTTCGAGCGTCTCGAGAGCGAGATTGCCCTCGCGCGCCGATACTACCTGTGGCACGTGGACGAGACGGTCACCGAACGCGCGCAGCTCTTCGAGTTCGCGCTCGTCGACGTGCTGGTCTACGCCCACCGTCGGGTCCAGACTCACATCTGGTGAGATTTTCGCACGTCGTGGATTCGGACCTGGCGGGGAAGCGTCTCGACGTCGCCTTGGCGCGACTCGAACCGTCACTCTCCCGCGCGCAGGTACAGCGGCTGATCGAGCAGGGCGAGATCGAGGTCGTGGGTTCGGTCGCGAAGCCGGCGCACAAGCTGCGCCTGGGTGAGCGGATCGAGGGTCGAGTGCCGGAGCCCGTCCCCGCGCGATTGGAGCCGCAGGCGATCCCGCTGGTGGTCCTCCACGAGGACGCGGACCTGGTCGTGATCGACAAACCCGCGGGAATGGTCGTGCATCCCGCTGCGGGACACGCGCGCGGCACCCTCGTCAATGCACTCCTCCACCATTGCCGGGATCTCTCGGGCGTGGGCGGGGAGCTGCGGCCCGGCATCGTTCATCGGCTCGACAAGGACACGTCCGGCGTCCTCGTCGCAGCGAAGCACGACCGCGCGCACCGCGCGCTCGCCGCGCAGTGGAAGCAGCACTCGATCGACCGCGAGTATCTCGCGTTCGTTCGCGGCGCACCGCGATCGGAATCCGGGACCGTCGATGCACCGATCGGCCGGCATCCCACCGATCGCAAGCGCATGAGCACGCGCGCGCGCATCGCGCGAAGTGCGGTCACGCACTGGCGGATCGAGCGACGGCTTCGCGAATCGACACTTCTGCGTGTTCGACTCGAGACCGGTCGCACGCACCAGATCCGGGTGCACATGGCGTCGATCTCCCTACCCTTGCTCGGCGATCCGGTCTACGGTGGACGAGGCGCCCGGCCGGCCGCGCTTCCGATCGCGCGCCAGGCTCTGCACGCCACGGTGCTTGGGTTCAACCACCCTACGACCGGCGCGCGCGTGAGATTCGAGTCCCCGCTGCCGGCCGATCTGCTCGCGCTGCTCGAGGCGCTGCGATGAGCGCGAGCACCCCGCTGCACTCGACGCTTCTCGACGAGATCGGCGTCGAGCACGGATTCGGAACGAAGCACAGCGCGGTGCCGGGGGATGTCCACTTCGCGCGCCAGGTTCACGGCACCACCCTGCTGCGCGCGCCGGATGGATCCGGCGAGCGAGAGGCCGATGCGCTCTGGGCGGATCGTCCCGGTGTTGCCGTTGGCGTGGTCACGGCGGACTGCGTTCCGATTCTGCTCGCGCACGAGAGCGGTCGGTTCGTGTGTGCGGTACACGCGGGCTGGCGAGGAAGCGCCGCGCAGATCGCCTCGCGGAGCGTGCGGGCGCTCGTCACCGAGACCGGCTGCCGACCCGAGGAGCTCTGCGCAGCGATCGGCCCGCACATCGGACCCTGCTGCTACGAGGTCGATCGACCGGTGCTCGAAGCAATTCCGGAACGCGGGGTGTACCGCGCGTCCGAGCGTCCGGGCCACGCCATGCTCGACCTCTTCGCCCTGAACCGGCTTCAGCTCGTCGGCTCGGGCGTACCTGCGATTCGAATCGATCGCGTGGGCGGCTGCACGTCCTGCGACCCGGAGCAGTACCCGAGCTACCGCAGGGATCGCGCCTCGGGCCGGATGCTGCACTTCGTCCGAGCGGGCCGCTAGACGCCCCGTCGGGTCCGGGCTATCGTGCTCGTCCCCATGAAGCCGGACATCCATCCCGAATACAAGCTGATCCGCGTCCACTGCGCCTGCGGGAACGAGTTCGTGACACGCTCCACGGCGAACGAGATTCGCGTGGAGATTTGTTCGAACTGCCATCCCTTCTTTACGGGCAAGCAGAAGATCGTGGACACCGCCGGGAAGGTGGACCGGTTCCGGCGCCGATACGAGAAGAAAGGCTGAGAACCCGCGTTCTTCTCCCCTCCCCCTCGGGTCCGTCGTGGCTAACCTGTCCCGACCGGAAGACCCATGTTCGAGCGAATTGCTGAAATCGAGGCTCGCTACCAGGAGCTCGAGGACAAACTCGGCCAGCCCGAGCTCGTCCGCGATCCGACGAAGCTCCGTGAGCTGACCCAGGAGCTCGCCAGTCTTCGCGATCTGATCACGGCCTATCGAGGCTGGAAGCAGACCGGCGCGAGCATTGCCGAGAACGAGGAGCTCGCGGGGGACTCCGACCCCGAGATCCGCGAGCTGGCCAAGGCCGAGCTCACCGTGCTGGAGATCCGCCGCAACGAGCTCGAGACCGAGCTTAGGAAGCTGCTCACACCGCGCGACCCGCTCGACCAGAAGAGCGTCGTGCTCGAGATCCGACCCGGAACCGGCGGTGAAGAGGCGTCGCTCTTCGCCGGCGACCTGTTTCGCATGTACACCCGCTATGCACAGAGCCGCGGCTGGAGCGTCGAAGTCCTCTCGATCTCCGAAGGCGACGGCGGCGGCATCCGGGAAGTGATCGCGAGCATCGGTGGGTCCGCCGTCTACGGCCGACTCAAGTACGAGAGCGGCGTCCACCGCGTTCAGCGTGTGCCGACGACCGAGTCCCAGGGCCGCATCCACACTTCGACCGCCACGGTCGCGGTGCTGCCCGAGGCCGACACCGCCGACATCCAGATCGACGAGAAGGACCTGCGCATCGACCGCTTCCGCGCCGGCGGCCCAGGCGGCCAGAGCGTGAACACGACCGACTCGGCGATCCGCGTCACGCACATCCCGACCGGGCTCGTGGTCCAGTGTCAGGACGAGAAATCGCAGCACAAGAACAAGGCAAAGGCGATCAAGGTTCTCGCTGCGCGTCTGCTCGACCTGGAACAGCAGCGCATCGACTCCGAGCGCGCGGCGAAGCGGAAGGGTCAGATCGGCACCGGCGACCGCTCGGAACGCGTCCGCACCTACAACTTCCCGCAGAATCGCGTCACCGACCACCGCGTCGGATTCACCCTGCACAAGCTCGACCGCGTCATCGAAGGCGAGATCGACGAGCTGGTCGACGCGGTCAGCACGAGCCTCGAGGCCGAAGAGCTCGGGGAGCTGAGATGAGCGCCGACGAGTGGAAGCTGATGGAGCTCGTGCGCTGGACCAGCGATTTCTTCAAGCAGCACGACGTGCCTTCGCCACGTCTGGACGCGGAGCTCCTGCTCGCGCACGTGCTCGATGTGAAGCGCATGGACCTGTACCTGGCGTTCGATCAGCCGGTCGCGGCGGCGGATCGCGCTCGCTACCGCGAGCTGGTTCGGCGCCGCGCGAAGGAGCGCTGGCCGGTGGCCTATCTCACCGGCGTGCGCGAATTCTGGTCGATGGATTTCCGCGTCACGCCCGACGTCCTGATTCCGAGGCCCGAGACGGAGACCCTGGTGCGGGTGGTGGTGGATTTGAAGCCGCAGCGCATCGCAGAGCTCGGTGTCGGGTCGGGTTGCGTCAGCGCAGCGCTGGCGCGGGAGCTTCCCGATTCCGAGATCGTGGCGCTGGACTGTTCGGCCGCCGCACTCGAGGTGGCGCGTCAGAACCTGGCGAGCCTGGGCTTTGGCGAGCGGGTGAAGCTCTTCGAGGCGAGCGGGATCGCCGAGCTCAGCGGTCCGTTTGATCTCGTGGTGTCGAATCCACCCTATGTTGCGGCGGCCGACCTCGACGCCCTCGCGCCCGAGCTGCGCCACGAGCCCCGCGTCGCCCTCGACGGCGGCCCCGACGGCCTGCACGAAGTGCGTCGCCTCTGCGCCGAGGCGCCTGCCCTGCTCGACCGTCCGGGCTACATCGCGCTCGAGATCGGCTTCGAACAGGCCGACGCAGTTGAAGAGCTCTTGCGCGCTTCGGGTGCAGCCGTCATCGAGAGGTTCCCGGACCTGGCCGGGATTCCACGCGTCATCCTGGGTCGCTTCCTGGAGGTTTGAATGGACCAGTTCCGGATCGAAGGGGGCATCCCCCTGCGCGGCTCCGTGCAGGCGAGTGGCTCGAAGAATTCCGTCCTCGCGCTGATGGCGGCGTCGCTGCTCTCGGACGAGCCGGTGGTGCTCGCGAATGCCCCGCGGGTCCGCGACCTCGACACGATGCTGAAGATCATCGAGGGATTGGGCATTCGGGGGGGCTGGGAGTCCGCGGATACGCTTCGGATCGAGGGCGGGGAGCCGAGCGAGATCGAGGCGCCCTACGACCTGGTCCGAACGATGCGCGCGTCATTCATGGTGCTCGGGCCGCTCCTCGCACGCTGCGGTCACGCACGCGTCTCGTTGCCCGGCGGCTGTGCGATCGGCGCCCGACCCGTCGATCAACACCTGAAGGGCATGGCCGCACTCGGCGCGAAGATCGAGCTCGATGGTGGCTACGTCGAGGCGCGCGTCACGCGCCTGCGCGGCGCGCGCGTCGTCTTCGACCTGCCCACGGTGAACGGCACGCAGAACGTGCTGATGGCGGCGGTTCTGGCCGAGGGCACGACCGAGATCGAGAATGCCGCCAGCGAGCCCGAAGTCCAGGAGCTGATTGCGGTGCTGCGCGCGATGGGCGCTCAGATCGAGCAAGCCGGCGCGGATCACCTGGTCGTACAGGGGGTGTCGAGCCTCTCGGGTCTGCGTCATTTTGTGGCGGGCGACCGGATCGAGGCGGCCACGTTGCTCGCGTCGGCTGCGATGATTCCCGGTGGTGACGTCAAAGTGACCGGCGTCGCGCCCGAGAACCTCGGCGTCGTGCTCGACAAGTTCCGGGAAACCGGGCTCGAGGTCGATGTTGGCTCGGACTGGGTGCGAGTTCGCCGCTCCGCGGGATTTCGCGGCCTTCGCGTCAAGACCGCCCCCTTCCCCGGGTTCCCCACCGACATGCAGGCGCAGATCATGGCCATGCTGACGCAGGCCGACGGGGTCTCTGCGATCAGCGAGAACATCTTCGAGAACCGATTCATGCACGTGCCCGAGCTCGTGCGGCTCGGCGCGGACGTCGAGATCGACGGCAAGACCGCGGTCGTGAACGGACCGTGCCGCCTGTCCGGAGCGCCCGTGATGGCGACGGACCTGCGTGCGAGCGCCTGCCTGGTGCTGGCGGGGCTCGCGGCCTCGGGCGAGACGCGGGTGCGCCGCGTCTACCACATCGATCGCGGATACGAGCGCATCGAGGCCAAGATCGCGGCGCTCGGCGGTCGGATCCGCCGTGAAGCCGAGTAGGCAGGAAATGTCGACGGCGGCGATCCAATCGATCGACACGCGTGACGCGGGCTTTGCCGCGCGCTTCGCAGCCTTGGAACAGCGCCGCTCGGTCGAGCGTGCGGAGCTCCAGGAGCGGGTCGCCGCGATCGTCGATGACGTCCGCCGGCGCGGGGACGACGCGGTGATCGACGCGATCGAGCGGTTCGACGGCTATCGCCTTCGTCCCGAGGAGCTCCTGGTCGGAGAGGCCGAGCTCGAAGCCAGCGCAAAGCGACTGCCTCGCGAGGATCACGACGCGCTCGAGCTCGCCGCTGACCGAGTGCGGCGATTCCACAGCCTCCACGTGCCGGCAAGCTGGTCCTGCGACCTGCCGGGTGAACGACTGGGGCAGATCGTTCGCCCGCTCGCCCGCGTCGGGATCTACGTTCCCGCGGGCGTCGCGCCGCTCGCCTCGACCACGCTCATGCTCGGTATCCCGGCCGAGGTCGCGGGCGTTCAGGAGCGGCAGATGTGCAGTCCGGGCAAGCAGCTTCACCCCGCGGTCGCCGCCGCGGCTCGGCTCGCGCGTATGACGCGGGTGTATCGCGTCGGGGGTGTGCAGGCGATCGCTGCGCTGGCCTTCGGCACAGAGCGCATCGCTCGTGTCGACAAGATCGTCGGGCCGGGAACCGCCCATACACAAGAGGCGAAGCGACAGGTCTTCGGGCAGGTCGCGATTGATTCGGAGGCCGGTCCGAGCGAGGTGTTCATCGTCGCGGATGGCAGCGCGCGCGCGGATTATCTCGCTGCCGACCTGCTCGCACAGGCGGAGCATGACGCGCTCGCAAGCGTGGTCCTTGCCACGCCGAGCGCCGACCTCGCCGCCGCCGTCAGCTCCGAGATCGCACGCCAGCTACCGGCACTCTCGCGAGAGAGCACCGCCCGGAAATCGCTCGGCGATCGCAGCCTGTTGATCGTGACGCGTGACGTCGAGCAGGCCTGTGAGCTCGCCAATCGCTACGGTGCGGAGCACTTGCAGCTCTGCGTGGCCGATCCGGACGCTTGCCTCGCGCAGATCGACTGCGCTGGCGCGGTCTTTCTCGGGTCGTGGAGCCCGGTCCCGATCGGCGACTACGTGGCGGGTCCGAGCCACGTCCTGCCGACGGGTGGAACCGCGCGCTTCTTCTCGGTCGTTGGCGTCGAGGACTTCCAGCGCAGAATCAGCTTGATCGGCCTGGACGAGGCGGCCTTCGGTCGGATCGCGCCGGCCGCCGGAAGGCTCGCGCGCCTCGAGGGCCTCGATGCCCACGCGCGCGCGCTCGAGATTCGACTCGAAGCGGCGGCCCGCAGGGTGGACCGCGGCGTCTAGATCCGGTTCCCTATCTGAACGATCCGAAGGAGTACGAGCATGGAGCGCGAGGCCACGGTCGCTCGCAAGACGCGCGAGACGGAGATCACCGTCGAGCTTCGGCTGGACGGGAAGGGCGAGGCAGCGATCGAGACGGGCATGCCCTTCTTCGACCACCTGCTCGACTCCTTCGCACGCCACGGCCTGTTCGACCTGCGCGTGCGGGCGAAGGGCGACCTCCAGGTCGATCAGCACCACACCGTCGAGGATGTGGGCATCGTGCTCGGGCAGGCGCTGCGAAGAGCCATCGGCGAGGGCGCCGGATTGCGCCGCTTCGGCTCGGCCCGGATTCCGATGGCCGATGCTCGCGTTCTGGTCGATCTCGATCTCTCGAATCGGCCGTACCTGGTCTACCGCGTGGAGCTCGCGCGGGACTGGGTCGCCGACTTCGACGCCGCGCTGGTCGAGGACTTCCTGTACGCCTTCTGCAGCAACGGCGGCGTGGATCTTCACGTCGAGCGGAGCTACGGGCACAACGTGCATCACGTCATCGAGGGCATTTTCAAAGGGCTCGGCCGCGCTCTCGACGAAGCCACGCGAGTCGATCCGCGAATTCGCGGAGCCCTGTCGACGAAGGGATCTCTTTGAGCCGAGCCGGTGAAGAGGTCCTGGTCGTCGACTACGGAATGGGAAACCTGCGCAGCGTCGCGCGGGCTCTCGAGCGGATCGGTGCGCGCCCGCGCGTCGCAGATTCCGCCCGAGACGTGCGCGCGGCGCGGCGAGTCGTGGTGCCCGGCGTGGGATCGATCCGCGAGGCGATGGCTGCGCTGCGATCGGGCGGACTCGATGACGCGATTCGCGCGCACGTCGAAGCGGGCCGGCCGTATCTCGGGATCTGCCTCGGGCTGCAGGTCCTGCTCGACGAGGCGGAAGAGGGTGGCAGCGGACCCTGCGTCGGGATCATCCCCGGTCGCGTCGAGCGCTTTCCCGAGTCCCGGGAGCTTCCCATCCCGCACATGGGCTGGAATCAGGTGAAGCCGGTGATCGAGCACCCGGTGATCGCCGAGGGCTACTTCTACTTCGTGCACGGCTACCGCGCGACGAGCGTGCCGGATGAGTTCTGTCTGGCGCGAACCGACTACGGCGAAAGCTTTGCTTCCGCGGTCGGGCGAGGAAGCTGCATCGGCGTGCAGTTCCACCCCGAGAAGAGCCAACGCTGCGGGCTCGAGCTGCTCGAGCGCTTCTGCGCGTGGACGCCATGACGCGCGTCGTGCTCACCGCTCTGCTCGGGCTCGCCCTCGGCTGCGCCGCACCGTTCTCCAGCGAGACGCGCGCGACGCAGTCTCCTCCGGCGCTGCGCAAGCTGGTGGTCCTGCCCTTCACGACCCAGTCGGCTACCGGAGCCGTAGTCGACGCGGACTCGGCCGCCGTCGTCACGACACGCGTGTTGCAGGCCATGACGCGGGAGTCGGACTTCGAGATCGTCCCACCCGAAGAGGCCGTTCGCGTGCCCGGAAGCCTCGGCCCGGGCGGCGGAGCCGTGCTGCGACGGCAGTTTGGCGTCGATGCCGTGCTCACGGGCACGGTGCGGCGTTTCGTCGATCGCCAAGGGGGGCCCGGAGGGACCCACCGACCCGCCTCCGTCTGGTTCCGACTCGAACTCCACACCCCGGATGGGGACCTTCTCTGGTCGGGGACCTACGACGAGACCCAGCAGGCGCTCTCGGATGACCTGGGCTCGCTCGGTCGGGCGTGGCAGCGGGGCTTTCGCTGGGTGACCGCCGCGGATCTCGCGGGCTATGGGGCGAGTCAGCTCGCCCGCGCGCTCGTCGCGGATACCCGGTCGTGGAGCTGATTCCCTCGATCGACCTGCGCGGTGGACACGTCGTCCGGCTCGAGCAGGGGGACTACGCGCGCGAGACCACCTACGACCTCGACCCGGTCGTGGTCGCCCGCGGATTTGCCGTGGCAGGCGTGCGCCGGATCCACATCGTCGATCTCGACGGTGCACGCGACGGCCGCGCCGGAAATGACGCGGTCATCCGCCAGATTCTCGAAGCCTGTCCGGACCTCGCGATTCAAGTGGGCGGGGGCATGCGCACGAGCGACCGCGTCGAACAGGTCCTCGCCGCGGGCGCCGCGCGGATCGTGATCGGCACGGCCGCGCTCGAGCAGCCCGAACTCCTGCGAGACCTTGCCGGCCGATTTCCGGACCGGATGATCCTCGGCCTCGACGCGCGAGAGGGTCGGGTCGCCGTACGCGGATGGCGTGAGACGAGCAGCGAGACCGTCGAGCAGGTTCTCGGGCGCTTCGAGAAGCTGCCTCTCGCGGCGGTCCTGCACACGGACATCGGCCGTGACGGGTTGCTCGGCGGGCCGAACGTCGAAGCCACGGCCGCCCTGGCGCGCCGCTCGCCCTTCCCGGTGCTCGCCTCGGGGGGGGTCGGGTCGCTCGCGGATCTCGAGCGTCTGGCCCGAACGCGCGTGATCGCCGGGGCGATCGTCGGCAAGGCGATCTACGCCGGCGCGATCCGCGTCGAAGAGGCCGTCGCGAGACTCGCTTCGTGCTGACCAAGCGCATCATCCCCTGTCTCGACGTCCGAGACGGGCGCGTCGTGAAGGGCGTGCAGTTCGTCGATCTGATCGATGCAGGTGACCCCGTGGAGGTCGGCGCCGCTTACGATGCCCAGGGTGCGGACGAGCTCTGCTTTCTCGACATCAACGCGTCTCACGAGAACCGCGCGACGATGTTCGACCTGGTCGCGCGAACGGCCGATCGACTCACGATCCCGTTCTCGGTGGGCGGGGGCGTTCGCTCGGTGGACGACGTGCGCGCTCTGCTTCGAGCGGGCGCGGACAAGGTCTCGGTGAACTCGGCTGCGGTCGCCCGGCCCGAGCTCGTGCGAGAAACCGCCGAGAAGCTCGGCTCCGCGAATCTGATCGTTGCCGTCGACGCGCGTCGGCGCGAACGCGGCGATCCGCAGGGAGGCTGGGAGGTCTACACACACGGGGGTCGCCGACCGACAGGCATCGACGCCGTCGGGTGGGTGTCGCGCATCGAGGCGCTCGGAGCGGGCGAAATCCTGCTCACCAGCATGGACCGCGACGGGACACGCGACGGGTACGATCTCGAACTCACGCGGGCAGTGACTCGCGCTGTCTCGATCCCCGTCATTGCTTCCGGCGGCGCAGGCACGCTCGAGCACCTGCGCGAGGCGCTCGACGACGGTGCGTCGGGCGGCGGCGCATCCGCCGTACTCGCGGCCAGCATCTTCCACTTCGGCACCTTCCGGGTTCCCGAGGCCAAGGCCTACCTGGCCACCCACGGAATATTGGTCCGACCAGTTTCCGACTGACGGAGCGAAACCGGCCCGACCAATCGCCTGCGGGCGGGTCTCTTGCCGGCAAGTGTTGCGCGCCCCGAAAGCCCTGTGCTAGCTTCCGCCGCTGCTAGGTCATCCTTGTAAGTACTTGAAAGATTTGGATGTTCTGGCGTGAAGCCGAGATCTGACCCAGCTCGTCGAGTCGTACTGGACGAGCCCTCCGATCGCGGCGTCGCGCGATGACCTGAGCAAGCCCCCCAGTCTCCCCTTCGCTTTCTCACCTGCATCATGCTGTTTTCGGGAAGGGTCTTCGGGAGTGGGGCGGGTCGAGGAAACACCGCAAGCCGTCGTGCGAGGAGTGCTTTTGCCTGGGGTGAAACTGAAGGAGAATGAGTCCTTCGAAAGCGCGCTCAAGCGCTTCAAGAAGCAGTGCGAGAAAGCCGGCCTGATGTACGAGCTGCGCAAGCGCGAGCACTTCGAGAAGCCGAGCGTTCGCAACAAGAAGAAGACGCTCGCTGCCCGGAAGCGAGCTCTGAAGAAGCTCAAGGCGCAGGTCTAGGTCGTAGCTAGGGGCCCGAGGCAGATGCTGCCCGGGCCTTTCGCACGTTGAGTCGAATTTCGTAGTGGGTCCAACGGTAGGGGGCGCAGGACGGAGTGGGCCGAATCCCCGAGAACGTCGTAGCCGAGATCCGCGACCGCGCTGACATCGTAGCGATCGTCGGTCGGCACGTGACTCTCAAGAAGTCGGGCAGCCGCTTCTGGGGCCTCTGTCCTTTCCACGACGAGAAGACCCCCTCCTTCCAGGTTCACGCCGACAAGCAGATCTTCTACTGCTTCGGCTGCGGCGCCGGCGGCGACGTGTTCGCCTTCCGAATGCGCACGGAGGGTCTCGACTTTCCAGACGTGCTCCGCGTGCTTGGACGGGAGCTCGGGATCGCGGTTCCCGAGACCGGCGGCGGAGACGAGGGCCAGGTCGCCGCGGCCTTTCGCGCGAACGAAGTCGCGGCCGCCTTCTTCAGCGCCAGCTTGCGCCGGCCCGAGGCGGAACCCGCCCGTCGATATCTCAGCGCCCGCGGGATCCCCGAGGATCTCGCCGAGCGATTCCGGATCGGTTGGGCACCCGAGGGTTGGGACGGGCTGATCCAGCATCTGCGCCGCTCGCGCATCTCGGTCGAAGAAGCCGAGCTCGCGGGGCTGATCGCCCGGCGTCCGAGCGGTGACGGTCATTACGATCGGTTCCGCGCGCGCGTCGTCTTTCCGATTCTCGAACCGACGGGGCAGGTTGCCGGCTTCGGCGGGCGAGGTCTGGGAAGCGAGCCGCCGAAGTACCTGAACACGCCCGAATCGCCCGTGTACAAGAAGAGCCGCGCCCTCTTCGGCCTGCCGCAGGCGCTCGAAGCGATCCGCGAGCGCGGCCGCGTGATCATCGTCGAGGGTTATTTCGATCTGCTCGCGCTGCATCGCGCGGGACTTTCGGAAGGGATCGCTCCCTGTGGGACCGCCGTCACGCAGGCCCATGCCCGGCGGATCCGACGCTACGCAACGGAAGTCGTGCTGCTCTTCGACGGTGACGTTGCCGGTCAGGCCGCCGCGGAGCGTGCGCTGCCGATCCTGCTCGCCGAAGGCCTGCGCGTGCGCGCGGCATTCCTGCCGCTCGGCGAGGATCCCGACACGCTCGTCGCGAACTCGGGTCTGCCCGCGCTGCGCACCTGCGTCGACAGCGCCGTGCCGCTTCTCGATCACCTGATCGAGCGCGCGCTGAAGGAAGGCGCAGGCCACGCCTGGGCGGCGGGCGATACGGCGCGCAGCGTGGCTCCGTATCTGCGTGCGCTCACCGATCCGGTCGAGCGAGCCGCGTACGTGCGCCTGCTCTCGAGTCGTCTCGAGATCCCGCCGAACGCGCTCGAGGAAGCACTGCGCCAGGGCGCCGAGCGCGAGACCCCGCGTCCCGCGGCCGGCATCGGGGCAGCGAGGTCCGTGGCCAAGCCGAGCGAGGTCTCTCCGATCGTGCGCATGTTGATCGCCACGCTCGCGGCGCATCCGGAGACCCTGCCCCTCTTCGAGTCGCTCGATTCCGGATGGCTTCCGAGCGACCCGGGTGCGGAACTGCTCGATCATCTGAAGGCGGCGAGCGCCGCGAGTGGACGCAGCGGAGCGGCAAGTCTCCTGTCCCCGGAGGCGGAACGGCTCGATGACGAGCAGAGGACGCTGCTCGGGCGAATCATCGCCGATGCGCCTCAGCTCGACTCCAAGAGCGCCACCCGCAGCATTTCGGATTGCATCGCCAAGCTCGAGATCACCGTGCTGACGTCGGCCAAGCACGTGCTCGAGGAACGGCGCGGATCCTGCACGGATCCCGCCGGACAGAACGAGATCGACGAAGAACTTCAGCGGATCACGTCCCGACGGCACGATCTGCAGAAGCAGGTGCGGCAGGTCTAACTTTTTCTTCCCTCGGATGGCCAAGGAGTTCCCCCCAATGGCGCAACCCAAAACTCCCAAGACGACGACTTCCAAGCGCAGATCACGCGCACCCGTCGAGCAATCTCCCGGTACCCAGAAAGCGACGCGGCGGAACGCCTCCGTTCCGGTCCCCGGTGCGAGGCGCAACGGGCGCTTCTCGACTCAGAACGGTGTCGGAGACGGCACTCACCCGCAGAGCTTCCGGCAGCTTCTGCGCAAGGGGAAGGAGAACGGTCACGTAGAGGGCTCCGAGCTCCTTCGTGTCCTGCCCGACCATCTTCTCGGCGCGCCCGAGAAGCTCGAGGAAGTGCTCGCGCTCTTCCGACGCCATTCGGTTGCGGTGCGCGCCTGGCAGCCGCCCGTGATGATGCGCAAGCCGGAGACGCGACGGCGGCCGTCCTCGTCGGAAGAGCTCGAGGGGTATCGATCCAACGACCCGGTGCGCGTCTACCTCCGCGAGATGGGTGCGGTCTCGCTGCTCACGCGCGAGGGCGAAGTCGAAATCGCCAAGCGCATCGAAGCCGGCGAGAATTCGGCGCTGGCCGAGATCCTGAAGAGCCCCGTAGCCGTCGAGAAGCTGCTCGCGATGGGCGACGACATCCGCCGCGGCAAGCGCGAGGTGAAGGATCTGTTCCCACAGATCACCGAAGGCGATTCCGAGACGCTCGATGACAAGAAGCAGAAGCTGCTCGGCGCGCTCACGCAGCTGCGCCGGGCTCAAGCCGACGTGCAGCGCCGATTGCGCGTGCTTGCGAATCCGCGAACGAGCGCGGATACGCGTGCGCGGCTCGACGGCGAAGTCGACGAGATCCGCATGCGCAACGCTCAGCGCATTCGCGAGACCGGCATGCTCAAGGACTCGATCTACAACCTCGCCGAAGAGCTCCACGGTTTCATCCGGGCGATCGAGGAGGAGCAGCGGCAGCTTCGCTCGATCGTGACGCCGTTCGGTGTCACGAATCCAGATACGTTCATCACGTTGGCCGAGCAGTCGCGTCGCCGCTCGATTCCGGGCAAGAAGGCGCTCGCGAAGCTCGGCGGCGATCCCGAGGCGATCCTCGTCGCCGAGAAGGACGTACAGGCCGGGCAGCGTCGGATCCAGGTGATCGAGCACGAAGCCCGCTGCACGCTGGACGAGACCCGTCAGTCGCTCGTCGTCTTCGAGCTCGCCAAGGAGCGCGCGGGCCAGGCGAAGAGCGAGCTGATCGAAGCGAATCTGCGTCTGGTCGTGTCGATCGCGAAGAAGTACACGAACCGCGGGTTGCAGTTCCTGGACCTGATCCAGGAGGGCAACATCGGTCTGATGAAGGCCGTCGACAAGTTCGAGTACCAGCGTGGCTACAAGTTCTCGACCTACGCGACCTGGTGGATCCGCCAGGCGATCACGCGCGCGATCGCGGATCAGGCGCGCACGATCCGCATCCCCGTCCACATGATCGAGACGATGAACAAGCTGGTGCGCGCGCAGCGCTACCTGGTTCAGAAGCTCGGTCGGGAACCGATGCCCGAAGAGATCGCGGAAGAGATGGAGATGCCGCTCGAGAAGGTGCAGATGGTGCTCAAGATCGCGAAGGAGCCCATCTCTCTCGAGACGCCGATTGGAGAGGACGAGGACAGCCACCTCGGGGATTTCCTCGAGGACAAGAAGCGCCTTTCGATCACCGACGAGGTGATCCAGCGCAACCTCGCCGCGCACACGCGCAAGGTTCTATCGACGCTGACGCCGCGCGAAGAGAAGGTGCTCAAGATGCGATTCGGCATCGGCGAGCGCTCGAACCACACGCTCGAGGAAGTCGGTCAGGACTTCGCGGTCACGCGCGAACGCATCCGCCAGATCGAGGCGAAGGCTTTGCGCAAGCTTCGGCATCCGAGCCGAGCGAGGGTGCTGCGCGCGTTCGTCGACTGAATCGCACCAAAAGCTCGACGCGGCATCGCCCGAAGACTCCCGTATGAGCAGGGGATTCTCCGGGTTCGTGGGGGCGGTCGCGGTTGTTTCGCTGTGTGCATGTGCGACGGTCCTGACGCCGACGCCGACGCTCCCGCCGCTCTGGCGCGGAGCGACGTCGGCGGGGGACCCGGACGCGCTGCGCATCGAGCCGCGCAATACCAGCGCGCGGCTGGGCGACGAGGCGAGGCTCCGAGTCGTCGGAACGAACTCGGGCGACGCACACTGCCAGCTCGCCGACGGGGAGGTGCTCGCTCGCGACGGTGAAGTGCTGCGCGTGCCGTCGCCCAGCGTCTCCGTCCCCACCACCGTCCTGTGTCGGGCGGGCGATCTGAGCGCCGAGGCCCAGATCACCTTCACCGATTCGCGAACGCTACCTGTCGATGATCCGTATCAGGGTGGCGTGGTGCTGTTCAAGCTGC
Source organism: uncultured delta proteobacterium (assembly GCA_963704165.1). GTDB lineage: Bacteria > Myxococcota_A > UBA9160 > SZUA-336 > SZUA-336 > VGRW01. The sequence continues at coordinate 461,353 of CAVPHD010000001.1, read as the reverse complement.
GCCAGCTACCCGAATCGTTCACCGAGCCGGTTGCGCGCAAGAGCCTCGGGCTGCCGTCCCTCGACGCGAAGCTCCGCGCGCTTTCGGCCCTGGTCCTGCCGGCCTTCCCCTTCGATCGCACGGGCGCGCGTGACGCCGTCGGCCTCGGCCTCTGGATCGCGATCGACCTGCCCGAGGACGTGAACTTCTACCAGGCCGTCGGCTGGCTGCGCGCCGACCCGAGCATTTTCGCAGAGAGCTATCTGCCTGCCGACGGAGCCTTCCTGCGAGTGCGCGCAGGCGAAGAATGGCCGACGCCTCTACTCGCGGTGAGTCGCATCCTCGATCCCGAAGCCGAGGCGTATCGCTCGAGCGTGCGGACCGCGGGGAGCCGGCGCGCGGCGGCGAACTCGGCCGGTGCCGAGCTCGTCGCGATCGGCGCACCACAGGTCTGGGGAGAAGAGCAGGGGGACGGCGTCCGGCTCGCGGTGATCGACACCGGCATCGACGTCAACCACGCCGCGCTGGTGCGGAATCTCCTGGAGAAGCCGAGCGAGCGAGCGGGCGACGACCTCGACGGAAACGGAGTCCCCGGCGATCGATTCGGCGTGAACCTCGCTCACCTCGCGATCGCGCGCGACGACTCCTCGGCCCGACTCGCACTGGGAGTCGTCACCGACGTCACGGACTGGGACGGTGCCTCGGATCGCACGCGTTTTGATTGGGGGCATGGGACCGCCGTCGCGTCCCTTGCCGCGGGCGCCGGCGGGGCCGGGCTGCCGCTCGGTGTCGCGCCGCGAGCGCAGATCCTCGCGGTCGACGTGCAGGAGAATCTGCGCACGAGCCTCGCACGGGGGGCCGACGGCGATCCACGGATGCACGACTCCGAGGCGCCGCCCGCAGAGCTCCGCAGTTCGGTTTGGGCGCGCGCCGCCGGAATCGCGTATGCCGTCGGCGAGCGCGCGCGCGTGCTGACGTGCGCATGGCCCGGCGAGCGGCCGCACTGGATCCTGCACGACGCGCTGCTCTTCGCCGAGGACAACTGCGCAATTCCCGTCTGCGGACCTGGCGACGAGTCCGGTGCGGGCGGTGCCTATCCGTCGCACTGGCGCGAGTCGTGGCTCGAGCAGAACGGCGGCGGGACGGGCGTGGTCTGGGATCCGTGGGCCGACGAGGAGAGCGGCGACACCGTGCTCCGACCGCTTCGCGCGTTGCTGGTCGCAGACGTCGTGGCTTCGCCGGAGGCGGCGCCCGACCTGTCCTTGCCGCCGCACACCGCGGCATCCGATCAGATTCGCGCCGCGATCTCGAATCCTCGCAACGATCAATCCTCGGTTCCCGACCGACGCACCGCCGCGCACGAAGGCTCGCTCGTGGCCGTGGGGCTCACGGCGGGCGCGGCCCTGCTCGTGACCGGCTCGCGGCCGGACCTCGAGCCATGGGCGGTGCGAGAGGCGCTCGTGAGGGGTGCTTCGCACACGACCGGAACGGCGGCGCTGTCGGTTGCCGGAGCGATCGCCGCGACCGGCCGACTCGAGAATGGCATCTGCCGTGCGCTTCTGCGCCGCGAGCCGAGCCGCGAGGCGTCACCCTGGCCGACGATCCGGATCAAGAGCAACGCCGACCGCCCGCTCCCGGGGGCTCCGCCGGCAAGCCCGGCACCCGGGGACCCGATGCGCGGTCGATAGAAAAGGGTGGTCGGGGCGGCCGGATTTGAACCGGCGACCTCTTGGTCCCGAACCAAGCGCGCTACCAAGCTGCGCTACGCCCCGAAGCGCGCCGCAGCATAGCGCCCCTGCCGGGAGCCTGCTCGCTCGGCGGAGGGGCGGAGACGCTAAAGTCCCGGTGTGAGCGAGGCCGTAGCCAGACCCTGGGACGCCGCCGTCCGTGCGGGCGTGATCTCGTTGGTGGCGAGCGTGGTGATCCTCGCGCTCAAGGCGGCAGCCTATTTGTACACCGGCTCGATGGCCCTGCTCGCGGATGCCGCCGAGTCGATCGTCAACGTGATGGCGGCGTCGCTGGTCACCTACAGCGTCGTGGTCGCGCGGCGCCCGCCCGACGCCGACCACCCCTACGGACACGGCAAGGCGGAGACGCTCTCCGCGATGATCGAGGGCGGGATGATCTTCGTCGCCGCGCTGCTGATCGCGATCGAGGCGGTGCGCCGAATCGTGACCGGGCCGGAGCTCGAACACATCGGGATCGGCATCGCGATCTCGGCCGGCGCGGGGGTCGGCAACCTGGCGCTCGGATGGTTCCTGCTCGGCGTCGCTCGGCGGGAGCACTCGCAGGCACTCCGCGCCGACGGGATTCACGTGCTGACCGACACGGTGACGACCGCCGCGGGAATCGCCGCGCTCGCCGCGGTGCACGTCACCGGGTACGTCGTATTGGATCCGATCGTGGCACTGCTCGTCGCCGGAAACATCCTCTGGGCAGGCGGTCGGGTCGTGCGCCACTCCCTGACGGGCCTTCTCGACGAGGCCGACTTCTCGCTGCTGGTCCGGCTCGCGGAGCGGATCGAGTCCGTGCGCAGGCCGGAGTGGTGCGACATCCACCAGCTTCGCAGCCGTGCGTCCGGAAACCTCCATCACGTGGATCTGCACCTCGTCGTTCCGCGCTATTTCACGCTCGACGACGCGCACCGCAGCGCCGACCTGCTCGAGGAGGAACTCGGGCGGGCATTCGAAGCCGAGGCCGAGTTCATCGTGCACCTCGATCCGTGCCGGCCGTCGCACTGCAGCGGCTGCGCGATGGCCGGGTGCGCGCTTCGTTTCGAGGCGCTCGAGAAACCCGTCGAGTTCTCCGCCGACCACCTGACGAAACCCGGGCAGATCTGACGCGCTTCGGAGCATGCTAGTTTGTCGCGCATGCCGCCCCCTCGCAGCATGACGCTTCAGCCCGACGTCCCGATCTGCCAGACGGATCTTCCGCTCGACTGGTACCAGCCCGAGTTCCAACCGTACGCCGAGGAGTACCTCGCGCTTCCGGACCGCACGCCGCGCACGGTCCTGCCGTGGATGGACGGGTACATCGAGCCTGCGCGAGCCGTGTCGGCCCCGAGCTGATCCTGCTCGCGCACTACTACATGGGCGGCGAGATCGTGAAGCTCGTCGAGCGCTACGGGGGACTCGTCGCCGATTCCTACCAGCTCGCGCGCGAGGCGGTTCTGCATCCCGAGAAGCACATCTTCGTCGAGTCGGCGGTGCACTTCATGGCGGAGTCGATCGCGATGCTCGCGCGTCCCGATCAGCAGGTCTTCATCACGAATCCGAAGTCGGGCTGCACGATGGAGATGATGGCCAAGGAGTTCATGGTCGCGCCCGCGTTCGAGAAGCTTCAGGCGCGCTTCGGCGACGATCTGATGGTCGTCGCGTACATGAACACATCGGGACGCGTGAAGGCGCTCGCCGGACGCACCGGCGGCGCGGTGTGCACGAGCTCGAACGCGCCGCGATCGTGCGCTGGGCGCGCGCGCAGGGGCGCCGGATCTTCTTCGTGCCCGACGAGCATCTCGGTCGCAACGTCGCCTCGCAGGTCGGAATCGATCCCGAACGAATCGCGATGCTTCCGGCCGGACACGAGGGTGCCGACGTCTCCGCTTCGTCGCTCGAAGCCCTCGACACGGCGGAGCTGATCCTCTGGGGCGGATTCTGCGGTGTGCACACGGTCTTCAAGCCCGCGCACGTCGCCCACTGGCGCGCGCGGGGGTTCTCGGTGGTGGTGCATCCCGAGACGCCGAAGGAGGTCGTCGATCTCGCCGACGGCAGCGGGTCGACGAGCTGGCTCTGGAATCACGTGATGAAGCTCGAGCCAGGATCGCGCGTCGCGATCGGCACCGAGGGGCACTTCGTGCGGAACCTCCGCGAGCAGTCGTCACCTCGCGGCGTCACGGTCGTTCACCTCGCCGACGTGCCGAACGAGGCGGCCGCCGGCTGCGGCTGCGCGACGATGTCGCGGAACGACCCTCCGCATCTCGTCGCGCTTCTCGATCTCTTGTCGCGGGGTCGTGCGCCCGACCTGAACCGGGTACTGCCCGGAGACATGGTCGATGAGATCAGCGGCGCGCGTGAGCGGCTCGATCCCAGCGGTCAGCGTCGGGTCGCGAGCGAAGCGCGGCGTGCGCTCGAGCGGATGATCGAGATCACGGAGGCGTCGCAGTGACCGGAGCGGGCGCGCCGGAACTCGCCCGTTGGCGTGCGGTGCTCTTCGATCTCGACGGAACCCTCACCGATCCGAAGCGGGGCATCACCCGATCCGTTCAGTACGCGCTTCGCAAACGCGGGATCACCCCGCCCGATGCGGACGAACTCGAACCGTTCATCGGCCCGCCGCTCGAACAGTCGTTTCGAGAGCGGCTCGGCTTCGACGCCGTCGAAGCGAGGCGCGCGGTCGACGACTACCGCGAGTACTTCTCGGAGCGGGGAATCTACGAGAACGAGGTCTACGCGGGAATTCCGTCCCTGCTCCGGGAGTTGAGGGAGTCGGGGCGCCGCGTCTGCCTGGCGACCTCGAAGCCGACGGTCTTCGCAGAACGCATCCTCGAGCACTTCGATCTCACCAAGCACTTCGATCTGGTCGTCGGAAGTCACCTCGATGGTACGCGTGTCGAGAAGACAGAGGTCGTGAGCGCGGCGCTCGTCGGCGTTAGAGGGGAAGCTCCCGAACGTGCGGTGATGGTTGGCGACCGGATGCACGACGTGCATGGGGCGCGCGCGAACGGCATCGACGCGATCGCCGTGGCTTGGGGCTATGGCACTCGAGAGGAGTTGCGGGCCGCCGCGCCGACCTCGCTCGCGGCCTCGGTCGAGGAGCTAAGGCGCCTGCTCCTCGCCGTCTAGGTCCTCGTCGTCGAGTGCCTCGAGCTTCCGCTCGAGTTCTTCGAGACGCTCCTCGCGCGTCTTCACGGTCTCGACCTGCGTCTGGGGCGTGATCTTCCGCAATCCCTGCGGAAGCTCCGCGGTCGTCACGGGAAACCAGTTCCCGTTCCAGGCGAACGCGAGGTACCAGCGGTTCATCGCGAAGCGGTACCAATGCTCACCCTCGGTGCAGTAGTACAGCGTCGGATCGAGCGACGGTGCGGCCTGGCAGCCCTCGACGTCGGTGGGCACGAGCTCGGGAGCCCCCTCCGACTCGAAGCGATCGGGAACGGGCGTCGGCGGCGGTTCGGCCGCCTGCGGATCGATGTGCAGCGTGCCGAGGCAGCCAACGAGAGTCGCTCCCGCGATCAGGATGGCGACCGAGCGTGTGTTCACGACCCAGCCTCACGGAGCTCGACCGCGGCCGAGACCCGGCCGTGATGAACGTGTTCTGCACTCGTGCGTGCCGCGAATCGGGCGGCGGTCGCCGGATTCCGTTCGCTCGCGCGCGCGAACAGATATGCCGCGAGGAACACGTCACCGGCGCCGACCGGAAAGCACCGCGGCACGCGCGGCGTCGCGATCTCCTCGACACGCCAGCGTGTCACGACGAGAGCGCCGCGCTCACCTCGCGTCACGAGCAGCTCGGAGAGTCCGTGTGCGCTGCGAAACGCTTCGAGACTGCGACCGTCGAGCAGGACCGCGAGCTCCTCCTCGCTGGCCTTTGCGACGGCGACGTGCGCGAGGTGATCTTTCAGGTCCGGATTCGGCGCCAATCGCGTGCCACGCGCGTCGGCAATCCGCACCAGACCCTGAAGATCGATTCCGGTGAAGCCCGAGAGCCCAGCCAGCGTTTCCGGAAGCAGGTCACGCCGATGCAAAGGGCCGAGGTGGATCGCGTCCGCGCTGCGCCATGATGCGGGCAGATCTCCAGGGCCGATCGGATCCGATGCGGCGAGCAGGTCGTGCCGGTCCTCGGGACCGCTGTAGTCGTTCGCGTAGGTCGTGGTTGCCGCGCTCGGCAGGGCGCGAACCTCGACCCCGGCCTCGAAGAGCGGTGCGAGCAGCACCTCGGCATCCGTCTCGCGAACGCGCGTGATCACGCGCGTTCGCGCGCCGAGCGCGGCGAACGCGCGCCCCGCGTAGTGGACGACCCCTCCAGGCGAGCCCTCGCCGTCGCCGTTCAGGTCGCGCGTGATCGCGCCGAGCACGAGTGCGGTGAGGGTCCGCGCAGCAGCCATCGCGCCGAGCTTACACCGAAGCGCGAGCGCGCTCCTCCACGCGGGAGGGCGTGGTATCGTTGCCACTGCGGGGGCGAGCCTGGGAGGGATGTCGTGCGACGCATCTTCGTCTCGAGGGGATTGCCGCTTCCCACGCTCATTCTCTGCGCGCTCGTCGTGTTCGCGTGCGAGCGGGTGAGTTCGGAGGACTCCCTCCGTGTCGTGCACGTCGAGGGCGTCGCGCTCGATCCGCGCACCGAGAGCCCCGTCCTGAGTCTCGTCGAAGACGGTGAGGGCGGGCGCAGCTTGCGCATCTGGATCGGCGAGTTCGAAGCGGGTTCGATCGCGCGCGCTCTCGGACGCGAGCCGATCGTGCGACCCAACTCGCATGATCTGTTGAAGGACTTGCTCGAGCGCCTCGAGGGTCGGGTTCGCCGGACGCTCGTGACCGAGCTGCGCGAGGGCACGTTCTACGCGGCGATCGAGGTGGAGTCCCACGGGCGTTCGCTGGTGATCGACGCGCGGCCGAGCGATGCGATCGCGGTGGCCCTGCGCACGGGGGCGCCGGTTCTCGTGAGCGAGTCGCTGTTGGAGATCGCGATCCCGATTCCCGACGACGAAAGCGCGCTCGAGATCGAGCTCCGCGCGCGGCCGCGTGAAAGCCGAGAACCGCCGAGCCTGTAGCGACGGACTTGCGTCGAAATCGCCTGTGCAGCTCGGCTCGTGAAGCGCACGAAACGCGCATGTCCGCGGAATTCCAGAAGAAGTGGCGTTGACTCGAGCATTCGCGCGCTGGCATGATCGGCGCGCCCGACGGCTGATGTCTGCCGTCGAGATCGCAACAGTCGAAGGAATCGCGCGGATGAGTGCGTGCAGATGACCGGACGAGAGATCGCACTGGAGTTCACCGAGCTGTTCGATGACCTCGACTCCGCGGACATCAACACGATGCTCGCGAAGAACGTGAGCATGGACATGCTCGAGTTCTTCGCGTCGTATGCGGATCAGTTTGCAGACCAGTGCATGCGCAAGGGTCTCGATCTCGAGGACGTGCGAGGCCGCCTGCCGAATCTCCTGATCATCGGGTACATCATCCGCGTACTCGAGGAGCGGCTCACCTAGCAGCCGGACGTCACTTCTCGGAGGAAATGACCCCGCTCGCTCTCCGGAGTTCCTCTTCCGTGTTCTTCCATTCCGACAGATCCTGGATGAACGCGCCCTGCCAGGCCTTCGGGTTCGAGACCAGCTTTCCGCTGAGCGGGTTCTGCGATCCGACCAGCACGACGTAGACCGACACTCCCGAGTTCTTCGCGAACGCGACCAGCGCCTGCTGGAGCGTCGTTCCGGGTGCGATTCTCATCTTGCCGCGCGGCATTCCCTCCACGATCTCGCCGCCCATCAGGACCTCGTGGGTCGGTTTCTTCATGTGCGCGTTGACCCAGCGCGCAAGCTCCGGAAGGCTGCCTTCGAACTCGCCCGCAAGGAGCTCCGCGCGGAACAGGTCACGGCCCGCGAGGCGATGCAGGTAGTCCCGGCTCTCGAGCACGGGCACCCCATCCTCCAGCTTCCACTTGAAATGCCAGCGCTCGGGACCCCAGCCCGATTGCGCGAGCTCTTCGATCGTCTCTTCGAGCGACAGCCCCTGCTCCTTCTGACTCGACAGGTTCAAGAAGCCGCGGGTATCGAGAAGCACGGAGCGATCCATCACGACGAACGGAACACCGAGTCGCGCGGACGCGGCGGCGAGCGCGCTCGTCGTACACATCAACTGGAACACCTGGGGCCGTCGTGACGTCGAGGTTCGCGGGTACCGCACCTGGATCGTGGTACCGATGATGGCGGCTCCGTGCGTCGGATCGTCGACCTTCTGACCGGCACGGTACATCGTCCAACCGAGCTTCGAGGCGTGCGCGTACTGCAGGAAGACGTCCTTGACGCTGGCCTTGTCCGCGATCTCGAACTCGACCGTCGGAGGCTCGGGATCACCGACCACGCGCTCGATCACGACGTAGCTCGAGGGGATCGTCGCCAGGATGTACCGGGTGAGATCGGCCATCGTTCCCTTGAAGCTGGAGCTCGGAAGAAGCGGCTGGTCGATCGGTGTCGTCGTGGTCACCAGCATGTTGCTGCGCACGTAGAGGACGCCGTTCCTGATCTCGTAGTCGAGCCCGCCCACGGCGGCGATCAGCTTGCGCAGGGCGACATCGAGCGGGCCGGCGGGCAGGTCGATGTCGACGCGGTAGAGCGCGAGGTCGGGCGTGGCGTCGTCCGTTCGTATCTGATCGAGAGCGAGCGGCAGCTTCGCCTCTGCGGCGATGCGCTCGAGCGCGTAGACGAGGTCCACCCCCGCGAAGCGCAGAGCCTTGATCTCGGGAGAACCCGGCGCGCTCGTCTCGATCTCGGACCCGCACCCGAGTGCGGTCGTGACGAGGCAGGCGGCGAGCATGGGGGCGGCGATCGAGCGTAGCGAGATCTTCAGCACGGACGTCTCTCCTCGGCGAGGGTAGGGGAGTCTACCGTGCAATCGGCCGCTCGTGAACCGAGGACGTCGCGTTGACAGCGATATCCGGCCGACCCAACCTTGGGCCTGAGGAGCGCGGTGTTGGCCACGAAGGTCCACATGACCCGAGAGGGGCACGAGATGCTGGCGGAGGAACTCCGGCGCCTGAAGGGCGTGGAGCGTCCGGCGATCTCCGACGCGATCCGACGTGCCCGGGAGCACGGCGACATCTCCGAGAACGCCGAGTACGACGCCGCCAAGGACAAGCAGGGAATGATCGAGGCGCGCATTCGCCAGATCGAGGACAAGCTCGCGCGCGCCGAGGTCGTGGACAGCTCCGGGCTGCCGCCGGATCGGGTGCGCTTCGGCACGACCGTCGTGCTCGAAGATCTCGACTCGGGTGACGAGGTGACCTATCGGATCGTGGGCGAGGACGAGGCCGACGTGTCGAAGGGACTGCTCTCGGTGAGCAGCCCCGTGGCGCGGGCGCTGATCGGCAAGCAGGTCGAAGATCAAGTACAAGTCGTCGTGCCCGCGGGGAGTCGCTCCTACGAGGTCCGCGAGATCCGCTTCTCGTGATGAAGCCCGTCGAGCGAAAGAAGCTCGTGATCATCGGCAGCGGACCGGCCGGCTACACCGCCGCGATCTACGCTGCCCGAGCCGAGCTCGCACCCGTCGTGATCGGCGGCACGGCATTCGGCGGGCAGCTGATGATCACCACCGAGGTCGAGAACTACCCCGGCTTTCCCGAGGGTGTCGCCGGACCCGAGCTGATGGAGTTCTTCCAGAAGCAGGCCGAGCGATTCGGCACCCGCGTGCTCTTCGAGGACGCGACCGCCGTCGATTTCCGTCGTCGGCCGTTCGGCATCGAGACCGACTCGCAGCGTTTCGAGGCGGACAGCGTCATCGTTGCGACCGGAGCCACGGCCAAGTGGCTCGGTCTCGAATCCGAAGCGAAGTACACCAATCGCGGGGTCTCCGCGTGCGCGACCTGTGACGGTGCGCTCTACCGGGGCAGGGAGATCGCCGTCGTGGGTGGTGGCGACACCGCGCTCGAGGAAGCGCTCTTCCTGACGCGCTTCGCCACCGTCGTGCACGTGATCCATCGGCGCGGCGAGCTGCGCGCGAGCCGGATCATGCAGGAGCGCGCACGCCGGCACGAGAAGATCCGCTTCATCCTGCACAGCGAGGTCGCGGAGGTACTCGGCGACGATCGAGCCGCAACTGGCGTTCGGCTTCGCGACCTGCGCAGCGGTGAGTCGTCGGAGCTCGCGGTCGGCGCCCTGTTCGTGGCGATCGGCCACGAGCCCAACACAGGTCTGTTTCGCGAAACCCTCGACATGAACGCCGCCGGCTACCTGATCGTGCAGCCGGGCTCGTCGCGTACGAACGTCGAGGGCGTCTTCGCCTGCGGCGACGCGATGGATCCGCACTACCGGCAGGCGGTGACGGCCGCCGGTACGGGCTGCATGGCGGCTCTCGATGCGGAGCGCTGGCTCGCGGCAAACGAGTAACCCGTTGCGGGTCGAGTTCGATCGCTACAGCCTCCGGGTCGATGGACGGCGACGGATCGTCCGGTCCGGATCGCTGCACTACTTCCGCCTGCCGGCGCGCGAGCTCTGGCGCGACCGGATCGCCAAGATGAAGGACGCCGGACTGAACGCCGTCGACGTCTACTATCCGTGGAACTTCCACAGCGAGCGCGCGGGCGAGTACGACTTTGCCGATCTTCGCGACATCGAGCACCTGCACGATCTGATCGAGGAGGCGGGGCTCTACCTGATTGCACGGCCGGGACCCTACATCTGCGCCGAGGTCGATCTCGGTGGTCTGCCGGCGTACCTGCTTCGCGATCCATCCGTGGTGCTTCGCTGCCGGAAATCCGGAGGTTTCGCGTATTCGATGGCCTACCTCGAAGCCGTGCGCGAGTGGTTTGCCGCGGTCGTTCCGCGCATCGCCTCGCGCGAGAACCTGCTGCTCTTCCAGATCGAGAACGAGTACTCCGTCCCCGCGCATCTCGAAATGCTCTCGAGCGGATTCGCGGATCTGCTGATCCGCTGGCTCGGATCGAAGCGACTCGCGCGGCTCGCGAACACGCCATGGATCCGGCGTCGCGCACTCACGGCGGCTCCACCGAGCGACCCGGGCGACGAGCTCGGCCAGCGAAACGCCTACATGCGAGAGCTCTACAAGCTGTCGAGGCGGCTCGGGGTGCGGGTTCCGATCTTTCACAACGACGTCGCGGCACTCTCGGGTCGCCAGCTCGATGTCGATCTGCTCGCGATCGATCGCTATCCGATCACCGACTTCGAGAGCGATTGGCGCTCGCGGCCCACGACCTTCGACGACTTCGCCGTCGACGAGGATGCGCTCGACGCGCACGGTCGCATCGAGAATCCCGTCTTCTACCCCGAGCTGCAGGCGGGCTGGTACGACGGTTGGGGCGGAGGCGGCTACGCGCATCTCCGAGAACGACTCGGCGCCGACTCGATCGACGCGACGACCAAGGCCGCGCTCGCCGCCCGCGGCACGCTCTGGAACTACTACGTCTACTGCGGCGGCGTCACGTTCGGATACCTCGGGAGTCCCGATGTCTACAGCTCCTACGACTACGGAGCGCCGATCGCGGAATCCGGCGCGACCGGTGCGCGCCACGAAGCGGTGCGGAATCTGAACCGGTTCCTCGCCGAGCACGAGGCGGACCTCGCGGCGACGGAACTCGATCCCGAGCACGAACGCTCCTGCCTGCAACATTTCCGGACGCGCATCGGCGATTCGCGACGCTATGCGTTTCTGCGCAACCCAACACGCGAACGTGTCGAACTGAAGCTCCCGGAAGGTGAGCGCGCCTGGCTCGCGCCGTGGGAGACGCAGATCCGTGTCTACGACAAGCAGACGCGCGCGCTCGTCGCCGTGAGCCCCGAGCTACCCGAGGCTCCGGCCGCCTCGAGCGGGATTCCACCGCTCGTGCCGCGCCTCGAATCCTGGCGCTTCTCGAACGCGAGCCCGCAGCTCGCGCCGGAGTACGACGACTCGTCCTGGCCGGAGATCCCCGCGCGCGATGTCGAGCGGGGCCGGATCGATCTCGACACGCTCGGCGTGCACTACGGCTGCATCTGGTACCGAGGAACGTTCGAGGGTCGACTCGACCGGCTCGTACTCGACGCGCGCCACGTGTATTCGGTCTGGATCGACGGGGGGCTCGTCGCGTCCGGGGCACAGCTTCGAAACACGCTCGGCGTTGGCGCCGACGGCGCGCGCGTCCGAGCGATCGACCTGCGCCGGGCGTTCCGAAGCGATGCCGGCCGACACGTGATCGTGATCCTGGTCGAGAGCCTCGGGCACAACAAGGGCTTCGCAGACGACTTCGGGAACCCCCGTGGGATCGTTTCGCTCGATACCGGCGCGTCGCGGCTGCACTGGCGCTTCCGCGGTGGGCTCGTTCACGGCGAACGCGGGCTCACGCCACGGGTCGACTTCGCGGAGGTGGAGCGCCGTGGGACCTCGGAGCTCGTCCTCCCTCACGGCTGGACGGGAAGTCCAGAAGGCGTGGGCCTGTACGAGACGAGCTTCCGCCTCGAAGGCATCGATCCCAAGCGCACCGCTCTCGGGCTCGCGTTCGATCCGGGTCGCGGCCGGGCGAACCTGTACCTGAACGGGTGGCTGCTGGGTCGCTGCTGGATCGAACGTGGACCGCAGCGCCGCTTCTGGCTGCCGTGGGGCGTGCTCTCCGCCGACGACGAGAATCACCTCGCGATCACGGTCTGGAAGAGCGATGCACGTGCGGCGCTCGGCAAGCCGAGACTCGAAGTCATGTAGGGTTGACGCGTTGCGGCGCACGCTTCGTGCGCGGTAGACTGCCGCCGATGCCGCTGGACAGGGCGATCCTCGAGCGCCTGATCGAGGTTTCTCCCGACATCGTGGTCGCGACCGGCGCGAACGGCGCGGTCCAGTACTACAACGACGGTGCCCGGGAGAACCTCGGCTACTCCCGCCTCGAGATCATCGGGCGGTACGTCGTCGAGCTCTACCCTTCGATCGAGGAGGCCCGCCGCGTGATGGCGGCGATGCGGAGCACCGAGCACGGTGGGCCCGGACGCATCGTCAACTTCCCCACCACGTTCGTCGCCAAGGACGGCCACGAGATCGACGTCGCGATCTCCGGCGTGATCCTCTACGACGCGGACGAGGTCGAGCAAGGCACGATCGGATTCGCGAAGGACGTCTCCGAGATCAAGCGTCGCGACCAGCTCGCGGTGCTCGGCGAGGTCGCGATCGGACTCTCGCACGAGATCAACAACCCTCTCACCGTGATCGAGAGCCAGGTCTCGCTGCTGGAGCGGCATCTTCGCGCAAAGGGCGACCTCGCCGAGATCGAGCGCTTGTCGAAGGTCCGCACCGAGGTCCGACGGATCGAGGCGAACCTGAGGCGCCTGAACGAGATGGCTCGGCAGGAGAGGTACGCGAGTACCGAATACCTCGGGCGGGCGCGGATGATCGACTTGTCCGAGCGGCCCGACGCCACCACGGGGGCGCTCGAGAACCGCAGGATCCTGGTCGTCGACGACGACCCCGCCGTGCGCGAGTCGGTGGCCGAGATCCTCTGCGCCGACGGGGGTGTGGTCACGCTGGTCGGGAACGGCCGCGAGGCGATCGAGCGCATCCGTGCCGAGCACTTCGACGTCGTCCTGTCGGACGTCGTCATGCCGGAGATGGACGGCTACGAGCTGTTCCAGGCGGCGCGTCGCGAGGCGCCGGACACCCCCGTGGTCCTGATGACGGCGTTCTATTACGACCAGGACCACGTCATCAAGCGCAGCCGCCTGGAGGGACTCGACGGCGTGCTGTTCAAGAAGCCGGTCAACCCGGAGCGCCTGGTGAAGACGCTCGCGGAGCTGATCACGCGGGCTCAGCCACGTCCTTCTTCACATTGAAGAGCTTCCCGTCGCTCGCCTTCGCGAGCCAGGAGTTCTCCCATTCCTGGAGCACGGTGAGCTCGTCGCCCGCCGCGAGTTCCACTTCGGCGACGTCCTCGCCGAGATTCGCCTGATGCCCGTAGGTGACGTTGTTCTTGATCCGGATGGTGTCGGCCATGGGGGACTTATAGCAGAGGCCCGGCAGCAGATTCCACGGCGGGCGTACCGGCCGCAGCGGCCAGGGTGATCCGGCGCGCGCCGCTCTCGCGGCGCAGGGTCCGCGCGGCCTCGACGAGGGTCGCGCCGGTGGTCGCGACGTCGTCGAGCAGGAGCACACGACGTCCGGCGAGCGTCCCCGGACGTGCGCGGAAGCTCGCAGCGACGTTCTCGCGCCGGGAGGCGATCGACAACCCCGTCTGAGGATCCGTTCTTCGGGCGCGTGCGAGCGCGTTGGATACGAGGGGTACCCCCGTCGCTACGTGCGAGCGCGCGAGCCAACGAGAAGACCGGATCGTTGCCTTCGCTGCGCACGCGTGTGTAGTGGCGCGGGACCGGCACGATCGCGTCGAAGCGAAGCTCGCGAACGCGCGCCTCCAGACGTCCGACGAGGATCTCGAGCGCGTCTCGCCGGCCCTCGAACTTGAAGCGGCGCAGGAGCTCCATTCCGGTTCCGTCGTAGGCGATCGCGGTGTGCACCGCGCGAAGTCGAGGAAGCGCGCGCAGTCCCTGCGCGCAGGCCGCAACAGAGAAGCGTGTCCCCCGCCCTGCGCGGCACGTCGCAGGCAGGGCAGACGCTCGGGACGACGATCTCGAGGAGCGCACCGAACGCGCCGCGCACGAGCGTTCCTAACCCGCGCGCACGAGCAGGCTCCGGCCAGTCATCTCGCGCGGAACCGGCAGGCCGAGCAGCTCGCAGAGGGTCGGCGCGACGTCGGAGAGCCCGCCGTCGCGCAGGCCTGCGGCGTCGGAGTCGCGCGTGACCCACCAGATCGGCACGGGGTTGGTCGTGTGTGCGGTGTGCGGATCGCCGGTCGCGGGATCGATCAGCTGCTCGATGTTGCCGTGATCGGCGGTGATCAGAAGCGATCCTCCGTGCGCGAGCACCGCCTCGCAGAGCCGTGCCAGACACGCGTCCACCGTCTCGACCGCGGCGACACCGGCCGGGATCACGCCGGTGTGACCGACCATGTCGGGATTCGCGTAGTTCACGAGCACGAAGCGGTAGTCGTGGGTATCGAGCGCCCGAAGCAGCGCGTCCGTGACGGCGATCGCGCTCATCTCGGGCTTCAAGTCGTAGGTGGGAACGTCGCGCGGCGACGGGATCAGCGTGCGATCCTCGTTCTCGAATGGCTGCTCGCGCCCGCCGTTGAAGAAGTAGGTCACGTGCGCGTACTTCTCGGTCTCGGCGATCCGCAGCTGGCGACCGCCCGAGCCCGCGACGATCTCGCCGAAGCTCGACGTCACCGACACCGGGCCGAAGACGGCCGGAAGGCCGAAGGTCTCGTCGTATTCCGTCAACGTCGTGAACATCGCGGGCCGTACCCGCGGAAGCGCGGACACTTCCTCGCCGAGGTTTTCCGGGCGCACGCGGGTGAGGGCGTTGGTCAGCTCACGTGCGCGGTCTGCGCGGAAATTGAAGAAGAGCACCGCATCACCGTCGCGAAGCGCGGGGCCGTCCGCGATCACCGACGGCGCGATGAACTCGTCGCCCTCTCCCGCTGCCCAGCCGCGATCGACGGCTTCGACCGCGGAGGCGCAGGCGCGTCCCTCGCGCGAGACGATCGCCCGGTACGCGCGTGCGACGCGATCCCAGCGCTTGTCGCGGTCCATCGCCCAGTAGCGTCCGCTGAGCGTCGCGATGCAGCCACCGAGTTCCCGGCAACGCGCCTCGAGTGGCTCGATGAATCGCCGCGCGCAACGCGGGGCGCGTGTCGCGTCCGTCGGTGAACGCGTGCAGGATCGGACGGATGCGGCGTTCGGCGAGCAGGCGGAGAATTCCGTGCACGTGGTCGAGCGAGCTGTGCACGCCACCGTCGGAGACCAGGCCCATCAGGTGCAGCGCCCCGCCCGCGCGTTCCGCCGCGTCGAGGGTTTTCTGGATCGCAGGCAGTCCCGCAAGCTCGCCGGCATCGATCGCCTTGGAGATGCGCACGATGTCCATGTCGATGATCCGGCCCGCGCCCAGGGTCATGTGGCCGACCTCGGAGTTGCCCATCTGACCGTCGGGGAGCCCGACGGCGGCTCCGGAGGTCTCGAGCTGCGCGCTCGGGCAGCTCGTGCGCAGCTTCGCGAGGAACGGCGCGTTCGCGAGCGCCGTCGCGTCACCAGGGCCGCCGTGACCGAGGCCGAATCCGTCGAGCACGACGAGCACGACCGGACCACGTTCACTCACGAAGCGGCTCCGGCCGAATGCTCGACGGAAAGAGCTTCGGCATCACCCCAGAGTCGTTCGAGTCCGAAGAACTCGCGCTGCTCTTCCTGAAAGACGTGCACCACGACATCGCCGAGATCGACCAGCACCCACGTGCCGACCGGCTTTCCCTCGATGCCCCTCGGCTTCGCGCCGCAAATCGTGGCGACATCGATCACCGTGTCCGCGAGCGCGCGGACGTGCCGCGCGGAGGTTCCGGTCGCGAGCACGAAGTAGTCCGCGAATCCGCAGATGTTGCGCAGGTCGAGCACCCGCACCTCCGCGCCCTTCTTGTCGTCGATCGCCGTGGCGAGCCGCAGAGCCATCTGTTTTGACGTCAATCGGTTTCCTTCTCTCGATAGAGTTGATGCTTCCGGACGTATTCGAGTACCTCGTCGGGGACGAGATACCGGATCGACGCGCCGCGGGCGACCCGCCGTCGGATGTCCGACGCGGAGATCGCGAGCGGTGTGAACGGAATTGCGCGGACCTCGTTGCCGGACGTGTGCACGAGTCCCCGCGGCCCGTCCCGAAACGCGTGCGCGAGCGCAGCCGGGAGCAGCTCGCGAAGCGATTGCGGGTGCCCGGGCCGCGTCGCCACCGCGAAGTGGGCCAACGAGAAGAGCCGCTCCGGATCGTGCCACTTCTCGAGATCGGGCAGTGTGTCCGCGCCGACGATGAACCAGAGCGCGGTCGACGGCATCCGCGCGCGCAACTCGGCGAGCGTGTCGACGCTGTAGCTCGGTCCGGCGCGGCGTACTTCGAGATCACAGGTCTCGAGCGCGGGATTGGTGGCGCTCGCCCGGCGCACCATCTCGAGGCGCTGTGCGGCGGGAGCGATCCCGCGGTGCTTGAGCGGTGGATCCCCGGCTGGCACGAGCAGGACCCGCTCGAGCGCAAGCGACTCGCGCATCTCCTCGGCGAGCCGGAGATGCGCGAGGTGAATCGGATTGAACGTACCGCCGAGGACGCCGAGGTTCACTCGAGGATCGTTCCCTCACCGAACGCGATGAACTTCTGCGTGGTGAGTCCCTCCAGGCCCATCGGGCCATACCAGTGCATCTTCGTCGTCGAGACGCCGACCTCGGCGCCCAGACCGAGCTGAAAGCCGTCCGCGAAGCGCGTGCTCGCGTTCACGAAGACCGAGCTCGAGTTCACGCGCCGCAGGAACGCGCGCGCTCGTGCCACGTCCTGCGTCACGATCGTCTCGGTGTGATTCGAGCCGTAGCGGCGGATGTGGTCGATCGCGTGATCCATCGAATCGACCACGCGCACCGACATCGTCTTCGCCAACCACTCGGTGCGATAGTCCTGCTCGCTCGCCGGAAGCGCCGATGGGAACTCGGCGCGCGTTCGCTCGCAGCCGTGCAATTCGACGCCGTGCGAGGCGAGTGCACCGAGGACGTCGGAGAGCAGCGTCTTCGCGAGCTTCGCATGCACCAGGAGTGTCTCCGCCGCGTTGCACACGGAGACCCGCTGGCACTTGGAGTTGAGCGTGATCTCTCGCGCCATCTTCGGCTCGGCGAACTCGTCGAGATAGACGTGACAGATGCCGTTGAAATGCTTGATCACCGGAATCCGCGATTTCTCCGCGACGCGTCGGATCAGGCTCTCGCCTCCGCGCGGGATCACCAGATCGATCTCGTCCTCGCGGACGAGCAAGAGGTCCACGATCTCGCGTTCGGTCGTCTGAACGAGCTGAAGCGCGTCCTCCGGGACGCCGGCCTCGCGGATCGCGCCGCGAAGCACGTCGGCGATCGCGCGGTTGGAGTGGATCGCCTCGGAGCCGCCGCGCAGGATCGCCGCGTTCCCGCTCTTCAGGCACAGCGCCGCGACGTCGGCCGTCACGTTCGGGCGCGACTCGTAGATCACCAGGATCACGCCGAGCGGGATCCGCATCCGGCCGACCTGCAACCCGCTCGGCCGATTCCACATCCGCGTCACCTCGCCGACCGGGTCGGGGAGTGCCGCGACTTCGCGCAGCCCGTTCGCGATCGCCGCGATCCGGTCGGGATCGAGCGCGAGCCGATCGAGCAGCGCCGGGTCGAGCCCGTGCGCGCGGCCGGCTTCGAGATCGCGCGCGTTCGCGCTCACGATCGCCGAAGCGCACGCCTCGAGGCGATCGGCGGCGAGCCGGAGAGCCACGTCCTTCACGTCGCTCGCGAGCTCCGCCACCCGCTCCGAAGCCGCCTTGGCGCGGTGCGTCAGGTCCGTAACGAGCTTCAAATCGCTCATCTCGCCTCTATCTTAGCGGCATCCGGGCGCTTCGGGCGAAGGGTCGGCAGAGCGGGCGAAGCCGACCGGCAACTGACCCGAACCTCTTCTCCCACGGCCCACCCCAGCCCGAGCCGTGCCCGAGGTGCCTCGTCTAGAACACGATCAGGTTGTCGCGGTGGATGATCTCGTCCCCGTTCGAGTAGCCGAGAACGGTCTCGATGCGGGAGGTCTTCTGACCCCGTATGCGCGCGATCTCGCGCGCGTCGTAGGACACCAGCCCGCGCGCGATCTCCTCTCCGTCGGGAGTCAGACAGGCGACGAGGTCGCCGATGCCGAAGCGCCCCGAGACCTCCGTCACGCCGGCCGGGAGCAGGCTCGCACTTCGCTCGCGCAGCGCGCGCACCGCGCCCGCGTCGAGCGAGAGCTGACCGCGGGGCTTGAGCGTGAAGGCGATCCAGTGTTTGCGCGAGGAGAGCGACTTCCCGGCGGGCTGAACGAGCGTGCCGATGTCCTCGCCGGAGAGGATCCGGCGGAGCACGTTTCGGGCGCGGCCATCGGCGATCACGGTCGGCACCCCGAAGCGGCTCGCTGCGCGCGCGGCCAGAAGCTTGGAGCGCATGCCTCCCGTGCTCATCGCGCTGCCCTCTTCGCCCGCGGTCGCGAGGATCTTCGAGGTCACCTCGGTCACCAGTGAAACGCGCTCCGCGCCCGGCGTGCGCGGATCGCGATCGTGGAGCCCGTCGATGTCCGTCAGCAGGATCAGGAGATCCGCGCCACAGGTGTTCACGACCTGCGCGGCGAGCTGATCGTTGTCGCCGAAGCGGAGCTCCTCGGTCGCGACCGAATCGTTCTCGTTGATGATCGGCACGACGCCATCGGCGAGCAGTTGCGCGAGCGTTCGCCGTGCGTTCAGGAAGCGCTCGCGATCCGCGAAGCCGGCGTGGTCGAGCAGCATCTGACCGACGAGCAGGCCCTTGCGCGCGAACGCCCGCTCGAAGCGTCGGCACAGATCGATCTGGCCGACGGCGGCGGCGGCCTGCTTGCCGGGAATCGAACGCGGGCGCTGCGCAAGCCCGAGCCGCCGCGTGCCGAGTCCGACCGCGCCCGACGCGACGAGAACGATCTCGCGCTGGGTCGCGATTTCCGCGGCGATCTGATTCGCGAGCGATGCGAACAGCCGCGACTGAACGGCGTTGCCGGCCGGTGTCATCAGCGCGGTGCCGACCTTCACCACGATGCGCTGCGCGCGCGCGAGGTCGCGCCGGCTCATCTCCGCGATACTTCGCGCGCGAGCCGCTGAACGAGCGCTTCGACCCCCTCACCGGTCGCGGCCGAGATCCAGGTCGGCTCCAGGCCACGCGCGCGCAGCTCCTCCGCGATCATCTTGCGCTCGTCCGCGTCGGCGACCAGGTCCGCCTTCGAAATGCAGACGATCTCGGGGCGATTCGCGAGGTCGTCGGAGTAGGCCGCGAGCTCCGCGCGCAGCGCGGCGTAGTCGCCAAAGAGACTGCGGTTCGGATCGCCGCCCGCGAGCGCCGGCTCCGGGTCGAGCAGGTGCACGAGCATGCGCGTGCGCTCGACGTGGCGCAGGAAGCGATGTCCGAGCCCGGCGCCTCGATGCGCGCCGGGGATCAGACCGGGGATGTCGGCGATCACGAAGCGCGCCCCGCCGGATTCGACCATGCCCAGGTGCGGATGGAGCGTCGTGAACGGGTAGCTCGCGACCTTGGGTCGGGCCGCCGAGACGCGCGAGATCAGCGTCGACTTCCCCGCGTTCGGAAAACCGAGCAGGCCGACGTCCGCCAGCACCTTCAGCTCGAGCCGGAGCCAGCGCTCCTCGCCCGGGGTGCCCGGTTCGACGGTGATCGGGGCCTGGTTGGTCGGTGTGGCGAAGCAGGCGTTGCCGCGTCCGCCGCGACCGCCCTGGGCCGCGAGCCAGGTCTGGCCGTGCTCGACGAGCTCGACGAGCACCTCGCGCGTCGTGTCGTCCTTGACGACCGTGCCAAGCGGCACGCGGACCACGACATCCTCGCCGCCGCGGCCGTCCTTGCGTCCGCCCGAGCCGTGCTTGCCGCGCTCGGCCTTGTAGAACTTGCGGCCGTGGGTGTCGAGCAGCGTCGCGAGCGAGTTGTCCGCCTCGAGACTCACCGAGCCCCCGCGCCCGCCGGTGCCGCCGTCGGGCCCGCCGCGCGGCACGTACTTCTCACGCCAGAACGAACAGCAGCCGCGCCCGCCATCGCCGCTCTTCACGTGGATGCGGCACTCGTCGATGAAGTCCGGGGACGACATGACCGCCGATGATAGCCGGTGCCCGTCCCGAGGGACGGATTCGAAGGCTAGGCGTCGACCACGCTGGCGCGCTTCTGATTCCGGCTGTCGGAGAACTTCACGATCCCGTCGCGCAGCGCGAAGAGCGTGAAGTCGCGACCCATTCCCACACCCCGGCCCGGATGGATCACCGAGCCGACCTGCCGGACGATGATGCCGCCCGCGCGGATCGCCTGGCCGGCATAGACCTTGGTGCCGCGGCGCTGCGAGTTGCTGTCGCGGCCGTTCTGCGTGCTGCCCTGACCCTTCTTGTGAGCCATCGTCAGACCTCGATCGAGTCGATCTTCACGCGCGTGAAGTGCTGGCGGTGCCCCTTCGTCAGGCGATAGCGCTTGCGCCGCTTGAACTTGAAGATGCGCAGCTTCGGACCCGAGGTCTCGCCCTGGATGGTCGCGACGACGCGCGCTCCCACCACCAGTGGCTGGCCGACCTTGATCTCGTCGCCGCCGATCATGAGGACTTCGGCGAGCTCGACGCGTTGACCGGGCTCTCCGTCGATCAGGTCGAGATCGACCAGATCGCCCGGCTGGACCCGGACCTGCTTTCCACCTGTTCTCACGACCGCGTACATGGGGTGCCGCACTTTACCTGTTTCCGGGGGAGGGTCAACCAGAGCGGTACTCGGCTAGAGCGCCTCTCCGGCGTGACCGAGCGCCTGTCGCGCGCCCTCGACGATCTCGCGCAGTACCTCGGCCGCGGGTCGGATCGATCGGATCATGCCGATGCCCTGTCCGGCGAACCCCGCGACGATGTCGGCGCGCCTGGACACCATCCCGGACGCCAGCACCGGGCCCGAGACGATGCTCTGGAAGGGCATGGGCAGCGCCTCGAGACCGCTCTCCGCCCAGGCCTGGGTCCACTTGGTGCGGATCAGGCGCGCGGGTTTGCCCGTGACGCAGCGCGAGACGGTCGTGTTCTCTTCGTTGGAGTCGATGATCGCCTGCTTCTGGTAGTCGGTGATGTTCGCCTCGTGGGTCGCGAGAAAGGCCGAGCCGATCCAGGCACCGGCGGCACCGAGCATCAAGGCCGCGGCCAACCCTCGGCCGTCGGTGATGCCACCCGCGCCGAGAACCGGAATCGGAGCGACCGCATCCACGACCTGCGGGATGAGCGCCATCGTGCCGATCGGCGAGTTGTGGCCGCCGGCGTCGTGACCCTGCGCGACGATGATGTCGACGCCGCTCTCCGCGACCCTGCGCGCGTGGCGGACGGCGCCGATCACCGCCATCACGATCGTCCCGTTCTTGCGCAGGCGCGGGATCCACGGACCCGGATCACCGAGTCCCGCGGCATACACCGGAACGCGCTCCTCGATCACGACCTCCATCTGCGCTTCGAAGAAATCCTTCGAGAACACCTGTCGCGCGGAGTTGTCACCTCCGGTGACCGGCGAGGCCAGCGCTGCGGGCACCGCGAGCCCTTCTTTCTCCATGAACTCGCGCGCGAACTTCTGCAGCTGCGCGAGCCGATCGAGCGGGGACGGTCCCTTCGCCGGGTCGGACTTCTGACGCCGCACCGACGCGGGAAGCAGCGTATCGACGCCGAACGGCTTGTCGGTGAGACGGCGTGTCTCGGCGATCCATTTGCGAAGCTCGTCGGGCTGACACGCAGCCGCGCCGAGGATGCCGAGCCCTCCGGCATTCGAGACCGCCGCCGCGAGCGCGGGCGTGCACGCACCGCCCATGCCGGCGAGCACGATGGGAACTTCTATTCCGAGCAGATCACAGAGCGATGCCTTCGAGCCCACGAGCGCCTCCGCGGCCATTGGCCGGATTCGATGGTGTCACGTCGTCGTCGGCAGATGCAATTGCGCGAACCAATCGAGAATTCGCACGTTCTCCTCACGCGGCCACGCGTGAGAGAGATCGGCGATCTCCCGGTACACGAGCCGAGCGCCCGCGCGCTCGAGCAGATCGCGCGCGACGCGAGCGAGCTGGACCGGGAACATCCAGTCGCGTGCGCCGTGCATCAGGTAGATCGGCACCGCGCGCGCGCGTTCGAGATTTCCGTTCTGGAGATTCGCGGGGTGCAGGATCCCGGCCCCCGGTGCGATCGCGGTGACGGGGGCGTCGGCCGAGAGGCCGAAGTAGAGCGCGTAGGTCGCGCCGTCGGAGAGACCGGTCACGAGCACGCGGGTCCGGTCGATCCTCCAACGCTCGGAAAGTCCGTCGAGCAGCCCGCGCAACCGGACGGAATCGACGTCGGGTCCGAGAAAGCTCCACGTGCTCCCCTGAGAGCTCGGCGCGAGCAGCAGATAGCCGCGACTGCGCGCCTCTCGAAGCCAGGTCCAGAGGAAGTCGCGTCCGTTCCCGCCACCACCGTGAAGCGCGATCACGAGTGGCCAGGCACGGCTCGAGTCGTAGCGCTCCGGCACGTAGAACGCGGTGCCGCGGCTGTTTCCGGCGGAGCTTCCCGTTTCGAAGAGACCGACGTGCGCGGGATCGGCGGATGGTGGATCGAGCTCGTCGAGCCGATCGTGGAATTCGGGAAGCGCGAAGAAGCGCCCGATCGATTCGTGCTCGCGCCGCAGCGCGTAGAGCGCGGCCTGCGCGCGCGCGTGCTCGGACAGACTCCCGAAGAAGCGCGCGATCGCCTGATCGGGTTGCGCCGGATCGCAGAAAAGATGCGCCGCGCGCGTGGCGATCGCGACGGCCTCCGCGAGTCGGGCAGAGGCTGGACTCGTATCGCTCGTCGGCGAAGGCGCGGCTTCGAGGCGAGCGAGCGGATCCGACACCGCCTGGCGTAGTTCGGCGATGCGCGGCGGATCGAGCTCGCGAAAGGCGCGCTCGAGCTCGGTCAGCAGAAGCACCACTCGTTCCGGATTCAATCGCCAGCCCCGAAGCCCGTGTTAGCGCCCGCCATAGGCGCACTATAGTTTACGGGGTGACTTGCCGATCCATGAGGTGGCAGATGACGTGCATGAGACGCGCAGCTTCGATCCTACTTCCGTTGTTCACCGCGCTGGCCGTTGCGCCCGTGCCCTCGCTCGCCGACGGCGGTGCCCCGGGTCGCATTCGCGACGTCCGCATCGGCGCACATTCGGGCTTCGAGCGTCTGGTGATCGAGCTCGACAGCGAGACCGAGGTCGTCTGGGAGAAGGGCCCCGAACCGGGTGAAGAGACCTTCTACGTCGCGGCCGCGCCCGAACAATCGAGCCGCGTGATCTCGACCGGTCTTCCGCACGTGGGCACGGTCTCCGTCACCGCGATGAAGGGCGGAACGCACATCGCGATCGAGCCTCGCGAGCGAAACGTGCGCGCCTACACGCTGACGAATCCGCCTCGGCTCGTGGTCGATTTCGCCCCACCCGGACCCGAGCCATTCGAGGCGCCGGCTGGATCTCGCGCGCTCGAGCCCGCCACGACGCTCGGCCCGCTCGTGGTCGCGCCCGAACCCGAATCTGCACCCGCGCCGACCGCCGCGCCGACACCGGCACCCGCCGTCGAGCCGATGTCACAACCCGAAGCGCCGGTGCTCGAAGCCGAAGCCGAAGCCGATGCCGGTGCCGAGGCCGCGCCCGAGCCCGCGGCCGCGCCGCCCGCACCGGCACCCGCGAAGCGAGAACCGTCCGCCGTCCCCGCCGCCGACAGCGCGCGCCCGTTCATGCCGACCGACATCATGCTCGTCTTCGTGATCGGGCTCATGCTTCTGATTGGAGCGGTGACCGCGATCGCGTGGTCGCGGAGAAAGCGAGCGGTGCCATCGCTCTCGGGGTTCTCCCCGGAGGAGGTGGCGGAGGAGGCCGAGCTCGCCCGCGCCCGAATGGACGAGATCACTCCCGCCGAAATCCTCGCGGTTGGCGATCCCGAGGTGCTGCTCGAGAGACGCGTCGACGACGAGGTGCGCGCTCGGCTCGACCTCGAGCAGCGGCTCGTGCAGGCCAACGAGGAACTCAAGACCCTCCGCGACCGTCTGCACCGGCTCGAGCGCCGGCGCGAGGGCCCGGACTAGGCTGAATGGGCCGGGATCTCGTCCGCGAGCGAGGCTGCTCCGTAGGCACCGCAGTACGCCCCGTGAGCCAGGAAGTACGGCTTCGCGCCGTACGCTTCGGTGACCCAGCGCAGGATCTCGCGCAGCTCCGGGTTGTGGAGCAGCGTCGAGCCGCAGTAGACCACCGCCTGCGCCGAGTGACTGCGCGCGAGCGTGCCGCAGATCAGCGCGATGTTCTCACCGAGCATGCCCATCAACGCGTGCGCGATGTCGGCGGGGTCGCGCGAGTCGAGCTTGGCGAAGCTGGCCGCGTTCAGATCGAGGGGCAGGGGGATCTCTCCACCCGGATAGATGTCACCGACCAGGAGATCCACGCGTCGTCGGTCTCCACGCGTCGCGAGCGCACAGATCTCTTCGAACGTTTCCACACCGAGCAGCAATCGGCCCAGTCCGAGCAACGTTCCGCCGCCGAGCGCGCTGCCGCCCACGCGCGTCGCGGAGCCGCGCTCGAGCGACAGGACCGAGGTTCCCGTCCCGAGCGAGACCACAAGGTAGTGGGGAGGCAGGTCGAGTCCCTCGCGTGCGGCGAGAAGTGGCGCTCCGCGTGCCCACGCGACGAATTCGGGCACGGTGTGCACGCGCAGGTTCGTGAACTCGCGCTCGAGCCTGGCGGCGCCACCCCCGGTCGCGATCACGCGCTGCGGCTTCCACTCCGCGAGGCAGGTGCGCACGCCGTGCAGGTCGGACGCGGGGAACTTCACGGCGAGAAACTCGGAATCGCGGGGCATGACGAGCTTGCAGAGGCTCGCGCCCGCATCGACGCCGACGACGGAGTTTCCGCGCGCGGGGTTGGACATACGCGGCGCAGAGTATCACCCTGCCCGACGACCCGCCGAAGCCCGGCGGGTTAGGAGCGAACGCGATGTACACCGGGTTCTACGGCCTTCGCGAGAAGCCCTTCTCGCTCGCGCCGGATCCTCGCTATCTGTTTCTCTCCGCGTCTCATCGCGAGGCGCTCGCACACCTTCTGTATGGGATCGAGGAGGGCGAGGGCTTCATCGAGGTGATCGGCCAGGTCGGCACGGGCAAGACCACCTTGTGCCGGACGCTGCTCGGCCGGATCGGCCAGGACGCCGAGATCGCCTACATCTTCAACCCGAGCCCGAGCGAGCTCGAGTTGCTCTCCGCGATCAATCGCGAGTTCGGGTTGCCGACCTCGGTGCGAACGAGAACCGAGCTGCTCGAATCGCTGAATCAGTTCCTGCTCGAGAAGAACGCCGCCGGCCGACGCGTTCTGCTCGTGATCGACGAAGCGCAGAATCTCGACCCCGCGGTACTCGAACAGGTGAGACTGCTCTCGAACCTCGAAACCGATCGCGCGAAGCTGCTGCAGATCGTGCTGATCGGACAACCGGAGCTCGAGGAGAACCTCGCCCGTTCCGACCTGCGCCAGCTGCGACAGCGGATCACGGTGAGATGGAACCTGCGCGCGCTCTCGCGCGGCGAGGTTGGCGAGTATCTGGAGCACCGGCTTCGGGTCGCCGGCTCGGCCGATCCGCAGATCTTCACGTCGCGAGCGGTGCGTGCGATCACGCGCGTCTCGCGGGGAATTCCGCGCCTGATCAACGCGGTCGCCGACCGCGCGCTGCTCGCCGGTTACTCCCAGGGCGCTAGACAGATCGACGCGAAGCTCGTGCGCCGCGCGGCGCGCGAGCTCCCGGCGGCGGAGCTTTCGGGCTTCCGCGAGCTGACCGGTCTGCGCCTTCCGATCGCGCTCGGACTCGTGGTGCTCGGGCTCGTCATCGGACTCGCCGTCACTGCCGTCACGCCGCGCGAGCCGCCGTCGCAGAGTGCGGCGACGTCGACCGCGCCCGTCTCGTCCGCGCCCGGACCGTCCACGCGGCTCGACGGGCGGAGCTCGCGCACGAGCGCCGCCGAGGCGATGCAGGCGCTGCTCTCGACCTGGGGTTACGAGCAGCCGATCGGCACCGAGCTCGACCCCGATCGGTATCCCGACGCCGTCGCCGCGATCGCTCCGCTCAGCGTACTTCCCGTGCGCGGGACCACGCAGATGCTCACGAGTCTGGATCTTCCGGCCGTGCTCGAGCTCGAACCGAACGAGGGTGAGAGCGAGCATCGGTACGTCGCACTGATCGGACTGGACGAGTCGGGTGGAGCACAGCTGCGAATCGCGGGCGAGACGGTCGAGCGCCCTCTCGCCGAGCTCGAGCAGAGCTGGACCGGTCGCGCGTTCTATCTGTGGACCAATTTCGAGTCGTTGCCCGTGCTCGCGCCCGGCATGAGGGGGCGCGCGATCCGATGGCTTCAGGCGCGGCTCGCGGAGCTCGGATATCTGCAGCGCGGCGACGCGACCGAGGAGTTCGACGAGCTCACGACGACGGCCGTGCGCGCATTTCAACTTGCGAACGGGCTGGAGCCGTCCGACGAGCTCGGTCCGGCGACACTGGTCGCGCTCTACCAGGCGCTCGGCTACACGACCCCGCGGCTCTTCGACCTCGAGCACGCGCCATGAGCACGATTCTCGACGCGCTTCGCAAGCTGCAGCGGGAGCGCTCGGCACAGAGTCCTTCCGCCGACCTGCGTGGCTCGGTCACCAACGAGACTCCTTCACCGCCCGCGCGTCGGCGACGTGGGGTTTCGCGCTGGGTCGTCGCGGGGATCCTGCTCCTTGCGATCAGCGGTGCGGGCGGGTGGCTGTACTCGAGCGGCGGCCTCGATGTCTTCGGCACGGAGGAATCGGGCGAAGACCGGGTCGCGACGGATGCGGAGCTCGCCGAGGTCGAACGCGAGGTCCTCGAGCAAGAGGCGGCGGCCGCGCGCGCGGAGGTCGCGAAGCCTCGCGCGAAGCTCGCGCGTCCGGCGCTCCCCGACGGTGAATCGGCGATGAAGGCTCCGACCGCGCAGACCGACTCGCCCGAGATCGCCGCGGAGCGCGCACGCCTCGAGGCCGCGCTCGTCAACGCCCGCGCCGCGCAGGAGGCACAGCGTCAGGCCGATCGGGAGCGAGCGGAAGCGGCTCAGCGCGCATCGGCGAAGCCGGAGCCGCCCGCACCCGTGGTCGAAGTCGAACGGCCGCCGCCGGCGCCGCCCGCGCAGAGTGCGAGGCCGAAGCCCGCCGCTCGCCCGAAGCCCGACGTCGCGCCGGTGGCGAAGCGTTCGACCGAACGCGAAACGGAGCGCGATGCGCCGCAGAGCGCGTTCCCCGACGTACAGGTGGTGAGCATTCGTTGGCATCCGAGCCCCGAGCGGCGCGTCGCCAACCTCCGCTTCGAGCGGCAGAACGCACCCGAAGCGCACGAGGGTGACATCATCGCCGGCGTGCTCGTCCATCGCATCGATCCCGGCGCGGTCGAGCTGCGCGTGGGCAGCGCGCGACGCACCGTCTCGCCGGGGCCTTGAGCGCGCGAGTCGGATCGGAGCTGGAGCTCGAGATCGAGCGCCTCGCCGCGGGCGGCGACGGCGTCGCGCACGTCGACGGACTCACGGTGTTCGTGCCGAAGTCCGCGCCCGGAGATCGCGTGCGCGCACGCATCACGCGTCTCGAGCCCCGCTTCGCCCGCGCCGAGATCGAAGCGCTGATCGAGTCGGGCCCGGCGCGGCGCGAGCCGAAGTGCCCGTACTACGGCCGCTGCGGCGGCTGCTCCTGGCTGCACCTCGAGGAATCCGCGCAGTCGCGCGCGCGAGTCGAGATCGTGAGCGAGGCGTTGAAGAGGATCGGTCGGGTCGAGGCGCTGCCTGCGATCGAACACGTCGCGAGTCCCGCCGCGCTCGCCTATCGCTCGCGCGCACGGATCTCGTTCGCAGAGGGTCGAGTCGGCTTTCGCGCGCACGGCTCGCACGAAGTCGTCGACATCGAGCGCTGCGCGGTTCTCGATTCGGCCACCGAGACGGAGCTCGCGCGGGTTCGGGCCCGGCCACCGCGAGGCCAGGGCGAGATCGAGATCCGCGGCTACGGCGAGCGGGTCGAGATCGGAGGCCGCGCCTTCGCGGTCGGCCCGACGGCGTTCTTCCAGGCGAATCGGCCGCTCTGGGAGCGTTGGCACGCGTTGGTCGTCGATGCCTGCGGAAGCGGCGAGCGCGCCTGCGAGCTGTACTGCGGCGTCGGCTTCTACACGCAGGCGCTCTCGGAGCGCTTCGACCGCGTCGTCGCGGTGGAGCGCGGGCCCTCGGCGCGGGACGCGCGCATGAACGCGCGCAAAGCCGAGATCGTCGAGACCGCGTGCGAGGACTGGGCGCCGCGTGGACTCGCTTCGCTCGCACCCGAGCTCGTGCTGCTCAATCCGCCGCGCGTCGGTTGTCACCGTTCGGTGTTGGATGCGATCCGCGAAGCCCGTCCGCGCCGCATCGTCTACGTCTCGTGCGAAGCCTCGACGCTCGCGCGAGACGTCGCGCGCCTCGGATCGGGTTTTCGGATCGCGCGACTCGTCGTTCTCGATGCGCTTCCACAGACGCACCACATCGAGACGATCGCGGTCCTCGAATCTGTTTGACACATCGCGCACGACGAAAATAGAATCCGCTCCGTCGGTGAGAGGCGACGTTGCTCTCGCCGGGGTCGGAGAGGGGTCGGTTCCAGGGCCCTGCGATGAAAGTCGCAGGGCCCTTGGCATTCAGGCCGACGGATTCAGTGGAAACGCGGCCGATCGTCGTCGTCGTCGTGCTTCCGGCGCTCGAACTCGTCCCGGCGCACGGCGCGGAGCCGGTTTCGCATCCGCATCCGATTCCAGCGATAGCGAAGCGAGCGTACCCCGATCACGCGCTGAACTTCGTTGCGCAGGAGGATTCCCGCGACGATCACGCCGCCGAGGTGCCCGACGTTGCTGACGCCGTCCCGCCCGCCCATGACGAGCTGAAGCGCGAACAGAATGGGAATGAACCAGATCGCGCGCATCGGGATCGGAGGAAACAGCAGCATGATCGTGCGGTCCGGCCAGAGCAGGCTGAAGGCCGTCAGCACACCGTAGATCGACGCCCGAGGCGCCGAGCGTGATCGCGCTGACGCCCGTGAACGCATTCCAGAACAGGATGATGAAGCCCGCGCCCACTCCGCAGATCAGGTAGAAGCGCAGGAAGCGCTGCGAGCCCCACGCCGACTCCACCTGCCCGCCGAACATCCAGAGCGCGAACATGTTCATCGCCAGGTGCAGGAACGAGTCGGTCGAGTGCAGCCACATGTACGTGAATGGCTGCCAGATGTATCCGTGCTCGAAGACGCCCTCCACGCTGACCGAGGCGAGCCACGTCAGCGGGATTCCATTCGAGCCGAGCACGAACTGGAGCAGCCATATCACTCCGCACGCGATCATGATGCGCTGCACCATCGGCGTCATGCCCCGTATGCCGCCGCCCGAGTATTGATTGCGCCCGAACATGGCCCGGAGCCTACGAAATTCGCGCGTCGCCCGCAGGCGCAAGGGCGTCGAGCGCGCGAGCCGCATCGTCCTCGTCGAGTCCCGTGAGGTCGATGATCGGCAGCGCCAGATCGAGATCCTCGCGCAGCCTGGCCAGCCTCTCGCGACAGCCCCCGGGGTCCCCGTAGAGAATCGCGCGCTCGACCTCGGCCACCGCGAGGCCTCGAAACCAGGGAGCGTGACGGCGATAGGCTCGCGAAGCGTCCTCGAAGCTCGCGCCCGGACGCGAGAAGACCCAGCACCAGGTCGGGATCGCCCGGCCGAGTCGTTCCCGCAGCGGGAGCAGACGTTCCCGCAGCGGAGGGACGTTGGCATCCCAGATGTCCGCGTGCTCGCGCACGACGTCGAGTGCCTTCTCTCCCGCGGCAGAGACCGCGATCGGCACCGGCGTGCTCGACAGCGTGATGCTCGCGCGCGCGAGCGAGGTGAACCTGCCACTTCGTGTCACCGTCTGTCCCGCGAGAAGCGCGCGAACCACGTCGAGCATCTCGGCGAGCCGAGCGACGCGCTCCGCGCCGTCGGGCTCGGGCAGTCCGAGGCGATGCGACGCGCGCTTCGCGCCCACGCCGAAGACGCCGATCAGCCTTCCGCCGGCGAGCTCCTGCAGCGTCGCCAGGTTTCGCGCGAGCAAGAGCGCGTTCCAGAGCAGCGGGAAGTGGATCGCCCCGATCCGCACGCGCTCGGTCGAGAGCGCGGCGGCAGCGGTGAGCGCGGTGGCGTCGTAGATCGGCCGCTCCGGCTGCGATTCCGCGATCGCCGCGTCGCCGTCGACCAGCACGAGCGAGTAGCCGAGCGCCTCGGCCCGCCGCACCAGTCGAAGCACCGCGTCGAGCCGAAGCCAGTGCGCGGTCAGCGCAACCCCGAGCGGCGCCGTCATCCCTTGCCGAGTCGCCGCGAGGCGAGGAACAACGCGGCGATCGTCTTGGCATCGCTGATCTCACCCGAGTCGATCATCGCGAGCGCGCGGGCGAGCGGCAGGACTTCGCAGCGGATCACCTCGTTTCCTTCGTGCGCGGTCGGGCCGGACACGAGATCGAAGGCCGCGAAGAGGTGGATCCGCTCGTCGGTGAACCCGGGTGTGGTGAAGATCGCGCCCGTGCGCTCGATCCGTCCCGCGCGATAGCCGGTCTCCTCGGCGAGCTCGCGCGCGGCGCAGGCCGCCGGATCCTCGTCGGCGTCGAGCTTGCCGGCCGGAACCTCCCAGATCGTTCCGCCCGCGGCGTGCCGGAACTGGCGCAGCAAAACGATCCTCTCGCGATCGAGAAACGGGACGACGGCCGCGGCGCCCGGGTGCTTCAGGATCGCGAGCTCCGCCCTCCGCCCACTCGGAAGGACGACCGAATCCAGACCGAACGAGCCGACGCTGCCCTGCCAGAGCACACGCCGCGCGATCAACTCCGCGCTGTCGTCGCCATCGCTCATCCGGTCGGCAGCGTAGCCTAGAATCCCCGCGCCATGACGGATCTGCGTGCCCGCTACGAATCCCTGCGCGAAGCCCGTGTCCGGGTTCTCCTCGACTTTCGTGCCGGGCGAAGCGCCGAGCTCGACTTCGAGCGCGCGGACGAGGACCACCTCGACGTGAGCGAGCGGTGACGCGCTTCGCGAGCTCGAGGCGGAGGCCGCCTCTTCGCACTTCGAAGCTTCACGCGAGCGGCGTGCCCGGATGATCGCCGCCGTGCGAGCCGCGGTGCTCGCGCGAAACACGCGCGCGCTGGCCGCGGACGCGCGCGCCCGGCCCGATGCCGTGGCGCTGCGCGAGGAGCTCGTCGCGCGCGAGAGCGAGGTGCTCGCCACGCTCGGCTTCGCCAACGCCCGTGCGTTTGCCGAGTCGCAGCGGCCCGGGGTGGACTACGATTTCTGGGCTGCGCAGGCGCAGGCGCTGCTGGCTGCGACCCGTTCGGCCGCGCGCGACGCGGAGCGCTCGTTGCGTCCGCTCGCCTGGGACGAGCTGCTCACCGCTTCGCGGATGCGGCCCGCGCTCGACCACGCGCTCGCGGAATTGGGCATCCCACTCGAGCGCGCTCCCGGACTCCGGATCGCCGCGTCCGCGCCCGCAGGTGGTCTCGCGTTCGCGAGCGCGCCGCGCGTGCCGGGCGAGGTTCACCTCGTGTACAGCTCGATCGCGGGTCTTCCCGCGCTCGAGGCTCTCTTTGCCGCCGCCGGCGAGGCGCTGCACGCCGCATTCACGTCCGAAGCACTTCCGCTCGAGCAGCGCGTGCTCGGCGATCCGGCGAGCGGCGCTGTGTGGCGCTTCGTGCTCCCGGCGATCCTGGCCGAGCCGAGCTTCGCCGACTCGGGTCTGGTCGGCGGGCGGGTCGAGGAGTTCGGCGCGGTGATGCGCGCGCGGCGGCGGGTCGCGGCGCGCCGGACGGCGGCCCGGGTCGCGGTCGAGCTGGCGCTCGCCGATCTCGCTCCCGGCGCGGATCCGCACGGTCTCGAGTCGATGTACGCCGAGCACCTCGAAGACGCGCTCGGGCGTTCTGCGAACGAGGCGGATTTCCTGCTCGAGTGCTCCGCGCGGCTCCACACGGTCGACGTCCTGCGCGCGCAGGCGGTCGCGTTCGAGCTCGTGCGCCAGCTGCGCGATCGCTTCGGGATGCGCTGGTGGGCGAGCCGTCCCGCCGGCGAGCTTCTGCTCGAGCTCTGGAACACCGGCACCAGCTACAGCCCCGAGGCGCTCGCGCGGGAGCTCGGGCTCGCTCCACCGGGGGCCGAGTCGCTCGCACGCGCGCTAGTCTGAAGGCCGATGGCGTGGAAGGAGCAGATGGTTCCGATCGTCGTGCCGGACGCCGGGCTCGTGCTCGAGGGCGTGTGGCAGAAGGGTGACAGCCGCGGTGCCGTGATCGCGCCGCCACATCCGGAGTACGGCGGGAGTCTCGAGAATCCGGTCGTGAGCGAGCTCGCCTACGCGCTGCACAAAGCGGGCGTCGCATCGCTGCGCTTCAACTGGCGCGGTGTGGGTGCGAGTCAGGGCGTGATCAGCGGGTCCGCGCGAGAGGCCGACGAGGATTACCTCGCCGCTCTCGAGCAGGTGTCCGAGACCACCGGTGCGCCGGTGATCGCCGCCGGTTACTCGTTCGGTGCCGCGACCGCGGCGCGCGTCGGCCTGCGCGATCCGCGCGTCGTCGAGCTGATCCTGGTCGCGCCTCCGATCTCGATGATCGAGTCACTTCCGCTCGACGAATTCAGCGGGCCGATCCACGTGATCGTCGGCGGGCGCGATGCGTTCGCGCCGATCGGTCAGCTCTCGGCGCTGCTCGATGACATGGTGAACGTGAACCTCGACGTGATTCCGAAGGCCGACCACTTCTTCGCATCCCACGGGCTCGCGGAGCTCGTCGAGCTCGTCCGCAGCTCGATCACCTGAGTCGCCCCGCGCACCGACCCGGCCAGCTCTGGCGACCATGCGCGCGGCTCGAGACGCATCGCGCCGGGTGAGTCGCCTGCGCGATCCCGTGAATGCGGGCACGTGACTTGCTCTCTCGGATCGCTCCGGATGGAGGAGCAGTCATGGACGAAGGGATCCTGGTTCTCTCGGATGTCGCGACCTCGGATGCGACGGCGGATCGCGAGCTGCGTTCAACCGTCGCGGATCGAGAGCACGCGGCGACGGCGCTCGGGTCGAACGGCTACCGCGCGATCTGTCTCGATCACCGGCAGGTCGAATCCGCGCTCTCCGACGCGCGTTGGCTGCGCCGGCGCCGGAACCGGCTCCCGGTGATCGCCGTGGTCGATACGTCCGATGTCGAGCGTGCGTCGGAGCTCTTCGCTTGCGGTGTGCAGGAGATCGTCGTCCGCGATGCCTCGACTCCCGCGAGTCTGCGCGCTCGCGTCGACGAGCTGTTCCGAACGCGCGAACCCGCGCCGCCGCTTCGGGCCGCCGGAGCGATCGTCGCGCGCAGCCCGAGCATGCGCTCCTGTCTCGAGCTCGTTCGCAAGGCGCAGTCCAGCGACGCGACCGTGCTTCTGCTCGGCGAAACCGGGACGGGCAAGGAGGTGATCGCACGCGCGCTGCACGAGGGCGGGCGGCGCTCGCAGGGCCGTTCGTCGCGATCAACTGCGCGGCGTTTCCCGAGACCCTGCTCGAGAGCGAGCTCTTCGGCCACGATCGCGGCGCGTTCACCGGCGCGAGCCGCGCGCGTCCGGGTCACTTCGTGGCGGCGAACGGCGGCACGCTCTTCCTCGACGAGATCGGCGAGACGTCGCTCGGCTTCCAGGTCAAGCTCCTGCGCGTGCTCCAGGAGGGAGTGGTTCGCGCGCTCGGCGCGCAGCGCGAGACGCCGCGTGGACGTGCGCATCGTCGCCGCGACCAATCGCGATCTCGCTCACGAGGTCGATTGCGCGCGCTTCCGGCGCGATCTCTACTTCCGGCTCAACGTGTTCCCGATCGCATTGCCGCCGCTGCGCTCGCGCACGGAAGACATCGTTCCGCTCGTCGTACAGTTCCTCGAAGCCAGCCCCGACGCTGCGCGGCTGCATCGTGTCGCGTCCGACGCGCGGCGATTGCTCGAGACCTATCCGTGGCCCGGAAACGTCCGCGAGCTCGAGAACGAGGTCGCGCGGATCGTCACGCATGCCGAAGGCGGCGCCGAGATCACCGCGCGCATGCTCTCCCCCAGCTTCGCGGCGTCGCGCCCGGCCTGCCGCGCGACGTGCAGAGCGAGACGCTCCGCGAAGCCGTCGCGCGCTTCGAATCCTGGTACCTGTCCCGATCGCTCGAACGCAACGCGAACCGCCGCGTCGTCACCGCGCGCGAGCTCGGCATCACGCGCGAGTGCCTGTACAAGAAGCTCCGCCGCTACGGCCTGCAGTGAACGTCGGTCAGCGTCGCGGCGCCAGCTCGAAGATCCAGAGGTATCCCGATGTCACGGCATCGAGCGGTATCTCGCTGCCTCCGACATACTTCTCGCCGAGCTGCGAGAGGAGCGGCTCGATCATCGGCCCCTCCTCGACTCGCACGAGCTGTCGCTCGTAGAGCCGGTCGCCGACGCGCAGCAGGATTCGTCCATCCTTCTCGGCCTCCGCCGGCCACTGCTTCCAGATCCGTCCCCACCACGTGGTCATGTAGCCGCTCGGGATGTAGGCCTTGCCTTCGTGATCGAGGATCCAGGTCGTGCGCGAGCGCGCCGGGTCGAGAAGCTGGAACTCCACCTCGCGGATCTCGCGCACGAACGACCAGTCCGGCTCGGGGCCGGTCACGAGTTCCCCGCTCCTGAAGGGGCCGCCCGCGACGAGGGCGAGAGGACCGTCGGCGAAGCGCGCGCCGACGACCAGCGCGGCGAGGGCGAGGACCAGGGCGGCGACGATACCGCCTGAAACACGAAAGAGTGTCGAGTTCATTCGATGGGTGCCTCCTGCGCACGGCGCCTGACGTGTCTCGCCGAGTCTAGGCAAGCGCACGGATCTGAACAGAGCATTTGGTCCGCAACCGAGTTGGGTGGCGAGGGTCTAGAATCGACGAGTCCGGCCATTCGGGCCCAGATCGGAGTCAACACCATGAGCGAGCGAACCTTGTACGAGCGCCTCGGTGGTTACGATGCCGTGGCGGCGGTCGCGAACGACCTCTTGCCCCGCCTGCAGTCGGATTCGCGGCTCGGCCGCTTCTGGAAGCATCGCGGCGCAGATGGCGTCGCGCGAGAGAGGCAGCTCCTGATCGACTTCCTGTGCTCGAACGCCGGTGGCCCGCTCTACTACACCGGGAGGGACATGCGGACCGCGCACCGGGGAATGCAGATCGACGCGGGCGACTGGACCGCGTTCCTCGGGCATCTCCGTGCGACGCTCGACGCCTTCGACGTTCCCAAGCCCGAGCGCGAAGCCGTCGTCGGCTTCATCGAGAGCACGAGGTCCGACATCGTCGAGTGATGGCTGGCGTCTCGAGCGAAGCAGCGGCGGTTCTTCTGAGCTACGACCTGGCCGCGCTCCGACTCGCGACGAGCGCCGGAATCAGCAACAGGTTCGTGACCAGAATCAGCACGAGTCCGAGCGTCAGCATGAACCCGATGCTCGCCATTCCGGGGTGAGGTGAGAGTGCGAGGCTGCCGAAGCTCGCGGCGGTCGTGACCGCGCTGTACACGACGCCGCGCGCGGAGCTGGTCTCGAGCAACCCTCCGGACGCCAGATCGGCATGCCGCCAGCGGTGGACCAGGTGGATGCCGCTGTCGATTCCGATGCCCAGGAGTGCGGGGAGAGCGAGCACGTTCGCGAAGTTGAACGGCTCGTCGAGGGCGACGCCGAGCGCGCACAGGATCGCAGCGCCGAGACCCAGCGGTGCGAGCGCGATCAGCGTGTCCGAGACGCGTCGCCAGAGCGTGAAGAGCAGGAGCGCGATCGCGACGGCCGCAAGCGCGAGCGCCTGTAGAAATGCGCGCACGACCGCGCGAGCCGACTCGACCGCATTGATTGCGATTCCCGCGGCCTGGGGAACGGCATCCTGCGTCTCGTCGACGAAACGGCGCAGCGCCGCGTCGTCCTGGGCGATGTCCTCGCGCGGATAGGCTTCCACCCGGATGCGTCCGTCGGGGGCGACGAGTCCGCGCAGGAGTTCGGCCGGCAGCGATGCCGCGCTCACCGGCACGGCCTCGAGCGACTTGTGCACGCGGCCGAGCTGTTCCGGCAGGCCCGCGACGATGTTCCCTTCGAGCCGCTCGATCGCGCGCGCGCGAGTGTCGGCATCGGCACCCTCGATCGCGGCCAGGAACTCCGACACGGATCTGCGTAAACGCGCGAGCGCTGCGGTGGTCTTCGATTCCTCGGAGCCGGGCGGTGCCGGGGCGGCAGAGATGAAACGGCGCAGCGCGGAGATGTCGTCGTCGTCGCTCGGTGGCCGGAGCTCCTCGGACCCCGACGGCGGCGGCGCCATGAGGAGCGCGACGTCCTCGAGGATCGCGAGCTTCTCGGGCTGATCGCTCGGAACGTAGTTCGCGAGCGTGACCGTCTCCGCGACCAGATCGAGCGCGGCCAGCTCGTCCGCGATCGCTCGGGCCTCGGTCGGATCACGCGCCAGCACCGTCACGCTCCAGGGAGACATGCCTTCCGTCGCCATCAGGTCGTCGAACGCCGCGACGCTGTCCGACGTCTGGACGCGCAGCCGAAGCGGGTTGTACGAGAAGTGGACACTGCCGAGCGACGGCAGGCAGACCAGCGCGACCAGCACCGCTCCGATGCGGATCGCTCGGGCGCGGCGCACGGGCAGATCGATCAGGCGAGCGAAGAACGGACGGTCGTGGAGCCGTGCGCGCGCGCGCGGAAGGCCCGGCTCCAGGAGTTCGACGCAGGCCGGCAGCAGCGTCAGGTTCGCGAAGAGCGATACGAGAATTCCGACCGCCGAGATCAACCCCAGCTCGGCGACGGCGTTGTAGTCGGTGGGCCAGAAGGCGAGGAAACCGATGGCCGTGGTCGCGCTGCAGACGACGAGCGAGAGGCCGACGTCCGCCGTGGTCTCTTCCATCGCGGCTTCGCGGGTTCGACCTCGCGCGCGGAGATCCTGCCAGCGCAGACAGAAATGCACGCCGAAGTCCGTGCCGAGGCCGACGAAGAGCACCGCGAATGCGACCGACACCATGTTCAGCGTGCCGATCGCCGCGGCGGCGAACGCGAACGTCCAGACGAGCCCGGCCCCGAGCGTGATCATCGTCGCGAGTACGAGCTTTCCCGAGCGCAGCGCCAGAGACAGGATTCCCGCGATCGCGAAGGACGAGAGGACACCCGAAACGAGCGCGCCTCGCATCACCGTCGTGAGCTCGTCGGTCGAGAGCGCGAGGTCGCCGGTGACGCGCACGCGAACGTCCGTTCCCGGACCGAGACCGACCTCGCGCGCGAGCGCGTGGATGTGATCGATCGCCTCGCGCGCGGGCACGAGCCGTCCGTAGTCCACGATCGGTTGTGCGACCACCAGGCGCAGCTTTCGGTCCGCGATGGTGTCGCCGAGCAGCACCTCGCGCCACGAGACCGGCGTCGGGCGCTCGTCCCGGGTCACGGCATCGATGCTGTGAGAAAGCCGGTCGAAGACGGGACCGAGCTCGAAGACGGTCGTCTCGCCGCGGCCCAGCGCATCGACCGCGCGATTCAAGAGGTCGAAGAGCCCGCGCAGGCTCGGATCGCGTTGCAGCTCTGCGAGGTAGGGCTGCACGGTCGCGAGGTGACCGGCGAGCTCGCCGAGCTCCTCGGTCGACAGGTAGAGCAGGCCGTTCTGTTCGAAGAATGGACCCTCGCCGGGGACGTCCACCTCGCGAAACAGCGAGGTCTCGCGCGCCATCCGGTCGCGCAGCGCGAGCGCGCCCTCACGCGCCCGCTCCGACGTGGCGGCATCGACGACGATGAGAAGCGGGTCGGTCGTCTCGGGGAAGGCCGCGTTGATCTCGTTCCAGCGCTGCTCGCCCGGCAGCTCCTGGGACATGATCGAGTTCGTATCCATGTTCATCGCGAGGTGAGTCGCGGCGTACAGGCCGAGCCCGACGGTCGCGACGAGCGCGCTCACGAGGACGAGGCGGGGACGCAGGCGCACGATCCGCACCCAGGCCGCGAGCCAGCTCCCGATCCACTCGTCCACGCTCG
This sequence comes from uncultured delta proteobacterium, assembly GCA_963704165.1. GTDB lineage: Bacteria > Myxococcota_A > UBA9160 > SZUA-336 > SZUA-336 > VGRW01. The sequence continues at coordinate 423,006 of CAVPHD010000001.1, read as the reverse complement.
AACGTCCCCTGATCCGTTATCCTGAGATGCGCATGGTTCCACATCGCCTCGCCATCGTCGCGATCTTCGCGCTGATCGTCGCAACGGCTCTGCCGGCGCGCGCCGGATCCGCGGAGGCGGTTGCAGTGATCGACCGCTTTCACGCGACCCTGCTCGAGATCATGAAGAACGCGGAAGAGCTCGGGATCGACGGCCGTCTCGAACGCCTCACCCCCGTCATGGACGAGACCTACGACTTCCCGACCATGAGTCAGCGCTCGCTGGGTCCCGGCTGGACCAAGCTCGACGAAGCGCAGCGTGAACGCTTCCGGCAGGTCTTCCGCGGGATGATCTTGCGAACCTATGCGACCCGTTTCAGCGGCTACACGTCGGAGCGCTTCGAGACGCGGGGCGCCGAGAGCTCGATCGCGGGCACCGAGATCGTGCGCAGCGTCCTTCACGCGCCGAAGGAGGACGTTCTGCTCGACTACCGAATGCGCTCCACACCCGATGGTTGGCGGGTGATCGACGTCTATCTCGGCGGAACCGTCTCGGAGCTCGCGATGAAACGCGCCGAGTACACGTCGGTGCTCGACCGCGAGGGATTCGACGCGCTCGTCGCGGCACTCGAACTCAAGATCGAAGGCGCGTCGGCCGTCGCTCCGGCCAACTCGGATTCCCGACTCAAGTAGAACGCGGTGCGAAGAGCGGCGTAGAAATCGACCGACTGCTCGCGCAGGGCTTCGAGCGCTGCATCCTGCTCCGACCTCAGAGCGATGCCATTTCCGGTTCCGATCATGACCTGGCCCGCTCCGGAGATCACGTAGCTGTGAGGCCCGAGGAAGAAGTCCACGAGATCACCCGTCGCATCGCGCGCGGTGCTAGGCCCGAGCACCGGGACGATCAGGTACGGTCCACTGGGTGTCCCATAACGGTGTAGAGTCCCGCCGAAGTCGGCATGCTGTTCCGGCAACCCGACCTTCGTCGCGACGTCGAAGAGCCCGACGACACCGACGACCGAGTTCATGCAGAATCGAGCGAGCGTTTCACCCGCACGCCGTGGATGCAACTGGAGCACGTGGTTGGCGAACGAGATCGGCTCGGCCAGGTTTCGAAACACGCGCAGCACCGCTCGCTCGGCGGGATCCGGCATCACGGCATCGTATCCGTGCGAGATCGGGGCGATCACGAAGCGATCGAGGACTTCGTTGAACCAGAGCGTCGCGCGGTTCGCGGGCTCGAGCGGATCGGGGTAGGCGGCGACGTCGTCGGCCGCATCGAGGGCCTCGAGGAGCTCCTGCTCCGACGGCTGCGATGCCGACTCCGGTGGTGGATCGGCCCACGCGACGGTCGGGGTCAGGGCCAACCAGGCTGAAAGGGCGCCTCTCCGCCCCGATCGTCCGAGCCGAGCGAGTTTCACGATGCACGGAACTATACTGAGCCGCATGAGAAATCGGCTCCTTCTGTCCATCTGGCTCGCCCTGACACCCACCGCGACGTTCGCCGACGAGGCGATCCCCGAAGCGAGCCGTGCGCTCGTGCGCGAGATCTATCAGGAGCTGCTCGAGATCGACACCACGCACTCCAGCGGCAGCACGACGGTCGCGGCCGAGGCCGTGGCCGTGCGGCTTCGCGCAGCGGGCATTCCGGAGGCCGACGTCGTGGTGCTCGGGCCTTCCCCGAAGAAGGGAAACCTGGTCGCGCGCCTGCGCGGGAACGGTGCCGAGAAGCCGCTGCTCCTGCTCGCGCACCTCGACGTGGTCGAGGCGAAGCGGGAGGACTGGAGCGTCGAGCCGTTCAAGCTGCTCGAGAAAGACGGATTCTTCTACGCGCGCGGCGCGATCGACGACAAGGCGATGGCCGCGATCTTCACCGAATCGTTCCTCCGCATGAAGCGAGAGGGAACGGTGCTGCGCCGCGACGTGATCCTCGCGCTCACCGCCGACGAAGAGGGTGGCGACGAGAACGGAGTCGAGTGGCTGCTGCGCGAGCACCGCGCGCGCGTCGACGCTGCGCTGGTACTCAACGAGGGTGGCGGCGGACGCATGCGCGGCGGCAAGTATCTGGTGAACGGCGTTCAGGCGGCCGAGAAGACCTACATGGACTTCGAGCTCGTCGTGACGAACAAGGGCGGGCACAGCTCTCTGCCCGTGAAGGACAACGCGATCTATCGGCTCGTGAACGGGCTCGCGCGGCTCGAGGCCTTCGAGTTCCCGATCGAGCTGAACGAAGTGACGCGCACCTATTTCGAGCGAGCCGCGCAGGTGGAAGCGCCGGAGATCGCGAAGGACATGCGCGCGGCCGCGAAGCAGCCGGGTGATCCCGAAGCGATCGCGCGCCTCGCCGCGCAACCGGTCTACAACGCGGTGCTGCGCACGACCTGCATCGCGACCCAGCTCTCGGCGGGGCATGCGCCCAACGCGCTGCCGCAGCGCGCGAGCGCGAACGTCAACTGCCGGATCCTTCCCGGACACACGGCACTGAGCGTGCAGAGCACGCTCGTCGGTGTGCTCGCGGATTCCGGGATCGAGGTGTCGCTCGCGGAGCGGGAGATCGCCGGACCCAGAGCGGAAGTCGACCCCGCCTTCCTCGAGATCGTCGATCGCGTCAGCGCAGAGGTCTTCCCCGGAGTGCCGGTCGTCCCGACGATGAGCGCGGGTGCCACGGATTCGAAGTACTTCCGGCTCGCGGGAATCCCCGCTTACGGGATTTCCGGGATCTTCATGGACGTGGACGACGTCCGCGCGCACGGCCGTGACGAGCGCGTCGGTGTCGTGCAGTTCTACGAGGGGCAGCACTTCCTCTGGCGATTGGTGCAGGCGCTCGCGCGCTGAATCCGGGATCCGAGAGCCTCATCGCGAGCCCGATCTCGAGAGGTTCTCGACCACCGGTTTCGCGCGGCCGTCGGCGCGGAAGAATCCCCAGTGCGCCTCGGTCGGACGCACGTCTCCGGTCTGCGCGGCGACGGACGCCGTCTTCCAGTCGGCGTCGAAGGCTTCGAAGCGCGCGACCGCGTGCGCGCGCGTGGCCGGGAGCTTCGCTTCGAGTGCCGACCAGAACTCGGCCTGTCCGGCTTCGCTATGGCCTTGATCGCTCGGCCCGCTCGGCAGGCCCGTCTCCTTCACGAGCACGGGCAGGCCGAGCTCTCGCTCGAGCGCGCGCACGACGTTCACCACGAAGTCCACGGCGGTACCCGGCGGCGCTTCTCCGAACCACGGCTGATCGAGCGGGTGCACGACCGGCAGGAGGAAGTCCTGGCGCGGAAGCATCCTTGCGCGCTCCGCGTCCAGATGGAGCGAGAACGGTTCGGTGGTGGTGACCGCGACGTGCGGAACCTCGCGTCGCACGCGCTCGAATGCGCGAGCGAGGCTGGCAGCGTCGTAGCGCCCGAAGAACAGACCTTCGTTTCCAATCGAGATCGCGAGCACCGTGTCGGGCTGCGCACGCGCGGTCTCGATCGCGATCGCGAGCTCGGTCTCGTTCTTCGGATCCCAGACGCCGAGCACGACCGCACGAAAGCCGAGCTCGCTGGCGACCGACGGCACGGCGGCGAGCCCGTTCGCACACGAGTACGTGATCAGACCGTCGAAGTGGCCGCGGAGCAGCTCGAGATCCGCGCGAATCGCCCGCGGACTGACAGGGCCCGCACCGGCCTCCGGGTCGAAACCACGCGGTGTATAGGCGATGAAGCGAACGCTCTCGAGCGCCAGCTGCACGCGATCGACCGGCGGCTCCGCGAGCGCGAAGTCGGCGACGATCGAGCCCAGTGCGATCCATCCGGCTGCGATGATTCCGATCACCACGTGGCTTCCGACTCCCGTCCGGTTCCCAGGCGCCCGGGATGCTAGCCCGCTCGTCGCGGACGGTCGCCCGCGATAACCTGTCCGGACAAATGCCATCCGTGCCCGTCGTCTTCCCGCACCACAGTTACGACGTCGTGATCGAGCCGCACGCGCTCGATCGCCTCGGCGCGTCGGTGCGCGAGATCGCACCCGCCTCCCAGGCGGCCGTCTTCTCGGATCCGGCTCTGCGCCTGACGCTGGCTCCGCCTGCGCGCGCGTCGTTGGAGGCGGCGGGCTACACCGCGATCGGTCACGGGCTCGAAGGCGGAGAGGCGAGCAAGAATCTCGACGGCGTGCGTGCGCTCTACGACGTCCTGCTCGAGCGCAAGTTCGAGCGGCGAGCACCACTCGTGGCACTCGGCGGCGGAGTGACCGGAGACATGGTCGGCTTCGTCGCGGCGACCTACCTGCGCGGTGTGCCGTTCGTCCAGTGCCCGACGACCCTGCTCGCGATGGTCGACTCGAGCGTCGGCGGGAAGGTGGGCGTGAACGTTCCGCAAGGCAAGAACCTGATCGGCGCGTTCCACCAGCCGGTGGCGGTGATCGCGGACACGCTCGCGCTGCGCACGCTGCCCGCGCGCGAGCTGCGCTGCGGGCTGGCCGAGTGCATCAAGCACGCGGTGATTCGCGATCCCGCGCTCTTCGACTGGACGCGGGTGAACATGAAGTCCCTGCTCGCGCTCGACGCCGATGCACTCGCGGAGCTGGTCGCGCGCAACGTGGCGATCAAGGCCGCCGTCGTGATGGAGGACGAGAAGGAGACCGGCGTTCGTGCGCACCTGAACTTCGGGCACACGTTCGCGCACGCGATCGAGACGGTGGCGGGGTACGGTGAGATCCTGCACGGCGAAGCCGTTGCACTCGGCATGCTCGCCGCGACCACGCTCGCCGCCTCGACCGGCCTCTGTGTCCCGGAGCTGCGTCCCGAGCTCGAAGCGATCGTCGCTCTGGCCGGGCTGCCCGTCCGCTCGCGGCTTCCCGACGACGATCGCCTGCTCGCGGCGATGGCGCTCGACAAGAAGGTCTCGGGCTCCCGGATCCGTTTCGTCCTGCCGAGCCGACTCGGCGCGGTGGAGATCCGAGAAGATCTCGACGTTCGTGCGATCCGCGCGGCCTGGACCTCGATTCGGGCCTAGACCCCGCGGCTCGCGGGGAGGATGATCGACCGATCGAGCACAACCGTGAGGCCGGAAATGGGGATTCGGCATACCTTGTCGATCTGGGTCGCGGGAACGCTGCTGGCCGCCAGTGCCTGCGTGGACGAGCAGAGCACGGAAGCCGTCGAGCGAGGTCGGCCGCTGATCGAAGGGCTCGGCGCCCACACCATGTCGATCACCACGAGATCGCCGCTCGCGCAGAAGTATTTCGATCAGGGTCTCCGGCTCATGTACGGGTTCAACCATCCGGAAGCGATCCGTGCCTTCGAAGTGGCGGGCCAGATCGATCCCAGCTGCACGATGTGCTCCTGGGGCGTGGCGCTGGCGCTCGGTCCGAACATCAACGCTCCGATGGAGATGAGCGCCGTCGCTCCCGCGCTCGCCGCGCTCGAGAAGGCGCAGGCGCGGGCTCTGCTGAGTACACCGCGCGAGCTCGCCTATGTCTCGGCGCTGGCGAAGCGCTACTCGGCCGAGCCGGGTGCCGATCGCGAGGCGCTCGATCGCGAGTACGCCGACGCGATGCGTGCGGTCGCGAGACGATTTCCGGACGATCTCGACGCCCAGACACTCGCGGCCGAGGCGATCATGGATCTCTCGCCGTGGGATTACTGGACCAAGGACGGCGAACCGAAGGAGACGACGGCCGAGATCGTGAATCGGCTCGAGTCGGTGCTCCACCGCGACCCGAGCCATCCGGGCGCGAATCACTTCTACATCCATGCGGTCGAGGCCTCGAACGACCCCGGCCGCGCGCTTCCGAGCGCGAAGCGTCTCGAGACACTCGCGGTATCGGCCGGTCATCTCGTCCACATGTCGGCGCACACGTACATGCGCGTGGGTCTGTATCGCCAGGCTTCGATCGCGAACGAGCGCGGCGCGAGCGCCGACGAGGAATACCTGTCGTGGTGTCGATCCGGCGGCATCTACTCGCTCGCGTACTATCCGCACAATCTGCACTTCCTCTGGGCCTCCGAGACGATGGAAGGCCGGAGCGAAGCGGCGATCGCAACCGCGAGGAAGCTGCGCTCGAAGCTGTCCGAGGAAGCGGTCACGGCGTTTCCCCCCGCGGAAGAGCAGGTGCCCGTCCCGTATTACGCGCTCGTCCGCTTCGGGAAATTCGACGAGATGATCGACGAGCCCGCGCCGCTCGAGAGCCAACGCTACGCGACCGCCATGTGGCATCACGCGCGCGGCATGGCGTTCGCCGCGACCGGACGGCTCGACGAGGCGAAGGCGGAGCTCGCGCTTCAGAACCAGATCGGCGCGGAGCCGGCGCTCGCGGCACTACAGCTTCCGGCGGCGGCGGCATCGAGTCTGGTCGCGCTCGCAAGCGAAGTGCTCGCCGCCGAGATCTCACTTCGCGAGGGTGACTCGGCGCACGCGCTCGAAGGGCTCGAGAAGGCGAGGCGTCTCGAGCACGAACTCAACTACACCGAGCCGCCAGCCTGGTACCTCCCGGTGCGCCAGCTTCAGGGCTCGGCGTTGCTCGCGCTCGGCAAGCCGATCGAGGCCGAGGCCGCCTTCCGGGAGGATCTCGTCGCTCAACCCGAGAACGGCTGGTCGCTCTTCGGACTCGCGGAGAGCCTGCACGCGCAGGGCAAGCTCGACGGCGAGGTCCGGGGGCGCTTCGCCAGCGCGTGGTCCGCAGCCGACGTCAGCCTCGAAAGGCCGCGCTTCTGAGCCACTCGAGCTGAACGCGCGTGTCGCGCGTCAGCTCGGGGTGGAACGTCGTTACCCAGACGTTGGCACTCGAGACGAGCGCGGGGTCGCCCTTCACCCGCACGTGCACGGTCACGTCTGCGCCGACGCGAACGATGCGCGGTGCGCGAATCAACACGCATTCGAGACCGGAGAAGACCGAGCCGGAATCGTCGGTTTCGGCCCGGCACACGAACGAGTCGAGCTGCGTTCCGTAGGCGTTGCGCTCGATGTCGATGTCGAGTGCGCCGAACGAAGGCTGTGCAGTCCCGCGCACCTTGCGCGCGAGCAGGACCGCGCCCGCACAGGTGCCGAGCACGGGTCGTCCCGACGCGAGAAACCGTTGGATCGCGGGCTCGAGCCCGCCTCGCTCGAGCCCGCGAAGCATCGCGGTGGATTCACCGCCGGGAAGCACGAGCGCGTCGGTTGCCGCGAGGTCCGCTGGCGCGCGCGCGAGCTCGGGCTCGGCGCCGATGCACCGAAGCGCGCGCGCGTGCGCCTCGAAGTCGCCTTGCAGCGCCAGCACGGCCACTCTCACCAGCCGCGCCCCGAAAGCCGCTCCGATTCCGGGATCGACTCCATCGAGAGCCCCGGCATGGCATCGCCGAGCCCGCGCGAAGCCTCGAGCACTTCCTTGGGCTCCTGCCAGTGCGTGGTCGCGCGCACGATCGCGCGGGCGCGCGCGGCCGGATCGGCCGACTTGAAGATCCCGGAGCCGACGAAGACCGCTTGCGCACCGAGCGACATACACAGCGCGGCGTCGGCGGGAGTGGCGATGCCTCCGGCGGCGAAGTTCGGAACGGGCAGCGCGCCGAGCGCGGCCACGCGGAGCACGAGCTCGTAGGGAGCAGCGTACTCCTTCGCTCGCGCCATCAGCTCGTCGCGCGGCGCCTGCGCGAGCGCGCGCATCTCGCGGCCCAAGCGCCGAAGGTGGCGCACGGCCTCGACGATGTTCCCGCTTCCGGCCTCGCCCTTGGTGCGGATCATCGCGGCGCCCTCGCCGATCCGCCGCAGGGCTTCGCCGAGATCCCGCGCGCCGCAGACGAACGGCGAGCGGAATGCGGACTTGTCGACGTGGTGTTCGTCGTCGGCGGGCGTCAGCACTTCGCTCTCGTCGATGAAGTCCACGCCGATCGCTTCGAGCAACCGAGCCTCCTGCGTGTGTCCGATCCGGCACTTCGCCATCACCGGAATCGAGACGGCTCTGCGTACGGCGTCGATCACCTCGACCGCGGCCATGCGCGCGACCCCGCCATCGCGTCGGATGTCGGAGGGCACGCGTTCGAGTGCCATGACCGCGGACGCGCCGGCGTCCTCGGCCAGGCGCGCCTGATCGGCGTTGGTCACGTCGAGAATCACGCCACCTTTCAACATCTCCGCGAGTCCGACCTTCAGGCGATACAGCTCGTCATTCATGGGGCTCTCCTTCGGATGTGGATCTCAGACCAGCTCGCCGCGCGCGTCGAACTCGCGCGCGATTCCCTGCATGGTCGTGGTGTCGAGCGAGACTGCAGCGTGGACCACCGCGAGTGGATTTCCCGCGCAACGCGACTCGGCGAAGACATCGAAGGCCTCGTACCGCAGTCCCTTCGAGCTAGACATGAATCCCCTCGGCGGTGCGCGGGCGGTTCTTCCCGCGCGCGAGCGACGCGCGCGCGACTTCGCCCAGGATCTGCACTCCGCGCTCGATCTCGCTCACCGGTGTCTGCGCGACCGACAGGCGCAGGGACGAGCTCCGGCGTCCGTCGGGGTAGAAGAGCTCGCCCGGCGCATAGACGACGCCCGCCCGCTTCGCGTCGGGGAGAAGCGCGGCCGTGTCCAGAGCATCCGGCAGCGTCACCCAGATCAGAAAGCCGCCCTCGCTGCGGGTGTACGTCGATCCCTCCGGGAGGTACGCCGCGAGCGCGCGCTCCGCGGTCGCGAGCCGCACTTCGAGCGCCTTCAGCACGCGGCGCAGGTGCCGGTCGTAGCTGCCCTCGCGCAGGAAGACCGCGAGCCCGGCCTGGATCAGCGAGCTCGTGGTCAGGTCCATCGTGCGTTTGGCGAGCACGGCCGCAGCCGCGATCGCGGGCGGTGCGAAGAGCCAGCCGACGCGAGCGGCCGGAAAGAGCGTCTTCGAGAACGTGCCGAGATACGACACGATTCCGCGACGGTCGAGCGCGCGAAGTGGGGGCGCGCCGCGACCGCGCACGCGCAGGTCCTTCTCGAAGTCGTCCTCGAGGATCGGCACGCCGTATCGACCGGCGATCTCGAGCAACCGCCTGCGGTGCGCGAGATCGCTCGACGTCCCCGTCGGATTGTGGAAGCTCGGCATGGTGTAGATCAGGCGGACGCTCCGGCGCGCGAGCATCCCGTCGAGCTGATCGAGGTCGAGTCCGTTCTCGGTGAGCCGCACCGGGGCGGCACGCAGGCCCATGGCCGCGAGCGTCGCGAACGCCCACGGGTAGGTCGGCGACTCGACGGCGACCGCGTCACCGGCGTCGCAGAAGATTCGCGCGGCGATCGCGAAGCCCTGCGTCGCGCCGGCCGTGATCACCACGCCGTCGCTGTCGGCCTCGATGCCGGAGCGAGCCATGCGCTCGACGAGCGCGCGCCGCAGTCCTTCGTGCCCGCGCGGATCGCCGTAGTCGTACAACGCCGGTCCGCCCTTCGCGAGCGCCGCATTGAGCGCCTTTCGAAAGGCCTCGTGCGGGTAGAGGCCGCCGTCGGGAATCAGTCTCTCGAAGCGGACCGCGCCGGGCGGTGCGGCGTAGTCGACCCGTGCGACGGCGGACGCGCGCGCGGCCTCGCTGGTGCGCGAGAAGACCGGCTCGAAGGGGCGCTCGTCCGGCTTCACGGAGCCCACACGCGATGGTGTCGAGGCCGCCGGCCCGATCACGAACGTTCCGCGGCCGACGGTGGCTTCGGTCAACCCGAGCTGCTCGAGCTCGCGATAGGCGGTCGCGACCGTCTCGCGGTTCAGGCCCAGCTGCTTCGCGAGCACGCGGATCGGCTCGAGCTTGCTGCCGGGCTCGAGCCGCCCGGCCTCGATCGCCCGGCGCAGGTACGAGACGATCTGGGCGGCCACGGGCTCGCGCGCCCCGCGCTCGATGGGGATCAGCATGCCCCAGAGCCTACGGCGCGGGATTGGCCGGTTCAAATCCCATTGGATCTGGACAGAATCCGGACAATTCCACCCAGACAATCCGGCCCATCCGCGTGCCGGGCGGCGCGAATCGGGCGAGGCGCGATCGCGGAGCGGCGCTAGCGGACGATCGCGGCCGCGAGCAGGGCGGGCTCGCCATCCGGCCCGTCGCCGACGCGCGCGAGCAGCAGGCCGTTCGCGTCGTAAGCCGCGACCGCGTCCGTCTCGCGCACGAGCACGAAGTGCTGGTCGGGCTTGCCGGGCGCGCTCATCCGCACGTCGAGCGAGTGATCCTCGCGCACCGTCATCACCGCGCGCTCGCCGTCGGGACCCTCGACGTACTTCGTCGTTCCGGGCACGGCCGCCATCGGGTTCCGTCCCGTCCAGAACTCGACGGAGTTCGAGAACACCATGTCGAAGATCGCGGCGCCCGCGTAGACGGGAACGATGTTGATGCCGAGAAAGACGATCCAGCGGATCCACTTGTCGGCGTGCACGCCTCCATTCCAGCGGTAGACCTTTCGCGTGATCGGGAACGTGCCGAAGCACGCCGTCGTGGTGACGGGAACGAAGAACGCGAGAAGAGTGACGGTCATCACGCGACCGAGACGCCCGCGGGAGATGCTGTGATTCATGCAGTTAGCCTAGCCAGCGACGGGGAATCGGTAAAGGCGTTTCGCGTTCTCGTACAAGATTTTGCGTCGATCGGAAGCCGAGATCAGCTCGAGCTGCGGACGCAGGATCTCGCGTGAGTCGGGCCAGGTTCCGTCGGGGTGCGGGAAGTCCGAGCCCCACATGACCGTCTCGGCGCCGATTGCATCGAGATTCGCGAGTCCCGTTCGATCGATCTGAAACGTGGCGAAGAACTGGCGACGCCAGTACTCGGACGGACGGCGCGGAATCAGATCTCGGAACTGATCCTCCCACTCGTAGTCGAGTCGTTCGATGGCGTAAGGCAGCCAACCGATCCCACTCTCGCCGAGCACGACGCGCAGGCCCGGATAGCGTTCCGGCGCGCCGCCGAAGAGCACCGCCGAGAGAACGCCGTACATCGGCACCTGGAACGCGCACATGTGAGTCGCGAGCCAGCGGCGATAGGTCGCCGGATTCCCGACCCAGCGTGGATCGGTGCGCGGTCCGGTCGTGTGGATGTGCACGGGCAGGCCGGTCTCGTCGGCCGCGCGCCAGATCGGCTCCCAGTCGTCGTGCCAGAGCGGCAGCATGTCGTGTGTCATGCCGAGCTCGACGCCGGCAAGTCCCAGCTCCGCGCAGCGATGCACTTCCGCGGCCGCGCGCGGCGGGTCGCCGTGCGCGAGACAGCCGATTCCGGCGAAGCGTCCCGGCGCCTTCGCGCAGAAGTCGGCGAGCCAGGCGTTGTACGTGCGCACCATGCTCGCGCAGACCTCGTCGTCGTCGAGACGCGCGCCGGCGCCGAGGATTCCATAGACGACTTCCGCGGAGATGCCGTCGAGGTCCTGATCGAGCACGCGAAGCTCGGGCGTGGCGGTGCGCATGATGCCCGCGGCCTGATCGCGGAAGAGACCGCGCTCCGCCATGCGGTCGGAACGGTGGATCTCACCCGGAATGTACGGCCGTCCCGCCGATCCCATGCCGCCGACGAGGCCGAGCTCCTTGCCCTTGGCCGAGACGAAGACCCGCCCGTACGGTTTCTCGACGACGCGCGGCATGCGATCGCGCAGCGCCGCGGGCGCGTTCTCGCGCCAGAGGCTCTCGGGTAGCACGGGCAGATCGATGTGACCGTCGGCGGAGATGATCGGATGGTTCATCGCGGTCCTCCTGTTGAGGACCTGATGATAGTCCCGCGTGCCACACCGCGTGGTAGCATCGCGTCGATGCCGTTCCCCGATCCGACGCGGCTCGCATCGCGGTTCGCCTCGGACCCCGAGCTCGCGCGTTGCGCGCGTGCCTTCACCGGGGCGCTGCATCTCGGAGTCGGAACCACGCGCTTCGCGCTTCGCTTCGAGGCCGGGCGCTTCGTCGCTGCGGGTCCTGTCGAATCAGCGCCGGGGCCGCGTGACCTCGCGCTCTCCGCCGCGCCCGAGGAATGGGAGAAGCTGCTCGCGCCGGTCCCGAAGCCGTTCTACCAGGACCCGTTCGGCGCGGCCCTTCACCATCCGGTGTCGCTCGGCGGAGATCCCGAGACGCTCTTCGCGTACTACGGCGCGCTGCGGCGAGTGATCGAGATCCTGCGCGAGGCGCGCGCCTGATGCCGCGCTTCGAGAGCGCGACCGGACGCTACCTGCACCTCGACGTCGCGGGTCGGAGCTACCGCGTCTACTTCGAGGAGTGCGGGAAGGGCGTGCCGTTGCTCTTGCAGCACACGGCGGGCTCCGACGGTCGGCAGTGGCGGCACCTGCTCGAGGATCCGTGGATCACCGAGCGCTTTCGCGTGATCGCCTGGGATCTCCCCTACCACGGAAAATCCCTGCCACCCGATGGTGTTGCCTGGTGGCGCGAGCCGTACCGGCTCACGCTCGCGTTCCTTCTCGAGTTCATCGAGCGCTTCGCGGGCGAGCTCGCGCTCGAGCGACCCGTCTTCATGGGCTGTTCGATGGGCGGACACGTCGCGATCGATCTCGCGCGCTGGAAGCCGGGCCTGTGCCGCGCCGTGATCGGGATCGAGGCGGCCTCCCGGACCGAGGGCGGCGCACTCGATCTCCTCGACCACCCGCGCATCGGCAACGACGTGAAGGCGGACCTGATGATCGGCCTCACGAGCCCGACGGCGTCGGAGCCGCGCCGGCGCGAGATCGGCTGGGGCTACGCGCAGGGCGCCCCCGGGGTCTTTCGCGGCGATCTGCACTTCTACGGCGAGGAACACGATCTTCGCGGCGAGGCCGGGAAGATCGACGCGTCACGCACGTCCGTGTATGTGCTCTCGGGTGAGTACGACTGGAGCGCGACGCCCGCGGCCTCGAAGGCGCTGGCCGACGAGATCCCCGGCGCGGAGTTCGTGTTCATGCCGGGACTGGGGCACTTCCCGATGGCGGAGGACCCTGCGGCTTTTCGCGGCCATCTACTGCCCGCGCTCGAGAAGATCCTGGCCAAGGGGTGACGGGAATGGAAGTCGAAGGGAGGCTCGACCATGCAGCGCCACGGTGACCACATTCCGTTCGTGACCTCGGGCCCGTATCCGATCCGCGGTGGCAACGCGGTTCGGCCGCTCGTCGATGGCGGGCCGGCGTTCGCGCGGATCTGTCGAGGCGGTGGAGGCGGCGCGCAAGAGCGTATGGGTGACGGTCGCCTTCCACGACATGGAGTTCGAGATGCCGGACGGGCACGGCAGCTTCTTCGACGTGCTCGATCGCGCGAAGGCCCGCGGCGTCGATGTTCGCGTGATCTTCTGGCGCCACCCGGAGCTCGCGAAGCTCGATCCCGGCTCGCACTTCGCCGGCACCGACGACGATCGCGAGTTTCTCGCGCGCCGCGGCTCGAAGTTCCTCGCGCGCTGGGACCGGGCGCACGGACGCTACTGCCAGCACCAGAAGAGCTGGCTCGATCGATGCGGGCACACTGGGCGAGGTCGCGTTCGTCGGCGGGATCAACCTGAACAACGGCTCGGTGATCGCGCCGGGGCACGCGCCGCGCGAGTCCGGCAGCACGCACGACGTGTACGTCGAGGTGCGCGGGCCGTCGGCGACGGACGTGCACCACAACTTCGTGCAGCGCTGGAACGAGGCGAGCGACCGCGACCTCGCCGACGGACTCTGGCCCGATGCGCGGAGTCAGAGCCCGCTCGAGTTCCCGAGGACGCTCTCGCCCGTCGCAGGAGAGGTGCCCGTGCAGATCCAGCGCACGGTCCGGCGCGAGCGCTACAGCGATCGCACCGCCTCGCCGGGTGGGGTCGAGTTCCCGATCGGCGACGGCGAGCACTCGATCCTCGACCAGTACCTGCGCGCGATCGCGGGCGCGCGCGACGCGATCTACATCGAGGATCAGGCGATCGGCGCGCAGCAGATCGTGGACGCGTTGCGAGTGGCGCTCGAGCGCGGCGTCGAGGTCGCCTTTCTCGTTCCCGCCGATCCGAACGACGAGATGGCCGCGGGACGGCGCGATCCGTCCAGCCAGCCCTTCTTCGACTCGCTTGCCGCCCTCGGCCGGTTCGAGAACTTCACGCTCGCCGGGATCGCGTCGTGCACCGGACCGGGCGCGTACCAGAACGTGTACGTGCACGCGAAGATCGCGCTGGTCGACGACGCCTGGTGCACGATCGGCTCGGCCAACATCGGGAACCGCTCGTTCTTCGGCGACACGGAGCTGAACGCGTCGTTCTGGCACGGTCCCACGGTGCACGCGCTCCGGCGCGAGCTTCTTCTCGAACACCTCGGCCGCGACACCCGCGACCTCGGCGCGCGCGAAGCGCTTCGTCTGTACCGCGACGTCGCGCGCAAGAACACCTCGCGCCGCGCGTCCGGCGACGCGACCGACGCGCTCGCCTTCGCGCTCGATCCCGCGACCTACGCCAGCTAGCTCCGCAGTCCGCGGAAGAGCTCGAGGCCGGCCCCGTAGCCGGTCTCGACGAGCTCGGTGCCCGGGCGCACGCGCGCGATCTCGTCGCGGATCGGCTTCGTGTCGATCGCGAGCGAAAAGCCGGGAAGCCAGTCGTCGTGATGACCGAGGATCACGCGGCGCGGGCGGAGCAGATCGACCTGCTTGGCGACGAAGGTCGCGAGCGATCCCTGGATCGGCTCACCGTCCACGTTTCCGCGCCCCGCGGCGGCGAGGATCGCCACGTCCGGACGAAGGTCGCGCAGGATCCCGCTCCAGTGACCCGAGGTGTCCTGATAGAAGAGCGAGCCTTCGGGTGTCTCGAAATGAAAGACGAGCGCGCCGCCGTCGCCGCGCGGTCCCTGCGCGCTCGCCATCAGGTGAGCCATCACGTCCGGGCCGAGCGTGCCGAAGTGCGCGGCGAGTTCGCGGAAGCGCTCCTGCTGCTCCTGCAAGGTCAGGCCAAGCTCGCCGATGCAGACCTCGTCCGCGGGCGCCATTGCCGTCTTCGACCACACACAGGAGTGTTGGCTCGGGTAGACGTCCACGGTCACGTCGTCGGAGAGGCGGATGCGCTCACCGCCCGCGACCGGGATCATGCGATCGACCGGAATGCCCTGCGCCTCCATGACGCGCACCGTCTCGTGCGAGCCCAGGATCCGCGCGCCGGTTCTTCGGGCGATTCGCTCCGCGCCGTAGAGATGGTCGAAGTGCGAGTGGCCGACGACGATCCAGTCCGCGCGCTCGACCTGATCGGGAAGCAGTCCGGTCGGCTTCGCCGCGGGCACGCGATCGAGGTATGCATCGAGGAAGATCACGAGCCCACCCACCGAGAGCCGGAAGGTCGCGCAGCCGAACCAATCGAGTCTGGCGTTCATGCGCGCATTGTACGCGTGGCCTCAGGCGAGCGTCGCGTAGAGCGAGATGACCCTGGGAACGACGGCCTGCTCGTCGAATTTCTCGAGCGCGGACCGCCGCCCGGCGCTCGCCATGTCCCGGGCGAGCGCCTCGTCAGCGAGCACGCGTTCGAGCGCGTCTGCGTAGCTCTCGTCGGACGGACCCGCGAGCACGCCGTTCACGCCGTTCTCCACGACCTCGCGGTTTCCGGGGATGTCGGAGCAGACGATCGGGACCCCGACCGCGGCGGCCTCGATCAGCGCCATCGGCAGGACCTCCGTCAGCATCGAGGGAAACAGAACTGCGTCGCAGAGCGAGAGGAGCGCGGTCACGTCGCGGCGATAGCCGGGCAGGACGAAGCGCGCCGGTCCGGACAGGGACCTGGCCAGGCTCTCGAGACCCTCGCGCTCCGGTCCGTCTCCGAGCGCGAGCGCGACGAGCGGACGATTCATGCGCGTCGCGCAGCGCGCGACCGAGCGCAGGAACACGTCGAAGCCCTTTCCCGGGATCATCCGGCCGGCCATCACCACGACCTTCTCCGCATCGGAGATGCCGAGCTCGCTTCGAAGTCGTTGCCGGTCCGCGTGACTCGCGGCTTCGCGTATCGCGGCGCAGTCGACGAAGTTCGGAATCAGCGAGACGCGCGACTCGGCGAAGCCCATCTGCAGGAACTGGCGGTGCTTCAGGGTGCTGATCGCGATCATGTGGTCGCACGCGGCGCGAAGCAGGGGTCCGGAGAGCCACGCGGGTGCGCGGCGATAGCTGGTGGAGTGGTGCGTCAGCACCACGGAGAAGCGGCGCCGACCGATCCTCGACAGCATGCGCGCGGAGAGCGCGAGCGTTGCGCCTTGCACGTGCACCACGTCCGGGTCGAACGAGCGCAGCACCCGAGCGAGCCCGCGCAGGAAGCTCGGGAACGCCGAGCGCTCGAGCCTCGGCGTTGGTTCGAAGCGGACCGCCGCATCGAGACGCGCCTCGAGCGGCCCCGGCGCGGCGCTATAGGCGACCTCGACACCGCGTCTCGCGAGCGCGTTGGCGAGATCGATCGACACGGTCTCCGCGCCGCCGAGTTGCAGTACCTCGCCGCAGATCAGCACTCTCAGGGACGGCTCCTCACGGATGGCAGCTCAGCTGCGGATGGCTGACGATACCCGAGCCAGATGCGGCTTCCAGGCAGCGGCGAAGGCATCGCCGTGCCGATAGGACCAAAGCCATGCGGAATCCGAAATGACCGCCATTGGGGCACCGGCCCGCCGGACCGACGCGTCGTTGGTGGTGACCAACGTGCTCTGGAATGCCGCGGCCAGTCTGTTCGGCTCGGTCATCGCGTTCCTGCTCGTCCCATTCCTGCTCCATCGTCTCGGCGAATCCGTCTACGGAGTGTGGGCATTGGTCGGGTCGGTGTTCGCGTATTCGGTGGTCTTTCAGCTCGGGCTCGCGAGCGCCATCAACCGCTTCGTTCCGGTGCGGCTCGCCACCGGCGACTCCGAGGGGCTGCGCTCGGTCGTGAGCACCTGCACGGCGTTCCTGTCGCTCGTGGCTCTCGTCCTGATCGCGCTCACGCTCGTGCTGCATCAGTGGCTGACGCAGATCTTCCAGATCCCGCCCGAGCTCGTCGCCGACGCGCGGCTCTGCGTGCTCGTGGTCGGCGGGTCCGCGGCGATCGCCTCGCTCACGAGCGCGACCGGCGCGATCCTGAGCGGCTACCAGCGCTACGACTTGATGGCGGGAAGCCGGCTCGCGGTCACGCTCGTTCGCACCGGCGTGCTCGTGTGGCTCGTGATGTCGGGATTCGGACTCGTCACCGTCGCGTTGATCTACGGCGTGAGCGAGCTGGTGATGAACGCGATCAATCTCGTGTTCTGCCTGCGGCTCCTGCCGGCGCGCCCGTTCTCGCTTCGCGCGCTCGACCGCGGTCTGCTGCGCGAGATGCTCGGCTACGGCTTCAACACCTTCAACTACGTCCTTGGCGCGCTGCTCCTGCTGAAGGCGGGCGAGGTGATGATCGGGATGTTCCGGAGCGCGGGCGAAGTCGCGCAGTACGCGATCGTCACCGCGTCGGTGCTCACCCTGACGACGGTGGTCGAGGCGTTCTGCGCCGCGATCAAGCCCGCGGCGAGCGATCTCGACACCCACGCGGATCACGCGCGGCTGAAGGAGCTGATGCTACTCGCCCAGAAGTACTCGCTCTTCCTGATCCTGCCCGCCGCCGCGTTCCTCCTGATCATGGGCCGCGAATTCCTGCTGATCTGGACGCAGAAGGAGTACGCGCTGCTCCCGACCGTGCTCGCGATCGTCGCGCTCGGTCACGCGGCTCGGCTCTCGCAGCATTCGAGCTTCTTCGTGCTGGTCGGAATGGGCGAGCACCGCTACTTCGGCCTGCTGGTGCTGTTCATGGCCGTCGGCACCGTCTCACTCGGCTGGCTCGAGCCTCGTGATCCTGGATCTCGGACTTCTGGGCATCGGCGCTCGCCAGCGCGATCCCGCTCGTCGTGGGCTGCGGCATCTTTCTGCCCCGTCATGTGCACAAGAAGCTCGGGATCGACGGGGCGGAGAGTCTGCGGCTCGTCTGGCGGCCGGCCTGCCTCGGCGCAGCGCCCGGCGTCGCGCTGCTGATCGCGTGTAAAGTGGCGATGCCACCGCGAGGTTGGACCGGGCTGCTCGCGCTGGTCGCGGTCGTCGCGGGCACCACAGCTCTTTCGGCATGGAGACTCGGACTCGGCGAGACGGAGCGAACACGTCTTGCGAATCTCGCCCGGGGGAAGTGGTCGAATCTGGTCGGCGCCAGGACAGGATGAGCGATGAGTGATTCGAGCTACGTTGATTCCCACAAGGCCTCCGGGAAGGGCCGACAGTACGACGAGTACTACGGCTCCGATCCGTGGGCACGATACCTGTGGTCGCGCGAGCAGGAAGTCCTCGGTCAGGCGCTCGATATGTTCTTCGGCCAGCGAAGCGACGTGCGCGCGCTCGACTTCGCGTGCGGAACGGGCCGGATCTCCAGCTTCCTCGAAACACGCGTCGCGTCGTGCACGGGCGTCGATGTTTCCGAGGCGATGCTCGGCGAGGCTCGACGCAAGCTCCAGCGCACCACCTTGCACAAGGTGAACCTGCTCGAGGAGAGCCCGTTCGAGCGGGAGAGCTTCGACCTGATCACGGCCTTCCGCTTCTTCGTGAACGCAGAGCCCGCGCTGCGCCGAGCGGTCGTGCGCGCGCTCGTGCCGCTCCTCGCGCCCGGCGGAGCCTTCATCTTCAACAACCACCAGAACATCGACGCGCCGTACATGCGAGTGGCTCGCGCGTATGCGGGATTTCGCGGGTACGACGCCTTCAACGTGCTCTCGATCGAGCAGTGCCGCGCGCTCGTGGCCGAGGTCGGACTCGAGATCGTCCACGTCTTCCCGGTCGGTGCGTTCCGCCTGCCCAAGGTGGAGCTTCCGGGTGCGCTGTATCGGTGGGCCGACCGGCTCGCGAGCGCGTCGGAAGTCACGGCCCGCTGGTCGACGAGCCCGATCCTGGTCGCGCGAAGGAAGGCGTGAAAGCCCGGGGTCGGGCTCGCTTCGCGCTCGTCCTGTCGCTCTCGCTCGCCGCCTGCTCCGACCCGACGCCGAGCGAAGGCCGCGTCGATCTCGAACGGCTGCGCAATGCTGCGAACGAGCCCGGACAGTGGCTCGCGCTCGGCGGGAACTTCCGCGCCGATCGTTTCTCGCGGCTCACGCAGCTCGACACCGAGAACGCGCGGAAGCTCGGCTTCGCCTGGGAGTACGAGGCGCGCTCGCGCCGCGGGCGCGTCGAGCACGGCCAGGAGGCGACGCCGATCGTCGTCGACGGTGTGCTCTACGCCTCGGGACCGTGGGGATCCGTCTTCGCGGTCGACGCGAAGACCGGCGCGGAGCGCTGGCGCTACGACCCCGACGTCGACGGCAGCTACGCCCGCCGCGCGTGCTGCGACGTCGTGAACCGCGGCGTCGCGGTCTGGCGCGGACGGGTCTACGTCGGCACGCTCGACGGCTTCCTGGTCGCGCTCGATGCGCGGACGGGTGGGGAGATCTGGAAGGTCGACACGCTCGTCGATCGGGACTCGCGTTCCTACACGATCACCGGGCCACCGCAGGTCGCGAAGAACGTCGTCGTGATCGGAAACAGCGGAGCCGACTTCGGCGTGCGCGGGTACGTCACCGCCTACGACCTCGACGACGGCGAGCAGGTCTGGCGTTTCTTCACCGTGCCCGGTGATCCGGCGCGCGGACCGCCCGAGCATCCCGAGATCGCCACCGCGCTCGACACCTGGGATCCGAACTCGATCTGGAAAGCCGGGCTCGGCGGAACCGTCTGGGGCGAGATGAACTACGACCCCGAGCTCGACCTGCTCTACGTCGGCACCGGCAACAGCTCGCCGTATCCGATCTGGTTCCGCAGCCCGTCGGGCGGCGACAATCTGTATCTCGCCTCGATCCTCGCGCTCGATCCCGACGACGGGCGCCTGGTCTGGCACTACCAGACGACTCCGGGCGAGATCTGGGACTACACCGCGACGCAGAACATGATCCTCGCCGATCTCGAGATCGACGGACGCGCGCGCAAGGTGATCATGCAGGCGCCGAAGAACGGCTTCTTCTACGTGCTCGATCGCGAGACCGGCGAGTTCGTCTCCGCAAAGCCATTCGTGTTCGTGAACTGGGCGAGCGGGATCGACGCGAGCGGGCGGCCACTCGCGAACCCGAGCGCTTCCTACCGAAACGACGCGGCGATCGTCTTTCCCAGCCAGGCGGGGGCGCACAACTGGCAGCCGATGGCATTCAGTCCGGCGACCGGGCTCGTGTACATCCCCGCGCGTGAGCAGGGCATGTTGATGGTCAACGACCCGTTTCATCGCTTCGCGCCGGGCGAGATCAACACGGGGTCGTTCACGGTCTTCGGCGCCGCCGTCGACCGAATGGCGGAGTCCCAGCGCGCGAAGCTCGACGCACTCCTGCGCTCGCGCCCGGATCTGCCGCCGATCGCGACGCGCGAGTTCCTGATCGCCTGGGATCCCGTCGCGCAACGCGAGCGATTTCGAGTCGCGGTCGGAAACGAGGAGTACGCGGGAGGAGGCGTGCTCGCGACCGCGGGTGGGTTGGTCGTACAGGGAACGTCGTCGGGACGACTCGTTCTGTACCGCGCGGACACGGGGACGCGGCTCGCCGAGATCGAAGTCGGAACGGCGATCATGGCCGCACCGGTCAGCTACGAGATCGACGGTGAGCAGTACGTCGCGTTGATCGCCGGGCTCGGTGGCGCGATGGCGATGATCCATCCACGCGAGAGCGCAGCGCAGACCTACCAGAACTACGGAAGGATCCTCGCATTCAAGCTCGGCGGCCCGGCGCACGCCCCTGCCGGCGCCACGCGAGATCGGAACGACGCCCGAGCCGAGGGAACTCATCGGACGACGAAGTCACGCTGGCCGGTCGCGGCGAGAGACCGTTCTTCCGGCACTGCGCGCGTTGTCACGGTGGGCGCGGCGAGTCGCAGCTCTCTTCCTATCCCGATCTGTTCCGGCTGTCGGCGGATTCCCACGCGGCCTTCGACGCGATCGTCCGAGGCGGCACGCTCGCGAGTCTCGGCATGGCGAGCTTCGCCGACGTCCTCGGCGAATCGGAGGTCGCGTCGATCCAGGCCTACCTGCTTCGCGAGCAGGCGAAGCTGCGCGCGGAAGAGCAGGGCGCGGCGAAGAGCGAAGCTAGCCGCGCGCCCGGAGCAGGTCGCGGATCTCCGTGAGGAGCACGACGTCCGCGGGCGGCGCGGCCGGTGCCGCCTTCGCGGGGGGTGCCTGAATCGCGTTCACGCCCTTCACCAGCAGGAAGACGCAGAACGCGATGATCACGAAGTCGATGACGGCCTGAACGAACGCGCCGTACTTGAGTAGAACGGGGGCGTCGTCGGTTCCCGCGATCATCAGCGAGAGGCCGGTGAAGTCGACGCCGCCGAGCACGACTCCGATCACGGGCATCAAGAGATCGCCCACGACCGAAGAGACGATCTTCCCGAAGGCCCCGCCGATGATCACGCCGACGGCCAGATCCATCACGTTGCCGCGCCGGATGAAGGCCTGGAATTCCGAAACCATGCTCATGGGAAGACTCCCGTGTGGTGCTCGTCAGCCCGATTCTCTCACAGACGAGCCGAACCCGGTGACGTAATCCTCGATCGCGGCTTCGACGACACGGTGCGCGTGATCCGCGTCGTAGACCTCGTCGATCGAAACTCGCGCGGGCTCACCGGGTACGAGCTTGTAGGTCAGGAAGTAGTGACGCAGTCGTTCGACCAGAGCGTGCGGGAGATCGGCGAGCTTGGTCGCCTCACCCCAGATCGAATCACTGCGCAGCACGCCGATGATCTTGTCGTCGGCGTCCCCCGCGTCGACCATGCGAAATCCCCCGACCACGCGCGCCGAAAGGATCACCTCGGACTTCGCGATCGGCCGCTCGCTCAAGACGCAGATGTCGAGCGGGTCGCCGTCTCCACGCTTCGAGCCCGGAGAGAGCGAAGCGACGCGCGACCCGCAGTACGTGCGCGGGATGAATCCGTACAGCGTCGGCGGCGACGCGGATGTCCGCTGCGGGCGATCGACGCGCAGGTAGCCGGTCTGCTTGTCGACCTCGTACTTCACCAGATCGAACGGTGTGATCTCGATGTATGCGCAGACGAGCGACGGCGGATCCTCGCCGACCTCGAGTCCGTGCCACGGATGCGGTCGCCATTGCGCGTGCGGGATCTTCATTTCTGCCGTCGGCCCCGAAATCCGCTCCGAGACCTCGAGCGCCACGAGCCTCGCGATCAGGATCGCGGGAAAGAGCTGCCCCACGACCGCTTCGAGGTTCGCGAGCGAGCGAGCCAGCGGGTGGATGGGCGTGACGTCACCGTAGCCGAGCGTCGTGAGCGTCGTGAAGCTGAAGTAGACCATGGGGTTGTTCCGATGACCGTCATCGACGCCCGGATGGGCGTGGAAGAACGAGCTGGGGTCGATCAGCTCGATCGCGTCGTAGACGTACGCGAAGACCAGGCCGATCAAAAGATACGCGGACACCGCGCCCGAGATCCGATGGATCGTGACGCTGCCCGCGCGAAAGATCCGGTCGAAGATCACGCTGGAGAGCAGGAGGCAGAACAGGCTCGCCGAAACCGCGCGGTAGAGACTCATCGACCCGCCGGGCACCCAGAGCGCGGCGATGTACGTCACCGCGCTCACGAGCGCGAGCGCGGAAACCGCGATGCCGGTGCGGCGATTGCGCGCGACCGACAGGATTCCCGAGATCAAGAGAGCGAGGTACCCGGCGGCGAGCACGACGACACCCGGTCCCTTGGCCGGCGTGATCGGTCCGATCACGAAGATCGTGAAGACGATCACGACCGCCAGGATCGAAAGACTCCGATCGTTCGACCAGAGACCCCGCGTCGCCACTCAGCGCTTCTCCCGCTCGAGCGCGATTCTCGCGGCGCTGAGCTCGCGGCGCTTCGTCGCGTCGACCGACGGAAGCTCGAGGTCGAGCGATTCCAGCCCGTCGATCAAGGCCGAGGCGACGACCAGGCGCGCGAACCACTTGTGATCCGCGGGCACGACGTACCAGGGCGCGTGCCTCGCGGACGTGTGCTGGATCATGTCTTCATAGGCCGCCATGTAGTCGTTCCAGTGTCGCCGTTCCTCGACGTCCCCGGCGGAGAATTTCCAGTTCTTGGCCGGCTCGTCCAGGCGCGACAGGAATCGCCGCCGCTGCTCCTCGCGCGAGATGTGCAGAAAGAACTTGAGCACGAGATAGCCGTTTCGCGCGAGGTACCGCTCGAAGGCCCGGATGTCCTCGAAGCGCTGCTTCCAGATGTCCTTCGTGACGAGCGCGTCGGGAAGCTTTCGATTCTCGAGCAGTTCCGGGTGCACGCGCACGACGAGCACGTCCTCGTAGTACGAGCGGTTGAAGATCCCGATGCGCCCGCGCTCGGGCAGACACTTCGTCGTTCGCCACAGGAAGTCGTGATCGAGCTCTTCGCCCGACGGGGCCTTGAATGAGTTCACGTGCACGCCCTGCGGATTCACGCCGGACATGACGTGCTTGATCGTGCTGTCCTTGCCCGCGGCGTCCATGGCCTGGAAGATCATCAGCACGCCCCAGCGATCCGCCGCCCAGAGGCGCTCCTGAAGATCGGTGAGCATCTGCACGCCGGCCGCGAGGTACGCCTTCGCGTTCTCGTCGGTTTCGAGATGGGCGGTGTCGGCCGGATCGACATCCTTCAGCCGGAAGCTCCGGCCGCTCGTGACGCGATAGGGTCGCGAGAACTGGCGCGCGCTCTTCGGGATCGTCTTGGGCAAGAGCCGATCCTCCTACGGTGCGGGAGGTGGCGGAGTCGCGGTGTACTGCGACCAACCGCCGCCGAGCGCGCGGTAGATCCGCACGATCGCGATGCGTCGGTTGCGCTCGGTCTGCGCCAGCACGGTCTCGGCCGGGAAGAGATCCTGCTGCGCGTCCAGGACTTCGAAGTAGCTGGCGCGGCCGTCGGTGTAGCGAATCGCTGAGATGCGCACCGACTCCTGCAGCGCCTCGACGGCGCGTGCCTGGTCCGCGCGAATCGCCTCGAGCTTCTCGCGCGTGGTGAGCGCGTCCGAGACCTCGCGCAGCGCCTCGAGCACGGTCGCCTCGTAGGCGAGGGCCGCCTGCTCCCACCGTGCCTTCGCCTCCCGCCAGCCGTAGTAGATCGCACCGCCACGGAAGATCGGCGTGGTCGCCACGCCCGCGATCGACCAGAGCGCATTTCTTTTCTGCAGGACGTCGCTGAGGTCGGTCGAGGCACCACCGACCAGTCCGGTGAGTCCGATTCGCGGCAGGAACTCGGAGATCGACACGCCGACGAGCGCGTTGGCGGCGACGACGATCTGCTCCGCCTCGAGAATGTCCGGACGGCGGGCAAGAAGTTGCGCGGGAACGCCGGCCGGAATCCGCGGGGGCGCGCTCTGCTCGAGCAGCGTCCGCCCTCGCGCGATCGGACCCGGTTCGCGGCCGAGCAACATCGAGAGCCGATTCTCGACCTCGATCACCCGGCGCTCGAGCTCGGGAATCGCGGAAGCCGAGCTCGCGAGCGACGCCTCCGCGCGGAGCATGCCGAGCTTCGAATCGACGCCGCCCGTGAACTTGCGCTCGAAGAGGTCACGCATCTTCGCGAAGGCATCGACGTTGCTGCGCGCGATCGCGAGCTCAAGGTCGAGCCCGATCAGCTCGAAGTAGCTCGTCGCGACGTCGCTGGTCAGGGAGAGAACGACACCGCGACGCAGCGCCTCGGTCGCGAGGAGTGCTGCGCGCGCTGCCTCGTTCGAGCGCCGGATCCGGCCCCAGACGTCGATCTCCCAGGCCATTCCGGCCGCGAGCAGGAATGCGTCGTCGCGTGGCGCGCCGGGCGCGGGCGCGCCGAGCACGCTGTTCGTGCCGCGTGTGGCGTCGAACTCCGCGCCGAGCTGCGGAAAGAACTCCGAGCGCGCGATCCCGGCGCGCGCGCGCGCCGCCTCGACCCGCGCAGCGGCGACGCGCAGCTCGTAGTTCTTCTCCAGCGCCTCGCCGATCAGCGCGCGCAGCGCCTCGTCCTCGAAGACCTCCCACCACGGTAGATCCGCGAGCGAGGCCGACTCGGCCGGCGTCGTCCGGTCCCGGTAGGTCGACGGCTCGGCGACCTCGGGCCGCTGGTAATCGGGCCCGATCGCGCAGCCCGCGATCAGAAGCGACGCAAGCGCTGCGAGCGAGCGACTCATGACTTCGTCGCGCCCCGGTTCGCGATCCGCTCGACCGCCACGTAGAGCATCGGCACGAGGAACGTCGCCACCAACGTCGCCGTGAGCATGCCGGTGATCACCGTCGTGCCGATGCTCTGCCGTGCGATCGCGCCCGAGCCCGACGCGACCCAGAGCGGGACGCAGCCGAGAACGAACGAGAAGCTCGTCATCAGGATCGGCCGGAAGCGGCTCCTCGTGGCAGTGAGCGCCGCATCCACCGCGTTCTTCCCGCTCTTCTGCTCGAGCACCGCGAACTCGACGATCAGGATCGCGTTCTTCGCCACCAGTCCGATCAGCATGACCAGGCCGATCTGCGCGAAGACGTCGTTGTCGAGGCCGCGCATCCAGATGCCGGAGAACGCGCCGAAGACGGCGACGGGCGTAGTGAGCAAGACGCTCCACGGAAGCGACCAGCTCTCGTAGAGAGCGGCGAGAATCAGGAAGACGAAAACCAGCGAGAGCGCGAACGTGGCCACGGCGCCGCCGGCGTTTGCCTCTTGATACGACATGTTCGTCCACTCGTAGCTCATGTCGGCGGGAAGGACTTCGGCCGCGACCGCTTCGACCGCCGCCATCGCCTGCCCCGAGCTGAAACCCGGCGCGGGGCTCCCGATCACCTCGACCGCGCGATACAGGTTGTAGCGGTTGGTGAACGCGGGTCCGAAGGAGGAGCTCGTGGTCATCAGCGTCGAGAGCGGAACCATCTGCTGGTCGCGGTTGCGCACGTGGAAGCCGCCGATGTCCTCGGGGTTCACGCGAAACTCGGGCTCGGCCTGCAGGAAGACCTTCCAGATCCGGCCGAATCGGTTGAACTGATTCACGTAGGCCGAACCGAGAAGCGCCTGCAGCGTCTCGTACAGGTCCCGTTCGTCGATGCCGAGCTTGTAGACCTTCTCGGAGTTCACGTCGGCGAAGAGCTGGGGGACGTCGGGCCGGAACACCGTGACGACACCGGCCAGCTCCGGGCGCTGGCTCGCGGCCTCGATGAATCGCTTCGTGGCCGCTGTGAGGTACTCGATGTCGTTCCCGCCGCGATCCTGAAGCATCACGTCGAATCCGCCCGCATTTCCGACGCCGGGAATCGCCGGCGGCGCGAACGCGAAGACCTGCGCGCCGGGCACGCTGCGAAGCCTCCCGTTGAGCTCGCGAATCAGCGCGTCCGCGGTGCGATCCCCGCGATCCTTCCACGGGGTGAGCTGCACGAAGTAGAAGCCCGCGTAGCTCTGCGAGATGTTCGAGAGCAGGCTGTAGCCGACGATCGAAGTGTAGCTCTGCACGCCGTCGGTCTCGGAGAGCACGCGCTCGACGTCACGCGCGATCACGTCGGTGCGCTGCAGCGACGCCGCGTCCGGGAGCTGAAGCTGCAGGAAGAAGTAGCCCTGGTCCTCGGCGGGCACGAACGAAGCCGGAAGCGAGCGACCGATGCCCAGACCGATCACGGTGATTCCGACGAGCAGGATCGCGCTGCGCGCGGTTCGGCGCACCGCCGCCGACGCCAGACTCAGGTAGCCCTGGGTCGCGCGCTCGAGAACGACGTTGAACGACGAGAAGATCCGCTCCACGACTCCGGTACCGGGCTGCTTGGGCCGAAGCAACAGCACGCACAGGGCCGGTGAGAGCGAGAGCGCGTTGAAGGTCGAGATGAGCACCGAGATCGCGATCGTGATCGCGAACTGCTGGTAGAGGCTTCCGGTGATTCCGACGATGAACCCGGCCGGGATGAACACGGCGCAGAGGATCAGCGAGGTCCCGATCACCGGAGACGAGACCTCTTCCATCGCCTTGATCGTGGCGTCCCGCGGTGACAACCCGTTCGCGATCCCGACTTCGACCGCCTCGACGACGACGATCGCGTCGTCGACGACGATACCGACCGCGAGGACCAGACCGAGGAGCGAGAGCGTGTTGATCGAGAACCCGAGCATCGGGAAGAAGATGAAGGCGCCGGTCAGCGAGACCGGCACCGCGATCAGCGGGATCAGCGTCGCGCGCCATCCCTGCAGGAACAGAAAGACCACGGCGATCACGAGCACGATCGCCTCGAAGAGCGTCGTCACGATCTCGTCGATCCCCTCGCTGATCGGCAACGTCGTGTCGAGCGCGATGTCGTAGCGGATGTCGGCGGGGAATCGCCCGGCGAGGTCTTCGAGCTGCGACTTCAGCTCGCCAGCGGTCACCAGAGCGTTCGATCCGGGCGACTGGTAGATGGCGAGCACGGCGGCCGGCTTGCCCTGGAATCGGCCGAGCTGCATGTAGGTCTGTGCGCCGAGCTCGATCCGGGCGACGTCGCGCACGCGCACGTACGACCCGTCCGGGTTGGCGCGAATGATCACCTCGCCGAACTGCTCGGCTTCGACGAGCCGCCCCTGCGCCGTCACGGTGTAGGTGAACTCCTGACCGGCCGGCGCGGGCTCCGCTCCGATCTGACCGGCCGGATTCACGACGTTCTGCGCCTTGATCGCGTTGATCACGTCGGTCACGGTGAGCTCGAGCTTTGCGAGCGTGTCCGGGCGCACCCAGATGCGCATCGCGTAGTCGGCTGCGCCGAAGAGGGTGACCTGGCCTACACCGGGGACGCGGGAAAGCTGATCGACGAGGTTGATCGTGGCGTAGTTGCCGAGGAAGCTCGCGTCGTAGCTTCCGTTCGGCGAGTAGATCGGCACGACGAGCAGCGGCACGCCGACGGTCTGTTGCACGGTCGTTCCGAAGTCGACGACCGACCCCGGCAGCCGCGAGGTCGCCTGCGAGAGGCGGTTCTGCGTGAAGACCTGATCGAGGTTCACGTCGGTTCCGACGTCGAAGCTGACCTGCAGCGTCAGCGTGCCGTCGCTGCCGTTGGTCGACTTCATGTAGATCATGCCCTGCACGCCGTTGATCTGTTGTTCGATCGGCGTGGCAACGGACTGCTCCACCGTGAGCGCGTCCGCGCCCGTGTAGGTGGTCTTGATCTGGATCACGGGCGGGACGATCTCGGGGTACTGCGAGATCGGAAGCCGCGGGATCATCGCGAGCCCACCGATCACGGTCAGGATTGCGATCACGATCGCGACGATCGGGCGATCGATGAAGAAGCGAGCCATCGCTCAGTCCCCGGACTTTCTCACAGCCGGCGGGGCTGCCGATTCGACCGTCACCGCGATGCCGTTGCGGATCTTCTGAAGACCCTCGATGACGACGCGCTCGCCCACCTCGAGACCTTCGCTCACGACGTAGTCACTTCCGATCGTCGGGCCGAGCGTCACCCGTTTCAGAGTGACCTTGTCGTCGGGGCCGACGACCGCCACCTGACGGGTTCCTTGGAGGTCGCTGACCGCGCGCTGCGGTATCAGCAACGCGCCCGCGATCTTGTCGGTGGCGGCGCGCACGGTCGCGAACTGCCCGGGGCGGAGCAGATTGCCGGGATTCGGAAACAGCGCCTGAAGCTCGATCGTGCCGGTCGTCGTGCTCACGTCGAGTCCCGCGACGCTGAACTGCCCGGACTCCGGATAGGCGGAGCCATCCGCGAGGATCAGTTGAAGCGGGACCCGTCCGTTCTGCGTTCGGGCCGACTCGGCTTCTCGAATCCGCTTCGCGAAGCGCATGTACTCGATCTCACTCGCCTGAAAGCTGACCTTGATCGGATCGAGCTGAGAGATCTCGGTGAGCAGACTCTGCGGACTCACCAGGTCGCCGACCTGTGCTCGGGCGATTCCCGCGACCCCGTCGATCGGCGACTTCACCCGGGTCCAGTCCAGGTTGAGCCGAGCGCCGAGCAGCGCCGCTCGCGCGGCCGCCACGTCCGCCGTGCCGGCGGCACGGGCCTGGATCGCGTCGTCGAGCTCCATCTGGCTCACCGCGCCCTCCGCGGCGAGCGGCGTGTAGCGGGCGACGTCCTGCTGCGCCTTGACGAGGAGCGCCTTCGCGCGGGCGAGCTGACCCTTCGCCTCGTCGTACTCGGCCTGGTACTGGCGC
The DNA here is from genome assembly GCA_963704165.1 of uncultured delta proteobacterium. GTDB lineage: Bacteria > Myxococcota_A > UBA9160 > SZUA-336 > SZUA-336 > VGRW01. The sequence continues at coordinate 394,056 of CAVPHD010000001.1, read as the reverse complement.
GGGTCGATCTCGAAGAGCAGGTCGCCCGCCTTCACGACGCCACCGTCGAGGTAGCTCTGCCTCAGCAGGTACCCCTGGATCTTGGGGTAGATCTGCGCGTTCACGTTCCCGGTCGTGGTGCCCACCCAGTCCGAGGTGACCTCGACGTCCCTCTTCTCGACCGCCGTGACCACGACGGAGGGTGGGACGCCAGCCACTTTCTCGCCGTCTGCATCACAGCCGGTAACAAGCACCGCGAGGGCGCCGAGCGCAAGCCAGAACCGCCGAATCATCCGGACCTCCTCGCCGCGGTCACTGCCGTGCGCTCCAGGCGTTTACGAACTCAGAGTACCACCCGCGCGTTGCATCGACCTGCCGACGCAGGCCCAGAAGCGTGTGAAGCGGCATCTCTCGCGCGGTGCGCGCGGCGACCCAGCCGGGAATCGAGCCGCCCGGGTCGAGGTCGATCGTGTAGGTGATCCGCGTCCTTTCGGGCGAGAGCGCCAGAAGGTCGTAGCCGCCGACCAGATGAGGCATGCGCACGACGCCGTCGATCTCCGGCTGGCCGGGATCGCTCATGTTCGAGAAGCGGAGCACCGCGTGCTTCAGGGGTTCGATCAGGACGATCTCACTGCGCAGGACCGCGTCCCGATCGCTGACCGGCCAGGGCGCGGTGGTGCGGTTGTAGACGATCGACACGTCGCCATTCTCCCGGCGCAGGAGGCGGCTCTCGACGCAGTCGAACATCCACTTCGTCTGCTCGGGGACGTCGGTGATCACCGCGAGGACTTCGAAGAGCCCCGCGTCGATCTCGATCGTGCCGCGAAGCTCGGGCAGCGGGCGATCCGCCGTCACCCGCTCTTCGACTCTGACTCCGTCCTGTGTCACCAGGAGGCGCCAATCGTCCGCGGCGAGCGAGCCACCGGCAGCGAGGAATGCCACCGCGATGCCAACGCCCGCGATCCCGCTAGCCGCCAAGCGGTTTCTCGAAGACGAAAGCGACGTACCGGCTCGCGCGTCGAACCGCGTCGTGCGCGCGCATCAGCTCGACCAGGAACTCCCAGTCCTCGGCACGCATGCGCGCGTACCCGGGTCGGAACGTGCGCAGGAGCATGCGGCCGAGCCGCCAGGTGCCGATGCGCGCGTTCGTCTGCGCGATCTCTCTGGAATCGGTCGATCACCGGCCGCGTCCAGTCCCGGATCTCGCGCTCGCGGAAGCCGAGCGAGGCCGCGTTCGAGCGGTAGCGCTCGAACGGCTCGAACTCGGTGAAGCGCCAGGTGTCGCGGACGAGCCGGAGCGGATCGAGCGCATCGATCCGCTCCGGGTGCGAGTCGCGCCAGACGAAATCCACCAGCACGAGACGCCCGCCCGGGCGCAGCATGCGATAGCTCTCGGCGAGGAAGTCGCTTCGCCCCTTCGCGCCGAAATGGAAGGCGACCTCGAGGCAGTGGACCGCGTCGAACGAGCCCGGTGCGAGCTCGATTCCCGACGCCGACGCCGGCAAGCGCGTGACGTCCGCGGTGGCGTAGTGCGCGCCGGTCGAGTCGGAGTAGCGCGCGCGCGCCGCCTCGGTGTTCTCGACCAGAAGGTCGATGCCGATCGCCTCGCAGCCCGCTTCGGCCAAACGCGCGGTCGTGTAGCCGCGGCCGCAGCCAGCGTCGATCACGCGCATTCCGGGGCGCGGCTCGACGAGCGCGACCGATCGGCGCGCGAGCAGACGCTGGAAGGGACCGAGCCCGAAGAGCACACCGGGAATCGCGTAGAGCGGATAGAAGCCGAGGTTCACGAGCTCCCCCCAACCGCCGCCCTCGAGCGCGCGGAACGCGGTGCTCGAGCCGTCGTATGCGCGGCGGATGTCGGCTTCTTCGCTCACCCCGGCAATTCTACGCGACGCGGATCGGAGAGGCGCTTTGCCACCACGAGCAGCGCCGGAAGCATGCCGACGTCGGTCGCGAGGCAGAGCCCCATGGTGATCGCCGTCAGGTAGCCGAACTCGCGCAGCGTGGCGAAGCTCGAGAAGAGCATCACCAGGAAGCCCGCGACGAGCATGATCGAGGTCACCACCATCGGCCGCCCGACCTCGACGATGCAGTGAAGCGCAGCGTCCTCGGCACTCACGCCGCGCGCGCGCTCCTTTCGAAACACCTGCAGGAAGTGACAGGTGTCGTCTACCGCGATTCCGAGCGCGACGCAGCCGATCAGGCTCGTCGGCACCGAGAGAGTCGCGACGCCGGCGCCGAGCAGGCCGAAGAAGTTCACCACCGGCATCACGTTCGTCGGCAATGCGAGCAGGCCGAGCCCGAGCTGACCGAAGACCAGCCACACGATCAGGAGGATGCAGCCGACCGTGAGCCCGAGCTGCCCGATCTGATTTCCGGCGATGCCGTCCGCGCCGCGGTTGATGCGGATGGAGTTGCCCGTCACGTCGGCGTGTAGGCCCGCCGGCAGGGTCTCTGCGGCGATCTCGGCGCGGATCGAGGTCTCGATTGCTCGCAACGCGGCGGAGCCGAGCCGATCGGTGCGAACGAGCAGGTTCGCGCTCGAGTGATTCGAAGTCGCAAATGCGCGCAGCTTCTCCTTGGGGATCAGAAACACGAGCTCGGCGGTCTCGAGCCGGGTATCGGGAATTCGCGCGGCCGCCGGATCGCCCCGCTCGAGCGCCTGCCGCGCGGTCTTCACCAGATCGACGACGGAAGCGACGCTCGTCACGCCGGGCAGCGCCTCGATCCGCCGCTGCAGGCGCTCCACGGCGCGAAGCGCGTCGGGCTCGCGGAACGTTCCCTCCTCGCTCCCCTGCATCACCACGTAGATCGGCACCGCGCCGGTGAGCAGCCGGTTGACGGCCGCGAAATCCCGGCGCACGTCGGACGACTCGAGGAAGTAGGTGATGAAGTCGGTATCGACGACGATTCGCGGAACGAACGAGCCGGCAGCGATCGCGGTCACGGACCCAGAACGCGAGCACCCAGGGCGCGTAGCGCACCTGAAAGCGGCCGAGACCTCCGAGCGCAGCTTTGATCGCGCGCTGCACCGACTCGGCCAGCCTCGTCTGCGCGGAGTAGAGCGCGCGGCCGCTGCCATTCGCGCCGCGGAGCGGAAGCAGCGAGAGCGCGGCCGGCACTCCCGTCAGCGAGATCACCGTGATCGACGCGACGCCGAAGACGCAGAACGCGCCGAGATCGCTAGTCGCGGGAATCTCGTTGATCAGCAGCGCGGCGAAGCCGATCATCGTCGTGCAGCCCGCGATCAGAACCGGCGCGGTCGTGTGCCGCAGGCTTTCGAGCGCGGCCGAGCGCGCATCGGCCGACGTCTCCGCCACGACCTCGTAGCGCGCGAGGACGTGGACACCGTAGACGCCGCCGACCGTGATCATCACCGGCCCGAGCACCAGCGTGATCAGGTTCAGATCCGAACCCACGAGCGCCATCGCGCCGTAGACCCAGAAGGTCGCGGTCAGGTTCGCGACGAGCGGCACGAGCGTGCCGCGCACGGATCCTGTCATCAACCAGAGCGCGAGCACCGCCACGCCCACGGCGATCGGTATCAGATTCAGCATGTCGTGGAGCAGAAGGTGATGCGCGCGCGAGCGCACGTGGGGCCGCCCGGTAACGTGGAACTCGACGCCGTCACGTTCCGCGGCCTCGAGGATGGCCGTGATCCGTTCGTCGAGTGCGAGCTCGACGAAGTCGTCGTCGCTCATCGACTTGAACGTGACGTTGATCGCCGCCGTGCGCCCATCGCGGGCGACGATCGTCTTGGTGTACAGGGGGTCGTCGAGCGCGCGGACCCGCAGCTCGGCCAGGCGTGCCGGATCGGTCGGGATCTCGTCGATGAAGCGGCCGAGCTCGACGAGCTCGTCTCCCGGATCCCAGTGATACGCGTAGACGTCGACCAGACTCTCGGTGTCGCGCACGCCGGGCAACCTGCGGATCTCGTCGCTGACCGTCCGCAGAATTCCGAGGTTCTCCGGCGTGAAGACGTCCTCGGTCTCCATCGCGATCACGAAGACGTCGTCGTCGCCGAAGTCGAGGATCGCGCGCTGGTAGACCGGTTCGCCGGGATCGTTCTCGGGAAGCATCGGCTCGCTCGAAGCGTCCACGCCGATGCGAAAGCCGAGCGGATCGGGGCGAACCAGCGCCACCGCCATGCCGAGCGTCACGAGCGCGAGCAGGCCGAGCACCAGACGCGGATGGTCGACGATCCAGGTCGGGCGAAGCACGGCGACGAATGCGGCCAGGAGCAGGATCGTCCCGCTCGCGAGGGAGAACTCGAGCGGGCTCAACACGCGATGTCGCTCAACTCCGCGAGGAGCAGGCCACCGTCATTTCCTGAACGCATCGAATCCCTCGGGAGCCCGCGCGGTCGCTAGCCGGGCGGGAGTCGCTCGCTCTTCGCTGCCGACTCCTCGGCGGCCGAGCCGTAGATTCCGCGCGCCATCAGCGAGAGCTCGGACTTGCGGCGCGCGCCGTAGATCTCGGCGCGCGCAGAGTGGGCCTCGCGGCTTTCCGGTTCCGCCTGCACGGCGATCTCGACGAGCTCGCAGGCGAGGCGCAGATCGCCGTCCCCCGCCAGCGAACGAGCGCGCGAGACGATCGACGCGACGCCGCCCGCCAGCGCCGAGAACTCGCGCGCGAATGCGGCCGCGGGCGCGGGTTTCAGATGCGCGGGGTTCCCGTCGTACCAGCCGCCGTACTGTCGCCAGACGTTGCGAACCACGAACTCGGGCTCGTCGTAGACGGGCCGCAGGTACGGCCGCTCGAGCAGATGCGCGGGAACGCGAACGCCGTGCACGATCTCGTCCAGCGTCTCGCCCGCGTTCATGCGTGCGAGTGTCTCGTTCACGATCTGCTCGAGCGCGCCCGCGATGTCGTCGAGCACGCGCTGGATTCGTGCGCGGCCCGCGATCGGCAGACCGTGTGCCGGCAGCATCAGCTCCGCGCCGATCGCGCTCATCTCGCGCAGCGCCTGCGCCCACTCGAGCGGGTAACGCTGCACCTTCTGCGGATTGCCCGCGTTCGGGAAGACCCACGTCACGAAATCGCCGACGGCGATCGCCTTTCGTTCGGGAATCCAGGCGTAGAGGTGATCGTCGGTCTCGCCGCGTGCGTGCCGGAGCTCGAGCGTGAGGTTCCCCACGCCGAGTCGCATGCGCTCGCGAAAGCTCGTGTCCGGCCGGACCCAGGACTTCGGACCGAAGCGGGCCTCCGGCCCTCCGAGCAGCCCCGCGCGTCCGAACTGCCGCGTGTTGATCGCGCGGTTCCAGCCGTTCGTGCGCTCGTAGCGCGCGAATCGCGGCGTGACGTTCTCGTGCCCGACGAAGCGCGGGGTCACACGCCCGCGGGCGCGGGCTTCGTCGACGAAGGCCTGCGATCCGCCCACGTGGTCCACGTGTCCGTGCGTGTACGCGATCGTGTGTACGCGTGCGTCCGACCAGCGGCGCAGGCTCTTGAGGATCGGCGCGGCGAAGGCCTCGAGGCTCGTGTCGAAGATGACGAGCCCGTCATCCGTTCGCAGAACGACCACGTGCGAGAACGCCTCGATCAGCGCGACGTCGTCGGCAAGCTCCGAGAGCTCGGTGTTCGTCCGGTTGACCGATCCCGGTCCTTCGTAGACGCCTTCGTCGATGTAGCGGGCCGCAAGCCCGAGTAGATCCGCCATCTCGCGATCATACACGCGCGAAGGCCGACGGAACCTTGGCAGGGCGGAAGTCGATCGCCATCATCGCGGCCATGAACTTCGCGATCGAGCTGTTCCTGGACGAGGCCGCCGAAGCGCGGATCCGCGAGATCTGGGAGCGGATCGCGGAGGCGGGTCTGCCGTCGCGCCTGCTCGAGCTCGGGAACACCCCGCACGTCTCGCTCGGGGTCTGCGCCCGGCTCGACCCGGTCGGTTTCGCACGCCAGCTCTCCGAGTTCGCGTCGCGCGAGCCGAAGCTGCACGCGACCTTCGTCTCGCTGGGAACGTTCTCGAATCGCCAGGGCGTGGTCTTCCTCGGCGTGATCGCGACGCGCGAGCTGATCGACCTGCACGCGCGCTTCGATGCGCTCTTCGGAGCCGCCGCCCGCGATCCGTGGGAGTACTACCGGCCCGGTCGTTGGGTGCCGCACTGCACGCTCACCACGGCACTCGATCCCGGGCAGGTCGCGGCGGCACTGCGCCTGTGTGCCGACGTTCCGCTTCCGATCCAGGCATCACTCGAGAGCGTCGCGATCGTCGAGAACCCCGAAGGAAGGCTGCACGCCCGCATTCCCCTCACGGGCCGCGGGAATCCGCGCTCGGCCGCCTAGATCACTCCGTCCCACGCCGCGCGTTCCGCATCGAGCGGAGCGTGCGCGAGCTCGCACTCGCGATCGAAGACCAGCGTGGCGCGCTTCGCGGCGTCGTAGCGCGCCCAGGCCGGCAGATCTTCGTGGCCGGGCTCGCCGTTGCGCGCGAACGCGATCCAGGCGTCCATCATGCGCGCGGCGAGCGTCTCCGCGTCGGGGCCCTTGCCGGCGAAGCGGTCCATCGTCGGTGCGTCGAGCGTTCCGAACACGAACGGAAGCTCGAGCGCGTGACAGGCCCCGAGCGTGCCGCGCCGGCGGGCGAACTCCAGGTGAAGAGGTACTGGTAGGTGTCGTGGCTGCTGCGCCGCGTGGGCCTCGGCGAGTCGGATCGAAGGCACGCGGAACGTGCGGTCGGAATCGATCGCGTCGAGGAGCTCGAAGGGCTCGGTCGAGGCTGCGGAGGGTGCGCGCCGCGCGGTAGGTCTCGATCAGTCTCGGCGCGTGTGACTCGTCGGCGCCGTGGACGCGCAGTCCCGCTCGAACCCGCTTGACGAGTCCGCGCCTCGTCGAGCTCGCTGCTCGCGGCCATGCCCATGCGGAAGAGCTTCATCTCGTCGCGGTTCGCGCCGACGAGAAGTGCGACGTCGCGAGCCGCTCCGTCGCGCACCGCCTCGAGCGGGTGACGCGGAAGCGTTTCGGTGTCGAGACCCGGCGCGAACGCGAGCAGTCCGCCGGCACGCGTGTTCTCGGCGAGTACGCGCGCCTGCGCCGCGAGCAGAGCCGGAACCGGCACGTCGCGAAGCTTCTCGGTGTCGCCCGGCGAGAGCCCGAGCTCGGCGAGCAGCGCTCTGCCCGATTCGCGTCGCGCTGTCGGGGCTGTGCGTGTGATGAGCGGCGCCGCTCTGCGCGATCGCGCCGCGGAAGAGCCCGCGCGCGGCGGGCATGCCGAGCAACGTCGCGACCGCCATTCCACCCGCGCTCTCGCCGAAGATCGTGATCTTGCGACGGATCGCCGCCGAACGCCGCGATGTTGTCGCGCACGAACCGAAGCGCGGCGATCTGGTCCTGTTGACCCGAGTTCGGGTCGAGGCCCGGCAAGTGTCGTGTACCCGAGCGCGCCGAGCCGATAGTTGATCGTCACGACGACGACGTCGCCGCGCGCGGCGAGGCGTCCGCCGTCGTAGAGCGCCTGCCCGCCCGAGCCGCCGGTGAAGCCACCGCCGTGGATCCAGAACAGAACCGGTCGGAGCGCGCCGTCCGCGCGCGGCGTGTACACGTTCAGGTACAGGCAGTCCTCGCTCTGCGCACCCGACTCCATCCCCGGCAGGAAGCTCGGGTTCTGCGGCGCCGAGTGGCCGAACTCGACCGCGGCGCGCACCCCCGACCAGGGAGTCGCCGGGCGCGGCGCGCGGAAGCGAAGCTCCCCGACGGGCGGAGCGGCGTACGGAATTCCGCGGAAGCGAACGTGGTCGCCCAGGCTCTCGCCCGACACTTTTCCGAGACGGGTCTCGACGATCGGGGTCATCTCCACCGCTCCTTCAGACCGCGCCCAGCACGTGGGTCGGGACGGAGTTCCAGGCCGAGCGCTCCGCTTCGAGCGGGGCGCGCTCGACCGAGGAGCTCTTGCCGAGCAGCATGGTCGCCCGATCCGAAACGGTGTAGGTCGGCCAGCTCCCCAGTCCCTTGCAGCTCGGATCGCCGGTGCGCGCGAACGCGAGCCACGCATCCATCGTGTTCCCGGCGAGCGCATCGGCTTCGGGACCCGAGCCCGAGAAGTCCGCCATGCCGGGGTTCGTGTGCGTGCCGAAGACGAAGCCGAGCTCGACGGCGTGGCACGCGCCGAACATTCCGCCGAACATCGGAGAGGGCCAGGTGAACAGGTAGCTGTAGACGCGCGGGTCGTGCTGCAGTTGCGTCTCGGCGAGATGAAGCCCGGGCATGCGGAAGATCCGGTCGGTTTCGATCGCCATGAACAGCTCGGGTGCCGTGGCGCCGACGCCGCGCTCCGTGCGCGCCTTGCGATACGTCTCGACGAGCGGCCGTCCCACGCCGCCGAGCCGCTTCTCGACGCGCTCGAGCAGGGATCCGTCGCGAAGCGAGGTCACGGCCGGGTCCACCGCCGCGAAGAGCTTCCACTCGTCGAGCGTCGATCCGATCAGCAGGCCCACACCCGCCGCCGAGCCGCGCGAAACGGATTCGATCGAGCGCCTCGGTACGATGTCGCCGTCGATCACCGGCTGAAGCGGCATGCCGCCGATCTGCGGATCCGACTCCTGACCCGGTACCGGCGCGATCCGCGCGGCCGCCGCGAGCACGTCGGCGGTGGGGAGCGCGAGCAGAACCTCGGCATCCCACGCGCCGGAGAGCTCGGCGAACTTTCTCGCCACCCGAACGTGCCGCTCGAGCGGGCTCGCGGTGTGGCTCGCACCGCTCTGCGGGATCGCCTTCTGGAACAGCCCGCGTGCTTTCGGCATGCCGAGCAGCGTGCCGACGCTCATGCCGCCCGCGGACTCGCCGAAGATCGTCACGTTCTCGGGATCGCCGCCGAACGCCGCGATGTTCTCGCGCACCCATTCGAGCGCCGCGAGCTGATCGAGCATGCCCTCGTTTCCCGTCGAGGGAATGCGCCCGTTCGTCAGCTCGGAAAGCCGCAGAAAGCCGAGCGCGCCGAGCCGGTAGTTGATCGTGACGACGACGACGTCGCCGCGCTTCGCGAGCGCCGCGCCCTCGTACAGCGACTGCGCGCCCGAACCGATCGTGAACGCGCCGCCGTGGATCCAGACCATCACCGGACGGCGCGCGCCGTCGAGACCGGGAGTCCAGACGTTCAGATACAGGCAGTCCTCGCTCTGGGGCTCTTCGATCTTGAACGCGGTGAGCAGATCGAGCGGCAGCGGATTCTGGGGTGACGCGTTCCCGAAGCTCTTCGCCGAGCGCACACCCGACCAGGGCGCTTCGCGTTCGGGCGCGCGCCAGCGCTTCGCGCCGACGGGCGGCGCCGCGTACGGAACGCCCCGGAAGACGTGGATGCCTTCCCGCTCCTCGCCCTCGAGTTTGCCGGACCGGGTCTGCGCGATCGACGCCATCGGGATCTCCTTGCCACACGTTTCGACGGATCGCGCGATTCTGGCAGGCCACGCTAGACGAGTGCAAAGAGCGGTGTATGCTGGCCGGGATGGTCTGGCTCGGCCCGATACTCGCGATCGTCGGCGTCCTCTCCTACTTCACGGTGTTCGCCACGTGGCCGATCACGCGCGACGTGCCGTGGGTGAATCTGACGGTGCTCGCGATCGCGCTCGGCTTCTCGGTCGCGGGGCTCGTTCGCTCGCGCCGCCGTGCGCTCGCCTCGATCGGGCTGGTCCTGACGCTCTTCCTCGGCGGGTTCTTCGTCTGGTACTGCTACGTCTTCTCGAGCGTGCTTCCCGGAGTCGAGCTCGCGCTCGACGTCGGCGAGACCGTGCCCGCCGTCGTGCTTCGCGACGACCGCGGCCAGGATGTCGAGCTCGGCTCGCTCGCGCGCGAGAAGCTCGTGCTCGTCTTCTTCCGCGGTCACTGGTGACCCTTCTGTATGTCGGAGCTGCGCGGGCTGCAGCTTAGAGCTTCGGATTTCCAGGCCGCGGGCGCGAAGCTCGTCGCGGTTTCCGTCGATGGCGTCGAGCAGAACCGGGCCGTGGTCGAGAAGCTCGGGCTCACGTTCCCGGTGCTGTCGGATCCCGATCTCGCCGCGATCGACGCTTTCGGCCTGAGACACCGCGGCGGCAACCCGATGGCCGAGCCGCCGGCGACCGGAGACATCGCGCGGCCCGCCACCTATGTGATCGAGAGCTCCACGATCCGCTGGCGCGATCTGACCGAGAACTACCGGGTGCGCATCGATCCGACGCGCGTTCTCGAAGCGATTCCCTGAGCGGACCGTCGTGAACGAGACGTACGAGTACCGCCGCTTCAAGGTCGGCGCCGGCGAGTGGGAGCGCTTCGCCGAGCGGCTGCGGCTGGAAGGCGACTCCATCGCCCGGAAGAACGGAGGGTCGCTCTTCGGTGTATGGCGAGGTCAGATCGGCCTCGAGGCGAACGAGGGCATCGCGCTCACCGCGTGGCCCGACGAGGAAGCGCTCGCGAAGGGCGCGGCGGCGCTTCAGGGCACGTTCTCGACGGCGCTCGAATCGCGTGCGGAGCGAATGATCGCGACGCTTCGTCCCGAGAACCCGGTGCCGCCGCTTCGCGCAGGTGTGTATGCGTTCCGCTTCTTCTCGATTCTCGACCGGGACTGGCCCGAGTTCGCCGATCTCTCCGCGCGCGCCTGGCCCGGCTTCGAAGGGGGATACGAGGCGCGGATCTGCGGCTTCTTCCGCAGCCTCGACGTGCATCCGCCCGACGCCCGCGTGCTGCTCCTCACGCGGTACGCGAGCCTGGCTGCGTGGGAGGCGTCGCGCGCCGACGTCGGCCGGGCGGAGTTCCAGCGCCGTCACCAGCTGACGCGCGCCACGATCGTGTGCACGGCCGTTCCCGGGTGACAGAGATCCGTGTAGCTCCAGCGAACGACGAAGCGGCGATCGTCCACGTGCACCGCGAGGCGTTCGGACGGGATGCGGAAGCGGAGCTTGCGCGAGCACTCCACGTGCGCGGTGGCGACTGCGTCTCGCTCGCCGCCTTCGAAGGCGACGAGATCGTCGGTCACGTCTGCTTCAGTCCGGTTTCCGTGGACGGCCACGGTTTCGCGCGCGCGCCGATGGGACTTGGTCCGGTCGGTGTGTTGCCGACGCTTCAGCGCGCGGGCACGGGCATCGCGCTCTGCCGCGCCGGGATCGAAGCCTGTCGCGCTCGCGGCGCTCCGTTCCTGGTCGTGCTCGGTCATCCCGGCTACTACCCGCGCTTCGGCTTCGTGCCCGCCGCGCGATTCGGTCTGAGCTTCGGCGAGCGGCCGCCGAGCGACGCGTTCATGGCGATGGAGCTCGCGAAGGGCGCGCTCGCCGACGTGAGCGGCTGCGTCCGCTACGGACCCGAGTTTGGGTGAGCTGCCCGCGGACGTCGCCTCCGCGCTCGCGACGGTGCTCGCGGGCGCTCGCGAGGTGCTGGGCGCGCGCTTCGTCGGCCTGTACCTGGACGGCTCGCTCGCGACGGGTGACTTCGCCCGCGAGCGCAGTGACATCGACTTCCTGGTCGTGACCTCCGAGGTCCTTTCCGACGAAGTCGTCGCGGCGCTCGCCGACATGCACGAGCGGCTCTCCGCTACCGGTGCCTGGCCGTTCGCGGAGCACCTCGAGGGTTCGTACATCCCGCTCGCCGCCATGCGCCGCTACGACCCGGACGATGCGCGGCATCCGCTCCTGCCGATCGGCGCGCGGCTCCGGATCGAGCCGCACGACGTCGACGGGGTGATTACCCGCTGGATCCTTCGCGAGCACGGCGTCGTGATCGCAGGCCCAGAGCCGCGAAGCTTCATCGATCCGGTCGGCGCGGCCGAGCTTCGCGGTGCCGTCGTCGCGCTCCTGCGCGGCTTCTGGGCGCGGCAGCTCGTAGCGGACGACTTCCTGCGCCCGCGCGAGTACCAGTGTTTCGCGGTGCTCACGATGTGCCGCGCACTCCACGCGCTCGAGCGCGGCGAAATGGTCTCGAAGCCGGCCGCCGCGCGCTGGGCGCTCGAGAATCTCGACGGGAAGTGGCGCGACGTCGTCGCGCGCGCGCTCACCTGGCCGACGGGGAATCAGTCGGACGCGCTCGAAGAGACGCGCGACTTCATCCGCCACGCGCTCGCTCGAATTCAACCGCCGTAGAAGACGGTGTCGCCCAGATCCTTCATCCACAGCGTCGCGTCGTCGGCACGACCGCTCGGCGCCTTCGCCACACCCGCATCGACGACCTCGGCGACGAAGACCGTGTGGTCGCCACCCTCGACCGCGTTCACGACCCGGCACTCGACGAAGGCCGCGGCGTTCTCGAGCACGGGCGCGCCGGTCGTCCCGGCGCGGAAGGCCTCGCCCGAGATCCGGTTCCCCTCGAGCGCGGCGGGCTTGAAGAACGCGAACGCGAGCTTCTGCTGGCCTTTGCCGAGCACGTTCAGCGCGAAGGCCCGGCTCGCCTTCACGATCGCGTGCGCGGACGAGTCGGCCTTGACGGCGACCGCGACGAGCGGCGGCTTGAAGGACGTCTGCGTCACCCAGTTGACGGTCGCGGCCGCGACCGATCCGTCGCTGCCGCGCGCGGTCAGCACGTAGATTCCGTAGGGGATCATCCGCAGCGCCGTCTTCTTCGCAGCCTCGTCCATCGCGAATCCTCCTCGCGTCAGTGTCTCACAGGCAGGGCAGCGACGAGTAGGTGGTGAGGACGACGATGCTGTCTCCGGGCGCGAGTCGATAGACGGCGTCGCGCGGTGGGTTCAGGAGCGCGCCGGCCTGGGGCGTGGCGGTGGTTTCGAAATGGAACCCGAGGGCGATCTCGCCGTTTCGCGCGGCCTCGTTCTGCGCGTCCGCGAAGCGGATGCTGCGCTCCGCCAGCCCGTACTCGGACGCGCTGCGGTAGACGAGCTCGGCGCCGCCGGGACCGAAGAGCTCGTCGAAGACCGCGCCGAGCTCGCGACGCAGCACGACCTGCGAGAGCAGGTGCGACAGGATCACCATCGGCAGCAGCGTCTCGCAGCTCGCGCGCGTGAAGAGCGCGACGTTTTCGGAGTCCATGATCTCGGCGAGGATCGCCGGTCGATCGCCGCTCTCGGGCAGGATCTCCTGGAGCAGCAGATACGCGAGGATCGTGCGCGCGTCGGCTTCTTCCTCCGCGCCGGTCCAGTGACTCGAGACCAGAACGATGTTGTCGTAGCGAGCGGGCTCGAGCTTGCGCATCTCGGCGGGCACCGTGTAGTCGCGCTCGATCTGCTTCACGTTCACGCGGCCTTCGGGCACCTCGAAGCGCGACAGGTGCGAGTCGCGCACCCGCGTGCCGGTGATCGACACCACGTCGATGTCGAACGATTCGGCGTCGTAACGGCCGAACTCCGCGACCAGCGCGGATACGCGCGGGCTCCAGCCGAGCACGAGAACGCGGCGGCGATCCGGCATGGGCGGAAGCGCGCGCGGCTCGGCGGCCGCGCCGGTAGAAGCTGCCTCGGGCGGAATGCGCTTCAAAGGCTCGCAACCCTCGTGATTCGTTGCGAGGAAGACGATCCGGTCCTGGTTTCCGATCGCGAAATCCTCGGGTGGATTCAGGTGCAGGTTCTTTCCGCCCGCGCGCACCGTGCCCAGTGGAATCGCGGTCGGAAACGCGTCGTAGAGCCCGCGCAGGCGCCGCTCGTTCAGTGCGGGAAACGCGCGCACGTGCACCTCGCTTCCGACCGAGTGGGTGAGGATCTGCGAATACACGTCGGAGAGCCCGGGATGGCGCACGCACTGCGCGATGATGCGCGCGACGATCGCGTCGCCGGCAATCACCTCGAGCGGTCCGCGGTACGCGTCCTCGGCGAGCGACGTGCGCAGCGGATCGGAGATCTCCGCGACGGCGAGCGGGAGCGTCTTCGGGTCGTCGCCGCCGTGCCGTGAGATCGAGAGCAGGATCTTCACCGTGTTCGCGTCGATCCGCTCGGGGCCGGACGGATCGTAGTCCGAGCCGGGAATCAGGATCGCGGCGGCGTGCTCGATGTCGACGCGGCGCAGGTGCTCGTACTTGAGCGGAGAACCGGACCGGAGCGTGATCGTCCGCTCGCTGAAGCTCCGGCCGAGTCGCTCGCGCAGCTCGTGGTGCAGCGCGAGCGTGACCTCTTCGGCGAGCACGACGATGCGCAGCCTGCGCGCACCGCTTCGCTGTAGGAATCGCGCGACGCGCCCCTCGGACTCGATCAGCTCGGCGATCACTTCCGGCGTGCGGTTCGTCCAGCCGAGGATCGCGATGTGATCGCGCGCGACGATCGGCGTGGTGCCGGACTCGAGCCGCGCGATGCCCTGGTTGAGACCCTGGACCATGATTGCGATCAACGCGCCGAGGAAGATGACCGCGCCGAGAACCGTCAGGACGGCCGACACCGTGCGGCGTACGTTGCCCTCGTCGTCGCCGAGGTAGCCCGTGTCGGTGATGCGCAGGAACGCCCACCAGACCGCTTCCGCCGGGTTCCCGATCGAGGGCTCGAGCAGCCAGACCACGGCGCCGGCGACGATCGAGAGCGACGCGATCACCATCGCCACGAGCAGCAGGCGGTAGCGCATGCCCCGAAGGAGCAGTCGCTCGACCCAGTACGTGAGTTGGTTCATCACCGGTTGTCCAACTTCGCCTGTCGGCTAAGGTGCGGCCCTATGGTAGTCGAAGGACCGCGCGGCGCCGGGGTCCCCGGGTGACGGACGAGCTCTTCGGGGGGGCGCGCGTCGAGATCGACTACGCGATCGTCGATCGCGAGTCGCTCGAGGTCCGGCCGATCGCGGATCTCGTGCTCGGCGCGGCGGGGCGGCTCGAGCTCGGTCCGGTGAATTGCGGAAGCGCGAGCGCGAAGCACCTGCTGGTGCTTGCGGGGAGCCGATCGATCGAGGAGCGCTCGACCCTGACCGCCGACTTCCAGCGCGCCGTCCGCGAGATCGATGCCCGGCTCGAGTCGCACTCGGCGATGCTCCTGCCCGGCGGCATGCACCCGTTCATGGCGTCGGTCGCCGAGACGCCGAACGCGCAGGGCGCGCGCTTCGACCTGCCGTTCCGCGACGCGTCCGAGCTCGATCGACTCCGGGTCGCGGCCCGCGCCGTGCTCCCGCTCGTTCCCGCACTCGCCGCGAGCTCACCGATCGCGGCCGGCCAGCCGACCGGCCGGCTCGACACGCGCATCGAGCGCGACGACCTCGAGCCGATCGCCCACCGCGACCGGCGCGCGGTCGAGCTGCGCATTCAGGACGTCGCGGAGTGCCCCGCGGCGGATCTCGCGATCGCCGAAGCGGTGATCGCGGCGGTGCAGGCGCTCTACCACGAGCAGTTCTCGACCTACGCCGATCAGCGTCGCCTTCCGGAGCCGCCGCTCGCGGACCTGCTCCGCGACGTCGCCCGCTCCGGTGAGCGCGCGGTCGTGTCCGATCCGCGGCTGCTCGACGTGCTCGGATTTCCCGGCCGCACGACGGACGCGCCGAAGGCGGGCGAGGTCTGGACTCACCTGATCGAGGCGACGCTCGGCGACTCGGCCGAACACCTCTTGTCGCGCGCCCGCCTCGACGTGATCCTGCGCGAGGGCCCGCTCGCGCGAAGGATTCTCGCGCGCGGCGAGATCCGCGAAACCTACCGGGAGCTCGCTCGCTGCCTGGTCGAGGGGCGAATGCTGCGCGCGCGCCCGCTCAGTCCGCCGCCTTCCGCAGCTTCCAGCGGATCGGCGCGCGCTTGATGCCGCCGACGAACGAGGAGCGCACGCGTTCCGCGGGGCCGGTTCGCTCGAACGATTCGAGGCGCTCGCGCACCTGATCGAAGACGGTGCGCAGCTCGAGTCGCGCCAGGTGCGCGCCCAGGCAGACGTGCTCGCCGCGGCCGAAGCCGATGTGGTCGTTCGGCGCGCGGTCGATCCGGAAGGCGAACGGGTCGGCGAAGATCTCCTCGTCGCGATTGCCCGAGCCGTAGAACAGACAGACGGACTGGCCCTTCGCGATCTTCGTTCCGCGCAGCGTGTAGTCGCGCGTGGCCTCGCGCGTGAACTGGATCACCGGCGTCACCCAGCGCACGATCTCCTCGACCGCGGGGTCGAGCAGCGCCGGGTTCGCGACGAGCGCGCGCCACTGGTCGGGGTGCTCGTCGAACGCGAGCACGCCCCCGGTCATGGCGTTGCGCGTGGTTTCGTTTCCCGCCACGACGAGCAACAGGTAGTAGGAGAGCAGCTCGAACGCGCCGATCGGCTTTCCCTGCACCTTTCCGTGCACGACGACCGAGATGATGTCGTCCTGTGGCCGCTTGCGGCGCTCTTCCATCAGCGCGTTGAAGTACTGGAAGAGCTCGGTGCGCGCGGACTGGAGTGTCTCGTCGGTGGTGCGGCCCCTTTGGAACTCTGGATCTTCCGGCGCGATCGTCTCGTTGGTCCAGCGGAACAGGAGCCGCCAGTCCGACTGCGGAACGCCGAGCATCAGCGCGATCACCGCGATCGTGATCGGCGCCGAGACGTCCTGCACGAAGTCGCACTCGCCGAGCTCCGCCGCCTGGTCGAGCACTTCGCGCGTGATGCGCGCGACCTTCTCGGCCCATTGCTGCGTCATGCGCGGGGTGAACTGCTTGGCGGTGACGGCGCGGTAGTCGCGGTGCTCCTGCCCGTCCATCGAGAGCAGGTGGCGAAGCCGCACGGCGTCGACCGGCAAGCTCCGGTCGAAGACCGCGATGCGCGGCGCGATGATGAACTCGTCCGGGCTCTTGCCGATCTCGACGATGTCGGCGTGCTTGGTGATCGCCCAGAACGGCTCGTAGTTCCCGCGGTCGAAGTAGTGCACCGGCGCGTGCTTGCGCAGGTAGGTCCACTCCGCGTGCGGGTAGCCGTTCTTCTCGTAGTGCTCGGGCGAGATCACGTCGAGGTTCTCGAGAGTCAGGCCCTCGAGGCTGGGCGTCGCGGCCATCGGACCCTCCATTTCGAGCCCGAATAATACTCTCGCCGGTTCGCCCCCCGCAGGCGTATCCTGCTTTCATGCACGTCCTGCGAGGCATGGTGGTCTCGGGGAAGGTGGTCGTCGAAGGCGCGCCGCTCGAAGAGGGTGTGCGCGTGATGGTGCTGGTGCCCGAGAAGGAGCGGCCCTTCGCGCGCGCTCACCTGCACCTGCAGCGCGACGAGGATGGCTCCTTCGAAGAGGCCGAAATCCTGTGCGACCTGGGCGGGGAAGGTTAGTCAGCCCCGTCGGTGAGCGGCAGGTCCCACGCGAGGCGCCGTGAGCGCCCGCGGGAGCGCTGTGCCTGGGTTGGGGCCCGTCGCAGGTTGGTGTACGGTGGGTGAGCTGCCGTGCGCAGCACCGGAGGAGCTCGAATGAGGCGTTCCGCTCGAAGCCCGCTCTCGATCGGCCTGCTCGTCGTCGCCGCCGTCGCCTTCGGTGGATCGGCCGCGCGCGCGGCCTGTCCCTACGATGTGGACTGCATCTCCAATCCCTACGGGGCGGGCAGTCCGTACAAGGCCGACGGCTTGATGAACCCCTACAGCCCGTATGGAAGCCCGTACAGCAACAAGTCGTGGACGAACCCGTATGCGACGGACGCGCCCAAACTCTATGACGGCGACGGAAACTACCTGGGCCGCCTGAGCCAGAACCCGTACCACCCCGAATCGACCTCGAATCCCTACGGCCGATACGGAAGCCCGTACTCACCGACGAGCATCCACAACCCCTACGGCGCAGGGAACCCCTATTCGGGCAAGAAGATCTTCGTCGTCCCGCAGAAGTGACCGCTCCGAGCATGCGTGCCGAGACGACCACTCGATTGTCCGTCAAGGTCGTTCCCGGCGCTTCGCGTAGCGGCATCGCCGGATGGCTCGGTGACACGGTGAAGATCCGGGTCAGCGCGCCCCCCGAGCGTGGAAGGGCCAACGCGGCCGTCGAGGAGCTGCTCGCGAAAACGCTCGGCCTTCCCGCGGGCTCGGCGCGAGTGATCAAGGGCCAGACGTCCGCGCGCAAAGTCGTCGAGATCGTCGGCCTCTGCGAGTCCGAGGTCCGCGAACGGTTGTCGAAGGACGGCGGCTGAGGTTCGCGCGCGCGCTCAGCCGAGCGCGCCCTCTTCGCGAAGCGCCGCAATCTCTTCGCGCGCGTAGCCGTATTCCGCGAGCACCTCGTCGGTGTGCTCGCCGAGAAGCGGCGCGGGGCGCCGGATGGCCGACGGCGTGCGGTCGAAGCGTTCGGGCGGGCGCGCCTGGCGCATCGGTCCGGTGCTCGGGTCGTCGCTCTCGACGACGAGCGCGTTCTCGATCACCTGCGGGTGCACGAGAAGCTCGTCGCGATCCAGGATCGGCGCGCACGGCACCTGCGCGCGGTCGAGCCGCTCGAGCCACTCGGCGGTCGGGCGCGTGCGGAGCACGCTCGCCATCAGCTCGAGCCGCGCGTCCGCGTGTTTGACCAGACCCGCGGTGCTGCGGAAGCGCTCGTCGTCGAGCCAGTCGGGGCGCTCGACCGCCGCGCAGAACGCCTGCCACTCGCGGAGCGCGACGGTGCCGGCGGTCATGTAGCCGTCGGCGGTTTCGAAGACCAGGTCGCGCGTCTCGGGCGGGCGCGTGCTGCCGATGTCGTCGCCGACGAAGGTGTGGCGCACCATCGCCTCGGGCCAGTGGAACGCGACCACCGCGTCGAGCATGGCGAGCCGGACGTGCTGGCCCGCGCCGGTGCGTTCGCGCGCGAGCAGCGCCGCCGTGATCGCCTGCGCGGCCGTCACCGCCGTCAGCTTGTCGGGCACGATCAGGCGCAACATGCGCGGCCGCCCGCTCGAGCCGCCCTGGATCGACGCCAGCCCCGAGAGCGCCTGGATCACCGGATCGTACACACGCTTGTGTGCGTACGGCCCCGATTCGCCGAAGCCGCTGATCGAGACGTAGACGAGCTTCGGATTGTGCGCGCGCAGCGCCGCCTCGCCGATCCCCATCCGCTCCGCCGCGCCCGGCCGGAAGTTCTGCACGAAGACGTCCGCGCGCGCGACGAGCCGGTGCAGCACCTTCACGCCCGACGCGGTCTTCAGGTCGAGCACCACCCCGCGCTTGCTTCGGTTGGTGGTGGCGAAGAGCGGCGAGAGCCTGCGCTTCGCGCCGCCCATCCCCCGCGTCAGGTCGCCCGTCGCCGGCTCGACCTTGATCACGTCCGCGCCCTGATCGCCGAGAATCCGCGTCGCCACCGGCCCCGAGATCATCTGCGTGACGTCGATGACGCGGTAGCCGTGAAGGGGGCCGGGCATTTCGTCAGTCCTCCGTCGCGGTGGGCGTCGATTGTAGGTCGAAGGCGCGCGTTCGAGGGCCTCTCACACCGAGCGGAAATATCCTTGACACGATCTCGTCGAGTCGGCTGTCATACCGAAGGTCCGGCGGGAGTGGTGTGTGTCGAAGCGAGTCGCTCTGCTTCTGGACGTCGAGACGGAGTACTCGGCCGCCATCGGTGGTTGGTGCGCGCGAAACTCGATCGGGGTGATCGAGAGTCGCGCCGAGACCGCTCCGGTTCTCGACAGCATGCAGCTCGCCCTCGTCGTCGTCGGGCTTCGCGTCGATCCGGAAGCCGCGTACGAGCGGGTCCGTGCGGTTGCCAAGGCGAATCGCGGGGTACCGATCGTGGTGATCGGACGGGACATGAAGAGCGAGCTCGGGTTTCGACTCGCCAGGCTCGGAGTCTCCGAGTTCATCGACCTGCCCGCGCCGACGCTCGATGTCGTCGCCCGCATCGCCGTTCACGCGCGTTCGGCCTTGGCTTCGCCGGAAGTGGCGTCACTCATCGGCGAGAGCGAGACGATGCATACACTCCGGCGCGAGCTGCGCGAAGCGGCGCGCGTGGACTCGAAGGTGCTGCTCCAGGGTGAGACCGGAACCGGGAAGGGCCTCGTCGCCCGACTCGTGCACGAGCTGTCCGCCCGGCGCGCGGAGCCGTTCGTTCACGTCGACTGCGCGGCTCTTTCGCCGACGCTGATCGAGAGCGAGCTCTTCGGTCACGAGAAGCACTCGTTCACCGGCGCGGGCGGGCTGCGTCGGGGCCGCTTCGAGGCGGCGGGAACCGGCACGATCTTTCTCGACGAGATCGGAGATCTCGATGGTCCGCTCCAATCGAAGCTCCTGCGCGTACTCGAGGATCGGGTCTTCGAGCGTGTCGGCGGGACTCAGGCGCTGCCGATGACCGCGCGCGTGATTGCTGCGACCTGCCACGATTTGGGGCAGCTCGTCGCCCGAGGAAAGTTCCGGCCCGACCTGTACTTCCGCCTCAACGTGATCGGGATCATCGTCCCGCCACTGCGCGAGCGCCTTGGCGACCTACCCGCGCTGGCGCGCGCCGCGGTCGATCGCCTCTCGGAGAGCATCGGTGTTCCGGCACCCTCGATTGGCGATTCGTTCTTCGCGCAGCTTCGAACGCATCATTGGCCGGGGAACGTTCGCGAGCTCTTCAACGTCATCGAGCGAATCCTGGTGCGCGGACGCACCGTCACCTTGGAGGCGGAGGATCTCGAGGGATTGCTCGCACCGCCCGTCGTGAATCCTGCCGTGATCGCGGCCGATGCCGAGCGGCCGTCGGAGTTCCGAACGGCGGCATCTCCGCCGGATCTCGACGCGAGCGAACGGGCAGACGCGCTTCGACTCGCCGATGCGCTGCGCGCAACCGGTGGGAACGTCTCTCGCGCGTCGCGGCGGCTGGAGATGCCTCGCGGGACGATCCGTCATCGCATACACAAGTACGGGTTGGAAGATCTCGTGCAGAAGGACTAGCGGGTCACGTGGCAACGATCGAGAACATGGCGGCGAATCGCGCATGCGTGCGAGTCCTGCTCGTGCTCGGAGCGATCCTCGCGTTCGTATCCGGCTGCAACGAGGTGGTCGGGAGCTAGCTCCGACTCCGCGGCGTCGCGCTCACTCCGGACCGAAGACGTCCCCTGCACCCACACCGTAGGCCATGCGCGCCGGGAGCATCCCGCCTGCGACGGCGGCAGCGATGGCCCCGGCGACGACGAACGGGATCTGTGGTGCCATCCACCGCTGTTCGAGGATCCAGCCGTACGACTCCCGCAGGATGTCCGCGGCTGGTGCTGCACACGCGATACCGAGGGCGACTCCGCACGCAGAGCCGAGCAGCCCCAGCGTCAACGCATCGATCAGCACGAGGACGACGAGCTGCCGCGGCTCGGCGCCGGCTGCGCGGAGCACGGCGAGATCCCGACGTCGCTCGGCGACGATTCCGGCGAGAAGGATCATCACGCCGATTCCGCCGAGCGACGCGATGAACGCGCCCAATACGTGAAGCGTCGACGTGAAGACCTCGGAGAAGCGGCGAGTCGCAGACGCGGTCTCGTCACCATCGACGAAGTAGAGGTCCTGCTCGGAGCCCACTTGCGCCCGGATCTCCGCGATCGCGGTCTCGGTGGGGCCTTCGAGCCAGACCACGGCTGACGATGCGCCGGAGCGCTGCCAGCACGCGTCGAAGGTCGAGAGATCGATCAGAATCGATCCCCTGGCATCCCCGAAGTCCTCGAAGACACCCGCCACGGTGAACGCTCTCGTTCCGTTGCGAGTGTCGAGCTCGACCAGATCGCCTGGCTCCAGGCCGAAGGTCTTCTGGAACCCCGGCGAGATCGCGATCGCGCCGCGAACGAGGTCGAGCGCAATCTCGGAAGACGGTCGTCCCACGCTCGGAATGTGGCCGTGGGTACCGAGGACACCGGCCGATACCGCGTGCAGGAAGACCGTCTCTCCACGGAACACGACCGATGCGTTGGATCGGTACTGCTCGTTCACGGCGCGCACGCTCGGGGTCGTGCGGATCCTCTGCATCGTCCGATCCGAAAGCAGGTCGGCGGTGCGCGGCGCGGTGACGGGGGTCGCGAGAATCCGGATCGCCCCACCCGGATACTGCGCCTCGACCCAGCGGTCGAATGCGCTGCTGATCGTGGCGATGAGCAGAAACGCGGTCACCAGCGCCGCGACGAGCGTCGAGATCGCCGTGAGCGCAACCGCAAACGTCCATGGCCTGAGTCGATAGAGGCGAGTGGCCAGATGACCGACGGGCGGCCACGCGCGCGCGAGTGGACGAAGGGAGGTCCTCGTCACCCGAAGGATCACGGGAGCGAGCGCGAGGATTGCCGCCGCTCCCAACAGGAACAGGAGCCCGACGCGGACCATCGCGCCGGTCGCTTCCCGTGCCGAGTCCATCGCGAAGACGAGCGCGAATGCCACGAGTGCCGCGCCACCGAGCCATGGACCGAGCCCTCTCCCGTCGCGCGAGGCGACGTCGAGGTCGAGCGAGTCGAGCGTGTAGCGGCGGCTCGCGCGATACGCGGGAAGCACGCCCCCGGCCATCCCGGCGAGAAGACCGACGGCGACCGCGAGCCAGAGTGTCGGTACCTCCACCGTCACGCCGCTGAGTTCTTCGACCTTTGCGACTTGGAGGAAACGCGAAAGCGTTGCGAGCAGGGGAGGCGAGACCGCGATTCCGCCGCCGATGCCGAGCGCGGTTCCAAGGACGGCGAGCGCGGTGACCTCGACGAAGACCATTCGCCGAACGCGTCGGGCCTCCATGCCCGCCGCGCGCAGCGTCGCGAGCTGGCGCTTCTGGCGCTCGATCCACTGGGCGGTAGTGGCATACGTGAGCAGACACGCGACGAGCGCGGCGGCGCCGGCGAGCAGGAGTGAGGATCTCCTCACCATTTGCAGAAGATCCTCCGCGGTGCTCCCGCGGCCCGAGGACAGCTGCACCGTGGCCACACCCGCGAGCTTCGCGCCCAGCGCGCGGACCAGCTCCGGAACCTCTTCTTCACGCTCCGGCACGACGTCGATCCGATCGAAGAGCCCGACGCGTCCGCCGAGTTGCTGCGCCGCGTACACGTCCATCAGTGCGACCTGACCGCTGAACGCGGCGGCGATTCCGCTCGGGCGCAAGAGCCCGTGAACGACGAGAGATCGTTCCTCGCCAGCGATCCGGACGTGCAGCTCGGTGCTCGCGCCCGCGTGATACAACTCGGCCAGTCCGAGTCGCTCGAGCAGGGCTTCGGTCGCGACCACGGAGTTCGGAGTCGCGAGCAGTCGAAGCGGATCGCGAATCTCCAGGCCGCCGTGCTCGATGGCGGTGCTCCGCACCTGCTCTTCGGCGAGGAGATCGACGCCCAGAACGTTCAGCGCGAAGTCCCGATCCGTCAGTCGCAATCGGATGGAAACGAGTGGTGACGCCGCGCGCACGCCCGGCGTCGCGCGTGCAATCTCGAGGATCTCCTCGGCCAACCCGACCTCGCCGGCGGTGATCTCGATCTTCGCCGCCCCCGTGATCGCCTCCGCCGTGATCTCGAGCTGCCGCCGTGCGCTGCGCGAGCTCATCTCGAGTCCCGTCGCGAGCGTGACGCTGATCGCGATAGATACCACCGCGAGCGGCGCGAGCCTTCCCTCGGGGCTGCGCAGCCTGCGAAGCAGCAGCCGCAGCCAGAGCGGCAGATTGCGCGGCGGTCTCGCCAAGGCCTACGCCCCGCGCCCGGGTCGGATCAAGAGATCCTGCTCGATCTCGCCGTCGCGGAGCGTCACGACGCGGTCGGCGCGCTCGGTCGCGCTCGCGTCGTGGGTCATCATCACGACCGTGATGCCGTTCTCGCGGCACAGGCTGGTCAGCAGGTCGAGCACCTCGCCGGCGTTGCGATCGTCGAGATTTCCCGTCGGCTCGTCGGCGAGAACCAGGCCCGGGTCACCCGCGAGCGCGCGCGCGATCGCGACGCGCTGCATCTCGCCGCCCGAGAGCTTGCTCACCTCGTGATCCGCGCGGTCGGCGATCCCGAGTCGCTCGAGGAGCGCATGGACCCGCGGCAGCGCGTCGGTGAGCCGCCGCCCGTCGAGCAGGAGCGGAAGCGCGATGTTCTCGATCACGTCGAGCATCGGGACCAGATTGAAGAACTGGTACACGAGCCCGATGTGATGACGGCGAAAGCGCGCGGCCTCGGCCTCGCTGAGTCGGTCGACCTCGACGTCGCCGACCACGACGTGACCCGACGTCGGCTTCTTCATCCCCGCGAGCAGGTGGAAGAGCGTCGACTTGCCCGATCCGCTCCGGCCGCGCACCACCAAGAACTGGCCACCAGGAACGGCCAGATCGAGCGCGCGCAACGCGCGGACGCGCGGCTCCACGTCGCCGTACGTCATCGTCAGCGCCTCCGCGCGGACCGGAAGGCCCGAGCCGCCGATCTTCCGCAGCTCCCCGTCGAGCTCTCGTCGCATGCCCGGCTCCGCCCGCAAGGTCCGGGCCAAGCGGGGGATGCTGCAGGCGCTACGCGACAGCCGCCGCGAACTCCGCGTACAGATCGCCTGGCAGCGGATGTTCGAGCCGCCAGACGACGGCCATCGGCAGCTCGCCTTCGTGACGGACGTAGGTCGCCGGTCCGAGGAACCAGAAGGCGCGATCGTTCGTCCGAAGGCGAGCGAAGAGCATCACGCTCGATCCACCGGCTGCGTGCGTCTGATATCGCAGGCCGGTGGGGCTCGTGGCGCGCGTCGTCGACTGGCTCTCCCAGTGGATCAGTTCGCGACTGACGGCGTAGTCGCGATAGCGCGTCGTCGGTGAGAATTGACCACTCGTCTTGTCGAGGGTGAATGCGAACAGGTCGGCGCGAGCGTCCTCGGCCCAGTACGCGCCCGACTGCCACGGTGGGATCGAAGCGCCGTCCCCGATTCCGAATGCCGCGAGAATCTCGAGCCGCGTGTAGCGGGCGTGGACCTGCAGAGGAACTTCGGAGTGAGTGGAGAGCGGCTGGACGACGTGCTCGACGCGAGTCGCCAACACGTCGAGTAGGTCGCGCAGCTCGGCGCGCACCTGCGGGTGCTTCCAGAGCAGCGTGGAGCCTTCCTCGAGTCTGGTTGCAGAGGTCGCTGTCTTGCCGAGCACCGATGCCAGAAGCATCCGAAGCAGGCGCCGGTCACGCTCCGAGAGCGTTGCGAGATTCGGAGGGATGTCGGGGGCGATCAACCTCTGATACGCGGAAATCCTCGGCCCATCGTCGACGTGGAGCAGGCGTCCGATCGCCCGGCGAAGCGGTTCTTCGGACGGTCCCGATTCGCGAACCGGGAGTCCCGCGTCGGCGCGAAGGTCGGACCAGCTGTGTGTGCCGGTGTAGACGTCTTCGAGATCGAGGTCTGCTTCCTCGAGGTAGCCCGCGAGATTCACATCCCTTCCGCTGTCGGAGATCCTTCGCAGCTCTTCGACCTTGGCGGTCCATTGGGATGGTACGGCGTTCTTGATGCTCCGAAGGACGATCTCCGCGGCGACCGGATCGAGCTCCATGTGGCAGCCAGCGGGCAGGAACGGAAAGCCCGATGCGATCTGCTCGGCCATCTCCTTTCGACTTCCGCCAAGCAGTGCGCCGAAGCGCCGATCGAATCGGAACTCCTTGCGGTGGTGGCCCACGAAATCGAGCACCGTGCAGACGGATCTTTCCGTGAGTCCTTCGCAGGCCGCGGCCGAGCTGCTGCAGGAAGAGCGTCGGGCTGTCGGTCGGCCGCAGCAGCAGCAGCGTGTCGACGACCGGCACGTCGATGCCCTCGTTGAAGAGATCGACCGAGAAGACGACGTTCACGCGCCGAGCTCGCCAGGTCGGTCGAGTGCCGCTGCGTCGCTCCTCGTCGGGGGTGTCCGCCCAGATCGCCGTCGCTTCGATTCCCGCCTTGCTAAAGACCTGCGCCATGAATCGTGCGTGCTCGACGCTGACGCAGAAGCCGAGCGCGCGCATCTGTCCGATGTCGTCCACGTGCTCGGCGAGCCTCGCGATCACCCGTCTCGCCCACACGTCGTTCGCGGTGAACAGGTTCGTGAGGCCGTCGACGTCGTATCCGCGGCCACGCCGCCAGGGAATCTCGCGCAGGTCGAGGCCGTCGTGGATTCCGTAGTAGACGAACGGCGACAGGTGGTGCTGGTCGATCGCATCCCAGAGCCGAAGCTCGGCGGCAATTCGATTGTCGAACCAACTGGAGCAGCGGAAGCCCATCGCTTCGCTCCGGGGTCGCCGTCAGTCCGAGTAGCTCGACCGGCACAACGCGATCGAGCAATGCCCGGTATGACGCTCGCGGCCGCGTGGTGGAACTCGTCCACGATCACCACGTCGAAGTGATTCGGCTCCAGGTGATCCGAGTCCGGAAGCGTTCAAGCTCTGGATCGACGCGAATACGTGCTCGAAGTCGCTTCGGCCGTTGGCCGCCGACCCAGAGTTCGCCGAACGCCGCGTCGCGGAGCGCATGACGAAACGTTGCGAGGCTCTGTGTGAGGATCTCCTCGCGATGCGCGACGAAGAGCAGTCGCGTGCGCGGCAGGACCGCGCGAAGTCGCGCGTAGTCGACTGCGGCCATCACGGTCTTGCCGGTGCCCGTAGCCGAGACGAGCAGATTTCGGTGATGCCCGCGCTGACGTGATAGCGCGATCTGCTCGAGCAGTCGCTCCTGAAACGGTTCCGGGCGCAGCTCGATCGGACTCAGACGGTGGGTCGGTCCGGACCTGGCTTCCGCATTCGTCTGCTCCAGGAACTGGTCGCGTTCGTACGGAACGAAATCGCCGTGGTTCCAGTAGCTCTCGAAGACCGCCGCGACCTTGTCGATGACATCCGGGTTTCGCGCTCCCGACACGCGGACGTTCCACTCGAGACCGCTGACCTGGGCGGAGTGCGTCAGGTTCGATGATCCGATGTACGCGGTCGAGAACCCGGATCGACGGTGGAAGAGCCACGCCTTCGCGTGAAGTCGTGTGCCGGTCGTGTCGTAGGAGACGCGAACCTCGGCGCCGATCTCACGAAGCGCGTCGAGCGCGCGGGCCTCGGTCGAGCCCGTGTAGGTCGTCGTGAGCACCCGCAGGGGAGTTCCACGCTCCGCCCGCTTTCGCAGCGCATCGAGCAGCGGTGCGATTCCGCTGCGCCGAATGAACGCCATGACGACGTCGATCCGGTCCGCCGAATCGATCTCCGCCCGGATCTGGCTTCCGACTCGCGGCTCGCCCGGTGCGTTGGTGAGAAGCGTCGTGTCGAGCAGCGGAATGAGCGGGGATGGAATCGTCTCGGCGGAGCCGTCGGGCAGACGGGACAGGACCGCGCGAAGCAACGTCCCCGGTTCGACCGGTGCGTCTCCGGCGCCATCGAACTTCTCGATCGCGTTGCCGATCTCCGCGATCAACTTCCGAGCGAGCGAGATACTCATCGCGACCCGCGCCCGGTCGTCCACTGACTCGAGCGCGCGCCGGATGATCCGGCCGAGGTGTAGCGCGATGCGATCGGCAGATTCCGCCGCGCGCAGCGCTTCCTGCTCGGGTTCGAGGTGCTCGCCGAGTTCACCCAGCTGCGCCTCGAGTGCCGCCGTGACCAGCACCTCGTAGAGGCCGCGACCCAGCTTCGACATCGCGCCATTCTATGTCAGAGCGGCTCGCCGCCCTCGCTGAGTATCGCCAGGTACTCGTCGTACACGAAGATCCGGTTGCGGCGCTTTCCGGTCAGCTCGCGGACGATGCCGAGCGTGCCGAGCAGATCGACGCTGGCCGAGGCTGCGGGAAACGAGAGGCCGGTTCGCGAGGTCAGCTCGGGAATCGACGCGAGCGGCCGCGCGGTGAGCGCGTCGTGAACACGGAGTGCGGAGTCGGCTCTTCGGCCGTGTGTCTTGATGCGCTCGCGATCGGTGTCGAAGAGCGCCTTCAGTCTCTGGGCGGTCGAGACGGCGCTGTCTGCGGTTTGGCGTACACCGTCGAGGAAGAAGACGAGCCACGATTCGAAGTCGCCCTCGCGCCTCACCGCGTTCAGCAGTTCGTAGTAGCGGCTGCGGTGCTCCTTGAGGAAGAGACTCAGGTAGAGCAGCGGTTGCTGGAGGATTCCCGACTGGCACAAGAGCAGCGTGATCAAGAGCCGCCCGACGCGGCCGTTCCCGTCGAGAAACGGGTGGATCGTCTCGAACTGCACGTGGGCCAGGCCGGCTCGCACCAGGACGGGAAGACCCGGCGCGTCGTCGTTCAGGAATCTCTCGAGCTCGGACATCGCGTCGGGAACCCGATGCGCGGGCGGGGGAACGAAGACCGCATTCCCGGGCCGCGTTCCGCCGAGCCAGTTCTGGGACAGGCGGAATTCACCCGGCGTCTTTCCGCTTCCGCGGCCGCGAGACAGCAGCACGGAGTGGATCTCGCGGATCAGGCGATTCGAGAGCGGGAACCCATCGCGTAACCGCGCCAGACCGTGGTTGAGCGCGGCGACGTAGTTCGAGACCTCGACCACGTCGTCGAGCGGCACGCCCGGCGCTTCGTCGAGCTCGAAGAGCAGGAGGTCGGAGAGCGACGACTGGGTTCCCTCGATCTGCGACGAGAGGACCGCCTCTTTGCGAACGTACGCGTAGAGGAGAAGGCCAATGTCGGGGAGCAGCTTCGCCGCGCCGTCCAATCGGCCGAGCGAGAGCAGGGCCGGCTCGAGCGCGCTCTGTAGAGCACCCCCGAACTCGACCCCGGGCGCGGGCGGAAGGGGCGCCGGAACGAACGCGCTCACGGTTTCGCTGCCCGCAATCGAGGTCTCGTACCGACCCGTCAGGCCCCTTTTCATGCGAGGAATCGCCCTCTGGCCTCAGAATCGCTGAATAGGCGGAGGCACTAGTAAGACTTCAAGCCCAAGTATTATTAGCGACCGCAAGGGCGGGCCGAAAGGGACGTCCTGAAGCGCTGAGGAAGCTCGGCTCAGTCCCCCAGTAGCGGCTCGAAACGCGCCCGCGTCTCGGCGTCCCCGAACCACCCTCACCCGAACGCCGTCACGAGTCGACCCCGCTCCGCGACCTCGAACTCCTTGCTCTGCCGCCAGAGCCGAGCGTCGTCGGGCAGGCGCAGGTAGATTCCTCTCGCGGCCCCGATCGAGGCGTGAGGATCCGACGGCCAGACGACGTCGGTCGAGATTTGCGCGAGCGCGCGGCCCGAATCGTTTCCGCGCGCGACCCAGCGCTCGACGTGGGCGCTCGCCGCCAGGTGGTCGCTCTTCGATCCGTTACAGCTCGAATGCGCGGCGACCAGGTTCTCGATCGCGTCGTTCGGGTGCCGCGCCCAGGGGACGAAGTGATCGACCTCGATTCCTTCGTCCTTCAGTCGGCGCTCGCAGTAGAAACACAGTCCGCTCTGCAGATCGACGAGCGGCGCCCGCAGAACGCCGAGCGCAGCTCGATCGCGACGGAACAGGAAGTCCTCGAGCTGGGTATCGAAGAGGGAATTGCAGCGCGAGATCATGGCGGCCCACTCACGGTGGAGAAGCGGTCGGAGCAGGCCCGCGAGTCGTACGAGATTCTCGGCCGACCCCGAAACGAATCGGATCGAGTTGTCGAACTCGGGGCTGTCGAACTCGCTCTTCTTCACGCTCGTGTCCCAGTGGATCGAGTACAGAAAGGGCAGATGCTCCCGCCCCACCACTTGGACTCGAGGAAGCGGCCACTCGACGAGCGTCCACTCCACTTTGCGCACGAGCTTCATCCAGTCTCGCGGCGACTTCGAGCGCGCTCGGAACACGGTCGTTCGGCTCGCATCGGCCGTGCGGAACGCCTCGACCAGGCGAGGGATCGTTGCAACGCCCCCGGCGGAGCTGTTCTGCTTCAGCACGCCTCCGGCGTAGTTCGGGAACGGCAGCGTGTGGGGCCAGTACAGCTCGATCACCCGCTCGGCGAGCTGGCGCGTGGTGACACTGGTCGGTGGCGCGCCGTCTCGTTCGGTTTCTTCGAGCGCCAGATCGAGGAGTCCGAGGAGAACTGCATACTTGTACGTCGTCGTGAACTGTCCGTCGGAGAGAATGGAGAGGATCTTCTCGCCGAACGAGACGATGTCGCCCGAGATCGCGCTCATGCGGGTGACTCAGAGCTCATCCAGATCCCGCTCGAGCTGCACGACTTCGGCGACGAGGTGATCGATCCGGTTCGAGTCCCGCAGGACGTCCTTGTGGAAGAGGTCGTTGCGGAGCTCGACGAAGGATCGCCACAGGTGGCCCCGCTCGACGGCGACGGCCCAGTGCGGCTTCAGCTCGTCGATCACGTTGTGCAGCTCGACGTTCGCGAACGCGATCGGCAGGCCGAGCTTCTCGGCCGCGGTGCGGATCTGGATCTCGAGCCGATGGCAGGCGATCAGCGCGGCGAGCGCGGGCACCGTCGGCGCCAGCGCCTGCGCGAGCTGCGGCAGCGTCAGGTCCGCGAGCGGCGCCACCAGGTTCCGCGCGCGAAGCTGGGCCATGAAGGGGTCGGCGAGAAAGCACCGCTCGATCTCGGGATCGCGAAACGTGCCGAAGCAGCGCTCGTGAAGCACCCAGAGCGCCATGTCGACGTCGGCGGCGGTGTCGAGGCCGTAGCCGCCGCGGTCGCGGATCTCGCGCAGGTCGTGCAGGTAGTGCAGATACGTCCGAACCGCCGATCCGCCGCGCCGGATCTCGAGCATTCGCGCGACCGGCGGACTCAGGATTCCGTAGTGGTCGGGCCGGACGAAGCGCAGCACGATCGACGCGTGCTCGATCGAGCGGAACACTTCGTACAGATCCTGAATCGTCGCCTCTTCGCGCTTCGGAAGATTCCAGAAATCGAAGGTCCGCTCCGCGAGCTCGGCGGCCAGGTGTTCCTCGGGCGGGAAGACCCAGAAATTCCGGAACCACCAGTGCTCCTCGTCCTGGAAGAAGCGCAGATCCTCGTAGCGAAGCCCGCGCGCCCCGGTGCGAAGCTCGCTGACCCGCCGCTCGATCGCGGCCAGGTCGAACGGCCGCCCATACCGCCGCGCCGTCACCGCCGCGAAATCGTCGCGACACTGACGCAGGTAGGGATCGACCTCCGCCCGGAGCACCATGGGTTTAGGTTACCGCGTCGAGGTGGAGGGGGACTTGCGAGCCTGCACGGCTCACGCTTCCGCCACACCCCCCAACGCCGCGACGCGCTGCAGGGCCTGGCGCGATGCGAGGATCTGCGCGGTGACGAGGGTGCGGGTGAGCGCGATGTGCAGCCGCACGCCGAGGTCGCTCTTCTCGAGGACCTGATCGAGGTCCACGATGACGATCGCGGGGCGTTCGAGGCCCTTGAAACGCAGGAATGTGTCGGCGACGACGAAGTCGCCGGCGTCGGGCGCGTCGGCGCGGGCGAGGCGGTGGCGGCCGGCGGAGGCCGCGTGGACGACGGAATCGGACGATGACTGGCCGCGAAGCGAGACGACGGCGATCTCGCCGGGCGCGAGTCCCTGACCGCGCAGGCCGTCGAGCACGACCTCGAGCCGGGCGTTCGCGGCGCCCTCGCTCGCGCACGCCGTGACGACGAGCTCGGAGTTCGCGGTCGCCGCGCCGAGCGCGTCGCCGTCGGCCACGCCGAGAAGGCACGAGTCGGCGACCCGGGCGAGCGCCGCGGGCATGCGATAGGCGCGCGTCAGCCGGTAGCGCGTGGTCACGAGGTCCGACGGCACGTCGCGCTCGGGCCAGAAGCTCTGGCGCGCGTCGCGGAAGAGCCAAAGGCGGCCGCCCAGCGCGAGCTTCTCGATCAGCGCGAAGTCGGCGAGCTCGAGATCCTGCGCCTCGTCCACGACGACGACGTCGTAGCGGGTGGAATCCGTCACCAGCTCGCTCGCCCGCCAGGAATTCTGTTCCCAGGTGTCCGGCTGCGTGAGGTCGCCGGTGGGTCGCCCGGCCTGCTCGATCAGGTCCTTCGCGATCTTCCGCACCGTGTGTACGTCCACGCCCGTGCCGTCGAGGCGGGTGCGAAGGTGCTCCGCCAGCGCTGCCGTGAAGCAGGTGAGCAGCACGCGCTGTCCCGACGCGGCGGCGCGCCGCGCGCACTCCATCGCGAGAAGCGTCTTGCCCGTGCCCGCACCGCCCTCGACGAGCACACGGTCGTTGTCGGCGAGCGCGTCGAGCGCCTCGAGCTGGGTCTGGTCGAGGGCGATGCGGTCGCTCTCCGCGCGGCGCGCGCGCATCGCCAGTGAGAGCTTGGGCACCCACGTCTCGCCCCAGAACTCGTGCAGCGCCTCGATCCAGCGCCCGCGCTCGGCCCGCGGCGCGGGCAACGCGCGCTCGACCAGCGCCGGGAGCGCCTCACCGATCCAGCCGAGGTCCTGCGCGCCGAGCACGACGCCATTCAGGTCGCCCTGCGTCGGACCGCGCTCGGTTCCGACGTCGGGAAAGCAGACCGCGACGCCCCACGCATGCGGCGCGCAGTCTCGTGCCCGGAGGCGCGCGATCAGCTTCTTCGCGAATGAGATCCCCTGATCGCGCGGCGGCTGCTTCATCGCCTGACCGTTCTGCAGCCAACGCCCGTCGCGGACCGACACCTGCCCGCCCTTCACCTCGAGCACGAGCAGCCCGCGCCCGGGGACCGCGAGGACGAAGTCACCTTCCCCGTCGAAGCCACCGGGATCGCGCACGCGAAGCGAGTGCCACGCGTACCAGCCGGCCGGAAGCCCGCCGCGGAGCGCGTCGTACACGCGACGCTCCGCCACCGACGACGTCGGGCGGGGTTGCTCTCGTGGATGGAGACCCGGCGGAATCACTGCGAGCTCGCGATTCGGATCTGGAGTGGACGGGCGCCGCCATTCTACCGGCAGGTCACTCGCGCCAAGAGAGCTACTTCGCGGGTGTCTCGATCGCCGCGATCACCTCTTCGGCGCTGGTCGGATACGACACGCTGGTGACGCGGAGCTTGTCGAGCACGAGAACGGTCGGGTAAGTGGCGCCGCCGGGGATTTCGCCGGTCTTCGTCCCGTCGTAATCGACGAGCACGCGGTACGGACGGCGGCGCATGGCGGGCATGGCGAAGAGCGCCCGGACGAGAGCCGGCATGCCCTTCACGTCGACGATGTACACCGCGGCGTTCCGCTCGAAGACGTCCGGGCCGGCCTTCTCGACCGCGGCCTTCGCGACGTCCCCTGCCTTCATGTCGCGGCTGAAGACGATCGCGCGCACGGACTCGTCGAGCTTCCTAGCCTCGCCGTGCTGATCCGGCAGCTCGATGGCGGGCAGCACGCTCTCGACCGCGTAGGGTTCGGCGAGAGCGACGGAAGCGGCGAGAACGAATGCGATGACGAATGGGGTGTGCATAGGCCGTCAGTAGACCACGCTCGGGACCGCGCCGCTAGCTAGCGCGCGTACGCCAGCTCCCGAGCCGCCGCGAGGATCGTGGGCAGATTCAGCTCGGCGGCGAGCTGCAGCGCTCGCGCCGCGTGCATTCGCACCCGTTCGTCGTCGCCGGATTCTCCCCGAGCGAGCGCGACGCGCGCGCAGTCGAGCACCGCGAAGGCCTCGAGCGGGCGCGCGCCGGCGTGCTTCTCCCACTCGATCGCGTCCTCGAGGAATGCGATCGCCTCGTCGTGCTCGCCGCGCGCGTGGGCGACCAGACCGCGGTAGCGCTGCACCGAGCCGACGCAGACCAGCGACCCGAGACAGATGTTTCCGTCGCCGGCGATCTCGAGCTCGAGCTCGAGAAATGCGGCGGTCTCGGCATCGCCCAGGTACGCGCACGTCTCGGCAAGCAGCGCCGCGTTCAGCGACCGGTTGAGGTCCGCGGGCAGACGGAGGATCCGGCCATCGCCGCACCGCTCGGCAATGCGCGCCAGATTCGCACGCGCGGCGTCGTTTCGGCCGCTCGAAGCGTAGACGAGCGAGAGCGCGCAGAGCGGGGCGAGTCGTTCGGGCTGATCGCGAAGCGCTGCGTCGAGCTGCGGCTCGAGCTCGGCGAGCCGGCCCTGAAAACGCCGCAAGACGAAGCGCTGCGACGTTGCGACCATGAACGCGAGTTCGCGCGAGCGGTGGTCTACGAGCAGGCGCGTGGCCTCGTCGGAGAACTGCTCGCCCAGGACGAGGTCGCCGAGCCAGAGCGCACGGGCGGCGAGTGCGGCCGCGGCGTGACCGCGGTGCATGGGATGGCCGTGGGCCGACGCGGCGCGCTCGCACGACTCCGCGCCCCGGTCCACTGCGGCACGGTCGCCACGCGCGAGCGCGTTCGCGAAGACCTGCTCGTGCGCGAACACCTCGGCCCCGCGATCGCGGATGCTGCGCGCGAGTCGGGCGGCCTCGCGCGCGAAGGACTCGCGTTCGTGCGCGTCGTTGGGATAGAGCAGGAGCTCGGCGCGACTCGAAACCGCGCGCAGCTCGAGCGCGCCGTCGCGGAGCTGGCGTGCGGTGGCGATCGCGGAGTCGCTCGTCGCGCGCGCGCGCACCGGATCGGCCACGACCAGATCCCGTGCGAGCGCGATCTGCAGCTCGGCGCGCAGCACCGCGTTCTCCGCGGGAAGCTGCAGCAGCACCTCTTCGAGCCGCGCGATGCGATCGCGCGGAACCTCGGCCGCATTTCCGGGCCGAATCGCCTCGAGCAGCGCGATCGCGCGCGCGAGCGGTTCGATCGCGTTGCCCGCCCGAGCGATGGCCGAAGCCTGCGCCACGTCGATCGCTGCGCGATCGCGGATCTCCGGCATGCAGATGCGCGCGCCCGAGTTCGAGCAGAAGCTCCGCCTCGCGCGCGGGCTCGATCGGCGGGCCGAACTCGAGCCAGTGAAGCGACGCGCCGAACAGAGCTGCGGCGTCCTCGAACGCGAGCAGCGACATGGCCTGGTGCGCGGCCGCCTCGGCGCAGGTTCCGGCACGCGCGGCGCCGTCGACGGAGTCGGATTCGCCATGGTGATGCCCGAGCACGGCCCAGGGTGGATCCGCGGACTTCTCGAATACGCGCTCGAGCGCGACGGCGACGGCGCCGTGCAGGCGCGCGCGTCGCGCGAGCGGCAGATTCGCGAGGATCGCCTCGCGCACGATCTCGTGCGAGAAGGCGAGCCGATCGCGATCGGCTTCGACGGGCGCGAGCAGACCGAGCGACGCGATACGATCGATCTGCTCCAGCGCCGCGCGGCGGTGGATCCGCGCGGCACGCGCGAGCCAGAGGAGCGGCAGCTCGTGCCCGATCACCGAGGCGAGCTCGACGAGCTCGCGCGCCTCCGGACCGAGGGTCTGCAAGCGCGCATCGACCAGGTGCGCAAGCGTCCGAGGTGCGCGCTGTTCCGCGTCGGCGCCGGCCTCCGTGCGCAGCAGCTCGCGCAGGAAGAGAGGACTCCCGCCGCTGCGCCGGTGCAGCGTGTCGAGCTCGCCGGGCGACGGCGGCTCCTTCGACACCAGAACCGCGAAGCGTGCGACCTCCTCGGCCGAGAGCGCCGTCAACTCGATCCGCCGCTTCGCGCGCGCGATGCGCTGCAGGTTCGCCGCGAGCGCCGGGTCCGCGTCGGGTGCGAGCTCGCGGTGCAGGCCGATCAAGAGCACACGCGTCGCGTACGGGGTGTCGCCGAGCTGTGCCGCGAAGCGCGAAGTCGCGAGGTCCGCCCGGTGCAGGTCGTCGAGTACGATCGCGATCGCCCGCTCCTCGGCTTCGCGTTCGAGCGCACGCGCGAGGCGTTGCAGCAGCAGGAAACGCGCGGTCTCGGGATCGCTCCGCTCGCGCGTGCCGTTCTCGAGCGGCGTGGTGAGTTCGGCCAGAAGCCCGTCGAGCTCCGCGCGCGCCTCGGAAGTCGCGCGCAGCGACTCGATCACCTCGAGCCAGGCGTGAAACGGACGGCCGGAGATCCCGCGCTCGCAGCGTCCCCACACGAAGAGCACCGAGGGGTTGCGCGAAGCCAGCTCGCACAGAAGCTCGGTCTTCCCGATGCCCCCGTCCCCGCTCACGAGCACCGCCCCGCCGCGCCCGAGCCGCGCCTCGTCGAGCTCGTCGCGAAGCACGGCGAGCTCGCGCTCGCGGCCGACGAAGACGGATCGAGAGATCGCGCTCACCGTCGTCAGGTCGAACGACTCGCGGAAAATCTAGAGGGTGCCGGTCACCCGGTCCGCCGAGACGGACAGGTGCGCCACGTGGGTACACCCCGGCCAAGGACGGCGGGCATGGAATGCGCGACCCCGTTGCTCCCCACCGAAGCCTCTCGCCGACTGACTCAGCGGACCCCGAGAATCCAGCCCTCGATTCTCGCCGTCTCCTCGTCTCGGGGCGTGAGCACGGGCGTGAACTCTCCGGCGAGCTCACCGCCGAGATCGGCCGCACGCATCCACGCGGCGACGGACCAGGCGTCGTGCTGGTCGGACGTGCGGCTCCCGCGCGCGAAACTTCGGCTCCACAGCGACGGGTAGACCTCGACGATCGCCGATCGCCCGCTCGGCACCCGCCAGCCGTCGTACGGCCAGAAGTGCAGCCGCGCTCCGAGGTGTTGCCGCAGGTAGCGCAGCCAGGGGAGCCCGGAATGCGTGGATTTGGCCACCGAGCCGGGCACGTCGAAGTGGAACACCGACTTCGCGCCGCCGGCGCGTTTCTCCGTGAGCCGCCGCCAACGGGTGTTTCCGCCGCGCGCGGCGCCATGGCCGTCCACGCCCTCGCGCACGAAGTCCACGGAGGTGTCGTCGCGATCCGTGGGCCAGTGGCGTGCGAAGTCCTCGAGAAATTCGGGCCAGTCGCGCGCCAGGTCGTGCTTCTCGAAGTATTCGAGCGGGAACGAGAAGGCGTGGTCGATCCCGACGAGCGTCGGCCACTCGCCGGCAAGCTGCTCGGCCAGCCACTCCGCGACGCCACGTCGGGTCCAGTACCTGCGCGGGCTCGGAGGCGGCGAGACCTCGGTCGGGTCCCGCGCGCGATCTGCGGCATAGACCCGCAGTCCCTTCAGGCTCGACGTTGGCGTCTGCGCTCCCCGAATAGTCGATCCCGACGTACCGGTAGAAGTCACTCATGGCTTTCACCCGCGATCGATCGATCCCACGATACACTCCTGCGACTCGACGGCGGAGGCGGAATGAAGGCGGGATTCGCGAGTGCAATGATCGGTATCGCTGCGTTGTCTGCGTGCATCGATCCCTCCGATCGCCGACCGGGCACCCGTCTCAGTGGGGAATCAGTGCGGGAGCTGCCGACGGACTGGGCGTTCAGCGACGTGTACAAAGAGATCGCCATCGAGGTCCGCACGCCGTATTGGATTCCGCACTCCGTCACCATCTGGAGTGCGTCACTCGACGGTGTGCTCTACGTGGGCGCGCGTGACCCGGAAACGAAGCGCTGGCCGGCCTGGGTCGATCGCGATCCCGACGTGCGGCTCGGGATCGGCGAGAACGTCTACGAAGTGCGACTCGTGCCGCTCGACGAGGCCGCGGCACTCGAGCGCGTGCGGGCGGCTTACGCCGCGAAATACGCGCTCCCGGAAATCGCTCCCGGGACGGTGACCCCACCCACTCGCTATTGGCGGGTCATGCCGCGCGGCTAGCTCCGAATCCGCAAGTTCCGTTGCCGTGAATCCGATTCCAGACGTGGAGGCGGATGGACGGGTTGTCGTCGAGCGAGGCAGAGGCGAAGAGCTCGTCCGAGAGTGTGCACGATCTGCTCGTGAGCAGCGCGCGCGGCGTCACCCGGATGCTCGCGATCATGGCGCCACCGCTCTGTACGATCTCGGTCCTGACCGGTGAGTCCACTCTCGAAACCTCGCTCTACTACTTTGCCGTCGTGGAGACCGGGTTCGTCCTGCTCTG
The DNA here is from genome assembly GCA_963704165.1 of uncultured delta proteobacterium. GTDB lineage: Bacteria > Myxococcota_A > UBA9160 > SZUA-336 > SZUA-336 > VGRW01. The sequence continues at coordinate 356,718 of CAVPHD010000001.1, read as the reverse complement.
GCTGGCCGCGCGTGGACGCGTGGGGGAGCGCTTCCCGGAGTTCCTGCTCTTCCTGGCGACACTCCACGCGAGCGCGGCCGTGATCTTCTCGGCGTCGCACGTCCTGCAGGGATACAAACCCTATGCGCTGCTGGCCCCGATGACGTCACTCGCATTCGCGTCGATGGCGCCGGTGCGGCCGTGGATGACCTACGTGCTCGCGGCGTGCACGGCGGCGCTGTATCCGCTCTCGCTCTGGCTCGTCCCCGCCGACCGTGCGGTCGATCCGTTGAGCTTCGGCCTGATGTGCTTCACCATGGCGTGGCTCGGCGCGACCTACGCGCGCGATCACCTTCGTCTTCTGAGCGACCTGGCCGACGCGCGAAACCGCGCGCTCGAGTCGACGCGACTGAAGTCGGAGTTCCTGACCAACATGAGTCACGAGATCCGCACGCCCATGACCGCGATCCTGGGCTTCGCCGAAGAGGTCGAGCTGGAGCTCGAGATGCTGTCGGTGAGCGGCCGGATCCGCGCCGCGCTCTCGACGGTTCGCCGCAACGGCGCGCACCTGCTCTCGCTCATCAACGGAATTCTCGACCTGTCGAAGATCGAAGCCGGCAAGCTCGAGATCATGCGTGAGCGCGTCTCGCCGATCCGAATCGTCGCCGAGGTCGTGAGCCTGCTCGGCGCGCACGCGCACGAGAAGGGCCTGAAGCTCGAGGCAGTCGCGGCCGGCCGGATCCCCGAGGAGATCGAGTGCGACCGCACTCGGCTCCGCCAGATCCTGATCAATCTGGTGGGCAACGCGGTCAAGTTCACCGACACGGGCCGCGTTCGGATCGAAGTCGGTCTGATCGAGATCGCTGACAGCGCGGGGTACGTGCTCGAGTTCGCGATCGTCGACACCGGTTGCGGGATCGCTGCCGATCAGCTTCCCCGCGTCTTCGAGATGTTCACCCAGGTGCACGGCTCGGCCACGCGTGTGCACCAGGGGACGGGCCTCGGCCTCGGCCTGTCGCGGCGGCTCGCGCGGATCCTCGACGGCGACGTGGTCGCCGAGAGCGAGCTCGGTCGCGGCAGCCGCTTCAGCCTGAGGATCCCGTGTGGTCCGCTCGCGGGCGTGCGCGTGCTCGCGGCCTCGGAGGTCGGCGAGTTCGCGGTGATCGAGCGCGCGCCCGAAGCGACGGCGCTGCCGACCTCGCTCGAAGGCCGCATCCTGCTCGTCGAGGATGGCCCCGACAACCAGCGTTTGATCGGCAGCGTCCTGCGCCGCGCCGGCCTCGAGGTCGAGGTCGCCGCGAACGGCCAGATCGGCTGCGAGCTCGCGCTCTTCTCGCAAGCGAGCGGCGATCCCTACGACGTCGTCCTGATGGACATGCAGATGCCCGTCCTCGATGGCTACACCGCGGTTCACCGCCTCCGTGGCGCCGGCTATCGCGGCCCGATCATCGCGCTCACCGCCCACGCCATGTCCGGCGATCGCGAGCGCTGCATTGGCCTCGGCTGTGACGACTACGCGACCAAGCCGATCCACCGCGACGAGCTACTCCGGCAAGTGGCGGCGTTTCTGGGGAAGAGTTGAGCGCCGGACGAAGCGGAGCCGAAGCCCGCGTATACTGCGCGGATGACCACTTCCATCCTCGTCGATCGTAGATCCAACGGCGTCGCCACCGTCACCATGAACCGCCCCGAGCGGATGAACTCGCTGACGGGCGAGCTGCTCGATTCGCTCGCGAGCGCGCTCCGCGAAGTCGCCGACGACGCCTCCGTCCGCGTCGTCGTGCTGACCGGCGCGGGCGATCGCGCGTTCTCGGCCGGCGCCGACCTGGCTCCGCCCGACGCACCCGGACCGGCCGACCGGCACGCGTCCGGCCGGCAGACGCTCGAGGAATCCTTCGACGGTCTGAAGCGCATGCAGGAGTCGTCGTTCACGCTGCACACGATGCCCAAGCCGACGATCGCGGCGATCAACGGGGCGGTGGCAGGTGCGTCGCTGTCGATGTCGATGGCCTGCGATCTGCGCGTCGCGGTCGACGGCGCGGTGTTCACGACGGCATTCGCGCGGATCGGCTTCTCGGGCGACTTCGGCGGCTCGTACTTCGCGACCAAGTTGCTCGGCGCGGCGAAGGCGCGCGAGCTGTACCTGCTCGGCGAGCGCTTCGACGCGGCCGAGGCGCTGCGCATCGGCCTCCTCTACCGCGTCTTTGCGCAGGACGTCTTCCGCAAGGAGGTCGATGTTCTCGCGGATCGCCTGGCCGAGGGCCCGCCGCTCTCCTACCGGTACATGAAGCGCCACCTGAACCTGGCCGAGCACGGAAACCTGCGCGACGTCATGGACCTGGAAGCCGAAGCCATGATGTACACCGGTCGCAGCGAGGACTTCCGCGCCGGCACCGGCGCGTTCCTCGCCAAGAAGAAGGCGAAGTTCACCGGGCGGTAGCTCGCCTCCGTCGTCGGTTCGGTACGATCCACCGCCGGGGGTGGACTTGCGCTCGAAGACCAGGAAGAGACGGAGGTCGCGCGGGAATCGGCGCGTGTCGCGATCGACGCGCAGCTTCGGCGCGTTCGTGCGGACCCCGCTCGTCCGTCGCGTGCTGGGAATCGCCGCGCGTGTGCTCGCGGTCTTCGTCGCGACGTCGATCACCGCGATCGTTCTCTTGCGCTGGATCGACCCGTGGACGAGCGCGTTCATGATCGAGTCGCGGATCGCCGCGGCGGCACGCGGCGAGCGCGGATATCGCACCGACTACCGCTGGGTCGACTACGAGCGGATCTCGTCGAACCTCGCGATCGCCGTCGTGGCGTCGGAGGACCAGAAGTTCCCCAAGCACTCGGGCTTCGATTTCGACGAGATCGTCGACGCGCTCGAGGATTCGGCCGGCGGTGGGCCGATGCGTGGTGCGAGCACGATCAGCCAGCAGGTGGCGAAGAATCTCTTCCTGTGGCCCGGCCGTAGCTTCGCGCGCAAGGGCGTCGAGGCGTACCTCACGGTGCTGATCGAGGCGCTCTGGCCCAAGCGCCGCATCCTCGAGGTGTACCTGAACGTCGCGGAGTTCGGCCCCGGTGTTTACGGTGCGGGCGCGGCGAGCACGCGGTACTTCGGAAAGCCGCCGGCGCAGCTCGAAAGCGAGGAGGCCGCGCGGCTGGCGGCGGTACTCCCCGCGCCGCGAATCCTGCACGCCGACCGTCCGTCCACCTACGTGCGCACGCGCGCCGCGCAGATCGAGCGCGCGATCGCAAGGCTCGGCGGCCCGGCGTATCTCCGGTCGATGTGAGCGAAGCCTTCGTGGACCGCGCGGGTGTAGACTCGCATCCATGGACTTCACCTTCAGCGAGAGCGAGCAGGCCTATCGGGAGAAGGCACGCGCGTGGATCCGGACGCACGTGCCGCAGTGGTGGAAGGACGCCGACGCGGAAGAGTTCGGCGACGAGGACGCGATGTTCGACGGCATTCGCCGTTGGCACCAAGAGCTCTACGACGCCGGCTACGTCGGTGTGACCTGGCCGGTCGCCTACGGCGGCCAGGGGCGGAGCCACGTCGAGAACGCGCTGCTTCAGGAAGAGCTCGTGCTCCAGGGCGCGCCGCCGGCGACGAACGGGCTCGGGATCGGGCTGTGCGGACCGGCGATCGTCCATCACGGCAGCGAGGAGCAGAAGAAGCGCTTCCTGCGCCCGATGCTCCGCGCGGAGGAGATGTGGTGCCAGGGCTACTCGGAGCCCGGCGCGGGCTCGGACCTGGCGAACCTGCGCACGACCGCGGAGCTGCGCGGCGACCGTTACGTCGTGAACGGGCAGAAGATCTGGACTTCGATGGCGCATCGCGCGGACTGGATCTTCTGTCTGGTGCGCACGGACCCGAAGGCCGCGAAGCACGAGGGCATCGGGTTCCTCCTGATCGACATGAAGACTCCCGGCATCGAGGTCGCGCCGCTCGTGCAGATGACCGGAGGGCGCGGCTTCTCGCAGTGCTTCTTCAAGGACGTCCTGGTTCCCGCCTCGAACCTGATCGGCGCGCCGACGCAGGGCTGGCAGATCGCCAACACCGTATTGGGTTACGAACGCGGAGCGAGCACGCTCTCGCGCTACGCGGGCTACCGGCGCGAGTTCGAGCAGCTCGTCGAGGACGCGCGCAGGACGCGACGGGCGAGCGACGGGGTGTACCGGCAGCGCATCGCGCAGGCGGCGATCGAGCTCGAGGTGTTGCGTCTGAATTCGCTGCGCTCGCTGACCGCGCTCGCGCAGGGCGTGAAACCGGGTTCGGAGTCCTCGCTGCAGAAGCTCTACTACTCCGAGATGGGGCATCGCCTTGCGCGGCTCGGGAACGACCTCGAGGGCGCGTTCGGTCAGCTCGAACGCAAGTCGCATCGTTCGCCTGAGGGGGGTCGCTGGGCGCAGCGGCTCCTGCAGAGTCGCGGGCCGATGATCTTCGCGGGCACGAGCGAGATCCAGCGCAACATCATCTCCGAGCGCGTGCTCGGCCTGCCGCGGCGTTAGCCGGGAGCGAAGTTGCCGACCGCCTGGCAGCGCGACCTGGTCTCGGCGCGCGCGAACTTGCTCGGCTGGCTGCGCGGCAAGCTCCCGAACGCGGCCGAGATCGACGCCTCGGAGCTCGTCGCGCCGCACTCCTCGGGCTTCTCGAACGAGACGCTGCTCTTCGATCTCCGGTGGTCCGAGGCGGGTCGACACCGAAAGGCGTCGCTCGTCGTGCGCATCCAGCCGACGGGCTTCGCGGTCTTTCCCGAGTACGACATGAGGCTCCAGTACGACTGCATGCGGCTGCTCGCGCCGACGGGCGTGCCGGTGCCGCGCATGTACTGGCTCGAGACCGACGACCTGAGCGTCTTCGGCGCGCCGTTCTACGTGATGGGTCGCGTCGAGGGCCGGGTTCCGTCGGATCGTCCGCCGTACCCGGCGGAAGGATGGGTGCGGGATCTCGCGCCCGCGGATCAGGCGCGCATCTGGTGGGGCGGGATCGAGTCGATGGCGACGATCCACGGCCTCGACTGGCGTGCGCTCGGCTTCGGCTTCCTCGACCGACCCGAGCTCGGACGCACCGGACTCGACCAGCAGATGACCTACTACGAGCGCTACATGCGCTTAGCCGCGCGGGGCAAGCCGCAGCCGACGGTCGAGGCGGCGTGGGCGTGGCTCGAGCAGAACAAGCCGGGCGACGAGCCCGATTCACTCCTCTGGGGCGACGCACGGATCGGGAACATCATCTTCGCGTCCGACGGCACGCAGCCGCTCGCCGTGCTCGACTGGGAGATGGCCGCGCACGGAAACGGCGAGCAGGATCTGGCGTGGGCGATCTTCCTCGACCGCCATCACAGCGAGGGCATCGGCGTGCCGAAGCTGCCGGGATTTCCGAGCTACGATGAGACGATCGCGCGCTACGAGGAGCTCACCGGTCGCGCGGTCCGCTGGCAGAAGTTCTACACCGTGTTCGCGGGCTTCCGCTTCGCGGTGATCATGAGCCGCATCGCGCAGCAGATGGTCCACTACGGCGTCCTGCCCGAGGACTCGAAGTTCGAGACCCACAACTCGGTCACGCAGATGCTCGCGAAGGAGATCGGGCTCCCCGCGCCGGGGTGAGATCGGCGAGTCGTTGCCCGCGCTCCGCAGGGCGTCGGTCTTCACTTCACGGGATCGGCGACCTTCAGGAGCTGCTTGCCGAGGTTCTTGCCCTCGAAGAGGCGCAGGAACGTCTTCGGCGCGTTCTCGAGTCCGTGCTGGATGTCCTCGGCGTGCGCGATCTTCCCCTCCATCACCCACTTCGCGAGCTGGGAGACGCCCTCGGCGAGGCGAGGCAGGTAGTCGAGCACGATGAATCCTTCCATGCGCGAACGCGTAACCACCAGGTTCAGCAGGTTCCGCGGTCCCGGCGGTGGTGTGGTCTCGTTGTAGGCCGAGATCCCGCCGCAGAGCACGATCCGCGCGCGTTGCGCGAGATTCGCGAGCGCGGCGTCGAGGATCTCGCCGCCGACGTTGTCGAAGTACACGTCGATGCCCTTCGGGCAGAGCTCGTGCAATCGCTTGCCGACGTTCTCGTGCTTGTAGTCGATCGCTTCGTCGAAGTGCGCCTGCTCTTTGAGCCAGCGACACTTTTCGGTGCCGCCCGCGATCCCGATCACACGGCAGCCGCGGATCTTGGCGATCTGCCCCGCGACCGAGCCGGTTGCGCCCGCCGCGCCCGAAACGACGACCGTCTCGCCGGCTTCGGGCTTGCCCAGGTCGAGAAGGCCGAAGTACGCGGTGAGTCCCGTGATCCCGCACACGCCGAGTGGCCACGTCAGCGGCACGCCTTTCGGAAGCGGCGTCGCCGGCATGATACCGCCACGTGACGCGATCGCGAAGTCCTGCCAGCCGAAAGTCCCTTGCACGAAGTCACCCACCTCGTAGTCGGGACTCTTCGATTCGACGATCTGCCCCACCGATCCCGCGCGCATGACCTCGCCGATCCGGACCGGGGGAACGTAGCTCGGGCGGTCGTCCATCCAGCCGCGCATGGCCGGGTCGAACGACAGATACAGGACCCGCGCCAGCGCCTCGCCGTCCTTCGGCGTCGGAATGGCAGACTCCTTCCACTCGAAGTCGCTCTCCTTCACGAGCCCGACCGGTCGTGCGCGCAACACCCACTGACGATTCACGTTGGCCATCGACTTCCCTTCGTTCCCCCGCAGGCGCGTAGAATACGCGAAGGAGGATGACCCGTGGCGTTGACCGAGTACTGCGAATACGACGGTCTGGGACTGGCGGAGCTGGTGCGGCGCGGCGAAGTCTCGGCGGCCGAGCTCGTCGAAGAGGCGATCACGCGCATCGAGCGTCACAATCCTGTGTTGAATGCGATCGTCTACAAAGGCTACGAGGAAGCGCGACGCGAGGCGCGCGGTGCGCTCCGCGAAGGCGCATTCCGCGGCGTTCCGTTCCTGATCAAGGATCTGCGCATGCAGGTCGCGGGCATGCCGATGACCGATGGCAGCGTCTTCGCGGGTGACGAGATCTCGAGCGAGGACAGCGAGCTGGTGAAGCGCCACCGCGCGGCCGGGCTCGTGATCCTGGGCAAGACGAATACGCCCGAGCTCGGCATCACCGGCACGACCGAGTCGCGCCGGCTCGGCCCGTGCCGGAACCCCTGGAACCCCGATCACATCTCCGGTGGTTCGAGCGGGGGCGCGGCGTCGGCGGTCGCCGCGGGAATCGTGCCGCTCGCGCACGCGTCGGACGGTCTCGGCTCGATCCGGATTCCCGCCGCGTGCTGCGGTCTCTTCGGTCTGAAGGTCACGCGCGACCGGAATCCCGGCGGACTCGACGTGGGCGCGAACGTGCTCGGATTCGGCGTGAGTCACGTCGTCTCGCGAAGCGTGCGCGACAGCGCGGCGATGCTCGACGCCACGGGTCACGCGGAGGCCGCGATGCCGTTCGCCGCACCGCCGCGACCCGCGTCGTACCTGGAAGAGCTGCGCGTGCCACCGGGGCGGCTTCGCGTCGCGTTCTCATCGGTGACGCCGAGCGGCCGGCCCATCGATCCCGAGATCCGCCGGGCGCTCGAGGACAGCGCGGATCTTCTGGTCGAGCTCGGTCACGACGTCGAGGAGCGGGACCTCGGAATCGACTACCGCGCGCTCTACCGCACGCAGGGCGTGCTCGGCGCGGCGGGCGCCGCCGCGGGCCTCGCGGAGACCGTCGAGCGGCTCGGTCGCGAGCCGCGCGAGGACGAGCTCGAGCCGCTCACCTGGGCGGGAATTCGCAGCGGGCGCAAGCTCTCGGGCGAGGCCGTGATGCGCGCGTTTCGCGACCTGCGCCGCATGACGCACGAGATCCTGCGCTTCTTCGAGAGCTGCGACGTGTACCTGACACCCGTCATGGGCACACCTCCGCCCCGGATCGGGCACATCGATCCGGTGACGCTCGCGCCGCGCGAGGTCGGAAAGCGCCAGTCGGTCGCGTTCCCCTTCACGCCCCCGTTCAACTTCACCGGCCAGCCGGCGATGTCGGTCCCGCTCGCGTGGTCCGGCACCGGACTTCCGATCGGCATGCAGTTCGCGGCCCGCTACGGCGACGAGACGACGCTCTTCCGTGTCGCCGCGCAGCTCGAGGCGGCCCGACCCTGGCGTGCGAGGAAGCCGGTGATCTGGAACTGACCGACGCGCGTTCGGAAATCAGGAGCGTCCGCGCACGGCCTCGAGCAGGACACCCGCGAGGATCACGCCCGCGCCGGCGAGCGCGAGCGCGCCAACGGGTTCGTCGAGCGCGAGATGGCCGGCCGCGAGTCCGACGACCGGCTGCACGAAGATGAACGCGGCCATGGTTCCCGCGCTCATGCGGTGCAACGCCCAGTTCCACGCCCACGAGCCGATCGCGCTGCCCAGGATCGCGAGCGCGATCACCCAGCCGAGCGCGGGCAGCGCGCGTTCCCAGGAGAACTCCTCACCGAGCGCGAGCAGCAGGAGCGGCGGGATCGAGAGCAGCACCGCGGCTACCGAGACGCGCAACGCATCGTGTCGGACGAGCAGAGGCTTGGCCGCGAGCGTGTAGATCGCCCAAGCCAGATGACCGGCGGCGATCAGGCCGTCGCCGAGCGGATTGCCGAGCTCGGGTCGAACGCTGCTCTGCGCGATGATGAGCAACGCGCCGAGCGTTCCGATCGCGACGGAAGCGATCCGAACCGGCGTCAGCCGTTCGCGCAGGAAGAGCCATCCGCCCGCGAGAATGCCGATCGGCTCGAGTGGTGAGAGCAGGGCGCCGCTCGTCGCCGTCGACAGCTCGATCCCGTTCGCGAGCAGCACCTGGGGAAGCGCGAAGCCAGCCCACGAGAGCAGGAGGAGCAGCCCCCAGTCGCGGCGCGTGAACGGCTCGCGCTTTCGGGACTCGGTGCGCGTCACGCGGTCGAGTGCGAGCAGCGCCAGCACGCCGCAGATCTGGCGCGCCGCGACCATCGTCCACGGCCCCATGCCCGCGAGCGCGAGCTTGGTCAGCATCGGCGCGAGGCCGCCGCACGTCTGCGCCAGCATGGCTACGAGAAGAACCTGGAGGGACATCCGCGCGCAGGATACCGCGCGCTACCGGGCGCGGACGCCGCTCGCCTCGAGCGAGAGCTGATCGTGCGAGACGAGCAGCGTGGCACCGTGGTCGCGCTCGAGCTCGGCGAGCAGGCGGCGGACCGAGTCGAGGCGGGCGGGCGACTCGGGCACGACGAGCAGGCTGTACAGGCGCGGTTTCGGGACGTTCCCTCGCACACCGTCGATCTGGTTCACGATGTCTCCGGTGAGGAGATACGTGCGCACGCCGTCGGTTCCGCGCACGTGCGCGACGAAGACCTGAGAACCGGGCGTGTGTCCGGCCGCCGCGAAGAAGGCGAGGCCCGGGAATCCGTGCACCTCGAAGAGCGGGCCCTCTTCGGCGACCTCGCGCACGAGACAACGCGCGTCGGTGAGCTGCGCCTGGCTCGGTCGCGTCGTGTAGTTCGACTCGTCGATCTGCAGTCGGCCCTGGACCAGCCGGGTCTTTCGGTCGAGAAGCCGACACAGAGCGGCGACGCCATCGGTGTGGTCGGTGTGTTCGTGGGTGAAAGCGATTCCTCCCACGCGGCGGAGCGAGAGGCCGAGCCTCTCGGCCATCGAGCCGAGCGGAACGATCGGGTCGGCCCCGGAGAACGTCTCGACCGGCTTGCCGAAGGCTCGCGCGGATTCGGGCTCCATCCCGGAATCGACCAGGAAGATCCGCCCATCCGACCATTCGAGCACGAAGACGGCGTGACTCATCACATAGGGTGCTTCGGGAGTGGGATCGAGCGACGGCACGAGCACTGCGGATCGCGGCATCTTCTGGCTCGCGGTGTTGAGCCACGAGATACTCACAGGCAGATCCGCATCGGTATCGAAACCGAGAATCGCATCGACCGTGGGCAGCTCCGGCTCGAGCCCGCGGATCTGTCGATGGGCGAGAAGCAGCCCGAGGCAGACGAAGGCGAAGCCGAGGGCTGCGAGCGCACCGAGAACGATGAGGATTCTTCGCGCCATGATCCGGCGCAGTGTAATCCCAGGAGCTACTTCGAGGGAATGTGTTTCACTCGTGCGACCGGCTTGGGCGCGAGTCTCTGCCCGCGAGCGGTCAGGCCGGCGAACTCGAGGTCACCGAGGTCGAAGTCGCATTCCTTCTGGCGTTGGCGTTTGGCCGCCACGAACTGCAGGTGCACGCGACCGGGCTTCACGTCGTCTTCGAGCAGCAGATCGAGCTTGCCCTTCTCGTCCTTGAAGAACCGGTATTCCTTGTCGCGGATGAAGCTCGAGATGTGCACGCGCTTTCCGAACGCGTTCTTGCTGCCGTCGCGCCAGACCAGCGTGAAGTCCCGTCCCTGTTCGGGGTCGAAGACGCCGACGTACAGGACCTTGCGCGGCAGGAGCACCTTCTTGGGCGCCTGCATGATCCGATAGGTGCCGTCGCTCGAGATCGCGAGGATGCGATCGTACTCCGACACGTTCAACGCGAACTCGGCGGCGCGCACGTCGGATCCGAAGAATCCGGTCTCTTCGTCGTAGGTCACGCGCAGATTCGCGGTGGCGACCGCCTTCTTGTCGATCTCGTCGATCGACGTGACCTTGGTCCGGCGCGTGTACTTCTCGCCGTACGTCTCGACCAGGCCCTCGATCCAGGCGATCACGGTCTTGGTGAGCTGCTTCAGCTTCTTGCGCACGCCGGCGAGCTCGGCGAGGACTTCCTCGAGCTCGCTCTTGTGCTTCTCGATGTCGTAGGCGGAGATCCGGCGGATGCGGATCTCGAGTAGGCGCTTCACGTCGTCGTCCGTCATGTCGCGTACGAACTGGCGGCGGAATTCGCCCATGCCCTTGTGCACGGCTTCGAAGACCTTCTCCTCGGTCCTCGCGGTCTCGATCTTCTTGTAGACGCGGTTCTCGATGAAGACGCGCTCGAGCGTCATCCAGTGCTGGCGATCGACGAGACGGGATTCGTCCCATTCGAGCTCGGCCTTGATCTGCTCGCGGAGTCGCGCGGTCGCATCCTCGAGCACCTCGTTCACCGTCAGCTCGACCGGCTTCTGGTCGCGGATCGCGAGCACCGACGACGAGAGCGAGACCTCGCACTCGGTGTACGCGTAGAGCTGCGGAATCACCTCGTCGGCGTAGACGCCGCGAGCGAGTGAGAGCTCGATCTCGACCTTGTCGGTGGTGAAGTCGTCGATGCCGGTGATCTTCACGCGGCCCTTCTGCGAGGCGTCCTCGATCGACGAGATCAACGACTCGGTCGTCGTGCCGAAGGGGATCTCGCGGATCACGACCTTCTTCTCGCCGTGCGCCTCGATCCTCGCGCGCACCTTCACCTTGCCGCGGCCCTTGTCGTACTCCGACACGTCCATCAAGCCGCCGGTCGGGAAGTCGGGCACGACCTTGTATTTCTGGCCCGAAAGGATCGCGATCTGCGCACGCAGGAGCTCGACGAAGTTGTGCGGCAGGATTCGCGTGGCCATGCCGACGGCGATGCCTTCGATGCCGAGGAGAAGCGTGACCGGGAGCTTCGCGGGCAGGAAGACCGGCTCCGCGCGGCGTCCGTCGTAGCTCGGCGAGTACTCGGTCAGGTTCGGATTGAAGAGCGTCTCGCGTGCGAGCGGCGTCAGCCGGCACTCGATGTAACGCGCGGCCGCCGCGGGGTGGCCGGTGACGGGGTTTCCGAAGTTTCCCTGCCGCTCGACGAAGTAGTCCTTGTTCGCGAGAACGACGAGCGCGTCGCCGATCGACACGTCTCCGTGCGGATGCAGCTTCATCGTTTCGCCGATCACGTTCGCGACCTTGTGGAAAAGGCCGTCGTCCATCGTGAACAGCGTGTGCAGAAGCCGTCGCTGCACCGGCTTGCAGCCGTCGCGCAGATCCGGCAGCGCGCGATCCAGAATCGTGTAGCTGGCGTACTCGAGGAAATTGCGCCGCATCAGCGGCTCGAGGTTCGCCACGTCAGCTCACGTCGTAGATCAGATTGTCGACGATGTAGACGCGTCGCGCGGGCGTGTTCTTGCCCATGCAGAACTCGAGGCTCGCCGACGCCTCGCCGAGCGACCCGAGTGAAACGGGCACGAGGCGGATGTCGGCGCCGATGAACTGGCCGAACTCGTCGGGCGAGATCTCGCCGAGCCCCTTGAAGCGCGTGATCTCGGGCTTTCCGCCGAGGGCCTCGATCGCCTCGTCGCGCTCCTTCTCGCTGTAGCAGTAATGAGTCTGCTTCTTGTTGCGCACGCGGAAGAGCGGCGTCTCGAGAATGTAGAGGTGCCCCTTCAGCACGAGTTCCTCGAAATAGCGCAGGAAGTAGGTGAGCAGGAGGTTGCGGATGTGCATGCCATCGACGTCGGCGTCGGTGGCGATCACCACGCGGCTGTAGCGCAGGCCGTCGAGGCCGTCCTCGATCCCGAGCGCGCGCATGATGTTGTAGAGCTCTTCGTTCTTGTACACCGCGTCGCGCTGCAGGCCGTAGCAGTTCAGCGGCTTGCCCTTCAGCGTGTAGATCGCCTGCGTGAAGACGTCGCGCGACTTGATCATCGCGCCACCCGCGGAGTTCCCCTCGGTCAGGAAGATGGTCGTCTCGTCCCGGCGCAGGTCCGCGACCTCGTCGTAGTGGACCTTGCAGTCGATCAGCTTCGGGATCCGGATCGCGACCGTCTTCGCGCGCTCTCGCGCCTGCTTCTTGATCGACGCGAGCTCCTTTCGGATGCGCTCGTTCGTGCGCACCTTCTCGAGCAGCGCCTCGGCGGCCTCGGGATTCCGGTGCAGCCAGAGGATCACCTGCTCCTTCACTTCCTTGGTGATCCACGGCTTCACGTCGGTGGAGCCGAGCTTGTTCTTCGTCTGGCTCTCGAAGACCGGATCCTGGATCTTGACCGCGACCGCGCCGACGATGCCGTCGCGCACGTCCTCGCCCGCGAAGTCCTTGCTCGAGAACTCGTTCACCCCGCGCAGCAATCCTTCGCGGAACGCCGCCTGGTGCGTGCCGCCGTCGTTCGTGAACTGGCCGTTCACGAAGCTGAAGTACGTCTCGCCGTACTGGTGCGTGTGGGTGAACGCGAACTCGAGCCGATCGAGTTTTCCGTGCACGATCTCGTAGAGCGGCGGCTCGTCGCCGATCTCCTTCACGAGCAGGTCGGAGAGGCCGCCCTTGCTGTGGAACGCCTTTCCGTTGTAGCTGAGCGACAACCCCGCGTTCAGGTACGCGTAGTACCAGAGCCGGTGGGCGATGAACTCCTCGTTCCAGGACCAGGTCCTGAAGATCACCGGGTCGGGCGTGAACCGGACCAACGTTCCGTCGGGCTCCTTCGCGTCCTTCCCCTGTTTGTCGCTCTTGATCTTGCCCTGCTTGAAGGTGGCTCGGCGGTACTTGCCTTCGCGGAACGAGACGACCTCGAAGTCGGCCGAGAGCGCGTTCACGGCCTTGGTGCCGACGCCGTTCAAGCCGACCGAGAACTGGAAGACGTCGTCGTTGTACTTGCCGCCCGTGTTGATCTGCGAAACGCACTCGACCACCTTGCCGAGCGGGATGCCGCGGCCGAAATCGCGCACGCAGAGCTCGTCGCCCTCGCGCGTGATCTCGATCTTCTTGCCGTGGCCCATGATGAACTCGTCGACGGCGTTGTCGACGACCTCCTTCAGCATCACGTAGACGCCGTCGAGCGGATGCGTGCCGTCTCCGATCCGGCCGATGTACATGCCGGTGCGCAGTCGGATGTGCTCGAGCGCGTCGAGGGTCTGGATCGTGCTCTCGTCGTAGACGACGGGCTTTCGCTCGGAGCTCTTTCGGGCGGATTGATCCGCGGCCATGCGGTACTCCCGGGGGGGCGATCCCGAGGTTGAGGAATTCGATCGATGCGTCAAGATGCGAGGCCGGTGGACCGCTGCCGATTCGCACCGACGACGTCCGGGCCCGCGCACCCGGGCACGCTCGTCGCAGGTTTGCTCGCCTGGCTCGACGCGCGCGGGCGCGGCGCGACGTTCATGCTCCGCCTCGAGGACATCGATCCGGAGCGCTGCACGCCCGAGCACGCGCGCGAGATGCGCGAGGCCCTGGCTTGGCTCGGACTCGATTGGGATGGCGAGTCGGTGCAGAGCGAGAGCCGCGCTTCACACGAGGCCGCTCTCGACCGCCTGGCGGGCTTGGGCCTGCTCTACCCGTGCTCCTGCTCGCGCAGCGAGATCGCTCGGGCGGGCGTGCGCGCGGCCGACGGCGGCTGGCGCTACACCGGTCGCTGTCGCGAACTCGAGCTTCCCCCCGGTGGCTGGCGGGCCGTCGACGGAACGGTCCGGCTGCGCTTGCCCGCGGGCCGGATCGTGCTTCGCGACGAGTCCGGCCTCGATCTTTCGCAGGATCCATGGGCCGCGATGGGGGATCCCGTGCTCCGCAGGCGCGACTCCGCGATCGCCTATCACCTGGCCGTGGTCGTCGACGATGCGACCGCGGGCGTCACCCGCATCGTCCGCGGGCGCGATCTGGCGACCTCGACCGCCCTGCACGTCGTCTTGCAGCGAGCGCTCGGCCTGTCGACGCCCGCGTACCGCCACCACTTCCTGCTGCTCGAGGAGACGGGCGGCAAGCTCGCGAAGCTGCACGGCTCGGTCGGCTGGCGGGAGCTCCGCGCGAGACACGACGGGCCGGCGGCGTGCGGAATCCTCGCCGCGCTCTCCGGCCTGCGCGCGGATGCGCGACCCACGACCCCACGCGAGCTGCTCCGCGAGTTCGACTGGTCGCGGGTGCGCGGCGACGACGTCGTCTTCGCCGACGGATTCGACGCGACCGCGGAGGTATGATCGAGCGATGGATCCCTTCGAGAATCGCGTGGCGGTGGTGACCGGCGGTGCGGGTGGAATCGGCTCGGCGCTGGCGCGGGTCCTGGCGGCGCGCGGCGCAAAGATCGTGCTCGCCGATCTCGACGCTTCGAACCTCGAGGTCGTCGCGAAGCACCTCGAGACCGAGGGTGCGAACGTGCTCGCCGTTCCGACCGACGTGACCGAGCGGGAGAGCGTCGATGCACTGGCCGATGCGACGCTCTCGCATTTCGGCGCCGTCCACGTCGTCTGCAACAACGCGGGCGTCGCCACGTTCGGGCCGATCGCGACGTCCACGAGCAAGGACTGGGAGTTCACGATGAACGTGAACTTCTGGGGTGTCGTACACGGCGTGCAGGCGTTCGTTCCGCGCCTGATCGCCCAGAAGCAGGGCGGTCACATCGTGAACACCGCGTCGATGGCGGGCCTCACCGGCATGAACTGGCTCGGCGTGTACTGCGCGTCGAAGTTCGCCGTCGTCGGGTTGACCGAGTCCCTGCAACGCGAGCTGCGCCCGCACGAGATCGGTGTCTCCGTTCTGTGTCCGATGATCGTGCAGACCGCGATCAACGAGAACTCGCTGCGGATGCGGCCGCTCGAGCTCCGGAACCCCGACCACGTCGATCTTCCACGAGCGAGCGGAGACGGCCCGCCGCTCGTCGGCAGTACGATCTCGACCGAGGAGCTCGCGCGCCGGGTCGTGCGCGGGATCGAGCGCAACGAGCTCTACATCCTCACCCATCCCGAGCAGCGCGAGATCCTGCGGCGCCGAGCCGAACGGCTCGACGCCGCATTCGCGGACTGGGCGCTCGACTAGCCGCTCAGAATGCGATCGCCCGCGTGCGGATCAGCATCGCGAGTCGGCGGCGCTGATCGGGCTCGAGGATCGCGTGCAGCTCGCCGAGCGCGGACGCGACCGCTCGCTGGACCGCGAGCGCGGCGGAGACGCGTGTCTCGGTGGCCGCATCCGCCTGCGCAGGGTCGAAGTCGATGGCCTCGACGGCGTCGGCGAGGTCCGCAGCCGAGCGACGCTGATCGACCGAGGCCTGCGCGCGCTCGATCTTGAGCCGCTCGAGAATTCGCGCCGCGCTCGCGAGCTGATCGGGCGTGAGGTCGAGCTTCCAGGCCAGGAATCGCAGCGGCCGGCGCACACCGAGCCCCGCGCCCCCGCCATCGTCCTCGCTGCCGCCGACCGAGAAATGCAGGTCCGCGGAGCGCAACACCTCGCGCCGGCCGCGACCGGCCCAAGCGAGCGCGGGATCCAGCTCGAAGCAGAGGCCGTGCCGTCGGGAACCCCGAAATTGATGTCTGCGCATCGTCTTCTCCTCTCGCGGGGGCGGACACGCTCCCCGCGGGGCATCCACGCGGGCGAAATGCCTCGCGCTCTTCGATCGTGGCTCGGGCTCCAGAGGCCGTCAATGCAGCAAGGACACGACAGCACGCTCGTGTGTAAGCTTTGACCATGGAGTTCAACCTCGCAGACCTGTTCGAGAGCGCGGTCGATACGTTCCCGGAGCGCGAATACCTGGTCGCCGAAGGCCAGCGCCGCACGTACGCAGAGATGGAGGCGCGCGCCAATCAGCTCGCGCACGGTCTCGCCGCGCAGGGTGTTCGGCCCGGCGACCACGTCGGCATCTACGCGTACAACTCCGCGGAGTGGGTCGAGTCGCTCTGGGCGATCTTCAAGCTGCGCGCCGTCTGGATCAACATCAACTACCGCTACGTCGAGGACGAACTCCGCTACCTGCTCGACAACGCCGATCTGGTCGGCGTGATCTACGCGCGCGAGTTCGCTCCACGCATCGCCGCGGTTCGGGGCGCGCTGCCGAAGCTCCGCTTCTCGCTCGTGATCGACGACGGAAGCGCCGCCGACTACGGCTCGCTCGGCTCTCTCGAGTACGAGCGGGTCCTCGCCGCAGGCTCCCCGGACCGCGACTTCGGTCCACGTTCGGGCAGCGACCGGTACATCGTGTACACGGGCGGCACGACCGGGATGCCGAAGGGCGTGGTGTGGCGACACGAGGATGTGTTCTTCGCGTTCGGGGGCGGAGTCGATCCGATCTCGGGACTGCGCGCTTCGCGTCCCGAGGAGATGGCCGAGCGAGGCAAGGCCGGTGCAGTGGTCTTCCTGCCGATCGCACCGCTCATGCACGGCGCGACGCAATGGGCGGTGATGGGCGGAAGCTTCGTCGGCCGCAAGAACGTGCTCGTTGCGAAGTTCGACCCCCGGCAGGTCTGGCGCCTGGTCGAGCAGGAGCGGGTGAACGGGATGATGATCACGGGCGACGCGATGGCGCGGCCGCTGATCGAGGTGCTCGACGAACCGGGAGCGTCGTACGACGTCTCGTCGCTGATCGTGCTCTCGTCGAGCGCGGCGGTGTTCTCGCCCTCGGTCAAGGATGACTTCTTCCGACACTTCCCGAACCTGATCATGAGCGACGCGATCGGTGCGTCCGAGTCGGGCACGAACGGAATCCTGATGGTGAAGAAGGGCGAAACCGCGATGAAGGGCGGTGGCCCGACCGTGCGCGCGGTGGCCGAGTCGGTGGTGCTCGACGAGAACCTCGAGCCCGTGAAGCCGGGCTCCGGCGTCGTCGGCAAGGTCGCGTGCGGCGGGAACATCCCGGTCGAGTACTACAAGGACCCCGAGAAGACCCGGCAGGTATTCGTCACCGACAAGAACGGGCGGCGCTACTCGATCCCCGGCGACTTCGCGACCGTCGAGGCGGACGGCTCGATCACGCTGCTCGGCCGCGGATCGGTCTCGATCAACTCGGGCGGCGAGAAGATCTACCCCGAAGAGGTCGAGTCCGCGATCAAGTCCCACCCCGACTGCTACGACGCGGTCGTCGTCGGTGTGCCCGACGAGCGATTTGGTTCGCGTGTCGCCGCCGTGGTGCAGGCGCGCGAAGGTCGCACGCTCACGCTCGACTCGATTCAGGCGCACTGCCGCACGAAGATCGCCGGCTACAAGCTGCCGCGCGAGATCCATCCGGTCGCGAAGATCGAGCGCTCGCCATCGGGCAAGCCCGACTATCGCTGGGCGAAGGCCGTGGCGACCGGCGTCGCGTGACCTCCCCGCTCAGCGGACGTTCAGCTCCTTCGTGAGCGCGTCGATTTCGTCCTCGAGTTTTCGGTCGTGATCGCTCTTGCAGGTCGGTCCGCTCTTCGAGGTGATGCGGATCTCGATCGCGGGCAGATTGGGATCTTCGGGCTCGGACAGGAGCGCATGCCAGAGCTCGACGGGATCGGCCTTGTGGGCTTGCCGGATCTCCTCGTAGCGTTCATTGCTGATTCGTACGAACTCCGGTCCGAAGTAGCAGCTCTCCATTCCCTCGGGATCGATTCGTCTTCGCGCTTCGAGCTCGCACTCCACGCTCCGCAGGCGGTGCCGCAAGCTCTGGTCTTGGACGTCGCGCGCGGTCGGCTGGCTCGGAAGCGGCGGAACGTCGGGAATCGTGCAGATTTTCGACGCAGGCGGTTTCGCGTCGGCGACCTGCGCGCGAGCGGGTTCCGCTGCTCCGAGCAGGAGCAGCGCGCCGACGTTGCAGAGCGCGACCCGGAATCGCATCGCCGTCATCCCGTCCGGCGACGCAGAGCGGGGACGACGTCGTCGAGGTATGCGTCGAGCGCTTCCTCATCCCAGGGCGCGCGAAGTGCGATGTTGATGCCCTGGGCGCCCGCGTCGACGTAGGCGGCCAGCGTCTCGACGGCTCGGGCGGGCGTGCCGATCAGCGACCCGGAGAGCATGCGATCGGCCGCCGGACCCCACGTTGCGCGAAGCTCTGCCTCGGCACGAGCGGCGCCCTTCTCGTCGAGCGAGAGATGGAACGAGAGGTTCACGGTACGCGTGACCTCGGCTGGGTCCCGCCCCACCTTCGTGCACCAATCGTCGAGCACGCCCGAGAGCCGCGCGAACTCCCCCGGTGAGGTGTAGGCCGCGTTCCAGCCGTCGGCGTGGCGCGCGGCGATCTGCAAGGTGCGCTTCTCACCGATGCCACCGATCCAGATCGGCAGGCGTGGCTGAACCGGGGCCGGCAGGCAGGACGCGTCATCGACACGGAAGTGTTTACCGGCGAAGGACGTTCGCGGCTGCGTCAGCAGTCCTCGGATGATCTGGCAGGCCTCCTCGAGCTGCGAGAGCCGGGCGGCGATCGGTGGGAACTCGTAGCCGTACGCGCGCGCTTCCCACTCGTGCCAGCCGCCTCCGAGTCCGAGCACGAAGCGTCCGCCGGAGAGATGGTCGAGCGTCGTGGCGGCCTTCGCGAGCGAGGCGGGATTGCGATAGCCCGGGTAGAAGACGAGGCAACCGATCCGCGCGCGCGTGGTCTCGACCGCCAGCGCACCGAGCAGCGAGATCGCTTCGAAGTGCGGCAGCGTGCCGCCGGCCGGTGGGGCTTCGTAGAAGTGATCCCAGATCGAGATCCAGTCGAGCCCCGAAGCGTCGAAGCGGCGCCAGAGCCCGCGGATCTCGTCGATCGGAAGGTTCTGCTGACCGAGGTGCGCGCCGAGCTGTACGGACATGGGCTCGATTCTCGCGCAACCGCGTTCGTCGGTCAGCAGCGCGTGACGGTCGGAGAGACGTGCGCAGGCACGAGGGCGAGCCGCATCGGACCTCCGCGCGTACCGCGCGGAGGTCCGCTCACCATCGCCCACGGTGCGGCTCGACGCGCTGGCGGGTAGACGGGGAGGGGGTCCGTGTCTACGCCAACGGTGGCCACGACCGGGGCGGGGGTGGGCTGCTCGCCCTCGTTGCCTGCGCTTGCCTTGGAACGGATCGGCAGGTCCGAGAGGCGTCGAGCGGTACCGAATCGGATGTCCACTTCACGTCCTCCCTGACTGCGCAGTTCACTGCCTTCGACGAGAGCATCGTTCTTACGAGTCGGGCGGGCTGTGAAGTGTTTCACTGTACCCCCGGGATTTCTCGGCGACGGAGCGTGCGAGATCGCGGTCCGGCAGCTTGGACTATGCTTCTGCGCATGACGCTCTCTCGTGCGATCGACGGGCGTGCCCTGATCGAGCGGATTCCCGTGTTCGCGGGGCTCTCCCGACGCGACTTCGACCTGCTCTACGCGATCACCGGCACGCGAAGGCTGCGGACGCGCGAGGTGCTCTTCCGAAAGGGCGACGAGGGGTCGACGCTCTACGGCGTGTTGCGCGGCCGGCTGCGCGTCTTTTCGGGTGCGGATTCGAAGGAGGTCATCTTCCGGTTTCTCGAGCCGGGGGAGGTTTTCGGGGAGATCGCCCTGCTCGACTCGCAACCGCGCTCCGCCACGATCGCCGCCGTCGAACCGGTGGAGCTTCTGACCTTGCATCGCCGGGATCTGCTGCCGTTCCTCGAAGAGCACCCGAAGGTGACCATCCAGCTCGCGACCGCCCTCGCGCAGCGGCTGCGTGCGCTCTCGGATGCGATGGAGGACGCGATGCTGCTCTCGATTTCCGGACGGCTCGCGAAGAAGCTGCTCTCACTCGCTCAGGATCACGGAAAGCCCGTACCCGAGGGCACGCGGATCGACCTCCGGCTCCCGCAGCACGCGCTTGGCGAGCTCGTCGGTGCGACGCGCGAGAGCGTGAACAAGCACATGCGCGCCTGGACCCGGGCGGGCGTGCTGCGGATGGAACGCGGGATCATCACCTTGTTCGACCAGGAGGCGCTCGAGGCCGCCGCCAGCTACGCGCTTCTCTGAGCCCGATTCCGGCGCATGAGCAGATGCACGGAGAACGCGAACTCGTGCCGCGCGTCGGCCGGGTGCTTCGCGATCAGGGATTCACCCCATTCGCCCGACTCGAGCTCGGGAAAGAACACGTCGCCCGACGGCCGACCGTGCACGCGTGTCAGGTAGATCCGCTCGGCACGGGGCAGCGCTTCAACATAGAGCGAGGCGCCGCCGATCACGAACTGCTCGGGTGCGGCCGCGTTCATGCCGATCGCCTCGTCGAGGTCGCGCGCGATGAGCACGCCGTGCGCCTTGAAGCCGGGGTCGCGAGACAGAACGACGTTCGCTCGGCCCGGCAGGGGCCGGCCGAGCGACTCCCAGGTGCGTCGGCCCATCAGTACGGGCTTGCCGAGTGTCGTGCGTTTGAAGTGCGCGAGATCGTCGGGGAGACGCCACGGCAACGCACCGCGCGCACCGATCACGCGATTCTCGGCGACGGCGACGATCAGCGAAATCATCGGGTCCGCTAGACCGCGATCGGCGCGGCGATCGCGGGATGTGCGCGATAGTCGACGAGCCGGATGTCTTCGTAGCTGAAGTCCGCGATCGACTTCACGTCGGGCCGCAACTCGAGCCGCGGTAGCTCGTAGGGAGCGCGCGAGAGCTGCAGGTCCGTCTGCTCGAGATGGTTCAGGTAGAGGTGCGCGTCGCCGAGCGTGTGCACGAATTCGCCGGGCTCGAGGCCCGTCACCTGCGCCATCATGTGAGTCAACAGCGCGTACGAAGCGATGTTGAAGGGAACTCCGAGGAAGACGTCGGCGCTGCGCTGGTAGAGCTGGCACGAGAGCCGGCCTTCGGCCACGTAGAACTGGAAGAGCAGGTGGCAGGGCGGAAGCGCCATTCGCTCGAGCTCGCCGACGTTCCAGGCCGATACGATCAGGCGCCGTGAATCCGGATCGCGGCGGATCTGCTCCTCGACGGCGGAAAGCTGGTCGAGCACGCGCCCGTCGGCCGTCCGCCACGCTCGCCACTGCGCGCCGTAGATCGGACCGAGCTCGCCGTCCGCGTCCGCCCACTCGTCCCAGATCGAGACTCCGTTCTCGTGCAGGTAACGCACGTTCGTGTCGCCACGCAGGAACCAGAGCAGCTCGTGGAAGATCGAGCGCAGGTGCAGGCGCTTGGTCGTGACGGCGGGGAACCCACGGCGCAGGTCATACCGCGACTGCCAGCCGAAGACGCTTCGCGTGCCCGTGCCGGTGCGGTCCGGCTTGCGCACGCCGTGATCGCGGACGTGGCGGAGAAGATCGAGGTAGGCCTGCATCGCCGCAGAAACTACCACCTCTGCTAGGTTCCCCGCGATGGCGATTCTGCTCGTCCGACACGGAGAAACTCCCGCGAATGCGGCGCGCGTCGTTCAGCTCCCGGATGCGCCGCTTTCCGAGCGTGGTCTGGCGCAGGCCGCGCTCGTGGCGGCACGGCTGGCAAAGCTCGACGTCGCCGAGATCGTCGCGAGCGACTACGCGCGCGCGAGTGGAACCGCGGAGCAGGTGCGAGCCGCGACGAACGCGAAGCTCGAACTCTGGCCCGAGCTCCGTGAGCGGAACTTCGGCGATCTTCGCGGTCGGTCGTACGCGGAGATCGGCGTCGACATCTTCGCACCCGACTTTGCCCCGCCCGGCGGCGAGAGCTGGCCGGAGTTCCACGCGCGGGTCGCGCGCGCATGGGAGAAGCTCCGCGCGCGCGCGGAGCGCCTTTCGGGCGATCTCGCGGTGATCAGCCACGGCCTCGTCTGCCGGTCGGTGGTCGAGCGATTGGCCTCGCGCCCGACGGGAGTTCCGGTCCCGGAGGCCTGGGGGAACACCTCGGTCACCGTGATCGGCGCCCTTCCGCCGCACGAGATCGCGCTCTTGAACTGCTGCGAGCATCTCACCGGGCTCGAGGCGCCCCGGTCCGCCCCGACCGGCGCCGTCTGAGCGGCACTTCGGAGCCCTTCCGCTCGAGTTCAGCGCGGGTTTTCCCCGGTTGCGGGGCGATTTCCCGAGATCGCGGCGAAGTCAAAGAAAGAGCTTGACGAAGCCGAAGCCGCCGTGAGAAAATCCCGTTCACGTTCAAAGACATACCCCGCCTCGGCGGGTTTTTTCTGGCCGGCGACTTTCGCTATTTTTTCTCATTCCAGCGATTCGCGCCGCCCGTTTCGTTCGAGCTCGCCGCGGCAACTCCGCGCGTATACTTGCCCGATGTTGGAGCGGCTGAAGTCGGACGTCCTCGCCGCGATCGACGCCCTCGCCCCTGAGCTCGTGTCCGCCTCGCGCGCGATCCACGCGCATCCCGAGCTCGCGTTCGAGGAGGTCAGGGCCTCGCGTCTGCTGACCGAGGTGGCGCAGAAGGCCGGCGTCGAGGCGAAGCTCGGCGTGTTCGGGCTCGAGACCGCGATCTGCGCCGAGATCGGCGCAGCTTCACCGACGGTGGCTCTGCTCTCCGAATACGACGCGTTGCCCGGGATCGGTCACGCGTGCGGCCACAACATCATCGCGACCACCGCGCTCGGCGCTGCGCTCGGGCTCGCGTCGCTCGGCGCGCGACTTCCCGGACGCGTGCGCTGGCTCGGCACGCCGGCCGAGGAGCGCGGCGGTGGCAAGGAGATCATGGCGCGCAACGGCGCATTCGAAGGCGTGGATGCCGCGCTGATGGTGCACCCCTCGGGTGTGAATCTCGCAACCATGCCGTGCATCGCGATCGCCGAGCTCGAGGTGCGTTATCGCGGCGTGGCCGCACATTCCTCGGCGATGCCCGAGCGCGGCGTGAACGCGCTCGACGCGCTCGTGATCGCATACCAGGCGATCGCCGCGCTCCGCCAGCACATCCGTCCGACGGAGCGACTCCACGGGATCATCACCGACGGCGGGCAAGCGCCGAACATCGTTCCGGAGCGCGCGGCCGGGTGCTTCTACGTTCGTGCCGCGAACGCGCCGCAGCTCGCAGAACTCAAGCCGCGCGTCGAAGGTTGCTTTCGCGCGGGCGCGGAAGCGACCGGCGCCTCGCTCGAGCTCGTCTGGGGCGATGTCGATTACCTCGATCTGAACACCTCGTGGCCGCTCGCGCGGAGCTACCAGGCGAATGCCGAGGCTCTGGGGCTTCAGTTCTTTCCGTACGAGAAGCTGCCGCCCGGCGTCCAGGGCAGCACCGACATGGGAAACGTCAGTCATCGCGTGCCGTCGATCCACCCGATGATCGCCGTCTCGCCGCCGCACGTGACCATCCACAACGCGGAGTTCACCAAGTACTCGGGTTCGGAATCCGGAGATCGCGCCGTGCTCGACGGCGCGAAGGCGCTGGCGATGACCGCGCTCGATTTCTTCTGCGACGCGGAGCTGCGAGCCGAGGTCGCGCGCGCCTTCGCGGCGAGTGGCACGGGGCTCCGCTAGGAGCGGCCCCGCGCCCGCAGGATCTCGCGTGCGGCATTGCGCCCGGGTGCGCCCATGACGCCGCCACCGGGGTGTGTAGCCGAGCCGCAGAGCCAGAGACCGTCGATCGGCGTGTGGTACGGCGCCAGCGACCCGCTCGGCCGCATGAAGAGCAGGCGATCGGGTGTCATCGCGCCGTGGAAGATGTTCCCGCCGGTGAGGCCGAATACGCCTTCGAGGTCGGGCGCGGCGAGGACCTCGATCTGCTCGATCGAGGCCGCGAAGCCGGGCGCGAGTGTCTCGATCGCCGCGATCGCGCGGTCGCGCATCGCGTCGCGCAGCTCCGGCCAACGCGGGTCGTTCGCCGGAAGGACCGGCGCGTACTGCGCGAAGATCGACGCGACGTGCTTGCCGGGTGGCGCGAGCGT
Organism: uncultured delta proteobacterium; assembly: GCA_963704165.1. Classification (GTDB taxonomy): domain Bacteria; phylum Myxococcota_A; class UBA9160; order SZUA-336; family SZUA-336; genus VGRW01. The sequence goes on along the minus strand of CAVPHD010000001.1, from coordinate 332,437 downwards.
GCGGTCGAGCGTGGAGGGCAGCGTCAGCTCCACCACGGGCAGCTCCGAGACGCGGCCCGCCGCCGCGTCACCGAACGCGCGCTCGATGCCGTCGAGATCGGTCGGGCCGATGTGGATCGTGCCGGAGAGCGGCAGCGACTCGCGATCGCGCACGCGGAAGCGCGGCAGCGAGCCGAGGGCGAGGTTGAGCTTCACGACCGGGCTTCGCGAGTCTGCGCGCGGGAACTCCCGGGCGAGATCGGCGTCGTCCACGAGGGAGGCGGTGCGCGGCAGGTCCATCCCCGAGACCACGAGATCGGCGTCGATCGTCTCGCCACTCGCGAGCGCGACGCCGCGCACCCGTCCGTCGCGGCAGCGGATCGCGACGACCTCGGAGTTCGCACGCAGCTCGGCTCCCGCCGCACGCGCGGAATCCGCGAGCGCGTCGGAGAGCGCGCCCATTCCTCCCTGCACGTACGCCCACACGCCGCGCCGGCCGCCGAGCGTTCCCATCACGTGGTGAAAGAGGACGTACCCGGTGCCCGGCATCGAGGGCGATGCGAACGCGCCGATGATCGCATCGGTCGCGAGCGTCGAGCGCAGCGGTTCGGATTCGAAGTGGTCCTCGAGGATCGCGCGCGCCGGTCCGAGCAGAAGTCGCAAAGCCTCGGGAATGCGACCGCCGAGTCGGAGCGCCGCGCGGCCGAGTCGTCCCCAGCGCACGAGGTTCCGTGGTCCCAGCCCGGAGAACGACGGGGGTGCGTCGTCGAGAAGCGGCTCGACGACCGACGCGACGCGTTCGAGCCAGCGCTCGAATTCGGGCCAGCGTGCGGCATCGCGCGTCGAGAAGCGCGCGATCTCCTCGACGTCGCTTGCCGTACCCGCGCCGAGAACGAGCGCGCGACCGTCCGGAAGCGGAGTGACCGACGCCGGCGACCTGGGCAGGAGCCGAAGCCCATGGCGTTCGAGCGCCAACTCGCGAGCGATCGCGGGCCGGAAGAGCGAGAGCACGTAGGCGGCGCGCGAGACGCGGTACCCGGGCCAGAGCGACTCGGTGACGCACGCTCCTCCGAACAGCTCGCGGCGTTCGACGAGCGTGACGGGAATTCCCGCGCGTGCGAGATAGGCCGCGCAGACCAGCCCGTTGTGTCCGCCTCCGATGATCAGGACCCGGTCGGACAGATCAGTCCACTCGCAACGGGCGCAGCGCGCTGCCCGGCGCGTCGGCTTCGGGGCTCAATTCGAGCGGTGCCGTGCCCTCGCGGAACGGCATGAAGAGGGAGTTGCCGTTGCCGGGCCGCGCCAGCAGTCCGGTCGCACGGTCGACGCGCGCGAAGACCACTCCTTCGGGCACCGCGAAGTCCTGGATTGGCCGATCTCGCAGCGCGTGTTGCATGTAGTCGATGAAGATCGGTGCCGATGCGCGGCCGCCCGTCTCGTTCGTCCCGAGGCTGTGCGCGGTGTCGTAGCCGACCCAGACCCCCGCGGCGATCTCGGGCGAGTAGCCGATGAACCAGGCGTCGTGAAGATTGTTCGTGGTGCCGGTCTTTCCCGCGACGGGTCGCCCGAGCGCCTTCACTCGCGATCCGGTGCCCTCCTGCACGACCGCGCGAAGCATCTCCGTCATCAGGTACGCGGTGACGGGATCGAGCTGGTAGTCGGCGGGAAGCTCCTCGCCTTGCTTCGCCTCGGCCTCGCGCCGGAGCTTCTCCATGACGCGCTCGACCTCGTCGCTCGTCTTCTCGGCGCGCTCGACGTCGTCGAGTCCCTGTCCGACACCCGGCACGTCCGTCGACGTGAGACTCGCGAGAAGCGGAACGTCCCGCGCGATCACGCGTCCGCTGCGGTCGCGAACCTCGAGGATGAACACGGGGTCGATCAGCTTCCCGCCGGCTGCGAACGCGGTATACGCCCGCACGATCTCGGCCAGCGTCACCTCGCTGTTGCCGAGCGCGAGTCCGAGATTCATCTCCATCTTCGAAGCGATGCCGAGCGTGCGCGTCATGTCGCGCACCGGGGCGATCCCGATGTCGGAGAGAATGCGTATCGTCGCGGCATTCCGGGACTTCGCGAGCGCCGTGCGGAGCGTGATCGGGCCGAGGAAATCCTCGGAGTAGTTCTCGGGCTTCCAGGAGAACCCGCGCGAGTAGTCCTCGTACACGATCGCGGTGTCCTGGACGATCGTCGCGGGCGTGTACCCGCGCGCGAGCGCAGCGGCGTACACGATCGGCTTGAACGCGGAGCCGGGCTGACGGCGCGACTGCAGCGCGCGGTTGAACTCGCTCTGCGCGAAGCTGTAGCCACCGACGACCGCCCGGAGCTGCGCCTTCTCGAGATCGACTGAGATCAGTGCGCCTTCGGCGAGCGGGCGCTGATACAGCGCGAAGCGTGCTTCCTCACCGTCTGACTTCAGGGCTTCGAGGTCGACCAGGTCGCCCGCGTGCAGCGCCTGTCCGACACGAGACACCCGCGCGACGACGCCGTCCCGCGCGGGGTTCACCGGTCCGGCCCACGCGACATCGGCAAGCCCGAGCGAGGTCCGCTCCTCGGGTCCGAGAGCGAGCTCGATTCTCTGTGCCGTGTCGTCGACCGAGATCACGAGCCCGCGGTGGAGCGAGTCCTCGCCGGGAACGATCGCGGCATTGGTCGCGCCGATCTCGTCCATGACCGCGGGCCAATCCGTCTTCGGCACGTTTCGGATCGGTCCGCGATACCCCATTCGCCGATCGTGGTCGCGCAGCCCTTTGCGAACCGCGCGCCAGGCGTCGATCTGATCTTCGACGTCGAGGGACGTGTGCACCGTCAGTCCGCCCGTCAGCACCTGCTCGCCCCCGAATCGGCTCATCAGGTACCGGCGCACCTCCTCGACGAAGAACGCGGATGCGGACTCGCGCTCCTGCCAGGTCGCGCGCGCGTAGACGAGCGGCTGGGCCGCCCAGGACTCGGCGGCCGCGGAGTCGAGGAAGTTCTTCTCGACCATGCGATTCAGTACGAGCAGCTGCTTGCGCCGAGCGATCTCGGCGTTGGCGTGTGGATTCCACTCGGCCGGTCGCGGCACGAGTCCGGCAATCACCGCCGCTTCGTGGATCTGGAGATCGCGTGCGGACTTCCCGAAGTACGTCTGCGCCGCGGCCTCGAGGCCGTACGCGCCCGAACCCATGTAGATCTGGTTCAGGTACAGATAGAGGATGTCGTTCTTCGAGAGCGACTGCTCGATGCGTCGCGCGAGCACCATGTCCTTGAGCTTGCGGGTATAGCTGCGCTCGGAGCTGAGCAGGAAGGTCTTCGCGACCTGTTGCGTGATCGTGCTCGCGCCCTGCGCCTTGCGTCCCTCGACCAGGTTCGTGAAGGCGGCGCGCAGGATGCCCGCGTAGTCGAGGCCCTGGTGTTCGTAGAACTCCCCGTCCTCGGCGGCGACGAAGGCATCGACGACCGTCCGCGGAACCTCCTCGATCGGGATGATGATGCGCCGCTCGGTGGCGAAGCTCGCGACCTCGTTGCCATCGACGTCGAGCACGCGCGTGATCAGATTCGGGCGGTAGTCGCGCAGGCTCTTGATCTCGGGCAGATCCTTCAGGATCAGGACCCAGAACGCGACCGCACCGCCGGCAGCTCCGAGCGCGGCGAGAATGCAGAGAGCGAGGACGAGCTTTGCGAGGCGTCTCAAGCGCACTCCTCGATTCGAACAGGCAGGCCGTGGCGCCGGCGGCCGAACCTACCGCAGGGCTCGTACCTTTGACAGTGCGCGACGGACCACCCTAGCATCCGCCACATGCGGCACCTCTTTATCGTCGATCCGGTGCCCGGTTTGAACCCCGATGCAGACACCAGCATCGCCTTCATGCGCGAGGCCTCGCGCCGTGGACATCGCGTGGCCACCTGCGGCGTGGCGGAGCTGTCGATCGGGCCGGGTGGCGCCGCACGTGCCCGCTGGGTCGAGACCCACGTGCGCGAGGGACGCGACTGGTTCGAGCTCGGCGCGGCGAGCTCGGGTGAGCTCGGCGAGTTCGACGTGGTCTGGATGCGCAAGGACCCGCCGTACGACCTGAACTACTTCTTCGTCACGCACCTGCTCGATCTCGTTCCGCCGACGACCCGGGTCGTGAACGCGCCGCGCGGCCTGCGCGAGGTGACCGAAAAGCTCTTCATCCTGCGCTTTCCCGAGCTCTGCCCCGAGAGCCTGGTGAGCCGGAGCATCCCCGAGCTGCTCGAGTTCCGCCGCAAGCTCGGCGGCGAGATGGTGATCAAGCCGCTCGACGGGTGCGGAGGCGAGGGTGTCTTCCACCTGACTCCAGAGGATCGGAACGTCTCGGCCATTCTCGAGCTCGGCACCCGGCACGGAACCACGTTCCAGATCGCGCAGCGCTACGTGCCCGAGATCCGCGACGGCGACAAGCGCATCATCGTGGTCGAAGGGGAGCCCGTCGGCGCGGTCCTGCGCACACCCTTGCACTGGGAGACCCGCGCGAACTTCCACGTCGGCGGGACGGCGGTGAAGTCGGCGCTGACGGCGCGCGACCGCGAGATCTGCGCGCGCATCGGGCCGACGCTGCGCGAGTTCGGGATCGTCTTCGCGGGCATCGACGTGATCGGAAGCTGGCTCACCGAGGTCAACGTCACGAGCCCGACGGGAATTCAGGAGATCAACCGCCTCGACGGCGTGGTGCTGGAGAGGTTGGTGCTCGACGCGGTGGAGCGGCGCGTTCGCGCTCCGGGGGGATGAGACGCATGGGGATCGACCCGATCGTTCTGGGCCGTCAGTGTGAGCGTACCCTCGGGCGTACGGACTTCATCGAGCTCGGGCGACGCATCGAGGGCAAGGTCCGCGACTGCTACGTCGCCGACGACCGGCGGACGCTGGTCGCGAGCGATCGGATCAGCTGCTTCGACGTCGTCGTCGGGACGATCCCCTTCAAGGGTCAGGTGCTGAATCAGATCGCGGCGTTCTGGTTCGAGAAGACCGCGTCGATCGCACCCAACCACGTCCTCTCGGTGCCCGATCCGTGCGTCACCATCGCTCGCGAGTGTCGGCCGCTGCCGGTCGAGTTCGTCTACCGCGGCTACCTGACCGGCGTCTCGAGCACGTCGATCTGGCGCGCGTACGAGGCCGGGGAACGACTCTACTGCGGACATCGACTTCCGGACGGCCTCCGCAAGCACCAACGCCTGCCCGAGCCACTTCTCACGCCGACGACGAAGGCCGAACAGGGCGAGCACGACGCGCTCACGTCGCGCGAGGAGCTGATCGCCTCCGGGGTGATCTCGGCCGCGCACTACGACGAGGCGGCGGGCATTGCGGCGCGGCTGTTCACCGCCGGCCAGACGTGGGCATCGACGCGCGGCCTGATCCTCGTCGATACGAAGTACGAGATGGGTCTCGACGCCGACGGTCGGATCGTCGTGATCGACGAGATCCACACTCCCGATTCGTCCCGATACTGGTACGCCGACGGCTATGCCGACGCGTTCTCGCGCGGAGAGGATCCGAAGTCGCTCGACAAGGAGTACGTGCGACGCTGGCTCGTCGATCAGGGCTATCGCGGAGACGGTCCGCCACCGACGCTGCCCGACGATGTTCGCTGCGAAGCCGCACGTCGATACATCGAGACGTTCGAGCGCATCACCGGTCGCGAATTCCAGCCGTCCACCGACGAGCCGCTCGCTCGAATTCGGCGGAACCTCCGATTGGTGTAGGCCGGTCAGCGACGAGAAAATGTGCAAATTCCGAGCCTCAGGCCTTTACAAGCTCGGATTTCGTTCCATAACCTCTCGCAGTTCCGTAACCGGAACGTGTGGGGGGAACGATGGCAGCAAGTAAAGTGGCAACGGTCGGAGTCAAGCGTGAATCCGGCTATCTCTACTATCTCGACAAGCAGGGCGATGTTTCTCGTGTTGCGATGGCACGTGGCGGCGGACGTCAGGCGCGCAACAAGCCGCAGAAGGTCGCCAAGGCCGGAGTGAAGCGAGAGGACGGCTTCCTCTACTTCATCGACAAGAAGGGCGACGTCTGCCGCACGAAGATGGCGCGGCGAGGCGGAGCCGGTCGCCGCAAGAAGACCGCGCGACGCGCCGCTCCTCGGCGACGGAGCACGGCGCGCAAGACGACGGCACGCGCGAAGAAGGCGACACGTCGCGGGGCAACGGCCCGCAAGAAGACGGGTCGCACGACGCGCCGCCGCGGCTAGCGTTCTCGATTCTCGGTTCAGAGGTTGGACGTAATGGCTGGGGGGCAGCTCGCGCTGCCCCCCAGGCCTGTTTCTGGGCGCTGAAACTTCGTGCCCGACGCGAGTGGATGGTGGTAGGCTCGACGACGATGGGGGTGAAGCTCGCGACCGCCGTGGTCGAGACGCCGATCGGCAGCCTGCGTCTCGCCGTAACCGAGAGCGGCGTCGCGCGGATCGGATTGCCGCGCTCGAGCGGACCCGGCTTCGCCGGTTGGCTGCGGAACACGTTCTCCGATTGCGAGCGTGTTCCCTGGCTTCCCCTCGTCGACAAGCTCTCGCAGGAACTCGCCGAGTACTTCGCCGGACGACGTCGCGAGTTCTCGGTCCCGCTCGAACTGCGCGGCACCGACTTCCAGCTCGCGGTCTGGCGCGAGATCGCGGCGATCCCCTACGGCGAGACGCGCACCTACGGAGGGATCGCGAACGGAGCCGGCCGACCGCGCGCGGTCCGTGCCGCGGGAACGGCGACGGGCAACAACCCGGTGCCGATCGTGATCCCTTGTCACCGCGTCATCGCCGCTCAGGGACGGCTCGGTGGATTCTCGGGCGGCCTCGACGCGAAACGTCGGCTGCTCGCGCTCGAGCGCGCTTCGACCGGATTGCTGATCTAGCTGGCTACGCCCGATCGAGCGCTTGCTCGATGTCCCGGACCAGGTCGTCGGTGTCTTCGACGCCGCAGGAGTAACGCACGAGGTTGTCGCGGATGCCGAGCGCCGCGCGCTCGTCCGGGGTCTTGTCCCAGTACGACACCACCGTCGGCTGCTCGACGAGCGACTCGACTCCGCCGAGGCTCGGCGCGATGTACGGGATGCGGAGCGCGTCGATGAACTTCGACGCGGTCTCGAGCGATCCGCGAACCTCGAAGCTGACCACACCCCCGAAGCCCTTCATCAGGCGCTTCGCGACTTCGTGATCGCGGTGACTCTCGAGACCCGGGTAGTGGACGCGCTCGATCCGACGGTGTTGTTCGAGATAGCGCGCGATCGTCTCGGCGGTGCGATTCGCACGCTCGACCCGAAGCGCCAATGTCTTGACGCCACGCAGGATCAGATAAGCAGTGTGCGGGTCCATCACGCCGCCGAGCACGCCGTGCAGGTCTCGGATCGACCGGATCAGATCGCGCCGCCCGACGAGCGCTCCTCCGAGCACGTCGTTGTGCCCGCCGAGGTACTTCGTCGCAGAGTGCAAGACCAGGTCCACTCCCAGCGCGAGCGCCTGCTGATTGATCGGCGTGGCGAACGTCGAGTCGATCACCGAGATCGCGCCGCGCTTCCGGCACAGCTCGGCGACCCGGGGAATGTCGACGACGCGCAGGTACGGATTCGTCGGGGACTCGGAGAAGAACAGACTGGCGCCCGCGTCGAGCGCGCGCTCGATGCCCTCGAGGTCGGAAGGGTCCACCACCGTCGTGCGGATGCCCATCTTCGGCAGAAGCGTCTGCAGGAACTGACGCGTGCGCCGATAGCAGTCGTGGGTCGTGACCAGATGACCGTTCTGCGGCATGAGCGCGAAGAGCAGCGTGGTGACCGAGTTCATCCCCGACGCGGAGACGACGCAATCGTCACCACCTTCGAGTCCCGTGAGCTTCTCCTCGAGCGCGCGCGTCGTCGGGTTGCCGTAGCGACCGTACTCGAAGCTCGCGTGCCGGCCCTCCTGGTACGCGATCACTTCCTGCGTGTCGCGGAACCAGTAGGTCGCGCTCTGCACGATCGGCGTCGTGATCGAATCGGAGATCCGCGGCCGCGCACCCCGTTCACCTGCGTGGACCGCACGCGTGCTTTGCCCGCTCTTATCGCGTTCACTGCTCATGAGGGGCGGCCGAGGTTACTCTCGGCTCCGGAGAGGGTCAATTCGGCGTCGCCGCTTCGAGCGGAGAGTCGGTCGATCAGGGCATCGTAAATGGGGCGACCGATGCGCAGACCGCCGGCACGTCCCCGACCTATCTCGATGTCCGGGCGCTCTTCGCCGTGGAAGTCGCTCCCGCCCGTCTCGATCAGGTGGTGTTCGCGCGCCAGCCGGCGGAGGCGCCGGATCTGGTTCGGCCGGTGTCCGGGGTGCCAGATCTCGAGGCCGTCGAGTCCGTCGGGCAGCAGACGCTCGACGAAGGCTTCGATTCCGCCGGGTCGGTCCACGCCGCCCGAGAGCGGCGGGTGCGCGAGCACGGCGACGCCACCCGCGTCGTGCACCAGCGCGATCGCGTCGGCCGCGGACAGCGTGTCGTACGGTTCATAGGCGGGACGCCCGCGCCGCAGGTACTTCACGAACGCGTCGTCGGCGTCGCTGCAGGCGCCGATCTCGACGAGCGCGCGCGCGATGTGCGGCCGGCCGACCGAGCCGCCCGCGGCAATCTCTGTGACGCGTTCGAGCCCGATCTCGATGCCGAGCGCTTGCAGCCGGGCGACCATCCGCTCGGCCCGGCCGATCCGTGCGTGGCGCGCGACCTCGAGCCGCGCGCGCAGGCGGGGATTCCCGGGCGAGATGCCGAGTCCGAGCACGTGCAGCGAGCGCGTGCCGTCCGAATCGTTCACCGAGAGCTCGATTCCGGCGATCACCTCGATTCCGAGTCGCCGTCCTTCCTGCTGCGCCTCGGCAATTCCATCCGTCGTGTCGTGGTCGGTGAGCGCGAAGGCCGTCACGCGATTCTCTGCGGCCGCGCGCACCAGCTCCGTCGGTGTCAGATCTCCGTCCGAGGCCCGGGTGTGCGTGTGGAAGTCGAAGCGCTCGCTCAACGCAGATCCCGCTCGTTCATGACGCGCTCGCCGATTCGCCGGCCCACTTCGTGACGCGCTCGAGGAAGAGCGAGACGAGCGCGGGCTCGCGCGCGCCCAGCGCGTAGTGGATCTCGTGCCGCGCGGAGTCGTCGACGCAGATCCTCCCTCGTTCGGAGCCCTCCGCATCGAACGCGCGAAGCCGTGTCTCCGAGAAATCGAAGAGTTCGGGCGCGAACGCCGCGGCGACCGCGCAGGGGTCGTGCAGGTACGCGGCCTCGTCGCCCGAGAACGCCTGCTCGGCGCGGAGTAGCGCGCGAAGCGCTCCCTCGACCGTGCGCGCGCGCGGCGTCGATCCGAAGCCGTCGCTCGGCAGGTCCCTGCCGCGAAGCGCGACGCGTTCGGTCACCTCGAGACCGATCACGCGCAGCCGAACCCCTGATTCGAGCACGACGCGGACCGCGTGGGGATCCGCGAACGAGTTGAACTCGGCGACGCGCGTCACGTTTCCCCGGCCGAGCGTCCCGCCCATCCACACCACTTCCGTGTCCGCGAAGAGCCCGGGCTCCTCTCGGACGAGTGACGCGACGTTCGTGAGTGGTCCGAGCGCGATCACGCGCTCGACTCGGTGCTCTGCGAGGTTCTGCTTCATCAGCTCCCGCGCGGAGGTCAACGGAGCCGTCGATGGATCCGCGATCGGCACGCCGCGCCGCCCATCCGCGCCGTGATAGCTCGCGGCATCCACGCGGGAGAGCGCGAGCGGACCGTCGGCGCCGATGCCGACCGGGATCGCGGCGCCGGCGAGCGTGACGAAGCGGAGCGCGTTCTCGGTCACGGTTGCGAGCGACGCGTTCCCGGCCACCGTGGTGATGCCCTCGACCGAGAGCTCGGGAGAGGCGAGGGCGAACGCGAGCGCGAGCAGGTCGTCGAGCCCGGGATCGGTGTCGATGTGCACGCGCAGCACGCTCATCGCGGTCCCGTGCCGTAGCCGGCGTCGTCGAGCTGGTTTTCGAGCACGAGCTTGCGGCGACGCTGGTACTCGGACTCCGTCACGAGTCCGTTCCGGCGGCTGGCGTCGAGCTCGTCGAGCGCGCGGATCTGCGCATCGGAAAGACCGGGCGGGAGCGGCGTCTCGCCGGGCGTCGCGGCCGTCTCCTCCGTCGGCATTTCCATCAGTACGGTGCGGCGCCGCACGTGCCCCTCCCGGAAGCTGAGGCTGACGGGTCTGCGGTAGTACGCATCGCGCCAGGCGACCTCGAGGCTTCGCGGCCCGGCTCGTCGCTGCGCCTCTCCCGCGACGAGCTTGAACCCGGGGGCGAGGCTCGGCAGAGCCGTCGGGATCTCGTAGCCGCGCGTGGCGGATCGCCCGGAGTCGCGTTCGAGTGGCGCTTCGATCGAGAAGAACTCGATCCGCATCTCGTCCCCCAGCACGAAGAGCCGAAACGCCGTGACGCGGGACTCGGTGAAGATCCCGAGCCGGCGGTCCTCGGGGAAGACGGCGGCGGCGATCTCGTCGTCCGGCCCGGCCTTCGCGAGCGCGGCCGAGATGCCGTCTCCCAGGTCGTAGACGAACTGCGACCGGATCGACGGCTGCCGCTCTCCGTCCTTGTCCTGATAGGAGAGGCTCGCCAGGATGTGGGCGATGCGCACGTCCGCGATCGTCGCGGGGTGGGAGTATCCCCGCGTGACGGGCGCTCCATCGACCTTCTGATGACGCAGCTCGACGCGCACCGTCGGCTTGTCGTAGACGCGCTCGCGCACGAGCTTCGGGCCGCAGCCGGCGAGCGCGCAGACGACGAGAAGACCGAGGCAGATCCGCAGCGGCAAGGTCCTCATCCGAGCTACTCGTACTCGCTCTTCAGCTGGCGCGAGCGAAGCTCGATCCCCGCTTCGACGGGGTTCTTTCCCTCGAAGAGCATCAGGTAGACGCCCGTCGTGATCGGCATGTCCACGCCGAGTTTCTGCGCGAGCTCCCAGGCGGACTTCGCGGTGCGCACGCCCTCGGCGACCTGGGTGAGCCCGCCGAGCACCTCGTCGACGGTCTTGCCCCGCCCGATCTCGATGCCGACGCGGCGATTTCGCGACAGGTCGCCCGTGCAGGTCAGCACCAGATCGCCGACACCGGAGAGACCGAGGAAGGTGACGGGATTCGCCCCGAGCTCGACGCCGAGCCGGGTGATCTCGGCCAGACCCCGCGTGATCAACGCCGCCCGCGAGTTCAGTCCCGCCTCGAGACCGTCGGCGACGCCGACCGCGATCGCGATCACGTTCTTCAGCGCGCCCCCGAGCTCGACTCCGACCACGTCGTTGGTGGTGTAGCAGCGGAACTGAGGCGAGGAGAGAAGGGTCTGGGCGGCGATCGCGTAGGTCTCGTTGCGCGCGGCCAGCGAGACCGCCGTCGGCCTTCGCTCCGCGATCTCTCTCGCGAAGCTCGGCCCCGACAGAAAGCAGAGCCGGTCGTGCATCTCGCGCGGCACCGTCTCCATCAGGATCTCCGAGACGAGCTTTCCGGATCCGACCTCGATCCCCTTCGACGCGGAGACGATCAGCGCGTCCGGGCGGACGAGCTCACACCCCTTTCCCCAGACCTCGCGCACCGCGTGGCTCGGCACGACGGAGATCACGAGCTCCTTGTCGTCGAGCGCCTGCTCGAGCGACGCGGTGGGGCGAATCGCATCAGGCAGTGCGAAGTCGGTGAGGTAACGCGGGTTGCGTCGGCCCGTCGCGATCGCGTCGACCAGGTGTTCGTCGCGGGCCCAGAGATCGACCTGGTGTCCCTTCTCGGCGAGCAGGATCGCGAGGCAGGTGCCGAAGCTGCCCGCACCCAGCACCGCGCAGCGAACCGGATTCTCGACGCTCATTCAGCAAGCATAGACGCGCCTACCGCCGGTTGACAGTGCGCGGGCCGCCTTCTACGTTTGCGCCGCCTTTTTCCAGGAAATACAGGCAGTTTCGCGGGAATTCGCGGGGGAGTTTCGAGGGGTCCGATGGGGGAATACGCCGGTCTCGGGCTCTTCGCGCTGCTGGGCTCCCTCGGGGTGCTCACCTTCCTCGCTGCGACGACCCTGCTTGGCCCGAAGCTCGTCTTCGCGGAGAAGCAGGAGCCGTTCGAGTGCGGTGAACACCAACTCGTGTCGCCGAACCGCCGCTTCAGCGTGAAGTTCTACATGGTCGCCGTGTCGTTCATCATCTTCGACGTCGAGCTGGTCTTCCTCTTTCCGTGGGCGGTCGTCTTCAAGGATCTCGGCTGGTACGGGCTGGCCGTGATGACTCCCTTCCTGGCCGTTCTCGCGGTCGGGCTCGCGTACGAGTGGCTGCGCGGCGGGTTGGATTGGGAGTAGTGGCTTGAAGTCCGAGACCCGCAGCGAGATCGAGTCGCTCTTCGAGCGCTACCCGCAGAAGCGAGGCGCGCTCCTGCCCGCCGATCTATGTCTTGCAGCGGGAGAAGGGCCACATCGACGCGGAGGGTGCGCGAGAACTCGCCGCGCTCTTCGACCTCGAGCCCGTCCAGGTCTGGGAAGTGCTCAGCTTCTACAACATGTTCTACACCGAGCCGCAGGGTCGGCACCACGTGTACGTGTGCACGAACCTGCCCTGCAGTCTGCGCGGTGCGCGCACGCTTCTGAAGGAACTCGAAGCGCATCTCGGCGTGCACGCGGGTGAGACGACGAAGGACGGTCGCATCACGATCGGCCACGAAGAGTGCCTCGGATCCTGCGGTACCGCGCCGATGATGCGCGTCGATGGCGTGTACCACGAGAATCTCGACCTGGAAGCGGCCCGCCGCATCATCGACGAGCTGGAGTAGGCGTTGGCCGTCGAACCGCTCATCAAGAACTACCTTTCCGAGAACTACGGCGACGACGGGTTCCAGACGCTCGCCGGTTACGAGGCGAAGGGCGGGCTCGCGGGTCTCGCGAAGGCGATCGCGCTGACACCGGAACAGGTCACCGACGTGGTGAAGGCGTCGGGGCTGCGCGGCCGGGGAGGAGCGGGCTTCGCGACCGGGCTGAAGTGGAGCTTCATGCCGAAGACGAACGACCGCACGAAGGTCATCGTCGTGAACGGCGACGAATCCGAACCCGGCTCGTTCAAGGACCGGATGATCATGGAGCGCGGACCGTTCGAGGTGCTCGAGGGCATCCTGATCGGCGCGTGGGCGATGGGCGCGCGGCGCGCGTACATCTACGTGCGCGGCGAGTACCGCGACTCGATCCGCTCGCTCGAGACGGCGGTGAAGGCGCTCTACGCGCGAAAGCTCCTGGGGAAGAACATCCTCGGCAAGAAGGGATTCGATCTCGACATCGTCGTGCACTCGGGCGCGGGCGCGTACATCTGCGGCGAAGAGACGGGCCTGCTCGAATCGCTCGAGGGCAAGAAGGGGCAGCCGCGAAAGAAGCCGCCGTTTCCGGCGCAGCACGGCGCGTTCGGTCTGCCGACGACGGTGAACAACATCGAGACGTTCGCGCACGTGCCGTTCATCCTCGACCGCGGGGTCGAGTGGTTCAAGGCTCGCGGCACGGAGAAGAGCCCGGGGACGACACTCTTTGGTGTGAGTGGTCACGTCGAGCGGCCGGGCCTCTTCGAGCTTCCGCTCGGGACGCCACTTCGCGAGGTGCTCGGGCACGCGGGAGGCGTTCGCGGCGGCCGCAGGTTGAAGGGAGTGATGCCCGGCGGGTTGTCGATGCCGATCCTTCCGCCGACGGAGCTCGAGGTTCCGATGGCCGAGGAGTTCCTCTCGCAGAAGGGTACGCATCTGGGCACCGGTGGCGTGATGGTGATGGACGAGAGCGTCTGCATGGTGCGCGTCGCGACGGTCGTCTCGTACTTCTTCCGCGACGAGTCCTGCGGCCAGTGCACGCAGTGCCGCGAGGGAACGGCCTGGGTGCACAAGCTGTGTCAGAAGATCGAGCAGGGTCGCGGCAGCGCCGAGGATCTCGCACTGCTCGGCGACGTTCCGTCGTTGATGGAGGGACAGACGATCTGCGCCTTTGCCGACGCCGCGGCCTGGCCGATCCAGGGACTGCTGCGGCACTTCCGCGACGACTTCGAAGCGCACGTGCGCGACAAGAAGTGCCCGTTCCCCGAAAGCTTCGAGCTCTAGCGATGCCGACGCTGACGATCGACGGAGTCGAGTACGAAGTGGCCGAGGGCCGTACCGTCATGCAGGCGATCGACGATCTCGGCCTGCTCGCGCACGGCATCGAGATCCCGCACTACTGCTGGCACCCCAAGCTCTCGGTCGATGGATCGTGCCGGCTCTGTCAGGTCGAGATCGAGGGCATGCCGAAGCTCCAGATCGCCTGCAACACGCCGGTGATGAACGCGATGAAGGTCCACACGAAGAGCGATCGCGTGCTCGCGGCGCGCCGTGGCGTGATGGAGCTCCTGCTCATCAATCATCCGCTCGACTGCCCGATCTGCGACCAGGCCGGCGAGTGCAAGCTGCAGGACTACGCCTACGAATGGGGCGTGCCGGCGGCGCGCACCCGCGAGCCGAGACGCCCCGCGAAGAAGTCGGTGGACCTCGGCCCGACGATCGTCTTCGACCAGGAGCGCTGCATCCTGTGCCGGCGCTGCGTGCGATTCTGCCGAGAGATTCCGAAGACGGGGGAGCTCGGGGTCGTGAATCGCGGCGACGAGTCGCTGCTCGAGGTCTTCCCGGGAAGCGAGCTCGACAATCCGTATTCGATGAACGTCGCCGACATCTGTCCGGTCGGCGCACTCACGACGCGGGACTTCCGCTTCAAGGTCCGCGTCTGGTTCACGGACGACGTCGAGAGCGTCTGCAACCAGTGCTCGCGCGGCTGCAACATCGTCGCATCGCGCTCGAACAACAAGATCTACCGCTTCGTGCCGCGAAGGAACGACGCGGTGAACGACACCTGGATGTGCGACCACGGCCGCATGTCGTACAAGAAGAACTCGACCGGCCGGCTGACGTCGCCGCGCGTCGACGGGCGCGACGCGAGCTACACCGACGCGGTCAAGCGCGCGGCCGAGCTCGTGCGGGCGACCCGCGACGCGAACGGGAAGATCATCGGTGTCGCGTCTCCGTTCGCTTCGAATGCCGACCTCGAGGCGTTCCGCGATCTGCTCGCTTCGCTCGGTGCGGGACCGGCGCGTTTCTCGGTTCCGCGCGGCGAGTCGGACGCGATCCTGATCGAGGCGGAGAAGTCGCCCAACGCCGCCGGCTGCCGCGCGCTCGGCATGGTCGAGTCGAACGAGCAGCTCGGCCGCGCGGATCTCGCCATCGTGCTCGGACACACGACGACCGCCGAGGTCTTCGGCGACGTCCGGAACATCGTGCTGATCGACACCCACGAGTCCGCCCTCTCGGCGCGCGCGGTCGTGGCGTTGCCCGCGCGCAGCTTCCTCGAGAAGTCGGGGACGTTCACGAATTCGCGCGGGCTCGTGCAATCGTTCTCGGCCGTCGTCGAGCCCGCCTTCGAGGCCTGGTCGGAGGCCGACGCGCTCGCGCAGATCGCCGCCGCCGCGGGAATCTCGTAGATGGCGACGTCCACGGTCTGGGTCGCGCTCTTCCTCTTCGCGCTCGTCCTGCTGGTCTTCGCACCGATCATGACCTGGGTCGAGCGCAAGCAGAGCGCGCTGATGCAGAATCGCATCGGTGCGAACCGCGCCGAGATCTTCGGCATCCGGGCCCTCGGCCTGATCCATCCGCTCGCCGACGCGCTCAAGATGATCCTGAAGGAAGACATGGTGCCGACCGGCGCGCACCGCTTCCTCCACCTGGTGAGCCCGTTCATCGCCGTCGTCCCGGCGATCATCAGCTTCGCGGTGATCCCCTACGGCGGGACCTACGACATGTGGGGCGCGCACGTCTCGCTCACCGTCGCGGATCTCGACTACGGCGTGCTCTACGTGTTCGCGATCGGCTCGATCGCGACCTACGGCTCGATGCTCGCGGGTTGGGCCGGCAACAACAACTACGGCATGCTCGGCTCGATCCGCGTATCGGCGCAGATGATCTCGTACGAGGTCGCGCTCGGGATCACCGTCGTCGGTCTGTTCATGATCTTCGGCACGCTCAAGCTGAGCGACATCGGCGTGATGCAGCAGGAGACGTTCCGGCTCTTCGGCTTCCTCGAGCACTTCGGCTGGGTCGCGCAGGGCACCGGCTGGATCGGATGGGTCACGATCCCGATGTGGGGAATCGTCCTGCAGCCGCTGCCGTTCTTCATGTTCCTCACCGCGCTCATGGCCGAGAACAAGCGGGCCCCGTTCGACACGCCCGAGGGCGAATCCGAGATCATCGCCGGCTACTTCATCGAGTACTCGGGCATGAAGTTCGGCCTGTACATGATGGGGGAGTGGATCGAGGTCGTCGTGATCGCGGCGCTCCTGACCGCGATGTTCCTGGGCGGTTGGTCGATCCCGTGGCTGCCCGAGGCGGGGATCATCTCGTCGGCGACGCCCGTGCTCGGCGAGAACCTGGCGAACCTGGCCGCGATGCTGCTCGCCGTGATCGTCTTCCTGACCAAGGTCGTGGTCCTGATCTGGTTCCAGATGCTGATCCGTTGGAGCATGCCGCGCTTCCGCTACGACCAGGTCATGAACCTGGGGTGGAAGATCCTGCTGCCGCTCTCGCTCGCGAACATCGTGATCACCGCTTTCGGGATCCTGCTCGTCCAGGAGGTCACGCGCTGATGCGTACGGCGCTGTTCTGGGTCTTCTCGGTGGCCGCGGTCGCGTCGTCGCTCGGCGTCATCGGAAACCTGCGCAGTCCGATCAACTCGGCCCTCTCTCTCGTCATGTCGATGCTCTCGCTCGCCGGTCTGTACGTCCTGCTCGAAGCGCAGTTCGTCGGGCTGATCCAGGTGATGGTCTACGCGGGCGCGATCGTCGTCCTGTTCCTGTTCGTGATCATGCTCCTGAACCTGCGTGGGAGCGGCGCGGCCAGCGCGGAGAGCCAGCCGATCACCAAAGCGGTCGGCGCGATCGTCGCCGCGGGCGCCGTCCTCTGGCTCGTCCGGGCCCTCGCCGGGAACCGTTCGGCCTGGCCCGACGTCGATCCGAGCTACGGCACGACGCGCGCGATCGGAGAGGCGCTCTACACCGACTACGTGCTCTCGGTGCAGGTCGCCGGTGTGCTCCTGCTCGCGGGCATCGTCGCGGCGGTCGTGCTCGCCAAGAAGAAGATCGACTGATGGGCGACGTGCTGCCGTTCCATTTCCAGATCGTCGCCGCGCTGATCTTCGCGATCGGCGCGCTCGGGGTGCTGCTGCGCAGGAACATCATCGTGATGTTCATGTCGATCGAGCTGATGCTCAATGCGGCGAATCTGTCGCTCGTCTCGTTCAGCCGCGAGATCGGCAACGATCAGGGACAGATCCTGGCCTTCATGGTCATGGTCGTGGCGGCGGTCGAAGTCGCCGTCGGGCTCGCCATCATCATCAGCCTCGTCCGCAACCGCGACACCGTGAACATCGAAGACTCCAGTCAGATGAAGTGGTAGGAGAGACGTGACCGAGCACGAGAACGCCGCGCTTCGCTGGATCCCCCTGCTGCCGTTGATCGCGGCCGTGCTCTCGGGGGCCTGGCTCGTCTTCGCACGCCGCCAGCTACCGCGCGCCGTGGTGATCGCGCTCGCCTGCGGCGCGCCGATCGCCTCGTTCGCGATCGCGATCGTTCAGGTCTTCAAGCTCGCGCTCCAGAACGTGCTGCCTCCGGACACGGCCTACTACGCGGACAACCTGTACACGTGGATTTCCGCGGGTGACTTCCACGCGGAGCTCGCGTTCCTGCTCGACCCGCTCTCCTCAGTGATGGTGCTCGTCGTCACGGGCGTCGGTTCGCTGATCCACATCTACTCCGTCGGCTACATGGACGACGATCACCGCGACGACCGCGGCTTCCAGCGCTTCTTCGCCTACCTCAACCTGTTCATGTTCTCGATGCTGATGCTGATCCTCGGCGACAACCTGCTGGTGATGTTCGTCGGTTGGGAGGGCGTCGGCGTCTGCTCCTATCTTCTGATCGGGTTCTGGTACCTCGACGACCACAACGCCAAGTGCGGACAGAAGGCGTTCGTGGTGAACCGGATCGGCGACTTCGGCTTCCTGCTGGGGATCTTCCTGCTGTTCTGGTCGTTCGCGCAGGCGGGTCTGCCGACCGTCGAGTTCCGCGAGATGTCCGCGAACATCGGCCTGCTCGCCCATCAGACCGTCGAGCTTCCGGGCTGGCTCTCGTTCCTGCCGGGCTTTCCGACCTGGGGTCTGCTCACGCTCGCATGCCTGTGTCTGTTCGTCGGCGCGTGCGGGAAGTCCGCGCAGATTCCGCTCTACGTCTGGCTTCCGGACGCGATGGCGGGTCCGACACCCGTTTCGGCGCTGATCCACGCGGCGACGATGGTGACGGCCGGCGTGTACATGGTCTGCCGCATGTCGTTCGCATACTCGCTCGCGCCCGGCGCGCAGGCGACGGTCGCGTGGACGGGCGCGCTGACGGCGTTCTTCGCCGCCACGGTCGGACTCGCGCAGAACGACATCAAGAAGGTGCTCGCGTACTCGACGGTGAGCCAGCTCGGCTACATGTTCCTGGCGGCCGGAGTCGCGGCCTACAGCGCGGCGATCTTCCACGTGATGACGCACGCGTTCTTCAAGGCGCTGCTCTTCCTGGGCGCGGGCTCGGTGATTCTCGGAATGCATCACGAGCAGGACATCACGCGGATGGGCGGACTGCGAAGGCGCATGCCCGTGACCTGGGCGACGTTCCTCGTCGGCGTGATCGCGATCGCGGGAGTGCCGCCGTTCTCGGGCTTCTTCTCGAAGGACGAGATCCTCCTCGCCGCGAACCAGGCGCACGCGATCCCGGGCCACCAGGCCCTCTGGGCGATCGGACTCGCGACCGCGTTCCTCACCGCCTTCTACATGTTCCGACTCTACTTCCTGGTGTTCAGCGGCGAGAGCCGCGCGGGACACCACACGCAAGCGCGGATCCACGAGTCGGGGAAGTGGGTGCTCGTCCCGCTCGCCGTGCTCGCCGTCTTCTCGGTGATCGGAGGGTTCTTCGGCCTGCCCGACGCGTACGGAGAGCTGTTCGGAGTGCAGCGGTCGAACAGCCTGCACCACTTCCTGCAGCCGGTCGTGAACTCGGCCGTGCACGAGATTCCCCACTCGACGGAGTACGGTCTCGCCGCGCTGACGACGCTGATCGGCCTGGCCGGGATCGGGCTCGCGACGCTGCTCTACTACTGGCGCCGTGACCTCGTCCCGGGAATCGTCGCCGCGATCCGTCCGCTCTACGCCCTGGTCCGCGACAAGTACCGCATCGACGAGCTCTACGACTTCGCGATCGTCCGTCCGCTCCAGTCGATCTCGCGCGGGCTGCTCTCGCGCGGCGTCGATCAGGGCTTGATCGACGGCATCGGCGTGAACGGCACCGCGAACTTCGTCCGCGCCAGCGCCGATGGCGCGCTCAAGTACCTGCAGACGGGCCTCGCGCAGTCGTATCTGGTCGCGATGCTGATCGGTGGCGTTCTACTCGTCGCCTGGCTGGTGCGAGGCGCGTGATGATGCAGAGCCTCGAGACGCTGCTGGCGGATCACCTGCTCTCGACGATCGTCTTCCTGCCGATCGCGACGGTGCTCGTGCTCGCGCTCCTCGACGGTTTCCTCCGCCTTCCCGAAGTCGTGTGGAAGTACACGGCCTTCGCGTCGTCGCTGCTGGGGATGGTCCTGACGATCGCGCTCTGGCAGCGCTTCGATCCCGCTTCGAGCGGGATGCAGCTCGTCGAGCGCGCGGAGTGGCTGCCGAGCCTGGGCATCCACTACTCGCTCGGAATCGACGGGATCGCGCTGCTGCTCGTGGCGCTGACGAGCTTCCTGCTGCCGGTCGTGCTGCTCGCTTCGTGGAACGACATCCACGAGCGCTTGCGCTCCTACCTGTTCTTCATGCTCGCGCTCCAGACCGGGATGCTCGGCGCGTTCCTCGCTCTGAACCTCTTCCTCTTCTACGTGTTCTGGGAGCTGATGCTGATTCCGATGTACTTCATCATCGGCATCTGGGGCGGGCCGCGGCGCATCTACGCGACGCTGAAGTTCTTCATCTACACGATGGTCGGCAGCTTGCTGATGCTGGTCGGCATCGTCGTTCTGGCGTGGCTGCACCAGGTCCAGTTCGGCTTGCCGAGCTTCGAGTACTACGGCAGCAACGGCGGCACCGGGATCCTCGATCTCTCGATTCCGAACGTCGGTGGCGTGTGGTGGCAGCGGCAGGGCTTCCTCTTCGCGGTCTTCGCGCTCGCGTTCGCGATCAAGGTGCCGATGTTCCCGTTCCACACCTGGCTTCCCGACGCGCACGTCGAAGCACCGACGCCCGGCTCCGCCGTGCTCGCGGGCGTCCTGCTGAAGCTCGGAACCTTCGGCTTCGTGCGCTACGCGCTGCCGCTCTTCCCGCAGGCCGCGCTCGACTTCGCGCCCTGGATCGTCGGCCTCGCGATCATCGGGGTGGTGTACGGGGCGCTCGTCGCCTGGGTGCAGAGCGACCTGAAGAAGCTCGTCGCGTACTCGTCGGTCTCGCACATGGGCTTCATCGTGCTGGGGCTCTTCGCCCTGAATCCGCAGGGGGTCGCGGGCGCGGTGCTGCAGATGGTGAACCACGGCATCTCGACGGGAGCGCTCTTCATCCTCGTCGGCATGCTCTACGAGCGCCGCCACGTGCGCGAGCTCGACGCGTTCGGCGGCCTCGCGTCGGTGATGCCGGTCTTCGCGGTCTTCTTCGCGATCGCCACGCTGAGCTCGGTCGGGCTGCCGGGCCTGAACGGCTTCGTCGGGGAGTTCCTGATCCTGCTCGGCGCGTTCAAGAGCCTGCCCGGAGCGACGGTGGTCGCGACCTCGGGCGTGATCCTCTCGGCGGTCTACATGCTCTGGGCGATGCGCCGGGTCTTCTTCGGTCCGCTCACGAACGACGCGAACAAGGTTCTGCTCGACCTTGGCCTGCGCGAGAAGCTGGTCGCGACGGCGCTCGTGATACCGATGATCTGGATCGGGGTTCACCCGTCGACGTTCACGAACCCGATGGATCGCGCGGTGACGGAGCTGCTCGAGACGATGACCCGACGCGGTGCGGACCTGGCCGGCTGGCAGAACCTCGAGACGCGCGACGATCCGATCACGGTGCAGGTCGGCGTGGAGACCTCGCGATGATCCCGGAGCTCGATCTCGCCGCCGTCGCGCCGATGATTCCCGTCGCGCTCGGGGTCCTCTGCCTGCCGCTTCTCGACGTGGCGCTGCGCGGAACGCCGGTTCTGCTCGGCCAACGCGTCTCGGCCGCGCGCCGCGGCACCTACCTGGCGACCGCGAGCGTCTTCTTCCTCGCGGTCTCGCTGCTCTTCACGTTGAATGCCTTCTCGGAGCCGCCGCGCGTCTTCAATCCCGACTTCGAAATGGTGCGGATGGACGGCCTGGCGCTCTTCCTGATGTCGATCGTGCTGATCGGCGCCATGCTGACGGTGCTCGCCTCGACCAAGTACCTCGAGCACATCCACTCGAACTGGGGCGAGTTCTACGTGCTCGTGCTCTCGTCGGTGACGGGAATGATGTTCCTCGTCGCCGCTTCCGATCTGATCATGCTCTTCCTCGCGCTCGAGCTGATGAGCATTCCGGTGTACGCGCTCGCGGGCTTCCGGCGGACGTCGCTGCGCTCGAACGAATCGGCCGTGAAGTACTTCCTGATCGGCTCGTTCGCCTCGGGAATCCTGCTCTACGGCTCGGCGCTCCTGTACGGCGCGACGGGTTCGCTCGTGCTCTCGGAGATCGCCACGAGCTTCGATCCCGAGAACGCGATCGACCTGGTCGGCGCCGGGCTCGTGCTGATCGGGCTCGGCTTCAAGATCTCGTCGGTGCCGTTCCACCAGTGGGCGCCGGACACCTACGAGGGCGCGCCGACGACGGTCTCCGCGTTCATGGCGACGGCGGTGAAGGTCGCGGCGTTCGGCGCGCTGCTCCGCGTCGTCTACTCCGGACTCGCACCCGTCTCGGAGTCCGTGTACGGGATCCTCTGGGTCCTCTCCGCGCTCTCGATGACGGTCGGAAACGTCATGGCGCTGATCCAGCGCAACACCAAGCGGATGCTCGCGTACTCGAGCATCGCCCACGCCGGATATCTGCTGATCGGCGTGATCGCCGGCGGCGAGCACGGCATGCAGGCCGTGCTCGTCTACCTGCTCGCCTACACCTTCATGACGGTCGGCGCGTTCACGGTGGTCTCGGTCCTGACCCGCGACGGCGAGGAGCTCGATCGCATCGACGATCTCTCCGGCCTCGCGCAGACCCGTCCTGCGCTCGCGATCGTGATGTCGATCTGCATGTTCTCGCTGCTCGGCATGCCGGGCACGGCGGGCTTCATCGGCAAGTTCCTGATCTTCAGCGCCGCGGTGCAGAACGGCCTCGCGACCGGCAGCTCGTCGCTCGTCTGGCTCGTCGTGATCGCCGTGCTGAACTCGGCGATCTCGCTCGGCTACTACCTGCGCATCCCCGCCACGATGTACTTCTACCCGCCGCGCGACGACGCCCAGCCGCCCGGCAAGGCCACCTTCTTCGAGGGCCTCGCGCTGGCCAGCTGCGCCGCCGCCGTGATCCTCATCGGGCTCTTGCCGCAGAACGCGCTGCCCGGTGTCGCGTCGCTCCTGCAGATGGCCGACGTGAACCTGCTCCAGCTCGCGAGCGACGCCGCAGCCTCGTTCGTTCGCTAGAACCGCACGAACGAGGCGATGAACGGGCCGCGGAGCTGCAGGTCGATCGTGGTGTCTCCGATCTCGCGCTCGATGTCGAGGAACTTGTAGCCGAGCGCGAGCGTCATGCTCTCGGAGCAACGCCAGGAGAGCGACGTGATCTGCATCCAGGTGAACTTCGAGGATTGGCCGACGTTGAATCCGCCGACGTCGCCCTGGATGCCGAGCACCACGTTCTCGGAGAGGTCGAATGCGAGCCGCGCGCCGACGACGCCGTCGACCCAGCTCTCCCACTCGCCGATGTCGGCGCTCAGCATGCCGACTTCGACCTCGACCTCGGGCTTCAGCGAGAGGTAGCGCGCGCCCAGGTACATTTCTCCGCGGGTGCGAAGCTCGTCGCCGGGGACCAGCGAGTACGGCGCGTCGATGTCGAAGACCTGGTATCCGCCGTTCAGCTCGAGGATGTACTGCACGAGCTTGACCTTCGCGCTCGCTTCGACCTCGACATTTCCCTGCGGGCCGAGCCGGATCGTCCGTCGTTCGGTATCGCTCTCGAGATCGTAGTACTCGCCGTCGAAGACGATGGAAAATTTGTCGAATTGCGCGCGCGTGCGGACCATGGCGGACACGTTCACGTTCCTGATCAGGTCCGAGAAGGGGATGCGGGTGGTCGCCGAGCCCTCGTCCGTGTCGATCTCGCCGACCAGCGACGTGCCCCAGACGTAGAGCCCGATCTCGTAGCTCGGTTGGTCACCGTCCGCGGCGCGCGCCGCGTCGGGCTGCAACGCGATCCCCGCCACGAGAATCGCCGCGCACGCAAAACCGAAACCCACCGATCGCAGCAAAGACGAAATCATCGAAACCCTCTCTGGAAATGGCGCTGCCTAGGTAGCACGCCATCGGCGAAGCGGCGATCGGCCGCTACAGGCCTGGATCCAGCAGATCCGTGGAGAAGCGCGACCCGCCCGCGCCGTCGCCGATCCGTCCGAGGTCCGGCAGGTCGTCGTGCTCGAAGATCGACTCGAACCGCGGCGACATGTTCGAGAGCTCGATCTCGGAGGCGACGTGAACGAACGAGTCCAGGCGGAAGCTCGGCCCACCGAGTGGCGTGCGCATCTGGAGGAGCTTCGCGGTCGGAGGAAGCCAGAGCGAATTCAACGCGAGGCCCGAGGGCGACGGCGGCTGCCTGCCAAAGGGTGACGCCTCGAAGCCCAGGTCGAGCGTCGCGGCGTGTGCGGATCCGCAGATCAGCGCGAAGAGCAGCGCGCATCGAGCGATTCGGCGGGTGAGCATCCGTGTTTCCAGCCTTCGGATCGGCGCGACATTCCAGCTTCAACCCGACATCGGGAGAAACCTGCCTGCGTCCACACATGTTGACCGCAAGCTCTCTTGCAGAGGCCCATCTTAGCAGCAAGGCAGGCCCGAGCGGGAGGCATTTCCAGCCGCTTTTCCCTGGATGGCGTGTGAATCGGCCGTGATAGGCTGGCGATGAACGCGCGAAGCGTTGTGCACCCGGCAAGTTTCGACTCGGCGCGATCCGACTCGTCCGCGATTCCGCCGTCGATGAGGGCGACCTGAAGACCGCAGCGAGTTGGGCTCTGGTCGTAGGAATTGCACTTGCCGGCCAGGTGCGCGCGGACGAGGCCGAACTCGTCGTCGGGCTCGATCTCGATCGAAACCTCGAAACCGGCTGCGCGATCGTGACCGCCGACGGAACGGTGCCCGGCGTCGAGCTGTCTCTGCGGACGATCGTCGATCTCGTCACGAGGCAGGTCATCTCGGTGACGCACGCGAGCTGCGTCGAACCGCTCACGGGCATCTTCGGACCCGAGACACCGGTCGTCGTCGACCCGTCGCCGCCGTGGACCGTGATCGATGGCGATGGAATCGCGGGATCGACGCTGATCGAGACGCAGCTTCCGCTCGCGGAGATCCCAGCAGCGACCGTCGCCCACGCCTACTTCACCCTGAATTCGCCGGCCGGGAATGACGCGCTCCTGACCACGACCGGGACCGCGGAGGGAGCCGCGGTGTCGATCGCGCTGCGTTCGATGGCCGTGCCGGTGATTCCCGGTCCGGCGCTGGCGCCGGTCGTACTCACACTCCTCGGTGTCGCCCTGCTCGCCGCTCGCCGCAGGCACCGTGCCGGCTTCGCTCTCGCGCTCGCGGCCCTCGTCGCCATCGCGAGCCCGGATCCTGCGTGGGCCGGACTCGGCGATGGAGTGCTCCGCGAGTGGTCGATGGGCGAGCTCGTGGCGGTCGACCCGCCCGGAGACGCGCCCGAAGGCGCCGACATCCTCGCGGCGTTCGCGTTCGTCGACGAGGCCGGCGGGCGGCTGGTCGTGCGGATCGACGCGTTCTTCGGCCCGGCGGTCTGTCTCGACTGGCCGACGGTCGATCCCGGCAGCGGGTATTCGTGCGCGCAGGAGCCCCCGCCCGATGCCGGCCCGTTCGGGTACCGCGTCGCGCTGACCTTCGACGACGGACCGAACCTCGCCACGACGCCGGCGATCGTCGAGACGCTCCGCAACGAGGGCGTGCCCGCGACGTTCTTCATGGTGGGCTACAAGCTCGAGAGTCCCGAGACGCGGGCGCTCGCGCTCGAGATCCACGCGGACCCGCTCTTCGAGATCGCGAATCACTCCTACTCGCACGCGCGCTTCACGACGCTCTCGGTCGAGCAGATGCGAAGCGAGATCGACGCGACCAACCAGAACATCCGGTTCGCGATCGGCGACGCGTGCCACCATCCGCGCTTCTTCCGGATCCCGTTCTCAGCCTCGAACTGCGCGAGCGCTGGCATCGTGCGCGAATACGGCCTGTCGATGGTCGGCTTCCACATCGACACGCTGGACTGGTGCTACGCGATCGGGAACGGGTACTGCAGTCCGGCATACGCGAGCTGGCTGCCGCCCGCGTATCAGAGCGACATGGTCGGTTGGACGTTGACCCGGCTCGCACTCTACGGCGGCGGCGTCGCGATCCTGCACGACAGCCAGGTCAACACCGCGGCGCAACTCCCCGCGCTGATCGCGGCGCTTCGCGGGGCGGGCGTGACCTTCGTCCGCCTCGACGACGCGGCGGTGTTCCCGCTGATCAACGCGGCGGTGAATTCGCCCGAGCCACCCGCCTGCTGCGACTTCTGACGCCGAACGCCGGTTTGGTTCAGAATGCGACCATGAGCACCGAGCCCAAACCCGCGACCTCGCACACCCGAAACGCCAACGCCGACGTCCGCTTCGACCTCGATCCGGGCGACTTCGAGCGCGCCTCGCGCGGCCTCATCGCGCGCCACCCGACCGGTCGGATCGAGGGTCCCTTCGGTCCCGCCTGGGATCTCGCGCGCTACGCGTTCATCGACGGCGACGCGCCCGAAACCGTGAACCCGAGTCTCTGGCGGCAGGCGCGACTCAACACGATCGACGGGCTCTTCGAGGTTGCGCCGGGACTCTGGCAGGCCCGCGGCTACGACATCTCGAACGTCTCGTTCGTCGCCGGTGAAAAGGGCTGGGTCGTGATCGATCCGCTGACGAGCGCCTCGTGCGCGAAGGCGTGTCTCGAGCTCGCGAACGAGAAGCTCGGCGCGCGGCCGGTCACGGCCGTGATCTACACGCACTCCCACGCGGACCACTTCGGCGGCGTGCTCGGCGTGACCCGTGCGGAAGAGGTGGCGGCCGGGCGCTGTCGCGTGATCGCACCCGAAGGTTTCCTGTTCCAGGCGGTTTCCGAGAACTTGCTCGCGGGTCCCGCGATGGCGCGCCGCGCGGCCTACCAGTTCGGTCCGCTGCTTCCGCCGGGTCCGCGCGGCCAGGTCGATGCGGGGCTCGGCAAGTCGATCCCGTTCGATCCGCCGGGCCTGATCGCGCCCACCGAGGACATCACGCAGAACCGGACAGGAGCTCGTCGTCGACGGCGTGCGCATCGTCTTCCAGCTCACGCCCGAAACCGAAGCCCCGGCGGAGATGAACTTCTTCTTTCCCGACCACGGCTGGCTCTGCATGGCGGAGAATTGCACGCACACCATGCACAACCT
The DNA here is from genome assembly GCA_963704165.1 of uncultured delta proteobacterium. Classification (GTDB taxonomy): domain Bacteria; phylum Myxococcota_A; class UBA9160; order SZUA-336; family SZUA-336; genus VGRW01. The sequence continues at coordinate 305,801 of CAVPHD010000001.1, read as the reverse complement.
GGTGCCGATCCGCGGCGCGCAGGTGCGCAACGCGCTGAACTGGTCGAAGTACATCGGCGAGGCGATCGAGCTCTTCGGCTCGCGCACCGAGCTCTTCTTCGCGTCGCACCACTGGCCGCGCTGGGGCGGAGACGACGTGCGCGGCTACCTCGCGCTGCAGCGCGACCTGTACCGTTTCATGCACGATCAGACGCTGCGCTTCGCGAACCACGGCCTGACCGCGCCCGAGATCGCGGAGAAGCTCGAGCTTCCGCCCGAGTTCCTCGCGCACGGTCACACGCGCGGCTACTACGGCGATCTGGTCCACAACGCGAAGGCCGTCTATCAGCGCTACCTGAGCTGGTACGACGGAAACCCGTCGCGTCTGCACGCGCACCCGCCGGTCGAAGCCGCTTCGCGATACGTCGAATTCATGGGCGGTGCAAAGGCGCTGCTCGCGAAGGCGCGCGCGTCGTTCGAGCAGGGCGACTACCGCTGGGTGGCCGAGGTCGTGAATCACCTCGTCTTCGCCGAGCCTCGGAACTCGGAGGCGCGCGAGCTCGGGGCCGACGCGCTCGAGCAGCTCGGCTACCAGACGGAGTCGGCGACGTTCCGCAACGCGTACCTCACCGGCGCGCAAGAGCTCCGGCGGGGCCCTCCGCCCGCTCGTCCGATCCTGCGTTCGGGCCTGGTCGCGGCGCTGACGATCGAGCAGGCCTTCGATGCGATCGCGATCCGGCTCCGCGCCGAGGCCGTCGGCGGCACCTCGCTCGCGATCAACTTCACGTTCACCGACATCGACGAGCGCTGGGCGCTCGCGCTCTCGAATCGCACGCTCCACTCGGTGAAGGGTCGTCACGAGCCCGCCGCCGCCGCGAGCGTCTCGCTCACGCGTGCGCGCTTCCTCTCGATCATCGCAGGGGACGCGACGTTCGAGGACGCGCTCCGAGCCGGTGACGTGAAGCTCGACGGCGACGGAGCGGCTCTCGTCACCGTCTTCGGGAATCTCGACACGTTCCAATCGGGCTTCGCGATCGTCGAGCCCTGACACCCGCGAGGCGATCCCATGCGTTTCCACTTCAGCGAGGAACAGGAGGAGCTCCGACGCGTCGTGCGACGGTTCCTCGAGACGACGTCGCCGATCGCCGAGGCGCGGCGCCTGATGGAGACGGCCGAAGGCTACGAGCCCGGCGTCTGGAAGCAGCTCTCGCAGGAGCTCGCGCTTCCCGGCGTGCAGATTCCCGAGACCTACGGCGGTCAGGGATTCGGCACCGTCGAGCTCGGCATCGTGCTCGAGGAGATGGGCCGGGCGCTGTACTGCGGGCCGTTCTTCGCGTCGGTCGTGATGGCCGCGAACGCGATCCTGAACGCGGCGAGCGAGGAGCAGAAGCAGAAGCTCCTGCCGGGGATCGCCTCCGGCGAGACGCTCGCGACGCTTGCGATCGCGGAGTCGAGCGGCGCGTGGGACGCGTCGGGAATCCGGCTCGAAGCGCGCAGCGACGGTCCGGCTGGACACTCCACGGCGAGAAGTCCTTCGTGCTCGACGGATGCGGCGCGGAGCTTCTGATCGTCGTCGCGCGCGCACCGGCCGGGCTCGGTTTCTTCAGCCTGCGCGCCGATGCTCGGGGCGTCTCGCGCCGACCGCTCGCGGTGATCGATCCGACGCGGAAGCTCGCGCGGATCGACTTCGACGGCGCGCGCGCGGAACTCCTGGGCGAAGTCGGCGCTGGGGAATCCGCGCTCGCGAAGACGATCGATCAGGCGTGCGTGGCGCTCGCGAACGAGATGGCCGGCAGCGCGCAGCGACTTCTCGAGATGACCGTCGACTACGCGAAGGCGCGCGTTCAGTTCGGCCGGCCGATCGGCTCGTTCCAGGCGATCAAGCACAAGTGCGCCGACATGCTGCTCGCGCTCGAGCTCGCGCGCTCGTCGGCGTACTACGCCGCAGAAGCTGCGAGCGAGTCCGAGGCCGAACTTCCGATGGCGGCGTCGCTCGCGAAGGCGCAGGGCTCGGATGCGTTCCTGCGGATCGCGGCCGAGGCGATCCAGATCCACGGCGGGCTCGGCTTCACCTGGGAGCAGGACGTCCACCTCTATTTCAAACGCGCGAAGGCGAGCGAGGTCTTCCTCGGCGATCCGGTCTTCCACCGCGAACGCCTCGCGCAGTACTGGGGGCTGGGATGAACGCCGAAGACGTGCGCCGCGAAGTCCGCGCCTGGCTCGAAGCGAACTGGGATCCGGAGCTCTCGCTCATCGAGTGGCGCAATCGACTCGCCGACTCCGGCTGGGGTTGCCCGACCTGGCCGGCGCGCTGGTACGGCCGCGGGCTTCCGGTCGCGCTCGGCGACGTGGTGGCCGAGGAGTTCGACCGGATCGGCGCGGTGGGTACACCGAGCGGTGGCGGCATGACGCTGGCCGCGCCGACGATCCTCGAGCACGGCTCCGACGACCTGAAGGAGCGGCTCTTGCGGCCGATCGTCACCGGCGAGGACACCTGGTGCCAGCTCTTCAGCGAGCCGGGCAGCGGATCCGATCTCGCCGGGCTCACGACGCGCGCCGAGCTCGACGGCTACGAGTGGGTCGTCAACGGTCAGAAGCTCTGGACCACGAGCGCGCACCACGCGCGCTACGGAATGCTGCTCGCGCGAACGAACTGGGACGTGCCGAAGCACCACGGCATCAGCTACTTCGCGATCGAGATGCACCAGCCCGGCGTCGTCGTCCGGCCACTGCGTCAGATGAACGGCTACGCGTCGTTCAACGAGGTCTTCTTCAACGATGCGCGCGTGCCGGCGGCGAACGCGATCGGCGAGGTCGGCAACGGCTGGACGGTGGCGCTCGCCACGCTCGCGCACGAGCGCCGCTCGTTCGACGCGATCCAGGCGCGCGGTCGCTCACCGAAGGGTCGGGGTCGCGCGATCGACGAGAACCGCGCGGAGATCGCCGAGCTCATGGAGCCGTACAAGTGGTATCCGCAGCGCGCCGGACGCGTAGATCTCGTCGTCGAGCGCGCGAAGGCGACCGGTAGAAACACGGATCCGGCGGTGCGTCAGGCGATCGCCGCGCTGCTCTCGCTCGCGCGTTCCGCGGAATGGACGGGACGCCGCGCCAAGGCCGCGCGCGTGCTCGGACGGCCGCCCGGTCCCGAGGGCTCGCTCGGAAAGCTCTACGCGAGCGAGATCGCGCGCGCGGCCTCGCACGTGCACACGCTGATCAGCGGCAGCGACGCGATGCTCGCGGGAAGCGACGGACCGCTCGATGGCCTCGTCGCCGAGATCCTGCTCTCGGTGCCCGCGGTCTCGATCGCCGGCGGCACCGACGAGATCCAGCGCAACATCGTCTCGGAGCGCGTTCTAGGTCTTCCGAAGGATCCGCAGATCGAAGTCACGCGCCCGTTTCGCGACGTGCCGAAGAACCAGTCGAAGAATCCGTAGCCAGCCACTCGCGCAGGATCGCGTTCACGGCATCGGGCGCGTCCTGCTGCACCCAGTGCGAGGCGTTCGGCAGACGGCGCAGCGAAAGATCCGGCACGAATTCCTCCGTGCCGTGGGTCAGCTCGACGCCGAGCGCCGTGTCCTGCTCACCCCAGACCATCAGCGTCGGCGTCTCGATGATCGGGTAGCCGAAGCTGCGCATGCGCCGTCCGCCGCCGCCGCGCACGATCGCGCGGTAGTAGTTGAGCATCGCGGTGAGCGCACCCGGCTCGAGGGCGGCGCGGCGGTAGACGTCGAGCACCTCTTCGGGGAACTGACTCTTGTCGACCGCCATGCCGCGGAAGGCCTCGGTCACCGCGCGGGCGCGACGCATCGCGAGCAGCCGCTCGGGCAGCCACGGGATCTGGAAGAAGAGCATGTACCAGGAGCGCAGACGTTGTCGCCAGCCGCTCCGCATCACGCGCTCGAAGACGGCGGGATGGGGCAGGTTCATCACGATCAGGCGCGCCAGCGGGCGGATGCGCCGCAGCGCGAACGACCACGCGATCGCGCCGCCCCAGTCGTGCGCCAGGAGCACCGTCTCTTTCGCGCCCGATGCGTCGATCAGTCCGGCGACGTCGTCCATCAACTTCTCGATCGCGTATTCGTGCAGGCCCTGCGGGCGGTCGGTGCCGCCGTATCCGCGGAGATCTGGCGCCCAGGCGCGAAAGCCCAGCTCCGCCAGGACCGGAAGCTGGTGCCGCCACGAGAAGCCGAGCTCGGGAAATCCGTGTAGACAGAGTGCGAGCCGATCACCCGATCCCGTCTCGAGCACGTGAAAGCGCAAACCGTTCGCCTGCACCTTCCGCTCGCGAATCGATGGGTCCAGCATGGCGCTAGCGTAGCCGATCCGGTCCATTAGTTAGGGGAGGGCAAGCCATCCCGGATACGCTTCACACGCTCCTGCCGACGTTCGTCGCGATCTGCCTCGGCGCGCTCGTCGGACTCGAACGCCAGGTCGCGCAGAGCGAGAGCGGGGACAAGAAGGACTTCCCCGGCGTACGCACGTTTGCGTTCATGGCCTTGCTCGGCGCGCTCTCGGTGCTGGTGGCGAACTCGGTGCATCCGCTGATGGCGGTGGCGCTCTTCGCGGCGTCCGCGGTCTTCCTGGTGCTGCGATATCGCTTCGACACCGAGAAGAATCTCGACCCCGGCTACACGACCGAGGTCGCGAGCCTGTGCACGTTCTCGGTCGGCGCGCTCTCGCAGGCGGGAGAGGGACTCGTCGCGACCGTGGTCACGATCGTGATGGTGGTTCTGCTCCGCTCGAAGCGGACCCTGCACCGTGTCTCGGATCTGCTCTCGCCGACCGACATGGAGGCGCTGATCCGCTTCCTCGTCATCACCGGCATCGTCTTTCCGCTGCTCCCCGATACGGCCGTCGATCCATGGTACGGAGTCCTGCGCCCGCGCGACGTCTGGCGAATGGTCGTGCTGATCTCGGGCATCTCGTTCGTCGGGTACGTGCTGATGCGCGTGCGCGCCGGCGCCGCGAGTCACATGCTGACGGGTCTGCTCGGCGGCCTGGTCTCGAGCACGGCCGCGGCGCTCGCCTACGCACGCGCCGGGCGCGGGGTTGCGCACGCACGCCACTACGAGGTCCTGATCGCGCTCGCGGCTTCGACCGCGTTTCTTCGCATGGGCGTGATGCTCTGGATCATCTCGCCCGAGCTCGCCCGGCGCGTCGCCTTCCCCCTCGCTGCGATGCTCGCCGTCGGGCTCCTGCTCGGCTTTGCGCGTCACGCGCGCAGTGATTCCGTGACCGAGCGGCACGCATTCGAGAATCCGCTGACGATGCGCGTCGCGATCACGTTCGCCGCCGTCTACGCTTCGGTGACGCTCCTGCTCGCGGCCACGGGCGACGCGTTCGGCGACCCGGGAGTCTTCGGCGTCTCGGCCGTTTCCGCGCTGATCGGCGCCGACGCGCCCAGCCTCTCGCTCGCTCGCCTCTCGGTGGACGGCCGGATCCCGATCGAGACCGCGGCGCTCGCGGTCGTCGTCGTCGCGATCTTCACGACGCTCGGCAAGGTCGGCATTCTTCTCGTCGTGGGGCGCAGCCCCTTCGCGCGTCGCGTCGCGACGACGTTGATGGCGGTCGCCGCCACGGGAGCCGCAGCGCTCCTGCTCCTGCTCCGCGCGAGCTGATCCGAAGCCGAGCGCGCCTCAGTTCGGCCAGTAGATGTACTCGTCGTCCGCGGCCTGGGCGTCGAGCAGAGTCTTGTCGATGCTGACCGACATCTCGATCAGCGACGGCCAGGCGGGTGGCACCTGCTCGGCGTTGTGCGCGATCAGGGCGCGCCGGAGCTCCGCCACGCGCTCGGGTTCGCTCGGCGCGAGGTTGGTCTGCTCGGTCGGGTCCTCGCGCAGATTGAAGAGCCACTCGGTTCCCGGCGGGCGCTCGTTCACCTGCAATTTCCATCCGTCGACGAGGGCGACCTGGCTGTGTCCCGAGCGCCAGAACAGCCGCTCGTGCGGCACGCCCTCGCGCTCGCCGCGCGCAAACGGCACGAGATCGACGCCGTCGATCACACGATCCGTCGGTAGCGGCACGCCCGCGGCGGCGGCCGCGGTCGCGTAGATGTCGAAGCCCTGGACGGGTGCGTCGTAGGTCGTGCCCGCGGGGATCCGCGCCGGCCACTTCAGGAAATACGGCACGTGAATGCCGCCCTCGAAGAACGTGATCTTCCAGCCGCGGTACGGTTGGTTCACCTCGGGAAGTCCGATGTAGTTCGGCGCGCCGTTGTCGGAGGTGAAGAACACGAGCGTGTTCTCCTCGAGCCCGTTCGCGCGCAGCGCCTCGATCACGCGTCCGATGCCGCGGTCGAGCGCACGAATCATCGCGGCGTAGACCCGTTGGCGGTGATCGGAGATGTGCGCGACGGCGTCGTAGTCCTCGCGCGTCGCCTGGAGCGGCGTGTGCGGTGCCCAGTGGGCGAGGTACAGGAAGAAGGGTCGGTCCCGGTTCGCCTCGATGACCGCGACCGCCTGATCGGTGTAGTAGTCGGTCAGATACTTCGCGGGCTCGAACGCGTCTCCACCGTTGAACCTGGCCGCGAAGCGGAGCGCTCGCCACAAGAACCGGTCGATGGGATCGAAATCCTGCATCGAGTTCACGACGTCGGGATGATCCTTGGGCAGGTAGAGCCCGCTGCGCATGTCGAGGCTCTCGTCGAAGCCCTGATCCTCCGCGGCCATGCCGTTCTCGCCGCCGACGTGCCACTTGCCGATGTGCACGGTGTGGTAGTTCGCCTGCTTGAGCAGCTCCGCGATCGTGATCTCCGATGGGGGCATGCCGACGCTGTCGAACGGAACCTGCTCGCCCTCGTTGACGATGACGGGCCGGAGGATGCCGGGCGTGCGGTTCGCGATGCGCGGCACGATCGTCGTCATGCCGGCGGGGGTCGGCGTGAACTCGAAGCCGAAGCGCGTGCCGTAGCGCCCCGAGAGGAGCGCGGCGCGCGATGGCGCGCAGGTGGCGTTGGCCGCGTAGCCGGCTTCGAAGTTGACGCCGGCCTTCGCGAGCGAGTCGATGTTCGGCGTCGTGACGCTCCCGCCGGCGACGCCACCGCCGTTCAAGCTGATGTCGTTCCAGCCGAGATCGTCGGCGAGAATCACGACGATGTTGGGCGGCCGCTCAGTCGGCGCCCGCCCCGCCGGATCCGCGCCGGTCGCCCACTGGATCGGCTGGTTCGGACCGACCGTGAACTGGCTCTGCGCACGGCGCTCGACCACCGCGAGCAGGATCTCCACCTGGTAGAGCCAGGCCACGCCCGCGAGCAGCGCGACGATCGCCACGCCGCGAAGCAACCACTTCATCTAGAGCAGCTCCTCGGCGAGCAGCTCGAGCGCCTCCGGCTGCGGGGTGCCGATCTGCATCGTGTGCACCCAGCCCTTGCGCCCGGCCTCCTTCCAGGCTTGCAGCCGGTCGCGGATGCTTCGCCTTCGGTCCGACCAGGTGCACGGCGTCGACCAGCGCGTCGGGCACCGCCGCCGCGGCCTCCATCTTCTTGCCGGACAGGAAGAGATCCTGGATCTCGCACGGCCGCCTCCTCGTAGCCCGAGGCGCTTGGCGAGATCGTTGTAGAAGTTCTTGTCGCGCGCGCCCATGCCGCCGATGTAGAGCGCCATGCCGCCCTTCACCGCCATCCGCGCCTTCTCCGGCTCGTCGCTCACGATCACGCTGACGCCCGGCACGACCGCGAAGTTCGCGAGGCTCTTGCCGCCGCCCGCCTTCGCGAAGCCCTCCTCGATGTGCGGGCAGATACGTGCGGTCGAACTTCTCGGGATCGACCATCATCGGGAAGACGCCGTCGGCGACCTCGCCCGCGCAGCGCAGTCCCGGCGGGCGTGATCGACGCGGTGTAGATCGGCATGGTGCGGGTTGCCGTGAAGGATGCTCTTCAGCGGCTTGCCGAGTCCCGTCGTTCCCTTCCCCGTCGCCGGGATCTCGTACTCGGAGCCGTCGAACTCGAGCGGCTGCTCGCGCGCGAGGATCTTGCGGATGATCGTGATGTACTCGCGGGTTCGCGTGAGCGGCTTGCCGTAGGGAACGCCGTGCCAGCCCTCGACGACCTGCGGCCCGGAAGGCCCGAGACCGAGGATGAAGCGTCCACCCGAGAGATGGTCGAGGGTCATCGCCGTCATCGCCGCCATCGCCGGCGTGCGCGCGGGCATCTGCATGATCGCCGTGCCGACCTTGATTCGCGTCGTGCTTCGCGAGCACCCACGTCGCCGTGCTGACCGCGTCGTTGCCGTACGCCTCGGCCGTCCAGGCCGAGTCGAAGCCGAGCGACTCCGCGCGGCAGGATCATGTCGAGATTGACTTGCGCCTTAGGTCCGAACGAGACCGCACCGATTCCGAGCTTCATCACGATTCCTTTCTGTGGATCAACGCTGCAGCGTACTGCGCGCGCGTTCTGCGAATTCCTGGGTTGCCTTCTCGTCGGCGAGCAGGCTCTTGACGGCGAAGGGAACGTCGATTCCGCGCTGGCACGCGGGCCGCGCCTTCATCGCGTCGAGCCAGCGGCGCAGGCTCGCGAGTCCGTCGATCGAGACCCCCGACCACTTGTAGGTGCGAACCCAACACCAGTTCGCGATGTCGGCGATCGAGAAGTCGTCGCCGAGCCATTCGCTCTCGCCGAGCCGCCGGTCGAGCACCTCGAAGAGCCTTCTCGACTCGTTCTGGTAGCGGTCGATCGCGGGTTGGATCTTCTCGGGGAAGTAGCGGAAGAAGACGTTCGCCTGCCCCATCATCGGGCCGATCCCGCCCATCTGGAACATCAGCCACTCGATCACGCGCGCGCGCGGCGCCGGCGCGGTCGGCAGCAAGCGCCCGGTCTTCTCGGCGAGGTGAATCATGATCGCGCCGGTCTCGAAGACCGCGAGGTCGTCGAGATCGCGGTCGACGATCACCGGGATCCGCCCGTTCGGATTCAGCGCCAGGAACCACGGCTCCTTCTGGACGTTCTTCGAGAGGTCGATCGCGTGCGTCTCGTAGCGGAGCCCGAGCTCCTCGAGCGTGACGGACGCCTTGTGTCCGTTCGGCGTCGGCGACGTGTAGAGATCGATCAAGCGCGCAGCCCCGCGAGACAACCGGCGCGCTCGAGCACGGCGTCGAGGGAGGCCTTGTCGCGCACCGATGCGTACTTCTCGTGCAGCACCTGCAGCGACTTCGCGTGGTACTTCTGCGGCTTCTGGGTCCAGGTCTTTCCGTCGAGCTCGACGCTGAACTCCTCGCGCCCGGCGCCGATCGCGGCCGCGTTCGCGACCGACCAGGGCAGGAAGAGCCGCCCGACCTGGCGCGAGAGCAGCGGCAGAAGCGTCGGCTCGAGGTCGGCGAAGGATTCGAACTCGCCTTCGGCGCGCGGCCAGAGCATCCGGTGCAGCCAGTCGAGCACCCGCTGCGCACCGCCCTCGATCAGCGCGCCCGCGGTGGGATCGGTCCACGCCTCGTAGAGCTGTGCCCAGACCCCGAAGTCGCCAAACGACGGCCGAGCGCCCATCAGATAGGGGCGGTTCGCGAGGTGTGCGTCGAGAAGCGTGATCGCTTCGCGAAACGACGATTCGATCTGCGGAGCGGTCTGCGCGCTCGAGCCGACGAAGAAGACGCGACTCACCATGCGTTCGCGGATCTGATTCGTCATGACCGCGATCTGCTCGTCGCTCGCGGCGGGCATCATTCCCCGCGCGATCCGACCAGCGGACGCGATCTGGTCGACCTCGCGCGCCCAGCGGTAGTGGAACATCCACTTGTTGCCCCACTCGTCGCCGAACTCCTCGAGCAACGCAGAGACGAAGGCGGCGACGGGCTCGGAGGGGTGGATCGACGGAGCGGGGTGCTCGGTCTCGATCCGCTCGATGATCGGCGTCGAATCCTGAATGCCCTCGTCGGCCGGCGTGACGACCAGAGGGACGATCGGGATCTTCGCGTACTTGCCGTACTCGGCCTGGCTCTCCATGTTGCGCACGATCCAGCGGTGCGGGATTCCCTTGTAGCGAAAGTACGAACGTACCTTCACGGAGTAGGGGGACATCTCGCCGCCAAAGATCCGGTGGGGGGTGCTCATCTCGCTCCTCTCGTCGCGGGTCACGCGGGCTCCGGTTCGCGACATCCTGCCAGAATCGGCTCCGGAATAATTTATCATTCCCAGTGCCAATTTCGGTGCGTCCACCCGCGAGGAAGTTTCATGTCGAGGCTCTGCACCCGATCCGTGGCCACTCTGCTGCTGGCGCTCTTCGCCGCGGCTTCCGCTCGGGCGGCCGAGGTGGCGAGACCGAACGTCGTCCTCGTCCTGGTCGACGATGCGGGCTACACCGATTTCGGCGCGTACGGCAGCGAGATCGCGACGCCGAACATCGACGCGCTGGCGGCGCGCGGGGCGCGCTTCTCGAACTTCCACGTCTCGCCGATGTGCGCGCCGTCTCGCGCGATGCTCCTGACCGGACTCGACAGCCACACGGCCGGGGTCGCAAATCTTCCCGAGACCGTCCCGCCCGAGCACGAGGGGCGCCCGGGCTATCTCGGGCACTTCGCGGAGAACGTCGTCACCGTCGCGGAAGTCCTGCGCCGTGCGGGCTACCACACGTACATGACGGGCAAGTGGCACCTGGGGCACACACCCGGTGCGCTCCCGGACGGGCAGGGATTCGAGCGCTCGTTCGCGCTCGACGCCACGGGTGCAGACAACTGGGAGCAGCGTCCGTATCTGCCGATCTACGAGGACGCCGACTGGTTCGAAGACGGAAGACCCGTGCGGCTGCCCGAGAACTTCTACTCGTCCGAGTTCCTCGTCGATCGGATGATCGAGTACATCGACGCTGCGAAGAGCGACGGCCAGCCGTTCTTCGCCTATCTGCCGTTCCTGGCGATCCACATTCCGATTCAGGCGCCGCGCGAGTTCGTCGAGCGTTACGACGGCGTCTACGACGGGGGCTGGCCGGCCCAGCGCGAACGGCGACACCGCGGCGCGATCGCGACCGGTCTGGTCTCGCCGGAGGCTCCGCTTCGTCCGCCGCCCGAGTCGTTTCGCGATTGGAACGCGCTCTCGGCGGAGGAGCGCCGCTTCCAGGCGAAGAACATGGCGGTGAACGCGGGGATGCTCGAGGCGATGGATCACCACCTCGGTCGGTTGATCGCGTACCTCCGTGAGAGCGGCGCTTACGAGAACACGCTCTTCATCGTTCTCTCCGACAACGGCGCAGAGTCCGGCGATCCCGTCGCGAACGTCGGCTTCCGCCACTGGCTCGATAGCGTCGGCTACTCGCTCGACATCGAGCGTCTGGGCGAGAAGGGAACGTTCGCCGCGATCGGAGCGGAAGCGGCCAACGCGAACGTCGCGCCGAGCGCGCTCTTCAAGTTCCACGCCGCCGAGGGAGGCGTGCGCGTACCGCTCGTGATCGCCGGCCCGGGTGTCGTGCCCGGGCAGACCGAGCGCGCGTTCTCGTACGTCACCGACATCACGCCGACGATCCTCGAAGCCGCCACGGCGAAGGTGCCCGCCGCTTTTGCACCGATCACCGGACACAGCCTCGTTCCGGTCCTGCGGGATCGCGTCGAGCGCGTGTACGCGGACGACGAGCCGGTCGGCATGGAGGCGGCGGGCCACGCCGCGCTCTGGAAGGGCTCGTACAAGCTCGTGAAGGACCTTCCGCCCTACGGCGACGGCCGGTTTCATCTGTACGACATCGAGAGCGATCCCGGCGAGACGCGCGCCCTCGACCCGTTCGAGCCGGAGCGCTTCGCGGAGCTCCTCGACGACTACCGCCGCTTCGCCACGACGGTCGGAGTGCTCGAGGTTCCGGCGGGCTACACGACCTTCGACCAGCTCGCCGCGAACACGACCTGGGTCCTGATCCGGCGCTACGCCGTCGCCATCGTCGCGATCGGCGCGGGGCTGCTTCTCGTCCTGGCGTGGCTCTCTCGCGTGCTGTGGCGCCGCTTCGCCCGGCCGCCCTTCCCCTAGTGACAGTTCACGTGCCAAAATGCGGCGCAATTCGCTCCGTGGAGGTACGCATGCCGATCTATCCGAAGCCCGAACAACTCAAGGCCCTGCTCGAGGGTCCGCCGGGAACGCCGATCGTGATGGTGAATCTGCTTCGGTTCAAGGAGCGCGCCGACGCACCGGACGAGGGCGTCTCCGGCGTCGAGGCGTACAACCGCTACGGATCGGCCATGCGAAAGATCGTCGAGGCGAACGGGGGCCGGTTCCTCTTCGCGGGCCGGGTCGATTCGATGGTGATCGCCGACGAGGATCCCGGCTATCACATGGTGGCGCTGGTCGAGTATCCGTCGCGCGCGAAGTTCGTCGAGATCGCCACCAGCGCGGAGGTCGCCGGGATCGGCGTGCACCGCGCCGCAGGCCTCGAGAGCCAGTGGCTGATCGCAACGACCCAGGGAGTCATCTGAATCGTGAGTTCGTCCATCGTCAGATCGGCGCTTCTCGCTCTCGTCCTGTCGAACGTCGTCGCGTTCGGCGCGCGCGCCGAGGAGCGCACTCAGGACGCGATTCCACAGCCCGGCTTCCAGGAAGGCGACGTCCTCGGCTTCGAGCAGGTCGACAAGCTGAAGGACTACCTGCCCCCGCAGTTCTGGGAGAACCGCGAGTTCTTCTTCTACGAGGGAATGCAGATTTCGATCGGCCCGACGAACCGCGACTACAGCGAGTCGTCGGTTTTCGTCGAGGCGACGAAACGCTGGCAGAAAGACGTGAAGATCGGACGCGACGGCGCGCTGGTCGGATTCACCGCGGGCCGGCCCTTTGCGACGGAGAAGATCGACTGCAAGGGCGATCCCGAGGCAGGGCTCAAGGTCATCTGGAATTTCATCAAGTCCTGGGGTGGGAGCGGTTGGAAGACCAACTTCTTCTACAGCTACTGGGATCGCGGCGAGCAGCTTCCTCTCTTCTACAAAGGCATGTCGGAGGGAGTCGCGCTCTCGCAGCGCGTCGAGCCGCAGTACATCGAATCGCGTGGCGACGTCTTCGAGAAGGAGAAGCGCCTGTCGGGCGGCGGCGTGACGGTCATGGAGCCGTTCGACGCCCGCGGGATCATGACGCTCTCGTACCGCTACAAGGCCTCCGACGGTCCGCTCGACCAGGCGCGCAACGACGACCTCTGGGTCTACATCCCCGACCTGCGTCGCGTGCGCAGGATCTCGCAGGCCCAGCGCACCGACTCGATCCAGGGCACCGACTTCACGATGGACGACCTGCGCAGCTTCGCCGGCGTCCCGCCGCAGTACGAGTGGACCTGCCTCGATGAGCGCCGAATGATCCATCCGGTGAACGCGACGAAGCTCGGGTACCCCTATTCCGACGACTACAACTACGGTCCGTACGGGTTCTCGTACGCGAACGACCGCTGGGAGCTACGCGACGCCTTCCTGATCCGCTTCGACCCGAAGAACGAGGATCACCCGTACGATCACAAGGACATCTGGATCGACAAGCAGACCTATCAGCCGCTCTACAGCTCCGCGTACGATCGAAAGAAGGAGCTGTGGAAGCTGATCTGGCACAACTTCCGCTGGACCGAGGACTGGCTCGGGAAGACACCGGAGTCGAAAGATCCGATGTCCAGCACCGGCGTCTACAATCCGACGTGGGAAGGCGTGGACGAAGTGCGGACGTTGCGCCTCGCGTCGCAGATCATCGTCAACGTGCAGAGCGGAACCGGAAACCGCATCGAGGTCTGGAACAACCGCGGCGGACCGCCGGGAAGCAAGGGCGACATCCGGCGCCTCGTCGACATCGGGCGGCTCAACAAGGGACGCTGATCGGCGTCAGAGGCGTGCTCGGATCTCCTGCTCGACACGGAAGAGGCGGTCCTGGCCCCAGGTCGAGTAGAGCGCCTCGCCGGAGCTCGCGCGCAGGCAGAAGCTCGGCACGCCCCAGAGCCCGAGCGCGAGGAGCGCGATCCGGTTCTCCTCGAGCTCGGCGCGCCACGTGTCGCCGTCGAGGTGCGGCTTGGCGTCCTCCCAGTCGAGGCCCGCGCGCTCGACGACGTGACGCAAACCCGTGTCGCGACCGGTATCGACGCCCTCGGCAAACGCGGCGCGCGTGAACGCGCCCAGGTACTCCGCGGCGCGTCCTCGCTCCCGCGCCCATGGATAGAGCGAGAATCCGCGTTCGACCGGCGCGCCGACGGGATCGCAGACGTTTCCAAACGAGACGCCGGCGTCTTCGGCCTCGCGCTTGGTGTCGAGCATGATGTAGACCTGCTTCGCGCGCGGCACGGGCAGGCCGCGCATCACCATCGGCAGCACCGGACGAAGAACGAGCTCGACCGAGGTCCGGCGCGCGAGCTCGTAGACGCGTTCCATGACGATCGCCGTGTACGGGCTGCGCAGCGATGGGTAGAACTCGAGCGCGAAGGAGCGCGGTGCGGCCTCGGTCGGCCGGCTCTGCAGCTCCGGGCGCCTCGCGATCGGCTCCGCACTCATTCCAGATCGCAACAATCCGAGAGACTGCAGTCGCCGCTCGAGGTGCCAGAGCCGATCGACGCCCCAGTACCACTCGCCGCCGTAGTGGAACATCGCTCCGAGATAGTGACCGAGTCGCGCGCGAAGGCGGTCGCCCGTCTCCGTCTGTCCACGAACCTCTGATTCGCCAGCCTCGCCGAGCTCTCGTGCGAGACCTTCGAGCGCGCTCGCGTCGCCACCGAAGAGCGCGGAGCCGACGCGAGCGGCGGCGTTCGTGAACCCACCCGACGAGATCGCGCGCGCGAGGATCGAGGACGCTCGTTCGAGCGAGGTCGCATCCGGTGCCGTGGCCTTCGACGGAAAGACGAGCCCGTAGCCGGGCGCGACGTCGGCCGCGTCGCGCAGGGCGAAGGCCTCGAGGCGCACGCGATCGGGAGCCGCGGCGTCGGGTGGCTTTCCGACGAGGTGCGGCGCGATCTCGACGTCGTAGCGTTCGACCAGCGGCGCCAGGACCTGCGCGGCGAGCTGGCCGTACGGATCGTCGACCTGGTGGAAGTAGTCGATCCGGTGCGGTTCGGAGCGAAGTCGGCGTCTGCGCTCGGCGAGCCAGCGTCGCGCGTCGCGCGTGCGGGGGCTGGTGAGAGTCCGCACCAGGAGCGGCGAGATCAACCGGACGAGGCCTGTGTCCACGGCTTTACATCGTGGCATATGAAGTGCCAAAATACAAAAGTGCACGTTCCGACTTCGCCCTACCGCCTGTTCTCCTGGGAGCACAGTTACTTCTCTGGAAAGGTCCGGGCGTTTCTGCGCTACAAGGCACACGGGGGCGCACTCGAGTACGAAGACATCCTCGCGACGCCGGAGCTGATCTTCGGTCTCCTGGTTCCCGCCACGCAGTCGAACGTCGTCCCGCAGCTTCTCGCGCCCGACGGAACGTGGGTGCAGGACTCGAGTGAGATCCTCGACTACTGCGAACGCGCGCACCCGTTGCCCGCAGTCATTCCGCCCGCCGACGCCGCGCCGAAGCAGCGGCTCGTGAGTCATCTGATCGAGCTTCTCGCCGACGAGTGGATGGTGGTCTACGGGTTTCTCGAGCGCTGGGTTCACTCGCTCGAGGGCGTCGAGCCGAACCATGCCGCGTTCAACGAGCAGCAGTGGGGGGCATTCTTCGCCGCCGGTGCCGACGGCGCGACGCGAAGACAGGCCGCGCAGCGGATGTTCGCGACGGGCTTGGGCGTAAACCTCGGGTACTCGAATCCACACGGCATCTTCGCGGGGCTCGTCGCGCTCGGCGCCACGGAGCGGATGATCCCGGCCTGGGAAGCGAGCAACACGCGACTGCTCGAGCGGCTCGAGGCGCACTTCTCCGTGCACGACTTCGCCCTCGGCGGGCTTCCGTCGCTCGCCGACTTCGGCCTGCTCGGTCCGCTCTACGCGCACCTCTACCGCGATCCGGTCGCGGGCTTCCGGCTGCGTACGCGCTTTCCGCTGGTCAGCGAGTGGGTCGAGCGCACGAACCACACCTGCGACCTCAACGCGCGAAGCTACGGACAGAAGCTCTACTCCCTCGGTCCGGACGGAACGCTCGTCGGGCGGCCTGCGACGAGCGACGGCGGGGAGTGGCTCGGCGACGATCGGATCGCGCCGACGCTCCTTCCCGTGCTCGAGGTGTTCTTCAGCGAGATGTGGCCGATGCTGAAGAGCACGCTCGCGACGCTGCGCGCGTACCTCGCGAGCGGGCAGCACGCGCCGGGCGCCGAGCTGCCGGGCAAGACGTTCACGCCGACTCCCGGGTTCGAGGCGCTTCAGACCGGCGATGGCCCGTTGACCCACGAATTCGAGCTCGGCGGCCTGCGCGAGCGGCGAATGGTCGTCGCGTATCATGTCTGGATGCTCCAGCGCCTCGCCGACGTGATCCGAGACTGCGTCGCCAAGGACACGGGGCGCGTGGAGATCGAGAGCTTGCTCGGGGCCTTCGCGAACGGAACCGAGCTGCTCGGACTCGACGCCGCTCTCGACGGCTGCCGCGTGCGAAAGGTCGGCGGCAGGATCTTCTCGTGCGAGAGCTGAGTCGCACGCGCGCGCGCGCGGCCAAGCCCGAGGGCGAAGCCGCGGATGGCCGCGTCCGGCGCAGCGAGAGAAGCCGGGCCGCGATGGTGCAGGCGCTCTTCGATCTGGTTGGAGCCGGAATTCTGCAACCCACGGCGCAGCAGGTCGCCGCGCGCGCGAAGGTCGGGATTCGCACCGTCTTCCGGCACTTCTCCGACATGGACAGTCTGCTCGCCGAGATCGACGAGCGCGTGCAGACGCAGGCCCTGCCGCTGCTTCGAGAGGAGCATCCCGGCGGCACTCGCGAAGAACGTGTGCACGGTCTCGTCGAGCGGCGAACCCGCCTCTTCGAGCAGATCGCTCCGTACAAGCGTTCCGGGAATCTGCAGCGCTGGAGGTCGGCGTTCGTCGCCCGACGACACGCACAGTTCGTGCGCGCGCTGCGGGCGGACCTGCTCGGCTGGCTGCCGGAGCTTCGACGCGCGCCCGCGGACCTCGTCGAGGCACTCGATGCCGCCGCGTCGTTCGAGATCTGGGACCGCCTGCGCGTCGATCAGCGACTCGGAAGGGAACGCGCGAAGGCGGCGATCGAGCGGATCGCACTCACACTCGTGAACAGCCTTGGAAAGGGCTGACGGGAGAAGCGGAATGGACTCGGGAACACTCACCATGGTCGGGGCGCCCGGTTCGCCGTACAGCCGAAAGCTGCGAGCGGTTCTGCGCTACCGGCGCATTCCGTACGTCTGGGTGCAGGCCGGCGGCGCGGACGCGCGCATGCTGCCGAGACCGCGCGTCGAGCTGCTCCCACAGCTGATCCTGCCGGGCAAGGACGGGGCACTCGAGGCGCGAACCGATTCCACGCCTCTGATTCGCGAGCTCGAGTCACTCCACGCGGGCCGATCGGTGATCCCGTCCGATCCCGTCGTCGCCTACCTCGATTCGTTGATCGAAGATTTCGCGGACGAGTGGCTCACCAAGGCGATGTTCCACTACCGCTGGGCGTACGCGGCCGACATCGCGAAGGCGTCCGCGATCCTGCCGCGCTGGCGCAAGACGGATCAGCCGGAGAGCGAGGCGCTCGCGATGGGAAAGATGTTCGCCGAGCGCCAGATCGGCCGGCTCGGCGTCGTTGGCTCGAACCCGACGACGGGTCCGGTGATCGAGGAGAGCTACCGACGGCTCTTGAAGGTTCTCGCCGCGGCTTTCGAGAACTCGCGTTTCGTGCTCGGTGCGCGTCCCGCCGCTTGCGACTTCGCGCTCTTCGGGCAGCTCACGCAGCTCACGGCGTTCGATCCGACGCCGAGCGCGCTCTCGCTCGAGATCGCGCCGCGCGTCGTCGCCTGGGTCGAGATCGCCGAGGATCTCTCCGGTCTCGAGCCCACGGAGGACGACTGGGTCACGCGTGACCGGATTCCCGCGACCCTGCGCGCGCTGCTCGCCGAGGTGGGGCGCGTCTATACGCCGTTCCTGCTCGCGAACGCCGAGGCGCGCGCACACGGAAAGACCGAGTTCGAGTGCTCGATCGATGGCCGGCCCTGGACTCAGCAGGTATTTCCGTACCAGGCGAAATGCCTGCAGTGGCTGCGCGAGGGCCGCGACGCGCTCGCACCCGACGACCGCCGCACGCTCGACGCCGTGCTCGACGGCACCGGCTGCGAACGCCTCTTCGCGGCGTAACCCCGGCCCGCGCGCAGCTCAGGGTGCGCGCAGCACGCGCACGTTCTCGCGCCGCGTCGTGAGCTTCTCGGCGTCGAAGTACTCCATCAGCGGCACGGTGTGCTTCCGGCTCTGTCCCGTGAGCCCTTTGTAGGCGGCCGGGTCGATCTGCGAGTTCGCGCGCAGGTACGCGACGACGCGCTCGCGCAGCGCGGCGACGGCGCCCGCGTCGAAGAACATTTCCGACGAGACGCGCACGAGCTTCTTCTCGCGCACCAGGTGCTCGCAGACCGAGCGCAGCTCGCGCAGCTCGCAGCCGAGCTCTCGCGCGAGCACATCGAGCGTGTCGGGTGCGAGCCCGGCTGCTTCGAGGCGCTTCACGAGCTCGATCGCGAGCCCGGAGTCGCTCGCGTGCGCGCGATGTCCGGGCCAGCGCCAGCCGCTCGGCGTCGCTTCGAGCACGCCTTCGCGCGCGGTCGGCGTCGAGCGCGGCGCGAAGCGCGTCGTCGGCGGCCAGCGTCGCGACGCGCGCCCGTACCTGCGCGAATCCCGCGAAGGCGTCGGTGGGCGTGTCGGCGTGGTGCGCGCGCACGGCGCGAAGCGCTGCCGTGCGCAGCTCGGCGAACGCCGTCGGGTCGAGCCAGTGGTCGGCCGACACCCGCACACCCTCGAGTCGGTCGAGTGAGCGCAGCTCGCGGAGCAGCTCTGCGCGGGTCTGCCCGCGCCAGCCCGCCCGCGCGAGCCGCGCTCGGAGCCACGCAACGCGGTCGCCCGCGGCGGCGAGCGCGAGATCCGCGGCCCGGTCCGCGCGTCTTCGTCGTCCCGGGCGCGGCGAAGCGTCGAGGATTCGCCCGCCTCCCCAGGTCCAGCCCGCGTTCTTGATCCGGCGATAGCCGCGAATCACGAAGCGATCGCCTTCGATCGCGGCGAGCGGGCGTTCGAGCCGAAGCTCGACGAGCGCGGCGTCTCCCGGCGCGAGGACCGCGCGATCGAGCAGCGACGCGCGCGCGCCGCGTTCGGCCGTCCCGAGGTGCAGCGCGATGCGTGCGCCGGTCTTCAGCGCGGGGGCACCGGGCAGGAGGCGGAGCTCCACTTCGAGCCGCGTGCGAGGCGCGACACGGTCCGGTGTAGCGACGATGCTGCCGCGCGGAACGCTCTCGACCTCGACGCCCTGCAGGTTCAGAGCGACGCGCGAGCCCGGCAGCGCGCGCTTCGAGACTTCGCCGTGGAGCTGGATCCCGCGGATCCGCGCGGCTCGCGCCGTCCGTCCGTCGTCGGGCCAGATCTCGATGTTCTGGCCCTCTTCGAGCGGCGCGCCGCGCAGCGTGCCGGTGACGACGGTGCCGAAGCCGCGCATCGAGAACGCGCGATCCACCGGAAGCCAGGCGGGTCCGTCTCGAAGCGTGCGCGCAGGCGCCTCGCGCGCGGCCACTTCGAGCGCATCGCGGAGCTCGTCGAGGCCGCGCCCGGTCACGGCCGAGACGGGAACGATCGGCGCGCCGGAAAGACAGGTGCGTTCGAGCTCCTCCGCCACCTCGAGCTGCGCGAGCTCGAGCAGGTCCGCATCGACCGCGTCGGCCTTGGTCAGCGCGACGACGCCGCGTTCGATCCCGAGCAGGTCGCAGATCGCCAGGTGCTCGCGGCTCTGCGGCATGATGCCCTCGTCGGCCGCGACCACGAAGAGCACCAGATCGATTCCGGTCGCGCCGGACACCATCGTGTGTACGAGCCGCTCGTGCCCGGGCACGTCGATCAGCGAGAGCTCAAGTCCCGACGGCAGGACGAGCGGCGCGAAACCGAGCTCGATCGTGATCCCGCGCGCCTTCTCCTCGGGCAACCGGTCGCAGTCGACCCCGGTCAGCGCGCGCACGAGCGTGGTCTTGCCGTGATCGATGTGCCCCGCGGTGCCAAGGACGAGCGCGTCGGTCGTCATCCGATCCGGTCGAAGCCCGTGTACGGAACGAGCGCCTTGGGAATCCGGATCGACCCGTCGGCCTGCTGGTGATTCTCGATCAGCGCGATCGGCGCGCGCGACGCCGCGATCGCCGTTCCGTTCAGCATGTGGCAGAAGCGTGTCTTGCCCGATTCGGTCTCGCGGTAACGCACGCCGAGCCGGCGCGCCTGATAGTCGGTGCAGTTCGACGTGCTCGTGATCTCGCCCCAGCCGCCGCGCTCGCCGACAGCACGTCATCCACGCCTCGAGATCGAACTTGCGGTACGCGGGCGCACCGAGATCACCGCGCGCAGACGTCGACGACGCGGAACGGGATTTCGAGCGCGCGGTAGATCTCTTCCTCGATCGCGACGAGCTCCGCGTGCATCGCCTCGGATTCCTCGGGCCGCGTGATCGCGAACATCTCAACCTTGGTGAACTGATGCACGCGGTACAGTCCGCGCGATGCGCGGCCGTGGCCGCCGGCCTCGACCCGGAAGCAGTGCGAGAGCCCGCAGTAGCGCAGCGGCAGGCGCGCCTCGTCGAGGATCTCGCCGTGGTGGATCCCGCCGAGCGTGATCTCGGCCGTGCCGACGAGCACGAGATCCGTATTTGCGATCGAGTAGATGTTGGTCTCGGCGCCGCGCGGGTTGAAGCCGAGCCCGTCCGCGACCTCGGCGCGCGCGACGTCGGGCGTCTGGAAGAGCGTGAAGCCGCGCCGGCGCAGGAGATCGAGCGCAAAGCGCACGAGCGCGTGCTCGAGCAGGACCATCTCGTTCTTCAGGAAGTAGAACTTCTGCCCCGCGACCTTCGCGCCCGCCTCGAAGTCGATCAGATCGTGCTTCTCGGCGAGCTCGACGTGGTCGAGCGGCGTGAACCCGAACGCGGGCGGCTTTCCGATCACGCGTAGCTCGTGATTCTCCGCATCCGTCGCGCCGGAGGGCACGTCGGGGTGGGTCAGGTTGGGAACCTGCACCTGCAGCGCCGTGAGCTCGTCGCGCACGGTCGCGAGATCGCTCTCGAGCGCGCCCTCGCGTTCCTTCAGCTCCTTGCCGAGATTGCGCTCCGCATCGCTCGGCTTGCGCCCCTTGATCTCGCGCGCGAGCGAATTTCGGCGTTCCTGTACCGATTGCTGCTCGACGATCAGCGCCCGGCGCCGCTCGTCGAGCGCCACGAGCCGATCGAGGTCGACCGAGACATTGCGCGCGGCGCAGTTCGTCCGAACCGTGTCGAGATTCTCGATGATGAAGCGCAGCTCGAGCACGACGAAGACCCTTTTTCTTGCGGCGCGCCGCTGGGTTGGGCCATTCTACGGAGTCGCTCGGTCATGCGGTAGGTCCGATCTGTGGCGGCGCTTGCGGTAGTCTGGGACGTGGAGAGGTGGCCGAGTGGTCGAAGGCGGCGGTCTTGAAAACCGCAGGCGCGGAAGCGTCCGGGGGTTCGAATCCCTCCCTCTCCGCCATGCGTTGCTCGCGCTGGTTGCGTGCCTGTGGGCGGGCTCGGCCTGGGCGCAGGTGCCTCGTCCTCCGCGCGTCGAGCCCGCGCTCGCGCGCGCGCTCGCCGACCCGGGCGCGGCGCAGGCCGCTCTGCGGGCGCAGTCCGCGAGCCCGCGCGCGCGACCGGGTGAATTGCGCCTGATCGCCGAGCCACCGTCCGGGTTCACGGTCGATGACCTGCCGCTCGCGCGCATCCGCGCACTCGGTGCGCGGATCGACGGCAGATCCCGTTCACGCGTACGCATCTCGGGCCCACCCGCGGTGCTGGCGCGCGTCGCGGAAATGACCGGGATCGGCGTGCTGCGTTTTCCGTTGATCCCGATTCCCGTCGACGGCGCGGGCTCGATCGTCTCGGAGTCGGTCGCTCTGGTCGGCGGCTCGACGCTGCAGACGGCGGGACACATCGGCGCGGGCGTGGACGTGGCCGTGGTCGATCTCGGCTTCTGGCGGCTCGCCGAGGCGAAGAGCCTGGGCGAGATCCCCGCGAACGCGATCCCGATCGATCTCGTCGGCGGCGGGATCGAGGCGAATACGTCGCACGGAACCGCCGTCGCCGAGCAGGTCGCCGACATGGCGCCCGGCGCGCGCCTGCACCTGATCTTGTTCGAGGACGACGTCGATTTCGAGAACGCCGTCGACTACGTGAACACGAACGGCATCCGGATCGCGAACCTCTCGGTGAACTGGTTCGGCGCGAGCTACTACGACGACAGCGGCCCGATCAGCACGCTGATCAACACCTCGCACGACGCGCACGGCGTCTTCTGGACCGTGGGCGGCGGCAACTGGGGGTACCGTCACTGGCGCGGGGGCTGGCTCGGTGAGGACGCGAATCGCTGGCATTTCTTCGCGCCAGACGACTTTGGCCTCGACCTGGTCCAGGAGGTCGCCGTCGGCGCGCAGGCCTGCCTGACGCTGAACTGGAACCAGTACGGCGGCACGCCCGCGACCGATCTCGATCTGTACATCTACTCGGCGGGTGGCGTGGCCGTGGGCTCGAGCACGACGACGCAGAGCAGCGGCGGCGGGCAGCCGCCCGCGGAGTACGCCTGCTACACGCGCGTCTCCTCGGAGGAGCCGTACCAGGTGCGCGTGCGGCGCCGGGCCGGAGCCGCGCCGCCGCCGGGGTTCGACATGACCATCGTCAGCAGCAACGTGACGATCGCTTTCGAGCACCGCGTGGTCGCATCGAGCATGGTCGACCCTGCCGTCGCGCACGGAGCGTTCGCCGTCGGCGCCGTCGACTACGCGGGCTGGGATTTGTCGCCACCGACGATCGAGTCGCTCTCGAGTCGGGGCCCGACCAACGACGGCCGACCCAAGCCGGAGATGGTCGCGCCGGATCGAACCGACAGTCTGACGCGGCCGAACGTACGCGGCACGTCGTTCGCTGCGCCGGTCGTCGCGGGCGCCGCCGCGCTGATGCTCGGCCAGAACTCGCTGTTCACGAATCTGCAGCTTCGCGCCACGCTGATTGCCGCCGCGGAGGACGTCGGCGACGTCGGCCACGACGACACTTACGGCTGGGGAAAGCTCGTCGCGCCCGCGCTCCCGCCCGGGCCCGACGTGGACGGAGACGGCGTTCAGGACGCCTTCGACCGTTGCCCGTTCACGCCCGATCCCGCCCAGCTCGACGCGAACGGCGACGGAATCGGCGACGCCTGCCAGTGCGGCGACGTCAGCGGCGATGGTCTCATCAGCAGCATCGACGCCGATCTGGTCCGGGCCTGGCTCGCCGACCCCACGTCGCCGCCCGCGGGGCTGTCGCGCTGCAACGTGATCGGCGCCGCGGCGCCCGCGGGCAGCGATTGCCGGGTCGACGACTGGGCGGTCCTGGAGCGCGATCTCGACAGCTCCCCGCCGGGGCTCGCGCAATCCTGCGGCCCGGCGCTCCCGCCCTAGACGACGACGTCCCCGACGTCGTGCCCCGCCCGCGTGCGGCCGTCCTTTCCCCGCCGATTCGAGGGGTTGTCATGGACGCCCGGCCTCGGCATCATCGCCGCCGCCCGCGGGGACGCCGCGGAGAGGTGGCCGAGTGGCCGAAGGCACAGGTTTGCTAAACCTGCATACGGGAAACTGTATCGAGGGTTCGAATCCCTCCCTCTCCGCCAGTCCTTCCCGGTAGCGACTTCAAAGCGACAGCGACTTCCCAAGGAGAGATGGCCGAGCGGTCGAAGGCGCACGCTTGGAAAGCGTGTGTACCGAAAGGTACCGTGGGTTCGAATCCCACTCTCTCCGCCAGCACGTCCTTTGATCTGGACCCGGACCGGGATCTCGTCGGCAGACATGGTTTGCTAAGCTGCCGGCCGTTCGCGCGCGCCCATAGCTCAGTTGGATAGAGCGTCAGGTTGCGGACCTGAAGGTCGCAAGTTCGAGTCTTGCTGGGCGCGCCAGGATTTACTCTCGTCCTTGCCCCGCCGCTTCGAACATCTGGTCGGCGTTGGTGCGGAGGATGGCGGCGCGGGCGGAGGGGTTCGATTCGGTGACGAGGAGGACTTTCGCGAGCGTCGCGGCGAGCGGGTAGAAGGGCCAGTCGCTGCCGAAGACGAGGCGCTCGGCGCGGAACTCGTCGACGATGGATTGCAGCGTCGTGACGCCCTGGCCGGTGATCTCGAGCCAGACGTTGCGGTAGCGTCGGGCGAGCTCGACCGCGGGCGCGACGTCGCGCGCGCCGGCGTGACCGAAGATGAATTGCACGCGTGGGAACTCGGCGATGCCGCGCTCGAGGCGCGGGATCAGCGCGTACTTCCGCATGAAGGTCGGCTCGATTCCCGAACGGCCCGCGTGGAAGATGATCGGCAGGCCGAGCTTCTCGCACTCGGCGTAGATCTCGAGGGCGCGCGGCTCGTCGGGGAAGAAGCGCTGCATCTCCGGGTGCAGCTTCACGCCGCGCGCGCCCTGTGCCGCCGCCGCTCGCAGCTTCGCGCGCCACTCGGAGTCGCCCGGGTGGACCGACGCGAAGAGCAGCAGCCGATCGGCGACGTCGGCCCGCGCGATCTCGTCGTGCCAGGTCTGCGTCATGTCGTCGCCGAACGGCAGCCCCGCAGCGATCGCGAGCACCGCCGCCTGCTGGAATCCCAAGGCGTCCATCTCGGCGACCAGGTTCGGGATCGTGTGCGTCGCGGCCGCTTCGCTGCCCCATAGCAGCTGGTTGCGGATCTCGCGCGTCATCTCCGCGTGCGCCTCGTCGCTGAAGTTGGCGTTGATGTAGACGTCGAGGTCGAGGTCGCAGCCGGGTGTCTCGCGGTCGCAGTCGAGCAGGTAACGCGTGCGCGCGGTGCGTCGCTGCAGATCGATCGCCGGGGCGAAGAGCAGCGCGACACCGAGATGCGTATGAAGGTCGATGGCCGGGGGCAGGCCCTCGACCCGGAGTCGGAGCAGACCGTCGGGCTGCAGCTCGAAGTAGGGCAGGCGGGCGAGGTCGCGATAGCCCGCGAAGTGCAGCGGCCCGTGCGGCCCCTGGCCCGAGAGCTCGCGCTCTCGCTGCATCTGCAGCGCCAGATCGCGCACGTCGTCGTCGGTGTACTCGCCCGGCGAGCACCCGGGCAGCGCGGCGGCGCCGAGCGATCCGAGCACGAGCCTGTTGAACGTGCGGCGCGTCAGCATCGTGTCTGCATCCTCCTGTGGCGTCGTGCGTCGCGACTCAGAGATCGACGCTCGCGCCTTCGATGGCCGGAATGAAGTCGAAAGGCAGGGCTTCCCCCTGGATCGCCTCGAAGCGGCGGTCGAGCTCGGCGTCGCCGTGTTCGGGGTCGTAATGGAAGGGGACGACGCGCGATGCCCGGCTGGCTTTCGCGAACGTCAGCAGGTCGGGCAGCGACGAGTGGCCCCAGCCCACGCGGTCTCCGTACTCTGCGTCGCCGTACTGCGCGTCGTGGATCAAGAGATCCGTGTCGGCGGCGAGCTCGAAGCCGGAGGTCCATTCGGGATTGCGCGGGAAGTCGATCGCGCCGAACGCGGGTTCGTGGTCGGGCAGGTAGGTGACCGACGTGTCGCCCTCGCGGATGCGGAAGCCGACCGTCGGCCCCGGATGGCAGACCAGCGCGGCGCGGACCTCGAGCGGACCGACGTGGATGCGTTCTACGCTCGCGACGTCGTGAAGCTCGAGCCGGCAGGGAAGATCGCGGAGCCGGACGGGGAAGATCGGCGGCGACAGATAGCGGGTGAGCCGCGCGCGCAGATCGAGCGTCGTCGAGGCCGGACCCCAGATGTGGACCTCGAGCCCGCGCCGGAAGAGCGGTGCGAAGAACCCGAGTCCCTCGATGTGGTCGAGGTGCAGGTGTGTCAGCAAGATGTCGATGCGCCGCACCTCGGGCCCGATCGCGGCGCCGAGCCTGCGGATGCCGCTTCCCGCATCGAGGACCACGATCGATTCGTCGCTCGCGCGGACCTCGACGCAGCAGGTGTTTCCGCCGTAGCGCGTAGTTTCGGGGCCCGGAGTCGGCAGGGACCCGCGTGTGCCCCAGAACGTGACCTTCATGAATCGCCTCGCTCCCAGAAGATGCCCACGGCCCCGAGTCTGCGGCCCGAGTTCGCGACGAGGGGAAGCGCGAGGCCTTCGACGCTGTGCGGAACGCCGTCGAGGCCGCGAATCGAGAAGCGCCGGTGCGTGGGAAGCTGACGTCGCGCGGCGATCACCATCGGCCGCTCGCCGACGCCGATCGGTGCACCCGTCTCGTCGGTGGGTTCGAGCAGGGCCGACCACTCCTCGGCGCTCATCTGCTCGGCTTCCTCGAAGCGACGCCCGATCATCCGTGCGGCCGGCTCGTTGAAGAAGAGCACGCTGCCGTCCGGTCCGATCAGGAAGATCGCGGTCGAAAGGTAGCTCGCGAGCTGGCGCATCAGCAGGAGCTCCACCGGCCGATCCCCACCGGGCGACGCCAGGTCGAGGGGTCCCTCGCCACGGGGTACACCGGGCGGTGGCGGTGTACCCGGCTCCCAGAACACGCTCACCGCACCGAGCATCCGTTCCCCCTGCCCGATCAGCGGGAAGGCGATGCCCTCGAGGTCGCGCACGGCCCCGTCGAGACAGCGGACCCGACCCCTTCGATGCGAGGGCCTTCGGCGTTCGCTTGCGATGAACAGCGGAAGCTCCTCTCGCTTCAGCGTGTCGCCGCCCTGATTCGCCGGGTCGAAGAGCGTTGCCCACTCACCGCGCAGGACCGAGTCGGAGTCGGAGAAGCGCCGGCCGAGAATCGGCGAGGCCGCGGCATTGAAGAAGACGAGGTCGCCGCTCGGATCCACCAAGACCATCGGCATCGAGAGCTGGCTCGCCAGCCGCCGGATCAGGATCATCTCGATTCCGTGTTGCGCCATCGGAAGTTCCGAGTCTATACGCAGCTCCCGAATTCGGCGAAAAGGCGCGATCATCGGGGCAGACTCGAGATGACATCGCGAACGACGAACGAAAAGCCGTGGACGCTCCTCGCGGTCGGCCTGCTCGCGGCCACCGTGTTCTTCGTCGCGTTCGTGCGGCTGCGACTCGCGGACTTCCCGCTCGAGCGCGACGAGGGAGAGTACGCCTACATCGCGCAGCTCCTGTCGAGCGGCGTTGCGCCGTACGCCGAGGCGTACAGCATGAAGATGCCCGGGGTCTACGCGGTGTACGCGGCGGTGATGGCGTCCTTCGGTCCGACCGCCTTCGCGATCCGGCTCGGGCTCTTGCTGGTCAGCGGGCTCTCGATGCTCCTGGTGTTCGCGCTCGGGCGGCGGCTCGCCGACGAGCGCACGGGCGCCGTCGCAGGCTCCGTGTACGGGCTGATGTCGCTCAGCATCTCCGTCTTCGGCCCCGCCGCTCACGCGACTCACTTCGTCGTGCCGTTCGCCGTCGGCGGATTGCTCCTCCTCCTCCGCGCCATCGAATCGAGGCGAACCGGCGCGCTCTTCGCGAGCGGCGCGCTTCTCGGTCTGGCCTACACGATGAAGCAGCACGGAGTCGTGTTCGCGGTCTTCGGAGCTCTCTGGATCTTCCTGGAATCGCGCGGCGAATCCACCGCCGGCCGAGGCCCGACGTTCCGGCGCCTGGCTGCGTTTGGCGCGGGGGCGCTCGCGCCGTTCATCGCCGTGTCGATGTTGCTCTTCATCGCCGGTGTCTTCGAGCGCTTCTGGTTCTGGAATTTCGTCTACGCGGCAAGCTATGCGTCGTCCGAGTCGACGTCGTACGGTGTCACCCGCCTCGGCATCGCGCTCGGTCGCATGCAGCCGCTGGCCGGATTTGGCGCGCTCGCCGTCGTGGGACTCTTCGCTCCGATCTGGGACGTCGTCGCTCGGCGATCTTCGAGATTCCTCGTCGGATTGCTGCTCTTCTCTACGCTCTCGGTCCTGCCCGGCTGGCACTTCCGTCACCACTACTTCATTCCGATGTGGCCGGCCGTCGCGTTGCTCGCGGGCGTGGGCGTGGGCGCGATCGCGCGACGACTGAACCGAGAGCTCGCCATCGCCGCTCTCCTCGTGGCTGCGGCGGTTCTGATCGTGAGCGAGCGAGCGCCGTACTTCCGGCTGTCTCCCGTCGAATTCTCGCATGCGGTCTATCGCAAGAACCCGTTCCCCGAATCGATCGAGGTCGCGGCGTTCGTCGAAGAGAGGACGCGACCCGACGAACGCATCGCGGTGATCGGCTCGGAGCCGCAGATCCTCTTCTATTCCGATCGCCGCAGCGCGACGGGTCACCTCTACATGTATGGGCTCACGGAGGTGCAGCCGTACAGCCTCGAGATGCAGAAGGAGCTCGCCGCGGAGGTCGAGGCCGCGCGACCGGCCCTCGTCGTCCTCGTCGACTCGTTCACGTCCTGGATGTGGAGACCCGGCTCGGAGCGCTACGTGCTCGAGTGGGCCCGCTCCTACCTGGAGCGCGATTACGTGATCGTCGGCCGCTTCGAGATCCGCCGCGATGGATCGGCCGGATCGATCACGGTCTTCGAGCGCAAGGATCGGGTGCGCGAGTGACGCCTACGAGCGAAGTCCGGTGAGCTTCTCCGAGACCTCCCAGAGACGTTCGGCGAGCGCTTCGTCGTTCGCCCATCGACTCGGCTTCGCGATCGCGCAATCGGAGAAGTACTCGCCGCTGACGCCCTCGAGCTCGGGTCGCGTCGCGACGTAGCAGCTCGTCGCGGCGCCCTGCGCAATCGTCTTCCCGAACGGTCTCAGCACGAAGCCGGCGACGGCGCCGAGCACGGGATTCATGTGTCGGCCGAGATTCGTTCCGATCACGCCCGGGTGCAGCGCATTGGCCGCGCGGTTCGGGCCGAGCCTGCGCGCCAACGACTTCGCGAAGAGCACGTTGGCCAGCTTCGATTGTCCGTAGGCGCGCCACGCGCCGTAGCTGCGCTCGGCCGAGAGATCGTCGAAGTCGATGCCGTCCGCGGGCGCCTGGAAGTGCGCGGCGCTGCTCACGACGACCACGCGCGGCGAGCGCGCGGCTTCGATCTGCGCGCGCAGCAGATGGACCAGCAGGAAGTGACCCAGGTGATTGGTGGCGAACTGCTTCTCGATCCCGTTCACCAGCTCTCGCCGCGGAAGCGCCATGATCCCCGCGTTGGCGATACAGAGATCGAGCGGCCGTCCGAGTCGCTCGACCTCACGCGCACAGGCCCGAATCGAGTCCCGACTCTCGAGCTCGCACGCGAGCGCGGATGTCGCGCCGACCACCTGACCGCACGCCGCTACGGCCTTGTCGAGAGTGCGCGCCGTGCCGATCACGTGCGCGCCGCGCAATCGCGAGCACGCGCATGGTCTCGAACCCGATTCCGGAGTTGACGCCGGTGACGAGCGCGAGCCTTCCGCCGAGATCGATTCCGTCGGTGACGGCTTCGGCAGTGCTCGACTTGCCGGGCTTCGTCGACTCGGCGCTCAGGGCGTGGGCTGCTTGGCGTAGAATGCGGCGAGCTTCGCGAGCGCCGCTCGCGAGGTGGTGATCTTCGGCTTGAGGAACTCGTTGATGTCGACGAACGCCGCGTCCGCTTTGGCGTACTCGCGATTCTCGAGGATCTCTTCGTAGACCGGCGTCGTGGCCTCGAGGCCTTCGCCCTTCTTCAGGTCTCCGTGAAGGCTCTGCGCGAGCCATTCGATCTTCCGCAGATCCTGCGAGATCTGGTACAGCTTCGCCCGGTTGGGGGTGACCGACCACGCATTGCTCTGGCGAACCGCATCGCGCAAGCCCGAGACGGCGGACTCGAACTCGGCGGCCGCGGCCGTGACCGCAGTCTGATCCCACTTCGCGGTCTGTGCATGTGCGCCGAGCGAGATCACGAGGAACAAAGCTGCGGTGCCGATAGCGATCGAGGTCTTCACGTCGATACCCTCCGGTTGGTTCGGTGCGCGGAAGCATTGCATGGCGCGCAACACACTGTCGACTCATCTCGGCGATACGCGCTATGGTGCCGCCCGGAGAGTTCGCGAGATCGCGGACGGGAGAGACGATGAGAATGCCCAATCCGCAGCGCGTCCTGGCCGCGCTGCTCGTCGCCACGCTGTTCACCGGTTGCGCCCAGATGCAGTCCGCGGAAAAGGGCGTCGAGAACAATCCGAAGGCCGTCCTCGGCTCGGTGATCGGCGCGGGCGCGGGCGCGTTTCTCGTCGGCGCCATGGGCGGAAAGGGCGGGGCCGTCGTCGCGGGTGCGCTGGTCGGCGGGCTGCTCGGCGGGTACGTCGGTCATCGCCTCGACGAGAAGGACAAGCAGATGGCTGCGCAGGCAGCCGCGCGCGCTTTCGAGCAGAACCATTCGGGCCAGGCATCGGCCTGGAGCAACCCGGATTCGGGAAACCACGGATCCGTCACGCCGACGAAGACCTACCAGCTCGCGACCGGCCAGTACTGTCGGGAGTACAAGCAGGACGTGTGGATCGGGGACGAGAAGCAGCAGACGTACGGTACCGCGTGCCGCCAGGCCGATGGCACGTGGAAGATCCAGAACTCATAGGGATGGAAGCGATGACGATGCGAATTCGAGCAATCAGCGTGTTTGTCGCTTTGGCGATCGGAGCAACGGGCGCGAGCGCGCAAGAGACCGCGGACTACGACGTGCGCGCGGCCTTCGACCAAGCCGACACGAATGGTGATGGCGGAGTCGAGATCAACGAGTTCTACGATCGCCTGGTCGACATCTACTTTCTCGGAGACGCCGACAAGGACGGGTCTCTCACCGAGGCGGAGTTCGTGAAGGTCGTCGTGATCAAAGAGGACTTTGCGAGGATCGATCGGGACTCGGATGGCAAGGTCTCGCGCAAGGAGTTCCTGAGCGGCCGCGTCGAGATGTTCTTCGACATCGACGCGGACGACGACGGGTCGCTCTCTCTCACCGAGGTCACGGCCGCGTTCGAAGCGAGGCCGGCGAAATGAGGGTGGCCGTGTTCCGGATCGCGCTCGTCGTCGCCGCGCTCGGCGCGGTGGGCTGTCAGACGGCCTACAACAACGCGTACAACCAGCAGTACGAGCAGCTCGAGCAGCAGAACGCGCAGCAGCGCGCGATGGACTCGGCGGCGCACGCGGAGGCGCAGAAGTACGCGGCCGTGGTCTACTTCGAGACCGGCAGCGCGGAACTCGACGCCGACGCGCAGCGCCAGATGCGCTGGTTCGCCGAGAAGATGGCGCCCTACCCGCAGGCGACGTTCGACGTGCAGGGTTTCGCCGACGCGACCGGCGGCGAACTCACGAACCAGATGCTCTCGGGTCAGCGCGCACAGGCGTGTGCGAGCTACCTGCAGGCGCTCGGAATCGCTCCCCCGCGAATGCACGTGACGTCCTTCTCGACCTCGTCTCCCGCCGCTTCGAACGCGTCGGCGCAGGGTCGCAAGAACAACCGCCGGGTCGAGATCACGGTGCGCTGAGCTCGGCCTCGATCCTCGAGAGCATCTCCTTCGCGCCCGGATCCGCGGGTGCGAGCGCGACCAGCTCGCGGGCCAACGGCAGCGCCTTCCGCCACTCACCCGCCTGCGCGTAGAACAGCGTCAGCGCGTGCACGATCTGCGGATCCTGCCTTCCGAGATCGTACGCGCCGCGCAGCGCCCGACCGGCCTCGACCTGCTTTCCGGTCCGCAGGAGCGCGAGTCCGTGGTTGTATCGGACCCTCGCTCGCTCCGGCATCAGCTCCGCCGCGCGTCCGAGCGCGTCGGTGCCCGGCTCGAGCCGTCCATCCTCGACGAGCAGGAGACCGAGCGAGTAGTGCAGATCGCCCTGTTCGGGCGAGAGCGCGATCGCCTCGCGCAGGACGCTCTCCGCGTCGGAGTTCCGCCCCAGCTTGTTGAGCAGCGTGGCGAGGTTGAAGCTCGCCGGCAGGAAGGCCGGATCCATTCGCAACGCGACCCGGTACTCCGCCTCGGCGCGCGTGTCCTGGCCGCGATTCGCGAGCACCACGCCGAGATTCAGATGAGCGCCGGGCAGATCGCCCTGCACGCGCTGTGCGGTCTCGAACTCGCGCAGCCCGGCACTGACGCGATCCCGTGTCGCTTGCGTGAGTTGATCGTCGGGCAGAACCGAGAGGACACGCGCGGCCTCGATGCGCACGCCGAGCACCGGGTCGGAAAGCAGCGCCTCCGCGATCGCGAGCCGCGCCTCGCCGGGGAGCGCATCGCACGCGCCCGCTGCCGCGCTGCGAAGCCACGGATCGCTCTCTCGCGCGGCGCGCTCGAGCACCGGG
The DNA here is from genome assembly GCA_963704165.1 of uncultured delta proteobacterium. Classification (GTDB taxonomy): domain Bacteria; phylum Myxococcota_A; class UBA9160; order SZUA-336; family SZUA-336; genus VGRW01. The sequence continues at coordinate 273,663 of CAVPHD010000001.1, read as the reverse complement.
ACGATTCCGGGTCCCGGCCGGCTCGAGCAGCCCGAGCGCGGTCGCGCGCACGACGACCGGCTGCGCCGGATCGTCGGCGATCTTCATGAGCGCGGGAATCGAGCCGCCGTCGCCCGCGCGCGCGGCCGCGAAGATCTGGCCGAAGTGCGCTCCCATCCTGCGTTCCGGCCCGTACCACTTCACCACCTTCTCGGCGGCCCACTCGGGCTTGCGATCGGCATGACAGACATTGCACGCGTTCGGCGTCCCGAGCGTCACCGACAGGTCGGGACGCGGGACGCGGATCGAATGGTCCTGTCGCGGGTCGACCACCATGTAGTTCTTCGTCGGGCATGTGACAGCCGACGCACGAGCTACCCGCGCTGCCCTCCGCGTGATGGTGATGATCGGACGAGTCGTAGACCTTCGACGCAAGCGTCGGAAAGCGTGGATCGGGCTCGGTCGAGTGGCAGCGCGAACAGAGGTCGTTGCCTTCCGCTTCGAGCTTTCCGCTGTGCGAGTCGTGGCAGTCGCTGCAGCGCACGCCGCGCGCGTACATCAGGCTCTGCAGGAACGATCCGTACTCGTAGACCTCGGCGTCGATCTGACCATCCGCGTGGTACAGGCCCTCGTCGAGCGTGGCGGGCAGGAAGCCGTCGAGAAACGGCCGGCCGTAGGGGATCTCGGCGCGAATCTGCGCGCGCCGCGCGTGGCACGGCGCGCAGCTCTCGACCTCGCGTCGGGCGTCCTCGAGATCGACGAGCAATCCGCTGCCCCGCGAGGACGACGCGAGATCGCTCCCGGTCGCGCGTGCGCGTTCGACGTGCGCGGAGCCCGGCCCGTGACACGCCTGGCAGCCGACGTCGATCGCCGCCCAGGTCGTCTCGTACGTGTCGGTCGCGGCGTCGTAGCCCTTCTTCACGCCGGTCGAGTGGCAGTCCGCGCACATCGCGTTCCAGCGCTGGTAGCGCCCGCTCCAGTGAAGCGCGTCAGCCGCCGGGAGCGTCTCTCCGGGGTGGAGCGAGAACCAACGACGCTTTTCGGTGTCCCACGCCGTGGTGAAGCCCTGAAGCCGGCCGCCCGGGATCTCGACGAGCATCTGCTGCAGCGGCGAGACACCGAAGGTGTACGGCGCCGGGAACTCTCCGCGAACGCCGTCCGGGCCCTCTGCGCGCACGACGTGCTTCCCGTCGACGAGCGCGAAGCCCGGATCGGCGCCGGAGAAGTCCCCGAGCACCGTGTCTGCATCTGCGATCTCCATCGCGCGGTCGTGGTGGGATCCGGTCCAGGCCGCTTCCTGCGCCTCGTGGCACTCGCGGCAGGTCGAGTCGGCGACGAAGCGCGCTGGATCCGACCTCTGAGGAGGCGGCGATTCGGGAGGACGGGATGACTCCCCACCCTCACATCCGACGGCGAGCGCGAGAGCGAGAAGCGCGCGTCGCAACGTCATCGACTGTTTCATACCGGCCGCCTTCGCCGCGGTCAAACCGGATTTGCCCGAGTACGGCTCCCGTGTCAGATTGCAGAGGGATTGCGTTCCGGCAGAGCGGTTTCGGCCCGTGAGGCCCGTGGCGATCATCGACGAGTTCGATCTTCAGGTTCAAGGAGAAGTAGATGCGATTCGCATTGGTTCTGATCTCGGTCATCGCGCTCGTTGCCTGCGGAGTCACGCGCCAGGCGCGCGACGTGCGTCAGTCGGGATTCCTCGGCGACTACTCCAGGCTCGTGGACGGACCCGACGGTGGCGCGCTGAAGGTGTACGAGAATCCGAGCGCCGACTTCAAGAAGTACGACAGGATCCTGCTCGAGCCGGTCACGATCTGGACGGGACCGGACTCGCAGATGAACGAGCTTTCGAAGGAGGACCGGACGACCATCGCGAATCATCTCTTCGCGCTGGTCCACGCCCGGCTCTCGAAGGACTACGCGCTGGTGTCGACGCCCGAGCCCGGCGCATTGCGAATCGCCGCCGCGATCACGAGCGCTGAGCGCTCGTACCCGACGCTCGACACCATCTCGACGATCGTTCCGGTCGGGCTCGCGATCTCGACGCTGAAGGCCGTCGCCACCGGGCGACCCGCGTTCGTCGGTGAGGCGAGCGTGGAAGTGAAGATCAGCGACGCGGCGACCGGTGAGACGCTCTTCGAGGGAGTCGACAGCCGCGTGGGCACCAAGAACCCGAGCGCCGTCTGGAGCAAGTGGGAAGACGTCGATACGGCACTCGCGTATTGGGCGGACCGGCTCGGTTATCGCCTCTGCGAAGAGCGCGGCGCGACCGGCTGCGTCGCGCCGTAGGCGCGGCTCCGCTCAGTCGGTCTTGCGCAGCCAGAGCGTGCGGCTGTAGCCGGGTCCGTAGCGCCCGGTGCCCAGGTTCGGATCGAGCCCGAGCGCCATCAGCTCCGCGCCTCGCGCGCGAACGTATTCGCGATCGTCCCGGTCGAAGGCCGCGTAGAGCGCCGTCGGATCGAGGCCGCGCAGGCGCGCCGGTGGAACGAGCTGCGCGATCCGCCGCTCGACGGCGACCGTCGATACGACGGCCTCGCTCGCATCGGGAAGCACGTACTCGACGATCGACGTGCCGGCAGGCTCCAGTCTCTGGAGCCGATGACACACGCCGTTCTGCACGGTGTTGCGAATGCGCTTGTAGAAGGCGATCCAGCTCGCGTACTCGGAGAGCTCGGCTTCGTCGAGCGTGTTCAGATCCGATCCGATTCCGAGCGCGCCGCGCATCGCGACGTCGAAGCGCGTCGACAGGTCGAGCCGGCGCCCGGTCTGGTGATTGCGCTCGTGAGTCACCCAGCAGCACATCGCGCGCGCCGGATACGCCAGGCTCGCCCCTTCCTGGATCGACACACGCGTGAGCGCATCGGTGTTGTCGCTGGTCCAGAACTGATCGGTGCGCGCGAGGATCCCGGCATCGACACGTCCGCCACCGCTCGAGCAGCTCTCGATCGAAAGCCCCGGAAAGAGCCTTCGCAGGCCGTCCATCAGCGCATAGACCGCTTCGGCGTGGCGGCGCCAGATCGCCTTTCCGACGACGCTTCCGGGCTCGGTCGCGGAGCGGTTCATGTCCCATTTCAGGAAGTCGACGTCGTTCCCGGCGACGATCCGTTCGAGCACGCCCGCGAGGTGCGCGACGACCTCGGGTCGTCCGAAGTCGAGGATGAGCTGGTGGCGATGCTCCGTGCGCGGGCGATCCGGAAAGTGCAGCACCCAGTCGGGATGGGCGCGGTACAGATCCGAATCGGGGTTCACCATCTCGGGCTCGACCCAGAGGCCGAATTTCATGCCGAGCCGGTGCACCTCGTCGGCGAGCGGACGAAGACCCGTCGGGAAGACGTCGCGCGAGACGTGCCAGTCGCCGAGTCCGGCCGTGTCGCTCCGGCGCCCGCCGAACCAGCCGTCATCGACACAGAAGAGTTCGACGCCGATCGCTGCGCTCTTGCGCGCGAGCGCGATCTGACTCTCGAGCGAGAGCGCGAAGTAGCTCGCCTCCCAGGAGTTGTACAGAACGGGGCGGACGGGCTCGGGCGGCGAGGTCTGCGGCAGCACGTGGGCGCGCAGGAACGCGTGCATGCGCTGGCTCGCGCCCGAGAACCCGTCGGCGCAGGCGCCGTGGATCAGGATCGGCGTCACGTGTCGCTCGCCCGGTGCGAGCTCGAGCGCGAAGTCGAACGGGTTGTAGCCGCCGTGCACGTGGAGCGCGGAGTTCGGCCGCTGCTCGAAGGCGAGCCGCCAGCTTCCCGACCAGGCGAGCTGGCCGAAGTACACCGTCCCGTGTTCCTCCGTCGCCCCGTCGGCCGGCGAGAGCAGGAAGAACGGGTGGTGCACGAAACCCGTGTGCACCGAGCGGCTCTCGAGTGACGTCGTGCCGACGGGCAGGCGTACGCGCTCGGTCTGGAACTCGGCCGCCCAGCCGCCCGAAGCGTGCGTGAGATCCCAGCGCCCCGCGGGCAGGTGCAGCGTGCCGAAGCCGAGCTGGTCGATCTGCACCGCGTTCGCGCCGCCGTTCTCGAGCTCGAGCCAGCGCTCGATCACGTCGTGCTCGACGTCGATCCGCAGGCAGAGCCAGACGCGAAACGGCTGCACTGGATCGTCGAGCCGGATGCGCAGCGTCTCGCGTCCGTCCGGTGCGCGATCGATCTCGTGCGAGGCGTAGCGCAGCCGGACGTCGCGGACCGGGAGCGCACCGGCCGCGCCGGGAAACGAGACCGCGAGCGTCGGCTCGTGCCAGGTGTGATCGCCGAAGGTCACGACTTCGTCGCGGCGTCCCTGCCGGTCGACGCCGATGCGCGGAAAGGGATCGTCGGGAAGTCGGCCGCTCGCGATCGGCTGCATCGGGCCCGGCGCTCGCGGTCCGCTTCCGAGACACACGACCCGCCCGTCGGGATCCGCGCGGAGCGCGTGATGGCTCGTCGCGAGCACCAGATTCCAGGTGCGTGTCTCGGGGTCGAAGTGGATCAAGCGCCGAGTCTCTCGGCAATCGCCCAGGCGATGCGCGAGAGTCGCGGCACCACGTCCGCGATCGACGTGGCGTTGTCGCTCGCGGCGGTTCCGTCACGCACGCGCCCGAGAATGCCCTGATAGATGCAAGCCGCGCGGTACATCTGGTACGCCGCGTACCAGTCGAAGGACTCGATGTCGTCGCGTCCGGTGCGCCGGCAGTACGCTGCCGCGTATTCGTCGAGGCTCGGCAGGCCGTGGCTCGCGAGATCGAGCTCCTCGAACGCGCCGCCCTCGAACCAGGGCATGCACAGGTACGTGAAATCCCCGAGCGGGTGCCCCAGCGTCGAGATCTCCCAGTCGAGGATCGCGATCACGCGCGGCTCGGTCGGGTGCAGGATCGTGTTGTCGAGCTTGAAGTCGCCGTGGATCAGGGACGTCTCGTCGCCGGGCGGGATCGTGCGCGGCAGCCACTCCATGAGCAGGTCCATCTCGCGCACGGCTTGCGTCTGCGAGGCCACGTACTGCCGGGTCCAGCGCGAGAGCTGACGCGCGAAGTAGTTTCCCGGGCGCCCGAAGTTCTCGAGTCCGAGCGCGCGCACGTCCACGGAGTGAAGGCGCGCCAGCACGTCGCAGAGTGAGTCGTAGATCGCGAAGCGATCGGCCGGCGTGCAGTCGGGCAGATGCGGCTCCCAGAGCACGCGGCCCTCGACGCACTCCATCACGTAGAACCAGGTGCCGATGACGGACTCGTCGGTGCAGAGCGCGTAGGTGCGCGGCACGGGCACGTCCGTGGCCTGGAGCGCCGAGAGCACGCGGTACTCGCGGTCCACCGCATGCGCCGACTTCAGAAGCTGGCCGGGCGGCTTGCGTCGCACGACGTAGCGCGTGCCGCCGGCCTCGACGCGGTAGGTCGGGTTCGATTGCCCGCCGCGGAACTGGTCCACCGCCAACGTTCCGTGAAAACCGGGAACGTGCGCGCGCATCCACGCCGCAAGACGCTCGACGTCGATCTGGTGGCGCTCCAGGACGGGCTGCGTGCCGGCGAATATTTCCTGTCGGTCGGTCATATCGGCTCCTATCCTACGCTAAGCTTCGCGCCCGGAGGGAGCCGCCGATGAAGATCTCGGAGTTCGTTCGCACCCACTACCGGCACTTCAACGCCGCCGCGCTGGCCGATGCGGCGAACGGCTACACGGCTCATCTCGCGGGCGGTGGGAAGATGATGGTCGCGATGGCGGGCGCGATGAGCACCGCCGAGCTCGGGCTCTCGCTCGCCGAGATGATCCGCCGCGGGAAGGTGCACGCGATCTCGTGCACCGGGGCGAACCTCGAGGAGGACGTCTTCAACCTGGTCGCGCACGATCACTACAAGCGGATTCCGAACTGGCGAAACCTGACGCCGGCCGACGAGAAGGCGCTCGAACGCGCCGGGCTGAACCGCGTCACCGACACCTGCATTCCCGAGGACAAGGCCTTCCGCGCGATCGAGAAGCACGTGCTCGACCTCTGGGTGCGCGCCGACCAGCAGCGCAAGCGCTACTTCCCGCACGAGATCATGTACCAGCTTCTGCTCGAAGGAAGGGTCCGCGACAGCTACCAGATCGACCCCGCCGGATCGTGGCTGCTCGCCGCGGCGGAGAAGAACCTGCCGATCTTCGTGCCCGGCTGGGAGGACTCGACGCTCGGCAACATCTACGTCGCGCACGTGCTCTCGGGTCAGCTCTCGAACTTCCAGATCGTGAAGAGCGGGCTCGAGTCCATGGCCGAGCTCGCGCGCTGGTACGTGCAGACGACGATGGGCAAGACGCTCGAAGAGCTGCCCGCGGTCGAAGCGTCCGACGACCACGACGCCGTGCACATGCGCGCGATTCCCGCGTCGGAGGCGCGCGCGACGGTCGGCTTCTTCCAGATCGGCGGCGGAATCGCGGGGGACTTCCCGATCTGCGTCGTTCCGATGATCCATCAGGATCTGCGCCGATCCTGCCCCTACTGGGGCTACTTCTGCCAGATCAGCGACTCGACCACGAGCTACGGTTCGTACAGCGGAGCCTTCCCGAGCGAGAAGATCACCTGGGGCAAGCTCGACGAGAACACGCCGATGTTCCTGATCGAGTCCGACGCCACGATCGTCGCGCCGTTGATCTTCGCGACGGTACTCGACTGGTAGTCACGCCCCGTGGCACTTCTTGAACTTCTTCCCTGAGCCGCACGGGCAGGGGTCGTTCCGGCCGACCTTCGGCGAGGCGCGCACGTAGGGCGCCTCGGGCATCTCGGTCTCGTGATGGTGCGACCGGCCGGAGACCAGAACGCCTTCGAGCTCGGGCACGAGATCCTCACAGGCCGTGCGCAGCGAGTCGAGTGTTCGCGAAGCGCTGCGCTCGGCGAAGTCGAGCAATGCGCGCAGCACCGGGACCAAGTGGACGGCGAGCGGGTCGCGCGGCCGGAACTCGTCGGGGATCGCGTGCAGCAGCCAGCCATGCGCTTCGCTCGCGCCGAGCTTCTCGAGCGGCGTGCCGACCGCACTCAGCGCCGAGAAGATCCGGAGCGCGACGTCGTTTCGATCGGGCTCGGGAATCCCGGTCAGTGCGGCGGCCTCGGGAGACTCGATGAACGCCTGCGCGGAATGGCTAGTCATGGTCGGAAGTGTACCCGGACGACGAAGTCACACCCTGGCCGAGGGCGAAGACGAGTACGCCCGATGTCGTCAGCGCGAAGCCGACCATCTGCCGCAGCGTCACGAGCTCGTCGACCAGGAAGTACGACGCGACGAGCGAGAGCAGCGGCCCCGAAGGGACGACGATCGCCGTCGTGCGTGCGAGGTCGAGGCGCTTGATCGACGCGTACCAGGCGAGCGTTCCGCCGTACGAGAGCAGCGCGCCCTGAGCCGCGACGATCGGCAGGAGTGCGGCCAGCTCGTCACCCGAGGGCAGCGAGGCGATGCCGTCGACGGCGAGCCAGAGCGGCAGAAGCACGAGCGTTCCGTACACGTAGCGCGCGGCCGTCAGCAGGCGCGGGTTGACGCCTTCGAGCCCGCGCAAGGCGATCCAGTGCGAGCTCTGCCACGCGAGCGGCGTCGCGAGCAGGAGCCCGACGCCGAGCGATCCCTCGAGCGGACGCGCGCCGAGTACCAGCGCGATGCCCGCGAGGATCGCGCCGACCGCGAGCACTCGACGCGGGCGAAGCGCGTGGCCGAGGAAGACGCGCGCGCCGATCAACGCGTAGACGGGCTCGGTCTGCACGCAGACCGCGGTGTCGATCGCGCTCACCCGCCGGGCGCCCTCGAAGAAGAGCAGGAAGGCGAGCGCGGTGCCGAGCGCGCCGACCGCGATCAGGACCGGCGCCTGGCTCCGCTCGACGAGCTGCCCAAGCTCGCCGCGCCAGGCGAGCAGCGCGAGCGCGCACACCGCGGCGAACGCGCTCGTTCCGAGCGCGATCGCGAGCCCGCTCGCGGCGAGCGTGGTGAGCTTGGCCACTCCGGGGACGAACGCCCCGTTCACGACGCAGTACGCCGCGAAGAGAAGCCCGGCGCGCTCGTGCACGTTTCTCATGCTTCGCTCGGCTCCGGCCGCTCGAACGCCGAAGTCGCGAGATAGGCCAGCGCCGAGGCCGCGAACGATGCGAGATAGGGCGCGACGAGCAGCTCGCCGAGAACCGAGATCGACCAGACGAGCGCGCCGGTCACGAGCGCAGCAGCGGCGCTGCGCGCCCCGCCGATCCGGGTGAAGAGCCCGAAGCTCGCGCTCACCACGACGCCCGCGCTCGCGAACGCGGCCGCCGCCTCGATCAGCGCGTAGACGCCGTCCGCGTGCAGCGCGAGCAGGTACGAGACGATCCCGAACGCGACCACGCAGATCCGAGCGAGCCGCAGCTTGCTCCGGTCGTCCATGTCGGGCCGGAACGGCACGATCAGATTGTGCGAGACGAGCGAGGCGGCCGCGAGAAGCGCGCTGTCGACGGTGGAGAGAATCGCCGAGATCAACGACCCCGCGAAGATCGCGTAGAACCAGAGCGGGAAGTGTTCGAGCGCCATGCGCGGCAGGATCTGTTCGGGGTCTTCGAGTCCCGGCAGAGTTCGCGCGCCGACGAGCGCGAGTCCCACGGGAATCACGCCGATCGCGAGGTAGAGGCCGCTGGCCGCGAACGCGCCGCCGCGCGCGAGCTCGGGCGATCGCGCGGCGAGCACGCGCGCGACCATCTCCTGCGCGAGCACCGATCCAAAAACCGGAATCGCCCACGACTCCGCGCGCTCGAGCCAGCTCGTCTGCACCGGTGCAAACGACCGGCTCGTCTCGGCGAGGCTCGCGAAGGTCGCGTCCCCCGACACGAAGACCGCGATCGCGAGCACGATCAAGCCGACGATCAGCGTGCCGCCCTGGATCAGGTCGGTGACCGCATCGGCGAGAAGTCCGCCCGCGGCGGTGTACAGGATCACGACGGCGGCCGAGAGCCCGATCGCGAGCTCGAGCTCGAATCCCGACGAGATCGCGACGACCTGCCCGAAGGCGCGGATCTGCGCGGCTGCCCAGAGCACCGAGGTCGGCGCCATCAGGAGCACTGCGAGCTTCTCGACGCGCGGTCCGAAGCGCCACGCGAAGAGATCGCCGAGCGTGGTGAGCTTGCGTCGCCAGAGCGGAACGGCGAAGACCGCGCCGAGCAGGAACAGACAGCCCGCGTAGCCGAAGGGATCCGCCCGCGCGCCCGAAAGGCCGTGCTCGTACACGGCTCCAGCCGCGCCGATGCAGCTCTCCGCGCCGAACCAGGTCGCGAACATCGAGAACACGACCAGCGCCGGGCCGAGCTTCCGCCCGGCGATCAGGTAATCCGATTCGCTCGCGACGCGGCGCGAGACCACGAGCCCGACCACGAGCTGCGCTCCCACGTAGCCGAAGAGCGCGACGAGCAGCCAGTTCACGATGCGCGTCCGGGCACCGAAGCGCCGTGGACGAGCAAAGCCTGCGCTGCGCGAGCGCCGTCGATCGCGGCGCTCATGATGCCCCCCGCGTAGCCGGCGCCCTCGCCGACGGGAAACAGATTCGCGAAGCCGCGCGCGCGGAACGTGTCGCGGTCGCGCGGAATCCGGATCGGACCCGAGCTCCGCGATTCGAGCCCGATCAAGAGCCCCTCGGCGCCCGCGAATCCCGGGATCGAGCGCTCGAAGCGGACGAGCGCGTGTCGCAGCGCATCGCGGACGCGATCGGGCAGGAGCGCGTCGATCCGCGCCGGCGTGGTGCCGAAGCGGTAGCTCGATCGGATCGTCTCGGTGCTCGTCGTTCCGGCGAGGAAGTCGGGCGCCGATTGAGCGGGCGCGGTGTAGTCGCCGCCGCCCGCGTCGAAGAATCGCCGTTCGAGCGACTCCTGGAGCTCGACCCCTGCGAAGACTCCGGATCCGAACTCGCCCGGTCCCAGCGTCGTCACGATCGCGGCGTTCGCGTACGCAGAGGAGTGTCGCGAGTTGCTCATCCCGTTCGTGCAGAGGAATCCCGGGGCCGAGACACTCGCCACGACGATGCCGCCCGGGCACATGCAGAAGCTGTGCGCGCCCGGTGCGCCATCGCCCGGCTTGCAGGTCAGACCGTAGTAGGCGGGGCCGAGCTGCTTCGCCTCCGGTCCGTCCCCGTGTCGACCGCGGTCGACGAGCGCCTGTGGGTGCTCGATCCGAACGCCGAGCTGGAACGGCTTTGCCTCGAACTCGATTCCCTGCGCAGCGAGCGCGCGCCAGGTGTCGCGTGCGCTGTGCCCCGGAGCGAGGATCAGGGCGCGCGTCTCGATCTCGCCGCGCTCGGTCACGAGCCCGCGCACCCGGCCCGGATCGCGCACATCGAGCGCGAGCCGATCCACGCGCGTCCTCCAGTGGAATCGCACGCCCGCGGCCTCGAGCCGCGCCCGGAGCTCGGGCAGGATCCGGTGCAGGCGGTCCGTGCCGACGTGCGCGCGGGCGTCGTAGCGGATCTCGGGCGGTGCACCGCAGGCGACGAGCTCGTCGAGCAGCGGTACCTCGAGCGGGTGATCCACACGCGTGTAGAGCTTCCCGTCCGAGTACGTGCCGGCTCCGCCCTCCCCGAAGAGCAGGTTGCTCTCCGTGTTCGGAACACGCGTGCGGTGGAAAGCGTTGAGATCGCGTGCGCGCTCGCGGATCGGAGCGCCGCGATCGACGAGATCGACCGCGACGCCGTTTCGCGAGAGCACGAGCGCGGCGAACAGGCCCGCCGGTCCGGCGCCGAGCACCGCCACGCGCGCGCCGTCGAGCGATCCGTGCACGGAATCGACTTCGAGCCGGCCGATCCCGGGGGCGCGCACGACGCGTCCCGAGCGCAGCGCGCGTTCGAGCCCGGCGCTCCTCGCTCCCGCGTCGAGCACCAGGTCGGCCTGTGCGACGAAGCGCAGCCGCCGTACCCGGCCGACGCGCCGCGCGTCGAGACTGAGGCGCGCGATCCGATAGCCGCGCAGCTCCGCGACCGAAACCCCGGCGGCCTCGAGCGCGCGCCCGCGCAACCGGTCGAGCGGCTCGTCGATCGCCAGCTCGAGCCCGTGAACGCGAAACGTCTCGGTGTCGCTCACGAGCGCCCGCGCCGGTACAGCTCCGCGACGATGCCTTCGATCGGCGGCTCCTCGAGCGAGAGGTCCGAGATCGGCGCGCGTTCGCCGAGCCAGCTGATCAGCGCGGCGGGTCCGATCCGGTCGCGACGGAAGCGCAGGACCAGGCGTCGAGCCGCGCGCTCCACGATCTCGACGTCGTCGGGCACGCCGGTGGGCGGTTCGCCCTCGAAATCGACGACCAGGCGGCGCTCGCTTCCGAGCTCGCGGCGAATCGCCTCGACCGATCCGTCGTACACGACGTGGCCGTGATCGATCAGGATCATGCGCGGACAGAGCCGCTCGATGTCGGAGAGGTCGTGGGTCGTGAGCAGGATCGTCGTGCCGCGCTCGCGGTTCTCGGTGGCCAGGAACTCGCGGATCGCCTCCTTCGCGAGCACGTCGAGTCCGATCGTCGGTTCGTCCAGGAACAGGAGCCGGGGTGCGTGCAGGAGTGCGGCGCCGAGCTCGCAGCGCATGCGTTGGCCGAGGGAGAGCTTGCGAACCGGGACGTCGAGCAGCGGGCGGAGCTCGAGGAGTCGCTCGAGACGCCCGAGCTGCTCGGCGAACGCGCGCTCCGGGACCCGATAGACGTGACGCAGGAGCGTGTAGGACTCGATCACCGGAAGATCCCACCAGAGCTGGGTGCGCTGGCCGAAGACGACGCCGATCTGCGCGGTGTGGACGATCCGGTCGCGGCGCGGCACGAGCCCTCCGACGCGGATCTCTCCGGCCGAAGGCTCGAGCACGCCGGTCAGCATCTTGATCGTCGTCGACTTCCCGGCGCCATTCGGGCCGATGAAGCCGACGAACTCCCCCGATGCGATCGAGAACGACACGCCGTCGACGGCTCGCACGACGTCGTGCCCGGTCTCGACCAGGTTCCGGAACGAGCCGAGGAACCCGCGGTGGTGACGCGCGACGCGGAACGTCTTCTCGAGCTTCTCGACCTCGATCAAGGGTCTAGCTCCCCGTCGATTCGTAACGCCGCAGCCCGCGCGCGAATGCCGCCATCCCGATCGCGAGCACGGCCGCGCAGACGAACGGCGAGAGGCCCGGCACGAACGCCGGCCAGCCCGCGGACTCGGTTCGGCCGAGGGCCGCGAGCGCCGGGAAGTAGTTCACGAACGCGAGTGGAACGCCGTAGGTCAGCACTCGCCGGAACCACGTCGCGTAGATCGACACCGGGTACGTCATCGACGCCGCGCCACCGTAGGTCAGGATGTTCTGCAGCTCTTGCGCCTGCCCGAGCGTCCAGAATTGCACCGCCGCGCCCGCCATCACGATTCCCGCGAAGCAGAGCGTGCCGCCCGCGACACCGAGCGCAACCCAGAGGAGCGACTGCACGCCGAGGTCGAGCACGACGCACGCGATCGCGAGCACGACCATTCCCTGCGCGATGCGCGAGAGCTTGCGGGCGTCGAATTCGCGCGACGCCACCTGCAGGATGACCGAGCGTGGCCGCAGGAGGATCCGGTCGAGATCTCCCTGGAGAAGGTAGACCGAGAAGTTCTCGAAGCCGTGCAGGACCGTCTCGACGCACGCCCACGACGTCTCCACCATTCCGTAGAGCAGCGCGAGTTCGGCGAAGGACCAGCCATCGAGGTTCCCGAAGAAGCGCGAGAGGATCCAGACCGGAACGAGGTCGCTCAGCACCACGCCGAACATCACCGCGCTCTGGATCGCGAAGGACGTGCGGTACTGCATCTGCGAGCGGATCTGCGCGCCGGCGAGCCGGGCCCAGAGCGCGAGCGCGTTGGCGATCAAAGCTACCCGCCCTGCGTCGAGAGGCGGCGCAGGCCGCGGGATTCGATCGCGAGGGACGCGGCCGAGAGTATGCCGAGCCACGCGACCTGGTGGAGCAGACCGAAGACCAGTGCCGTGCCCGAGAGTTTTCCGCTGAGCAGGGCGACCGGTGTGTACAGCGTCGCGCGAAACGGCAACGCGTCCGCGACCGCGCGAAGCCCTTCCGGGTAGAAGTCGAGCGGCACGACCATTCCACCGAGAAGTGTGTTGGCGAAGACGAGCGCGGTGAGCTCCCCGTTCGCGGTGTTCCTGAAGTAGGCCGACGCGCAGACGACGTACCAGAGCCCGGCCGAGACTCCGACCGCGAGCACGAGGGACACGGGAAACAGGAACGTCTCGAACCGAAGCGGCGGGGTCACGCCCCAGAGGACGACGCCCGTCAGGTACACCGGCGGAAACCGCGCGATCAGATAGTAGAGCGCGGTGCCGTAGCGCTCGGCGACGTCGCGCCAGAAGAGCGTGACCGGACGTGCGAGATCCGTCACCACCTCGCCCGTGCGGATTCGCTCGGACAGGTTGTAGCGGTAGTCGGCGAAGGTCCCGACCACCATCAGGAGCGCTTCCGAAGCCGTGAAGTAGAGCACCGCCTCGTTCGGCGTCCAACCGAGCGCCCCCGGGCGCGCTCGGAAGAACGCGAGCAGCACCTGCGCGTGCACGAGCAGGAAGAAGACGTTCACCGCGACGCCAGTCCAGTTGGCGAGCCGATAGGCGGCGCGGCGCTGGAACGCGAGGCGGGCGAACTGGAGGTAGGGACGCACCGAACCCACGGGGCGTCCGTGTAGCGAAGGGGCCCGGACTTGTCAGGCGTCCTTCGCCTGCAGATCCGCGGCGAGCGTGCGTGCGGCGATCAGGTAGTGCACGGACGACCAGAGCGAACCCACGACGATGGTCCCGAGCAGCGCGTAGCGGATCGCGTCGGTGCCGTAGCTGGGCTTCAACGCGTCCGAGAGCATGCCGACGAACCAGGGGCCGAGACCGAGCCCGATCAGGTTGATGATGAAGAGCAGGATCGCAGAGGCGAGCGCGCGCATGTGCGGACGCACCAGGCTCTGGGTCATCGCGAAGGTCGGGCCGAGGTAGATCGGCCCGAGCAGCGCACCGGGAATCGAGAGCAAGAGCGCCGTCCGGCCCTCGGGCCAGAGGTAGAAGAGGAACGAGAAGGGCACGCCGATGATCGATGCGATCGCCGGCACGCGCATGTACCAGCTCACCTCGAGCTTCGCGAGCCGGTCCGAGATCGAGCCGCCGAGATAGGTTCCGGCGACGCCCGTCGTGAGTCCGATCGCGGCGAGCCAGGTGCCGAGCTCGCCGAGCTGAAGACCGTGCACGCGCATCAGGAAGACGGGAATGAACGAGGCCGCACCGTAGCCGTAGAACGCGTGCAGTGCGGCGCCGATCGACATGTGCACGAATGCCGGGCGTCGCGCCATGAAGCTGAAGACCTCGCGCACGCTCTCGCGGCGGTGCACGGCCTCTCGCGGCGGCTCGCGCAGCGTGTAGCGCACGACGAGCGCGAGCAGAACGCCCGGCAGACCCACGGCGAGGAACGCGACTCTCCAGCCGTAGAGCTGCCCGAGCCAGCCGCCGAGCAGGCTGCCGAGCGCGCCGCCGATCGGAATGCCGAGCGAGTAGATCGCGAGCGCCGTCGCACGCCGCTCGACCGGGAACAGATCCGAGATCAAGGAGTGCGCCGGCGGACTGCAGCCCGCCTCGCCGACGCCTACACCGACACGTGCCAGCGCGAGCTGGGTCAGGTTGCCGGCGAGCGCGGTGACGGCCGTCATTCCACTCCAGATCAGAAGCGCGAGCGCGATGATCGAGCGGCGGACGCCGACGTCGGCCCAGCGCGCGATCGGAATCCCGGCGAAGGTGTAGAAGAGCGCGAACGCGGGGCCGGTCAGAAGGCCGAGCTGTGTGTCCGAGAAACCGAGCTCGTCCGCGATCGGCTTGGCGAGGATCGTCAGGATCTGACGATCGACGAAGTTCAGCACGTAGACGACGACCAGAACCCCGAGCGCGTACGTGCGATAGCCCGGCGTGAAGGCCGGAGTCGGGCCCGGTGTCGGCGTGCCGGCAGGCGCGCGGACGTCGCCGGGTCGATCTGCAACGGCTCGGCTCAGTGTCCGGACTCCCTCTCCTGCGAGCCTAGGCTCTCGGCCATGCGCGTGGCAAGCGAAGTCTTGGTAGTCTCGCGACGTGGCAGGCTCCGCGCCCCGACCCGATTCGAAGGCGACGCCTGCCGCCGCGCTCGAGATCGACCGGGTGACCCCCTATCTCGGGTTCCTGTTCGTGCTGCTCTCGACCGCGACGCTCTTCGACGGGTTCGACGCCGCGATGATCGGCTTTGCCGCACCCGACGTGCGTGCCTCGCTCGGAATCGATCTCGCGGACTGGGGGCTGATCAACGGCATCACGCGCATGGGCGTGATGGCGTCGTTCGTCTTCCTCTTCTTCGCCGACCGGGTCGGCCGACGCAGGGTGATGATGCTGACGGTGATCGGGTTCACGATCGCGAACGGCGCGACGGCGCTCGTCACCGACAAAGTCCAGTTCACCGCGCTGCAGCTCGTCGCGCGGCTCTTTCTGACCGCCGAGTATTCGCTCGCGATCATCATGGTCGGCGAGGAGTTCCCGGCGCGCCTGCGCGGGCGCTCGATCGCGATCCTCACGAGCCTCGCCACCGTCGGCGTGATGGGGATGGCGAAGATCCAGCCGTACGTCCTCCTGGCCGAAGGCGCGGAGGGGAACTGGCTTCACGGTCTCGGACAGGGAATCGTGTCGGTCGCGCAGGTCTCGTTCGGACTCGGCGTCGATGGCGCGAACTGGCGCGCCCTGTACGCGCTAGGGTTGCTGCCACTCGTGCTCGTGCTCGTGCTGCGCATCGCGATGCGGGAGACGCGTCGCTTCGAGGCCGAACGCGAGCGCAAGGCCGCCGGCCCCAAGCGCAGCTGGCGCGACCTCGTGCGCGAAGCCGGACTTCCCTGGCGGAAGGAGTACCGACGGCGGTCCGCGATCGTCGCGCTCTTGTGGAACTCGGTGTTCATCGTCACCGGTCCATCGACGATCTTCTGGGTGATCTTCGCGCGCGAACAGCTGAAGCTCACGACGCACCAGGTGGGCGACATCGTCTTCTGGGGCTACGGCGGCGGGGTCGCGGGTCACTTCGTCGCGGGCTGGCTGATCGACCGGATCGGCCGGAAGTACACCTGCGCCGGCTTCTACATCCTGGCCGCGCTCTCGATCTATCTCCTGTATCACGTGCCCTCGGTCGCGGGGCAGTACGTGTGGATGGTCATGACCGTCTTCTGCTTCGCCGCGGCCAACACATCGACGCACGTCTACGCCTCGGAGCTCTTTCCCACCGAGATCCGCGCCACGGGCTATGGCTGGACGACGAACCTCGCGGGTCGGGTCACGGAAGTATTGACCCCCATCTTCATCGGTCTTTTGATCGCACCGCTCGGAATCCCGGGCGCGATCGCGGTCGTCGCCGTCGGTCCGATCATCGGAGCGCTTCTGGTCCTCCGCTACGCGCCCGAAACGCGCGGTCTCACGCTCGAACAGATCACGAGCGAACTTCACGGTTCTTTACCTTCCGGACGGAAGTCGGAAAAGGCGGACACCTAGTCTCCGGCTCGAGGCTCGCGGGATCGCGAGACCTCGAACGAAAGGAGACGTGATGACCGAGAACCCGATCCGTCGATCCCTCTGGAAGGAGATCCTGGCCGGTGCGCTTCTCTGCGTGTTCGTGTTGGGGCTGGCCATTGCCGCGGCACCGCCCGAGGCGCTCGGCGCCTGGGTCGGCCGCGCAGCGTTCGCCGGCCATCGGCACGGAAACTGGGGAGACAATCCCGAGCGCGCGCGCAAGCACGCCGAATTCATGACCGAGTTCGTGCTCGACGAAGTCGATGCCACGCCCGAGCAGACCGAGCAGGTCACGACGATCGTGCTCGGCTTCATGCAGGAGCTGCAGGGTCTGCGCGAGCTGCACCGCGAGCGACACGAGCTCTTGCTCGCCGAGCTCTCCCGCCCCGAGCTCTCGCGCGTGTCGATCCAGACGCTGCGCGCCGAGGAGCTCGCGACGCTGGAGGCGCTCTCGCAGAAGCTCGTGGATGCGGTCGTCGATGCCGCTTCCGTGCTGACACCCGAGCAGCGCGTACGCTTGGTCGAGTACGCCCAGGAGATGCACGGGCGACACGACCACTAGGACGGGTGTCCTCCGCTAGAGTGGGGCCGTGCGCGTGCCCACGCGCACGGCCCCACCAGGAGGCGCATGGCTCCGCGAATCCTCATGATCGACGACGACACGAGCCTCTCGGGAATGGTCGCGCAGTACCTCGGCACCCGCGGGCTCGAGGTCGTGACCGCGTCCGACGCCGCGACCGGCCTCTCGGAGCTCGGGCGCGGGCGCTTCGACGCGCTCGTGCTCGATCTGATGCTGCCGGACCTGGACGGGTTCGAAGTCTGCCGATCGGTTCGTGCGAGCTCGGATCTGCCGATCCTGATGCTCACGGCGCGAGGCGACGAAGACGATCGGATCGTCGGCCTCGAGCTCGGCGCGGACGACTACCTGCCCAAACCGTTCAACCCGCGTGAGCTGCTCGCGCGCCTTCGCGCCATCCTGCGTCGCCAGCGGCCGACGTCCGCGAGGTCGGGAGCACTCCTTCGATTCGGCCGGCTCGAGATCGACCGCGATGCGCGCGTGGTGCGCGTGGCGGGCGAAGAGAAGTCACTCACGAGTCATCAGTTCGAGCTCCTGGTCGCGCTCGCCGAGAACCCGGGTCGTGTGCTCTCCCGCGACGCGCTGATGAATCGGGTTCGCGGCGAGACCCTCGAAGCCTTCGATCGCAGCATCGACGTGCACATATCGCGGATCCGCGCCGCGATCGAGGACGACCCGCGCCGACCGCGCCGGATCCTCACGCTCCGCGGCGCCGGCTACGTATTCGCGCGCCGCCAGGACGAGGACGGCGACGAGGATGGGGACTCCTGATGCGACGCCTGTACCTGCAGGTCTACCTGATGGTGGTCGCGATCCTGGTCGTCTTCACGCTCTTGATCGGGCTCGCGTGGAGCGTGATCGGCCCGTCTCGCGACGACGGAAGGCGGCTCTTCCAGGGCGTGGGCGCGGTGATCGCGCGCGCGCTTCCACCGCCGGACGCGCCGGCAGCCGAAACCCAGGCCGCGCTCGCGCTTCTCGCGGGGGACCTCGAAGCCGACATGACGCTGCGCGACGCGAACGGCGGCCTGATCGCCCACGTCGGCGCGCTGCTCCCCGCCCCCGACTCGCGCGACCTCGAGCGCGGCAGCACGCACCGCCAGCACAGCACGATGTTCGCCGTGAGGCTTCCCGACGGCCGCACGCTCGCCGCTCATCACGCGCACGAGCGATTCGGCTGGGTGATCGGCATCGCGGCGCTCGCGGCCGCGATCGCGCTCGGGGCGTACCCGATCACGCGAAGGATCACGCGCCGACTGGAGCGACTCGGTGCACAGGTCGAGGCGCTCGGCTCCGGTGATCTCTCGGCGCGTGTCGAGGTGCGCGGTGCCGACGAGATCGCCGATCTCGCCCGGAGCTTCAATCGCGCCGCCGAACGAATCGAGACCCTCGTCGCCGCGCAGCGCGGAACGCTCGCGTCCGCGTCGCACGAGCTGCGTTCACCGCTCGCGCGAATCCGTGTCGCGATCGAGCTCCTCGGCGGCGAGGAGGGCGCGGAGCTTCGCGCGCGCGTCGCGCGCGACATCGCCGAGCTCGACGATCTGATCGGCGAGCTCCTGCTCGCGAGCCGTCTCGAAGCGCTCGGCCCCGGCCACGCCCTCGAGCGCAGAGAGCCGATCGATCTGCTCGGGCTCGCCGCCGAGGAGGCGTCGGAGTGCGGTGGATCCGTCGACGGCGAGGCGGTGGATCTGGTCGGCGACCGCACGTTGCTGCGCCGGCTCGTGCGAAACCTGCTCGAGAACGCGCGAGCGGCACGGCAACGGCGCGGAGGTCGAGCTCACGGTCGCGAAGCTCGGTCCCGGGCGCGCGCGGCTCCGTGTCGCCGATCGCGGCCCCGGCGTTCCCGAGAGCGAGCGAGAGCGGATCTTCGCGCCCTTCTATCGCCCGACGGGTGCGGCCGAGTCGAAGGACGGCAGCTTCGGTCTCGGTCTCGCGCTCGTGCGCCAGATCGCGCGCCACCACGGGGGCGAGGCGCGCTGCCGACCCCGGGAGGGCGGCGGAACGATTTTCGAAGTGGACCTCGGAGGTGTCACATGACGGTGTCTCTTCCCGACCATCCGGCGGTGATCGCGCGACCGCCGCAGATCTTCCTCGGCCACGATCGCGACCGGCTTCGCGCTGGAGTTCGTCTGGCCGACGAGCTTCGTCCCGGGCCCGACTGCGCTTCGTGGCTCGGCACCGTGCTGCTCGCGATTCGGCACTTTCGTCATGACCGCGGGAATCCGCCAGCAGCGCCGCGCGGGCACGAACATCGAGACGCACCGGCCGACCGAGACGATCGTCACCGACGGGCCGTACCGGTACTCGCGCAATCCGCTCTACATCGGCCTGATGTCGCTCTATTCCGGCGCGGCGGTGATGGGAGACAGCCTCTGGGTGCTCGGTCTGCTCGCGCCGCTCCTCGTCGTGATGCACTTCGGTGTCATCCTGCGCGAGGAGGCGTACCTCGAGCGGAAGTTCGGCGACGTGTACCGCGCGTACCGCGCGCGCGTCAGGCGCTGGCTGTGAGTCATCCCGAAGCCGAGTTCTGGGATCGCGTCTATCAGGGGGATGCGTACCGGTTCGGTGCCGAGCCGAACGCGTTCCTCGCCTCGCGCGCCGAAGAGATCGAGAAGGGCGGTGCGGTGCTGTGTCTCGGCGACGGCGAAGGCCGCAACGGCGTGTGGCTCGCGCGGAACGGGTTTCGCGTCACCTCGCTCGACCAGTCCGCCGTCGCCGCGCACAAGTGCACGGCGCTCGCCCGGCGCTTCGGAGTCGAGCTCGAAGTCGTGATCGGTCGCGTGCCCGAGTACCCGCTTCCCGAGTCGAGCTTCGACGCAGTCGCACTGATCTTCGTACACCTGCCGCCCGAGATGCGCAGGGCGGTGCACCTGCGGCGACGCGAGCGCTGCGGCCCGGGGGGCGCGTGATCCTCGAAGCGTTCACGCCCGCGCAGCTCGGCCGACCGAGCGGGGGGCCGTCGACACCCGACCGGCTGCAGACCGCGGCCGACCTCGCGCTCGACTTCGCCGGAATGGAAATCGCGCTTCTCGAAGAGACCGAGACCGAGCTCGACGAGGGCGAAGGACACCGCGGCCCCGCCGCCGTGGTCCGACTGGTCGCGATCAAGCCTTCGTGATCGGCACGTGGCGGGCTGCGCGCGAACGCGCGCGAGCCAGGCGCCGACCGACGGAAAGCGCGCGAGATCGAAGCCGCCCTCGTGCGCCACGTGCGTGTAGGCGTAGAGCGCGATGTCGGCGATCGAGTAGCGCTCGGCGACGAAGAACGTCCGCTCGCGCAGGTGCGTCTCCATCACCGCGAGCGCCGCGTAGCCGCGCTCCATCTTCTCGGCGAGCTGGTCGCGCTTCGACTCGATCACGCCCGCGTGGTGCCAGAAGCGCACGACCGCGATGTACGGCTCGTGGCTGTACTGCTCGAAGAACATCCACTGCAGCACCTGCGCGCGCTCGAGCCGGCCCGCCGGCAGGAAGTCGGTTGCCCTCGGCCAGGTAGAACTGGATCGCGTTCGACTCCCAGAGATGCGTGCCGTCCTCGAGCTCGAGGCAGGGAATCCGGCCGTTGGGATTCCGGCGCAGGAACTCGGCGGTGCGCGTCTCTCCCTTCAGGATGTCGAGCTCGATCCGCTCGAAGGGGACACCGAGCTGCGTCAGCAGAAGCCGGACCTTGTAGCCGTTCCCGGATTCGAGGAAGTCGTAGAGTCGCATGTGCACCTTCTCCTCAGATCCGCGCGAGGCGCTCGGGCGTGAGCACCCACGTCGTCATGTTCTCGCGCGCGAGCTTCGTTCCGGGTTCGAGATCCGCCGCTTCGCTTCCGAGCTCGGCCTGCGTGGTCGCGGAGATCAACACGCCCCCGACGGGCGCGTTCTTCTGCAGATGTCCGGCGACGTCGAGAACCGGGCTGTAGGCGACACCGCTCGCGAGATCGACCGCGGAGCGCCCCGTGTGAACGCCGATGCGAACGCGAAACTCGCGTTCGAGCAGGTTCTCCCGCGCGTTCCAGTCGCGCAGACCGAGGAGCAGCGCGCGCGCGCACGAGACCGCGTCGGACGCGCGATCGAAGAACGCCATGATCTCGTCCCCGTTCGAGTTGAGCACGCGCCCGCGGTGCTCGCCGATGCGATCGCCGAGGTAGCCGCGGAAGCGCTCGAACGAGACGAAGACGCGCTCGGCGCGCGTTTCGCTCGCCTTCAGGCCGTAGGAATCGGCGATGTCCACGTCGAGGAACGTGCCGTCGCGCACGAAGTCGCGCTCGATCTGTCGCTCGAGATCGACGCGCGCCTCCATCACCTTGCGCAATCCACCCACCGCGGTCGCGGGCGCGACCATGAGCTC
The DNA here is from genome assembly GCA_963704165.1 of uncultured delta proteobacterium. GTDB lineage: Bacteria > Myxococcota_A > UBA9160 > SZUA-336 > SZUA-336 > VGRW01. Next base: position 252,308 of record CAVPHD010000001.1, on the reverse strand, counting down.
GAGGCGCATCCGCACGGCATCCGCGAGTCCGATCTCGTCGCCGTCCTCGAGCACGGTGCGCGTGGTCACCGCGGCACCGTTGCGCAGCGTCGGGTTGGTCGTGGAGCGATGGACGAGCACGGTCCGATCGCCTTCGCGTACGAGCTCGGCGTGTTGGCGCGAGACGCCCGGGTCGAGCAGGACGAGATCGCAGTCCTGCGCGCGGCCGAGCGTCAGCGAGTCGCCGAGCAGCGGAAGCCGCGTTCCCGCGAGCTTTCCGGGGCCCGTCACGACCACGAGGTGGCCCCAGATTCCGTGACCCGCTCCGTGCCGTGTGGTCGTGACCGAGTCGATGCGAATGACCTCGGTGTGCTCCTCCCGCGCGCGAGGCCGGGGGGCCGGGATCGACTCCAGCGTGCCGGAGCGAACCTCGAGCATGACCCGGCCCATGCGAAGCCGGTCGCCGGCCGCGATCGGCTTGCGCCGGATGGGCTCGCCATTGACGAGTGTCGGGTTCGTGGCCGCGGAGTTGTGCTCGAGCAACCAACCGTCCCGCCCGCGCTCGAGTCGCGCCTGGTGGGTCGAGACGGAGCGGTCGCGCAGGTTGATCCTGCCGTCGGCCACGGAGGTCTCGGCGCCGCGGCCGATCTCGTACTCGGCGGCCGAGATGGACAGGCTCGTGCCGGTGTCGGTCCCCTCGAGCACGGCGATCACGATGCGCTCGTCGCCCGCCAAGTCGGATCGTCGCTCGAAGAGTTGCGTCCGCGATTTCGAAACCAGGCCATGACCGGTCGCAGTCTCTGCGGACGATGCCGTCGGGTCAAGAGCTCGTTGCCGGGCGCGCAGATCGCGCGCAGAATGACCAGATGCACGATGTCGGTCTCACTCACGTCGCCCTGTCCGCGTCGGATCTCGACGCGAGCGTGGCGTTCTGGTCGCGCTATGCGCGAATGCAGGTCGTGCACAGTCGAAAGGGCGTCGTGTGGCTCTCGGACAAGACCCGGCCCTTCGTGATCGTGCTCGTGGAGGTCGCCGCCGTGCAGAATCCGCTTCGGCCGATCGCGCATCTGGGTGTCGGCTGCGCGAGCCGGGAAGAGGTCGATCGTCTGGCCGCGCTCGCCGACAAGGACGGATGTCTGGTCGACGGTCCGTACGATGCCGGCCCGCCGGTCGGATACTGGGCGTTCATCAGGGACCCGGACGGTCACACGCTCGAGCTCTCCTTCGGCCAGGAAGTGGGTCTCGTCGTGGAAGGAGGAGCAGGATGACCTCGCGCGCGAATCCGACGCCGCTCTCCGCCGAGCAGGTGCTCGCCTTCCACAAGACACTCTCGAACTGGGGGCGCTTCGGGGAACGGGATCAGCTCGGCACCCTGAATCTGATCACGCCCGAGAAACGCGCGGCGGCGGCGCGGCTGGTGCGCAGCGGTCGTGTCGTGTCGGCGTCGCGGGCACTGCCGACGCAGCCGAGCCTCGAGAATCCGAACCCGGTCGCTCACCACATGACCGGGACCGCGACGGAAGGATGGGGCGGCGACTACTTCGCGATCGCGTCCCACGGATTCGCCACCTCTCACATCGACGCGCTCTGCCACATCTTCCACGAGGGCAAGCTGTACAACGGCTACGCGATCGAGAACGTGACGGCGCACGGGGCGCTCGAACTCGGCATTCACGAGCTTCGCGACGGTGTCGTCTCGCGCGGTGTTCTGCTCGACGTGCCGCGCGCGCGCGGCGTTCCGTTCCTGGAGAATGGCGAGCCGATCTTTCCCGACGATCTCGAGCGCGCCGAGCAGGACGCCGGCCTTCGCGTCGAATCCGGCGACATCCTGTTCGTGCGCACGGGTCGGTGGGCGCTGCGCGAGGCGCGGGGTCCGTGGGATCCGCGTCTCGTGCTCGCGGGTCTCGACGCGTCGTGTCTGCCATGGCTGCACGCGCGCGGAGTCGCGGCGCTGGGTTGCGACGGCGTTTCGGACGTCCTGCCCTCGCGTGTCGACGGTGTGTCGATGCCGATCCACACGGTCGCGATCGTCGCGCTCGGCCTGCACCTGATCGACAACCTCGAGCTCGAGCTTCTCGCAAAGGCGTGCGAAGCCGAGGCGCGCTGGGAGTTCCTGCTGACGATCGCGCCCCTCGTCCTGCTTCCGCGGCACGGCCTCGCCCGTGAATCCGATCGCGCTCTTCTAGGTCTTTGGGCGGAGCCCGCGACGGGACGACGGCGTCGCCGATCAGCGCGAGCTGGAGGTCGCCGCGAGCGGGAGCATGATGTTCGAGCCCGCGCCGACCACCTGCGGCGACACGCCGTTCCACTTCTCGACCATCTTCAGCTCGACGAGCTTCGGGGCCTTCTCGAGCGCCTCGCCCTGGATCCGGATCGACTCCGCGTCGGCCGTGGCCTTGATGATCAGGGTTTCGGCGTCGGTCTTGGCCTGCTGCATCTTGAAGATCGCCTTCTCGGCTTCCTGCTGCTGCACCATCTTGGCCTCGATCGCCTGCTCGAGCTCGCGCGAGAGCTTGACGTCCTCGATCACGAGATCCTCGATGATCAAGAGGGTTCCGATCTTCTCTCGCGACGCCTTCAACGCGGCGACTTTCACCTGCTCGCGCGATTTCACGATGTCCGCCGCGGTGCGAAGAGCCGTGGCTTCCTTGGTCGCCTCTTGCACGCGCGGCAGGATCAGCTTCTCGAAGGGATGTCCCGCGTAGTCGCGCAACACCGAGACCACCGATGTCTCGGGAATCCGGTACAGCACCTTCAGCTCGATCGAGATCTGCTGGAGGTCGGACGAGAAGCACTCCGAAACCATCTGGCGCGTGTCCTGTTGGACGTTGACCCGCCAGATCTGCGTGACCATCGGCAGCTTCACGCCGAATCCGGGCGCGACGAACTGATCCGACATGGTGCCGAGCGTGACATGCACGCCGCGTTCACCCGGCTGAACCACGTAGAAACAACCGAGCATCGCCATGGCGGCGAGCAGACCGATGACCGCGATTCCGACCAGTCGTGGATTCATGGGGCCGACTCTAGGTCGAAATCCGCGCCCGGTCGAATACCGCGGGCCAGCTTTCGGGCAGGATGTCGAGCGCGAGGGCCACCCTGCGCAGCAGGGCCGCCGGGAGGCGCGGCGAATCGTCGATGAGCCAGAGCTCGGTCACGCGCTTCCACGGATCACGACGCTGAGCGCGCATCCGCCGCGCGCCGCGCGCGAGGCCCATGCGATCACCACGCATCCCGAGCGCGAGGAGATCGCGCGGTGTATCGGGACTCACCCACCAGATGGTCCCGCCAGCTTCGATCACACCCCATGCTTTCTCGACGAGATCGGGCGGAAGCTCGTCGGGGGTCGAGGCGCGGCTCGCCAGCAGGATCTGACGGCGGGCCTCGGGCCAGCGCTCGTGATAGCGAACGCGATTCGCTTCGAGCAGGGCGAGCCGCTCGCTGCGCAACGAGAACGAGCCGTGGTTCTCGTGGTGGAGGCTGGCTCCCGGATGCACGCCGACCCAGTGACCCGAGCGCAGGATCCGACGTGTGAGGTCGCTGTCCTCGAAGTAACCGAGTCCGTACGCGGGGTCGAAGCCCCCGAGGGCTTCGAAGACGTTCCGCCGGATCAAGAACGCATAGCCCGCGAGGTGATTCGACACGACGCACCCGACGCGCTTCGCGTAGCGCGCGAGGTCGTAGCGTTGGTAGCTGTTGCCACCGGGATTCAGCGCCGCGAGCCGAGGATCGGCGTCGAGCGCGCGCAGCATCGGCGAGAGGAAGTCGTCCTTCGCTTCGACGTCGGAGTTCAGCTGGAGCACGAGCTTCGCGGAGCAGCTCGCGACTCCGAGATTCACCGCGCCCCCGTACCCGAGGTTCCGATCCGAGCGCACGATGCGCAGCTTCGGATGATCGAGCGAAGCGAGCAGCTCGACGGTGGGCGCGTCGGATGCGTCGTCGACCACGACGAGCTCGCCGAGCCGGTCGCCGATCCGCGCCAGGACCGACTCGATGCAGCGCCGTACGAGCGCCGGCGCGTTGTGCACGGGCACCACCGCATCGACCGTCGATTCGGTCGTGTTCAAGGCTTCGGGCTCCTCGGCGCGGGCTCGAGTCCGTGCTTGCTCTGGACCCTCGCCTTCGCAGCTGCGTACGAGTCCGCGCCGCCGTGGGTGATGCCGGCCCGATGTGGAGTCGTGAACAGAACCCGGTGGGTCGCGACGCCCTTCACGCGCCGCTCGATCGCGAGCCGTAGCCACAGGTCCCAGTCCTGAAGACGTTCGAGCTCGGGATCGAAGTCGATCACGTGCTCGCGCGCGACCAGGCTGCTGGTGTGGATGAAGTTCCCGCGCTGGAGTCGATGCCAGTCCCACGCCACGTCCCCGATCGGGCCGCGCGTTCGTGATTTCAGCCTTCGCCAGCGTCGGGGGACGCGGGTCTCGAGGTAGGCCGGGTAGGCGTAGCCGACGCGGAACCCGTTCTCGTCGGCGGGGGCCGCGCGCTCCCTCTCGAGCGTTCGCAGCATGCACTCGAGCGCGTCCGGCGCCCAATCGAGGTCGCAATCGGAGAAGAGCACGTAGTCGCCCCGGGCGAGCTCCGCACCGCGGTTCCTCGCCCACGGCGCGCCGCGCCTCTGCGAGTCCACGATCAGGATCACTTCGAAGTCCTGATGGGTCTGTCGCGTGAGCGATCTCGTGGTCAGCTCGACGGACTCGTGCGGACGCGCGGGGATCACGATCGAGATCGTCGGCGTGCCATCGCCCCGGCTCATTCGCGAACCCTCCAGGGAACTCGGTCGGGACTACGGCGACCCCGTCATCTGGATGAACTGCTCGATCAGAGCACAGGCGGCTTCGGGGGCGTCTTCCTGGATGAAGTGCCCGACACCGGGAAGCGTCACCACCGGACCCTTGGGCCAGGTCGAGCGGAACATGCCCACGGCCACCTCGGTCGGGATCGCGCGGTCGGCCTCGCCGTGCAGACACACGATCGGGTCGCCCTCGCCCTCCTCGACGTAGTGCATGCGAAACCCATTGCCCTCGTAGAAGCGCGGGCGGAACGGCCAGCTGCCATCGAAGGTCTCATCCGCGGGAATCACGCTCGTCTCCTTCGGTGCGCACGCATCGTGGGACGTGTCCCGCCCCGACTACCATCGGTGCGCGAACTCCTCGGCCCAGCCGATGAGTCCGTCGACTTCGATCTCGCGGCCGTCGACGCGCACCTGCCCGCGCCAGCGGCCGAAGGCGCAGACGCCACCCGTCGCGATCACGCCGAGGTCGAGCCGCGGCGTGTGCGCCGCGAGGGGCTCGAGCACCAGGTCGATCGCGCCGGAGTGCTCCGCGACGACGCGCCACGGCTTGCGCCACTCGACGGGGTCGTACTCCCAGCGCAGGTCTTCCATGACCTTGTGAAGACGGCCGTTGCAGAGAATCCCGTTCTCGTTCGATCCGGTGCCCGTGGTCCACTTCGCGCCGAAGTTCACGCCGAGCAGATCGTCACCGGCGTATCCGGTCGCGACGCCCCAGTTCCAGAAGGACCGGTACGGCCAGATCCCGCGTCCCCAGTCCTGCACCGCGAAGCCCGTGCGCGGATCGAGCGCGTAGCGGCGCTCACCGGCCCGGACCTCTCCGACGCACGGAAGCGCGGAGTGTTTCGAGTTGCATTGGAAGCGCGAGTCACTCCACGGAACGACGACGTTGAGACTCTCGTGACCGGGTGGCCTGCGCACCGCGAAGTCGGCCGCGATCTCGGTGCCTTCACCCGCGCGTCCGCGAAAGTGGACCTCGAGATCATCACCTGCGATGCGGTTGGAGTAGTCGATGCCCGCGTGCACAAAGCCGACGCTCGCCTCTACGTGATCCGGGAGCTCGATGCGCCCCGGCCGGCCGTACGACGAGCCCGCCCAGTGCGCGCCGTCGCGGAAGTCGGTCAACGTGAAGGCGCAGAACGAGGTGAAGTCGATGTCGGCCAGCGTCACCGAGAAGACGAAGTCCGGGCCGATCCAGTTCCAGAAGTTCCAGCGCTTCTTCCGCGGCCAGTGGCCCGAGAGATTCGCGCGGAAGAGCGGCTGTCGCGCGAATCCCGGCGCGGCGGGGTTCAGTCGCCCGCGCCCGTCGCAGAGATCGACGGGCGAGTGGATCTCGCGTTCGACGTAGACGGGTTCGCGCACCCGCCGCGCGTTCGGCCGATCGAGGATCGGTAGATGGTCCGGTAGAGGTTTCGCCGCACGTGACACGGTCCCTAGGATACCAGCACCGACGTCACGCGATAGGCTGCCTGAGGCTCGGCGAGGCCCTTCAGGACGAGCTCACCGGCCGGCTCCGTGACGATCGAGGGCGGCAGCTCCGCGCGGACGCGCGCGGTGATCAGGATCTCTCCGCCCTTCGCGGCGTCGGAGAGTCGCGCCGCCAGGTTCGTCACGTTTCCGATCACGCCGTAGTCCCGGCGGCCTTCGTAGCCGATGAAGCCGCAGGTCGCGTAGCCGGTGTGCAGGCCGATGCCGAGGTCGATCGCGTAGCCGCGCAGCCGCCAGCCCTCGCGCAGCCCTGCCAGGGTACCGCGCATGTCGAGCGCCATCCGCACCGCGCGCTCGACGTGATCGGACTGCTCGACGGGGTCGTTGAAGAAGACCATGAAGCCGTCGCCCGTGAACCGCTCCAGTGTTCCCTGGTACCGCGAGATGTGCTCGCCCATCGCCGCGTGAAATGCATTCAGCGTCTCCGCGACCTCCTCGGGTTCGACCGCGTCGGAGAACGAAGTGAAGCCGCGCAGATCCGCGAAGAGCACGGTGACGGGCTTGCGTTTGCGCTCGAGACCGAGCGCTCCGCCGCGTGCCATGACCTGATCGATCACGGCCGCGGGAAAGAACCGCTTCAGGTCCGCGAAGTCGCGCTCGCGCTCGGAGAGCCGTGCCAACGCCTGCGCGCGCTCGATCGATTCGTACGCCTGCTGCAGGAGCGTGCCGAGCACGTCGAGCTCGTAGGCCTCGTACGGCTCGTCGCCGACCCGCGGTCCGAGCGAGAGCGCGCCGACCACACGTTCCCGCTCGTCGAGCATCGGCAGCGTGATCTCGGCGCCGAGCCGATCGAACTCCGCCAGGAGCTCGGCGCGCACGTTCTCGTATTGGGGCTCGACGAAGACCGCGGCGCGAATCAGCTCCTTGCGCGTGACGCGAAGCATTCGGAAGAGGGCGAGGTCCGAGAGCACGGCAGCGGACTCGGGCACCTCCATACCGTGCGCCGCCACGTGCGCGTGATCGTCGATCGCCCCGGCGAAGAGCAGCGCCACCGCGCTTCGGCTGTCGGACAATCGCTCGCCGGTCCGCGCGAGCACCTCGAGCACGCCATCGACGTCCGCTCGCGCGGCGAGCTCGCGCCCGCTCGCGCGCACGAGCTCAGGAAGCCGCGCGCGCTTGGGGTAGAGCCGCGCGTCGAGCTGTGCGCTGTAGCTCGGCCAGAGATACAGGACCGGAAGCAGGAGCAGGGCCACCGCCCACGGATTCAGCGCCGAGAGCCACACCGCGACGCCCGTCAGCCCGAACACCGCCGTGCTGTAGAAGACCGCGCGGCGCACGGCGACGCGCGAGTTCAATAGCTCCACGCGCAGCGTGATGCGCGCCAGCGCCAGGAAGAAGATGGCGAGCGGCCAGTATGCGAGCCGCGCGTCGATCGAGAGCCAATTGAGTCCGATCTGCAGGAAGAGCACGACGCCGAGCGGAACGAAGCCGAGCACCGTGCCGGCCGAGAGGATGCGAGCGCGCTGGCGCACGAGCCGCTCGCGGGCGCGAAACGCCAGCCAGGTCGAGCGCCCGACCATGCTCAGGATCGCGACGAGGAACGTTCCCATGCCGAGCGGGCGGCTCAGCTGCTCCAGCGCGGGGTTCTTCATCCAGTAGGCGGTGAGGCTCAACGCCGACAGCGCCGCGCCCAGCGCGTAGATCACGAACAGCGCTCTCGAGAGGGTGAAGAAGCGTCTGACGATCAGCGGGAACGCGAGCGCGACGTGAAACGGGACCACGTACACGAATCCGGTCAGTGCGCTGATGTAGGTCGGACGCAGCAGAGCTCCCGCCTCGTTGGGAGCGTAGAGCGCCTCGAGCACGCCCCCCGCGAGACACGCGATCGCGAGCAATCCCCAGCTCCCGGGCTCCCACGGGCGCAACAGGAACGTGCCGACGCCGAGCGCCGCGAGCAGGAATCCGATGATGTCGATCGCACCCTGTGTGTACAGGGCGTCCGCCCACGTCCACCCGCGAACCGGAAGCGAGACCTCGCGAACCTCTCCGCCGGGTCGCTCGATGCGAATCACGTTCACGCCGCCGAGCTCGCGCACGAGTCCGGGTGGCCGCGCGCTCCAGGTCCACTCGAGACCGATCTCGCTGCCGTTCAGCGCCAGAAGCCGACCGCCGTAGCGCAGGCCCGCAGCGGCGGCGTCCGCACGTGTCGGATACACGAAGGCGCCGTACAGCAGGAAGCCCGCGTCCGGCTGGCCGACGCGTTCGAACTTGTCCGCCGCCGCGATCGCCACGCCGCACAGGAACACGGCGCACAGCAGAGCGAAACCGGCTTTCTGCAGGATCGTGCCGTTCGAGAAGCTGCGGCGATTCGGCATTTCGGAAGTCTACGTGCTCATCGGACGTAGTACGTGAGCGCATTCGGGCTGAATTCGCGCGGGTCGCTGCCCTCGGAGAACCGGAAGGTCCGCCGTTCGTTGTCGAGTCCCATCACCAGATAGCGACCGGCCTTCAGATCGTGAAACACCTCGAGCGTCGACCAGAGCACGGGAATGCCGTAGTAGTTGAGCGCGTGAGCCTCGTTCGCGCGCCAGAGCCGACCTCGCGCGTCGTAGCTCTCCGAGAGCGCGATCTGCCAGCTGTCCTCGTCGATGTAGAACATCCGCCGCGTGTAGATGTGCTCGGCGTCCGGCTTCCGTGTCGCCTCGACGACCCAGACCCGGTGCAGCTCGTAGCGGGCGAGGTCCGGATCGATGTGATGCGGACCGACGATCTGCGCCGGTGTGATCGCACCAGAATGCAGGCGATACGCGTTGTAGGGGATCAGCAGCTCGCGTCTTCCGAGCAGCTTCCAGTCGAATCGGTCCGGGGGTCCGTTGAAGAGCCAGAAGTCGTCGACGGTGCGCAGGCCGTCGCTGTACTGCGCGGGGAAGTCGTATCCGAGCCAGGGATTCCGGAACACGCGGCGGAGATCGCGGCTGTAGTTCCAGCTCTTGCGCGGGTCGTGGGTCTGGTCGATCGGTTCGATCACGAGCGTCGCGTCGCCCGCCACGCGCGACGGCGAGATCGACATCGCGCGCACTGCGAGGAGGATGTTCGGAAGCTGCCTCCCGAACGCGTCGGGTTGTCGCGCCCCGTACGGCAGACCCAGAAGCTGTTCGGAGAGGACGGTCCGGTGTTCGCCCGTCCGCGTCACGGCCGCGCTGCCGTCGCTTCGCTCCACGCGCGCGCCGCGCCAGCGCAGGTTGTGATTCCAGATCGCCTCGAGGCCGCTGCGTGGAATCGGAAACGGGGGGCCGATGCGGGCGCCCGTTACGGAGCCCTTGCCCTCGAGCACGACGCGCGCGCGCGTCGCGTTCTCGCGAACGGCCGCGTAGACCCACTCGGGGAACGAGGCCGAACGCCGCGTGGCGTACACGTTCATGTGCCAGCTCTCGGGGTGGGCGCGAAGCCGCGCCTTCTGACCTTCGGTGAGCACGTCCGCGTGGGCGTCGATGTCGTCGGCCCCGACCGTGTACAGGATCGGATCGTCCGGGTAGGGATCGACCTCGCGCTCCCCCGGAACGAAGCCGGTCGGCGGGGTGCGGATGCCGCCGGTCCAGGCCGGGATCGTTCCGGAAGCGTTTCCCGCGCGCTCGGCGCCCATCGGTGTGAGATCGGCCTCGAGCCGCCGAGCTTCGGAGTCACTGACCTCTGCGCGCGATCCGCTCGCGAGCGCAATACACGCCCCGAGCGTGATCGAGAGCCAGAGCCGATGACTCGGACGCACCCGGGCCTCCTAGTAGAAGTAACTGATCTGGAGACGCACGAAGTCGCGGTCGTTCAAGAGATTGAATCGCCCCGCGCCGAAGAGCGTGGTGTAGTCGAGCTGCACGAGCCAGGTGTTCGTGTGGTCGATCGAGACGCCCGCGTTGAACACCTTGCGCTTCTCGAGGAATGCGGCCCCGGGTCCCGGCGAGATCCCGCTGACGTCGTGCACGAAGGCGACGCGCGGCTGCACCGTGAATCGACCGAGCACGCCCTCGTAGGTCAGTGCGCCGACCAGACGGTATCCCCACGAGTCCGATGTGGGCAGGTGGTCGAAGTCGGCTTCTCCGACGATGCCGGGGGCGCCGAGGCGAAGTTCGTCGCGAGCCGGCATGTCGTGGATGTGCACCCAGCCGAGATCGATTCCGAGGATCGACTGGTCTGCGCCGAGGCGCGGCCCGAGGAGCTGGCGCAGCCCGAGCTCGAGCTGGGTCTTGTCGAGCTCCTTCACGCCGGAGATGACCTGGCTCGGAGCGAAGTCGCCGAGCAGCCCCTGCCCGAACGTCGGTGTGAATTCGATCGGCGAGAACGCGGCGGTGAACACGTCGTTGGGCAGGATCTGGAGCGGCAAGCCGAAGTGGTGTGCGATCTCGCCGGAGACGAGCGTTCCCGTGCGCAGCGTCGCGGTGTTGAAGCTCAGGGCCAGCATCTGGACGTTCTCGGGGTATTCGAGGAAGAAGCTCGCCTGACTCGCGTACTCACCGATCGTGAGAGTCTGTGCCGCGGCCGCGGCCGCGGCGGCCGCCTCGGCCGGTGACAGACCCTCGGACTCGTAGACTGGCGCGAGCGTATCCGCGCGCGCCGCGACCGCCGCGGACGACGTCTGCGAAGCAGCAGCCGAATCCGCCGCGCGCGAGCTGATGATCGGAAGGCGGCTGTGGTAGTTCGCGAAGTGGAGTGCGAGCTTGGTCGAGTTCAGCCTCGGCAGGATGGTCTGGACCGAAATCCCGAACTGGCCCTGGCCGCTCGGGTCGTCCGTCCCCCTCCCCGGCGTGCGCATGAAGTCCGAGTCGAAGCCGAGCGTGCCTTCCGGCAGCGAGAACGCGGCGTCGAGGTCGGTGCCGAGATCCGAGAAGAGCCCGCCGCCGGCCATCGCCCCGCCGAGCCCCCCCGATCCGAGCGGATCGGTGTCGGAGAAGAACGAGCCGATGGGCGGGGTGTGGGCCGGGTCCCAGTCGTACTGGTAGTACGCCTCGACGGCGAGCACTTCGGTCGGGTTCGCCGCGACCCAGAGCATGCCTTCGGGGAGCTGAACGTCCTGTGCCGAGCTCGAGGGCCGGAGGGACGCGGGGATGTCGAGCGGGTTCATCACCTGCGCGCCGAAGCGGAGGAACCGGCTCTCTCCCCAGTTCAGGACCTGGTCGCCCACGCGCACGCGAACCGGCATGCCGCGAAGCAGGAGGTTCGCATCGACGTAGTACTCGCGAAGCTCGGTGTCGCTTCCTACGTAGCGCTCGGCGTGGCTGGTGAGCGCCGTCCGCTCCCGATCGGAGAGCTTGGCCTCGAAGTCGTAGAACGTGAAGCCGCGCAGGTAGACGCCGAAGACCCGCCAGCGCGCGGCGAGCTCGGCCTCGATCTGCATCACGTTCGCGGCGATTCCCCGGTCGTAGTTCAGGTCGCCGTCGTCGAAGTTGGCGGTCCCCGCATCGCCGCCGTTCACGATCGCCACGAGGTCGTCGTCTCGATCCTCGACGCGCGCGAGCAGGCCGTAGGTGAGCTCGACGTTCGCGACGCCCTCGACCTCGTCGAACTGGAACGGTCTCGCCTGCGTCGGCGTGGAGAGGACCAGCATCGCCGCGAGCGCGAGGCCCTTCGAGACGATCCCGCCTTCGCGCACGCGCGCCATGCTGCATTTCTAGCAGGCTGTCCCTCGGGTGGCAGGCTCGCGACCCGTTCAGGGGGCTCTCGTCGCATACCCCGTGAGGTGCGGCTAGTCTGATCGCTCATGCCAAAGACTCGAACTTGCGCGGCGGTGTGTGCCCTCCTGGTCTTCGCGGTCGGCTGCGCGAGCCCGATCAGCGTTCGGATCGCGAATCCGCGCGAGGTGCAGCGTCAACTGACGCGAAGTGCGCTCACCGACGACAATCCGAGTGACTTCTCGCTGAACGAGCTCCGGGCCCGCGCGCTCCTCGGCGCCTACGAGGACGATCCCGTGGACGCCCTCGCGAAGCTGCACGCGGTTGCGCGCGAGCAGGACTTTCCGACGGACTCCCTCTTTGCCCTGGCCGAGCTCTCCTTCCTCTACGCGGAGAAATCGCGGACCCAGACTTCGTACTCGGCGACGGTGGTCTACGCCTGGGCGCTGCTCTTCCCCGAGGAGGGGCGCGCGCCGCTCGGCCGCCTCGATCCGCGCGAGCGGATCGCCGCGAACCTGTACAACCGCGCGCTCACGATGGCGTTCAAACGCACCGAGCAGGGAACGCTCGCGCTCTCAGGAGACGGTGAGATCGATCTGCCGTTCGGACACATGTCGGTGTCGGTCTCGCCGGATCTCCTCGAGTTCGATGGATCGGTGCTTCACGACCTTCAGCCCGTGGCCGACATCGAAGTCAGGGGGCTTCGCAACCGCTACCGCCAACCGGGCATCGGTGCACCGCTCGCGGCGAAGACCACGCCGCTGCCCGGCGTGGAGCCGGTCGTTCCGGTTCCCCCGGCGATGCGAGTGCCGCTGACGGCGGTGCTGGCGATCGACGCGCCGCTCGCGGGTCTGCGCAGCGGCGAGCTGCACGGTCGAATGGAGCTCTTCGCCGGATTCGACACCGATCGGATCGCGATCGGCGGCGAGCCGACACCGCTCGAGGCGGAGCCGACCGCGGCGCTGGCCGCGACGCTCGCGGAGTCGAAGTTCTGGAAGGTCGAGCTCCAGGCCTTCCTCGGCAACGCGCTCGGCATTCGCAGGGAGAGCGCTCTCTTCGCGCTCCGACCCTTCGAGAAGGGCCTGATCCCGGTGGTCTTCGTACACGGAACGGCGTCGAGTCCCGCGCGCTGGGCCGACATGATCAACGATCTGCTCGCCGACCCGCGGCTGCACAATCGCTACGCCTTCTGGCTGTTCAGCTACGACTCGGGCAATCCCATCGGCTACTCGGGCTGGCGACTCCGCGAAGCGCTCATGGCAGCGGAGAAGCGGATGAACCCGGAGGGAGACGATCCCTGCGCGCTCGACATGGTGGTGCTGGGGCACAGTCAGGGGGGATTGCTGACGAAGCTCACGGTGATCGACTCGGGCGATCGGTTCTGGAGGGGTCTTTCGAGCGCCAAGTTCGAGGACGTGAAGCTTCCGCCCGCCGACAAGGAGCTGATCGGAAACGTCGCGTTCGTGAAGCCACTTCCCTTCGTGACCGAAGTGATCTTCCTCGCCACGCCCCACCGCGGCAGCTATCTCGCGGGTCCGCAGATCGTGCGGCGCCTCGCACAGAGCCTCGTCCGGCTTCCGAGCGACCTCGTTCGCCTTGGACCCGATCTCGCGAAGATGGCGCCCGCGGGCGCGACCGGCATCACGCTCGGGAAGATCCCGACCAGCATCGACAACATGTCTCCGAGCAACCGGTTCATCAAAGAGCTCGCGTCGATTCCGGTGGGCCCGGAGGTCCGGGTCCACTCGATCATCTCGGTCGATGACGACAGCCCGCTCGAGTCCGCCGGGGACGGCGTGGTCAAGTACGAGAGCGCCCACATCGAGCCCGTGGAATCGGAGCTGATCGTGCACAGCCCCCACTCCGGCATGCAGGCCACGCCACAGTCGATCGAAGAGGTGCGGCGCATCCTGCTCGCGCATTCCGGGAGGTCGAGCTGTCCCCGGCCGATGCCGTGACGGCGTGCTATCTCGATACCCGGTGTGGGCGGTCACAGAGTGAGCGCCGCTCCGTGCCGTAGGATCGGATCGAAACTTGAGGAGACCGAATGAGCCGTCTTGGATGCAAGGGAGTTCTGGCGGGAGCACTGATCGCGTTGCTCGCCACCGCCGGCTGTGCGACGACCGCGGATGTCTCCGCCGCGCGCAGCGACGCGTCGGAAGCGCTTCGAGTCGCGAACGAAGCCAACGACAAGGCGACTGCAGCGGCCGCCGATGCCGCGGCCGCGCGTGCGGAAGCCGCCGCGGCGGCAGAGGAGGCGCGGAAGGCCAGCGAGAAGGCCGACCGCATCTTTCAACGGTCGCTCCACAAGTAAGAACGAGCGCGTCGAGTCGGTTCCGATCCCGAGCGAGTGGCTGGAGCCGCCCGCGAAGGCGGACTTCGTTCTCGTCCTGAAGGAGCCGCGGCGCCTGCTGCTCCTGCGCGGCCATCGCGTCTTGCGCGACTACGAAGTCGCCCTGGGCGCGAATCCGAAGGGAGCGAAGCGGCGCAACGGCGACGGTCGCACACCCGAGGGGCGCTACGTTCTCGACTGGCGCATCGAGCAGAGTCAATTCCACCGAGCGATCCACATCTCGTATCCGAACGAGTGGGACCGCGACTTCGCACGCGGCGCTCGCATCGATCCCGGCGGCGGCGTCATGATCCACGGACTTCCGGACGGTGAGAGCTGGGTCGGGGACGCGCACCGCGAATTCGATTGGACCAACGGCTGCATCGCGGTGACCGACGACGAGATGGAGGAGATTTGGGAGCTCGTCGATGACGGAACGCCGATCGAGATTCGCCCGTAGTACCGCCCTCGCGCTGATCGTGTCGATCGGCCTGCCGGCCTGCGTCGGCGATCTGTTTCGGAGTCCCGCGAAACCGCAGTCGCGTTACCTGCTCGAGAACCCGCCGTACTCGGCCGATCTGGTCGGACGGCTCAGCTTTCGCGAGACGAAGGCGGAGGACACGCTGATCGACCTCGCGCCCGAGCTCGGCGTCGGGTACGTCGAGCTCCTGGCCGCGAACCCCGGCATCGACCCGTGGTTGCCGCCGAAGGACACGCGGCTGGTCATTCCGGAGGCACGGCTGCTTCCGAGCGGAAAGCGCGAGGGGATCGTCGTGAACCTCGGCGACCTGCGCCTGTACCACTTCGAGAAGGGCGGTCGGGTGCGTTCGTACCCGATCGGCATCGCCAAGGACGGCTACGCGACGCCGATGGGTGTCACGACCGTCCAGTCGAAGCGCGAGAATCCGACCTGGACTCCGGGTGAATCCGCGCGCCGGGACGATCCGACGCTGGCTGCGCAGGTCAAACCCGGACCCGAGAATCCGCTGGGCGCGCACGCGCTCTATCTGGGCTGGCCTTCGTACCTGATCCACGGCACGAATGATCCGCGCGGCGTCGGCCGGCACTCGAGCCGAGGCTGCATCCGCCTCTACCCGGACGACATCGCCGAGCTGTACGCCCGGGTCGCGACCGGCACCGTGGTTCGCGTCGTGAACGAGCCGGTGAAGCTCGGCTGGATTTCCGGGGCGCTCTACCTCGAGGTGAATCCCGAGGCCGAGCAGTCGCTCGAGCTCGACGAGACCGGTGTACTCCCCGAGGTCGCGGCTCCGAAGACCCTGCGCGAGCAGGTCCTGCGCGCGGCGGGAAAGCGGTCGTCACAGGTCGATTGGGCGACGGTCGAAGCGATCGGCCAGCGCCGCTACGGAATTCCGTCGCGCATCACGAAGCCGGAGCTGGCATCCGCTCGAAGGAACTGACGTGTTCACGCTCTACACGACGACGCTGTCGGCGAACGGCCGCAAGCCCCTCGCCCTCGCGCACGAGCTTGGGCTCGAGCCCGACGTCCGACACGTGAACGTGTACCGGGGCGAAGGCCGAGATCCGGCGTACCTCGCGATCCATCCACTCGGCAAGATCCCCGCGCTCGTCGACGGAGAGCTCACGCTCTGCGAGTCGAACGCGATCCTGGTCTACGTCTCGGAGCGGTACGGGGACTCGCGATTCTGGTCGGCGGAGCCGCGCGCGCGCGCCGAGGTCCTGCGCTGGCTCTTCTGGGAGGCGTCGGCGTGGCAGCCGGCGCTCACGCGGCTCCTGGCGCCGTGCGTGGGCCATCGTCTCCTGCCCGACACCGTGCCAGCACCGACGGCGCCGCCCGACTGGCAGAGCCGCGAGATCGCGCCGGTGCTCGAGTTCGCCGATGCGCGGCTCGCGGATCGGGAGTTCCTCTGCGGATCGAAGCTCACGATCGCGGACCTGTCGGTCGCCGGAATGACGACGTACTTCCGGTACGCGGGATTTCCGTCGGGTGCGTGGCCCAACCTGGATGCGTGGCTCGGCCGGATCGAGGCGCTCGACGGCTGGAGAGCGAGCGCGGATCCGCTCTTTGGCTGAGCCATGAGACCGGAGTCGCTGATCGCACTCGTGCTCGCGGTGTTCGGGTCGTTCTCGCTTCTCGCCGCGCTCCGCCACCTTCTGCGCATCCGGATCTTCGCGGCCACCGGCTCCACCGTTTCGGGCATCCTGCTGATCGGTGCAGCGGCCGCGCTCTTCGTGGTCTCGTCGAACCTGCACGGCTACGCACGGCTCACGCACGAGGAGCCCATCGCGGAGATCGTGTTCGAAGCGATCGGGCCGCAGCTCTTCCGCGCGACGCTGACGCGCGAGCCGACCGGTTCGGCGCAGAGCTTCGCGCTCCACGGCGACGAGTGGCAGCTCGACGCGCGCGTGATCAAGTGGCGCGGGTTCGCGACCCTGCTCGGGCTCGATCCCCGCTATCGCCTCGACCGCGTCAGCGGGCGCTACCGCGAAGTGACCGAGGAGCGCACGTCGCCCCGAAGCGTCCACTCGCTCGAGACTCCGCCCGCAATCGACCTCTGGGCACTCTCGCGCGCAAATCCGCGCTGGAACCCGTTCATCGATGCGCTCTACGGCAGCGCGGTCTACCTGCCGATGGCCGACGGCGCCCGCTATCGCGTGACGATCAGCCCGTCCGGGCTTCTCGCGCGACCGATGAACGAGGCCGCCGAGCAGGCGAACCGCGCCTGGCACTGATCGAGTACTCTTCGGGCCGTGACGCGGCGAGAGCGATGGCGCGAGATCATCTTCGAAGCCGACACGCCGGCGGGGAAGGCCTTCGACGTGGCGCTTCTCGTCGCGATTCTCGCGAGCGTGCTCGCGGTGATGCTCGAGAGCGTCGAGTCGGTGCGTGTCAACGCGGGGGCGGCCCTGCGAATCGCCGAGTGGACCTTCACGGTCGTGTTCACCGCCGAGTACGTCGCGCGGCTCGTCGTCGTCGAGAGCCCGCTGCGCTATGCGCGCAGCTTCTTCGGGCTCGTCGACCTGCTCGCGATCCTGCCGAGCTATCTGTCGATGCTGCTCCCGGGAGCGCACTCGATGCTCGTGATCCGCGCACTTCGCCTGCTGCGAATCTTCCGTGTCTTCAAGCTCGGGCGGTTTCTCGGCGAGCAGAATCTGCTGCTGACGTCGCTTCGCATGAGCGGCGCGAAGGTGCTGGTCTTCCTGGCCACGGTGCTGATCCTCGACCTGATCGTCGGATCGGCGATGTACCTGATCGAGGGCGAAGCCTCCGGATTCACGAGCATTCCGATCTCGATGTACTGGGCGATCGTGACCATGACCACCGTAGGCTACGGCGACATCGCGCCCGTCACGCCGGTCGGACAGATCCTCGCCGCCGTCGTCATGATCCTCGGCTACAGCATCATCGCGGTGCCGACGGGCATCATCACCGCCGGCATCGTCGATGCCGCGCGCATGCCGACGGCGATCACGACGCGAAGCTGTCGACACTGCACGACCGAGGGGCATCTTCCGACCGCGCGCTATTGCTGGGATTGCGGCGGCCGTCTCGAGGAGGAGAGTGAGTCATGAGCTCGAGCGATCTGAGCCTCGAGACCCTCGAAGCGCTTCTGCGCGAGCTCTGTGTGTCCGCCCCGGAACCGGGCCAGGTGCGGATCACCGGCGCGGATCCCGTGCTGGCGACGCGATTCCGTGTAGGGGAAGCCGCGGCCGCGGCGCTTGCGGCCTGCGGTCTCGAAGCCGCGAGGATCTTCGAGCACCGCAGCGGGCGGAGCCAGCGCGTGCGCGTCGACGTTTTCGGGGCGGCGGCTTCGCTGCTCGGATTCATCTGCCAACGCGCGGAGAGCCCCGCCGGCATTCCCGGCTACGATCCGGCGCGCGCCGTCACCGGCATCTATCCGACTCGCGAGGGCGGCCACTTCCTGCTCCACGGCAGCTTTCCCGACAGCCAGGCGAAGGCGCTCGCGTTGCTCGGCTGCGACGCGGATGTCTCGGTCGTCGCCGAGCGCATCGCGCTCTGGGACGGGCAGGCGCTCGAAGATGCGCTCGCCGAGCGAGGTCTCTGCGGCGCGCGGGTGCGAAGCGCGGACGAGTGGAGCGCGCACCCGCAGGGTCGTGCCCTCGCGACGCTCCCCGTCGTCGAGGTGATCAAGCTCGGAGACAGTCCCCCGGAGCCGTTCGCTCCGGCCGCGCGCCCGCTCGAAGGTGTTCGCGTCCTCGACCTGACGCGGGTTCTCGCCGGGCCGACCTGCGGCCGCACGCTCGCGTCGCACGGCGCCGAGGTGCTGCGAATCGGCTCGCCGAAGCTCCCGTTCGTCGCGCCGTTCGTGATCGACACGAGCCACGGCAAGCGCTCCGCATACCTCGATCTCGACTCGGCCGACGATGTCGCGCGACTTCGCGCGCTCGCGCGCGACGCGGACGTGTTCACGCAGGGCTACCGCGGTGGCGCGCTCGAGAAGCGCGGCTTCGGTCCCGAGGCGTTGTGCGCGATCCGACCGGGGATCGTCTACACGTCGATCAACTGCTACGGGCACGAGGGGCCGTGGGCCGGGCGCCCGGGCTGGGAGCAGCTCGCGCAGGCGGTGACGGGAATCGCGGACGAGCACGGCGGCGCCTCGACTCCCGCGCTTCTGCCCGCGGCGGCCACCGACTACAACACGGGTTATCTCGCCGCGCTCGGAACGATGGTCGCGCTCGAACGCCGAGCGCGCGAAGGCGGCAGCTACCACGTGCGCGCGTCGCTGTGTCAGACGGGGATGTGGCTCGGGCGCATGCGACGCGCTGGCACCATCGGCGCGGGGCTCGACCCCGAGCGACTCGGCCCGTTCCTCGTGCGCAGTGAGACCGCGTACGGTGTGCTTCATCACCTGGGGCCGATCGTCGAACTCTCCGAAACCCCCGCGCGCTGGGACCTGCCGACGCCCCCGCTCGGCGCGCACCCACCCCTCTGGAGCGAGGGAGCGAGAAGGAGTCCCTGATGAAAGCAGCGGTGTACTACGAGACGGGAAAGCCCGAGGTGTTCCGGTACGAGGACGTGCCCGATCCGGTCTGCGCGCCGAACGGCGTCGTGATCGACGTGAAGGCGATCGCGATCGAGGGAGGCGACGTGCTGAACCGCGCGGGTGGAATGATGGCCGCCCGGCCGCACATCGTCGGGTACAACTGCGCGGGCGTCGTGGGCGCGGTTGGCGCGGAGGTGACGGACCGGAAGGTCGGCGATCGCGTCACGGCGCTGATGATGCACGGCTCGCACGCGGAGCGAGTGGCGGTGCCGACGGCGGCGACCTGGATCGTGCCCGACGCTCTCTCCTTCGAGCACGCGGCCTGCGTGCCCGTCGCCTGGGGAACGGCGCACGACTGCCTCTTCGAGTTCGGCCGCTTGAAGTCGGGCGAGAGCGTGCTCGTGCAGGCCGGCGCGAGCGGCGTGGGGCTCGCGTGCGTGCAGCTCGCCAAGCGCGCGGGCGCGGTGGTCTACACCACGGCGGGCAGCAAGGAGAAGCTCGAGCGACTCGCGGGGTTCGGCGTCGATCACGGCATCGCGTACCGCGAGGTCGATTTCGCGGACGCGATCCGCGATCTGACGAAGTCACGCGGCGTGGACCTGGTCGTCGATGCCGTCGGAGGCGACACGCTGCAGCGCAGCCTGCTCTGCCTGGCGTACCGTGGGCGCGCGATCACCGTCGGCAACGTCAGCCGCGGCGATCTGCGGCTCGACCCATCCCCGCTCGCACCGGGAAACCGCTCGCTCACCGGCGTCTTCTTCGGCGCCGAGGTCGCGTTCCAGGGCGCCCGCGTGCGCGCGATGCTCGACGCGATCCTGCGCGATCTCGCGCGCGGCGAGCTGCGCACCGTCGTCGATCGCACGTTCCCACTCTCGGAAGCCGCGGCCGCGCACGCCTTCATCGAGAGCCGCGAAGCGTTCGGCCGCGTGGTCCTGATTCCGTAGCCGCGGAGCTCCCTACCTGAGGATCTTCTCCGACTCGATCTGCCGGAAGATGTCGTGCAGCGACTCGGAGAAGATCTGCTCCCGCTTCTCTTCGATCGGATAGAAGGGGTAGACGACGATCAGGAACGCCTGCATCCAATCCGTCAGCGTGGACTTGCGCTCGTACCGCGCCGACGTCGTGCCGGCTTCGTCCCGGAGCTCCGCGCGGATCGTGTAGTCCCAGTCGTAGGGCATCGGAATCACGGTCAGGCTGACGAAGCTGACCAGCCCGTTCAGGAACTGCTGCTTGAACGACGACTCCTCGAAGAGGTCGAGCTCGATCGTGTAGTCCATGGCGGCCTTCGCGTTCGCGAGCTGGTCGCGGCGCTTCGGGTCGTTCACGTCGTCCGGAAGCTCCGTGAACGTCTCGTAGCGCGAGATGTTGCTGATCTCGCGCAGCGCGTCGCGGAACAGGTCGTCGAAGTCCTTCACGCCGGTGGTCCGGAGCTTCGGAATCGTGTCGAAGCCGTGCAGCTGCCCGAGGTGCCGGAACACGAACACGACGCTCACCTTCTCGGCGCCCGCGTTGCGCGCGGCGGGACCGTCGAAACTGCCCTCGATCGGCGAGCGAGACGCGGCACAGCCGGAAGCGAGAGCGGCGCAGATCAGAAGAACGGGGATCGAGAGGCGGCGCATGTTTCGACTCCTGTGGGGTTCTGCGGGGTCGGTCACAGCGATAGGCTCGAGACGGCGTCGAGCAAGCCGCGAACCCGGGGATTCTGCCAGCGTGGCCCCGCGCGGTTCATCGTGTAGCCCAACGCGAGCCGCGCTTCCGGGTCGGCGAAACCGAGCGAGCCGCCCGCGCCGAAGTGGCCGAAGCTGCGCGGGCCGACGCCGAACGGCCGCTCGGGCTGGCTCAGCTGGAAGCCGAGCCCGAAGCGCGTCGGCCTGCGCAGGACGAAGTCCTCGCCCGAGGACGTCACGCGGATCGCCTCGTCGATCGTCTCGCGCTGCAGCACGCGCACGCCGTCGGCGATTCCGCCGCACGCGAGCGCGGTGTAGATGCGACTCACTCCGCGCGCGCTCGCGTGGCCGTTCGTCGATGGCATCTCCGACGCGCGCCACCGGGCGGTGTTGACCGTGCCCATTCCCGAGAGGCCCGCAGGGTTCGCGTAGACGCGGTGCAGAAGCGTCAGCCGCTCGGGATCGACGGTTTTCTCTTCGCGCGCGCCCGAGCTGTAGAGCTCGCCCGCGACGTAGTCCGCGACCCGTCCCGCGTGCTCCGGTCGGAGCCCGAAGCCGAAGTCGGAGCCGAGCGGCCCCGCGATCTCGCGGCGAACGAACGCGCCGATCGATTCTCCACGGACCCGCCGCACGATCTCTCCGACCAGGAACCCGAACGTGTTCACGTGATAGCCGTGCGTTCGATCCGGCTCCCAGAAGACCGTCTCCGCCGCGAGCTCGGTCGTCATCCGGTTCCAGTCGTAGATCGCGTCGTCGGGCAGCAGGCGCCGGATCGCCGGCAATCCCGCGCGGTGCGCGAGGAGCGTCCGCACGCGGATCGCCCCCTTGTCCGCCTGCGCGAACTCCGACCAGTACCGCGCGACCGGCGCGTCGAGATCGACCTGCCCGCGCTCGACGAGCACGAGCAGCGCCGCCGTCGCGAAGGCCTTCCCGACCGAGAACACGTTCACGACCGTGTCGGCCACCCACGCGCGCGTGCGCGCCTCGTCGACGAAGCCGCCCCAGATGTCGACGACGACCCGACCGTCGACCGTCAGCGCAACCGCCGCACCGAGCTCCCCGTATTCACGGAAGTTCCGAGCGAGCGCGTCGCGCACCGCCTCGAAGCGCGGATCGCAGAACCCGTGGATCGCCGGAACGTCGCTCACGAGTGCCATGCTACCGATCCCGCCGGGTCGCGCGTCCGCGCTCGACGCCCGGCCGACGCTACCGGGGCTTGGTTCCGGTGTACTCGCAGAAGGCGCCGGGGACGACGACCTTGAACTTCGCGTCGGCGAAGCCGGCGATGCGCATCGAGGCGAGGATGGTCTCGGGCGGGACGCACTTCTCGACGGTGTCCCAGTAGTAGTCCATCAGCACCTTCGCATCGCGGTCGCGCGTGAAGAGCAGCGTCAGTCCGGGAATCACGGTCTTCCAGGCGAAGCGGGTCAGCGCGTGGCCGACCTTGCTCTCGGGCAGGTGGCCTTCGAGGATCCAGACCTTCCCGCCGGGCTTCAGCACGCGCAGGTACTCGCTGAAGGCCGCGACCAGGTCGGGCACGTGGCGGAGCGCGATGCCCATCGTGACGAAGTCGAAGTGATTGCTCTTGAACGGGAGCGCCTCCGCGACGCCGCGCGTGAGTGGACCGCGGAAGACCTTGCGAGCCTCGCCGAGCATCCCCTTGTTCGGATCGACGCCGAAGACCTTCCCGCCCGGGGAGACGAGCTTGGCCGCGCCCTGGGCGACGGCGGCGGTGCCGATCGCGACGTCGAGCACGCGCATTCCCGGGCCGAGGCCGGCGCGCCCCAGCGAGAAGCGCCGGTACCAGATGCCGCCGTTCCCGAAGATCCGCTCGATCGTGTTGTAGTGCCGCGCCGTCTTGTTGAAGAGATCGTCGACGTAGCGTCGCCGCTCCTCGTCGGTCTCGTAGTACTCGAGCAGGGGGGAGTGGGGCGGGACGGGTTCGCGGTTCTCGGTGGGATCCGGCGTGGCGGTCATGGGCTATTCGTACCGCGAAGCCCGGAACTTCTCCACTCGGCGCACCGCGTCGTCACGACCGCAGGGCTTCCTCGACGAAGTCGAGGCGGTCGTTGCCGAAGAACATCTCGTCGCCGACGAAGAGCGTCGGCGCGCCGAAGGCCCCGCGCGCGACGGCCTCGGCGGTGTTCGCCTTGAGCCGCTCCTTGGTCTCGTCCGCGCCGGCTCGCGCGAGGATGCGCTCGGCATCGAGCCCGGCCTTCGCGATCACTTCGCGAAGCACCGCCGCGTCGCCGAGGTTCACGGGTTCTGCCCAGGCCGCGCGGAAGAGCGCCGCGTGGTACGCGGGGAAGGTTCCCTGCTCCTGCGCGGCGAGCGCGGCGCGCATCGCCTGGAGCGTGTTCATCGGGAAGTTCGGGTTGAACGCGACCGGAACGCCGTAGCGACGCGCCCAGCGCGCGATGTCCGTCGGCATGTACTCCGCGCGCGCGGGCAGCGTCGCGGGGGGCTGGTTTCCGGTCGCCTGCATCACGCCGCCGAGGAAGAACGGCCGGTAGACGAGATCGGCGCGGGCGCGCTCGACGAGCGCCGGGAGCTGGCTGTCCGCCAGGTACGAGAAGGGGCTCACGTAGTCGTAGAAGAACTCGAGTCGGCGCGGCATCGGGAGTCCTCCAGATCTCATCGTACCCCGGGGGTCTGATAGGGTTCCGCTCCGGACCGTTTCGAAGGAGCCCGGCCGGATGATCGACGTGAAACGCGAGGGACCCGTCCTCGTGCTGCAGATGCGCGCGGGCGAGAACCGCTTCAACCCGAAGTTCTTCGCCGCGCTCGACGCGGCACTCGATCAGGCCGAGGCGGAATCGGAGCCGACCGCGCTCGTGCTGACCGGCGACGGGAAGTTCTTCTCGAACGGCCTCGATCTGGCCTGGATGAGCGGTGATGGCAAGGACCGCGCGGGAGAGGTCTTTCTCGGCATGCAGCGCCTCTTCGCCCGCATGCTGTCGTCGCCGCTCGTCACCGTCGCCGCGCTGAACGGCCACGCCTTCGCGGGTGGAGCCATGCTCGCGCTCGCCTGTGACTTCCGCGTGATGCGCCAGGATCGCGGCTTCTTCTGCATTCCCGAGATCGATCTGGGAATGCCGCTCCCGCCCGGACCGGTCGCCCTGATCCAGGCGCGTCTTCCGAAGCAGACGGCGCACGAGGCGATCGTCACCGGAAAGCGTTACGGCGGCGCCGAGGCGCTCGCGCGCGGGATCGTCGACCACGCGGTACCCGAGGTCGATCTGATGTCGAAGTCGATCGCGCTCGCGGCCCCGCTCGCGGCCAAGAACCGGGGGGTGATGGCGGCGCACAAGCGCTTGCTCTACGCCGAGACGCTGCGGCTCCTGGAGGCCTGACCCGCTACGCGAGCGGCCGCAGCACGTCGTAGTCGAAGCGGCCGTACGGCGCGAGCACGCTCTGGCGCTTCTCGTCGTAGCGTTCGAGGCCGAACGCCTTCTTGTTCGGCGCGACCGAATTCTGCGCGAAGAATCGCGCGAGCTCGATGTAGGCCTTCGTCGCCTCCGCGGCGCCGCCGCGCACCGTCGCCTGCGCGTAGCGCTGCGCGGGCACGATCAGCCGCTCCATTCCCCTGGGCGCGCTCCGACCGCTGCGCACGCGCGCGCAGCACAGATACGTGTAGCTGCCCTCGCCGGCGAGCTTGTGGTGGTCGACCTCGGGTACGACACCGAAGAAGGTGCCGGGATCCATCACGCCCTCGATCTCGCCGATTCGACTCGCGAGCTCGCGCCAGGCCTTCGGCACGCGCTCGGCCAGGTCTTCGCGCGATCCGGTGACGCGGATCCCGATCAGCTTCATCACGCCCATGCGAACCATCTCGGCCGACATCACCCGCGCTCCGTCACGGCGCAAGCTATCAGAGACGACGGGCTCCGGGCCACGCGGCCGGTCTGGTACGATCGACCGACTTTGGCCGGAGCTTCGGACTTCGCGGCTGGATCGCTTTCGGGCGTGCGCGTGCTCGACCTGTCGCGCGTGATCGCGGGACCGTACGTCGGGCGGCTGTTTCGCGATCTCGGCGCCGAGGTGATCAAGCTCGAGCCGCCCGCGGGCGACGAGTCGCGCCTGATCGCGCCGAAGCACGACCGCGGGCAGTCGTGGATGTTCACGTTTACGAACGTCGGCAAGCGCTCGATCGCGATCGACCTCGGCAAGCCCGGCGCGGACGAGGTCGTGCTCGCGCTCGCGCGCGTCTGCGACGTCGTGATCGAGAACTTCCGGCCGGGCGTGCTCGAGCGACTCGGCCTCGGCTGGGATCGCCTTCACGAAGCCAATCCGCGCGCGGTGCTGCTCTCGATCAACGGCTTCGGATCGGACTCTTCGCTTCGTGAGAAGCGCGCGTACGCGCCGATCCTGCACGCGGCCACCGGCCTGATTCGCGATCGCGGGCAGATCGATCAGACGCCGACCCAGCCCCGCAACGCCTTCTCGGACATCCTGAGCGGCCTGCACGGCGCCGTCGCCCTGCTCGCGGCCCTGCGCGTGGCCGAGGCGACCGGCACCGGCCAACGCGTGGAGGTGGCGATGTTCGATGCCACGCTCGCGAGTCACAGCGAGGCGGGAAACGTGCTGCTCGAAAAACCGGACGATCGCGTGATGAATCCGGTCTATCGGGCTGGAGAGCACGGCTTCATCGCCGTCGCCGGATCGGCACAGCACGTCTGGGCGTCGCTCGCGACGGCGTATGCGAGTGAGCTCTCCGATCCCTCGCCGAGTGAGTCGGATCTCGAGACCAAGGCGAGCACGCGCCACGACGCGATCGCGGAGTGGATGGCGCGCCAACCCACGCGTGCCAGCCTTCTCGAGAAGCTCGCCCGCGCAAAGCTCGCCTGCGCGCCGGTCGCGACCCCAGCCGAGGCGCTACGAAGCGACCTTGCCGTCGAACGCGCGCTGCTCGAGAACGTCGACGATCGCCGCGGTGGAACGCGCCCGGTCGTGCGCCCGCCCGCGCGCTTCTCCGCGTCTCGAAACGAGATCCGCGGTCCGGCGCCGCTTCGTGGCGAGCACGGTCCGGAGATCCTGCGTGATCTGCTCGGATGGGACGACGCGAGAATCGCGGCGCTCGCCGCGAATGGCGTTCTCGTGATGGGTGACACGGAGAATCCGGCTGGCTGAATCCGGTGTCTTGGCGCGCGAATCACTCCAAGGGGCTGGCGAGCGCGCTCGCCAGCTGACGTGTCACGTCCACGGACGTGACCGGTTTCGCGCGGTCGGCGCTCGGTGATCTGCCGCCCTTGCTCGTGATCGAAAGATCGACGTCGCGCGCCAGTGCGCGCAGTGCGCCGACGCGGCACGACTCCTTCGGTACGTGGCCGAACGGATCGAATCGGAAGTGTCGGAGCGCGTTGGCGTGGGTGATCTTCTCGATCTCGGCATCGGGCATACCGACGAGCTGAGATCCGAGCCGCTCGGGGGATCTGGGCCAGGTCGTGTCCGAGTGCGGGTAGTCGCACTCCCACGTGATGGAGTCCAGACCGACGGCATGGCGGTTCGCGAGACCGAAGGCGTCGTCGATGAAGCAGGTCACGATCTGCTCGCGGAACACTTCGCTCGGGCGCCTCGCGCCGAAATCCTGATGCGTCCACGCGCGGTGAAGGTCGTGGACGGAATCGGCGCGCTCGAGGAAATACGGGACCCAGCCGATGCCGGCCTCCGAGAGTGCGATCCTGAGCTGCGGGAACCGGTGCAGGGCGCGTGACCAGAGCAGGTCCGCGGCGCAGGAAACCGAGTGGATCGGCTGAAGGGCGAGCATCACGTCGATCGGTGCATCCATCGACGTGAACGTCATGCCCGCGCTCGAGCCGACGTGAATGCAGACGACCGTGCCCTCGTCGCAGCACGCGCTCCAGAACGGATCCCAGTGCTCCGTGTGCAGGCTCGGCAGGCCCAGCTTCTCGGGGCTCTCCGGGAACGAAACAGCGTGACAGCCTTTCTTCGCCACGCGGCGGACTTCCTCCGCCATGAGCTTCGGATCCCAGAGCGGCGGCAATGCGAGCGGGATGAACCGGCCCGGATACGCGCCGCTCCACTCGTCGATGTGCCAGTCGTTGTACGCTCGCAGCATCGTCAGCGAGACGCCCTTGTCCCTCGTGCGCGTCCAGAGCGCTCCGCAGAATCCCGGAAAGGACGGGAAGCAGAGCGACGCGAGCACGCCGTTGGCGTTCATGTCGCGGATCCGTTCGTGGACGTTCCAGGTGCCGGGCCGGAGCTGGTCGTAGCTCGTCGGCTCCATGCCCCATTCCCCGGGTGGCCGGCCCACGATCGCGTTCAGGCCGACGTTCGGGAGCTGTTGGCCTTCGAAGAGCCAGACGTCCGAACCGTCCTTCTTCCGCGCCACCCGCGGCGCACGCGATTTCCACGCGGGCGACAGGTGGTGCGCGAAGAGGTCCGGCGGCTCGATCACGTGGTCATCGACGCTGACCAGGATCATGTCGTCGCAGAGCATCGAGCCATGTTACGCCCGGTTTCCCCAAGCGTGTAAACGGGAGCGTGGTACCCTGCGCGCACTCCGAATCCACCGGAGCAAGAGGGAAATCGATGCTTCCGCGCCGCTGGTTCGCCGCTTCCATCGCGATCGCTCTCACTGCTTGCGGCCCCGTCGCCGTGCCACCGGAGCCCAAGATCGAAACTCCGGATCAAGAGGCGATCTACGGCCTCGGGCTCGTGATCGCGCAGCGGATCGATGGATTCGCGCTGACCGAGGCGGAGCTCGCGATCTTCGCGAGCGGAGTACGCGACGGCGTGCTCGACCGCGAGAAGAAGATCGATCTCGAGACGATCGACGCGAAGATCCAGGCGCTCGCGACCGCTCGCACGGCCGCTCGCGCGGAGTCGGAGAAGTCCGAATCGGCCGCGTACCTGGCGAAGATGGCGGCCGAGCCCGGCGCGAGCACCGCGCCGTCGGGCTACGTCGTGCGCACGATCACGGAGGGTGCCGGGACCTCGCCGGGTCCGGATGACACCGTCGTGGTTCACTACCATGGCACGCTGCGCGACGGATCGGTCTTCGACAGCTCGGTCGATCGCGGTACGCCGGCGGAGTTCCCGGTCGGACGCGTCATTCCGTGCTGGACACAGGCGTTGCAGACCCTGAAGGTCGGCGGGAAGTACAAGCTGACGTGTCCGGCGGAGATCGCGTACGGCGATCGCGGGTCGGCGCCGAGCATTCCGCCCGGCGCGACGCTGACCTTCGAGGTCGAGCTGATCGAGGTGAAGGCGCCGAGTGCCGAGGAAGCGCCGCATCCGGAGCATCCGTAGCTTCGGGATTCCGGAGCCGAACGGCGAGGGTGCCTTGACCATCGAGCGCAGATCCGGCGACCTCGCGGTTCTCGTGGGGATCGCCGGCCTGCGGTTCGCGCTCCACCTGGCGACGGTGCCCGGCTACGGGATCTTTCGCGACGAGCTGTACTACCTGGCCTGCGCGGATCATCTCGATTTCGGCTACGTCGATCATCCACCGCTCTCGATCGCGTTGCTCGCGCTCTGGCGCTCCGCCTTCGGAGACGGGCTCTTCGCGCTGCGCTTTCTGCCCGGCGTCGCAGGAGCCGCGACGGTCTTCCTGACGGGGCTCCTCGCGCGCGACCTCGGTGGAGCGCGCGCGGCGCAGGTCCTCGCTGCGCTGGCGGCGTTCTTCGCGCCGTTCTTCCTGGCGATCTCGCATTTCTACTCGATGAACGCATTCGACCTGCTCGCCTGGACGGGGCTTCTGATCGTGGCCGTTCGGATCCTCATGCGCGGCGAGACACGACTCTGGCTCGTCTTCGGGCTGCTCGCGGGGCTCGGACTGCAGAACAAGTACAGCGTCGCGTTTCTGGGTTTCGGAATCGTCGTCGGGCTCGTCCTCACTCCGCAAAGACGGCAGCTCCTCTCTCCCTGGCTCTGGGCCGGAGGCGCGCTCGCGTCGCTTCTCTTCGCCCCGCACGTCGCCTGGGAGATCGCTCACGGCGCACCTTCGCTCGACTTCATGAGCAACGCGACGGCGAGCAAGAACCTGCCGATCGCGCCGATGGATTTCCTCGGCGGTCAGGTCGTCTTGCTGCACCCCGCACTCGCACCGCTCTGGATTCTCGGTCTGTTCGCGCTGCTTTTCGCGACGCGCTTCGCGCGCGTGCGGGCGCTCGGGATCGCGTATCTCGCGATCCTCGCGGTGATGCTGCTTCAGCACGCGAAGGTCTACTACCTGGCACCCGTGTATCCGCTGCTCTTCGCGGCCGGCGCCGTCTCGCTCGACGCGTTCTTCGTGCGGCGCGCGTGGGCGCGGGCTCCGCTCGCCGTCGGGACGGTGATCGCGATCGCCGGCACCGCGCTTCTGCCGATGGCGATTCCGGTGCTGTCCCCGGAGCGGTTCATCGCGTACTCCGATGCGATCGGGCTCGGCGCACCCAAGATGGAACGCGGCGCGCGCGCAGCGCTGCCGCAGATCTACGCCGACATGTTCGGCTGGCGTGAGCTCGCCGAGGAGGTCGCGGTCGTCTGGCGCACGCTTCCCGAAGCGGAGCGCAGCCGCGCCGTGATCGTCGGACAGAACTACGGAGAGGCCGGAGCGATCGATTATTTCGGCAGGACCCTCGGATTGCCTCCCGCGGTTTCGCCGCACAACTCGTACTGGCTCTGGGGCACCGGCGACTGGGATGGTCGGATCGCGCTGGTGATCGGCGAGGTTCCGCCCCCGATCGCGGAGCTCTTCGGCAGCGTCGAGAAAGTCGGACACCGAAGCTGCGAGCTCTGCATGCCGTACGAGAGCGAGCTGTCGATCTACGTGGTGCGCGACCTCGAGATCCCGGTTCAGGAGCTGTGGGCGCGCATCAAGCGCTTGATTTGAGCATCGGTCCCATCAGATCGATGAAGTTCTCCGAGTAGAAGCGGCGCAGGGGATTTCGTCCGCCCTCCGCGTGCGGGTCATCCGACGAGACCATGCAGATCCCCGCGCCCGCGTTCTCGACGATCCAACCCACGTCCTCGCTTGGACGCAGCGACAGGTTCTGTGGGCGCTCCTCGTTCTTTGCGGAATGCATGACGGAGTAGGCGATCGCCGTGCAATCGACCGAGCGGAAGTTCGCCATCGCGCGGAATTCGGGCTCGCGATGACGGGCGCGAAGCGCTTCGATCATGTCCGCCTCGCCGGACTTCACGCTCGAGACGAAGAGCGGCTTCATGCGGCTTCGCACGGATGGGTCCGCGAAGCGCATCAGGAAGTCGGGCGTCTCCATCACGTGGAATCGGCGTCGTGATGGACGAAGCCATCCTGGGCTGCTTCGGTACAACTCACATCCGACTCCCTCGGGTCGAGTATAGTCGAGTCTCCGTCGTGTCCTCGGCGTTTTGGAGGCCCTTTGGCACAGAGATCCCCTCGAGCGATTCCCTTTCTGGTCGTCGTCGCGGTTCTCGCGCTCTTTCTTCCCACGTTGATCGGTGTCTTCACCGATTGGCTCTGGTTCCAGGAGGTGGAGCAGGCACAGGTCATGGCGCGCTCGATCGCGGCCCAGCTCGGGGTTGGAGCGGCGGTCTTCGCGATCGCGTTCGGCACCTTCTTCCTGAACTTCGATCTGACGCGACGCTCGCTCCGACGTCTCGACATCGTGCGCATGACGCCCGAGGGCATGCGCACGATCTCGCTCGATCCGAGTTCACTCCGACCGCAGATCCTCGCGATCTCGGCCGGCGTCGCTTTCCTGCTGGCGCTCTTTGCATCTGGCCGTTGGCAGATCTGGCTGCTCTATCTGTACGCCGAACCCTTCGGCACGACCGACCCGCTGCTCGGCCGGGACATCGGCTTTTATGTCTTCGCGCTGCCGTTCTTCGAGACACTGAGGAACCTGTTGCTGTGGCTGGTCGTGCTCACGACCGCGGGCGTCATTGCGGCCCACGTCATGGCCGGAAATCTCGGCATGAATCCGGTCCGCGGACTCTTCGTCACGCGCGTAGCTCGCGTTCACGTCGCAGCCCTGGTCGCGGCGCTCTTCCTGGTGCTGGCCTTCGCCGCCTGGCTCGGACCGCCGGATCTGCTGACGACGCCTTCGTCCATCACGCACGGCGCGAGCTATGCGGACGTCCACGCGCGGATGCCGGCTCTGGCGCTGCTTCTCGTGGCTTCGCTCGCCGCTGCGACGCTCGCCGTGTACCAGATGACCGCGACGTCGCTCTGGCCGATCGCGGCCGCCGCGGCGCTGTACGCCGCGGTTTCGATCGGCGGCATGGCCTATGCCTCGATCATTCAGCGCCTCGTCGTCGCGCCGAACGAGCAGGTCCGAGAGACGCCCTACATCATCCACAACATGTACGCGACGCGTGCGGCGTTCGCGCTCGACCGGGTCGAGGAACGCGAGCTCTCGGGCGATGCGGTGCTGACGCGCGCCGACATCGACGCGAACGCGACGACGTTCGACAACGTTCCGCTCTGGAACAAGCAACCTCTGCTCGACACGTTCAGTCAGATCCAGGAGATCCGGACCTACTACGACTTCGTCTCGGTGGACAACGATCGCTACACGATCGACGGGAAGTACCGCCAGATCATGCTCAGCGCGCGAGAGTTGAATTCCGAGAGCCTGCCTGCGCGCTCGTGGATCAACGAACGGCTGACCTTCACCCACGGCTACGGTCTGACGCTCGGCCCGGTGAATCAGGTCACGCCTGAAGGTTTGCCTGTCCTGTTCATCAAGGATCTTCCGCCGCAGTCCAGCGTCGACCTGCCGGTGACCGAGCCCGCGATCTATTTCGGCGAGCTCTCGAGTGATCACGTCTTCGTGAAGACGAAGACGGAGGAGTTCGACTACCCGGAAGGGGACGACAACAAGTTCACGGCCTACCGCGGAGACGGCGGCGTCTCACTCGGATCGCTGGGCCGGCGCCTGCTCTTCGCGATCCGATTTCGTTCGACCGACACGCTCTTCTCGGGGAGCTTGAAGGCCGAGAGCCGGGTGCTCATGTATCGGCGCATCGGGGATCGCGTGCGGAAGATCGCGCCGTTCCTGCACTACGACGAGGATCCGTATCTGGCGATCGACGAGGGGCGACTGGTCTGGATCCAGGACGCGTACACGACGACCACCCGGTACCCGTACTCGACTTCGATCGGACGCAGCGGTGTGAACTACATCCGGAACGCGATCAAGGTCACGATCGACGCCTATCACGGTGA
This sequence comes from uncultured delta proteobacterium, assembly GCA_963704165.1. Classification (GTDB taxonomy): domain Bacteria; phylum Myxococcota_A; class UBA9160; order SZUA-336; family SZUA-336; genus VGRW01. The sequence goes on along the minus strand of CAVPHD010000001.1, from coordinate 220,313 downwards.
CGTACGCTTCTACTCGATCGATTCCGAGGATCCGATCGCGCGTACCTGGGCGCGCATCTTCCCGAACCTGATGACTCCGCGCGACCAGATGCCCGAGGGTTTGAGTTCGCGACTGCGCTACCCGCAGGACATCTTCACCGCACAGGCCGCCATGTACTCCACCTATCACATGTCCAATCCCGCGGTCTTCTACAACCGCGAGGATCAGTGGCAGGTTCCCATCGTCGACGGTGCGTCGCCGATGGAGCCGTACTACACGATCATGCGTCTGCCGGGGGAGAAGGACGAGGAATACCTTCAAATGCTCCCGTTCACCCCGCGCCAGAAGGACAACCTCGCAGCGTGGATGGTCGCCCGCAGCGACGGTGAGAACTACGGTCGACTCGTCGCATTCCAGTTTCCGAAGCAGAAGGTGATCTACGGCCCGCGCCAGGTCGTGGCGAGGATCAATCAGGATCAAGTGATCTCGCCGCAGATCACCCTCTGGAATCAGCAGGGTTCCGAGGTGATCCAGGGATCGCTACTCGTGATTCCCGTCGAGGAATCGCTGATCTACATCCGTCCGCTCTACCTGCGTGCGGCGGGAGGGCGCATCCCCGAGCTCAAGCGCGTGATCGTCGCGTACCAGAATCAGATCGTGATGGAGAAGACGCTCGAAGCCGGACTCGCTCGGATCTTTCCGACCGACGGTTCCCGGCCGACGCCAGGGACCTCGCCCGCCGCGAAGGGTGCACGGGCGCCGGCGGCACCGGAAAGCGACTCGATGGCGCGCGCGCGCGACGCGTTCCGGCGGGCGCTCGAAGCGCAGCGCGCGGGTGATTGGGCGCGCTACGGCGAAGAGATCGAGCAGCTCGGACAGATCCTGGAGCGCCTGGGTGGCGCTCCCCGCGCCGAGTAGGCGGGGGCGTCGCATTGGACTGGCTGACGGATCCCCAGATCTGGATTGCGCTCGCGACGCTGACGGCACTCGAGATCGTGCTCGGAATCGACAACGTGGTGTTCATCTCGATCCTGGCGGGCAAGCTCCCGCTCGAGCAGCAGGCGCGTGCGCGCAGCGTCGGTCTCGGGCTCGCCATGTTGATGCGCATCGCCTTGCTCTTCTCGATCGTCTGGATCATCCGCCTGACCGCTCCGCTCTTCACGGTCTTCGGAGAGGAGATCTCCGGCCGGGACCTGATCCTGCTTCTCGGCGGGCTCTTCCTGCTCACGAAGAGCACGCACGAGATCCACCAGAAGCTCGAGGGCGAGCCGGGCCACATCTCGACGCGAACGGCCGCGTCGTTCTCGAGCGTGATCGTACAGATCCTCCTGCTCGACATCGTCTTCTCGCTCGACTCCGTGATCACCGCCGTCGGCATGGTCGATCAGATCGGCGTCATGATCGCGGCGGTGGTGATCGCCGTCGGCTTCATGCTCGTCTTCGCCGCTCCGATCAGCCGCTTCGTCGAGAGTCACCCGACGGTGAAGATGCTCGCGTTGAGCTTCCTCTTGCTGATCGGGTTCGCGCTGGTCGCGGAGGGATTCGATCAGCACATTCCCAAGGGCTACATCTACTTTGCGATGGCGTTCTCGCTCGGCGTCGAGATGCTCAACCTGCGCCTGCGTCCGCGCGCCAAGCCGGTGCGCCTGCGCGAGCGGATCGTGCCGGAGGGCGAGACCGAGGGGCCGTGACCTCCGTCAGCGAGAGACCGCGCCGAGCTCGCGCACGATCGGAACGAGCTCGCTGGCGCTGCTCAGAACCCGGTACGCCTTCGAGTAATCTCCGCCGAGCGACAGACCGCGCGGAATGACGATGCAGCGCATTCCGGCGCGCGTCGCCGAGACGAGCCCGCGTTCGGAATCCTCGACCACCAGACAGTCGGCCGGCCGGAGACCGAGGCGATCCGCGGCCAGCAGGTAGGGCTCGGGGTCCGGCTTGAAGCGCGTGTAGTCCGCGCCGGTGAGCACGAGCTCGAAGTGGTGGCGGATGCCGGCGCGCTCGTGCACGAGCGCGAAGTGCTCCGGACGCGTGCTCGTGACGATGGCCATGCGCACCGATCCGCGCAGCGCGTGCAGGGTCTCGGCGATGCCATCGATCGGATCGACACCGCGGCGCAGGAGCTCCTCGTAGCGGCAGTTGCGCCGGATGCGCGCATTCTCGACGCGATCCGCCGCGACGCCGCGCTCGAGGGCCAGGTCGAAGCAGCTCCGGCCCTCGCGCAGGGACACGCCGACGAAGTCGGCTACCGAAAGCTCGACGTCGAGCTCCGCGAGCAGCTCACGCGTGGCCAGGTAGTACAGGTCCTCGGTATCGACGAGGACACCGTCGTTGTCCCAGAGAATCGCGCGCATGGCCGTTAGCCGAGCGTGTAGACGAGCTTCTCGTCCTTGCCGCGACGGCTCTCGCCGCGACCGGCGATGCGCAGGTGCTCGAGGTGGGCATAGGTCTCGCTCTCGGCCATCGAGCCCCAGCTGCGCTCGCGGAAGAGCTTCTGGGAGATCTCCGCGACGGTGGCGGGCCCGAGCTCGCGCGAGATCTCGAGGATCTTGTCGAGTCGTTCGAAGTGGTGGCGCTTGATCGCCTCGGTGCGCGCGCGCAGGTCGGTGAACGGGTGTCCGTGCGCGGGCAGTGCCTGCTTGATGCCCGAGATCTCCGCGACGCGGTCGAGCGAGTAGAAGAACGACGCGAGCGGGTCGCGTGACGACGAGATCCCGGAAATGTGCGGTGTGATGGTCGGCAGAACGTGGTCGCCGCCGAGGAAGACCCCGTGCTCGGGATCGTGCAGGCAGATGTGATCTTCCGTATGACCCGGCGTGTGCAGGATGAACCAGTCGCGATTGGCGAGCCGAAGGAAGTTGCCGTGCTCCACCGGATCGGAGACCTCGGGAACGAAGCTGCCGCCGGCCATGCGCATCATTCTCCAGCGCACGCGGTGAGTGAACGACGGCCGGGGTCGCTCCCCGCCCCAGGGCGTGGATCCGCTCCAGCTGCCCCAGCGCGCCTTCGCCGACTCCGTCTCGGGCTCGGCCCTCGCTGCGTCCCCCTCGACGGTTGGTTGGGCCTCGAGGTCCTCGACGGAAACCTCGGGTTTGTCCTGCGGCAGACCGAAGCGGAAGTTCCGGTGCGCGATCACTTTCGCGCCGGACTCCTTGACGAAGCGAGCCGCGCCGCCGAAGTGATCGGGGTGTGAGTGAGTGACCACGATCGTGTGCACGTGCTTCGTCTGAAGCCCCGCCTGCTTCAGGCGATCCTGAAGCGCCTTCCAGGTCGAAGATCCCGGCAAGCCTGGATCGACGAGGGCCGCGCCCTCGTCGTCGATCAGCGCGTAGCAGTTGACGTGACCCAGGCCCGGCATCGAGATCGGAAGCTGCATGCGCAGGATGTTCGGCGCGACTTCGGTCACTTCCGTCTTCGCGCCTTCCTGTTCCTGTCGTTGCGGCATGCCGCCATCGTACAGGACGAAGTCGTCGTGTGCCGCGTCAGAGACCGACGCGGGCGTCGCGCTTGCGCCAGTACGCGCGAGCGATCGTCGGGCGTCGATCCGCCCGCGATTGCGTGCGGATCCGCTCGAGCCAGACACCGAGCAGGGATTCGGCGCGCTCGAAGGATTCGGCCGGGCCCGCGTGTGCGGCGTCGAGCTCCGCCTCGAGGGCATCGCGCTCGACCACGTAGTCCTCGGCGAGTCGCGTCGGGTCCGCGATCAGAAAGCGATGCAGACGTTCGTGCCGCCACCAGAGGCTCGCGGGGTCGTAGCGGTCGGACGGCGCGGGTCCCAGCGAGAGCGGCTCGAGCACCCGAACCGGCTTGAAGACCGAGAGGCACGGAGCCGCGGTCGCGGTCGCCCAGTGCCGGGAATCGCCCGTCCGGAGGTCGGCGACCCAGGAAGCCGTGGTCTGCGAGGCGGCGACGAGCCCGCCCGCGTGCACGCACGGCGCGCGCATGGCGCCATTGGCGCGCGCGTACACCGGCCAGCGTCGGCCGTCTCCGTGGTCTCGCAGGATGGCCATCAGGTCGGACGGCGATTTCGCGTGCGAAGCGAGCTCGGTCGTGCGCGCGCGTCGCGGACGACCCGCGGCGACACCCGTCTTGATCCGGTCTGAATGCGCTCGCGCGAAGGCCGGAATCGTGAGCACGTTCGAGATCGAGCGCGCTCCCGAGACGCGCTCGGTCGCGGTATGTCGCCCCGCGGTCTCGAGTACGATCGCACAGCGGGGGTCCGCGACGAGAAAGCTGTTGTGGTAGGTGAAGCTGCGGTTCTCGTAGCCACAGCCGCCCCCCTGTCCGTGCCGCTCGAGCAGCGTCACGATGACCTCGACGGCCTCGTCGGCCGTGCGCGCGCGCTCGAGCGCGAGCCGGAGCAGGTCCATGCCGGTCAGCCCGGTCGCGGCGTAGGGCTCGCGCGTGAAGACCGCCTCGTTTCCGATCGTGACGCCGTGCTCGTTCGCGCCGATCTCCGCGCCCCACATCCAGTACGGCCGCGATAGCAGAACCGCATGCGTTTGCGGTACCTGTGGGATCTCGAGCCAGGTGCAGCGCACGTTCGTGCCGGGCGCGAACTCCGCACGCGGCTGCCAGTCGAGAAACTGGGCTTCGTTCGCGTCGCGGTCGGAGTTCTTCGCGAACAGAACTCCGTCGCTCGTGACGATCGCGAGTGTGTCACACATCGGTGTTCACTTCAGCGCCTCGTAGACCTCTGCGATCAAGCGGAAGCCGCGCGCGTCGCCGGCCAGACCCGCCTGCATCCCGTTCATCACGTAGGCGAGTCCGAGCCGTGCGTCCGGATCGGCGAAGGCGATCGAGCCGCCCGCGCCGGGATGGCCGAAGGAGCGCTCGTTCGGCCCGAACGGGATCATCTTCTGGGTCATGAAGAAGCCGAGTCCGAAGCGCGTGTGGAGCGGCGAGAGCACCTCGTCGGGGCCGAAGCTCTGCTCCGTGTTCGCGAGCGCGATCTGCGCGGGCGAGAGCACGGACATGCCGTCGAGCTCGCCGTCGCGCGCGAGCGCCCCGTAGATCCGCGCGAGCCCGCGCGCCGTCCCGTGGCCATTGGCCGCGGGGATCTCCGCCGCGCGCCAGGCGCGTGAGTTGACCGCGCCCGTCTCGACGACGGGATTCCCGAAGACCCGACCGACGAGGGACTCGGGATTTCGAGTCGCCGCGGCGAACGGGTTTGGAACACCGGGCGGTGACGGAGACGCGGGGATCATGTCGGCCACTCGCCCGTCGAGCTCGGGACCGAATCCGATCCAGAAGTCCAGACCGAGCGGCGAAGCGAGTTCGTCGCGGAAGTACGCGCCGAGCGTGCGGCCGTCGACACGGCGCACGATCTCGCCGACGAGGTAGCCGAAGGTCAGCGCGTGATAGCCGTGCTTCGTGCCGGGCTCCCACCAGGGTGTTTCCGCGGCGAGCGCCTCGGTCATGAACTTCCAGTCGTAGCGCGCGTCCGGTGGCACCTGCGCGCGAAGCGCGGCCAGACCCGCGCGGTGCGAGAGCAACCAGCGCACCGGGATCTCCGATTTCCCCGCCTGCGCGAACTCCGGCCAGTACTGCGCGACGGGCGCGTCGAGATCGAGACGGCCCTGCTCGGCCAGTCGATTCGCGCAGATCGCCGTCATGCCCTTCGTCGTCGAGTAGACGTTCACGATCGTGTCTCGCTGCCAGGGCAGCGTCCGCGCAGCGTCGCGATGGCCGCCCCAGAGATCGACGACCGGCTCGCCATCGACGGTCACGGCCAGGGCCGCGCCGACCTCACCCGACTCGAGGCTCCTCTCGAAGACCTCGCGTACCCGCGCGTAGCGCGCGGCGTTCTCGCCCTCGGCCCGGATCCCTGAACCCATGGAGCACCTCTGCGTCGGCGTCGATCCTACAACGCCGCTCGGACTCACTTTCTGCGCCAGACTCCGTCCGTGTCCGTCACCCACTGACCCCGACCCGCGCGTTCGGTCAGCTTCGCGCCCGCGAGCACCGCAACGGCGTCGACGCTCGCACCGTGTCGTCGAGCGATCTCCTCGTACGCTGCCCGGCGCTTCGCGTTGGTTCTCCGGACGATCGCCTGGATCAGGGAGTTCGTCTGCTCGACGACGATCGCGACGTAGCCATCGGCCTTCTCCCCGATGAGCCCCTGGCCCTTCGCGCGAGTGAGATCGATGCCGACGGACGAAGCGGACGACGCGAACCCGATCACGAGAGCGAGAACGATCGCCGTCACCGCGAATCGGGCGGCCATCAGAAGATCTCCTTCTCGCTCTCGAAGAGCGCGTCGAGATCCGCTTCGACCTTCGCGCGGGTCGCATCGTCGATCTTCGCATTCATGTTGACCACGAGCGTCTCGTTGGGCAGATCGACCGGCGCGTTCGACGCGCAGGCCGCACCGAGCCAGAGGACGGCAGCGATCGGCGCGAGCGCAATCCACCTCGGCGAACGGTTCACGTCTTCACTCCCTCCTCGAGCCGGCGCCCACACGATACGACGCGTGGGCCGTCCGAACCAAATCGGCCCGGGGTGCACGAACCGAGTTCCTCTAGTTGCAGAGGCTCTCGCAGGGAATGCCGTCACCGTCGCCGTCGAGCCGCTTCAATCCGCAGGTCTCGAGATGAAAACGCGCTTCGGAGCAGCTCGACATCTCGCGGCAGAGGGACTTCCGTCCGCAGCTGGCCTCCGGCACTGCCTTCGGCGTTCGATCCCCTCGTCGCCAGTCCCACGGCGGAACGCGCTCCGATGCGGGCCGTGCCCAGAGCCCGCGCTTCTCCGCACGTGCCTCGCGTTCCGACGCGAGCAGGACGGGGTCGTCGCTGTACCGGCGATAGACCCAGGCCGCGCCGCGCCGCACGAGCTCGGCGTTCGCGTCGGTGTCGCCGACGTGAACGCGCGCGACCGTGCGCCCGTAGCGATCGATGTCGATCACCTCGAACCGGACGGTCCTGCCCCCGACGAGCTCGTTCAAGGTGCGCAGCGCTTCGTCGGAATGGGGCTGGTCGCGCTCGGGCGCGTCGATGCCGTGCAGGCGGAGCGTCAGTCGCGAACCGTCCTTTATCTGCACGACGAGCGTGTCGCCATCGACCACGCCGACCACGCGGCCCGTCTGCGCCTCGGCAGCGACGAGGAGCAGAAGCGCGAGACCGACCCGAGCTACGAGGAGCGTTGCCGAACCGCCTCCCAGGCGAACTCCGCGGCTTCGGGCAGGCGCTCGTCGATCGGGTAGCTCGCGTCCGCGAGCCAGCGCATCAGCGCCGCGTTCATCACGCCGACGACCATCTCGGCCAGAAATGAGGGGTCCGGCTCCGGTCGCACTTCTCCGCGTTGCTGACCCTCGCGCAACATCTCGACGAACGGCTCGTGAACCCGCTGCAGATAGGGAGGAGAATCACCGGGCTCGCACTCCGTGCGAATCAATTCCAGCAGAACGTCCCGAGCCACCCCGCGGGTCTGCGCGATCTGCCGAGCGGCGGCCGTCGCGAATCCGGCCAACCGCTCCCGGGTCGGGGCCGGACTTCGAAAGTGCTCCTCCAGCATTCCCTGCAGGTAGTCCACGACACCGCTCGTGATCTCACCGAGCAGCGCCTGTTTGCTCTGGAAGTGATTGAACAGGGTCTGCGGGACGACGTCGGCGGCCTCGGCGATCTGCGCCACGGTCGTTTGATCGAAGCCCTGTTCGAGGAACAGATCCTGCGCCGCCCGGTAGACGCGACCGCGGACCTCTCGTTTGCGCCGGTCGCGACGCCCCTCGGCCGCCGGTGCCTCGTCTTTGGCTATGGGCTCCATCCAAGAATGGACACTACACAAAGCATGGAATAGTATCCACCAATCGCTCCAGGAGAGCACAGGGAGAGGCAGCCATGACCACGACGCTCGAGCAGATCATCACCCCCATCAAGACGCTTTGGCGCTTCGACTACGAAGCCAACGTGAAGACGCTCCGCGACCTGTACGAGGTGGCGAAGCGCGAGCAGTGGAACGCGGCGACGGACATTCCCTGGGAGCTCGAGACCGACCCGGCGAAGGTCGGTGAGGTCGCGGGACCGGGCGGGGATCCGCTGCGCGATTTCAACTTCATCAAGGCCCTCCCCGACGACAAGCGCGTCGAGCTCTCGAAGCGCAGGTCGGCCTGGACGATGTCCCAGATGCTGCACGGCGAGCAGGGGGCGCTCCTGTGCTGCGGGCAGCTGGTGGATGCCGTGCCCGACATGGACGGCAAGCTCTACGCCGCCACGCAGGTGATCGACGAAGCGCGCCACGTCGAGGTCTTCCACCGGTACATCAAGCGTCTCGATCGGGTCTACCCGATCATGCCGTCGCTGAAGGCGTTGCTGAACGCGGTGCTCACGGCCGAGATGTGGCAGATGAAGTGCGTCGGCATGCAGGTGATCGCGGAGAGCCTCGCGATGGGTAGCTTCCGCATGATGAAGGCCTCGACGCAGGACGAAGTGCTCGCCCGCGTCGTGGACCTCACCGCGCAGGACGAAGCCCGCCACGTTTCGTTCGGCCTGATCTACATGAAGGAAGAGCTGCCGCGCATGTCGGAGCCGGACCGGAACGCCGTCGAGGACTTCGCGCTCGCGGGTGTTCGGCTCCTGGCCGACCCGGCGGCTCAGGCCCAGAACGGCGGACCGCTCTTCGAGATCTTCGGCGAGGTCGGAATCGATCGGGAAGTCGCGCTGGCCGAGCTCACCGAGAAGTTCTCGGATCCCGCGTTCCGCGCCGCGCAGCCGAACCCGTTCCGCGAGTACGTGGTTCCGCAGCTCAAGCGCCTCGGCCTGATCACCGAGCGCACGGCGCCAGGCTACGTCGAGATGGGTCTGCTCGCCTGATCCTCGGCGCGTAGATGACTTCGGTCATACCCGTGCGTCGGAGTGCCGACGAACATACCGCGCCCGAGCCCCGACTCGTTCGGGGCCGTGGCGCAGAGGAGTTCGAAGCCGGTGTACGACGCGACGCAATCGGAGCTGGAGCAGTACGAGAGCAGGGGTTTCTTCTGCCGTGAACGGGTTCTCTCCGAGCGGGATCTCGTAGAGCTTCGCGAGGCCGCCGAGAACGCTCACCAACGGGTGCTTGAGACCGCGGAGAAGGGCGAGGGCGGCCCCACCGACGTGGTGGACAACCAGAAGTATCAGAGCGTGTGCGGCTCCACGATCAAATGGGAGTGGTCGCCCGCACTTCGCGCGGTTCGCTCGATGGAGCCGGCCCACCATCTCGACGCGCGCTTCGACGCGTTGATCGACGACGCGCGCATGTGGCAGCCCGTGACGAAGATCATCGGCTCCGACGCGCTGAGCCTGTTCAGCGACAAGCTCAACGTGAAGCGCCCCGGCGGAGCGCCATTCCCCTGGCACCAGGAAGGCCCCTACTGGGCGCACGGTGCACAGCAGCTGGATCGGATCGTCAGCGTGCTGATCTACCTGGACGAGGCGACCAAGGAGAACGGATGCCTCTGGGTGATTCCCGGCAGTCACACGCGCGGGACGCTCCCTGCGCTCACCGGCCGAGGCGCGCTCGGTGCGCTCTACACCGACGTCGCGCAAGTCGAGGGTGAGCCCGTGCCGACCGAGCTTCCCGCGGGCTCCGTCGTCTGGTTCCACCGCGACCTCGTGCACGGCTCCCGGTCGAATCACAGCCAGAGCAACCGCCGCGTGTTCGTGATCGCCTATCAACCCGCGGGTCTCGAGCGCTGGCGGATCGGCAGGAACCGCGATATCCGGCGGGTGACTGCCTAGATCACGAGGCGCGGGCTTCGATCGCGTCCGACGCTGCAGGCGCCGACTTCGAGCTGGCGATCCCCCCGGTCGGGCAGTACTCGGCGGCCTCGAGGCAGGCCTCTTCTTCCTGTTCGGATTCGGGCTGCTTCACCACCTGCGCCGCGGAGGTTCCCGGGGGAACTTCCATGTTCTCGGGTGCCCGCTCCTCGCAGAGCCGACAGCCGATGCAAAGCTCATCGTCGATGGAAAACTTCGTTCGACTCATCCAATTCTCCGAGCTCGACCGATGCAGGCACGATATGGCGCTGCGCGCCGCTCCGACATGACAATGATCATATCCCGGTCTGCCGCGCCTTGCAGCGTGTTCGGGGCCGATCTGAAGTCCGGGTCAGGCGACGAGCAACTCGATCATATCGGCCCGTGACGGGCCGACGATGAGCGGCTCCCGCTCGTGGCGCCGTTGGTACGCGGCGAAGGAACGCTCGCGGATCTCGGGCCGCTCGAAGAGATTTTCCGGCGGCGCGAGCATGTGGGCGACGCGCATGAGGGCGCGCATCACTCCGAGATCCTCCCGCACGGCGGGGAGGAGCCCGTGGCGCACGATGTTCCGTATCAACGCCCGCTCGTCCGTCGAGCCGTCGGGACGCTCGACGAGCCAGGGGTCCTCGCCGCGGCGAAGCGCCTCGTTGACCGCCACCGCGTCCTCGTCCTGGCGCATCTGCAACGCGAGCCAGGGCGCGAACTCCCGGTCCACCGTATCGTTCAGCTCGAGCGCTACGGCTCGCGGATCGTCGGGGTGCTTCCGGACGGCATCGGCCAGCGCGTAGGCGGTGCACCAAGCCAGCGTGCAGCCGCGACCTGTGATCGGGTTGGCGTGCACGAGCGAATCGCCCACCGCCACCAGGCCGAGTGCGAGCGGCTCGCCGTTCTCGACCAGCCAGCGTCGGGTATTGCGCAGGTTCGTCATCCCGTGAACCCGTCCGATCGGCTCTGAGCGTGCAAGCCATTCCCGTGCGGCGGGGATCGCCGCGGCGGCCCGCTGGAAGCCCGGGGTCCGAAGGACGGCGCGCATCGGCTCGTCGTCAGGTGCCGCGGCCAGCGTGATCGAGAAGCAGCCGGCGTCGCCCGGGAAGATCCCGAACTTCAGGTAGCCGAAGTCGGCACCGATGATCGCGTCCTCGATCGGCCGCGCCTCGTCGGCTCGAAGACGGTAGAAGCGCGAGCTGTAGAAGATCCCGCAGGGCTCGGACACCACGCGCGGTTCGGGAGCGCCGATCGCCCGCAGCCAGTCGCCGAGCTTGGTGCGGCGTCCGCTCGCATCGACGACGAGATCCGCAGCGATCTCTTCCGACGCCCCGCCGGCCCCCTCGATGCGCACGCCGCGCACGACGGGCGGTCCGCCGGTCTGCGACTCCGCGACCAGCCCGGTAACCCGCACGCCATCCCGGAACTCGACGAGCCCGGTGGCGAGCGTGTAGCGGCGCAGCACCCACTCGAAGGTGATGCGCCGGCAGGCGAGCAGGACCAGATCGTCGTCGCCGGGTTCGAACTCGGGGGCCTCGAAGTACTGGCGCGCCTGGTCCCGGAACGTCAGCTCCTCGGCACCGTTGCGCAACAGCTCCTGAAGCAGCTTCGGCTCGCGATCCCGAATCAGGTTGTGCATCCGGGCCAGGAAGGCGTGAGAGTGCAGTACCTGCGGGGCACCCTGACGGCGCCAGCGCAGGAAGGCCTCGTCCGGGCTCTCGGGAAGTGGCGTCGTGTCCTGCTCCAGGATCACGACTCGGTGGCCATCACGCGCCAAGGCGAGGGCGGTCACGAGGCCCGCGATCGAGCCCCCGACGACGACGATCTGCATCATCGCGATCGCTTCAAGCCGCGAGTACGGGCGCGCCGGCCGAGCGGAGCTGCTCATACACCGGCGGCGGCCCCAACCCGAGTTCTTCGCGCACGGCGTCGATCGGCCGCGGCAAGAGCGCCTCCCAATCCTGGTCCACGAGCCACTTCGCGTCCCGGCCACGGCGATAGCCCTGCCGGATCAGGCGGCCCGTCTCGGAGTTCCAGCCCTCGCTGCGCAGGGCGTCGAAGCAGAGGTACCCGATCCCGGGGTTGCGCGTCTGTGCGAACGTGAGCGCGAGTACGGCGGACTCGCCGCGCAGGTCGCGGTCGTAGCCTGCGACCACGTGAAAGACATCGTGAAGATTCAGCAGCCGGGTCGAGAACACCTGCTCGTCGCCGGCCGCGGGTGGCGCCTGGATCCGCCGGCTCGCCTCCTCGCTCGCCTGTGCGAGTCCCTGCGCGCTGATGTTCTCTCGCGCGAACCAATCGCCGATCGTCTTTCCCAGCGATCCATCCGGCAGCGCGCGCAGTCCGTCGACGTCGGCCAGCAGGTCGTACAGGGTGCGCTTCTCGTGCAGGATCCGATCGGCGTTGGGCGAGCGGCGGAAGCGCTTGAAGAGCCGGCGTCCCGAGTTGCCGGAGAGAGCCGCGATCACGACGATCGCCTGCATCGTGTCGTCGGGGTTCTCGCGCAGAACACGCATGGCTCGATACGCCGCGAGCGGCCGAAAGCGGTTGCGTGAGGCCATCGGGGGTCTCCTTGCGGAAGAGCGTTCCAAAGCTGCCCCATACCCTCCATCCAGGGATATGACCGCGATCATACGAACTCGGCTCGCCGTCAGCCGACGCCCTTTGGCACCTTCATCACCCAGTTGAAGAACCGCACGGCCAGCGGGTTCACAAAAATGTGTCGCAGCTTCCAGAACGGCGAGTGCCACTTCTCGGGCGGCAGCGTCCCGTCGAGGATCTCCGCGATCGCCTCCGCCGTGCGGCTCGCGAGCGTGTCGAGGATCTGTTCGCCGATCTGCGCCGTAGCCACGGCGGGCGCACCCGCGTAGGTCTCCTCGACGAAGTAGTGAATCCCCGCCTTGAAGCCCTTCACCATCTGCGGAACCGACGCCGGCTTCCCGCGCAGGTCGGGCGGCTTCTCGCGGCCTGTCTCCTCGAGCCAGAGATCGACGGTCCGCCGTGGCAGGGACTTGTAGTCGGGATCGACCCACTCGGGGTGGAGCGCGAGAAGCTGTGACGTCTCGACGGCTCCCCCGTGCGTGTCGCCGGCGAGGTCGGCCTTCGAGAGCCCCGGGATGTGGCCGAGCACGTCGCCGAGCTCCGCGCCGCCGCCGTTCAGACGCGACAGCATCAGCGAGAACACGCACGCCATGCGAATTCCGTGTCTTCGTGAGATCCGCTCGCACGCGGTCTCGATCGCGAGGAAGTGGCGTGGACTGCCGTGGAAGTTCGAGACCATCACGTTGCGGAACCCCTGCAGCGCGAGCGAGCGGCCCATGTCCTCGAGGAACGCGATCGTCGTCGACGGCCGGAACGCGATCGTGCCGGGCTGCGGGACGCCGTCGCACGCGGCCCACACGAACGGGAGCCGCAGGAACGTGCGTGAGTGGTGACGCTCGGGCAGGAAGCGCAGTGCGCGCTCGGCCAGGCCCTCGCCCTCCAGGCAGTCGGCGCCGATCGGCAGGTGCGGTCCGTGCACCTCCATCGGCGAGCAGGTCACGAAGACCACCGCATTCTCGCGGTCGATCGCATCGAACTGCTTCTTGGTCAGCGTCTCCCAGCGGATCGAGCGAGGCGGGTTCGTCATGCCGACCAGCGTACCCGACCCGAGCGGATTTGACGGCGCTCGTGTACGGGAGAGAGGATCGACCCGATGGCCTCCGAGACGAAGATCCTGCTCGACGGCTTGTGCTTTCCCGAAGGTCCGCGTTGGCACGAGGGCCGGCTCTGGTTCTCGGACATGCACGCGAAGTCGGTCCTCCGGGTCGGCCTCGACGGGCGCGTGGAGCCGGTGGTCCGGGTCGAAGCCTGTCCGTCCGGACTCGGCTGGTTGCCGGACGGGCGACTGCTCGTGGTCTCGATGCAGGATCGACGACTTCTGCGCCTCGATCCCGGTGGATTGCAGCCGGTCGCGGATCTGTCGGGCATCGCCGACTTCCACTGCAACGACATGGTCGTCGATGCTCACGGTCGCGCCTACGTCGGGAATTTCGGTTTCGATCTGCACAAAAGGGAGACTCCGCGCACGACGACGCTCGCGCTCGTGCTCCCGACCGGAGAGACGCGCGCTGCGGCACGCGATCTCGCGTTCCCGAACGGCTGCGTGATCACACCCGACGGACGCACGCTGGTCGTCGCGGAATCGATGGCCGCTCGACTGACGGCGTTCGACATCTCGCCCGACGGCTCGCTCTCGAACCGGCGCGTGTTCGCGCAGCTCGAGCGCCGCGTGCCGGACGGCATCTGCCTCGATGCGGAGGGCGCGATCTGGGTCGCGTCGCCGATCAGCGCCGACTGCGTTCGCGTGCACGAGGGGGGTCGAATCACCGAAACCGTGAAGGTCTCGAATCAGGCCTTCGCCTGCATGCTCGGCGGCCCCGACCGCAAGACGCTGTTCATCTGCACCGCCTCGGACTCCGACCCGGAGGCGTGCGTCGCAAGCCGCAGCGGCCGGATCGAGTACCTGCAGGTGGACGTCGCGGGCGCCGGTCTGCCGTAGGCGCAAACGAGAGCCGACACCTGCAGGGTGCCGGTGGCGATCGGAGGGTGCGAGGCCAGGTCAGCGCCGCCGCCGCGTCGGCACTCCCCTTGCTTTGCGAGAGGCGTGATGATGCAAGGCAGGGAAAGCGCCGTGACGGACTCGATCGAAGGCAGCGCCTGGCTCGAGGAATCGCTTCCGGTGGAGCCGGAAGGCACGCTCTTCGTGCGCACGTCACGCGCGACGGTGGATGTACGCTCGCACGATTCGGACGAGGTGCGGGTCGAGGCCGAGGCGCGCGGCCGGCGTGCCGAGCAGGTCCGGTTCCTGCTCGATCGATCGGGGAACGACGTGCACTTCGAGATCCGTGTCGACGGCTGGCTGACCGGCCTGTTCAGCGCACTCGACGTTCGAGCGCGGCTCTGGGTGCCGAGGCAGTACTCGCTGGAGCTGAGGTCGAGCGGCGGCGACGTGCGCGTCGACGGCATCACCGGCGAGATCGCCCTGAAGACGAGCGGTGGTGACGCGAGCGTGACGCGCACGGTCGGGCCGATCGACCTCGCGGGCTCGGGTGGAAATCTGGAGATCGTGCACGTCGATGGGGACGTCCGCGCGAAGAACTCGGGCGGAAACGTCGCACTGAGAGACGTCTTCGGCGACATCGCGGCTCGCACCTCGGGCGGCGAGCTCCACATCGACGGTGTCGATGGCAGCGTGGATCTTCGCTCGAGCGGGGGATCGGTGTCGATCGTGTTCCTCGGCGACCCTGAGGGCGAGGTCAAGTCCACGGGCGGCTCGATCGAGATCCTCGTGCGCGAGGAGGCGAACTTCGAGATCGACGCCAAATCGAACGGTGGTGAGATCGAGTTCGAGTTCGACCTCGATGACCGGCGGGAGCGCTCGAAGCACCATGTCGTCGGGTCGCTCGGTGACGGCGGGCCGAGGCTCGTCGTACGCAGCTCGGGCGGCTCGATCCGCATCGGCCAGCTCTGAGGCGTCGTACTTCCCGTTCCCGACAGCCGGCCCCCGCCGTCCCTTCTCGCCCGTCGGGAGGCGGCGGAGGTCGGGAGCGGTGGGAGATCCCGGCACCCGTGGACCCACCGAGCCGTCCCCGACACTCGATTGCGACGACCCGCTTCGGCGCGGACCCCGAGAAGATCGAGTTATTGGAGGCTCGGACGAAAATGACCGTAGCGGCGTGGAGCCTCGCCGAGTTATACGGTGAGTCCGGAACCTGACCGCAAGGAGACTTCCATGGCCGCGAAGAAGAAGGCAACCGCCCGCAAGAAATCGGCTCGACCCGCCAAGAAGCCCCCCGCGCCAAAGTCGCTCGAGGAGCGTGCCGCCCACTTCGAGATCCAGCAGGGCCTCAAGACCCTCGGCAAGACGATCTCGGAGCTCCAGAAGGGGATGAAGAGCGCGGAGCGGGAGATCGAGGCCGACGCGCGCAGGCGGATTGCCGCGCTGCGAAAGGAGGGGCGTGAACAGCTCGACGCGATCAACGCGAAGGGCCGCGACATCGCCGGCTCCCTGCGAAAGGCGTCCGCCGCGGCGGAGACCTCGTGGGACGACCTGAAGCGCTCGGCCGAAGTCCTGATCGCCGAGGCGCGCTCGGCAGCGGTCACCTTCGCGAGCCGCATCCGCGACGTGATCACGCGCTAGACACAGCTCGGTTCGAGACACTCGCGTTGCGTCTCTGGTGGAAACACGGCGTCGTCTACCAGATCTACCCCCGCTCGTTCATGGATTCGAACGGCGACGGCGTGGGAGATCTGGAGGGCATCCGCACCCGGCTCGGGCATCTCGCATGGCTCGGCGTCGATGCGATCTGGCTCTCGCCGATCTTCCCCTCGCCGATGGCGGATTTCGGTTACGACGTCTCGGACTACTGCGAGATCGACCCGGAGTTCGGCACGCTTGCCGACTTCGACCGGCTGCTCGCCGACGCCCACGCGCACGGCATCCGCGTGATTCTCGACTGGGTCCCGAATCACACCTCGGAGCAGCATGCGTGGTTCCTCGAGTCCCGTGCGAGTCGAACCAGTGCCAAGCGCGACTGGTACGTCTGGCGGGACCCGGCGACCGACGGCGGACCGCCGAACTCGTGGGTGAGCATCTTCGGCGGACCCGCCTGGCAGCTCGATCCGAAGACCGGCCAGTACTATCTGCACTCGTTCCTCGTCGAGCAGCCGGATCTGAACTGGCGAAATCCAGAGGTCGTCGCGGCCATGCACGGGACGCTGCGTTTCTGGCTCGATCGTGGCGTGGACGGATTCCGCATCGACGTGATCCACCGCATCGCGAAGGATCCGCTCCTTCGCGACAACCCCCCGAGTGCGACGCTGGGACCGGGCTACGGTGGCCAGCTGCACGTCTACGACGAGAACCACGCCGACGTCCACGCGTTCCTGCGCGGCATTCGCGCGGTGCTCGACGAGTACGACGAGCGCATGACGGTCGGCGAGGTCTACATCATGGATCCGTCGCAGGTCGCGGGTTACTACGGTCGCGGCGACGAGCTGCATCTCGCGTTCAACTTCTCGTTCCTGCGCTCGCCTTGGAGCGCCGCGGACTTCGCGCGCGAGATCGCGGCCTTCGACGCGCTGGTTCCGGTCGAGGGCTGGCCCGACGTCGTGCTCTCCAATCACGATGTGCCACGCCACGCCACGCGCTACGACGATCCGGTGCTCGGCGATGCACGTGCGCGTGTCGCAGCGATTCTCCTGCTCACGTTGCGCGGCACGCCCTTTCTCTATTACGGCGAGGAGATCGGCATGCGCAATGTCGAAGTTCCGTCGGAACGCATGCGCGATCCCCTCGCGGTGACGCTGCACCCGAGCTTGTCGCGGGATCCGGAGCGCACGCCGATGCACTGGAGCGCCGAACCGGGGGCGGGCTTCACGACCGGTGCTCCGTGGCTTCCGATCGGGCGCGACGTCGTGATGCGGAACGTCGACGCGCAGCGTGAAGATCGCACGTCGCTGCTCTGGCTGTACCGGGATCTGCTCGAGCTCCGGCGCACGACACCGGCGCTCGAGCGCGGAAGCTGGCGTGCGCTCGACGCCCCCGACGGCGTTCTCGCCTACGAGCGCCGCCACGGCGACTCGCGTGTGATCGTCGCGCTGAACTTCGGCGCGGAGCCGTGCGCCGCCGGACTTCCGCCCGCGCGCGTGCTCGGCGGGCTGCCGACGCGTCACGGCGAGTCACTCCCCGGCGACGCGGCGAAGCTCGAGCTCGCGCCGAGCGAGGGCGCCGTTCTCGTCGTCGAAGCGTGAGCCGAAACGTCGAGCGCGCCCCGGACCGCGCTCAGCGCAAGAGCCGGGACGGATCGAGGCGGCCGTCCGCGATCGGCGGACACCAGTAGTAGCCGCCGCGGATCGGTCGCGAGAACGAGAACAGGGCGTCGATGATCGCGTCGTGACGCGCCTGTGGGTGCGAGCGGAATCGCCCCAGATCGTGGACCCAGCGCTGCACCGCGACGAAGCTCGAGCCTTCGAGGCCCGAAGCATCCTTCACGTTCGCCGCCTCGACGGCCGCGTCGTCCACGCGCATTGCGTCGAGGGCACGCTCACGCCCGGGCCCGCGAGCGCGGGAATGACGCGCAGCCCGGGAACCTCCACGCCGAGCCCGTGCACCATCGGCTCGCCGATTCCCGCCACGCCCCAACCGATCTAGAAGCGATCTCGAAGGGAGCGGATCGCGAAACGCAGATCGGTGTCGGGCACGATCCGGAACGTGAACGAGCGTGCCATCGCGGCTGGGGTGGCGAGGACTCCGGGCTGCGAGCGAGCGGACTTCACGCTCGGGATGATTTCACAGGGCTGCGAATCGTCGCGATCGCGGCCCGCTTCGCGGCCGCTTCGAGATGCGCCGGATCCGCGTTCCCGCCCGAGAGCAGCACGCCCGAGCGGCCCCGGCCCTCGCGTAGTGCGACCGCGAGCGAGGCCGCGCCGGAAGGCTCGAGCACCAGCCGCAGCTCACGCAACGCGAAGGCCATCGCATCGAGCAGCTCCTCGTCGCTCACGAGCTCGACGCGCGCGACGTGACGCTGCAGCACGGGCCAGGTCTGCTCTCCGGGCGTGCGAACGCGCAGGCCGTCGGCAATCGTGCGTGGAGGCTGAGCCTTGCAGCGTTCGCCCGCGGCGAGAGAGAGCTGGGTATCGTTCCCGTCCTCGGGCTCGACGGCGACGATCTCGGTCTCGGGCGAGA
This sequence comes from uncultured delta proteobacterium, assembly GCA_963704165.1. GTDB lineage: Bacteria > Myxococcota_A > UBA9160 > SZUA-336 > SZUA-336 > VGRW01. Next base: position 201,892 of record CAVPHD010000001.1, on the reverse strand, counting down.
GCGCGTGGATCGCGACCGCGCAGCCGGCCATCAGTCCACCGCCGCTCACCGGCGCGTAGAAACGGTCGAGCACGTCGGCATCCTCGATCAGCTCGAGTGCCGCCGTGCCCTGTCCAGCGGCGACGAGGGGGTGGTCGTACGGCGGAACCGGCACCAGACCCTCGGCGCGCGCGATCTCTTCGGCTCTTCGCGCACGCTCGTCGCTGTCGGGGCCGACCAGGACGATCTCGGCGCCGTCGGCCGCCGTGCGCGCACGCTTCGGCTCGGGCGCGTCGTCCGGCATCACGATCACCGAGCGCAACTTCAGCATGCGCGCGGCGCGGGCGACCGCCTGGGCGTGATTCCCGGACGAGTGCGCGACCACGCCCGGGCAGCTCTTCGGAAGCGTCAGCATCAGGTTGAACGCGCCTCGGATCTTGAAGGCGCCCGTGCTCTGAAGTGACTCGGGTTTCAGCAGGAGCTCGCATTGCGAGTGGAGCCGATGGTGCAGGACGGGCGTGCGAAGCACATAGGGCAGAATCCGGCGCCGCGCTTCGCGGATCGTCGTGAGCGAGAGCTCCCGGAGCACGCGACTAGCATGCCCCGGCTACGTGGTTCTCGGCTAGCGCAGCCGCGACTCGATCTCGCGCAGCCGAGGCAGCGCGGAGTCCTTCGCGGAGAGCAGCGGTGCGGCGATCGGCCAGGCGATGCCGATCGCGGGGTCGTTCCAGATCACGCCGAGCTCGTCCTCGGGGTGATAGACCTCCGTGCACTTGTACTCGACCTGCGCCGTCGCAGAGACCACGCAGAAGCCGTGCAGAAATCCCGGTGGAACCCAGAGCTGGCGGAAGTTCTCGGCGGAAAGGGTTTCGCCCACCCAATGCCCGAACGTCTTCGAGCCGGGCCGCGCGTCCACCGCGACGTCGAAGATCTCTCCTTGGGTGCAGCGGATCAGCTTCCCCTGCCCGAATCGGCGCTGCATGTGCAGACCGCGGAGGGTTCCCTGCGTGGAGAGCGAGTGATTGTCCTGCACGAAGAGCGCGTCGATCCCGCCTTCGGCGAAGCGCGGTGCGTGGTAGCTCTCGAGAAAGAAGCCGCGCGGATCCCGGTGAACGCGTGGCTCGATCAGGATCACGTCGGGCAGGGCCGTCGGCTCGAATCGCACGCCGCGAGCTTAGCAGAGCCCGTTCGCTCACTCGTTGCGGATAAGATGGGCGCGTGGATTCGAAGCTGCGTGCGGACGCGGTCGTGATCGGGAGCGGAGCGGGCGGCGGGCCCGCGGCCGCCTCCCTGGCCGAGGCCGGGCTGGACGTGATCGTGCTCGAAGCCGGACCGCGCTACGAGACGCGGGACTTCAGCGGCGACGAGTCCGAGATGATCGGCCGGCTGCTGAAGGCCACCCGCGCGGGCGACAGCGGGCACGAGATCTACGCAGGCGCCTGCGTCGGTGGCTCGACCGTCGTGAACGATGCGCTGTGCTGGCCGACTCCGACGGAGGTGCTCGACCAGTGGCGTCGGGAGCACGGTCTCGCGTCGATCGACGATGGGACGTATTCGGGCTTCGTCGACGCGGTGCTCACGGAGATCGGCGCCGAGCCGACCGATCTCGCGCACACGAACAAGAATGCCCGCGCGCTCGAGCGTGGCGCCGAGCGGCTGGGCTGGGCGGGACGAGCGATGGCGCGCAACGTGCGGGGCTGCGCGAATCTCGGTCTCTGCAACCTCGGATGTCCGACCGGTGCGAAGCAATCCTCGCTGGTGACCTGGATTCCGCGCGCGGAGCGGGCGGGTGCCCGCGTGATCGCGAACGCGCTCGTCACGCGAATCGAGGCGGCGGCGGGACAAGTCCGCGCCGTCCAGGCGACGTTGCTCGATCCGACGACCCGCGAGACGATCGGCGCGCTGCGGGTCGAGACGCCTCGCGTGATCCTCGCCGCGGGCGTGCTCGCTACGCCCGCGCTCCTGCAGAAGAGCGCGCTCGGCGAGAACGCGGGCGCGGGGCTTCAGTTCCACTCGAGCGTGTACGTCACGGCGCGCTTCGCCGAACCGGTCCACGCGTATTACGGACCGACGATGTCGTACGCGGTCAGCGAGTTCTCGGACGTGAACGGGTTTCGCGGTCCGGGGCTGATGCTCGAGAACGTCGGAGCGATGCCGCTCACGACCGCGAGCGGACTGCCCGGATTCGGATCGACGCTCGCCGAGCCGATGGAGTCGCTCCCGCACCTGGCGCGCGCGGTCGTCGTACTTCGCGATCAGAGCCGCGGAACGCTCGAGCTCGACGGTGAAGACCCGCCGAAGATCTCGTACGTGTTCACGCGCGGCGATCTCGACCGAGCGCGTACGGGCATGCTCGCACTCGCGCGCGCCTACCTCGCATCCGGCGCCGAGCGGGTCTTTCTGCCCGTCAACGATCTCGCACCCGTCACGCGCGAGAGCGACCTGGCGTTGCTCGAGTCCCGCTCGCTCACCACGCGAGACACGTCGCTGATCTACGCCGTCCACTTGTTCGGCGGCGCAGTGATGGGCGGCGATCCGCGAACGAGCACCTGCGACGCTGCCGGGCGCGTGCGCGGTGTGAAGGGGATCTGGGTGAGCGATGCATCGGCGCTTCCGACCAACACGGGAGTGAATCCGCAGGTCACGATCATGGCGAACGCGCTGCGCGTCGCCTCGGAGATCCGATGACTCCGGCCGAGCGTGCGGTCGTTCGCGATCTCGCGACCCTCGATCGGCGCGCATTCCTGCGTCTGGCCGGAACGGCGGCCGCGCTCGGAATCCTGCCCGTCGCCTGCGCGGGTGCGACCGATCCGACTCCGGGTCTTCTCGTCTTCACCCCGCGCGCATACGCCACGTTCAATGCCGCCGCCTCACGAATCGTCGGACCGCGCGGTGCGGAGCTGATCCGCGCGCGCGAGGTCGATCCGGCGCGCGCGGCGGACGACTTCGCTTCGCGCAATCCCTCGATCGCCGCAACGCTCGCCGCGGCCCTGGCCGTACTCGAATGGGCGCCGTGGCCGCTCGTGCCGAAGCTCCGGCCCTTCACGTCGCTCGACGGAAGCTCCCAGGACCACGTGCTCGACGCGTTGATGCGCTCGCGCATCGACCTGTTCCGCGACGTCTTCAAGGGCGTGAAGTCGCTCGCCGTATTGATGTTCTACGCGAGCCCCGCGACGCGCACGCTCACGGGATTCCCGGGACCGTTCGGAAGCGCGAAGGTGCCGATCGCAGCCGCGATGGTCGGAGATCTCAGCCGGACAGGGCCGTTCCCGCCAGGGTGATCCGGTGCATGAGGCGGCGGCTGCCGTGGTCGTCGTTGACGGCGAAGTGCCAGGTACAGCAATCGTCCGAGAACGCGATGGAGCCCGGTGACCAGCGGAAGCGACAGGTGAACTCCGGACGCGTCACCAACGCCTTCGTCACCCTTCAGCTGAGATGCGAGATCCGTCTTGCGGTAGCAACCGCTCGCTCCGTACAGGTGGCGATTGGAGTGCTTCGCACGCAGCGTCCCGAGCGTTGAAGCTCGGGCAGCTCCGCGTCCGGGAACCAGGCGAGATCGATCCCGGTCACGACGGCGCCGCAGCCGCTCGAGTAGCGCTCGACCTGCATTTCCGGATCTATTCGGCGCGTATCCTGGCCCGGATCGGTGCGGATATGATGGGAGGATGCGATCCCCGCGCGTCTATCTCGCCGGCCCGGACGTGTTCCTGCCCGATGCGCGCGCTCTGGCCGAGCGTAAGAAGGTGATCTGCCGCGCGCATGGTCTCGCCGGTCACCACCCCCTCGACGTCGCGACCCTGCCCGATGGACTCGAGCCGCGAGCGCAGGCCATGCACCTCTTCGCGGCAATGATCCGCCTCATGGACGAATGCGACGCGGGCATCGCGAATCTCACGCCGTTTCGCGGGCCGAGCGCGGACGTCGGAACCGCCTTCGAGGTCGGCTATCTGCACGGCAGAGGCAAACGCGTGTTCGGCTACAGCAACGATCCGCGCGACTACGCGCGCCGCGTCCGACCCGACGGGCTCCTGCTCGAGGAGTTCGGCCTCTGCGACAATCTGATGATCGAAGGGCCGATCGCATCCGTGGTGCGAGCGGAGTCGAAACCGGATGATCCGCTCCGCTCGCTCGCCTCGTTCGAGGATTGCGTCCGGCGTGCCGCGATCGATCTACTCGCGGATCAGCGACCCATATAATCGGCGTTAGATCCGGAAGGACTCGCGATGGACCCGAAGCTGATCGACGCTGCGCGCACGAGCTTCCCCGATGCGGCGGACTCGATCGTGCTCGGTGCGCTGCTCGACGGACGCCAGGCCCACCCCGAACCGCTCGTGCGCGTTCCACTCTCGATCCTGAACCGACACGGACTCGTCGCCGGCGCGACGGGTACGGGCAAGACGAAGACACTGCAGCTGATGGCGGAGCAGCTCTCGCGTTCGGGCGTGCCCGTCTTCCTCGCCGATCTCAAGGGGGATCTCGCGGGGATCGCCGCGCCGGGGGAAGCGAGCGAGCGGGTGACCGCGCGCGCGAGAGAGACCGGCTTCGACTGGCAGGCGCGGGCCTGTCCGGTGGAGTTCTTCAGCCTGACCGGTGGCCTGGGCGCGCAGATCCGCGCGACGGTCTCGTCGTTCGGTCCGCTCCTGCTCGCGAAGGTTCTCGACCTGAACCAGACGCAAACGAGCGTGCTCTCGCTCGTCTTCAAGTACTGCGACGACCGCGGACTCGAGCTTCTCGACTTCGCGGACCTGCGCACGGTCCTGCAGCATCTGTCGGGTGCCGGGGCCGGCGAGCTCGCCGCGCTCGGTGGCATGTCGAAGGCGACGGTGGGCGTGTTGCTGCGCGAGATGGTCGAGCTCGAGCAGCAGGGCGCGCTCGCGTTCTTCGGCGAGCCGGAGCTCGATCTCGACGATCTCTTGCGAGTCGTGCCGGACGGAAGAGGTGTGGTGAGCATCCTCGCCCTCGAGGACGTACAGGACAAGCCGGCGCTGTTCTCGACCTTCATGATGTGGCTGCTCGCGCAGCTCTTCGCCGAGCTGCCCGAGCTCGGCGATCCGCCCAAGCCCAGGCTCGTGTTCTTCTTCGACGAGGCGCACCTGCTCTTTCGCAACGCGAGTCCGGCCTTCCTCGACCAGGTCGGGCAGGTCGTGCGGCTGATCCGCTCCAAGGGCGTGGGCATCTTCTTCGTCACCCAGAATCCGAAGGACGTTCCCGCCGGAGATACTCGGACAGCTCGGTACGCGCGTGCAGCACGCACTTCGCGCGTTCACGCCGGACGACGACAAGGCCCTGCGCGCGGCCGCGCGGACGTTTCCGAAGACCGCGTTCTACGACATCGAGGAGACGCTCACGACGCTCGGCACCGGCGAGGCGCTGATCAGCGCGCTCGCTGCGAACGGTGCACCCACGCAGCCGTTCGCGACCCGGTTGATTCCGCCCGCATCGCGAATGGGCCTGCTCTCCGACGCGGAGCGGCACGCGCTGTTCGCGACGCCCCAGGTGAAGAAGTACCGGCAGGCGATCGATCGCGAGAGTGCGCACGAGAAGCTGAGCCGGCCCGTTCCTTCCCGGGACGGCGAGAGCTCGGAGTCCCGAGACGAGAGGCCGGGGGAGGGGACTTCCCTGTCCGAGATCCTCAACTCTCCACTCGCGCGCACCGTCGCGAACGCGCTCACGCGCGGCTTGCTCGGCGCGCTTCTCGGTACACGTCGGCGCAGGCGGCGCTACTGGTGACCCGATGAAGCTCTCCTCGATCGGCCCGTTCTTCCGCGAGGTCGCGCAGAAATGGTCGAGCGACGACGCAATGACGCTCGGTGCTGCGCTCGCCTACTACACGACCTTCGCGATGGCGCCGCTGTTCGTGCTCGCGATCGCGATCGCAGGACTGGTCTTCGGCCGCGCCGCGGCGCAAGGAGAGATCGTCGGCCAGATCGAGAGCACGATCGGAAAGTCCGGCGCCGACCTGATCGAGACCATGATCGAGCGTGCGAGCGAGCCGAGGTCGGGCGTGGTCGCCACGGTGATCAGCCTCGTGACGATGTTCTTCGGTGCATCGGGCGCGTTCGGTCAGCTTCAGCGGGCATTGAATCGCATCTGGAAGGCGGATCTCGTCGAGCGGAGCGGGTGGGTGAGGCAACTCCGGCGGCGGGCCGTGAGCTTCTCGATGGTTCTCTCGATCGGGCTGCTCTTGTTCGCCTCGCTCGCGTTCTCGGCATCGATATCCGCTCTCGAGGGCGTGATCGAAGAGCATTTCACCGTCCCGTCCATGCTCGTCTCGAGCATCAACGTCGCGGTCTCGTTCGCGATCGTCGTGGCGCTGTTCGCGATGATCTTCAAGTTCCTGCCCGACGCGCGCATCGGATTTCGAGACGTCTGGCTCGGTGCAACGATCACCGCGCTTCTGTTCACGATCGGGAAGTCGTTGCTCGGGATCTACCTCAGACGCACGGGCGTGACCTCCGTGTACGGCGCCGCGGGCTCGCTCGTTCTGGTTCTGCTCTGGGTCTACTATTCGGCGCAGCTCCTGTTTCTCGGGGCGGAGTTCACCGAGGTCTATTCGCGCAGGTACGGCTCACGGAGGCTCGCGGAGTGATCAGGATCTCGAACGCCCTCGTCATCGTGGCGCTCAGCGCGGGTTGCTCGTTCCGCGGTGGGGACTTCACGCCGCTCGCGAAGGAGCCCGAGACGCCGTGCTCGCGCCACGCCGAGGCGTTCTGCAAGGAGAACCTCGGTTCCGCGGACCTCGCGACCTGCGTCAAGCGCGAGACGTACCGCTGCGAGCTGCTCGAGCAGCAGGACGAGACGCCGCGGCCGTGATCGCGGCTCGCGAGCTCAGGGCGACTTCGTCTTCTCGAGCTCTTCGCACAAGTAGATCTCGCGCTTCAGGCAGGCGAGGCGATCGGAGCTGGCGAGGTCCTCCTCGCAGCGTTGCTCGGCCCGGTCCGCACACTTCCCGCTTCCGAGCTTGGCCTTGGCCATGTCCGCGGGCGAGGCGCAGCCGCATGCGATCACGACGAACGTCGTGAGAATGAATCGAAGGAGCATCCGCACAGGGTGACACGCGCTCGGGTCGGGGCAAGGCGCTATCATCAGCGCCGATGACGGGTCGAGGAGTCGCGTTGTCCGTGCTGGTGTTCGCGTGGCTCGGCTCCACGGGCTGCGCGAGCGACGCGCCGGAGCGCGCATCCGGTGCGGCGTCGCGAGAGTACTTCCCGCTCGAGAACGGTGGGCACTGGCGATACGAGCTTCGCGCAGGCTTCTTCTCGCGAAGCACGCGGCTCGACGTGACCGCGCGCGGCGAACACGTGATTCGCGGCTCGGACGAGCGGCTCTTTTTGATGGAGGAGCAGCTCTCCGGGCGGATCTACGGACTCGAGCCCGAAGGGCTCGTGGGCTATCGCGTCGCCGACGGGTACCTGACGCGCATCGCTGCCGTCTCGCTCGAGGCGGACGGTCAGGTTCGCATCTTCGGTGGCGAGGGCATGTCGTTCCTGCCCGTCGATCCCTCGCCGGGTCAGAGCTGGAGCGACCGCACCGAGATCTTCCGCGAATCCGGGAGCGCCGGTCAGGCCTGGACGGCCGAGGTCGAATCCGCCGGCCGGGTGAGCGTCCCGGCGGGCAGCTTCGACGACGTGATCGTCGTTCGCAGTCAGCAGTGGGATCTGGAGTGGGACATGCACCGACCCCTGCACAGCTACGAGGACTACTACGCGCGCGGCGTCGGCCTGATTCGCAGCGTCTCGCGGAACAACGCCCAGTGGTTCTGGACATCGGTCGAGCAGAACCTCGTCGCCTTCCACTTCGACGACGCGAACACCGCGAACGTCCGGCGCTAGCGGGTCTGCCTACCTGCCGGAGGCGAGGTCGGTCTGCCGGAACATCCGGTCGGGAAGGTCGCCGTCGATCGTGATCGACTCGATCGCGACCTTCGTGTGGGTGCCGTCGAGCACGTCCTCGAGTTCGATCGCGCGCGCGATCGAGATGACTCCGCTTCTCTCGACCGACGCCGGATCCGCGCGCAGGACCTTGCGCAGCTTCCCGCCCGGTTCGTAGGAGTCGATGCGGATCACGACGCAGGTCTCGCGATCGACGTAGCTGACGACTCGCTCGTAGCTCGATTCGTCCTCGGGCGGCGGCTCGCCCGCGAGCACGTACACCGTTCGCTCGGCTTCGACGGCGTCGGGCAGGCGTTCGGTCTTGCTGCGTTCGGAGAATCCGCGCCAGTTCTCGAAGTCGTCGTAGGAAAAGTCGGTACCGAACAGACCCCCGGAGCTACGCCCCGAGATCCGCCGCACTCGCTTCTGTGCCGGCGTGTAGACGTAGAACTCGCTCGGTCCGCTCGGATTCTCGATCATCAGCATGGCGGTGCCGCGGATGTCGTTGGGCCGATCGAAGCGGAGCACCGCTCGCTGAAGCCCGTCGTCGAGCTTCTTTCCGATCACCTTCGCGCGGCTCGTGCGTTCGCCGCCGACTCGATCGACCTTCGTGAAGGTCGCACGCAGCTCCAGCGTCGTCGTCGGCAGGTTGCGGCGCGCGCAGGCCCGCGCCTCGGCCAGCGGATCCGCATCGGCTTGCGCGAACGCGAGCGACGGCACGAGTAGAATCAAAGCAACGACGAGGCGTCCGAGACTGGGTCCGAGCATCGCGTTGCGTATAGTACGCGACTCCCAAGGAACGCGAGGAATCTCCCGATCGTGGTGATGCGACTCGTAGGCGTGGTGCTCGTACTCGGAGCGGTCGCGGCCGCCGATGCGGGCGCGCAGACGGACGCCTCCGGCGATGAGCAGGTCTGGATCGATCTGCGCAAACCCGGCGACGGAATCGTGCAGCGGCTTCCGCTCGCGATGATCGAGGTCGATGGTTCGACCGGCGCCGGGCGCCTGCACTACCACGATGTCGCGGTCGTGATCGACCTCTCCGCCAGCACCCGCCTGCGATCGGGCGTCGATGTGAACGAGAACGGAGTGGTCGGGAAGTCGAGCCCCGAGATTCGCGAGGACTACTGGGGCTCCGCATCCCCCGAGCTTCTCTGCGACGACCCCGGCGACACGATCGCAGCGGCTGAACTCGCGGCCGTGCGCCGATTGTTGAAACTGCTCAATCCGGAGCGAACGCGCGTGGCGTTGATCGCATTCGGCGATCGGGCGGAGCTCGTCGCTCCGCTCGTCGCGACGCGTGCACAGGTCGACGCGGCGCTCGACACGCTCGACCTGCGCCACGGCTGGTACGGCGGCACGAACTACGCCGCCGCCCTGACGGTCGCACGCCAGGCGCTGCTCGACGCGCCGGACGACGGCAAGGCCGGCCGGAAGCGCAGCATCTTGTTCCTGTCCGATGGCTACCCGACCCTGCCGCCGCCCGAACCGAACCCCGGTCGGGCCGCGATCGCGGCCGCGCGCTCGGCGGGCGAGACCGACATGCACATCCACAGCTTCGCGCTCGGTCCCGAAGCCGTGCGCGGTCGGGACGTGCTCGATCTGATGTCGCGCGTCTCGAACGGATCGCTCACCGAGATCGAACGACCCGGCGAGGTGCTCTTCCATCTACCCGCCGTGGAGCTCTCCGAAGTCGCGGAGGTCGAGTTCGAGAACCAGACGACCCGTCAGCCCGGTCGCGCGATCCGCCTGCTCGCCGACGGCAGCTTCGACGGCTTCGTTCCGCTCGTCGTCGGTCGAAACCTGGTGACGGTGACCGCGATCGGGGTCGGTGGCGGGCGTCAGGTCGCGGAACGAGTCGTCTTCTACGAGCCGGCCTCGGGACAGCAACGCGAGATCGAGCTCGAGGTTTCGCGCCTGCGCGAACTTCTGCGCGCGCGCTCGGTCGAGGTAGAGCTCGCCGGCGAGATCCGACGCGCGCGTGAGCTCCGCCGCCAACGCCAGCGCGAGCTCCGCATCGACGTCGAGAAGCAGACTCCTGCCCCGAAATAGCAGCGGCCCGCTGCAACCGGAGTCGCAGCGGGCCGCGAATGAGCGGAGTCGGTCGTCCGGCCTCTACCGACCCAGGGTCTTCAACCGCGTGGTGTCGTAGTACCTGCGGCTCGCACCGGCGTCGAACTCCATCGCGTTCGCGTTGTCGAACTGGCCGGTGTGCGAATTCCCGTTCTGCACGTTGACGACCATGATGTGCGAGTAGTTCGCCGCCCTGCGGCCCTTGTTCTCCGGCACCGGGCTGTCCTCGCTCCACTTGAAGACGCTGCCGATGATCCGGTACGGCTTGCCCGCGCGGTCGTACATGATCGAGTAGAACGGCATCATCGTTTCCTTGTCGTACCAGATCATCTTGCGGCTGTAGGGGTGACCCTTCTGCCGCGGGATGTCGTCGAGCTGGAACGCGGTGCGCTTCTCGAAGGTCTCGCCCGCGAACGGGAGAGCGTTGTACGGGGCGAACTTGCAGGTGTACCACTCGTCGTCCGTTCCCAGTCGCACCATGCTGACCGCGCCACCGGTTGCGGTCGAGCCGGGGATCACGCTCGGGAAGCAGTTCCGCTTGGAGTTGATGACGCCGAGCTTCGTCGATTCGCCCTTGAACTCCCACTGATGATCCCAGACGTAGCCGGCGAAGATGTAGAAGTCCTCGAGCGTGAACTCGGTGCCGAGCAGGGAGTCCGACTTCTGCGTGGCGGCGATGCGGCGCACGCGGCGTAGAGCCGGAATGTACGCCCAGGTGTCGTCTTCCTTGTTCTCGACGTCGTAGCGGTACAGCAGGAACATCGTGCCGCGAAGATCGAAGGGGGTCTTCACGTCGAAGAACTCGGCCCACTCGATGTCGGTGCCTTCGACGAGCTTCGTCGTCGCGGGCAAGAGATCGGCACGATGGGAGAAGTAGGTGCGGCGATATTCGCCCTGAGCGATGCGCCAGACTTCCTTGCCGTTGTTGCGCATGTTGCTGAACCCCCAGTGAGGCAGGTTCAGTCCCGAGCCACCCTGCCAGCGGAAGTTCACGTTCCAAGCCAGCTTCAGTGCGAACTGAGGATCGTCCGGCGTCAGATCACACTTGTGTCCGGTCGCCTCTTTCGCCCATTCCGAGTACGGGAACGGCTGACCGGCGACGTAGTTCGCCAGGAAGCCCTTCGCATCGAGCTTCGCCTTGCACGCGTTGTCCACCGTGGCCTTCACGTACTCCGCGTGCGGTGTGTACTTCCCGGCATCCGCCACCGTGATGTTCAGGTCGGCGTTGCCGTCTATCACGTACGGAATCAACTCGTCCGGGATCAGGCCCTGCGCCAGATTCGCATTGGCGGAGGTGATCTTCGTTCCGGCGGCCACCTCTGCAGACGCGACGGGCGCGCTGCCGAACGCGACCAGGACCGCAAACGAAAACACCCATTGTGATCGTCGCATCGGACCTCCCTCCACTAGATTCCACTGCGTCGGTCGCAGCCCAACACGCAGCCGCCACGAACGTAACGGCCACCCCGACTTGAAACCTGATGATGCGCGCTGATTCGCTGGCTTTCAAGCATGTGAAGCGGATTCCTGCGTTCTCAGTCCCGACCCCGAGCATCCCGGTTGACCCTGCGCACGGTCCTAACGATGATACGCGGCATCCATCCGCTCGGATCTCGTGGGGGTACGATGAACTGGCGTCGATCGTTGAACGGCCATCCGGTGTGGGTCGCCCTGAGCGTCCTGCTCGGCCTGATCGGTGCTTTCTCCGTCCACGCGGCTCTCGATCCGGCTCGATTCGAAACCTGGAAGTTGCCCGCAGCCAACCTCTACGCCGTGACGTCGCACGGTCAGAACGCCTGGGCCGGAGGATATTGGGGAACGATCCTGCGCTCGACCGACGCGGGGCGCACCTGGATGCAGCCCGACACGCCGACGGCGAACACGCTCTTTGGCGTTTCATTCGCCGACGAGCAGACCGGCTGGGCGGTGGGCGCCAACGGCACGATCCTGCGCTCGTCGGACGGTGGCGCGTCCTGGACGCTGCAACCCGTTTTGCTCACGGACGAGATGGGCGATGCGCGTCCGCTCGACACGAACCTGTTCAGTGTTGCGGCGATCTCCTCGACGCACGCGTTCGCGGTCGGGGATCTCGGAGTCGTGTTGCGAACCCGCGATGGCGAGAGATGGGAGAGCGTGTCTTTTGACGCGGTGCAGTATGCGGACGAGAACGTGCTGGAGCGATTGCTGAACGCGGTGGCCTTCACCAGCCCGACGGACGGGTGGATCGCCGGCGAGTTCGCGACCCTGCTTCGAACCCGCGATGGCGGCGAGACATGGACGGGGGAGCGGGAGATCCACGGTGCACCCGACGACCTCTACCTCTTCGACCTGTCCGGCGCCGGCACGGGCCCGGCCGCGGCGGTCGGTCTCGCGGGCAGCGTGCTCGTGTCGAGTGATTCGGGCCGAGTCTGGGAGTCGCGCTCGGTCGAGACCACGGCCGGTCTGTTCGGAATCGCCTGGAGTGGCGAACACGGCATCGCCGTCGGCAACCGCGGCGTGATCTACATCTCGCGCGACGGGGGCCGAAGCTGGCGAGATGCCGAACGCCCGCCGCTCTTCAACTGGCTCTCCGCGGTGACGTTCGCGAGCCAGACCGAGGCGATCGTGGTGGGCGAGCGAGGGCTCGTCCTCCGCTCCGAGGACGGCGGGGAGTCATGGATTGCGGCGGTGACTCCGACCACGTCCACGGCGCCTGAGCCGCCACTCACCGGAATTGGCGGCAATCGGGAATCGACCCCCGGAGCCGCTTCGCCTGCGTCCGGCGTTCCCTGAACCCGGGCACCGAAACCCAGAGGATCGAGCCCATGGATCAGTTCGCGGTCCGCTTCTCGCGGTTCTTCATCAAGTACCGCGGGGTCAACCTCGCCATCATTGGCGCGGCGACGCTCTTCTTCGGCTACCACGCGCTGCAGCTGCAGGTGTTCAGCCAGTTCGTCGATCTGCTGCCGCGCAATCACGCGTTCATCCAGGTCTACGAGAAGTACAACCGGCAGTTCGGGAGCGCGAACGTCGTCACCGCCGCGATCATCGCGAAGAGCGGCACGATCTACGACGAGCAGTTCCTCGAGAAGGTCTTCGCGTTCACCGACCAGATCGACAAGGTCGAGGGCGTCGATCACGGACAGATCTCGTCGATCACCGCGATCACGATCCGGGACCAGGAAGTGGACCGCGAAGGGATCATGCGGTCGACGCAGATCATCGGCGAGCAGGCCATCGCTCTGCTCGAGGCGCAGTTCTTCACTCGCCGGACGCTCCGGATCGCCGCGAGCCGGAAGACCGAGCCGGTGCCGACCACCCTCGAAGAGCTGCGCGCACACGCGGCGAAGCGGAAGGACGAGCTCGTCGCGGAGCTCGGACCCACGCGGGCGCTTCGGCTCGAGCAGATGAAGGATCGCAAGGAGGCCGAGCGCCTTCGCCTGCTGCGCAAGGAAAACGCGCAGATCGAGTTTCTGATCCTGCGCCTCGAAGAGCTGCCCCCCGGCTACGAGCTCCGGGGCGAGGAGCTCTCCGGTCCCGACGGGAATCTGATCCCGAGCGAGATCATGGCCACGCTCCCCGACCGGATCCACCAGAACAAACAGGTCTTCGGTCGGCTCGTGTCACTCGACGATCAAGCGGCGCTGGTGTCGGCCGGCTTCATCGAGGGCCGACTCGATTACTCCGCGATCTTCAAGGAGATCTACGAGCTCAAGCTCGAGCTCGAGGCCGATGGCTCGGCCGAGGTCCATCTGACGGGGCAGCCGATCCTGACCGGCTGGACCTTCGAGTTCCTGCCCGAGATCATCCTGATCCTCCTGCTCTCGCTCGCGATCCTCTTGATCCTGCTCGCGGTCTACTTCCGGCGCTTCTATGGCATCGCGATGCCGTTCACGGGCGCGGTCGTCTCGGCGGTCTGGGGCCTCGGCTTCACGTCGCTCGTCGGATACCAGCTCGAGCCGCTCGTGCTCGTGATTCCGATGTTGATCACCGCGCGTGCGGTGAGTCACTCGGTGCAGTTCGTCGAGCGCTTCTACGAGGAGTACGAGCGCCTGAACGGCGACAAGGACGAAGCCGTGATCTCGTCGATGGCCGAGCTCCTCTTGCCCGGCTCGCTCGCGATCCTGACCGACGCCTTCGGCATCCTCGTGATCTACGTCTCGTCGATCGCGCTGATGAAGAAGGTGGCGTTGGTCGGCGCGTTCTGGGCGCTCTCGATCGCGGTGACGGAGATGCTCCTGAACCGGCTCATGATCGCCTACTTCCCCGCGCCCAAGAGCACGGAACACTACGTGCCCGCGCCGGTCGTGAAGATCCTGCGAGTGATGTCGCGCTGGGCGACCGAGCCCCGCTCCGCGCGCGTGATCCTAGCGGTCTGGCTCGTGATCGTGGTCTCGTCGTTCGTCGTCGCGCCGTACGTGAAGGTCGGCGAGTCGCGGCCGGGCACGCCGATCCTCTGGCCGGACCACGAGTTCAACCAGTCCTCGGCGGCGATCAGCAAGCGTTTCTACGGCGCGGACGAGTTGACGATCGTGGTCGAGACGGAGATGGAGGGCGGCATCCACCGGCCCGAGGTCATGACCGAGATCGAGGCGTTCCAGCGCTTCATGGAGCAGGAGCCCGGTGTCGGCGGCACGCTCTCGATCGTCGAGTACCTGAAGGCGATCAACCGCACGTTCCACAACGCGGATCCGCGCTGGTCGACCATTCCCTACACGCCGCAGGAGATCGGCGGACTCCTGTATCTGTACGAAGCGGGATCGCCCGATCCCCGCGTGCTGAATCCGGTGCGCGATCAGGTCGCGCGCAATGCCGCGATCCGGCTCTTCTACGGCGACCACCAGGGCGACACGATTCGCCACGCGGTCGAGCGCATCAAGGGCTATCTCAAGGCGCGCCCGACCGGGAAGGTCGCCGTGCGGCTCGAGGTTCCCGAGGACGACTGGATCGCGACGGTCTTCTGGTGGATCGGACCACTGCTTCCGCCTCGGCCGGTCGAGCTCGGTGTCTACCTGCAACAGCCCGACGGGCAGTACGAGAAGCAGCAGGTCGAGTCCCCGGATCGCACCGACCCGGCCCCCGAGGACTCCCAGGCCCGCATCCTCACGCTTCCGCGGATGACGCGCGAGCTTCGTGAGGTGCTCGTCGAGAGCGGCTACGACACGGTCACCAAGATCGCGAACGCGGACGTCGAGGAGATCGCAGAGGTCGAGGGCTTCGACCTCGTCACCGCCTACGCGCTGATCAACGCGGCGGAGCTCGACCGGCGCAAGTTCGACGTCGTCGCGGAGTGGGGTTCGCCCGAGCGCGGCGTGAACGCGCAGGTGCGAAAGCGCGGCCTGTACGAGCCGTACGAGCTTTGGGTGAAATACCAGTCTGGAGACTACGAGCGCCGTGAGTCGGGGCGCTGGGCCGAGGGGACGAGCTTCGCGCTCGCGTCCGGGCTGATGGGCGTGCTCGCGGCGAGCAACGAAGAGGTCGAGGGCAGCAACAACGCCACGCTGATCGCCTCGTTCTTCACGACGTTCATGATCGTGTGGATTTCCTACCGCGCGTTCTCGATCGCGCTGTATCTGATCTTGTCGCTCGGCACCGCGGCGCTCGTGTCGCTCGCTTACATGTACTGGACCGGGATCGGCTTCGACGTGAACACGCTGCCGGTCCAGGCGCTCGGCGTCGGCGTCGGGGTCGACTACGCGCTGTACATCATGGATCGGGTGGTCCACGAGCGGAAACGCGGGCACGATGTGGTCGAGGCCGTGCGGATCGCGATCCAGACCACGGGCATGGCCGTGTTTTTCACCGCCTCGACGTTGGTGGGCGGCATCATCTTCTGGTACTTCATCTCGAGCTTGCGCTTTGCCGCGGACATGAGCCTGCTTCTGTCGGTGGTGCTGATCGGGAACATGATCGGTGCCATGCTGCTCGTCCCCGCGTTCACGGCCGTGTTCCGGCCCGAGTTCGCGGCGGGCCCCGCGGAAGAGAAGCGGGACTAGCGAAAGGATGGGCGTAGCGCGTCGCCGCCCGGTGCTCGCTCTGGCTCTGCTCTGCGGGCTCGGGGGGCTGGTCGGCGCATGCGACTCCTCGCCACCCACGCGCGCTTCGGGGGTCGCGGCGAACGAGTACTTCCCGCTCGTGGTCGGTGCGCACTGGCGTTACAAGTACGCGCTTGCGATCGGCGGCGTCGAAGTCGAGGTCTTCGCGCGCGGCGACAGCGCGGTCGAAGGCCTTCCCGGCGTCGCCTTCATCATGGACGAGCACGCGCTCGGCGCGGACGCGCTCGGAATTGCCGAGGTCGGGCCCACCGCGTACGTCGCTCGCGACGGCTTTCTCTGCCGCTACACCGGACTCGACTACCGAACTCCGGATCGGCTGCGAATGCTCGGCGAAGAGGATCCCGCTCGCGTGATGCCGATCGACGCCTCTCCCGGGGCTTCGTGGACCCACGAGACGCGGCTCCTTCAGCAGCCCGAGAACGGTGGCGGTGGCCTGATCAAATGGACGGGTCGGACCAAATCCATCGCCGAGCTCGTCGTTCCGGCGGGAAGATTTGCGGACGTGCTCCTGGTCGAGTCGGAGTACTGGGACGCGTCCGTTCACCCGGACGCGCCGCTCCTCTCCTATCTGGATTACTACGCGCGCGGCGTCGGATTGCTGCGGAGCGTCACGAAGAACGAGCGCGAGGGCGGAGCGCAGATGGTCGAGCAGACACTTCTGGACTTCGACTTTCCGAAAAAGGACGCGCAGAATCGGTGATGTGGGCGCGAATTCCGAAGGGAATTTTGGCAGGTTCTGGAATACTGGGGAGACAGCTCGTAGCGGGCTGTGAGGAGGGAGTATGACGAAGAGGGTGGACCTGACGAGGTCGCGAGTCGTGCGCGTGATCTCTCCGCTGCTGGGGGTGATGATCGGGCTCTCGATGGCGAGCGTCGCGCAGGCGGATTGGTGGTCGGAGAACTTCGAGCTGCACGGCAAGGCGAACTCGAGCGTGTATTTCAACTCGCCGAGTCTCTCCAAAGACTTTCAGATGACGCAGTGGATGAACACTCTCGAGATGAACTTCGACGTCCGGCTGTACACCGACTCCGACTTCGATGTGAGCTTCCACGGGATCGTCACGCCGACGTACGACGCGGTCTACGATCTGTATCCGCACTACTTCGGCGACCGACGCCGGTCGGGCGCGGCGGGCACGCAGACCGCGGCAAACGCCAAGGATGCGATCGAGGGAAACAACTTCCCGGGCTCCGGCGTCTGCATCAACGGCGGCTTCTGCGACACCGCGGCCGATACGGCGAACTTCTTCACCGGCAAGAACAACCCGCAGTTCGTCTTCGACAACACGATCTTCTTCGGGATCCTCGGCGCGGCCTCGCGGACGCGCGGCTCCGATCAGGGCATGCTCGGCGGGAACTCGGACGCGAAGGCGTGGAACATCGCGGCCGACACGCTCTACGGCCTCGGGCTGACCTCGGCGACCAGCACGTTCCTCGATTCGGTCGAGCAGGGCGACGCCCACCTGGCGGGGCTCGGCCTGCCGCAAGGGACGAACATCTACTCCTTCGGAGGCCGCGCCCTGAAGGGCGACCGCAACTCGATCGACAAGCAGGCCCCGTACGGCATCAATCACACCGATGGGGAGCTCTCGACGCGCTGTTTCGACGGTGTGCACGACTGGTGCTGGGCGCGCGAGGCGTACCTCGAGCTCAAGTACAAGGACACGCAATTGCGTATGGGCCGCCAGCAGATCGTCTGGGGCAAGACCGACGCGTTCCGCCTTCAGGATCTCGTGAATCCGATCGACGTCGGCAGCCACAACGTCTTCCCGTCGCTCGAAGACCGGCGCATCCCGTCGCTCTCGCTCGACCTCATCCACAGCTTTGGCACGGTCGGGCCGCTTCAGGATTTCTCGCTCGAGCTCGTCTGGGTCGTCGATCGCTTCAAGCCGATTCAGGTCGGGCAGTGCGGTGACTTCTGGGCGTTCACGGCCGCGTGCGAGGGCCGCGCCGACGTCGGAAGCCACGGCCTCTTGAACCTGTCCGTCGGATCGGTCGACGAGCGGAACTGGACGCTCGGAAACACCGAGCCCGGCTTCCGCTTCGAGTTCCGGATCCCGGAGCCGTCGATCGCGTTCTCGCTCTCGGGCTTCTGGGGCATCCAGGACATCCCGGTCGCTCGCTTCAAGAACCACTACAGCACGGCCAACCCGAACCCCGCGATGATGCTCTTCCTGCAGGCGCTCTTCGCGGGAGGCCCAGCGGATGGAATCATTCCCGGCTTCAACCCCTACGACGAGACCTCGGTCAATACCGCGAGCGCTACCGCGCTCGGGTACTGGACCGGAGTTCTCGGGCCCGCATGCGGTTCCGATCCCCTCTGCTACTCGGGCACCGGACTCCAGCCGCTGGGGTGGATCTGGTCGACGAGCCAGGTCGAGCTCGAGTATCCGCGCACGTTCACGCTCGGTGGATCGGCGGACTACCAGATCCCCGGCATCGACACCGTCTTGCGGGTCGAGACGGCCTACGACTTCGATCGCAAGATCAACAACACGAACAAGGTCGACGGTATCGACAGCAGCGACGTGCTGCTCGCGGCGATCGGTCTCGATCGCAGCTTCTTCATCCCGATCCTGAACAAGGACCGCACCGCGTTCGTGTCGTTCCAGACCTTCGTCGAGCACATCATGGACTACGACGGGAACAACCGGCGCGGCATGACGCAGTTCGAGAACAACGTCATCTCGACGTTCTTCATCGAGAACTACTGGCGCAACGACTCGATCATCCTCACGAACTTCGTCGCCTACGACTGGGCGTCGCACGGCTGGATCACCGGTCCGAAGCTGAAGTGGGTGATGAACGACCGCATCTCGTTCGAGGTCGGAATCAACCTGATCCAGGGCGGAAAGGAAGTGCACAACATCCGCGACATCTGTCCGAGCGGCGGCACGGATTGCCTGGCCGATCCGACCACCTGGAACTCGGGCAACTGGCAGCTGATCAACGAGGACTTCCGCCGCTACGCCGAGGGTCCGTGGTTCGGCAAAGAGAGCTTCGCCGACAACATGATGGAGAAGCGCGACGAGGTCTGGATGGGAGTGACCTACCAGTTCTGAGTCACGCTCGCCCAAACGGGTGAATGCGGCCCGGTCGCCTCGCGGCGATCGGGTCGTTTCACTTCCGGCGCGTCGTGTTCACTTCGGCGAAGCGCTTGGTGCCATCCGCCCAAGCCAGGCTCGACGTCGTCTCGACCGCCAACCGTTCGAGCGATGCGCGTCCTTCGTAGCGGGCGCGGAATCGCGCTGGTGTCGTGCCGGTGGTGCGGCGGTAGCTGACCGCTGCGATGTCCTCGACTCGAAGCATCTGGACTTCCGAGTTTGCGAGCGAGATCCACGCGTCACCGCTGACCTCGTAGCGCAGCTGCTCGAACGTGAAGCCGAACTCGCTCGGCGCGTTCTCGGTGTCCTTCTTCGCGCGCAGCGACACGCGCGCGCACGGCACCCCGTCCACGCGCTCGAATCCGACCAGGCGGTACTCGATCTCGATGCCGACGCCGAGCCGGCCGATCGCGTTCGGGAGGAATCGCTTTGCGGTCCAGCTCTCTCCCGCGAGGACCGGCCCGTCCGGGAACTCGACCTGAACCCAGCCGATCGACTCGCGGATCGGCAGCGACGCGAGCAGCCGTTTCGCCGATGGGATGCCGCGGAGCGTCACGCTCTTCGGGCCCCCTCGCAGGTCGCTGACGAGCAGCGCGAAGGGCCGGTTCAGGACCGCGCGCGGGGTCAGGTCACCCTTCGGCTGCGCGCCGCGCAGATCGACGTCGATCTTGTCGTCGGCCTGGGCGCGAATTCGGTCGTCGCCGATCTCGAGGCTGATCTCCGCACCGGGCGGGGATGCGCGCATCCGCCGGCGCAGGGCGTCGAGTACGAGCGATGAGGCGAGGCTGTCCTCGTCGGGGGAGGCGACCGGCACCTGGCGGTAGTCGAGCTCGAGCTGCATCAGCTCGTCGAGGGTTTCGGGCGTGGCCGTGCTCGAGGCCTCGTTCAGGGCTTCCGAGCGCCCCTCGTACTTCAGCTGCAGCTGAAAGAGCGTTCCTTCCGCGGGTGGCGCCGTTGGGCGCAGCTCGATCGGGCCCTTGGGGGGAAAGTTCGCATCGACCATGGGGTCGATCCGGATCGGAGCGGGTTTGCGCGTCGGCTCGTCGGCGCTGCAGGCCAACGCGAGTGCGAGAGGGAGCAGGATCGCGAGAAGTCGGGCCTTCACTTCGCGGGAGTCTAGCCCGGGGGGGGCGGCCGGTTCGGACCGGGAATTGACACGGTTCAGGGATTTCGATATTTCCGGATTCATGGAATTATTGAGAGCCGTCGGCGCGCTCGCGGCCCTGGCGCAGGAAACACGCTTGCGGATCTTCCGCACGCTCGTGCAGCACGGTCCGGACGGACTTCCCGCGGGCCGGATCTCGACGCTGCTCGACCTGCCCGGAGCGACCCTCTCGTTTCACCTCGCGCAGCTCTCGCGCGCGGGTCTGGTCGGCCGCCGTCGCGACGGACGCTCGCTGATCTACTCCGCGGAGTTCTCCGCGATCGAGGAGCTGATCGCGTACCTGACCGAGAACTGCTGCAGCCGCGCGCGCGTCTGCGCTCCCGGCACGCGGCGGTCGGCGAGAATCCCGTCGCGATCGAGAACGACGCGTGGCTGAGCCACCCAAGCGTGTCCTTTTCCTGTGTACGGGGAACTCCGCGCGGAGCCTGATCGCGGAATGCCTGCTCGAACGCCTCGGAAACGGGAGGTTCGCCGCCTGTAGTGCGGGCAGCCGGCCGAAGTCCGCACCGCATCCGCAGACGCTCGCGCTGCTTCGCGAACTCGGATACGAGACCGAGAACCTGCGCAGCAAGAGCTGGGACGAGTTCGCGGCGCCGCGTGCGCCATCGCTCGATCTCGTCGTGACGGTCTGTGCTGGCGCCGCCGGAGAGGCTTGTCCGGTCTTTCCGGGAGCGCCGACCCGGCTGCATTGGAGCATCGACGATCCGGCGGCCGTCCACGGCTCCGAAGCCACGGTGCGGGCCGCGTTCCGGCGTACCCACGACGAGCTCGAGCGGCACATCGCTGCGCTCGTCCGGGCGCGCGCGTGAGTCCGGGGCTCGGCGCCTTCGAGCGTTGGCTCAGCATCTGGGTCGCGCTCTGCATCGCCTCCGGCATCGGCCTCGGCAGCGCGTTTCCGTCCGTCTTCGCCGCGGTCGCCTCGCTCGAAATCGCGAGCGTGAACCTGGTCGTCGCGGTGCTGATCTGGGTGATGATCTATCCGATGATGGTGAACGTGGACTTTGCCACGCTCAGCCGTGTCGGCGAGCGGCCAAAGGGGCTCGCAATCACGCTCGTCGTGAACTGGCTCGTGAAGCCCTTCACGATGTTCGCTCTCGGCGTGCTCTTCTTCGACATCGTCTTCCGCGGACTCATCCCGCCCGAGGAGTCCCGCCAGTACCTGGCGGGCATGATTCTCCTGGGGGCGGCGCCGTGTACGGCGATGGTCTTCGTCTGGAGCCAGCTCACGCAGGGTGACGCGACCTACACGCTCGTGCAGGTGTCGGTGAACGATCTGGTCATGATCGGCGCATTCGCGCCGATCGTGGCGTTTCTGCTCGGAATCGCCGACGTCGCGGTGCCGTGGTCCACGTTGCTGCTCTCGGTCGGGCTCTACGTCGTGATTCCGCTCGCCGCGGGCGGATGGACGCGGCGGCACCTCGAGGCCAGTGGAGCACGCGACGCGGTCGGCCGTTTTACGGCGCGCCTCAAGCCCTACACCATTCTCGGTCTGCTCGGCACGGTCGTACTGCTCTTCGCGTTTCAGGGGCCGCGGATCCTCGCGCAGCCCGCCCTGATCGCCCTGATCGCCGCACCGCTCGTGGTGCAGACCTACGGCATCTTCGCCATCGCGTACGCCTGGGCGTGGGCCTGGGGCGTGCCGCACTCGATCGCGGCGCCGGCGGCGCTGATCGGCACCTCGAACTTCTTCGAGCTGGCGGTCGCCGTCGCGATCGGTTTGTTCGGACTCGAGAGCGGGGCTGCGCTCGCGACGGTGGTCGGTGTGCTCGTCGAGGTCCCGGTCATGCTCTCGCTGGTCGCGTTCGCGAACCGCACGCGGGCGGGCTTCCCTACGGAATGATTCCCTACGCCGGCCGCACGATCATCGCGCTCGATCCCGTGCACTTCGACGCCATCCAGCGCACGGTCGCACTGCTCGACGCGATCGCGCACTCGCCCGCGTACCAGGCCCAGGTCGACGCCGGCGCCGAGCTGGGGGTCCGCTTCGAGCCCGGCAATCGGGGCGTGTTCATGGGCTACGACTTCCATCTCGGCCGCCGACGGCCCACGCCTGATCGAGGTCAACACCAACGCCGGTGGCGCGCTGCTCAACGGTCTGCACACGGCGTCGCTCTGCGATCCCGAACGCCTTGCGTGCGTCTGCAAGGACCTCTTGCCCGTCGAGACGGTGCAGGCGCGGATCGTGGGGCAGTTCATCTCGGAATTCCGCGCGGTGCGTGGACCCGAGGCCGAGCTCCGACGGATCGTGATCGCCGACGAGCGTCCGCACGAGCAGTTCCTGTTCCCCGAGTTCGAGCTGCTCGTGAAGCTCTTCGAGCAGGCGGGAATCCCGACGGAGATCCGCGACACCGAGGACATCGCACGGCCCGGCGAAGCGCTTCCCGATCTCGTCTACCTGCGCGACACCGACTTCACGCTCGCGAGTCCCCGAACGGCTCGCCTTCGCAAAGCGTACCTCGCGGGCGACGTCGTCGTCACGCCGTCCCCGCGCGAACACCATCTGCTCGCGAACAAGCAGAGGCTCGGGATCTTCTCGTCTGCGGCCGCGCTCTCGAAGCTCGGGGTCGCACCCGACGACGTCGAGTTCCTGCAGGGAATCGTCCCCGAGACGCGCCTGCTCTCCGACCTCGGTCTCGAGCGTGCGTGGTCCGAGCGGCGCAACCTCGTCTTCAAGCCGTGCGCCGCCTACGGCAGCAAGTCGGTGTACCGCGGAGACAAGATCTCGCGGCGGAAGTTCGAAGAGATCGCGGCCGTACCCGGTTTTCTCGCGCAGCATCGGATCGAGCCGAGCGAGGTCGAGGTGGAGACGCTCGAAGGACCGCGCACGATGAAGTTCGACGTTCGCGCCTATGCGTACCGGGATCGCGTGCTCCTGCTCGGCGCGCGCGTCTACCAGGGCCAGGTCACGAACCTGCGCAGCCCCGGCGGGGGGTTCTCGGCGATCTGTGTCTCGCGCGATCCGGGCTGATCGAGGCCGCGCTACTTCTTCTTCCGCCTCACCGTCCGCGCGAGGTACTTCTCGGCGGCCGCGAGTGACTCGGGATCGAAGGCGGAGCTCAGGAGCGCGTCGCCGTCGCCGAAGGCCGTCGAGCCCGCGCCCATCGTGCGCGAGACCGAGTTCACGTGCTCCTTCGTGATCGTCACCGGAACGCTCGGCATCTCGAGCAGCCGTGCGGCGAGCGCCTCGACCTCGGACTCGAGCTGATCGAGCGGAACGACGCGATTCAGAAAACCCGCGGCCTGCGCCTCGGCGGGCGTGAAGCGGCGACACGTCATCACGAGCTCTTTGGTCAGAGCGGGGCCGATCTCGCGGACGAGCCGCGGTATGCCACCCCAGGCGAGGGGAATGCCGAGCTCGACCTCGGGAATCGAGAACACCGTGTCGTCGGCGGCGACGCGCAGGTCGCAGACGGCGGCGAGCACGACCCCACCGCCGACGGCGTAGCCGTGCACCCGAGCGATCGTGACCGCGCGCATTCCCTCGAGCGCGTCCGCCATGCGCAGGCCGAGCTGGCCGATCTCGCGCCGCTCGGCCCACGACTTGCCCGAGCGCGAAGATGCGCCGCTCATCGGCGAGTCCTGCAGATCCGCGCCCGCGCAGAACGCGCGGCCCGCACCCGAAACGATCACGACGCGCACGTCCATCAGGCCGTCGAAGAAGCGCGCGGCCGCGATCAGGTCGCGCATCATCGTCGCGCCTACGGCGTTGAGACGTTCGGGTCGATTCAGCGTGATTCGCCCGAGCGGCCCCTCGACTCCAAGTACGATCGTCTCGAACTCCGGAAGTGTCACGTCTTCTCCCCGTAGTGCTGGTCCAGGTAACGCACGATCTCGGCCGACTCGAAAAGCGACTCGCCGCTGTTCGGATCGACCAGCCAGGGCACCATCATCTTCCCCGACCGGGCGACGAAGGCTTCTCGACCGGGACTTCCCTTCGCGACGTTGTGCAATCGGTAGGGGATTTCGAGCGTGCAGAGTTTCTCGCGCACGATCCGGCAGAAGGGCGAGGCCTCGAAGCTATAGAGCTCGAGCGGCTTCTCGGGCGGGCGCCCGCGCTGCAGGAAGGTCCCGAAGCCCGGACGCCAGAGGCCCGAGAGCTGCGCGGACAGGTCCGTGAGCCCGCCGAGCGCGAGCGGCCAGGGCACGTTTCCGTCGCCGTAGCGCTCGAAGAGGTACTGCACGATCGCGTCGGACTCGTACATCTCGACGCTCGTGTTCGGATCGACGAGGAACGGGAACTGCGCCCTCCCGCCGCGGCGCTTCAGCTCTTCGCGAAAGCGCGACCCGCCCTTCGGGCACGGGAAGACGTCGACGTCGAGGTCGAGCACGGAGAGCGCCTCGCGCACCTTGCGGCAGTACGGGCAGCCTTCGAACTCGAAGAGCTGAAGCGTGGCCTCGGGGCGCGCGCCGAGCCGACCGATCTGCATGCCGTGGCCGAAGCGGCCGAGCGTGACCCCGAGGGAGCTCGCGACGTCGAGCAGGCGGTTCACGGCCGCGCGACGTAGAAGGCGTTGATCGGGTGGCCGAAGTCGATCGGCTCGAAGCGCGTGAAGCCGGCCTCGGTGCACATCTTCCGCGCCACGTTCTCCGAGAAGCCGAGCGTGCCGAGCCCTGCGCCGTGCGGCTCCGACATCGCCGACGACATGCACGTGAGCACGGACGCGCCGTACATCATCGGCGCCATCGGGTTCTTCTTCACGTTCTCCTCGTAGCTGTCGCGCGCCTTGATGTCGCAGATCAGCCAGACGCCGTCGGGTCGGATCGCCCGGCGAATCGCGCGCATGACCTGCTGCGGGTGCGACATGTCGTGCAGGCAGTCGAAGGTGGTGACGAAGTCGAGGCTCGCGTCCTCGGGCAGCGAATCGATGCGCGCGTCGTGGAAGTGCGCGTTCACGAGCCCGGAGGCGGCCTTGTTCTCTTCCGCGCGCCGAAGCGCGAACTCCGAGATCTCGTAGCCGTGGAATTCCGACTTCGGGAATGCCTTCGCGAGCTCGACGAGCGCGATGCCCGCGCCGCAGCCGACGTCCGCCGCTAGTCCGCCTGCGCGCAGCCGGTCGACGACTTCCGGCAACTTCGGCAGCGCGAATGGCACGAGCAGCGTGCGGAACCACGGTGCGAACGAGCGCTCGATTCCCTGGGCGCCCTCCGGGCCGAACGCGTCGTACGGAAGGCCGACGCCGGTGCGGAACGCCTCGGGCAGCTTCTCGACCACGGCCATCGTCTGCGGCAGATGCGTGAAGAACCCGACACCGAACGCCGGGTGATTCTCGTCGACGAGCACGGCCACGCCCTCCGGCGAGAGCGCGAAGCGACCCTCGCCGACGAAGTCGAGGATCCCCGCCGCGCCCTGCTGGTACATCCACTCGCGCACCCAGCGCTCGTGGAGCCCCGTCTTGCGCGCGAGCTCTTCACTCGTCGCCGCGCCTAGATCGGCGAGCGCCCCGTAGAGACCGAGGCGATCGCCGAGGCAGATCAGCGCGGACGTCATCGCGCCCCCGAGCGAGCCGAAGACGGTTTTCAGGTAGCCCTTGAGCTTCTCGGGATCTGCTTTCGCGGGGGTGGTCATGCGGGCCAGTCTACACGAGCCGCTTCTTCGCCTCGCGTCCGGAGAGCACCTCGCTGCGCGAGTTCCAGGCGCGCTCGACCAGGCTCTCCACCGCACCCGGTGCCAGGCCCGCCTCGCGCGCGACCCAGTCGAGCTCGTCGCGCACCGTCGTGTCGAAGATGCCCGGGTCGTCGCTCGCGACCACGAACGGCACGCCGTGCTCGAGAAAGCGGTGCACAGGATGGTGTAGCGGATCGGAGATGCCGCCGATCCGCAGATTCGAGGTCGGGCAGACCTCGACCACCGCGCCGGCCGCACGCACGCGCCCCATCGCGAACTCCTGCCGCGCGCGCACCTCCGCGAGCCGAGCGTCGTCGTAGCGATGCGTGACGAGCTCTTCCGGCTTGCGCCCCCGCAGCACATCGCGCTCGCGCCCGAGCGCACTGGCGTCGATGCGGACGCCCCGCGCGCGCAGGCCCTCGGCGTGCCCGAGGTCGTAGCCGATCTGGTCGAGGCGCTCCTCCACGGATTCGACGCGCTCGTGCGCGCCGTAGACCGACGGATCGACGCCGAGCGCGATCGCGTGGCCGAGGCGGTGCGCTCCGAGCTCGGCCGCCTCCTGCACCCAGCGCACTGCGCTCTCGAGGGACTTGTCGGCGAAGCTCTCGCCGACGTGGTAGAGGATCGCGAGCGCGCGCTCGGGGTGGCGCGAATTGAAATCGTGCACGGCCGCGAAGAACTCCGCCTTCCCCTTCGGCGGAAACCCCTCCTCGACGTAGCAGAAATCGACGCCCGTCACCGATTCGCCGTACGGTCCGAGCGCGAGCTCCCGCACCAGCTCGAAGTCGGGAAACGGATCTCGCCGCGGCAGGCTGAAGGCGAGCCGTGCGACGAGCCCCGCGCGCGTCGCCTGCGCGTAGCGCTCGAGAATTCCGATCGAGAGCCGTCGCGTCACTTCGGGCGTGAACGGCGGGCCGAAGAGCATCCGCTGCTCCGCGTAGCCGATCCCCTGCCGACGCTGGTCCGCGAGCTGGCGCGTGACGAAGAAGTCGAGCTCCTCGGCGAGCGGGGGAATCGGATCGGCGTGTCGACCCGCGGCTGCGTTCATCATCTCGCTGCCGTTGATCAGCAGGTTGAACTTGGCCTGGAAGCGATCGAAGTTGCCCGCATCGGCGTCGCCGAAGACGAAGAGCCGCCGGAACGCTTCGGCCGCCTCGGGATCGCCCGCGCGATGCCGTTCGAGAATCCCGCGCAGCGGTGGACGCTCGCCGTAGGCGCGCTCGAACATGCCCTCGTAGAAACCCCAGTCGATCTCTCGCGCGCCGAGCCGCGAGAGGTAGTCGTCCGCGCGGATCGTTCCGTACAGATGAAGGTGCAGTTCCGCGAGCGGCAGGCGTGGGTCCGTCATGGGCGGGGTCTATAGTACGGCGTGCGGAGGTTCGGAAGATGGCGAAGTCGGGCGAGACCCGGATCGAGCGCGACTCACTCGGGGAGGTGCGCGTACCCGCGGGAGCTCTCTGGGGAGCATCGACGCAGCGCGCGATCGAGAACTTCCCGATCAGCGGCGAGCGATTTCCGCGCGTCTTCCTCCGCGCGCTCGGACTCGTGAAACGGGCGGCCGCCGGAGCGAACGCCCGGCTCGGCGCGCTCGAACCGGCGCTCGCGCGCGCGATCGCCGAGGCCGCGCTCGAAGTCGAGGCCGGGACGTGGGACGCGGAGTTCCCGGTCGATGTCTTCCAGACCGGCTCGGGCACATCGACGAACATGAACGCGAACGAGGTGATCGCGGCCCGTGCGACGCGAATTCTGGCGGCGTGCGGCGATACGCGGCGCGTACACCCCAACGACCACGTCAACGCGAGCCAGTCCTCGAACGACGTGATCCCGAGCGCGCTTCACGTCGCGGCCCGGCTCGCGCTGCGCGACGACCTCGCCCCCGCGCTCGACGCACTGCACCGATGCATCGCTTCGAAGGCGGGCGAGTTCGACGACGTGGTGAAGCTCGGGCGCACGCACCTGATGGACGCGACGCCGGTGCGGCTCGGCCAGGAGTTCGCGGGCTTCGCGCGCCAGGTCGAGCTCGGGCGCGAGCGGATCTCGCGCGCGAGCGAGTCGCTCGCCGAGCTCGCGCTCGGCGGTACCGCCGTCGGCACCGGATTGAACGCGGCGCCGACGTTCGCGCGGCTGGCGATCGAGACGATCTCTCGCGAGAGCGGCCTCGAGTTTCGCGAGGCGGCCGATCACTTCGAGGCGCAGGGTGCCCGCGATGCCGCGGTCGAGGTGAGCGGCGCGCTGCGCACGCTCGCGGTGTCGCTCGCGAAGATCGCCGCCGATGTGCGGCTGCTCGCGTCGGGGCCCCGCGGCGGAATCGGCGAGCTCGAGCTTCCCGCGATCCAGCCCGGCTCGTCGATGATGCCGGGGAAGGTGAATCCGGTGATCTGCGAGGTCGTGTTGCAGGTCGCGGCGCAGGTGATCGGCAACGACGCGGCGATTGCCGTCGCCGGCCTACAGGGACAGCTCGAGCTCAACGCCTTCGTGCCCGTGATCGCGCGGAATCTGCTCGCGTCGATCGCGCTGCTCTCGGCTGCGTCGAGGGTCTTCGACGAGAAGTGCCTCGCGGGGATCTCCGCGCGTGCGGAGCGCGCGGAGGCGCTGGTCGAGGAGAGCCTGGCGATGGTGACCGCGCTCGTGCCGGCGATCGGCTACGACGCGGCGGCCGAGATCGCGAAGGAGGCCGCCCGCACCGGGCGTCGCGTCCGCGAGATCTGCCTCGAGCGCGCGATTCTGCCCGGCGACGAGCTCGAGCGGCTGCTCGATCCGCGGCGGCAGACCTCCGGTTCCTAGCGGGACGCGACTCCCAGCGTCGCGAGCGCGTGTTCCTTGGCCCACTTGTAGTCGGCCTTGCCGTTGGCCGCGCGCTGCACGACGTCCACGAACAACACGCGCTTGGGAAGCTTGTAGGCCGAGAGCTTGCCGCGCGAGCTCGCGATCACCTCGGCTTCGCTCGCCTTCGCTCCCGGACGCAGGCTCGCGACCGCCGTCACGGCCTCGCCGAAACGCTCGTCCGGCACGCCGACGACCAGGCAGTCGTACACCGCTGGGTGTAGCTTCACGACCTCTTCGACCTCCTCGGGGAAGATCTTCTCGCCGCCCGAGTTGATGCAGGCCGAGCCGCGTCCGAGCAGCGCGATCGAGCCGTCGGCGGACACGCTCGCGTAGTCGCCGGGGAACGAGTACCGAACGCCGTTCACGGTGCGGAACGTCCGCTCCGACTTCTCCGGATCCTTGTAGTAGCCGATCGGCACGTTGCCGGTGGTGGCGATCATGCCGATCTCTCCCGAGCCCGGCTTCACCTCGCGTCCGTCGTCGGTGAAGACCTTCACGTTCGGGTTCAGATTGAACTTCGCCGTCTCGGTCGCGTTCGCGCGCGTGGTGATGTTCGACCCCATTCCGCCTTCGGTCGAACCCATGATGTCGAAGAGCATCATGTCGTGGCGGCGGAGCAGCGCCTGCTTGACCTCGGACGTGAACATCACCCCGGACGACGCGATCAGCCGCGAGCGATGTCGAGGTCCCACGGCTTGCCGCGCGCCTCGGCCTCCTCGATCGCGCGCAGCATCGGCTTCGCGAACGCGTCGCCGACGATGACGAGGTCGGTCGCGCGCTCGCGCTCGACGGTGCGGAACAGATCGTCCGAGTCGAAGTGCGTGCCCTCGAGCAGGATGACCGTGCCGCCGAGGTGCAGCGTGACCATCGCGCCGATCCACAGTCCCGTGCCGTGCATCAGTGGACAGCAGACGATCGTGCGCGGCGTGCCGCCCGCGGCGTGAAGCGCCTCGACCGCGGGTGCAATCGCGTCGGCCGTCGTCGGGACCGGCAGGCCGCGTACGCCGTGGCCGAGCAGCATGCCCGCGCAGAACGCGTTCGCGTCGTACATCACGCCCTTGGGCATTCCCGTCGTGCCGCCCGTGTAGAGCATGTAGAGCCCACCGTCGGCGCGCGCGACGCGGGGCTCGGCGGGGTGACCGGCGATCACGTCGTCGAAGAAGACCGCGCCGGGCACGAGCGCCTGCGCCGTCGTCGACCTGAACCAGCGCGCGCACGCGCGGAATTCGATCGCGGACCTTGGCGACGCGCTCGCCGAGCGCGCCCGCGAACACGAGAACCTCGGCGTCGGAATTCTCGAGCAGGTAGACGAGCTCGTCCTCGAGGTAGCGGTAGTTCGTGTTGATCGGGATCGCTCCGCGCTTGAACGCGGCGAAGCAGGTCTCGACGTACTCCGGGCCGTTGTACAGATAGAGCGCGACCTTTCCGTCGTGACCCACGCCCTGCGCGGCGAGAAACGACGCGAACCGCGCGGCGCGATCGTCGAGCTCCCGCCAGCTTCGCCGTGATCTTGCCCTGCACGACCGCGGTCGGCGTCGGGAATCCGGTCGGCGATCGACTCCCAGACGGTCGCGAACTGCATCTCCATGATCCGCTGCCTCCACGCCCTCGATGACGAGGCCTTCACGCGTCGAGCATGGCACATCCCCGCGACGGCCGGCTGATAGACTTCGCGCATGAGTGAAGAGCTTCGAGGAGCAGAGCTTCGGCGCCGTCACGGTTCTGTACGGCGCGAAGCACGGCAAGTACCCGCACGGGAAATTCGCTCGTCGTGCGCGGCGCGAACGAGACGGTCGTGATCGACCCGTCGCTCGGCCTGGTCGCGCGCGGGCCGAACGCGCCGCGTGCCGATCGCGTGCTCCACAGCCACTGCCACGAGGACCACCTCGCGGGGAGCTATCTGTATCGGAGACGCGCCGTGGCACTTCCACACGGCGGACCTGCACGGCATCCGCTCGCTCGACGGGCTGATGGAGCTGTACGGCTACCCCGAGCCGATCTACTCGGCCTGGAAGAAGACCGTCGTCTCGCAGTTCCACTACACGCCGCGCCCGGACTCGCTGGGCTTTCGCGACGGCGACGTCTTCGACCTGGGCGGCGCGCGCGTGCGCGTGATCCACGCGCCCGGGCACACGCGCGGACACTGCGTGTTTCACGTCGAGCCCGACGACCTCGTCTACCTGGCCGACATCGACCTGTCGAGCTTCGGGCCGTACTACGGCGACGCCTGGTCCGACCTCGAGGACTTCGAGCGCACGTCTCGAGGCGGTGCGCAAGCTCGACGCGCGCTGGTACGCGACCTTCCACCACATCGGCGTGATCGAGGGCCGCGAGGCCTACCTGGAGCGGCTCGAGCGGTTTACGGCCGTGATCGCGGACCGCGAGCGCCGGCTTTCGGATTTCCTGGCCGAGCCGCGAATCGCTCGCCGAGATCGCCGAGCACCGCTTCGTGTACCGGCCGCAGGACCCGATTCCGTTCGCCGAGGCCGTCGAGCGCCGGAGCATGTCGCAGCACGTCTCGCGGCTCTTGCGCGCGGGACGCGTGCGCGAGGTCGAGCCCGGCCGCTTCCAGAGGAAGGACGCGTGAGCGCGTGGGTTCGCTACGAGGTCCTCGAGGCCGTCGCGACGATCACGCTCGATCGGCCCGAGAAACGCAACGCGATGAGCTTCGCGATGCTCGACGAGTTCACCGCAGCGGTCGAGCGCGCGGGCGCGGATCCCGAGGCGCGGGTCGTGATCGTGACGGGCTCCGGTGGCTCCTTCTGCGCCGGCACCGATCTCGCGGACCTGTCGAGCGTGCCCGGCGAGAAGCGCGGCTCGCGCGGTGAGACCCGGGCGACGGACCGTTGGTGGCCGTTGGTCGCCTGTCCGAAGCCGGTCGATCGGCGCGATCGACGGCGCGGCGGTCGGCATGGGCGCCGAGTTCACCAGCCAGTGCGACGTGCGCATCGCGAGCTCGCGCGCGCGCTTCGCCTGGAACTTCGCGCACCGCGGCCTCGTCCCCGACACCGGCGCTGGAACCTGGCTCCTGCCTCGGCTGATCGGCCCGGCGCACGCCCTTCGGCTGCTCTACTCGGGTGCGTTCCTGTCCGCCGACGAGGCGCTCGCGATCGGCTACGTCGCGCGCGTGGTCGCGCCCGAGGCGCTCGCCGAGGCCGCCCGCGAAGAGGCCCGGACCTTCCTGGCCGGTTCCCCGCTCTCGCATCGGCTGATCAAGTCGCTCGTCTACGCCGGGCTCGCTCGCACCGAGCTCGAGCACATCTCCCATCATAGGAAGGCGCTCGAGGCCTGCTTCCGCTCGGACGACCACCGCGAGGGGGTCGCTTCGTTTCTCGAGCGAAGACCGGCACGGTTCACGGGTCGGTAGCTCGGTCGTTGCCGGCCATTTGCCGGCCGCTGAGCTTCCCCATCGGGTTTTTTTACCCACGGCAGCTCGGATCTGTATACAATGCTGCTCGGAAGGGGATCATTCGCCGTGCTCGAAGAGGCCGGGATCGACACCTATCAGCTGCGGCTTCTCTGGCTGGGTGTCGCGCCGTTCGCAGATCGCTGGGTGCCTGATGATTCCGGGCGCGCCAGCTGGCGTCTGTCGTTCTGCGACGACGTCGGGGCGAGCCTGCGTCTCGGTCCGCGTCTGATCGCTCTGCCCGCCGGGAGGGCGATCCTGATTCCTCCGGCGAGCGCGTCGGCGAAGCCCGAGGGCGACGTCCTGCAGCTGCTCGTGCAGTTCCAGCTCAGCTTGGCCGCGGAGGAGCACCTCGAGGCGCTCGGTGCCGAGCCGCTCGTGCTCGCGCCCGACGAGCTTCGCGACCGCCTGTGCGCTCGGCTTCGCCGGGACCTCGAAGCGAGCACGGCGATCGGCGCGCGCGACCTCCTCGCGCGCAAAGGCGCTCGTGAATCTCTGCGTGGCCACGGCCTTCGACCTGCGACGCGACGCCCTCGACGAGACCGAGCGCGACGACGACGCCGAACGGCAACTCCGGCCGGTGCTCCGCTTCATCGACGAGCACCTGCAGGAGCCGCTCGACAACCCGCGGCTGGCGGCGTTCGTGCACGCGAGCGAATCGCACTTCATCCGGATGTTCCGTCGGGTGGTTGGCTGTACGCCCGCGCGCCACGTACAGGACCGGCGCGTGCAGCAGGCCGCGGATCTCCTGGCGACGACGCACTCCACGATCGACGAGATTGCCGAGCGCTGCGGCTTCGCGAATCGCTTCCATTTCTCGCGCGTGTTCGCCCAGCGAATGCTCGAGCCTCCGGGGCGCTACCGGGCGTCGCACGGCCGGCGCGCCGGACGAGAGCCGGCACCGGCAAATTGAGTGCACCGAAGCTCGCATCGCTCGAGGATTTCCCGGCGGGTCGGCAGGCTCCGATCTGCTCCGGGTGGTGTTCGAGACCCGGTCCCGACCTGAGCGCTAACGGACACAAATCGAGCGGAGATCGGCATAGGCTTTATGGAACCATCGCGCGTAGCATTCCGGCTACAGTGCTACCCCATGGCCACTCGGAGGGAGTGACGAAAGGTTTCACTGCGGATGACACGCCACGCGGTAGCTAGCGACCACGGGGCATTTGGGAGGGAAGACGAGAATGAAGCGCATCCTTGGAACGGTCGTCGCACTCGGTGCCGTGCTGGCCTTCAGCTCGGCGGCGATGGCGGCGACAGTCGTTTTTGACGTTTCTGGAGTGACTGGCTACTGGTCCCGCAGCACGGACGCGAACGCCGCGATCCCCGGTCCGCCGACCAACGGTGGTGCCTGCGCCGCAGGCATGACGGGCGACTGCTTCCGGTACGCGTTCGCCGCCGGCAGTTCCATGACGGTCGACATCACGGGCTCGGCCGTGACGCTGATCGGCGGGACGCTGGTGATGAATACGCTTACCCCGCTCGTGTTCGGGACGATCGAGCTTTCGTCGCACTCGGTGACGAACTTTGCGGGTGGGGCAACCGGAACGCTGGTCGGTGACGACATTCTGTGGAGCGGCACGACCGCCATTGCGCAGACTGCGTACCCCGACAGCTGGCTCACCTGCACGGGCTCGAACTGCGGCGCGATCGCGTTCCCGGCACCTGTGGGCACGCCGATCCCGATCCAGCCGTACCTGTCCGCCATCACGAACACGACGCCTGTGCAGGCGGTCGTGCTCGGGACGTGGGGCCTGAACGGCGCGCACGACACGATCGCGTCGAGCGACGTGATCGTCAGCGCTTGGTCGAACGTGGTCGAGGACCCGAACCGCCGCCAGGCGGGCTGGACCCTCGGCTCCACGGTCACCGTGCCTGAGCCGGGTTCCGCAGCACTCGTGCTGCTCGGCCTCGGTGCTCTCGCCCTGCGCTCGCGCAAGGCCTGATCGCGTCCGACTCGGACGAATTCTCACAATAGGAAACGGGGGTGGCGGTACTCGCCACCCCCGTTTTCTCTTTTTCGGGCGCAACCGAGGCACGCTTCGCTCCGTACCCTGAGGTGCCCGGAAAGGAGCGCAGGTGCTGATTCGTCGAAATCCCCTCGGAGAGAGCCCGGAGCGCGAGATCACCGAGCTCCGGCTCTACCGACGCCGCCGCGAATTCATCCGCGACCTGGGCGTCGCGGCGGGGTGGATGCTGATGCCGGGCTGTAGCCGGGCGGAGGATGTCGCCGCGAAGGCCGGCGAGCCCGCCGGGAAGAAGAGCCCGGTGAGGTCCCCGGACGGCTTCACGACCGACGAGGCGCATACGCCGTTCGAGGATGCCTCCAGCTACAACAACTTCTACGAGTTCGGCACCGACAAGGACGACCCGGCCGCGAACGCGGGCGTCGCTCGTCACGCGCCCTTGGTCGGTCTCGATCGACGGGCGAGGTCGCGAAGCCGGGCACGCGTCGCGCTCGAAGATCTGCTCGCCGCGACCCCCCGGTCGAGGAGCGCATCTACCGGCTGCGCTGCGTCGAGGCCTGGTCGATGGTGATCCCCTGGCGCGGGCTGCCGCTCGCGCGACGTGCTCGCGCGCTTCGAGCCGACGTCGCGACGCGAAGTACGTCGCGTTCGCGCACCCTGCTCGACCCGGAGCAGATGCCCGGCCAGCGCCGCGCGGTGCTCGACTGGCCCTACCGCGAGGGGCTGCGCATCGACGAGGCGATGCACCCGCTCACGCTGCTCGCCACCGGCATGTACGGCCGCGACCTGCCCGACCAGAACGGCGCGCCGCTCCGGCTCGTCGTGCCGTGGAAGTACGGCTTCAAGAGCATCAAGTCGATCGTCTCGATCCGCCTGCAGGAGACGCCAGCCCACGACGAGCTGGAACATGTCGGCGCCGAGCGAGTACGGCTTCTACTCGAACGTGAACCCCGAGGTCGATCATCCGCGCTGGAGCCAGAAGCGCGAGAGGCGGATCGGCGACTTCCGCCGCACGCGCACGCTCCCGTTCAACGGCTACGCCGAGCAGGTGGCGGAGCTCTACTCGGGAATGGATCTTCGCGCGAACTTCTGAGCGGCGGGGGCGTTTCGCGTTGGGCGAACGGGCATGTCGGTTCCCGCTTCTGCGCGGGCAGTGGGCGCTGGTCGCTTGCGCGCTCGCGCCGCTCGCCTGGCTCGGCATTTCGGCGCTGCGCGGGACGCTCGGCGCGAATCCCGTCGAGACGCTCGAGCACACGACCGGCCACTGGACGCTCCGATTCCTGCTCGCGACGCTCGCGATCACGCCGGCTGCGCCGGGCGTTGCGTCAGGCCTGGCTCGCGAGATATCGGCGCACGTTCGGCCTGCTCAGCTTCGCCTACTGCTCGACGCACCTCTTGATCTACGCGCTCGTCGATCTCTGGCGCGCCTGGGACACGCTCCTCGAGGACATCCTCGAGCGGCCCTACATCACGGCCGGGTTCACGGGATTTCTGCTGATGCTGCCGCTCGCGATCACGTCCACGCGCGCGTGGATGCGCCGGCTCGGCCGGCACTGGGTCCGCCTTCACCGTCTGGTGTACGCTGCGGGCGTGGCGGGCTGCCTGCATTTCCTGTGGCTCGTGAAGGCGGATCAGCGCGAGCCGCTGATCTATGCCGGTGTTCTCGCCGTTCTGCTCGCAGCGCGACTCTGGCCGCGGCTTCGGCGCGCGCGAGCGACATCGTGAGCGAGTTCGAGATCCGCGCCGGAACGACGGCCGATCTGCCCGCGCTCGTCGAGATCTACAACCAATACGTTCGCACGAGCGCATCTACCTTCGACATCGAGCCGTACACGATCGCTTCGCGCCGCCCGTGGTTCGAGAAGTTCGCGCCTGCGGGTCGCCACCGCCTGCTCGTCGCGACGCGGAACGGCGGACTCGCGGGCTATGTCTGCACGGGTCCGTTTCGCGAGAAGGCGGCCTACGAGACGTCCGTCGAGACGAGCATCTACTTGCGGCCCGAGGCGACGGGTCGCGGGCTCGGCCGACGGCTCTACGCCGCGCTCTTCGAGGCGCTCGTCGGAGAGGACGTGCACCGGGCGTACGCCGGGATCACGCAGCCGAATCCGGCATCGGTGGCGCTTCACGAGCGCGTGGGCTTCGCATGCGTCGCGAAGTTCGACCAGGTCGGCCGCAAGTTCGGTCGCTACCACGACGTCGCGTGGTACGAGCGCCCCCTCGAGAGCTAGCTCGAAGCTTCGACGAACGCGTGAAAGAGCGCATCGGCGAGCGCATCGGCATCGGTTTCGGGGTGCCATTGAACGCCGATGCAGAAGACCCCGGCCGGCCGCTCGACCGCCTCGATCACGCCGTCCTCGGCGCGCGCGGCGATGCGCAGACCCGGACCCGGATCCGACACCGCCTGGTGATGGCGGCTGCCGACGCGGACTTCGCGCTCGCCGACGATGGCTTCGAGCCTCGATCCCGGCTCGATCCGGATCGCGTGGCGTCCGTCGAGTTCGGGCAGGCGGTGCCGATCCGCGCCGGGCGCGTCGCTCTCGATGTCGTAGTGCAGCGCGCCAGCGAACGCGAGCGCGAGGAGCTGCATTCCGTAACAGATGCCGAGCACGGGCCGGTCGCGCGCGAGCGCAGCGTCGAGCAACGCGCGATCGAATTCGAGCTGGGCCGGCGCAACGAGATCGAACGAGACGGTCGGTGGGTAGGGCCGGGAGGGCGGAAGATCGTCCCCCCCGGGAACGAGCAGCGCATCGACGCGCCCGACGAGAGCTCGCACGTCGCTCTGCACGGGCAGGTAGACGGGAACTCCGCCCGCGCGTTCGACGGCGCGTGCGTACGCGGCGTGAACGTAGTGGTAGGTGCGCCCGGGTCGAATGCGGTCGCGATCGTCCAGACAGAGCGGGATGCCCACCGTCGGCTGCACGCGCGCATCATAGCCGGCGTTCCGCGGTATGCTCCCGCGCGATGTACTCGACCCCTCGATTCGTCGGCTGAAGGTGGCGTTGCGCGGCCTGCTCGTATCACAGCGCTTTCTCGCTCGTCATGCGGCCGGGCTCGACGCGGCTTCGCGCGAGGCCGGCCTCGAGCTCGAACCCATCGTCATCCACGACGACCCCGAGGCGCGGATCGATCCGGCCGAATGCGCGAAGATCGAGATCGCGTACTTCTCCGGTGACGTCTTCCCGGACCGATCGCGTGCGTTCTTCGCGGCGGCCTTCGCCGCGAAGAAGCTTCGCTGGCTACAGGTCTTCAACGCGGGTGTGGATCATCCCGTGTTCCAGCGCTTCGTCGCGGACGGGGTCCGGCTCACGACGGCGAGCGGGACCTCCGCCGTGCCGATCGCACAGACCGCGATCGCCGGGCTGATGATGCTCGCGCGTGGATTCCCGCACTGGCTCGACGCGCAGCGACGGCGAGCTTGGGAGCCGGTCGCGGACTCGCGTGTGCCCGCGGACCTCTCCGGGCAGACGATTCTCGTCTTCGGCCTCGGTGCGATCGGCACGGAGATCGCGCGGCTCGCGCGCGCTCTCGGCCTGCGTGTGATCGGGGTGCGACGGAGTCCGCGCACGGCGCAGGATCCCGTCGACGAGCTTCACCCACCCGCGCGCCTGCGCGAGCTCCTGCCGCGCGCGGACTGGCTCGCGCTCGCGTGCGCGTTGACGGACGAGACCCGCGGTGCGATCGACGCGAATGCCCTGGCGCTCCTGCCGCGCGGTGCGCGCGTCCTGAACATTTCGCGTGGTGGTGTCATCGACGAGCCGGCCCTGATCGAGGCCTTGCGAGATGGTCGTCTCGCCGGCGCCTACCTCGACGTCTTCACCGAAGAACCACTGCCGGGCTCGTCACCTCTCTGGTCGCTTCCAAACGTGATCGTGACGCCGCACAACTCTTCGATCTCGAGTGGAAACGAAGAGCGACGCACGGCGGTCTTTCTGCGGAATCTGGTGCGGTACGGACGCGGCGAGCCGCTCGTGAACGAGGTCCGCGCGTGAAGCTCGCCGCGCTCCTGATCACGGTGCTGAGCTACAACGTGCACGGACTTCCGAGCGTGTTCGTCTCCGACGACCCAGAGGCGCGCATGCCACAGATCTCGTCGCGCCTGAACCTCTACGACGTGGCGCTCATACAGGAGAGCTGGAGCTTCTTCGAGATGCTCGAAGCGAACGCCACCCATGCGACCAAGGAGCGAAGCGGCGGCGTCGATACCGGGACGCTGTTTCAGACCGGTCTGGCGACGTTCGCGCGCCCGCGACTTCGTGCGGTGAGCCGCGGATCGCTCGGCGCGTGCGCGGGCTGGCTCGACCGCGCGAACGACTGCTTCGCAGACAAGGGATTCCTGCGGGTTCGGGTCGCGCTCGAGAACGGCGCCGAGCTCGACTTCTGGAATCTGCACCTCGACGCGGGTCAGGACGCGACCGATCGCGCGGCGCGCGACGTGCAGCTGCAGAAGCTCGCCGAGCGCGTCCAACGCGTATCCGGCGATGGACCTCTCGTGATCGCCGGCGACTTCAACCTCGACGAGTCGAACGCAGCGGACCGAGCGCTCCTCGAACGCTTCGCGCGCGAGCTCTCCCTCGAGGACAGCGGTGCACGCCCGGCGAGCGACGGCCCGTTCGCAAACAAACGGATCGACTTCATCCTGTATCGGAGCGGAAGCCAGGTCGCGCTCCTACCGGAACAGTCGGGCGAGGCGCGAGAGTTCTCCGACGGTCCGACACCGCTCAGTGATCACCCCGCGCTCTTCGCAGTCTTCCGCGTGAAGCCGGTCAGCGTCCCCTGAACAGATCCGCCGCCTTTGCATCCAGCGTCGCCGGCCGAGCGCGCGTGCGTGCCCAGTCGCGAAGCTCCTTGATCCGCTCTTCATAGGTTTCGTAGAGCGGGACGGTCTCGGTGATCGCATTGGCGAGGTCGTTCCACGAGAGGTCGCGGTCCTCGGTGAACGCGGTGTAGAGCCCGGCGCTCACGACCTGCTCCAATTCACTGCCGGAGAGCCGCGCGGCCTGGGCGGCGAGCTCTCCGAGATCGAACTGCAGCGGATCGCGTCCGTGTCCGCGCAGGTGGATCGCGAGGATCTCGACGCGTTCCGCGTGGGTCGGCAGATCGACGAAGAAGAGATCGTCGAAACGCCCGCGGCGCAGGAGCTCCGGGGGCAGGCGCATCACGTCGTTCGCGGTGGCGACGACGAAGACCGGAGCCTGCTTCTCCGAGAGCCAGGTCAGGAATGCACCGAAGACCCGGCTCGACGCTCCGCCTTCGCTCGCGGCGGCGAAGCCCTTCTCGATCTCGTCGATCCACAGCACGCACGGCGCGATCGACTCGGCGACCGCGGTCGCCTCACGGATCGTCGCCTCGGGTGTCTGGTCCGGGGTGCCGAACGCGGCCGCGAGGTCGAGCCGGAGCAGCGGGAAGTTCCACTCGCGCGCGACCGCCTTCGCGGAGAGCGACTTTCCGCAGCCCTGCACGCCGAGCAGGAGCAGACCGCGCGGCAGCGGCAGTCCGAAACGCCGCGCCTCGTCGGTGAATGCGCGTCGACGCTCGCGCAGCCAGCGCTTCAGCTCGCCGAGGCCACCGACGTCGTCGAGGCCCGCGCTCGACTCGTGAAACGACAGGGCAGGGGTCCGGCGCAGAGCTTGCCGCTTTTCGTGCACGATGCTGGCGACGGCCTTGTCGTTCAGTCCTCCGGCAAGCGTGCAGGCCTTCCGGAAGACGCGCAGCGCTTCGTCGGCGGTGAGACCGAGCGCGGCCTTCACCGCGCCCTCGAGTGCGCCCGGGTCCGGCGCTTCGATCGCGGACTTGAACACGGCCTCGAGCTCGTTCGCGCGAGGCAACGCGAGCTCGACGACCGCGGCTTCGTGCAGAAGCTCGACGGGAAGATCGAGCGCGGGCGCGATCAGCACGATCGACTGCCGGCGCTCGGCGAGCAGCTCGAGCAGATCGCGGAGCCGTCGGAGCGCGAGCGGATCGGAGAGCTGGCGATGCGCGTCGAGAATCGCGAACAAGGCGGGATCGGAGCTGGCCGACATCGCGCGCAGACCGTCGTCGAACGAGCCCGCACCGACACCCGTGGCGCCGAGGCCCGAGGCGACCGACCACGAGATCAGCTCGCGCCCAGAAGCCTTCGCGGCGAGCTCGAGCGTCGCGAGAGCGCGATCCTCCTCGAACGACTCGAGCAGGATCAATCTCCAGCCCGCCTTCACGAGCAGGCTGACTTCCTTCGCGCACTCGCGGCTCATCGGGTCAGTCCATGTCCGAAGTGGCTCGAACGACCTCTTCGTAGGTCGTCAGTCCCTCGGCGAGTCGGCGCAGCGCGCTCTCGCGCAGCGACTCCATGCCTTCGACGCGCGCACCGCGGCAGATCTCCGCCGCGTCCTCGCCCTTCTTGATCAGCTCGCGCACGCGGCGCCCGATGTCGAGAAGCTCGAACACGCCCGTGCGCCCGTAGAGTCCGGTGTGCCGGCACTCGACGCAGCCCTCGCCCCAGCGGACCTTCAGTCGTTCGCGCCGCTCGACGGGAACCTTGATCCCGAGCGCGTTCACCTGATCGGGAGTGAGCGTGCCCTCGGACGTGCAGTGCGCACAGATCCGGCGCAAGAGCCGCTGCGCGAGCACGCCGCGCAGTACGCTCGAGAGCAGGAAGCGCTCGACGCCGAGCTCGGCGAGGCGAGTCACCGCGCCCGCCGCGTCGCGCGTGTGGACGGTCGAGAGGACGAGATGCCCGGTCAGCGCGGCCTGCACGGCCATCTGCGCGGTCTCGCTGTCGCGGATCTCGCCGACCATGATGATGTCGGGGTCCTGGCGCAGGATCGAACGGAGCGCGGTCGCGAACGTGACGTCGATCTTGCGCTGGACCTGCACCTGCATGAAGCGCGGATCGACCATCTCGATCGGATCCTCGACGGTGGTGATGTTCACTTCGGGGCCCGCGAGATAGCGCAGCGTCGAGTACAGCGTCGTCGTCTTTCCCGAGCCCGTCGGTCCGGTGACGAGGATCAGACCGGAGGGCGCGGTGATCCACTTCTCGTAGAGTTCGCGCTCGTGCGGAGCGAAGCCGAGGTCCTGCAGATCCGCGAGCAGGATGCTCGGGTCGAGCACGCGAATCACGATCTTCTCGCCGAACGCCGTCGGCAGGCTCGAGACGCGCATCTCGACCTCGGTCTGGCCCCGCTGGGTCTTGATCCGGCCGTCCTGCGGGCGGCGACGTTCGGCGATGTCCATGCGCGCCATCACCTTCACGCGCGAGATGATCGCCGCGTGCACCGCAGGAGGATACGACTCGATGTCGTGCAGGATGCCGTCGATGCGGAAGCGCACGACGGCGTCGTTCGCGCGTGGCTCGAGGTGCAGATCCGAGGCGCGCTGCTCGAACGCGTAGTTGAGCAGGAAGTCCACCGCCGCGACCACGTGCTCGTCGTTCGAACTCGCGAGCTCTTCGTTGGAGCGCAGCTGGACGAGCTGCACGAGCGTCTGGGTGGGGCTCTGATCGCCGAGCTCGGAAACCGCCTGACGGATGCTCGAACGAAGTCCGAAGACGCGGTCGGCGACGGCGAGGATGTCGCGTTTCGAGGTGACCGCGTAGACGAATGGCCGACGCAGCACGTCCTGGAGCGTCTCGCGCAGCGTCGTGTCGAACGGGTCGGCGACCGCGACCACGAGCCCGTCGTTCTCCTGCCCGATCGGGATCACGACGTGGTGACGCACGAACGGCCGCGAGAAGGTCTTCGAGATCAGCGCGTTGTCGAGTCGCAGCGGGTCGATCTTCGCGTAGCGCAGGCCCGCTTCGGCGGCGATCGCCTGCGCGATCGCGTCCTCGTCTACCTTTCGGTGCTCCTTCTGCCCGTGCGGCAGAGCGGCGGCCGCGATGATCTCCGCAGCCGAGACATCGTACCGTGCGGCGGCCTGCGAGCGGACCGATCCGACACGGTCCTTCAGCACGCGACTGCGAAGCGTGGTGGCGCGCGCCTCGAGGTCCTTCGCCTGCTGCGAGGAGAGAACCTTCCCCCGCATCAGTATCTCGAGCAGCTCCGCCAACCCGAGCGGCGGACGAGGCTCGACGCTCGTGGGCGCGTTGGCTTGCGACTTGGCGGGGTCG
This sequence comes from uncultured delta proteobacterium, assembly GCA_963704165.1. Classification (GTDB taxonomy): domain Bacteria; phylum Myxococcota_A; class UBA9160; order SZUA-336; family SZUA-336; genus VGRW01. The sequence goes on along the minus strand of CAVPHD010000001.1, from coordinate 159,775 downwards.
TCCGTCGGCGCGGTCACGCGCTCCCTATCGGCTTCCGGCACCCCGGACCGAAGGTTCCGGGAACGTCTACCGGGCCGAGGCGAGCAGGCGGTCGAACTCCGGTCGACTCCAGCCCTGCATCCATTCCTCACCGACGACGATCACCGGTACGCCGCGGCGTCCGCCGGTCAGGTCGAGGTACTCGGCACGCGCCTCCTCGTCCATCTCGACGTCGCGATTGGTGTACTCGATCCCGATCTCGTCGAAGTGCGCCATCGCGGCGCGGCAGTAACCGCACGAGCGCGTCGTGAAGATCGTGATGTCGACGTCGCGCGTGGCGCGGACGTCGCCGCCTGACGCGCTAGAGCGCCCGCTCGCTTCGGGGCTCTGGATCTTCGAGGCGGTCGAACGCTGTCGTTCGGGGATGTCCTCGAGTCGCGAAGCGAGCTGCACCCGGCCGCGCTCGTCGATGTACTTGTATTGCCCCGCGACCTGCGCGATCGCACCCGGGCGCCGCTCCGGACGCGTGTGGGTCGGCGCCGGGTTCGGCGCCCCCGGCTGTGCGGGCCCGGCACTGCGTGCCTCGGCCGGGTCGGTCGGCGCCTCGGCCGCGGGCGGAGAGCAGGCGACGAGCGCGGCGATGCTGGCGCAGGCGGCGATGACGGATCCGAACGAGCGCATGTTCACGGGCCGACCTCCGTGGGGTTCTTCGGTGGAGCTCCCGCATCGCTTCGGTCGCCGCGGTCCGGGGATTGACCCGTGACCTCGGCTTCGAGCCGGAGCTCTTCGCGCGCAAGCTCCCGCTCGATCTCGAGTCGCAGCGCTTCGGCCGCTTCGGGCGTGAGATCTCGCGGCACATCCCTCGGAGCGAGAAAGCGCGCGACGACACGGCCAAACGGCATCGGAATCTGCATCCGGTCCCAGCTGCCGACCCGGAATTTCCAACGCATCGCGTAGAGCACGGGCAGAAGCGCCGCACCCGAGCGCTGCGCCATCAGGATCAGTCCGGGCTTCACCTCGCCGTAGGGCCCGCGTGGACCATCGACGAGGTGGCAGCAGACGACGGGGCCCTTCAGCAGCCTCACGGTCTGCAGCAGAGCGCGCACCCCACCGCGCGAGCTCGAGCCACGGATGGGGCGGAATCCGACCCGCTCGACGGTGCGCGCGATCCGCTCGCCGTCGCGGCTCTCACTGATCATCACGTACGGGCGGTGTCGCCCCAAGTCACACGCGCCAACCAGGAGGTGGCCGTGCAGGCCGTAGACGATCACGGGACGGCCCGTTTCGAGCAGCTCGTCGAGCCGGTTTTCGCCTTCGTGGCGAACGCGCAGCGTTCCACCGACGACCCGGAGCAGGTTTCCCGCGAGTAGCGGAAGCGCGCGATCGAGAATCGCCGGTTTCGTTCGGGTCATTTCCAGCGCGGCGCTCCCCGGGTCAGGTGTGTATCATGCCGCGCGATGACGGAGATGGCCCGAATCGAAATCGACGGAAAGAGCTACGAGTTCCCCATCCTCACCGGCTCGGAGGGTGAGCGTGCGATCGACGTGAGCAGGCTGCGAGAGCAGACCGGCTGCATCACGCTCGATCCGGGGTTCAAGAACACGGGTAGCTGCACGAGCGAGATCACGTTCATCGACGGTGAGCAGGGTCTTCTGCGCTACCGCGGATACCCGATCGAGGAGCTGGCCGAGAAGAGCAACTTCCTCGAGGTCGCCTACCTGCTGATCCGCGGCGAGCTTCCGACCCCCGAGCAGTACGACGTGTGGGCGAAGGACATCCGCTACCACACCATGCTCCACGAGGACCTGAAGAGCTTCTTCAGCGCGTTCCCGAAGGACGCGCATCCGATGGCGGTCGCCGCGGCGGTCGTGGCGGCGCTCTCGACGTTCTATCCCGAGGATCTCGACCCGCTGAACCCGAAGCAGGTCGAGAACAGCGTCGTTCGGCTGATCGCGAAGTTCCCGACGATCGCCGCGTACGCGCACAAGCACTCGATCGGTCACCCGTTCCTGTATCCGGAGAACCGACTCGGCTACGTCGAGAACCTGCTGCACATGATGTTCGGCACCCCGTGCGAGGAGATCATCGCGGACCCGGTGATCGTCCGCGCGATCGACGTTCTCTTGATCCTGCACGCCGACCACGAGCAGAACTGCTCGACGTCGACGGTGCGCCTGGTCGGCAGCTCCCATGCGAACCTGTTCGCGTCGATCGCGGGCGGAATCAACGCCCTCTGGGGACCGCGTCACGGCGGGGCGAACCAGGAAGTGATCGACATGCTCGAGCAGATCGCCGAGGAGGGGCTCTCGGCGCGGCAGTTCGTCGACCGCGCGAAGTCCAAGGACGACACGTCGCGGTTGATGGGCTTCGGCCACCGCGTCTACCGCAACTACGACCCGCGCGCGACCGTGATCAAGAAGGCGGCGATGGACGTGCTCGGACGGCTCGGCATCAACTCGAAGCTGCTCGAGATCGCGATGGATCTCGAGCGCATCGCGCTCGAGGACGACTACTTCGCCAAGCGGCGGCTGTATCCGAACGTCGACTTCTATTCCGGGGTCATCTTCAAGGCGCTCGGCATTCCGACGCCGAGCTTCACGGTGATGTTCGCGATGGGTCGCCTGCCCGGCTGGATCGCGCAGTGGAAGGAGCTGCTCGGCGACGGACAGGCGATCGGCCGACCCCGCCAGATCTACTCCGGAGCCTCCAAGCGGGCGTTCGTTCCGATCGAAAAGCGCCGCGGCTGAGCGCGCTTTGAGGCTGGCGCGCTGGACCCGGGACGGCGTCGAGGTTGCAGAGGTCGTGCCTCCGCCGCTGGCGCCCGATTGGGTCCGGCTCCGAGTCGAGGCGTGCGGGATCTGCGGCACCGACCTTCACTTCCACCGGCGGGAGCTCCCGGCACCGATCGGGATCGCGCCCGGGCACGAGATCACGGGCCGACTTCTCGAGGGTCCTCGTGGTCTCGCCGATGCGCTCTATGCGGTCGAACCGATCCACGTCTGCACGGTCTGCGATTTCTGCGTCTCGGGTGATCGACAGCTCTGCGAAAAGCTCTCGATCATCGGCGTGATGCGCTCCGGCGGACTCGCGGACTTCGTCGACGTGCCCGAGTACGCGCTTCACCCCGTACATCCGTCAGTGTCGACCCTGGTGGCCTCGTTCGCGGAGCCGCTCGCGGTCTGCGTGCGCGGAGTCTCGCTCGCGCGCATCTCCGGCGACAGCCGCGTCCTGGTGATCGGGGCCGGCGCGATCGGGCTCCTGTCGGGCATGCTCGCGCGCGACCACGCGCACGAAGTCGCGATCACCGCTCGGCATCCCCAGCAGCGAGAAGCCGCGCGAAGGCTCGGACTCGTGACGCTCTCGGAGGACGAGGTAGGGGCCTGGGCGAAGGACGCGAGGCCCGACGTCGTGATCGAGACCGTGGGCGGGCACGCGCAGACGCTGCTCGGCGCCACGCGGTGGTGTCGCGCCGGCGGCCGGATCGTCGTGCTCGGGGTCTTCTCGCAGCGCTCGGAGATCTCGGCCTTCGACCTCGCCGTGCGTGAGCTCGAGCTCGTGGGCTCGAACATGTACGGCACCGGTCGGCGCGGTTCGCAGTTCCGGAGCGCCGTCGAGCTCCTGCCGCGCTACGCGGCGGAGCTCGCGCCGCTTCAGACCCACCAGTTCGGGCTCGATCGGATCGAGGAAGCGTTCCGCTGCGCGGGCGACAAGACGAGCGGCGCGATCAAGGTGACCGTCGTTCCCGGCGATGCGTGTAGGTGAATGACGCACGAGATCGAGAAGCCGACGCAGACACGCGATCTGAGCAGGCGCCGTAGGGCCTGGGCGTGGCCCGGTTCGTGGCCCGGACTCTCGGTCCTCATCTCGCACGTTCTCGCGATCCTCGCGCGCGCTCTCTACCGGGGCGACGTCCGAAGCGGGATCTCGGCCTGGCTGGAGCGACACCGTGAAGTGACGCGTCCGGTTTTCCGGCTCGGACGCGGCGGGGTCGGAATCGACGGCCTCCGCGTCGCGTTCCTGTCCGACATCCACGCCGGGAACTATCTCGACGAGGACGACTTCATGCACATCTGTGCGCGAGTCGCGGCCGAGGCTCCCGATCTCGTCTGCCTCGGCGGCGATCTGGTGAACCACTGGGACCACGAGATCCTGCACCTGCGAAAGGGCCTCTCGATCTTGCAGCCGCCGCTGGGGATCTTCGCGATCTACGGCAATCACGAATACGACGCGGCGCGAGATCCATGGCTCTGGCGCTCGGTGCTCGAAGAGCAGGGCGTCGTGATCTTGCAGAACCACGGTGTTCGGCTCGAGCGCGGCGGCTCGTCGCTCTGGCTCGCGGGCGTCGACGATCTGCTCGCCGGGAAGCCCGACCTCGAGCGTGCGCTCGACGGCTGCGCTCCGGGTGAGCCGGTCGTTCTTCTCGCCCACCACCCCGACTTCTTCGAGGAGGCCGCCGACGTCGGCGTCGATCTGCAGTTCTCCGGGCACACCCACGGCGGCCAGATCCTGATCTTCGGCCGCACCCCGCTGCGTCACACGCACGAGGGCTACTGGTCGGGACGGTTCGAGCGCGACGGCGCACAGCTCTACGTCGGCCGCGGGGTCGGCGTGAGCTTCATCCCCGTGCGCGTCGGCGCGCCCGGGGAGATCGTCGTCGCCACGCTTCGCGTGGGCTGACGGAGGTTCTTCTCAGCCGCCCTTGGCGGTCTTCAGCGCAGCCGCGAGCGCGGGGACGACCTCGAAGAGATCGCCGACGATGCCGACGTCGGCGACCTCGAAGATCGGAGCGTCGGGATCCTTGTTGATCGCGACGATGAAGTTCGAGTTCTTCATCCCGACCAGGTGCTGGATCGCGCCCGAGATGCCGACCGCGACGTAGAGCTTGGGAGCGACGACTTGACCGGAGCTGCCCACTTGGTACTCGTGCGGCAGCCAACCGGCGTCGACGACGGGCCGCGATGCGCCCATCTGCCCGCCGAGGGCATCGACGAGGGGCTTGAGCACGCTCTCGAAGTTCTCGGGCTTCTGCAGCCCGCGACCGCCCGAGACGATGATCTCGGCCTTGGTCAGATCGTGCCCGCCGGCGGGCGCCACGCGCACCTCGACGAACTTCGAACGCGAATCGCCGCCGACCCCGTCGAGCGCGACGACGCTTCCCGGCTCGGATCCGGCGTGCGCTTCGCACGCGCCGGGCTGCACGGTCGCGATCCGGGGCGAGCCCGAAACCCGAAGCCGCGCGTCGAACTTCGCGTTGAACATTCGGCGCACGAAGACCAGATCATCGCCATCCGGCTCGATCCGGATCACGTCGCTCGCGATTCCGCAGTCGAGCTGGGCCGCGAGCTTGCCTCCGACGTCCCAGCCGATCGGCGTGTTCGAGATCAGGATCAGGTCGGGCTTCTCGGCGTCGATCGCCTTGCGGATCGCGCGCACGTACCCGTCGGCGGTGTAGTTCGAGAGAGACGCGTCGTCGGCGACCAGCACCTTCCCGCCGCCTTTCTTGGACAGCGCCTCGGCCGCAGCTCCGACGCCGCTGCCGATCACGAGCGAGGCGACGTCGCCGCCTCGTTTGCGCGCGATCGCCACCAGCTCGAGCGTGGACTCGCGCAAGTTCCCCTTCTGGATTTCGCCGACGATCAGTGTCTTTGCCATCGCTATATCTCCAGCTCGCGCTGCGGCTCAGAGGAGCCCCAGCTCCTTGACCTTGCCGACGAACTTGCTCGCGATCTCGTCCTTCGAACCCGACAGGATCTCGGCGCCTCCGCCCTTGGGCGGCGAGAAGATCTTCTCGACCTTCACCTTCGCAGCGACCGCACCGGCCTCGAGTCCGATGTCCGCGAGCGACTTCTTGTCGAGCGGCTTCTTCTTCGCCTGCATGATGCCCTTGAGCGAGGCGTAGCGGACGTCGTTCATGCCGGTCTGCGCCGTGAGCAGGCAGGGCAGGGGAAGCTTCACGACTTCGAGCGCGCCACCCTCGAGCTCGCGCTCGACTTCGACCTGCGCGCCGTCGAACTTCGCAGAGACGATCCCGGTCGCGTGCGGGACGTCGAGCAGTTCCGCCACCATCGGGCCGGTCAGAGCGAAGTTCGTGTCGTCCGCCATCAGACCGAGGAGCACGAGGTCGCAGCTCTCGGCCTTGGCCACCGCGGCGATCGACTTCGCGATCGCGAGTGAGTCGGCGTGCGCGAGTCCGTCGTCCCAGATCTGGATTGCGCGATCCGCGCCCATGCCGAGAGCCGTGCGCAGCGACTGCTGCACGCGGTCCGGGCCGATCGAGAGCACGATCACCTCGGAAGCTGCGTCCTTGTCCTTGATCCGCAGCGCCTCTTCGAGCGCGTAGGTGTCGTAGTCGTTGATTTCGAACTTGATGTTCGACTCCTGGATCCAGCTCCCATCGGAGGCGAGCTCGAGCCGTGCGTCCTTGTGAGGCACCTGCTTCAAGCAGACGAGGATCTTCATGAAGGCGGATCTCCGTGCAATGGCGTGCGTTTGCGCGCGCGGGGGATTCGGCGCGCACTCTACGTTACGGGTCGGCGCGTTTCAACCGGGTGCAGCGTCTTGTTTCAGGGACCGGAGTCCCGAGCCGGACGCCTAGCCCGAGCCCATGACCTCGCGCCAGGTCTCGAGGTTCGGGATGCGGAGGTACGCGTTCATGCGCTTCGTCTCCGCCATGGTGCGGTGCGCGCCGCCGCCGTAGTCGTGCCCCGGGTAGAGAACCATGTCGTCCGGCAGCGAGGCGAGCTTGTGGAGGCTCGCGTACATCTCGTCGGGGTCGGAGCCGGGCAGATCGACGCGGCCGCAGCCCTGGATGAAGAGCGTGTCGCCCGAGACCAGGGCGTCGCGCACCAGGAAGCACTGCGAGCCCGGGGTATGGCCGGGCGTGTGCAGGAAGTCGATCTCGACGTTCCCGACCTTCAGCGTGTCGCCGCTATCGACCTTCACGATGTCCGAGTCGGAGATGCCGGTCACCTTGACCAGCCCCGCAGCCTCGAGCCGATTCGCATAGATCTTCATGCCCTTCCGTTCGAGCAGCTCCCGCAAGCCCTCGATGCGTTGACCCGAGAACGATCCGCCGACGTGGTCGGGGTGGTAGTGCGTGACGAGTGCGGCGATGGGCTCGAAGCCTTGCTCGCGAACGTGCGCGACGAGCGGCTCGATCGCCCACGCCGGATCGACGAGCACCACTTCGCGCGTCGTGCGCGAGCCGATCGCGTACACGAAGTTCTGCATCGGTCCGCACGCGATCTGCTCGAGGTACATCTCGTCGTTCATCTTTAGTAAGCTGCCGCCGGAGGGCGGGGCATGTCAAACGAGCGAGCCGTCGTCGTCGGCGTCGGGCAGGTGCGCAACCGCCCGGGGCTCGACTGCGCGGACTGGAATCCACTCGAGCCGGCGCGACTCATGGCGATCGCGATCGAGCGCGCGGCGGCCGATGCGGGCCGACCCGAGCTCGTGCGCGAGGCGGACTTCGTCGGCGCGATACCGCCGATGGCCTGGGCCTACGACGATCTGCCGGCCCGCGTGGCCGAACTCGCTGGCACCAAGCCGCGCGCGTCGGAAGAGCTCCCCGGCGGGGGCGAGGGTCCGATCCTGCTCCTGAATCAGGTCGCGAATCAAATCGCGGCCGGCGAGATCGAGATCGCGCTCCTCGTCGGTGCCGAGGCCGTGTACAGCCGCAGCCGGGCGCGCAAGGAAGGCATCGAGCTCTCGGGCTGGACGCCGGGCGGCAACCGCATGCCGAACTTCATGCTGACGATGAAGCCGTTCGCCAATGCGCTCGAGCAGCGTCACGGCGTGCGCGGCCCGGTCGACATGTACCCCGTCTACGAGAACGCCCTGCGCGCGCGCGCCGGCCGTACGATCGAGGCCCATCAGCGTCACGTGGCGGAGCTCATGGTCCGCTACTCGAAGGTCGCCGCGCGGAATCCGTTCTCGTGGTTTCCCGAGCCGCGCACGGCCGAAGAGATCGCGCGCGTCGACGAGCGCAATCGCTGGATCGGATTTCCGTACCCGAAGCTCATGAACGCCATCATGGAGGTCGATCAGGGCGCGGCTGCGATCGTGATGTCCGAGTCCGCGGCCGACCGGCTCGGAATTCCGCCCGAGGGCCGCGTCCACTTCCTCGGCGGCGCGTCGGCGCAGGACGGTTGGAGCGCCGCCGAACGCGTCGATCTCGCGTCGAGCCCCGCCTACGCGGCCGCAGCGAGCGCGGCGCAGGAGCATGCTTCGCTTGGCGTTTCCGACGTCGATCTCTTCGATCTGTACAGCTGTTTCCCGTGCGCGATCGAGTTCGCACTCGACGCGCTCGGACTCGAAACCAGCGAGCCGCGATCCCTGACCCAGACCGGCGGGCTCGCTCATCACGGTGGGCCGGGCAACAACTACGCGATGCACGGGCTGGCCAATCTCTTCCTCCGCTTGCGCGAGGGCGTGGGGAAGGTCGGCTGGGTCTCGGGACTCGGCATGAGCGCGACCAAGCACGCGATCGCCGTGCTCTCGACGGACCGGGCGCGAATCGAAGCGGCCGATCGCCGCTCGTCGAAGGTCGCGCTGCCCAAGGATCGGCTCGAGGGACCGGAGCTCGTCGATGCACCCCAGGGTCCGGCCGAGATCGAGAGCTACACCGTCAAGTTCGATCGCGAAGGACGACCCGAGCAGAGCATGATCTATCTTCGTCTGCCGGATGGCAGGCGCAGCGTCGCCATCGGAGAGAAGAGCGAGGCGCTGCTCCGGCTCTTGCTCGAGGTCGAGGGCGTCGGGGCGCGCGGGCGCGTGACGGCAGGAAGCGCGACCGCTCCGAACGTGTTCGCTCTGTCCTGAGTCAGCTCGCGAGCCAGAAGAGCGCCGTCACCGGCAGACCGAGCGCGACGACGCAGATTGCGAACGCCCGCGGGCCATCCGTCTCGAGCACCTCTCGCGTCGCGATCACGAGGGAGGCGAGCGAGAGCAGAACGCCCGCCCAGGCGAAGAGCGGCCCGATCAACGGCAGGCTGTAGCCGACGAGCAGCGCGAACCAGACGTAGGCGAAGCCGGTGCAGCGCAGCAGCCGCGCATAATCGGCGCCACCCTCGACTGCGAACCGGCCGACGGTCCAGATCAGCGCGGTGACGATCAGCCACTGCATCATCGCGAGCGCGGTGAAGAGGAAGATCACCGGCAGCGAGCTTCGTCCGAGCCCGGCGAGCACCGACGTGGCGATGACGCACGCGATCGCCTGGGGGATCGCATGGGCATCGCCTTGGATCTCGCGGTAGATCTGCGGATCGAAGCGGATCACGCCCTGGAGTCGTGCGGCCAATCGGCGCTCGGCGTGAAACAGGACGGAAAGTGCGGGGTCGCGCGCGGGCTCGTCGGAATCAGCCACGCGCCAAGGCTAGCTCAGCCGCGCCGGATGACCTCTTGCACGAAGAGATCGATCTGCGCGAGCACCTCCGTTCGGACGTCCTCCGGCGTGCGCCCGTTGCGCTTGATCGGCTCGATCCCGGATCCGCAATCCGCGACCACGTGCAGCCGGGTCGGCGCGCCGAGCCGGCGAAGCAGCTCCTCGAGCCGGTCGATTCTGCAGTGCGAATCGCGGGCACCCTGCACGAAAAGCATGGGGCAGATGATCCGGTACATGTAGTCGACGTCCTGCAGCCCCGGTTTGCCCGACGGGTGCAGGGGAAAGCCGAGCGAAAACGCGCCATCGACCTTCAGCCCCTGTGCGGTCGCGCGTGTCGCGACGCGCGCACCGAGCCCGATTCCACCTACCAGGATCCGCACCGGAGCGTTCTCGGGATCGGCGAGAACGGCGGCGACCGCGGATTTGAAGGTGCGGTCGAGGATCGCAGGTGCATCCGGGCGCTTCTTCTTCTGCTCCGCGAAGGGGAAATTGAAACGCAGCACGAGATGCCCGGCCTCGGCCAGCGCCTGCTGCAGCGCGACGAGATTCGGCTCGTCCATGCCGCCGACGACATCGTGCCCGATCACCAGGCCGATTCGCTGGCCACTGGGCCACCATTTCGGGGTCGCCACGACGCCGCTCACTGTGGCATCCGGCATCGCGGGGATGCGGATGGCCTCGAACTTCGAGTTCGTGTCCATTCGCGCCTTCTTATACCATACACGGCCGACCGCGCTGCGAAGGACATCGACGTGGAGAAGGTGCTGATCGTCGGAGTTGCGCGCGGGCAGGGTCGTCTGCTCGCCCGGCGGCTCTCCAGGGACCAACGCGTGATCGGCGTCGACAGCGAGGACTGGGAGCGCCGCCCGGCCGGAGCCCCCTTCTACAAGCTCGACGTTCGCACGCGCGCCTTCGAGGACGTGATGCGCAAGGAGCAGCCCGACTCGGTCGTACACCTTGGCTTCGTGCGTCATTTCCGCGGGTCCGAGACCGCGCGCTTCGACGTCAACGTGCGAGGCACGCGCAAGCTCCTCGATCACTGCCGGACCTACGGGGTGAAGAAGCTGGTCGTGTTGTCCACGAGCTACGTCTACGGGGCGCTTCCCGAGAACCCGAGCTTCATGTCCGAGGAGCACCCCCTGCTCGCCGGGCGGAACTACCCCGAGATCCGCGATCTGGTCGAGGTGGACGCGCTCACGACCTCGTTCATGTGGCAGTACCCGGACATCCGCACCTCGATCCTGCGCCCGGTGCCGACGCTCGGCTACTACAGCGACAACTCGATCGTGAACTACCTCCGCCAGGGCCGCGTGGTCGTGATGATGGGATTCAACCCGATGCTCCAGTTCATGCACGAGGAGGATCAGGTCGAGGCGACCGCGCTCGCGCTCGAGCGCGGACTGCGCGGTGCCTACAACGTGACGGGTCCGGGAGAGGTCCCCCTGCGCGTGGCGATCCACGAGACCGGGGGTCGGGCGCTCCCTCTGCCCGAGCCTCTGGCGCGACAGCTGATCCGACGGCTCTTCCCGCTCGGCCTCGTGCGCATCCCGCCCGGCGCGATCGACTACATCAAGTACCCGTGCACGATCGCCGGTGAGCGCTTCGTTCGCGAAACCGGCTTCCGCCCGCTCTTTGGATTGAAGGAGAGCTTCCGCTCCCTCAAGCGCTGAGCGCGGCTTCGCCGAAGAGTCGCTCGGGGCGCGGAGCGGGCGATGCCATTTGGCGACTACCGGGTTCGGACTTCACCAGCTGCGTTCGTCTGGGCCGGCGCGATCCTGCTGTTCGCGCTCGTTTCCCTGGGCGTCGTCGACAATCAGTCCGCTCGCCACGCGCGTGCCCGGCTCGCACTGCAACCGCGGCGGCCGGTGGTCGTCGTCGATCTCGCCGGAAACCGCGAAGCGCGCGGGGATCGACGCCAGGCCGAGATCGAAGCCTGGCGCGAGGCCGGTGCATCGCTCGATCGATCCGTCGAGCTCTTCGACGGCACGAGCCTCGCGGAGCTCGATCCGGGCCGCTTCGCGGTCTGGATCCTTCCGGGACAGGAGCGCCTCTCCGACGCGGACTGGGTCGCACTCGACGCCTATCTCGCGGGGAACGGCGGCCTGATCCTGACCGGCGCCGTGGGCCGGTATTCCGAGACCGGGACCCGACCGACGCGAAGCGTGCTCGAGCGGCTGTTTCCCGGGGAGCGCTTCGCCAGGCCCGAAGCCGCATCGAGGCAGCTCCAGGTCGTCGGCCGAAGCCCGCTCGTTGCTGGCCTCGTCCCCGGGGCAGAGCTCGTGCTCGCCGAGCCGGCTCGAGTGCTCGCCGCCGCCTCTCCTGGTGCGCTCGAGTTTCGCGGGACGAGATCCGGGTCGGGCGCGCTCTTTGGCCGGCATCGGAGCGCCCGGATCGCCTGGCTGGGCTTCTCGATCGGGCAGCTGACCGATGGGGACGTGGCGCAGCGGGTCGCCGGAAACGCGCTTCGTTTCGCTTCACGCGCGCCCTCCCTCGACCTGCGTCCCTGGCCGGACGGGCGGCCCTGCGCGGTGCTCGTCGGTGCGAGCACCGGGACGGATCTTCCCACCGATCCGTGTCGGGTCGACACGAACGAGATCCCCACGGGGGGACTCGAGGAGCTGATCTCCGGCGGCTGCCGCTTCGCCACGACCGCGGCGGGTGCGCGGGCACTCCCGGACATCCTGGCCCACGCGGGCGCGCCCTTCGTCTCGATACCCGAACCCAGGCCGCATGGCGACGCCGAGGGCTCCGCCCTGCTTCGCGAGCTACTCTCCGGCTACGAGCGGGCCGAGCGGATGGGGTCGGTATTCTCGCTGCGCGCCAGGATCCACCGGCCCGAAGCGAAGGGACGCGAGGCACTGTTGGAGAGCCTCGGACAGGAGCTCGCCCTGCGCGGCGCGTGGTTCGCGCGTCCGGACGAGCTCGCCGACTGGTGGCTCGCGCGCGATCAGGTCGGGGCTCGGATCGAGCCGCTCGCGAGCGACCGCGTGCGCGTCGTGTTCGAGAACCGGGGAGCGGTCACCGCGCGCGGCGTGACGGCGCGCGTCTACATCCCCGGCGGCGCGGTCGCGCCGCGTATCGAGACCCGCCGGCTCTTCGCGCGTCGCGCGCTGCTCCGGCTCGCGAGCGATCACAGCTGGATCGAGCTCGTCGCACGGCCGCTCGACCCGGGAACGGAAGTCTCGTACATCATTCGCTTCTGATGAGCGAAGCGCCGCAGAACGACAATCCGCTGCTCGATGAGCGCGGGCTCCCGCGGTTCGACGAGATCCGTGCCGAGCACGTCGAGCCCGGCATGCGAGCGCTGCTCGCCGAGCTCGAGCGTGAGCTCTCCGAGCTCGAGCGCTCCGTCGAGCCGAGCTGGACCGGTGTCGGTCGAGCCGCTCGAGCAGCTTTCGGATCGGCTCCGCACGCGTTGGGGCATCGTCGGGCATCTGGTCGGCGTGAAGGACGATCCGGCACTGCGCGCGGCGCACCAGGCGGTGCAGCCCGACGTGGTGCGCCTCATCATCCGCGCGGCGCAGAGCCGCCCGCTCTACGAAGCGTTCGTCGCGCTGCAGAAGAAGGGCGTCGAGACCTCGGGGCTCGACCCGGCGCAGCGGCGCATCGTCGACATCCTGGTCCGCGACGCGGTGCTCTCCGGTGTAGGGCTCGAAGGGGCGGCCAAGGAGCGCTTCAACGCGATCCAGACCGAGCTCGCCGAGCTCCAGACGACGTTCTCGAACCACGTGCTCGACGCGACGAAGGCGTACTCGCTCGTCCTGCGCGAGCGAGAAGAAGTCGAGGGTCTGCCGCCGAGCGCGCTCGCGCTGGCCGCACAGTCCGCGCGTGCGTCGGGCGAGGCCGACGCGACGGCCGAGCACGGCCCGTGGCGTCTCACGCTCGACCCACCCTCGCTTCGTCCCGCGTTGCAGCACCTGGCGCGTCGCGACCTGCGCGAGCGGCTCTACCGCGCCTACGTCACGCGCGCGAGCTCGGGCGAGACCGACAACGCCGTGCTGATCAGCGGATCCTCGCACTGCGCGCCGAGGAGGCGCGGCTGCTCGGCTTCGCGAGCTTCGCCGAGCTCTGCCTCGCGACGCAAGATGGCGCCCGGACGTCGAGGCGGTCGAGAAGCTCCTAGAGGAGCTGCGCCGAGCCTCCTACACCGCGGCGCAGCGCGAGCTCGACGAGCTGCGGCGCATTCGCGCGCGAGCAGCGGTCAGGTCGAGCCGGCTCGCTCCACTGGGACGTGGCCTATCTGGGCCGAGCGGCTGCGCGAGGAGCGCTACGCCTACAGCGACGAGGACGCTGCGCCCGTACTTCCCGCTGCCGCGCGTGCTCGACGGGCTGTTCGAGCTCGCCGAGCGGCTCTTCGACGTGCGCATCCGCGCGGCCGACGGCGAGGCACCGGTCTGGCACCCGGACGTGCGCTTCTTCCGCGTCTGCGACGACGCGGGCGAGCCGATCGCCGCGTTCTACCTCGACCCGTACTCGCGGCCCGGCGGAGAAGCGCGGCGGCGCCTGGATGGACGAGTGCGTTGGTCGCAGCGGGCTCTTGCCGGGACGCAGACGGCCGCCCGCGTCTGCCGGTCGCCCATCTCGTCTGCAACCAGACGCCGCCCGTCGGCGACAAGCCGTCGCTGATGAGCTTCGACGAGGTCGAGACGCTGTTTCACGAGTTCGGTCACGGTCTGCAGCACATGCTGACGCGGGTCGATCACGGCCTGGCTTCGGGAATCCGCAACATCGAGTGGGACGCGGTCGAGCTGCCGAGTCAGTTCATGGAGAACTGGTGCTACCACCGCGAGACGCTGCTCGGCTTCGCGCGCCACTACGAGACCGGGGAGCCGCTGCCCGACGCGCTCTTCGAGAAGCTTCGCGCCGCGCGCACGTATCCGCGCGGGATCCGCGATGCTGCGGCAGCTCTTCTTCGGGGTCATGGACCTGGAGCTCCACCACCGCTTCGATCCCGCCGGGCAGCGAGACGATCTTCGACCTCGAGCAGCGAATCGCCGCGACGACCGCGGTGCTGCCGCCGCTCGCCGAGGACCGATTCCTGTGCGCGTTCTCTCACATCTTCGCGCGGCGGCTATGCCGCGGGGTACTACTCGTACAAGTGGGCGGAGGTGCTCTCGGCCGACGCGTTCGCCGCGTTCGAGGAAGCGGGTCTCGAGGACGCCGCTCGCCTCTGCGACACCGGACGGCGTTATCGCGAAACCGTCCTCGCGCTCGGAGGCAGCCGTCCCGCGATGGAGGTCTTCGTCGGCTTTCGCGGCCGCGAGCCGCGCACCGACGCGCTGCTGCGCCTGTACGGGCTCGCGGTCTAGGCGCCGGCCTCAGATCCCCGCGCCCTGGTCGAACGCGCTCTCGGGCAGCGGGTCCGTTGCAGCCCGGCGCGATACGCGACCCGCCGCGATTCCGATCGCGAGCACGATCAGCGCGAAGACGATCTGCGGCGCCGAGTCGGGCAGGGCGGTGCGCACCGTCGCGAGCCAGACGTCGACCTCGCGCACGAGAATGAGGGTCGCCATGACGAGGACGAAGCCCGCGAACGCGCGCCGAAGAGATGCCGGGTTGATGCGGTGCGCCAGGCTCGTTCCGGCGAAGGAGCCCGCGATCGCGCAGGCGGCGACGGCCGCGATCAGGCCGTAGCTGACGTCCACGTGGCCCGAGTAGCCGGAGAAACCGGCGAGCGTGTTCCCCACGATGATCACGAGCGAGGTTCCCACCGCGGCCGGCATGGGGAGCCCCGCCCAGAGCGCGAGCGCGGGTACGATCAGGAAGCCCCCACCTGCACCCACGAGCCCGGTGAAGAGCCCGACTCCGAAGCCCTGCGCGATCAGCGGACCGAGCGAGCGCTTGCCCGGCTCGGCGCCTTTCGGCACGCGCCGGCCGCGCCACATGCCCAGCGCGGTGATGACCATCATCGCCGCGAAGAGCAGGAGCAGAAGTGTTCCGTCGAGGAACGCTCCCGCGCGACCGCCGATGTGCGCGCCAGTCATGCCCGCCACGCCGAAGAACAGACTCGTGCGCAGCTCGACATTCCCCGCCCGCCAGTGCTGGATCGCTCCCGAGACACTCGCGGCAGCCACGATCAAGAGCGAACTCGCGATCGCCTGCTTCGGATCGAGCCCGAAGACGTAGACGAGCAGCGGCACGGAGAGAATCGAGCCCCCGCCGCCGAAGAACCCGAGCGAGACGCCGATCAATACGCTGAGCGCGAAGCCGAGCGCGGCCATCGGGCTCGCTCAGAGAACCGAGAGAGAACGTCGGAACGAAGCGAGCGAGAGATCGAGGTCCGGAGGCGCGTCCTTGCGCGAGAGTGACTCCTCGACGAAGTCGAGCAGTTGGGCGAGCGCGGCCTGCTTCGGCGATTCGAGCGACGAGCCGAGCTGCGCCAGACGAGCACCGAACTGCTCTCGCACCAGGTCGGGGCTCTGTGCGCTGACCTGCGCGACCCAGCGAACGACCAGATCGAGAAGCGCAGCGAGCGACGGTGGCTCGACCCGTTCGACGGGCAGCTGCGCGCGATTCCACGCGATCATTCCGCCCTCGAGATTCACGACGTTCGGGATTCCGAGCGCGGCGAGCTTCTCGCACGCCTTGGCGGAGCGGACACCCGAGCGGCAGATCAGCAGAAGCGGCCGGCCCTTCGGGAGCTCTTCCGCCCGCGCCTCGAGATCGGGGAGCGGCACGAGCAGCGAGCGGCCTAGGTGACCGAGCGGTCCGCGGTACTCGTGCTCGGCGCGGACGTCGATCGCGTGAAACTCCTCGCGGCGTCGATGCGCGTTCTCGACGGAGATGTCTTCGATCGGCATGGTCATCGTCCTCCCCGCACGTTGAGCGGAACTCCCAGGCTAGCCTCGTCGTCTCGAGATCGGTCGCCGGCAGCGAGCATACCCCGCCCCGACGGCGACCGCGTGCGCGATCGACCTTCATTTCTCGCCGACGACGGAGGACATCAGGTAGCATCGACATCATGACCACGACGCGACGCGAGAATCTGCTGATCGGCCCGGCCGAGCTCGAGGCAGAACTCGCCGATCCGGCGCTGCGCGTCTTCGACTGCAGCGTGCACCTGGGCGGTGGTGGAGCGCGCGCGGCACGCGACGTGTACGACGCCGGTCACGTTCCCGGGGCCGCGTTCATCGACCTGCTCGCGGATCTCTCCGATCCAGAAGCCGAGCTCGCGTTCACGCGGCCGTCGGAGCCGCAGCTCCGCGAGGCGCTGTCGCGGCTCGGAATCTCGCGCTCGAGCCCGGTGGTGCTGTACAGCGGCACCGACGTGATGTGGGCCACGCGCGCCTTTTGGGTGCTGCGCTACGCGGGGCACGAGCGGGTGAGCGTGCTCGATGGTGGGCTCGCACGCTGGCGGGCCGAGGGTCGACCGCTCTCGACCGAGCCCGCGAGCTACCCGCGCGTGAGCTACGAGCCGCGCCTGCACGAGGAGGTCTGGGCCACCACCGGCGACGTGCTCGAGGCCATCGGCGATCGAGGAGTCTGCACCCTCGACGCTCTGCCCGGCCCGATTCATCGCGGCGAGGTCAGCCTCGGCTACGCGCGGCCCGGACACGTGCCGGGAAGCGAGAACGTCTCGTTCAGAGAGCTCGTCGATCGCGCGACCGGTGAATTCCTGCCCGACGATCGGCTTCGCGCGCAGTTCGCCGGGACCGGAGCGCTCGCTCGCGCGCGCGTCATCAGCTACTGCGGCGGCGGCATCGCCGCGACGACCAACGCCTTCGCACTGCTCATGCTCGGGCAGTCGAACGTGGCGGTCTACGACGGTTCGCTCGACGAGTGGTCGCGCGATCCGTCCCTGCCGATGGAGACCGGCGGCTAGACCTCGGGGCTTGCGGCGTGCAGCCGCGGGCGCTCGTCGCTCCCCTTTCCTACCCGGAGCTCGCCTCGAACGGAAACGAGTGCGACGGCTCGACTCGGGTGTTCCTCGCAATGCGTGAATGGGATGATGCGACGTGGCCGAGAGTGGCATTCGGGCGGGACTGCGGCTTCTGCGCCGACGCGACGTGAGTCGGCTCTTCATCGCCTACCTGATCACCTACACCGGGACGGCGATGGCGCCGATTGCGATGGCCTTCGGCGTGCTCGAGCTGACCGGCTCCACCGCCGATGCCGGCTTCGTCATCGCCGCACCCACGGTTGCGTTGATCGCCGTCATCCTGATCGGGGGTGTCCTCGCCGATCGGACCTCTCGGCAGAGCATGATCGTGGCGGCCGAAGTTCTGGCGATGTTCGCCCAACTCGTGATCGCGTTCCTGTTTCTCTCGGGCACGGCCACGGTCGCGCTGCTGACTCTGCTCATGCTGGTGAACGGAACCGCGATGGCGCTCAACGCGCCGGCGTCGACCGGGCTGATCGTTCAGATGGTCGACCGGGGCGAGCTTCGGAATCTGAATGCACTCCTGGGCTCGGCCCGGAATGGCGCGGTCGCGGGTGGGGCGGCTCTGGGCGGCGCCTTGGTGGCGGTGTTCGGCGCCGGGCTGACGCTCTTGATCGATGCCCTTTCCTTCGGGGTGTCGGCGCTGCTGGTGCTCTCGCTCAAACCCGGGCTCCAGGCGCCGTCCGAGAAGGCGTCCGTCATCCACGATCTTCGGCTGGGTTGGCGCGAGTTCACTTCCCACACCTGGCTCTGGGTCATCGTCTTGCAGTTCTCGCTCTTGGTTGCCTCGATGGAGAGCGTGTTCGGCTTGATCGGGCCCGCGGTGGCCCGCCAGTTCATGAATGGAGCGATGGACTGGGGCGCGATCGCGGCAACCTTCGGTCTGGGAACCCTGGTCGGCGGCCTGCTCAGCATGAGGGTCGAGGCACGCCATCCCATGCGCATTGCGACGCTCTGCACCTTTGCGTTCTGCACGGTGCCCCTGGCCCTGTCGGTTCCGCTTCCCGTCACCGTGGTCGCGGCCGCGGCGTTCGTCGAAGGGATTGCGGGTCAGGTCTTCGCGGTGCTCTGGTATACGACCCTTCAGCAGAAGATCCCGGCGAACATGCTCTCCAGGGTGAGCGCGTACGATCATCTGGGCTCGGTCTCACTCGCGCCGCTGGGCATCGTCGTTGCGGGCTTCCTGTTCGAACGGATCGGCCATCGTCCGACTCTGTGGATCGCGGCTCTCACCGTCATCCTGCCGACGCTGGCCGCCTATTCGGTACGAGACGTTCGAATGATGACGAGCTCGAGGTAGCGAGCTCATCGCGCTTCACCGGCGATCCGCAGGATTCAGGGCAGCCTCATCGCCTCGGGATCGGTCGCGGGCAGCGAGCAGGCCTGCCCCCGACACAGATATGCGGTGGGTGCGCCCGCGCGTTGAACTCGGTCTTCGAGAAGTTCGGGCGCGAGCCAATCGGGTCTGGCGCCCGGTGGGACGATCACGACCGCATCTTCCGGGCCGAGCAGCGTTCGCGCGCGCGCGGCGAGCGCCTGCGTGCGCGCGTCGCCGGGATCGCCGAGGACGATCGCGACTCCGAGACCGGCGTCGCGAAGCGCGGCCGCACGCGTGAGCGTCGGCAGGTAGAGCGGAGCGCGCGAGGCGACGGGCCCCTCGCGTTCGATCACGGCTTCGACGACTTCGCCGAGATCGGCGCGTCCGGTCAACTCGTGAAGGCGCAGGAGCGCGAGGACCGCGAGCCCCGCCCCCGCGGGCGTCGCACCGTCGCCGTCGCTCGCGGGCCGCAGGATCAGGGTCGCGTCGTTCGTCGAGGTGAAGAAGAGCTCCCGCTTCTCCGCGTCGAAGAAGTTCGCGCGCAGCTCGTCCGCGACCACCAACGCCGACTCGACCCAGCGCGAATCGCCGTCGGCGCGGTGCAGGTCGAGAAGCGCGAGCGCGAGCGAGGCGTGGTCGTCGAGAAAGGCGGGGATCTTCGCCTCGCCGTCCTCGTAGACGCGCCGCAAGCCGCGGCCTCCATTCGACATGTGCGAGAGGACGAACTCGGCCGCGCGTGCACCGGCGGCGATCCAGTCCGGCCGCGCGAAGCTCGTGCCCGCGGCTGCGAGACCCGAGATCGCGTAGCCGATCCAGGCGCAGACGTTCTTGCGATCGGTCGCCGGTGCCACGCGCTCGCTCCGAGCCGCGAACAGACGCGCGCGGGCGTCGGCGTAGCGTGGCCGCTCGCCGGCCAGCCCGTGCGTGAGCACGCTCTTCCCGCTGTGCTCGAAGGTGCCCTGCGGCTCGACACCGTAGGCGTCGCAGAACTCCGCGCCGAGTTCGGGACCGAGCACCGCGGCCACCTCGTCGGGCGAGAACACGAAGAATCGGCCCTCCTCGCCCTCGCTGTCGGCGTCCTGGCTCGCGAAAAAACCCCCGGCCGGGTCGCGCATCTCGCGCTCGAGCCAGAGGATCGTCTCCTCGACGGGCCAGCGCAGGTTCTCGTTCGCCTTCAGCCGGTACGCCTCGGCGTACAGGCGCAAGAGCTGCCCGTTGTCGTACAGCATCTTCTCGAAGTGCGGCACGAGCCAGCGCTCGTCGGTGGAGTAGCGGTGAAAGCCGCCGCCGAGCTGATCGAAGATCCCCCCGCGCGAGATCTTCTCGAGCGTGAAGACGACGTGATCGAGCGCGTCGCCACGAGCGATGCCGAGCCGGACCGCGGCGAGGATGGCCTCGAGATTCGTCGGTGTCGGGAACTTCGGCGCCGCGCCGAAACCGCCGTGGCGGCGATCGGCACGCGCCATGAGCTGGCGAACGAGCACCGAGAGGGACTCGCAACCGAGCGGCTCGGGAGCGGTGACCTCGGGCCGCGCGTGCAGGGACGCGAGCACCTCTTCGGCGGCCTTGCGGACGTCGTCGCGCTGCGTCGTAAAGGCGCGCGAGACGGCGAGCACGACCTCGGCGAAGCTCGGCCGGTTGTGCATTCGCCGCGGCGGAAAGTACGTGCCACCCATGAACGGCCGGCCGTCCGGCATGCAGAACATGTTGAGCGGCCAACCGCCGGAGCCGGTCATGCGCTGCACCGCTTCCATGTAGATCTGATCGACGTCGGGACGCTCTTCGCGATCGACCTTGATCGCGATCACGTGCTCGTTCATGAGCCGCCCGACGTTCGGGTCCTCGAACGACTCGCGCTCCATCACGTGGCACCAGTGGCACGACGAGTAGCCGATCGAGACCAGGACCGGCTTGTCTTCCGCCCGCGCGCGGGCCCAGGCCTCGTCGCTCCAGGGATACCAATCGACCGGGTTCTTCGCGTGCTGGCGCAGGTAGGCGCTGCTCTCCTGTGCCAGACGGTTCGCCATCAGACGAACTCGGGCGGGCGCGCGGCCTGGATCCAGCTCGGGTAGTCGCGGAACCCGATCTCGTTCTGGCGCTCGCGCACGCGCCGGAGCAGCGCGTCCCGCGCCGAAGCCGAGAGCGGCTCGAGCGAGCGCACGTTCTCGGCCAGGGACAGGTACTCGTCGCGGACGTGCTGGCCGACGTGCCGGGCGTGCTTTCGCGAATCGACGATGTTGCCCTTGCCGGTGACGACGTTCCCGGCCGCGAACAGGGTGGGGAAATCGGGCAGTCGCCCGAGGTCCCAGTCCGAGTAGCCGTAGAGCTCGCCCTTCATCGGCACGCCGGGAATCGGCTCGGGAATGCTGCCGATCGAGCTGATCACCTGCGCCCCCCGGACCTCTTCGAGCTCTTCGGTCTGCACGAGCTTTCCGCCGTCCATGCGCGTCACGGCGAAGCGCATGCCGGCGACCCGGTCGTTCGAGATGATCAGCGAGTGCGGCGCGCGCAGCGGGCGCACGTTGAACAGGAACTTCGAGGTGGCCTTCTCGAGCATGTTCGCGCGCGACTTCTCGATCTTCGTGCGGAGCCGCTCGTCGGCCCCGTCCGGAAGCGTGATGAGCGGCATGTCTTCGGGCCGCCGACGGTAGAAGAGCGTCGCACCCTTGAACCCGAGCTCCGCCCAGGTGAGCCCGTGTTTCTCGAGCTCCTTCGGGATGCCCTTGACCTCGAGCTCCTCGAGCTCGGCGTGGACGCCGCGGCTCTCGAGCGCGCCCCGCGCGAGCTCGAGGTTGATCGACTTCGCGACGTCGATCGAGGCCAGCCCGCCGCCGACCACGATCGTGTCGTCCAGCGCCTCGAAGACCGGTCCGTCGTAGCCGGCCTCGTGGTGGTGGTTGAACCAGTAGATGAACGGGTTCTGGTAGACGAGGCCCTTTCCGACCCAGCGCTCGGCGTCGGGCACCGCGAGCGGGCGATCGCGCCAGGCGCCGTTGGCGAGCACGACGCAGTGGAAGCCCCAGCGCTCGGTCAGGTCGCGCAGGTCGATGTCCCGGCCGACCCGCGTGGACGGCACGAAGTGCACGTGTTCCTGCGCGAGCTTCGCGTCGATCGCCGCGTACTCCTTCGCGCGCAGGCCCGCGTGCCAGCGCGGCAGGCCGTCCTCGACCTTTCCGTAGGGGCGCGCGTTCTGTTCGAACACGACCGTCAGGATCCCGTGCTTCGCGAAAATGTCGGCCGCCTCGGCACCGGCCGTCGCGCCCCCGATCACCGCGATGGCAAACGCTTCGCTTCCACTCATGGTCGCGATTCTACCGCAGCGGGTTTTGACACGACGGCATCGGCTGAATAGCCTCGGACGCGTGACGACAGGAGCGGCGAAGCCCGCGCGCAAACGTCGCGTCGCCGCCGTGTTCTTCGACTTCGGCGGGACGCTCTTCAGCTACCGCCAGGTCGGCGGTGGCACGGTCCGCTTGATCGACGACGCGGTCGGCCGACTCGGCCTCGAGGTCGAGCCCGCGCGAATCGGTTCGGCCTACCGCGACGCCACGCGCGACGCCTACCTCGCCTTGCAGGAGCGGCCCTACTACCTGCACCGCGAGCTCTTCGCGGACACCTGGCAGCGCTTCGCGCGCGGCCTCGGCGCGGAGCCGCCCGCCGACTGGGTCGACTGGCTGATCGACAGCCAGCGCGGGATCGTGACCGAGCAGTTCAGCCTTCGCGAGGACTGTGTGGCCACGCTCGAGGAGCTTCGCGAATCGGGTCTTCGGGTCGCCGTCGTCTCGAACATCGACGACGACTACCTGCATCCGATGATCGAGCGCGCCGGACTCGCGGACGTGCTCCACCACTGGACGAGCTCGGAGGAGGCTCGCTCGTGCAAGCCGGACGCGGGCATCTACCGCTACGCGTGCGCGAAAGCGGACTGCCGGCCCGAGCACGTGCTCTTCGTGGGCGACTCGCCGGAGCAGGACATCGTCGGCGCGCGCGCGCTCGGAATGACGACGGTTCTCTTTCGCGAAGAGGGCTCTCCGCCGCCCGGAAGCGGTGTCGGAACGGCCGCGTCGCCCCACCACCAGATCACGCGCCTCTCCGAAGTGCTGCCGCTCGCGCTCGAATGACCGAAAGTTTTTCGGTCAATCGCTCGACCTGTAGTTCCAGTGGCGTTAACATGCGCCGCGACTCGCCGCCTGTGGAGGCGAGCGCCGCGCTGGTTGCCTGCCGAGGAGTGGTCGATGCGCGCTTGGACGGTCCGCGAAGCTGCTGAGCTCTACGGCATCCCGTATTGGGGCGGTGAGTACTTCTCCGTGAGTCCGACGGGGGACGTGCTCGTCCACCCGAACGGCCCCGGCACCGCCAACGTGAACCTGCCCGCACTCGTCGCCGAGCTGCGCGGTCGCGGTCTGCGGACGCCGCTCGTGATCCGATTTTCCGACATCCTCGCGAGCCGCGTCCGGCACATCTCCGGCTGCTTCTCGCGCGCGATCGGCGAATACGACTACAAGGGCCGCTACCGCGGCGTCTACCCGATCAAGGTCAACCAGCAGCGCCAGGTGGTGGAGGAGCTGGTGAACTTCGGGCGCCCCCATCAACTGGGGCTCGAAGTCGGCTCGAAGCCGGAGCTTCTCGTCGGTCTGGCGACGCTCGACACGCCCGACGCGCTGATCATCTGCAACGGGTACAAGGACCGCGCCTACATGGAGCTGGCGCTCCTCGCGCAGCGGCTCGGACGCTACGTCGTGATCGTGATCGACCGGCCGAACGAGCTCGACACGCTGATCAAGGTCAGCCGGGAGCTCGGCATCCGTCCTCACATCGGGGTGCGTGCGCGGCTGGCGAGCAAGGGCGCGGGCAAGTGGGCGGAGTCGTCCGGCGACCGCTCGAAGTTCGGGCTCTCGGCGGAAGAGCTGATGGGCGTCGTGAACCGACTGCGGCACGACGACATGCTCGACTGCCTCGAGATGCTCCACTTTCACAGCGGCTCGCAGGTGACGGCGATCCGGGCGCACAAGGACGCCTTTCGCGAGGCTTCGCACGTCTACACCGAGCTGCACTCGCTCGGCGCGCCGATGGGCCTGCTCGACGTCGGTGGGGGACTCGGCGTCGACTACGACGGCTCGCAGACGAATTTCCACTCGTCGATGAACTACACGACGCAGGAATACGCCTACGACGTCGTGAGCGCCATTCGCGACATCTGCGACGAGAAGGGCGTGCCGCATCCCGACATCGTCACCGAGGCCGGCCGCGCGCTGGTCTCGCACGCGTCGGTGCTGATCTTCGACGTGCTCTCCGTGGACGGCGTGCGTACGAGCTCGCAGCCCGCTCAGCCGGCCGCGGAGGACCCGAAGGTCATCCAGCAGCTCTTCGAGGTCTGGGGCTCGATCTCCGCGCGCAACGTGCAGGAGTCCTACAACGACGTGCTGCAGCTCAAGGAAGAGGCGACCACCGCATTTGCGCTCGGCTACCTCGACCTGCAGACGCGGGCCCGGATGGAGGAGCTGTTCTGGGCCTGCTGCGAGAAGATCCTGCGGATCGTGCGCGAGATGACCTACGTGCCCGACGACCTCCAGCGGCTCGAGCGCCAGCTCGCCGACAAGTACTACGGGAACTTCTCGGTCTTCCAGTCCCTGCCCGACTCGTGGGCGATGAAGCAGCTCTTCCCGGTGGTCCCGATCCACCGGCTCGACGAGGCGCCGGTCCGGCGCGGCACCTTCGCGGACCTCACGTGTGACTCCGACGGCAAGGTGAACGAGTTCATCGATCTTCGCGACGTCAAGAACGTCCTCGAGCTCCACGCCCCGAACGGCCGGCCGTACTACCTGGGCGTGTTCCTCGTCGGTGCGTACCAGGAGACGCTCGGCGAGATGCACAACTTGTTCGGCGACACCGACGCGGTTCACGTGAAGATCTACGAGGACGGCGGTTACACGGTCGAGCAGGTGGTGCAGGGCGACTCGGTCGAGCAGGTCGTGCAGTACCTCGGATACGATCGTCGTGCGCTCGCGGAGTCGGTGCGGATGGCGGCCGAGAAGGCGATGCGCGAAGGCCGGCTCACGCTCGAGGAGTCCGGCCTGCTGCGCCGCCGCTTCGAGCAGGGAATGAGCGGCTACACGTACCTCGAGCCGGAGTCCTAGCGCGATGCAGATTCAAGGTATGGGCGCGGTCGTCACCGGCGGCGCATCGGGCCTCGGTGGCGCCACGGTTCGAGAGCTGATCGCTGCCGGCGCGCGCGTCGCGATCCTCGATCTACCGCGCTCGGCCGGCGAGAAGGTCGCGGCCGAGCTGGGCCGCGGCACGATTTTCTGTCCCTGCGACGTGACGAAGGCCGACGAAGTCCAGGCCGCGATCGATCGCGCGGTCGCCGAGCTCGGCGGCATCCGCATGGCGGTCAACTGCGCGGGCATCGGCTGGGCGCAGCGCACCGTCACCAAGGAGGGGCCGCACCCGATCGAGCCTTTCGTGAAGGTGCTCGAGGTGAACGTGGTGGGCACCTTCAACGCGATCCGCTTCGAGGCGGACCGGATGAGCAAGAACGCTCCCGACGCCGACGGCGAGCGCGGGGTGATCGTGAACACCGCCTCGGTCGCCGCCTACGACGGGCAGATCGGGCAGGCCGCTTACGCCGCGTCGAAGGGTGCGGTGGTCGGAATGACGCTCCCGATCGCGCGCGACCTCGCCTCGCTCGGGATCCGGATCGTGACGATCGCGCCGGGTCTCTTCGACACGCCGCTGCTCGCCGGACTGCCGGAGCCCGCGCGCCAGGCGCTCGCGGCCAACATCCCGTTCCCCCGCCGTCTCGGCCGGCCGACCGAATACGCGCACCTCGCGCGCTCGATCATCGAGAACGGGATGCTGAACGGCGAGGTGATCCGCCTCGACGGCGCGATCCGCATGCCGCCGAAGGGCTGAGTCGGGCCGCGCGCGCGAGAGACCGGCCCCGGACCGGGATGAGCTAGGATCGCCGCGAGTGGCAACTCAGTACACCTATCGGCCACTGAAGGAAGGTGAGGCGGCCGCGCTCGAGTCCGCGCGCGCCTTTGCGCGGGCGACGCTGCTCGAGCGGATCTGGCTGCATGCCGCGCTCGAGATTCCCCGCCTGCTCTCGCGTGCGGAGTTCATCGTCGCGCTGCACGGAGACCGCGTGGTCGGCCTGGCGGGCGTGATGGATGGGCTCTTTCCGTTCCGACTGACGGCGGTGGACGGGGCTCTTCCGGGCGTCGCCGAAACGCTGGTGCGCCGCATCGCGCCGACGTTCGTGTGCCCGGTTCCCGTGCGGATCGGCGCCGAGGCCGTTCGCGCGGGCGGTCGGGAGATTCGCACCGAGCGGCAGATGGTGCGCCTCTGCTCCGCGGTGCCTCTCCCGCCACCGGACGGGCGCGTCGAACGACTCACGGACGCGGAGGAGATCACCCGATTCTGCGGCACGAGCTTCGCGCGGCTCGAGCTCGAGCTCGGCCCGTTCTTCGGGATCCGCGACGGGTTCGGCGAGCTCGCGGCCGTGGCCGGCACGCGCTTCACCACCGAGCGAGTCGCGTTGCTCGCGCACCTCGAGACGCGCGAGGACTGCCGCCGTCAGGGCTACGCGCGCGCGCTCGCCGCCGAGACCGTGCGCGCGCTCGAGAGCGCGGAGCGCCGTGTGGTGCTTCATCTCAAGGAAGGCGAACAGGCCGCGGGCACGCTCTTCGCGTCGCTCGGCTTCCGCGGCACGCACGAGTTCCGCGTCTTCGCGTTCTGATTTCACGGCGGCGCGGATGCGCTCACGCGCTGCGCTCGAGTTCAGCGGTCCGGGTCGCGCCTCGCGGGCTCGTGTCGCTCGTAGGTGTGCGCGCGACGCTCGATCTGTGTCGCCAGCGCGGTCAGTCCGTCGCGTCGCGCCAGGGCCGCGGCGCGACGGGCTGATGTCGCGGCCTCGTCGAAGCTTCCCGCCTGTGCGAGCGCGGCGCCGAGGCCGTCGAGATCCTCCGTCGTCCCGCCGGGCGATGCCGCGAGCGCTCGCCGGAACAGCGCCACCGCCTCGTTGCCGTCGCCCGGCCGCGGATTCGGGTCGAGCGCCAGCATCCAGCCGAGGCGTCGAGATGCTTCGACCTGATCGGGTTCGAGGGCGATGACGCGCCGGTAGGCATCGCGCGCGGTGGCGTCTTCACCCAGAAGCTGTGCGGTCTTCGCCAGCTCGAGCCAGCCCTGCCAACTCGATGGCTGTACTTCGACCGCCCTGGCGAAGGCCGAGAGTGCGGAGCGGGATTCTCCGAGCTGGCGGTGGGCGATCCCGATCAGGAAGTGCGGACGCGACAACCCCGGCCGCACCCGAACCGTCTCGTTCAGATGGACGATGGCTTCTGCGAACTTCCCGACGCCGATCTGATTCTCGCCGTGAAAGGAGTGCACGACCCAGTTGTCGCGCGTCGATGCCAGCGCGTGCGTGAAGATCGCATCGCTGTCGCGCCACGCGCCCACGTAGCGCTTCGATGTGATCCCGAAAGCGGCGAGCGCGACGCAGCCCGCCACGGCGAGCGCGACGCGTGTCGGACGGCGATCGCCGAATGGATCCGCGGCGCCCCAGATGACGGCGATGCCGAGTCCCAGCAAGGGCAGGTACATGTAGCGATCCGCCATGGCCTGATATCCGACCTGAACGAGTCCGATCGTAGGGACGAGCGATCCGCCGAAGAGCAGCCAACCCACGAGCAGGTACGGCCGTCGGCGGGCGCGCAGCACCAGCGCGGTGATCGCGAGGAGCAGCACCGCCGACGCGCTCACCTGCCAGGCCGGCCAGCTCCCCGGATGGGGGTAGAGGATGGCCAGGTCGCTCGGCCAGACGCTCTTGCCCAGGTAGCGGGCGTACGACACGACGGCGTTGCCCACGCGCTGACCGAGCGTGAAGTCGCCGTAGAAGGCGCCCCGCGATGCGGTGATCCACGCGGACGCGATCGACAGCGCGACGAACGGAAGCTTCTCGAGCAGCAGGCGACCGACCTGCTTCTGTTCGAGCAGGCGCGTCAGCTCCACGCGGCGGAGCGGCCAGACGTCGAAGAGCAGCATGGCGAAGGGCCAGGTCACGACCATCGGCTTGGCGCAGAGCCCCAGCGCGAAGAGCAGGCCCGCGCCGAGGTAAGCGGTCCGGGAGCCACGACGCGCGTAGCGCGCGTACGCGGCCGTCGCCGAGAGCCAGAAGAACGCGCTGAGCACGTCCTTGCGCTCCGAGATCCAGGCCACCGACTCGACGTGCAGCGGATGCAGCCCGAATAGCCCGGCCAGGAACGCGCTGCGCCAGGTCGAGTCCGTGAGGCGGGCGAAGATCAGGAAGACGAGAACGGTGTTGATCCCATGCAGGACGAGGTTCACCAGGTGAATCGCCCCGGGGTCGGCACCGAAGAGCTCGACGTCGAGCATCAGCGAGATCCAGGTGAGCGGATGCCAGTTGCTCGTGAAGTCGGTGGTCATCGCCCATTTCAGGCCCTCGAGGCTGAGTCCATCGAGGACGGGACCATTGCCTGCGACGTACCTCCCGTCATCGAGGCTGAGGAAGCCAAAGCCGCCCACCTCGGCGTACACGCCGCTCGTCAGCACGACGAGCGCGAGGACGATCAGCAGGCGATCACGCGCGAAGACGCTCACGACCATTCACTCCCTCGATCCACCCAGAGGATAGGAAGTTCGAGCGCGATTCTGCGCGGCCAACTCCGCTACAGGCCGCCTTGCTAGACTGACAGCTCACGTCGCAGATCGTGGGGAGTCCCCGATGCCAAGAGTCCTGATCCCAGCGCCCTACCGAGGCCCGACGCAGGGCGAAGCCGAGCTCGTGGTCGAGTGCGAGACGGTGCGCGGCGCGATCGAGGCCGTCGAGCGGAAGTACCCGGGCTTCGGGCCGCTGGTGCTCGACGCGCAGGGCAAGCTGCACAAGTTCGCGAAGCTCTTCGTGAACGGAGAGCCGATGGGCGCGGATCGGCTCGACCGGACGATCGGCGCCGGCGACGAACTCGAGATCGTCGCCGCGATCGCCGGTGGCTGAACCCGCAAGCGCGGTGGTAAGCTGCCTGGACTTCTAGGAGGACTGCGCGATGGAAGGCGACAAGATCGTTCACGTCGACATGGGCAGCATGAAAGTGTCGAGCGAGAACCTGCCCAAGGAATGGGAGCTGCTCGGAGGCCGCGGGCTCACGGCGAAGATCCTCCTGCGCGATCTGAAGAACGCGAAGTGCGACGCGCTCGGTCCCGAGAACCTGCTCGTGCTCGCGCCCGGCGTGCTCTCTGGAACGTCCGCGCCGACCTCCGGACGGATCAGCGTCGGCTGCAAGAGCCCGCTGACCGGTGGCATCAAGGAAGCGAATTCGGGCGGAAATCCCGGACAGGATCTCGCCAAGCTCGGGATCCGCGCGATCGTCGTGAAGGGACAGCCGAAGGACAAGGCGGCGCTCTACGGTCTCGAGTGCGACGACGCGGGCGTGCGAATCGTTCCGGCCGACCACCTCAAGATGAAGTGGAACTACGCGACCTGCGAGGAGCTCGCGAAGAAGTACACGAAGAACGCCTCGTTCATCACGATCGGTCCCGCGGGCGAGCAGCTCCTGACCGGCGCGTCCGTCGCGTGCACCGACCAGGACAGCCGACACCCCGCGCGTCAGGCGGCGCGCGGCGGCGTGGGCGCGGTGATGGGTTCGAAGCGCCTGAAGTTCGTCGCGATCGAGCGCGGCAAGGCGCGCGTGCGCGAGCCCAAGAACAAGTCCGATTTCAACGAGCTCGCGAAGAAGTACACGAAGGCGTACCTCGACGGTCCGCAGATGTTCAAGACCGGCACGTCGTCGATCGTGCCGATCGCGAACATGCTGCAGACGTTCCCGTACAAGAACCGCGTCTTCGGGCAGTCGCCCGACGCGGCGAACCTCGACGGTGCTCGGATCGTCGAGAGCTTCGACAAGCGCGGCGGCGGCATGCACAACTGCCTCACGGGCTGCATCGTGCGCTGCTCGAACATCGTTCACGACGCCGAGGGCAAGTACAAGACGAGCGCGCTCGAGTTCGAAACGCTGACGCTGCTCGGCGCGAACTGTGCGGTCACGAGCTGGGAAGACGTCGCGGATCTCGATCGCCTCTGCGACGAGGTCGGACTCGACACGATCGAGACCGGCGCCGCGATCGGCGTGCTGATGGACGCGGGCAAGATGAACTGGGGCGACGCCGCCGCGATGAAGAAGCTCGTCGCCGACGTCGGCAAGGGCACCGAGCTCGGCAAGGTGATCGGCAACGGCTGCGCCGCGACCGGCAAGCACACGGGGCACCACCGCGTTCCGGTGGTTCGAAACCAGGCGATTCCCGCTTGGGATCCGCGGCCACTCAAGGCCACCGGAGTCACGTACGCGACGAGCGCCCAGGGCGCGGATCACACCGCGGGCCTGATCGTGAACCCGGGCCTTCCGCCCGACCAGTTCGCCGTCGCCTCTCAGGAAGTTCAGCTCGTGAACGCGGTCTGCGATTCATCGGGCTTCTGCCAGTTCATCCAGCCGACGCTCGACGACATCCGTGGGTACTACGGCCACTTCGTCGGGCGCGACGTTTCGCGTGAGGAGATCGCCGATCAGGGCTGGCAGATTCTCGAGGACGAGTGGGAGTTCAATCGCCGCGCCGGGTTCACGGCTGCCGACGACGTGCTCCCGGCGTGCAT
The DNA here is from genome assembly GCA_963704165.1 of uncultured delta proteobacterium. GTDB lineage: Bacteria > Myxococcota_A > UBA9160 > SZUA-336 > SZUA-336 > VGRW01. Next base: position 129,555 of record CAVPHD010000001.1, on the reverse strand, counting down.
GAAGGAGGACGCGATCGGTCCGGCGAAGGTCGTCTTCGACGTTCCCGCCGCGGTCATCGCCGACGCCAAGGTACGCAAGCCGGCGCGAGAGAATCTCTTCACGACCAAGGCGGCTGGCTGACGACCGATCCGGCTGCAGCCCGGGTACCGCGATGAGTCGCGACGTCCGGATGCGGGGCTTCGCGGAGCGGATGGACGTCGAGCAGGTCGATCACCTGCTCGTGTCCACCTGCACGAGCCTCGGCGAGGAACCGGTGCCGCTGCTCGAGTGCGCCGGACGCGTGCTCGCCCAGGAAGTCGCATCGCGCGTGAACGTGCCGGGCTTCGCGCGCTCGGCGATGGACGGCTACGCGCTTCGCGGTGAAGACACGTTCGGCGCATCCGAATACGCGACGCTCGAGTTCAAGCTGGTCGGCGAGGCCTATCCCGGCCGGGCGTTCGGCGGACGCGTGGGTACGGCCGAGGCGGTGCGCATCATGACCGGCGCGCCGATCCCCGACGGTGCGGACGCGGTGGCGAAGGCCGAGGTCTGCGAGGAGCGCGGCGCGCTCGTCCGAGTCCACGAAGCGGTCGCTCCGCGCAAGCACGTCGGCGCCGTCGGCGAAGACATCCGCGCGGGCGAGGTCGTCCTGCACGCGGGGCGCCGGATCCGTCCGCAGGATGCGGGCCTGCTCGCCTCGATCGGCACCGGATCGGTTCTCTGCGTGCGAAGGCCACGCGTGCGGCTCGTCGTCACGGGTGACGAGCTTCTGGCTCCCGGATCTACACCGGACGGCGTCAGAATCGTCGATTCGAACTCCGTCGTGCTCCGCGCGCTGGTCGCGCGCGACGGTGGCGCGCTGCTCCCGTTCGAGCTGATCCCGGATCAGCCCGAGCGAATCTCCGAAGTGCTCACGTCGGGAGACGCCGACGTCGTGCTGGTCTCGGGCGGCTCGAGCGTCGGCGCCGAAGACCACGCGCCGCGGCTCCTGGCCGCGCACGGCGAGCTGCTCTTCCACGGCGTATCGATGCGGCCGTCGAGCCCCGCGGGCGGTGGCCGGATCGGCGACGCGCTCGTCTTCCTCTTGCCAGGCAACCCGGTCAGCTGTCTGTGCGCGTACGAGTTCTTCGCGGGGCCGACGATCCGCGCGCTCGGGGGGCGGTCCCGCGTCTGGCCGCATCGGCGCGTGCGGGCCTTGCTCGCGCGCAAGATCAGCTCCGAAGTCGGCCGCACCGACTACGTGCGCGTCGCCTTCGACGGCGGGCGCGTGGTGCCGGTCGCGACGGCGGGCGCTTCGATCCTGTCTTCGACGGTTCGCGCCGACGGCGCCGTGATCGTGCCGCGCGGTCTCGAGGGCATGCCCGAGGGCGCCGAGGTCGAGGTGCTGCTCTACGACGAGGAATCGCGCGCCGACGAGAGGACGTCGTGAAGCAGGAGCAGTTTCTCGAGGTTCTCGACCGCGACGTCGCCGAAACGCGCTGGCACGCGGCGCTCACGCTCGACCGACTCGCTGCCGAGGAGGTTGCGCTCGACGCGGCGCTCGGCCGCGTGCTCGCCGCGGACGTGCGCGCACCCGTCGACGTGCCGAGCTTCGACCGTTCGAACATGGACGGCTTCGCGATCCGCGCCGAGGACACGTTCGGTGCGAGCGAGCTCGAACCGGTGCGCTTGCGATTGAACGACGAGACGATCCCGACCGGCGTGACTCCCGTACTCAGCGTCGATCCGGGAACGGCGACTTCGATCGCGACCGGCGGCATGCTTCCGCGCGGCGCCGATGCCGTCGTGCCCGTCGAGCTGACCGACATCGAGGATGGCGGGAGGATGGTCGTCGTACGCGCGGCACGCGTGCCCGGCGCTGCGGTGGCGTTCGCGGGAACGGACATCGGCCTCGGCGAAACGGTGCTCTTCGCAGGCACGCGACTCTCTTCGCGCGAGACGGGTGTGCTCGCGGCGATCGGCATCTGCCGCATCGACGTGGTGCGCAAGCCGCGCGTCGCGGTGATCTCCACCGGCGACGAGATCATCGCGCCGGGCGAGCCGATGCGGCCCGGACTGGTCTTCGATTCGAACGGCCGCATGATCGCAGATGCCGTCCGCGAGCTCGGCGGCGAGCCGGTCTTCTTCGGCGCGTTTCGCGACGAGGAGGCGGCGTTGCGGCGCGCGCTCGACCGCGGACTCGCGGAGTGCGACGCCGTCGTGCTTTCGGGAGGAACCTCGAAGGGGGAAGGCGATCTCTCCTACCGGGTCGTCGCGGGACTCGAGCCCGGCATTCTCGTCCACGGCGTCGCGCTGAAGCCCGGCAAACCGATCTGCCTCGCGGCGCAGCGCGGAAAGCCCGTCGTGATCCTGCCCGGATTTCCCACCTCGGCGGTCTTCACGTTTCACGAGTTCGTCGCGCCGGTTCTGCGCAGGCTCGCGGGCACGCCGGAGCTCGAACGCGAAACCGTGAAGGCGAATCTCGCGCTGCGCACCCTCACCGAACGGGGACGACTCGAGTATCTGCTCGTCGGTCTCGTCCGTGGAGCCGATGGCGGGCTCGGCGCGTATCCGATGGGGAAGGGCAGCGGCAGCGTGACGACCTGGAGCCGTGCCGATGGCTTCGTGCGATTGGAGCGGAATCTCGAGATCGTCGAAGCGGGCGCCGAGGTCGAGGTCACGCTGCTCGGCCCCACGCTCGCGCCGGCGGATCTGGTCGTGATCGGCAGCCACTGCACCGGGCTCGATCTGATCGCGCGCGCACTGCTCGCGGAGGGCTTCACGGTGAAGCTGCTCGCGGTCGGATCCCTCGGCGGGGTCGAAGCGGCGCGGCGCGGCGAGTGCGACGTCGCGCCCGCCCACCTGCTCGATCCGAAGTCCGACTGCTACAACACGCCCTTTCTCGACGATACGCTCGCGCTCGTTCCGGGCTACCTGCGCATGCAAGGCGTGGTCACGCGCGACGACGAGCGGCGTCCGACCGAGGCGCTCGTCGCCGATGCGAGTCTGCGCATGGTGAACCGCAACCGCGGCAGTGGCACACGCGTGCTGATCGACGGCCTGCTCGGCTCTCGCCGCCCCGACGGTTACGCGTACGAGCCTCGCTCGCATCACGCGGTTGCGGCGGCCATCGCGCAAGGTCGCGCGGACTGGGGCGTGACGATCGAGACGATCGCGCGGGAGTCCGGACTCCGGTTTCGGCCGCTTCGCAGCGAGCACTACGACTTCGTCGTGCCGAAGAGCCGCCTGCAACGACCGGCCGTGCGCGCGCTGATCCGGCTGCTCACGCCCGGCGGTGCGCTGCGCGCGGAGCTCGCCCGTGCGGGGTTCGCGAGTTCTTTCGCATAGCGTCTCGCGTCTGTAGTACCTTCTGGTCGGAGGTTCCGAGGATGCTGTTTTCAGCCAAGTCATGTGCGCGTGTCACGATCGGAATTCTGCTGGTGACCTCATTGGGTTGTGCCACTCAGAAGTCATGGAGCTATCGAGCCGAGTCGATCTCCACCAGTCCGGTTCTCGTGAACAAGTCGGTCTCCGTTCCTCCGTTCATGGATACGAGGGTCAACGAGAATCGGAACCGGGTGTTGATGTACGCGATCCCGTTGATGCCGTTCGGATGGGCTGACTACAAGACGCCCGAAGGCGCGCAGATGCACATGACCAGCGGCCTGTGGATGTGGCGCCCGAACGAGGACATCGCAAAGGCCGCGGCCGAGGAGCTGAACTCCGCCAACGTCTTCAAGGAGGTGTTCTTCTCGCATCGTGCGACCGACGGAGAACTGGTTCTTCAAGGGACGATCCGATCGACCGACTTCAGCGGGAAGATCTTCTCGTACGGACTCTCGGTCTATGGACCCCTGCTGTGGTTCATCGGTCTTCCCGCGACCTCTGCGGACAACGAGCTCGACGTGACCTTCAGCCTTCGCGACTCGGCGACCAATGCGACGCTCTGGGAGAGGAACTACAGGCGAGCCGACGGAAATCTCAGTTGGATCTACGTAATGAAGTCCGACTTCATGTACCCCGATCTGCTGAAAGAGATGTTGATGGAAGCCGTCCGCGACATCCGGAGTGACGCCCCGAACCTCAAGATCCCGTGAGAGAGATGGCGCACCCTGCTACTCCGCCCAGTCGAGCAGCTCCTTGACCGTCTCCTGGTCGAACTTGTAGCGGAACGAGACGAACGGGCCGCGCGTGGTCCAGTTGCCCGCCGAGAAGTCGCGATCGCTGTAGCCACCCCAGTTGTAGCCGGCGCTCACCCAAAGGTTCCTCATCAGCACGTACCCGAGCGAGACGCTGTACAGCTCCTCGATGTTGCCGTCGGTCCAGGAGTGGCGCATTCCCACGCGGCCGCCGATGTCCCAGCTGCCGAAGAGATCGCGCCGGATCTCGAGTCCGGTGACGTCGGTGTAGCCGTCGAGGTTCAACCCGTCGATACGCTCGAACAGGTACTTCGCGCCGTACTGCAGCGAGGCCTGGGTCTTCCGGTCGAGCTTCACGTTCAGGTTCATGTTGTTGACGATCCGCGTCGCGCGGCTCTGGAAGACGTCGTAGTCGAGTCGCTCACTGCGGATTTCGAGGGACTCGAGCAGCGTGTAGCGGCTCCCGATCGGTCGGTAGACGCCGCTCAGCTGCAGACGGCCGAGCGATTCGATCCCGTCGAATGCGGTGTTCGGACGGAGCGTGCCGTCGGCGGTGTAGACCGGTCCGGTGCTCGAGCTGGGTCCGGTCGTCAGCGACGGGCTCGAGCCGCTGGAGTCGAAGAACTCCGCCCGGACGGCGACACCGATTCCCGCCTCGAGCTCGCGATAGGCGCCGGCGGTGATGCTCCACTTGTCTTGAACCTGGCCGAACCGCGTCTCGAGGCGGAGGTTCGCGGCCCAGACGTCCTGCGCGTACGTCGTGCCGATGGAGAGCGACGTGAAGTCGTCTCCCTGCGGATTTCCCGAGAGGCCGTTCGCGACCGGCTGTCCCGGCGCGAACGGGGAGACCTGCGTCGGCGCCAGGTCGTCGCCCTTCAGCGTCACGGAGTTGTCGATCCCGAAGTCGAAGCTGAGCGCGTCGGTCAGCTGATAGGTCTGGAGCAGTCCGAGCGTTCCGAAGAGACGCTCGCTGTCCTGCTGACTGCGTTGGCCGATCGCGGCCGTCGCCTGCCCGCCGCGCCACGGGCTGGTGCGAAGGCCGACACGCGTCGAGGCCGTGCTCCGTTCGCTCGCGAGCGTGAGCTCCTCCTCGCCGAAGACGGTGAGCTCGGGCAGGAGCAGGAAATCGGCGCCGACGAGGAAACGCGTCGGGAAGTCGAGGCTCTCGTCGCCCGAGACGGTGATCTCCGAGTCCGCGCGCAGCTTGAGCCGGTTCTGGTAGGTCGTGTAGCTGCCGCCGCCGAGAAGCTGTGGGGACGAGCTCTTGCTTCCATCGGAGAAGACGTCGTGCGCGAAGCGAACGCCGCCGTAACCGCCGAACGGTCCTTCGTGGTGATCTGCGCGCAGCTCGAAGAGATCGCGCCTCGCGTCGGAGGCGACATCGACCTGGCGAAACACTTCGCCGGAGAGCGCGAGCGTGTCGCTCCAACGGTAGCGTGCGTCGATTCCGAGCTGCTGCATGTTCGTTTCGCTCGAGCTCTGCTGACCGAGGCCGAAGCCCGGGCGCTGCTCACGCCAGTACATTCGCGAGTCGAGATCCTTGTCGCGTCGCCACAGCTCGGCGAGCCAGGCCGCGCCGCTCGAGTCGGCATTCGAGCCGAGCAGCGAGGAGCGCGTCTGCGCGAACTCGGCGCGCAGGCTCGTCGCGCCGTCGAGATCGATCCGCAAGTCGCTGCCGTACAGGCTCGACGTCTGTCCCACCGTGCCTTCGTGGATCAGCGACGCCCCGAGCTCCACGTTGTCGTCCAGGAGCTTCACGGCTGCGCGACCGCCACCGTTCAGCTCCTGGTCGGAGTCGTCGTCGGACTCGTACTCGACGACGATGTACACGGGATTGAAGCCCTCGCCGGTGCTCGGGATCGGACGCTTGAAGAAGATCGTTCCCGAGGTGTAGTCGATGTTGTAGTCGGTCCAGCGCGTCTGGCCCTCCGTAGAGATCACCTGCTCACCGTGGAAACGATCCCGGATCTCGATCGTGACGCGTTCGCTGTTCAGCACGATCCCGGAGCGCGAGAGTCGGTACAGGCCCGACGTGCCGTCACCCCGTATCTGGTCGCGAACGAAGGCCTGGCTCGTGTCGGTGCCGAAGGCATTCACGGACACGTGGTCGCCGTCGTACTCGGTGTGGAATCCGTTCAGCGCGCGGCTGTAGCGCGAGAGCTCGGTGACGGTGAGGCCGGTCTGGAAGTCACCGAAGAGCGCGTAGAACTGTTTGCGTTCGAGCTTCAGGTAGAGCTTGCGCTGGCTCGGGGCCTCGTAGCCCTGCGTCGTCGCGTCACCGTAGAGCGTGTAATAGCGATTCGGATCGAGGCCCCCCTCGAGCGCGGCCCGATCGAGGTCGCTCGAGGACTCGCGCGATTCCCGCTGCGAATCGTAGGCGGCGGTGAGCAGCCACGAGCCCTTGATCCGGCCCTTCGCGAAGACGGTGGTGCCGCGATCGAGGTCGTAGCCGTCCTCGACGTCGGACGGCACGAGGCTCTCGGTGTGTTCGGAGACGGAGCTGTGCAGAAGCGTGCCGCCCGTCAGCCCGACGAGCACCCAATCGCGAGCCTCCGCCTCGAGCCAGGGGTGCAGCTCTTTGCGCTGGCGTCCCGCCAACGCGAAGCGAAGGCCGACGCGCCCCGAACGGGTCGTGGGCGCGAGCTCGATCCGAGCCACACCGTCGCGGCCGATCACGTAGCTCGGCGACTCGGGCGCGAGCCCCGCCTGGCGTCGCAGCTCCCCGGCCGACGCGTCGCGATTCGGTCGATGCGGCGCGTCGATCTCGTACGTGCCGACCTGTCCCTCGCGTGCGGGCTTCTCGTCCTCGTCGGTGAAGCGCACCGCGATCACGGGGATCGTTCGCCCGTCGGCGACGAGCCGCGACAGCTCGGGCACGAGCACGGCGCGGAACGGCGGTCCGGCGTAGTGGAGCGAGCGATCCAGTCGCGCGATCTCGTTCCCCGAAGCGTCGAGCTCGCGTGCGACGAAGCTGTTCTCGCCATCGACCAGGTCCACACCGCGCCAACGCGAGAGCGATACGGTCTTGCCGGTGTTCGAGAACGCACCTTCGAAGTTGAACTTCGGTACGGCCACCCCGTTCTGTACCAGCTCGATGGTCGTTCCGGGCGCGTGCTTGATCGCGATGTTCACGCTCGCGATCGCCGCCGCGAATCCGGGTTCGGGTGAGAGCCATTCGAGTCCGGGCGTCGCCTTCTCGAGCCAGATCTTGTTGTAGACGCCGGGTTTGGGCGGCGCGGCATCGATTTCCGGCGCGGTCTTCGTCTGCCACTCCTCTCCCGGTCGAAGCCCCAGCGTCTCGACGAGCTTGAGTCCGCTGCCCGAGCTCGACTCGCCGTGGAGGCGCGTCTTCGCGGCGGGTGTCTTGGCGAGCTTCTCGACCGGTGTCTCGAACATGACCACGGACGATGTCTCGAGCTCGCGCTCGGCCCGCCCGTCGACGATCGCGTCGAGCGCGAGGTCCATCGACCACTCCTCCGAGCTCAGCTCTCCGAGTCGGAAGGTGACCACCCCGTTCTTGGTCTCGGGATCTGCGATCGGAGCACCCGCGTTGCGCGCGCTGCCCGGCACGAACTCCACGCCTTCGGGCAGCATCACCACCGCGCGCGCGTTTCGCACCGCGACGCCGTTGCCGCGCAGCGCGAGCTGATAGCGGATCGTGTCGCCCTCGAGCTGGCTCTCGAGTCGCTGACTGATTCCGCCCTCGCGACGCGGTCGCAGCTGCACGCGGAAGTCGCTGCGCCACAGCGTTCCACCTTGGACGTCCACGAACTGCGAGAACGGCCGGCCCGCGAAGGCATGCCCCTCGGCGTTGGCGCACGGGAGCGGCTCGTAGAACCCGGGCAGGCTCTGCACGTCCATCTGTACGACGTGGGCGCCACTTCGGAGTCCTGCGAAGTGGTAGTAGCCGTTCGCGTCGGTGACGGAGTAGGTTCCGTCTTCGAGGTAGACGCGTACCCCCGGGACGGCTTCACCCGCGAAGTCGTCCGTGTCGCAGTGGCCGGCCGACACGCGACCCACCACGTAGGCGCTGTTCGCGCCGAGATCCTCCTCGACGCGTACCGTCGCGACCGCATCCTCGGTGATCGATCCGCCGAGCGCCTCCGCGCGTGCGGTCGTGCGGACGAGTCCCGCTCGAACGCTCGGCTCGACCTTCACGGTGAAACGGATGTGCGTCACGACCGGGGCAAGGGTCGCAGGGAGCGTCCACGTGAGCGTGCGCCCGTCGGGCGAGATCAGCGGGTCGGGCTGGATCTGGTCGTCGATCCGGACCGACTGCGGCGTGAACCTGACCCCGGGCGGAAGCACCACGGTCACTTCGACCCCGAGCGGAGCGTCCGCCACGCCGGGATTCTCGACGCGGACGTCGAACTGGAAGTGCTCGCCGATCGAAACGACGTCGCGGCTGGCGCGGATCGAGATGAAGCCCGCGGACGATGCCGCGTCGAGCGGCAGATCGATCTCGAAGGTCGGGCCCGCGATGACGTCGAAGACCTCTCCGCGCGAACCGACGACGAGCGCGAACGGCGCGCCCGGAAGCGCCTGCAGCACGACATCGGGGACCGCGCTCGGAAAGCCGTACGTCGAGGGCGGCGCGACCTGCAATCGGTAGCTGCCGACGGGAACCACCGGGAAGCGATAGCCGCCCGGACCGAAGTTGTAGATCTGCCCGCCGCCATCGGTGACCGAGCCACCGGTCGTCAGGGTGGCGGGGAACGTGCTCACGCCATCGTCTCCCAGGATCCCCGTCGCGGGGAGCCCGGTGATCTCGTCGATCAGGGTGACGACCGCGAAGTCGATCGGAGCACCGGTCGCGCTGTCGAAGACCCGGCTCTCGGGGTCGATCCATGCGGTGTCGGAGTCCGAGTCACTCGCATCGAATGCGTCGACGTAATTGCCGAGAACCGTCTGACCCGAAGGGGCGGCGAGCACGCAGTCGTTGGCGGGTGCCGGGGGTGCCGCGGACGGCACGTAGCCGACGAAGACGCCCGTCGCGACGCCGGTTTCGAAGAGCCGAAGCTGCTCGAGATCGGCGACGCCGGGCGCGGAGAGCGCGACGAGAACGGATTCGACCAGGGTCGAGTTCCGATTCTGGTCCGCGTCGACGAGCCGCACGAAGATCGGCTCGCCGGGATGATAGGCAGGCGTCGGGATCAGCTCGACGCTCGCCAGATTGATCGCGCCGCCACCGTACGCGTTGGGCGCCGGCAGCGGATTGAAACTGCCGCCACTGAAGCAAGCGGTGGCGGTGACACCGTAACTGGTCGAACCCGGTGCTCCGGGTGCGTAGCGCATGAACTCCAGGCTCGAACCGGAGCTCACGACCGCGGTCGTGATCACGAGCGTGTTCGACGGACGGACGATTCCGACCGTGCTCCCGATGTCGTAGGTCGCGTAACCGGTATTGGGAATCGCAGTCCCCACCGGTGTCTGCGCGCGTGCGTTCGACGGAAGCAGGGCGAACGCGAGCAGCAGAAGCGCCAGCACCTCGCAGAGCCGGCTGAATCGGGGAATTCCCGACCCAGCCGGCTCGTTGAGGCACGACTTGCGAACCGCACGGGTGCGGTCCGGTGGGTTCTCCGTCGCGGCTCGCGGACGCAAGTCTCCCGTCACACCGGCGCGTGAGCCGGCGCGCGGGCACTCGACGTGCCGCGACCTTCGGGGGAGGGGACCCACCACTTGGCGATTCGAGCGCTAGTCCACGGACACCCGGAAGGTGATCACCGCGGAAGCCCCCGGCGCGAGCGACGGCACGGTCACCGTCACGGTGCCCGCCGCCTCGGACCCCTGGTCGAGATCCGCGGCATTCGACTGCGCGACCGAGTCGAGGTCGATGCCGAATCCGACGCCATAGGTATCCGGCTCGAACGTCACGTCACCGGGAAGCACGTCGCTGATGGTCAGCGTCGTCGCCGAGAGCGCGGAAGCGGCGTCATTGGTCACCGTCACCACGTACTCGACGATCGCACCCGGGATGTGGCGAGCGTTGGGCGCGGCGCCATTCACCGGGTCGCTGATCAGCGTCTCGGTCTTCGTGATCGTCACGTCGGCGGACTCCACCTGGAACGCGCCGCTGTCCGAGAAGTCGGCCGCATTCGCGGCGTCGGTGTCACCCGCGCCGTCGCCGAACACGGTCTCCATGGTTGCCGGATCCTCCGGATTGGCCTGCTCGACCACGGCGCCGCCGCCGTTGGCCGTCGTCTCGCGCGCCGTCGCAGTCAGCGTGACCGCCGCGATGTCCGCGTTGGCCTGGCCACCGGGGATCGTCGCGACCACCCACACGCCCACCGAGCCGTCCTCTGCGAGCGAATCGACGGTCGTGGCGACGTCGACGAGCGGCTCGTAGGTCCCGAGCACGCCCGCGTCCACGACCGTGGTCAGCGCGCTCGGATCGAAGTTGTCCGTGCCGCCGAAGGGGTCCGTTGCGTTGTTCGCCGCGCTGAGGTCGAATCCGAGCTCGGCGTTGCTGGTGTTGGTCAGTGTGAACAGGAACGCCCCGTCGGAGCTCGGCGTCACGGCGACGTAGGTCACCGGGACGGCCGTCACCGTCAGGTCGATCAGCCGATCGACGACGAAGTCGACGGCTACGCTGGCCACCGTGGGCTGGACTACGGCGTTCACGCTGTAGTCCACGGTGGCGGTGTTCGAGATGACGGTGCCAGCGTCGGCGCCGACCGCCGATGCCGTCCCCGCCGTGCTCCACAAGAGCGCAGCGGTGGCAAGCGCACTTGCCAGTCGTTTCAAGTCATGCCTCAACATTGCCTTCTCCTTGCTGTATGTCCAACTCAACTCAACTCGAATAGACACTTGAGCGTGTGTCTCACGCTTCCACCCTTTCAAGGGGGGGGAATCTCTTCTCTCACTCCACGCGTGCGCGGAAGCTCACCTCTCGAGCTTCACCGGGCGCAAGCGGCGTCTCGAGCTGCCAGCGGATGTGCGTGAAGTCGGTAGCGAGGGCCGCACGAAGCGCGCCGTCCTCACCGCGAACCTTCAGCTTCTCCTTGGCCGCGAAGCTCTTTCCGCCATCGACGGAGAACGTCACTCGCGCTCCGCCCTCGCTCACCGATCCGTCCACGTAGTCCATGTGCTCGGGGATCGGGTCGGTCACGATCACGTCGTTCGCCGGCTTCTCGCCGTTGTTCTTCGCGTGCAACGTGAAGATCACCGCCTCACCCGGTGGTACCTTCGCTGCGGGTACGCGCTTCACTTCTTCGCGTCCGTCCTCGGTCTTGATCGTGACTTCGACCTCTGCGGTGATCGCGATCTCGACCGCGGGATTCCCCGCGCTCTCGATCGCATGCGCGCTCCACGCTGGGAGCAATACGGTCAGTGCCAGTGCGATTGCGTTCTTCATTTCGTTCCCTCCTAATCGATCGTGACTGCGAACGTGATGGTTTGGGGGAGAGAGCCGCCGGCCACGTTCCCGAGCGCGACGGTGACTTGATTGGGTGTCGTGCCGCCCACGTCGCCGGCATCGAGGTCCGCGGCATCGCTCTGCGCGGAGCCGTTCAGCGTGAGCGAGCCGGGGACGTAGCTGGTGAACGGGGGCAGCGGATCGGTGATGACCAGGTTGTCGACCGTGCCCGTTCCGCTCGTCGTGACGAGCAGCGTGTAGGTGATCGTCGCTCCCGGCGCGGGCGTGCTACCGCCGCCGGTGTCGGAGACCACGGCCGACTTGGCGATCGCGGCGATCAGGTCGGCGACCAGGTAGCTTCCGCTCATCGCGCTCGTGCCGCCGCCGATCACCGCGTCGGTCCCGAGATCGCCCGCACCCGGAACCACCGCGCCGGTGACGCTGCCCGTGAGCGAAGTCGCCCGGAGCTCCGCGTCGCCTCGCTCTCCGTTCAGGGCGGCAGCGGGAATGTCGGCGAGCACGAAGACGAGTCGCGCGGCGTCGGCGGCGAGCAGCGGATCATTCACGCCCGGCTGGTACAGGGGATCGACGCCCGCCTCGTAGGTCGTCGAGTCGTTCGCGTCGATGTACACGCGCGCGTTCACCGGATCGAACTGGTCGCCCGCGAGCAGCGGATCGACGGCGAGCGAGAAGGTCTCGGCGCCGTTGCCCGTGTTCGTGATCAGGAACGTGATCACGCGGTCGAGGTCCGCGGGTGCGACCAGCACCGCCGCCGCATCCTGCCAGGTGACGACGACGTCGATCCGCTCGTCGACCGCGAACACCGCCGTCGCGCTCTGCGTGTACGCGCTCGCGGCGATCTCGTAGCTGACGGTCGCCGTGTTCGCGATCGGAGTGCCGGCCGGCGTGCCGAGCGCGCGAGCCTCTCCAGCAGCGAGCAGGCAGACGGCGGCCCACGCGCAGCACGCGATCCAGTTCCGCGCAGAGACGCGGATCCCCAAGACAGCTCTCCCCGGGGGGGAACCCCCCGATATCACTGCTTCGGTCGATGGCTCCGCGGGATTGACGCCAAGACTGTTTAGGGGACTGAAGTCGGCCTAGATGCGGCCCGGTCTGCAATCGTGGGACTTGCCGGTTGCTGAGCGGGCCGATCTGGCGCGATTGGCGCGAAGTGTCCGTAGACGACGTCCGGGGCCTCGAGAGACGACCCCCGTCAGTGTCCGTGAGTCCGCTGCTCGTCGCCTACGGAAGGCAACGCTGCGCGCGAAGCATGCAGGTCGCGTCCGCGTTCATGCCCTCGCGTGTCCGACCGTGCGCGAGAACTCGCGTGACGCGGCCCCGCGTGAGCTCGAAGTCGAGCTGACAGTACGACTGATCTGGCCGGTCGATCGGGAAGCCGTGCGGGTCGTGACGTCGATCGACCTCCGGACGGCCGCCGATCGCGACGCCGCCGAGGGCGCCCGCGCCGGCGCCGTCGTCGGATGGATCATCGCGCTCGAAGCGATAGGTTTGGCGCTCGATGTCGCCGTCGATCTCGAAATCCGAGACGATGCCGAGACAGTCGCGCAGCTCCCGACCCTCGAGCCCGAGAAGTCCTGTGCGAGTCTCCTCGACGGCACGAGAGTGGAAGTCGAGACACCCGGTGAGGCACACGAAGCCGGCGACACGGAGCGCACGCCAAGCGACCGTCGGACTCATACTCGGCTCAGAACCCGAGCTGAAGCTTCGCCGCCTCCGACATCATCGACGGGTTCCAGGTCGGCTCCCAGGTGAGGTCGACCTCGGCGTGCGCGACGCCGGGAATCTGACGGATCTTCTGCTCGACCTCGGGCGGCATGCTCTCGGCGACCGGACACATCGGCGACGTGAGCGTCATGCGCACGCGAACGTGGTTCTCTTCGTCGACGTCGACGCCGTAGACCAAGCCGAGCTCGTAGATGTTCACCGGAATTTCCGGGTCGAAGATGCTGCGCAGCACCTCGATCACGCTCTCGCGCAGGCTCTCGGGTCCCGGCTTCACATTGCAACTCGCATCGGTACTCATCTGCTACTCCGTTGTCACCGGGTCGGCTCGACCGGCGAGTGCCGCCTCGAGCGTGTGCCACGCCAGACTCGCGCACTTCACGCGCATCGGGAACTCGCGCACGCCCGCGAGTACCGCGAGCTTGCCGAGCAGGGACACGTCCACGGGCTCGTCGGAGGGCGTCGTCACCACCCGGTGGAAGCGCGCGAAAAGCTCGTGTGCTTCGTCGGTGCTCTTGCCCTTCACGGCCTCGGTCAACAAGGAGGCCGAGGCCGTCGAGATCGCACAGCCCTTGCCGGCGAAGCGAACGTCGCGCAGCCGCCCGTCTTCGACCTCGACGAAGAGCGCGAGCTGATCGCCGCACAGCGGGTTGTGCCCTTGGGCGCGATGCGTCGCGCGCTCGAGCGTCCCGAAGTTCCGCGGGTGCTTCGTGTGATCCAGGATGACCTCCTGGTACAGGTCGCGCAGGTCCGACATCAGGCGAAGATCTCCAGCACCCGCTGCACGCCGGCAACGAGTCGGTCGACGTCGTCGCGTCCGTTGTGGACAGCGAACGAGGCGCGCGCGGTCGCGGGCACCTCGAAGTAATCCATCACGGGCTGTGCGCAGTGGTGTCCCGCGCGCACGGCGATGCCTTCGCCGTCGAGGATCGTGCCGACGTCGTGAGCGTGCACGTCTCCGACGACGAACGACACGAGGCCCACGCGGTCGCGCGCGGTGCCGATCAGTCGAACGCCCGGAATCGCCTCGAGCTTCGCGCTCGCGTATTCGACCAGATCCGCCTCGTGCGCGTGAACGGCCTCGAGATCGAGCTGTTCGAGGAAATCGATCGCGGCGCCGAGGCCGATCGCTCCCTCGATGTTCGGAGTGCCGGCCTCGAAACGCTCGGGCGGAGGCGCGAAGGTCGTCTTCTCGAACGTCACGTTGCGGATCATCGAGCCGCCGCTCTGCCATGGCTCCATCTCGTCGAGGAGATCGAGCCGTCCGAAGAGGGCGCCGATCCCGGTCGGTGCGTACATCTTGTGACCCGAGAACGCGTAGAAGTCGCAACCGAGATCGCCGACGTCCACGGGCAGGTGCGGAACACCCTGGGCGCCGTCGACGACCACGGTCGCTCCGACCTGTTTCGCGAGGCGCGAGAACTCCGAGATCGGCAGGACGGTGCCGAGCGCGTTCGAAACCTGCGCGAGCGCGACCACGCGCGTGCGCTTGGACAACTTCCGCACGTACTCCTCGCGGGGCACGTCCCCGCGCTCGTCGATTGGCGCGACGACGAGCTTCGCGCCCGTTTGTTCGCAGACGATCTGCCAGGGCACCAGATTCGAGTGGTGCTCGAGTGCGGTCACGAGCACCTCGTCACCCGGGACGAGCCTCGGACGCGCCCATGCCTGCGCGACGAGGTTGATCGCCTCGGTCGTTCCGCGCACGAAGACGATCTCGCGTGGCGAGGTCGCGCGAAGGAAGAGCTGCACCTTTGCGCGCGCGCGCTCGTAGGCGCTCGTCGCCTCTTCGGAGAGCGTGTGCACGCCCCGATGCACGTTCGAGTGATAGCGTCCGTAGTAGTCGGCGATCGACTCGATCACGCACGCGGGTTTCTGACTCGAGGCCGCGCTGTCCAGGTAGACGAGCGGCTTTCCGTGCACCTGCCGCGCGAGGATCGGAAACTGCTTGCGCAGCGCTTCGACGTCGAGCGTGCGACGGGTCGGGGACGTTTCCGCCGCGGTCGTCACGACGTGCCGCCTCGCGGCAGCCAGGCGAGCAACGCGTTCTCGGCCGACGTACGCAGCGTCTCCGACGGCAGCCGCGCGAGCACCTCGCTGGCGAAGGCGGCCGTGAGCAGCGCGCGGGCTGCCTCCAGATCGAGGCCGCGCGCGCGCAGGTAGAAGAGCTGCGCATCGTCGAGCTGGCCGATCGTCGCGCCGTGACTGCATTTCACGTCGTCGGCATGGATCTCGAGCTGCGGCTTGCTGTTGATCTTCGCAGCATCGGAGAGGAGCAGCGTGCGATTGGTCTGATCGGCGCTGATCTTCTGGGCATCCGGCCGCACGCGGACCCGGCCGTGGAACACTCCGTGCGCGCGCTCGTCGAGCACGCCCTTGAAGAGCTCACGGCTGGTCGTGCGCCCCACGGCGTGGTCGATCGTCGTGTGATGGTCGATGTGTTGCGCCGCGCGTCCGAGGTAGAGCCCGTTCATGTCGAGCTCCGCCCCTTCTCCTTCGAGCCGGCTCTCGAACTCCACGCGGGCGAGCGAAGCGCCTAGCGCGAGCGAGTGCAGCCCGAGGTGGCTCCCCGCGTCTTGCCGCGAGATGACGGCCGCGAACAGCGTGCTCCGGTCGGGTAGCTCCTGCACGACGACGTGATCGACGGTGGCCGCCTCGCCGACGCGGATCTCCGTCACCGCGTTCGTCACGTCGGATCGGGGCGCTTCGCCGTGGTGGTGCTCGACGACGAGCGCGCGGCTGCCCGCAGCTGCCGAGATCAGCGTTCGCACGTGCGCGGCGATCGGCTCGCCCGCACCGGTCTGCACGAAGATCGCATGCACCGGCCGGTCGAGCGTCACTCCTTCGGCCAGCTCGACGAAGACGCCGTCGTCGAAGAGCGCGGAGTTCAGGGCCACGAACGGGCGCGTCTTCGCGTCCGCGGCGTCCGCGAGCGTGCGCTCGACCGCGCCCGGATCGGTCGCCAGCACCGTCGAGAGCGGACTGACGCGGCAGCCCGCCGGGACCGGGAACACCGCCGAGAGCGCCGACGAATACCGCCCGTTCACGAACACCAGCCGGTGTGCAGGGCCGACTTCGATCGAGGAGGGTCCGAGCACGGTTTCCGAAGCGACGCGATCCGCGGAGACGCCGATCGTGAGCGGCTCGAGATCGGCGAGCGACGTGAAGCGCCAGGCCTCGAGCCGGGTCGTCGGCAGCCCTTGCGCCTCGAATGCTCCGAATGCCTCGGCCCGGAATCGCCCGAGCCAGGCCGGCTCGCGCGCCTCGCGCTCTGCGCGCGGCGCCTCGAAGTGGCGCGCGAAGGCGAGCTCGGCGGCCGTGCCTCTCATGTCGGCGTGGTCCTTGCGAGCTCGCCCTCGATCCAGCCGTAGCCGCGCTTCTCGAGCTCGAGTGCCAGCGAGCGATCGCCCGACTTCACGATCCGTCCGCCCATCAGCACGTGCGTCTTGTCGGGGACGAGGTAGTCGAGCAGCCGCTGGTAGTGCGTGATCACGAGCACCGCGCGCTCTCTCGAGCGCAGTCGGTTCACGCCGTCGGCGACGATCCGAAGCGCGTCGATGTCGAGCCCGGAGTCGGTCTCGTCGAGCACGGCGAGCGTCGGCTCGAGCAGAAGCATCTGGAGGATCTCGTTTCGCTTCTTCTCGCCGCCGGAGAATCCCTCGTTCACCGAACGCGAGAGGAACTTCTCGTCCATCTCGAGCGCCTTCATCGTCTGCTTCACGAGCGTCAGGAAGTCGATCGCATCGAGCTCGGGAAGACCACGATGTACGCGGACCGCATTCGTCGCGGCCTTCATGAAGTACGAGTTGGTCACCCCGGGGATCTCGACCGGGTACTGGAACGCGAGAAAGACGCCCTCGCGCGCGCGCTCTTCGGGCGAGAGCGCGAGCAGATCGCGTCCTCGGTACAGCACGCTTCCCGACGTGACCTCGTAGCCCTCACGGCCCGCGAGCACGTTCGCGAGCGTGCTCTTTCCCGATCCGTTCGGGCCCATCATCGCGTGGACTTCGCCGGCGCGTACGACCAGATCGAGACCGTTCAAGATCTCCTTTCCGGCGACTCGGGCGTGCAGATTCCGGATCTCGAGCATGAAGCCTCCGTGCCTAGCCGACCGCGCCTTCGAGCGTGACCGAGAGCAGCTTCGAGGCCTCGACCGCGAACTCCATCGGAAGCTCGCGGAAGACCTCTTTGCAGAAGCCGTTCACGATCATCGAGACGGCGTCCTCGGTTCCGAGTCCCCGCTGCCGGCAGTAGAAGAGCTGGTCCTCGCTGATCTTGCTCGTCGTGGCCTCGTGCTCGACGCGCGCGCTCGCGTTGCGGACGTCCAGATAGGGAAAGGTGTGCGCGCCGCAACGGTCGCCGATCAACAGGGAGTCGCACTGCGAGTGATTGCGCGCGCCCTTCGCCTTCTGGTGGACCTCGACCAGGCCGCGGTAGGTCTGCTGGCCGCGGCCGCACGAGATGCCCTTCGAGACGATCGTACTCGTCGTGTTCTTTCCGATGTGGATCATCTTCGTGCCGGTGTCGGCTTGCTGACGGTGATTCGTCACGGCAACCGAATAGAACTCGCCGACCGATTCCTCGCCCTGAAGGATGCAGCTCGGGTACTTCCAGGTGATCGCGGATCCCGTCTCGACCTGCGTCCAGCTGATCTTCGAGCGCCTTCCACGGCATGCGCCGCGCTTGGTGACGAAGTTGTAGATGCCGCCGCGGCCCTCACGGTCACCCGGATACCAGTTCTGCACCGTCGAGTACTTGATCGTCGCGCGCTCGAGCGCGACGAGCTCGACGACGGCGGCGTGCAGCTGGTTCTCGTCGCGCATCGGCGCGGTACAGCCCTCGAGGTACGAGACGTAGGCGCCCTCGTCGGCGACGATCAGCGTCCGCTCGAACTGGCCGGTCTTCGCCTCGTTGATCCGGAAGTAGGTCGAGAGCTCCATCGGGCAGCGGACGCCGGGCGGGATGTAGACGAACGATCCATCCGTGAATACCGCCGAGTTCAGCGTCGCGAAGTAGTTGTCGGCGTACGGAACGACCGACCCGAGATACTTACGAACGAGATCCGGGTGACTCTTCACCGCGTCCGAGAACGAGCAGAAGATGATTCCGAGTTCGGCGAGCTTCGAGCGGAACGTCGTGGCAACGGAGACGGAGTCGAAGACCGCATCGACCGCGACGCCGGAGAGCATCTTCTGCTCACTGAGTGGAATTCCGAGTTTCTCGAAAGTCGCGCGGATCTCCGGATCGACCTCGTCCATGCTGCCGAGCTTCTTGCGTGGTTTGGGCGCGGAGTAGTAGCTGATCGCCTGGTAGTCGATCTTCGGGAACGTGACGTTCGCCCAGCGCGCGTCCTCCTCGCGCATCTCGAGCCAGCGGGCGAAGGCGCGCAGCCGCCAGTCGAGCAGCCAGGGTGGCTCGCCCTTCTTCTCCGAGATGCGTCGGATCACGTCGGGATCTAGCCCCGGCGCGACGGTTTCGGACTCGACGTCGGTGGTGAAGCCGGCCTGGTACTCGCGATTCGCGAGCGCTTCGAGCTCCGCATTGCCGCTCATCGCGTCAGGTCCGTCTTCGGTGCAAGCGGGGGAGCGCCGATCGCGTGCAGTGCCCGATCGCCGCCAGCCAGATCGGCGACGGTCGTGCCTTCCAGGATTTCGCGGATCGCGCTCTCGACCGAGCTCCAGAGTCCGCGAAGCGAGCAGCCGGTCGAATGCACGCAGTCGTGCAGCTGTCCGGGGTGGGAGTCGCAGAACTCCTCGGGGAAGAGCGAGCCGCCGAGCGCATCGATCACCTGCCAGGCGGTGATCTCGCGCGCCGGACGCGCGAGGTGATAGCCCCCGCCGGCACCGCGCGTGCTGACCACGAGCCCGGTCTGGCGCAGCGCGCGCATCAGCTTGGCCGCGTACTCGGGGGAGATGCCCTCACGCGAGGCGATCTCGGGGATCGTCAGCGGATCCGAGCCACGCTGGCGCGCCACCTGGACCAGGCAGCGCAGCCCGTACTCTTCCTGGGCGAGAAGCTGCATCGTGACCGCAGCCTAATAAACTGTACAACCAAGTCAAGATTGATCCGGGCCGGGATCCGGGCGCCTCGCCAACCCTCTAAGGCCGCGCGCGAGCGTTAGAATCCGCCCACCTTGGAAGCTCGGGTCCTACCTCATCGAGGCACCTGGCCGCGGCTCGCTCCCGATGCGTTCGTCGCGCCGGGAGCGACGCTGATCGGCGACGTCGAGCTCGGAGCGCAGGCGAGCGTCTGGTTCGGCTGCGTGGTCCGCGGGGACGTCCAGCGCGTCCGCATCGGCGCGCGCACGAACCTCCAGGACGGTTCGATCATCCACGTCTCTCGCGCCGGGTTCGCGACCCTGATCGGTGTAGAGGTCACGATCGGCCACGGCTGCATCGTGCACGCATGCACGCTGGAGGATCGCGCGTTCGTCGGGATGGGCTCGGTCATCCTCGACGGGGCCGTCGTGTCGAGCGAGGGGATGCTCGGCGCGGGAGCGTTGCTCTCCCCGGGAAAGCGCGTCGGGTCGCGCGAGCTCTGGCTCGGCCGGCCCGCTCGCCTGGTGCGGCTGGTTTCCGACGAGGAGCGAGCGGAGCTCGACGAGCAGAATCGACACTACGTCGAGCTCGCGGCCGAGTATCGGGTCGCGCTCGCACGACCCGCCTCGTGATCCTCATCCTCTTCACCGGCATCGCGGCGGGATTCGGGCACGTCCTGCTCGGGCCCGATCACGTCGCCGCGCTCGCTCCGTTCTCGGTCGAGGCGCACCGGCGCGCGTGGGTGGTCGGCCTGCGCTGGGGACTGGGCCACGCGCTCGGCATCATCGCGGTCGCGCTGCTCGTCGTCTCGGCCACCGACTGGCTCGATCTCGCGCTGCTCGAGGGTGTCGGCGATTACCTCGTGGGCGGCGTGCTTGTGGCGGTCGGCGTCTGGGCGCTCTGGCACCTGCAGCACTCCGTCGATCACTTCTCGCGCTCGGCGGGCTCCGAGCGCGTGCACGTTCACGCAACCGCTGCGCTCTCGATCGGCACGCTGCACGGCCTGGTCGGAACCGGAAGCACCCTCGCGGTCTTGCCGGCGGCGGGAATGCACTCGTTCGGCGATTCCGCGGTCTATCTGGCGGGCTTCGGCGTCGGAACGGTCGTCTCCATGATGGGCGTCGCCTGGCTGCTCGGTGTGCTCGCGCCCCGCGAAGAGGGCGGACGCGCCTACCGCGCGGTCTTCCTCGCAGCGTCGCTGTGCTCGCTCGGGCTCGGATTCGTCTGGATCGGGCTCGCGCTCGCGGGTGTGGACCTGCAATCGGGTTGACGGAGTAGACTTCCGATTCGCCGATCGCGAAGGAGCCGACATCGCCAGCGCCGAACTCCAGACCGTGATCTCGATGCTCCGCGCGCTGCCGCCGCGCATCGGACTTCACTCGAAGAAGCGGCTCGCCTGAACGCGCGCGTCGTCGCCGCCGTGGTGATGCTCGCCGCGAGCACGGCCATCGGCTGCGCGCGGCTCACGCCCGCGCTCGCCGTACGAACCGAGCCGTGGCTCGAGTGGAGCGCTCCCCTCGGTCGCGAGCATCCGCTGACGGGGCGCGTCTTCGACACCGCCGCACGTCGCTTCGTCGCTCCCGCGCTCGTCGTCGAGCGAGCGGCGAGCGCCGACTTCGTCCTGCTCGGCGAGAAGCACGACAACCCCGATCACCACCGGCTGGAGGCATGGCTGATCGACGGACTCGTGCGCTCGGGTCGAAGACCCGCGGTCGTGTTCGAGATGATTCCGCGCGATCGGGCAGGTGCGCTCGAAGCTACGCTCACGGGTCGTCCCGACGATCCCGACGCGCTCGGCGCCGCGCTCGATTGGGCGCAGAGCGGGTGGCCGGACTTCGCGCTCTACCGGCCGGTTTTTGCATCTGCGCTCGCGGCGCGTCTCGCGATCCTGCCGGGCGATCTCACTCGCGCGGATCTCGCGCGCCTTCGTCACGGGGGGCTCGACGCGCTTCCGGTCGAAGAGCGCGAGCGGCTCGCGCTCGAGCCGGATCTTTCCGAGGCCGCGCGGCAGACGCTCGTCGACGAGGTGCGCTCGGCACACTGCGGAATGGCGCCCGACGCGATGGTCGAGGCGATGATCGCGACGCAGCGCGCGAGGGATGCGGTGCTCGCGGACGCGCTTCTCGGCGCGTCGGGCTCCGACGGCGCCGTGCTGGTCGCGGGCGCCGGGCACGTGCGCGGTGACCGCGGCGTACCGATCTATCTCGGGCGGCGCGCTCCGAAGCGGAGTCACCTGGTCCTCGGGTTCGTCGAGGCTCCGAGCGGGGGCGGCGAGACGGCGGACCTCGAAGGCCAGGCTTCGCAGCTGGTGCCGGCGTCCTTCGATCTGATCTGGTTCACGCCGCGCGTCGACGACGAGGATCCGTGCGAGCGCTTCCGCGACCAGCTCGAGAAGCTGCGCGGGCCAAAGCCGTCGAAGCAGGCGCGAGCCCGCTGACCGGTATACTGCCGACGTGGCGGTGATCCCTGCGTTCCGCTTGCTCGATACCGAGGGCCGCGAGCACCTGTGGCCGTCGTCGCGTGCGAGGCTGCTGGTGTTCGCGCACTCGGGCTGTCCGACCTGTGAGCTGACGCTCCCGCTCGTCGACTCCGCGCACGCGACGTTCGGCGCGCAGGTCGATGTCGCGATCGTCTCGCAGGACGACGACGGCGGCCGCGCGTTCCGCGAGAAACACGGACTTCGCGCCGCCGTCCTCGATGACTCGGCGCTCGCGGTCTCGTTCGAGGCCGCGATCGACGCCGTGCCGACCACGATTCTGCTCGATTCCCGTGGCCGCGAGATCGCGCGATTCGAGGGATTTGCGCGGGCGGACTGGGTCGAGCTCTTCGCCGAGCTCTCGAGGCTCTCGGGTCGCGCCGCTCCGGAGATCGACTGGTCCGGACTTCCCGAGCTCCGACCGGGCTGCGGCTCGCGCTCCAACGATCCCGATCTGGCCGCGCAGCTCGAGGCGCGGGGATCGGGCTCGCCGCTTCGCGCGCGCCGGATCGAGATCGGGAGCTCGGACGACCCGTTCGAGTTCCTCTTCGACCAGGGTCTCTGCCGACGGTCTGCCGGTCGTTCCGCCGACACCGGAGCGTGTCATGCGAATGCTCGGCGGCACGCGCCGTTCGGCGCAGGACGTCGTCGCCGACGTCCCGCCGAACTACGCACCCGCGACGGTCGAGAAGATCGCGATCAACGCGGTGATGGCCGGCTGCAAGCCCGAGTACCTGCCGGTCGTGATCGCCGCCGTCGAGGCGATCTGCACCGACGAGTTCAACATGCACGGGGTGCTCGCGACCACGTACTTTCCGACGCCGGTGCTGATCGTGAACGGACCGATCCGCGACCGGATCGGGATGAACTCCGGGATCAACTGCCTCGGGCCAGGGCAACCGCGCGAACGCCACGATCGGCCGCGCCCTTCAGCTGGTCGTGCGCAACGTCGGCGGCGGGCGGCCCGGCGAGGTCGATCGCGCGACGCTCGGGCAGCCCGGCAAGTTCACGCTCTGCTTCGCGGAGAACGAGGAGCGGAGCGCCTGGGAGCCGCTGCACGTCGAGCGCGGCTTCGCGCGTCACGAGAGCACCGTCACGGTCTTCGCCGGCGGCGGGCCGACCGGCTTCATCGACCAGCTCGCGCGCGACGCGCGTACGCTCGCCGACGAGCTACGGCCTCGTCGCTCGCGGCGAGCGAACCATCCCAAGCACTACATGCACGGCGAGATCGTCGTCGTGGTGCCGCCGGAGCACGTCGACACCTTCGCGCGCGACGGCTTCACGAAGGATCAGCTGCGCGCACGCATTCAGGAGGTCAGCGCGCGTCCGCTGCGCGAACTCGCCCGCGAGCCGGAGTGCGCCGAGGGTCTTCCCGTCGAGATCGTCGAGAAGCTCGGCGCTGACACGCGGATTCCGAAATTCCGCACGGCGACGGAGATCACCCTCGTGGTCGCCGGTGGCGAGGCGGGCAAGTTCGGCGCCTACTTTCAGGGCTGGGTCTCCGGGCCGCTCGGCTCGGTCATGACGACCCGCAAGATCGACGACGGAGGGAAACCATGACGACGATCCTCGATCCCACCGATGAGCGCAGGCCCGTCCGGCGCGCGCTCGCCCGTCGCCCCGCGAAGCTCTCCGGCACCATTGGCCTTCTCGACATCATCAAGCCCCGCGGAGACGTGCTGCTCGAGCGTCTCGAGCAGCGTCTTCGCGAGCGGCTTCCGGGGGTCAGCTTCCGGCGCTATCGGAAGCCGACCTTCACCAAGCCCGCGCCGCTCGACCTGCGCCGCCAGATCGCCGAGGAGTGCGGCTTCGTGATCGAAGCTCTCGCCGATTGAGGGTCCTGTACGACGTGCAGTGTGCACGACACGGTCTGGTTCGAAATCCAGGGCAAGCCATCGGTCTTCATCGCCTCGAGCGTCTTCGAGGACGCCGCCGAAAGCCAGGCGGTCGCGCTCGGTCTTCCCGAGGTCGAGCGAGTCTTCGTGCCTCACCCGATCCAGGACGCGACCGACGCCGAGATGCAGGCGAAGGCGGATTCGATCGTGGAGGCTGTGCTCGCCGCACTGACGGCCGTCAGCTGAGCCCCGGGCCGGCGCTCTCGATCGCCGGGGATGCAAGAGAAAGTGCAGGCAAGTGCAAAAAAGCTCTGCTTGACCGGGCACTAAGCGACCTGTTACTAATTCGACACACATCCCGACATCGCGATCGGGAATCAAGGACAACGTCGATATGCGTCTGCGGGTGCCTGTTGCTCTGGTTGCTGCTGTCTTCGCCCTTCTCGTCGCGCCGACCGCTGGCGCCGCCACGCTCGATCTGACCGGTCTGGTCGGAGCGAGCATCGCCGCTGGGACCTCGGGAAACGTCACCTACAGCGGAAACGCCGCCATGGGTCCCGTGACGTTCTCGGCAACTCCGGCCGGCAGTGATCTCACCTGGAGCGCCGGCAACGGCTTCGGCATCGACTGTTCGCGGAGGATCGCGGGCTGCTCGATCGACACCGCGTACCAGATCGACACGCCCGAGGTCCTCACGATCTCGTTTGCGGCCCCCACGCTCCTGACTTCGATCGACATCGGCATGCTCCAGACCACCGGCTACGGCTTTCTCCGGGTCGTGGACCGCGGCTCGGTCGTCGGCTCGGATTTCATGCTCGGGTTCAGCTCCCGAACGGCCCGCAACGGTCAGCTCACGATCGACATCAACCGCGTGGTCACGTCGGTGAGCTTCGTTACCGACGGCCGTGAGTGGAGCGACTTCACGCTGGCTCGAATCCGGACGGCCGATCGCGTTCCGGCACCCGGCCCGAGCAACCCGATCCCGGAGCCGAGTTCGGTGCTGCTGATGGCGATCGGTGGCGGGATCGTCGCCCTCGAGGTTCGCAAGCGCATCCGAGCCTGAGCTTCGCGAGCTCCGCTAGCGAATCACGCGGGCGCGGGCTGGATGCGTCGGGCTTCGAGGTAGAACCGTTTCTCCTCGGCTTCACCGAGTGAGAAAGCCTTGCGCGGCAGAACTCCGCGTCTCGCCACCGTCGGGAAGAGGGCCGACTTCTCGAACGCGGGCAGCTGGAAGCCGACGCGACCGGGTTCGGCGGCGAGCCGAGCGAGCGTATCGTCACCGTGGATGTAGTCGATCCGGGTGTCGGGGTGTCTGGTGAGCCAGTCGTCGAGGAAGCCCTGAAGCGCGGCGACCGCGAGCGGTTCGTCGCCGGCTGCGAGCGATGCGACACCAGTGCGTGTTCCCGCAAGCCAGCGCAGCGCGTGGCTCGGTCCGGTGGTCCGCGAGCGCGCGAGCTCGGAGAGAAGCGCGTCGGGATCGACGCCGAAGACGATCCGGTGGATCGGCTCGAAGCGCAGTCCGGGGTCGTGAACGTTCACGAGCTCGACGAGTGCGAACCGCGCGGGATCCCGCTCGCGCTGATCTGCCGTGAGGGTAGCCTTGCGCTGATCCCAGAGGAGCTTCGCAGCTGCAAGCGAGTGATTGCCGTCGCCTGAGGCGTACAGGAACGGGTCGCCGTCGCTCGCCCCGTACTTCTCGGCCTGCAGCTCGGGCGAGGCGAGCGCCCGGAGCGCTTGCGCGACGCGCTCGATCTCGGCCGGCTCTTGCACGGCCCAGCCGCGGACGCGTCCAGCGCCATTCATGAGCTCGAAGTCGTAGAGCGCTGTGGCCCTGGCGGCGGCGGTACAGACCGGCTCGATCACGGTCCTCCGAGGATCGTCGATCAGAACCAGGACGTGCGGCAGCTCGAGCTCCGCACCCTGGCGCACGCGCAGGCGCGATGGCAGCCGCTCCGCAACGGTCGCTTCGGTCGCCCGAACGAGTGCCCGCGCGCCCGGCCGCCAGTCGTAGCGCTCGAGGTCCAGCGCGACCATGAGTCCGCGGCGAGCCGAGACGTGCGGGGTGCTGCGCTCGACCGCGACGAAGCCGCGCAGCGGCTTCGCGAAGACACCGCGCGCGAGGTACTCGCGCATCCGGGCCCCGATCGCCGCGATTCGGGTCTCCTCGCCAGATTCGCCCAGGAAGGCCTCCGGAAGGACGAGATTGAGCGTGGAGGGCGCCTCTCCGACGATCTCGGCGACGGCCGTCCAGTACTCGGGCTGGGACGTGTACTGGTCGCAAGCGACGACGGCCCAACGAGAGAGGTCGATTCCCGCTGCAGGCAACAGGATGTCGGGGACTTCGAGGCCGATGTCGGCGAGGCTCATCCTGTTCCCGGGGTATCGCGGGCCCGAGCCGCGACCGAGAGCACCAGCAAGCTCGATCGGAGGCGGGCTCGGTAGTGGCTCCCCGAGACGGACTTGAACCGCCGACCTAGTGGTTAACAGCCACCCGCTCTACCAACTGAGCTATCGGGGAATGGGTCGCTCAGTCTACGGATGCGCGATCGGGATTCAAGTGCCCCGGCGGAGTGCGGATCCACCCGTGTCAGGGGACGACGAGTCGACAGGGCGGAGCCGCCGCCGTTCCGCGCGTCGCGTCTGCGGGCTCGAAGACCACCTCGATCTCGGTTCCGCCTTCGAGGTCCGGCAGCACGACTTCGCCGTCCAGTCCGGCGCTCGCCAGCTCGCGATCGGGGAGCACGGCGCGAACCTCGATGACGCGCACCCTCGAGAAGCCGGCGACGCCGGCGGGGTCCCAGGAGAGGATCCACGCGCCATCCTGACGAGAAAGTCGAAGGCCGGCGTCGTGCCCCTTCACCTCGAGCGGGTCCGACAGCAGGCTTTCGAGCGCGTCGGCGTCGGTCGCGCGAACGCGGTAGCGCGCGCTCTCGCCGCAACCCACGGCCAGGTCGACGAGGGTCGTCGTGCCTGCAGGCACGCGGGCGATCGGAACTTCGTTGCCGGATCCGGATCGGCCTGCCAGCGCGCGCCAGATCTCGTAGCTCGCGAGATCCGGCTCGACGTTCGGCGCCCAGCGCAAGTCCACGCGCCCCAGGCTCGACGCGGTCGCCTCGAGCCCGATCGGCGGAAGTGGTTCGGCCTTCGTCACGGTGCGGATCGGCTTCTCCGTCGGATCGCTCTCTCCGCCGAACCGGTTCACGGCCGCAATTCTGTAGTACATCACGCGTAGGTCGCCGGGGACTTCGTCTTCGTACACCGTATTGAGTCGGCCCTCGACGAATGCGACGCGCTCCCACGGTCCCGCCGTCGAGGGGCATCGGTAGATCGCATACCCCGTCACCGTGCGCGTATCGCCCGGCTTCCAGCTCAGGACCGCACTGCGCGGCAGGCTCGAGTAGACCTGAAGACCTTCGGGCGCCGCGGGCCGGGCTTCGGTCGTCGCCGTGAGCGCCGCGTGACTGCGCGAGATACGGCCCTTCGAGTCGTACGGATGCACGCGGTATGCGTAGGTCTGCCCGTCACCGAGCGCACCGACGGTCGGACCGGCGTCGATGAACACCGTGCCGAAGCGCGATCGGGTGATGCCGACCCGCTCGTACGTGCCTTCGGACTTCCCCTTCGCGCGCAGAACCGCGTAGCCCGCGACGTTGCCGACCAGCACCGGATCCCACGCGAGGCCGATCTGCCGATCCTGAGTCGAGGTCACGCGCAGACCCTCGGGCGGAAGCAGCGCCGAGCCGCGATCGAAGACCAGTGGCTGATCGCGCGCGAAGAGGCGCTCGGCGATGGACGTCGGCGTGCTCGCACATCCGATCGCGCTCGCGGCGAACGCGGCAAGTGCGACTGCGCGGAATTCACGGGCCACGAGTCTGGATCTCCTCGAGTCGCGCGAGCATCCGCTCGGCTCGATCGACGTTCTCCTTCGTGCGCGCGTCGTCGGGCGCGATCAGCAGCGCATTTCGCCACACGACGAGCGCCTTCTCGAGATCTTCGTCCTGGAAGTAGCGCTTTCCCTGTTCGTACAGCGTCGGTACGCGCGGAGCCAACTCGTTGCGCAGCGTCGCGATCCGGCGTTGGGCGGCGCCGTGGTGTGGGTCGATTCGAAGCGCCATCTGGTACTCCCGGATCGCCCGATACGGATCGCCGAGTTCTTCGGCGTTCTGTCCGGAGCGGAAGCGGCCTTCGGCGATGATCTCTTCGGATGAGACGGGCGGTGGCGGCAGAGAGCGGGCGACCGGCTGACGGCGCTCCACAGGCTTCGCCTGCTCGGCGAGCTCCTGATCGAATCGCTTGATGTAAGACAGGTAGCCGAGCGCGGCTTCATTCTCGGAATCGAGCTCGAGCACCCGCTCGAACGCGAGCCGAGCGCCCTCGCGATCGCCGACCGCGTAGGCGCGCTTGCCGTCCTCGAGGAAGCGCAGCACCTGTGCGCCGGTCTCCGCACGCACCTGGCGAAGCTCGATCTGGATCGCGGGATCGAACGGGTCGAGCTTCTGGAGCTGCTTCACCGACTCGTTCGCCTCGCGGAGGTCTTCCGGTGGCGAGCGCAGCCGTGAGCTTCTCGCGCTCTTCCGTTTCCCGCGCGCGCAGCTCGCGGTAGAGCGACTGCGTGCGCGCGAGTGTCTGCGGCCGATCGGGGTCGAGCTTCAGCGCGAGCCGGTAGTACAGCACGGCTTCCGAAAGTCGACCCTCGTCCTCGAAGAACGCGGCTCGTTTCTCGTAGCGCGCGAGCGAGCTCGAGAGCTCGCGCTCGATCATCTCGAGACGCGCATGCGCGCGCGCGTACTCGGAGCTCGTCGGCGGGACGTCGCGCCAGACGCCGAGAGCCCCCGCAATGTCTCCCTGACTGTAGAGGGCCTCGCCACGTTGGTACGGTCCCGCGCATCCGCTGAGCGAGATGAGCAGAGTGCAGCAAAGCGCGAATCGAGAACGCGGCACGCGCGGGATTCTACCCGATGGACCCCGCCCCTCTAGTCCCGCGTGCGGCGCGCGGCCGCCAACGCTCAATACAGGACTTCGAAGACCTCGATGGGGTGATCGACCCCCTCGAGCGTGCGCATCCCCTCCGGCTTCACGTCGATCAGCTCGCCGAGACGCTCACGGACCTCACCGGTGATCTTGATCTGGCCTGGACCGGCCAGGGATTGCAGTCGGTTCGCGACGTTCACGGGCTCGCCGATCGCGGTGTAGTCCATCTTCAGCTCGGAGCCGATGTTTCCCACGACGACCGGACCGGTGTGGATTCCGATGCCGACTTCGAGCCGCACGAATGGCTGACCGGTCAGCTCACAGCGTCGATTGCGCTCGTGGATCGCGCGCTGGACCGCGATGGCGGCGGCGACCGCTCGCTGGGCGTGGTCGTCGGTTTCGATCGGCGCGCCGAGGTACGAGAGGATCGCGTCGCCGATGTACTTGTCGATCGTCGCGCCGTGCTCGAGCAGGCGGCCGGTGATCAGGTCGAAGCACTCGTTCAGGAAGGCGACGGTGCGCTCCGGTCCGATCGCGCCGGTGAGCCGCGTGAACTTGCGAATGTCGAGGTACACGACCGAGACCTCGCGAAGCTCACCCTTCAAGTGAATGGATTCGGGCGAATCGATCACCTCTCGAAGCACGTGATCCGAGACGTAGCGCCGGAACGCCGTTTCGATCCGGCGCTTCTCGCCGAGGCTCTCGCTCATTTCGTTGAACGCGCGCGCGAGCACGCCGATCTCGTCGCGCGAGGTCGGTTCCACTCGCGCGGAGAGGTCACCGGCGGCGAGTGCATTCACGGCGAGTCGCAGCTGGCGTAGGGGTCGGCTGAGGATTCCCGAGACGACGAACGCGACCACCAGGCCGATGCCGAGCAGGATACCCGCCGCGACCAGGACCTGGCGTCGCGCAGCGCGAATCGCGCGTCCCGTGACCGCAGTCACGTCGAGCACGACCTGCGCCTCGCCGATGTCGAGATCCCGGTAGGTCATGCGCGAGGCCACGATCAGCATTCCACCGAGAGGCCGGGTCGCGAGCTCTTTGCTCTCGGTCATCCGGTCGCGAATCTCCGGTTCGTCTTCACGCGAGGAAGCGATCACCCGCCCGCTCTTGTCCAGTACGCGAGTGACCGTCACCTCCGACTCGTTCGAGATGGTTTCGAGCAGTTGCGAGAGGCGCAGGTCGTCCTCGAGCAGAAGTGGCTCACGCGCGTTTCGCGAGAGCTGCTGGACCAGGACGATCGCGCGCTTGCCCGCCTCGTCCGCCAGCGCCTGCGCGCTTCGCTCGAGAACGACCAGCGAGATCGTGCCGATCGCGCCCACCAAGAGGACGCTCGACAGGAGTGCGAGCTTGAAGCGCAGCGGGAAGATCACTGGTGGGAAATTCCCTTTCCGTTCCTACCGTTGGCCGCGGTCCGAGACGTTGCAAGCGTATCATCGAGGATCTCGCGCGCAAAGCGCGGCCGTCCTAGTCTGTGCGCGTGGAAAGAGCTCCGTCAGGCCGCGTGGTGATCTTCGACTTCGACGGCACTCTCGCGGACACCTGGCGCGACCTGGCGGTGGCGCTGAATCGGACGCTTGCGGATGCGGATCTTCCACCCGTGACGGGTCCGCAGGTGAAGGCCTGGATCGGCGACGGCGCATTGAAGCTCCTCTCGATGTCACTGCCCGAACCGGAGCGCGCGCCGGAGCGACTCGAGTCTCACTACGAGCGATTCCGTGCGCACTACGACCGCTGCTGTCTCGATACGACCGAGCTCTATCCGGGCATGGCCGGATGCCTGGACTCGCTGGCGGGGGAAACCCTGGCCGTGCTCTCGAACAAGCCGGTGCGCTTCCTGCACCGCATCATCGACGGGCTCGGTCTCAAGTTCGTCTTCGGCGCGGTATTGGGAGGAGACACGCTCTCGATCCGCAAGCCGGACCCGGCGGTCCTCGTGCACGTTCTCGAGCGTCTCGGCAACCGATCCGCCGAAGTCTGGATGGTCGGCGACAGCGCCGTCGACGTGGAGACCGGTCTCGCGGCCGGCGCGCGGACGATCGGCTGCGGCTGGGGACTCCGCGGCGATGCCGAGTTGCGCGCGGCGGGAGCGGAGTTCGTGCTCGAGCATCCGCGCGAGATCGCACCGACGGTGCTCGGGTCGAATCGGGCGACGCCGCCGAATCCGGAGACGTGATGAGTGCCACCGGACGTCTGGCTGCGTTTGCGCACGGGCTCGCACTCGAGACCGTGCCCGAATCGGTGCGAGCCCATGCTCGGGCCGCAATGCTCGACGCCATCGCGTGTGCGATCGCCGGCCGCGACGAGCGGGTGACACGCGAGCTGCGCGGATTCGCGCTCGAGCAGGGATCGCACCCGCGCGCGAGCCTGTGGGGAACAGGAGAGCGCGTATCTCCGGCGCTCGCCGCGCTCGTCAACGGAGCGGCCGCACATGCGCTCGATTTCGACGACGTCTCCTGGGCGATGAACGGCCATCCGACGGTGCCGCTCCTGCCCGCGGCATTTGCGCTGGCCGAGGCGCTCGGACGCTCGGGCGCGGACCTGTTGCACGCGTACATCGTCGGCTTCGAGGTCGAGGCGCGGCTCGGACAGGCGCTCGGAAAGCCGCACTACGAGCGCGGCTGGCACGC
The DNA here is from genome assembly GCA_963704165.1 of uncultured delta proteobacterium. GTDB lineage: Bacteria > Myxococcota_A > UBA9160 > SZUA-336 > SZUA-336 > VGRW01. Next base: position 98,410 of record CAVPHD010000001.1, on the reverse strand, counting down.
GACATCCACGCTCGGCGTGTTCGGGGCGACGGCCGCATCGGGCGTCTTGCTCGGGCTCGACGAAGCTGCACTCCGTCGCGCGTTCGGGATCGCGGTGTCTCGCGCGTCGGGAACACGCGGAAACTTCGGAACGGATGCAAAGCCGCTCCACGCGGGCCTGGCCGCGCGCTCCGGACTCGAGACCGCGGAGCTCGCGCTTCGCTCGGTGACCGCGCGCGAGGACGCGCTCGAAATGGAGATGGGACTCGCGGACCTGTACGGCGGAAATCGACCGTTCGAGCTGCCACCGCTGGACTCCGGCTTCGCGCTCGAGTCGCCCGGCGTGGAGCTCAAGCCGTACCCGTCGTGTCGGTTCACGCACCGCACGATCGACGCCGTGCTCGAGCTGCGCGAGAAACACGCGCACCGTGAGCTGCGCGCGATCGAGTGCGCGAGCGACCCGCTCGGTTTGAAGATCCTGATCTACCCCGAACCGCGCACCGGGCTCGAGGCGAAGTTCTCGCTCCCGTACTGCGCCGCGATCGCGTGGCTCGACGGCTGGCCCGGACTCGCTGCGTTCTCGGACGCGCGTGCCCGCGCCTCCGACGTTCAGGCGCTGCTGCGGCAGGTCGTCGTGCGCGAGTCGCGATCCCCGGACGAGGAGGTCGAGTTGGTGTTCAGCGACGGTACGCGAGAGCGAGCGGCGGTCAGGATCGCGCGCGGACACCCGCGGAATCCGCTCGACGAAGAGCAGCGAGGCGCGAAGCTTGGGCTCTGTCTCGAGCCCGCCCTCGGCACGGATCGCGCGAGGTCTCTCGTGTCCGCGTTCGCGTCGCTCGAGGACGTGCGCGACGTTCGCGAGCTCGCCGCGAGTCTCGCGTGACGCTCTCCGTCGGTGTCTGGGACGCTCTCTCGGCGAAGCTCGCGGAACGCGCTGGCTTCGAGCTCTTGTTCGTCTCGGGTTTCGCCGTCGCCGGCACGCAGCTCGGCGAGCCCGACTTCGGGCTGCTGACGCAGACGGAGATGCTCGAGACCGCACGTCGTATCGTGCGCGCCGTGCGCATACCCGTGATCGTCGATGGCGACACGGGTCATGGCGGACCGTTGAACGTGCAGCGACTGGTACGCGAGCTGCTCGCGCTGGGTGCTTCGGGAATGCTGCTCGAGGATCAGGTCTGGCCGAAGCGTTGCGGGCACATGCAGGGGAAGGAAGTCATTCGTGCCGAGGAACACGTGCAGAAGATCCGCGCCGCCGTCGAAGCGCGTGCGGGTGCGAGCTTCACGATCCTCGGACGAACCGATGCCCGCGCGCCACTCGGGCTCGACGAGGCGATCCGGCGCGGACGCATGTACCGCGAAGCGGGCGCGGATCTGATCTTCGTCGAAGCGCCGCAGTCGCGAGAGGAACTCGCGCGGATCGGTCGCGAGGTGCCCGGTCCGCTGATGGCGAACATGGTCGAGGGTGGGAAGACGCCGATTCTCGGCCGGCAGGAGCTTCGCGATCTCGGATTCGAGTACGTCGTCTACCCGCTCACCGGGCTGCTCGCCGCGTCGCGCGCGATGGAGCGGGTCTTCGCCGAACTCGTGGCGACGGGCATGAGTGCGGAAGACACGAAGGCGAAGTTCGGCTTCGAGGAGTTCGGCGATCTCGTCGGGCTCGAGCAGAGGTACGCTACCGCGGAGCGGTTCAAGGCCTGATCGCGCCAAGGCTCACGCCAGCCGTCCCGGCACGAACGGGTGACTCGACGAGAGGCCGCCGTCCACGGCGAAGGCCTGACCGTTCACGTAGCTCGCTTCGTCGCTGGCGAGAAAGAGCGCCATGCGTGCGATCTCGATCGGCTGCCCCGCGCGCTTCAGGGGATTGAGCTGGCCGATCTTCTTCTCGCTGCCGCGTGCCCGTGCGAGGTCGAACATCGGCCGGGTCATGCCGGTCTCGATCAGACCGGGACAGATCGCGTTGACGCGCACGTTCGTGCCGGTCAACTGGTTGGCGGAAGTCTGGACCAGGCTGATCACGCCTGCCTTGCTCGCGCTGTACGCGCTGCCGCCCGCTCCCGACCGCAGCCCCGCGACCGACGCCGTGCACAGAATCGAGCCGCCGCCGGCATCGCGCATGACCGGGGCGGCGAACTTGATGGCGAGGAACGGGCCGATCAGATTCACACGCAGCACCTGCTCCCATTCTCGAGCGGAAAGCTCGAGCAGGGGCACGAATCCGCCGCTGACGCCTGCGTTCGCGTAGACGACCTCGAGCCCGCCGAGGTCGTGTCGCGCGGTCGCGACGAGGTCGCGGACCGCGTCCTCGTCCGCGGCATCGGCACGCCGGATCAGACACTTCGCGCCCAGTTTCTCGATCTCGGCGCGAGTTCCCTCGAGACCTTCCTCGGCGAGGTCGACGGCGAACACGCTCGCGCCTTCCGACGCGAAGAGCACCGCCGACGCGCGCCCGATTCCGCTCCCCGCTCCCGTGACGATCGCGCGTTTGCCCGCGAGCCTCGTACCTGCCCGATGATCCTTCATGGCTCCCTCCTCCGATCGCAGGCGATGCTCTTGCAGCGAGCCCGTCTCAGGTGCTGCGATCATGTGCTTCCGGCCCGGGCAGTTCCACTCCCGGATCTCTAGTAGCCACGCGTGCGATCGACCTCGTTTCGCAGCGGCCGTTCCGTCTCGATCCGCTCCAGGTTCTCGACGACGATGTCGGTGAGTCGGTCCATGTAGCCGGGTCCCAGGCCCGATACGTGCGGCGTCAGGATCGTGTTCGGAGCGCTCCAGAGCGGGCTCGACGCCTGGAGTGGCTCCTCTGCGAAGACGTCGATCGCCGCGCCGGCGAGTCGCTCCGCGCGCAGGGCGTTGGCGAGTGCGTCCTCGTCCACGATCCCGCCCCGCGCCAGGTTCACCAGGTAGGAGCTCGGCCGGAGCAGCGTCAGCTCGCGCGCGCCGAGCGATCCGCGGGTCTCGGGCGTGAGCGGGAGCAGCACGACCAGGAAATCCGACTCGCGCAGGACGCGATCGGTGTGAGCGGGGCCGACGACTTCGACGACGTGGGGAGTCGGCTTCGGCTCGCGCCGGGTGCCGATCACGCGCATGCCGAGCGCGCTCGCCTTCTCGGCCACGGCAGTGCCGATCGCGCCGAGCCCGAGGATTCCGGCCGTCCGACCCGCGATGGTGTCGACCGAATACTGCTTCCAGAGTCGTTCGCGACTCTGCTCGATCGCCCGCGGAACGCGCTTTGCGAGCGCGAGCATCATGGCGACCGCGAACTCGCTCATCTGCGGCCCGTGGATGCCGCGCGCGTTCGCGATCCGCACGCTCGCCGGCAGATCGGGCGCCGGCAAGAGCGCGTCTACACCCGCGCCCATCATCTGAAAGAGCCGAAGCCGCCTCGCTCCCGCCCAGAGTCCCCGGGGCGGGCGGTAGGCGAGCAGCACCTCGACCTCGCCGATTCCGGCGCGAAGCTCGTCCTCGCGCGTCCAGACGATCACCTCGCGATCGGGCAGGCGTTCACGCAGCGGACGCGCAAGTGCCTCGGAAAGCTCTCGCGAGATTCCGTGATAGATGTGGATTCGAGCGATGCGAGCTGTGGACATCCGGCGGAAGGCATCTTAGCCTCGCCGCCCCGATGCGTGGCCCCCGTAAAGACATCCGCAACCTGGCCATCATTGCGCACGTCGATCACGGCAAGACGACGCTGCTCGATGGTCTCCTGCGCCAGACAGGCACGTTCCGCGCCAACCAAGAGGTGCAGGAGCGCGCGATGGACAGCGAGGACCTCGAGCGCGAGCGCGGCATCACGATCCACGCCAAGAGCACGGCCGTGGAGTATCAGGGCGTGAAGGTTCAGCTCGTCGACACGCCGGGCCACGCGGACTTCGGTGGCGAGGTCGAGCGCGTGATGGGCATGGTCGATGCGGTGCTCTTGCTCGTCGACGCGGTCGAGGGTGTGATGCCGCAGACGCGCTTCGTGCTCGGCAAGGCGCTCGCGCGCGGCCTGAAGCCGATCGTCGTCGTCAACAAGATCGACCGGCCGGAGCAGCGCGCGCACGAGGTCGTGGACGAGGTTTTCGATCTGCTCGTCGAGCTCGGTGCCGACGATCGCCAGCTCGACTTCCCGATCGTCTACACCTCGGCGAAGCAGGGCACCGCTTCCCTTTCTCCCGATGGCGAGCGCAAGGATCTGCGACCGCTTCTCGATCTGATCCTCGAGCAGGCGCCCGCACCCGAGGTCGACGTCGATGGCTCGCTGCAGTTCCAGGCCGTGACGCTCGGCTGGGACGAGTTCGTCGGCCGGCTCGTGATCGGCCGCGTCGAGCGCGGCACCTTGCGCCGCGGTGTCACCGTCGTGCGTATCCCCGAAACGGGCACGGCTCAGAGCTTCCGAATCACCAAGCTGTTCGCGCCCCAGGGGCTCGACCGCGTCGAGCGAGACAGCGCCTCGGCCGGCGAGATCGCGATCATCGCCGGTGTCGACACGATCGAGATCGGCGACACGATCTGCGCCCCCGACGCGCAGGAGCCTCTTCCGCGAATCGCCATCGATCCGCCCACGGTCAGCGTGCGCTTCTCCGTCAACAACTCCCCGTTCGCCGGACAGGAAGGCAAGTACGTCACCAGCCGCCAGATCGGCGACCGCCTGCGCCGTGAGGCACTGACGAACGTGTCGATCCGGATCGGCACCGGCGAGGCGACCGACACGTTCGAGGTCGCCGGTCGCGGCGAGCTGCAGATCGCGGTGCTGATCGAGACCATGCGGCGCGAGGGTTTCGAGTTCGCCGTCTCGCAACCGCAGATCATCGAGCGCACCATCGATGGGAAGCGCTGCGAACCCGTCGAGGACGTCGTCGCCGAAGTGCCCCAGGAGGCCACCGGCGCGGTGCTCGAGAAGCTCGGCTCGCGGCGCGGCCGGCTCGTACAGATGGAGAGCCGTGGCGCGCGAACGCTCTTGAACTTCGTCGTTCCGTCCCGCGGTTTGTTCGGCTACCGGACGGAGTTCCTGACGGACACGCGCGGCGAGGGCACCCTCTATCGCAGCGTGCGGGGCTACGAGCCGCTCGCGGGCGCACTGACCGGTCGTGGTGTAGGTGCGATCGTCGCGAGCGACCCCGGTCGTTCCACCGCGCACGCGCTCTTCAACATCCAGGACCGCGCGACCATGTTCATCGGCAACGGTGAGCCGATCTACGAGGGACAGGTGGTCGGCGAGAACCGTCGCGCGAACGACATGAACGTGAATGTGTGTCGCCCGAAGAAACTCACCAACGTGCGTGCCGCCGGACGGGACGAGGCAGAGGTCCTCACCCCGCCGCGCCGTTTCACGATCGAGTCCGCACTCGAGTGGATCGAGGGCGACGAGCTGCTCGAAGTGACTCCGCAGAGCCTTCGCCTGCGCAAGCGCATGCTGCCGGCCAATCTGAGGAAGCGACCGGGCTGAATCGCCTCTGGTAAGCTCGCGCGATGCTGCACTCGCTCGATCACGTCATCGTCGCTGTACGCGATCTCGAAGAAGCGACCTCGACGTACACCACGCTGCTCGGCCGCGAGCCTTCGTGGCGCGGCGCACACCCGGGCATGGGCAGTGCAAACACGCTCTTCCGCGTGTCGAACACCTACCTCGAGCTGCTCGCGCCGGTCGAAGACGGCCCGACCGCCACGATGCTTCGCGCGGTGCTCGACGAGAACGGCGAGGGCGTGGTCGGAATTGCCTTCGGCACCGACGACGCCGAAGCGTGCGCGCGCGAGCTGCGCGCGCGCGGCCTGTCGCCGACCGGTCCGACTTCCGGCAGCGGGCGCGACCGTGCGACCTCCGCCGAGCGGGAGTGGAAGACCGTGATCCTTCCGCGCGGCGATTCACGGGGTCCGCTGGTGATCGCGGTCGAGCATCTCTCGTCGCCCGATGCCCTCCCGCTCGTCGCCCCGCACGTGGAATCGAATTCGGCCGTGGCGGCGCTCGACCACGTCGTCGTGCAGACACTCGACGCCGAGGTGACCCGCGAGTTCTACGGGGAGAAGCTCGGCTTGCGTTTGGCGCTCGACCGTACGTTCGAGAACCGCGGCGTGCGACTGATGTTCTTTCGCATCGGCGGCGTCACCGTCGAGATCGCGAGCCGGCTGGAGACGAAGCCGGATCCATCGGCGCGAGATCGCCTCTTTGGACTCGCCTGGCAGGTTCCCGATGCGGACGCTTGCCACGCCCGACTCGCAGCCGCGGGTGTCGAGGTGAGCGGAGTTCGGGCGGGACACAAGCCGGGCACGAGAGTGTTCGCGATCGAGAGCGGCACACACGGCGTGGCTACGCTCGTCATCGAGCCTTCGAGCGCACATGCAGGATGAAGCCGCTCCGACCTATGTCCGTCGAGAGCGGGTAGGTCGGCTGCGTTTCTCGACGAAGCTCTACCAGGGCATCGGCGCGATTCCGGATACGGTGAAGAACTGGACGTTCAACACCTTCATCCTCCTGTACTACAACCAGATCCTCGGGGTCGATCCGACGCTCGTATCGATCGCGCTCGCCGTCGCGATCGTCTTCGACGCGATTACCGATCCGATGGTCGCCTCGCTCTCCGACAATCTCTCGACGCGATGGGGGCGGCGACATCCGCTGATGCTGATCGGAGCGCTACCGCTCGGCAGCGCGCTGTACTTCGTGTTCGTGCCACCGGCGGGGTTCGGCGAGACGGGGTTGTTTCTCTGGTTGATGAGTTTCGTCATGCTCACGCGCGGCCTGATGACGCTCTTCTTCGTGCCGTGGGCGGCGATCGCCGCGGAGCTCTCCGACGACTACGACGAGCGCACCAGCGTGATGGCCCATCGCTTCGCGGCGGGCTGGATCGTCGGCGTCTCGTTCCCGCTCTTCACCTACGGCCTCGTCATGCGGGCAACCCCCGAGCAAGCGATCGGCCAGCTCAATCCCGCTCACTACCCGACGATGGCGCTGTGCGCCGGATTCCTGCTCACCGTCGGTGCCGTCGCGACGACCCTCTTGACCCGCCGCGAGATCCCCTATCTGCGTCAGCACGCCGTTTCGCCCCGGGGATTCAGCTTCATGGGCACGATCCGGGAGCTGATCCGGGCGCTGTCGAATCGCCAGTTCGCGCTGATCTTCGTGATCGTCCTGCTCACCTCCGCGATCGGCGGAACCACGGCCAACATCGGCATCTACATGACGACGTTCTTCTGGGGACTCACCGCCGAGGACTTGCGTTGGTTCGCGCTGGTCTCGGTCGGTGCGCTCGTGGCGTTTCCGCTCGTCGCCGCGACGCAGAAGCGCTGGGACAAGAAGCACGTCCTGCTGGTCTGCGCGTCGGTCAATCTGATCGACGGCATCCTCCTGGTGTCACTTCGCTTTCTCGACGTGTTGCCCGCGAACGGAGATCCAAAGCTGCTCGTGATCCTGATCGGCATGGGGGTCTTCGGTGCGGGCATTGCGGTGATCCAGGGCATCATCGGCGCTTCACTCGTCGCCGACGTTCTGGACGATCACGAACTCCGCACCCACTACCGCCAGGAAGCGATGTTCAGCGCGGCTCTTTCGTTCTCGGGCAAGGCCGTGTCGAGCGTCGGGATCGTTCTCGGTGGCCTCATTCTCGCGATGATCGATCTTCCGCGCGGCATCGCGCCGGCGGATGTACCCCCGGACACGCTCATGCGTCTGGGACTCGTCGTCGGGATCGGTGTTCCGCTCTTGTACCTGATTCCGATCAGCCTGATCACGCGGTACAAGATCACGCGAGCGGTGCACGCAGACATCCGCCGTGCCCTCGAGCAGCGTCGGAAGGCGATGATGGCCGGGGCACCGGGCGAGAGCGGGGCCTCCATCGCGCCCGATCCGCTCGCCTCCGGCACGAATCCGCACTACTGAAGCGAAATCCTAGCCGGCCACTCGCGAGTAGCTCTCGAGATAGGCGGGCAGGGGAATGCCTTCGGGAAGTGCAGGGTCGCGCAGAGCCGGTCCGAAGCTCGTGGCGATCGGCAGCAGTCCCGCCCAGCAGCCTTGCTCGAGGTCGGACTCGTCATCGATCACGCCGACCGCGCGGACCTTCGCCGAAGCCTCCGTGATCGCGAGCTTCACGACGAGTGTCTGTTCGAACTCGTCCTTGCTGGGCGAGCGGATGTCCTTCGAGCGGCCGGGAATCACGTGCTCGACGAGGAGTCGCAGCGCCTCGTGCTTCTCGCCCGGATCCGTGACTTCCTCGGCCTGCCCGTAGACGATCACGCAACGGTAGTTCACCGAGTGATGAAACGCGGAGCGCGCGAGCACGAGCGCATCGACGTGCGTGACCGAGAGGCAGGAATCGCGCCCGGGTTCGATCATCGCGTTCAGTGCACGATTCGCGCGCGCGCCGTGCAGGTACAGCGCGTCGCCCCCTCGCGCGTACACGGTCGGGATCACGCCGGGTTGGCCGTCGTGGGTGAACGCGACGTGACAGAGGAAGCCCTCGTCGAGAATCGCGTTCACGACTGCGCGGTCGTAGCTCGCGCGCTGCGGCCGGCGTTTCAGTCGCGTCCGCGGGGTGGGGGTGAGATCGGCCATGGTTGACGCCTCCGGTCCGGCTCGGTTATTTTGTTACAGAACAAAAAGAAGTCTGTACTGGCACAGCATATCACGGGGAAGACAGCCGTCGAGATCGCCGCGAGCGTCGAGGCCGCGCTGCGCGACGGCGTCCTCGATTCGGGCGCCAGGCTGCCCACCGTGCGCGAGCTGGCGATGCGGCTGCGTGTCAGCCCGACGACCGTCGCGGCGGCCTATCGGACTCTCCGTCTCCGCGGTCTGGTCGTCGCCCAAGGGCGCCGCGGCTCGGCGATCAGCCATCACCCGCCGATCGCGCAGACGATCGCCGTCTCGCGCGTACCCGCGAATGCGATCGATCTCGCGAGCGGCAACCCCGACCCCGCTCTTCTCCCCGACATCGGACCCGCCCTGCGCCGGATCGACACCAGCCCGGTGGTGTACGGGCAGGACCTCTGCGACGAGAAGCTGATGAAGCTCGCGCGCCGCGGATCTCGCGCGGACGGGATTCCGGCCGACTCCCTCACCGTGGTGAGCGGCGCGCTCGACGGGATCGAGCGCGCGCTCGGTGCCTGGCTTCGGCCCGGCGATCGCGTCGGGGTCGAGGATCCCGGCTTTCCGGCCGTCTTCCATCTCGTTTCCGCGCTCGGCCTCGTGCCCGTGCCGATCGAGGTCGACGACGCGGGACCGCTGCCGGACGCGACCGAGCGCGCGCTGCGTTCCGGCATCGAGGCGCTCGTCGTCACGACGCGAGCGCAGAATCCGTTCGGATCCGCGCTCGACGATCGGCGCGTGCGCGAGCTTCGAGCGACGCTGCGGTCCCATCCCGACGTGCTCGTGCTCGAGGACGACCACGGCGGCAGCGTGGCGGGTGCGCCCGCGCGGACGCTCTGCGCGGGCGGAGTGGAGCGGTGGGCCGTCGTGCGGTCGGTCTCGAAATCGCTCGGCCCCGACCTGCGTCTCGCGTTTCTGTGCGGCGACGCGGTGACGGTCGCGCGCATCGAGGGCCGCTTCGCGCTCGGTGTTCGTTGGGTGAGTCACCTCTTGCAGCGCACGGTGGCGGCGTTGCTCGGCGGACAAGCAAATCATACGTGGACTGCAGCGCTGCGGATCGGGTCTACACCGAGCGGAGACGCGCGCTGATCTCCGCGTTCGCCGAGCGAGGGATCGTGGCGTTTGGCCGCTCCGGCATGAACGTGTGGGTGCCGGTGCCCGACGAAGCCTCCGCCGCTTCGGCGCTGCTCGAGGCGGGCTTCGCGGTCTCCGCCGGCGCGCGCTTTCGAATCCAGAGCGGTCCGGCGCTGCGGATCACGACCGCGACGCTGCGTGCCGAGAACGCCGGCCGGGTCGCGGACGCGCTGGCGAACGCGCTGCGGCCGTCGGGCCGGAGTCTCTCGGTCTAGAGAAGTCTCCCGCGATAGACCGGAGTCGCCGAGCCGGTCATCCGGAGCGCGTAGTCGGGGGAGACCTCGATCCGGAGCTTTCCGCCCGGCATCCGCACGTCCACCTTGCGATCGACCAGACCGAGCCGGTGCGCGGCGGCGGCGACCGCGCAGCTCGACGAGCCGGAGGCCCGCGTCTCACCGGCGCCCCGCTCCCAGACGAGCATGTCGATCGCCGATCGAGAGCGCACCCGCGCGAGCTGGACGTTGATCCGGTTCGGAAACATCGCGTGGTTCTCGAGCTGTGGTCCCAGAGCTGCGCAGGGCCTCGGGATGGAGCTCGGAGACGAAGCGGACGCAGTGCGGGTTACCGACCGAAACGCAGGTCACACGAAGATCGAGGGAGCCGACCCGCAGCGGCTCGTCGATCACCTCGCGCTCGGGGCCGAGCATGGGGATCTCGGAGCTCGCGAAGGTCGCACGTCCCATGTCGACGCGGATGCTCCGCACCTCTCTTCCGACGAGGAAGAGCCGGGCCACGACCCGACCTCCACCCGTCGCGATCTCGAGCTCGCGTTTCCTCACGTAGCCGAAGTCCCAGAGGAAGCGGGCGAAGATCCGAATGCCGTTTCCGCTCTTCTCGGCCTCGGAGCCGTCGGGGTTCCAGATCCGCAGAACGAGTGCGCCGCGGTCCGGCCGATGCAACGAGAGAACGCCGTCGCTCCCGATCCCGGTATTGCGGTCGCAGAGCGCGCGCACTCGCTCGCCGTTCAGCTGGGGACGGAAGAGGTCTCCGTCGACCACCAGGTAATCGTTCCCGAGGGCATGGTACTTCGCGAACTCATATCGCTTCAGAGCCGCCGCCCGTGGCATGACACGATTCTATGTCAGCGGTTGCTGTTGCGTCAGGCAGTGCACGGCACCGAGTCCGCGGACGAGCGCGCGCGAGGGAATGCCGACGATCTCCCGGGCCGGAAAGAGCGGACGGAGCAGATCCAGCGCCTGCCGGTCGGTGGGCGCGTCGAAGATCGGGCACGAGCACGGCTCCGTTGGCGACGTAGAAGTTCGCGTAGCTTGCGGGCAGACGATCCTCGCCCGCGTGCACGGGCGGCGGCATCGGCAGCTCGATCACCTCGAGCGCGCGCCCGGCGGCATCGCGTGCCGCGCGCAGGCGTGCGATGCAGTCCTCGAGCGGCTCGTGGTTTGGATCGAGCGGATCCCGCTCGCGAGCGCAGACCACGCGTCCGGGTGCGACGAAGCGCGCGATGTCGTCGATGTGTCCGTCGGTGTCGTCGCCCTCGATGCCGTCACCGAGCCAGATCGTCGTGCGCGCGCCGAGCAACTCGAGGACGAGCGTCTCGATCGCCCGCCGGTCGATGCCGGGATTCCGCTTCGGATCGAGAAGCGTCGGCTCGGTCGCGAGAAGCGTGCCCTTCACCGTCCACCTCGATCGCGCCGCCTTCGAGAACGATTCCCGGACGCTCACGGCGAACACCCGCGAGCTTCGCGACCTGCGCGGCGACCGCGTCGTCGCGGTCCCACGGCGCGTACTTCCCGCCCCACGCGTCGAAGGTCCAGTCGAGCGCGATGAGCTCGTCGGTCGGCGCGAACGAAGGTCGGCCCGATGTCGCGCATCCACACGTCGTCGGTCGGGATCACGTGCAGGCGAAGCGCGCCACCGCGAACGATCGCGCCGAGCCGCTCCTCGATCCGCCCGCGATGGGACTCGCTCTGGACCAGGAGCTCCACGCGCTCGAACCGCGTGAGCGTGCGCACGAGGAACTCGAACTCGCGTTCGGCGTCGTCGAGGCAACCCGGCCAGGTCGTGATCGCGTGTGGCCAGGCCAGCCACGTCGAAGCGTGTGGTTCCCATTCGGCGGGCATGCGAAGGCGTGAGTTCATGCTAGCGACGGAAACGCGAGAGCAGGTCGCCGTACGCATCGATGCGGCGGTCGCGCAGGAACGGCCAACCTCGTCGCTGCCTCTCGATGGTCTCGAGGTCGCAGTCGACGATCAGCACCTGCTCGGACGAATCGCCGGCCTGGCCGATCAGTCGCCCCCGTGGATCCGCGACGAACGAGCTGCCCCAGAAGCGCAAGCTTCCCTCGCGACCCACGCGGTTCGCGGCGCAGACGAAGACGCCGTTCGCGATCGCGTGCCCGCGCTGCACCGTCAGCCACGATTCGCGCATCGACGCGTTCTCTTCGTCGGTCTCGCCGTCGAGGTATGCGATCGCGGTCGGGTAGAAGAGAAGCTCCGCGCCGTCGAGCGCCAGGAGCCGCGCGGCCTCCGGGAACCACTGATCCCAACAGATCAGAACGCCGATCCGGCCCGCGGAGGTGTCCACGCCGTGAAAGCCGAGATCGCCGGGCGTGAAGTAGAACTTCTCGTAGAAGAGGGGATCGTCGGGAATGTGCATCTTCCGGTAGTGACCGATCATCGTCCCGTCGCGCTCGATCACGACCGCCGAGTTGTGATACAGGCCGGCGGCGCGTCGCTCGAAGACGGGCACGATCAGCACCACGCCGCAGTCGGCAGCGATCTTCGACATGCGTTCGGTCGTCGGCCCGGGAATCGGCTCCGCCAGATCGAAGAGCGATGCGTCTTCGCGCTGACAGAAGTAGGTGCTGCGGAACAACTCCTGAAGACAGACGATCTGCGCGCCGCCCGACGCCGCCTCGCGGATCGCCTCCTCGGCGCGAGCGAGATTCCGATCGAGGTCGTCGCCGACCGCCTGCTGCACGAGGCCGATGCGCCGGACCCTGCTCACGCCTTCTTCCGCGATGCCTTCTTGGCGGGTGTCTTCTTCGCGGCCGCCTTCTTGCGCCGGGCCGTCTTGGGCGTGGACCGCTTCTTCTTCGGAGCCGCCGCTTCGGTGCCGGCCTCGGCTCCCTCGCCGGGCTCGGCGTCCGCCGCCTCCGCTGCGGCCTTGCCGCGCGGCTGGCGCGGCGCGAATTCGAATCCGTGCCGCCCGTTCTCCTTCAGGAACAACATGGCGGAGAACGGCCGGCCGAAGCGCGAGGTGAAGTCGGTGAGGAGGTCGGTCTTCCGCTCGGGACCGAGGAGCTTCATCGCCTCGTCGCGGGTGATCTCGCGTTTGCACACCGTGCGCGGAATCAGGAAGCCGCAGGGCTTGTCCTCGTCGGGCACCTTGTAGCGCTTGCGGCGCTTCCCGGCCTCGTTGTGCTCGGCCTCGAACTCACGCGCCTTGATGTCGTTCTCCGCCTGCTTCGCGATCCCGGCCTGACACTGAAAGTGAGTCTGCGTCTCGACGACCTGACTTCCGCAGCCCATCGGACACGCCCCGAGTGGCTCTTCGTTGACCTCGTACTCCGGGGACTCACTGACGCGATCGCTCGAGCTTCCCGCGATCGGGTGCAGCACGACTTCACCGTCTTCGAGCGTGAGACGCGCGCTGTACGTGCGGCCATCGCGGGCGGCAAAACCCTCGAGCTCGTCGGTCTCGAACTTCTCGAGCAGGGTTCGGACGGTCTGGCGGTCCATGTACCGTCCCGACTTGTCCTTCCAGATCCGCATGCGGCAATCGTCGTCGCCGCTCACGCCAGGAACCTCGAGGCAGCGATAGAACCAGGAGCGCTCGAAGACCGGGCGTGAGCAGAGCGGACAGGTCCCGAGCGGCTCCTCGTCCGGGTAGAGATCCTCGTACTCGAAGGTCTTGGCGATGTCGGTGATCTGGCGCGTGTACTCGACGATCTCGTCCATGAACTGCTCGGCGGGCATCGCCCCGCGTTCGACCTGGCGCAGGTCGAACTCGAGCTGGCCGGTGAGCGAAGGGGACGCGAGTCGGTCGATGTGGATCCGTCGCAGGACGTCGACGAGCCGGATGCCCTTCACCGTCGGGCGCAGCGACTTGCTCGCGCGCATCAGGTAGCTCTTCGCGATCAGGTTCTCGATCACGTCTGCGCGCGTCGCCGGGGTCCCGATCCCCTTCTCGGAGATCGCGGCTGCGAGCTCCTCGTCCTCGATGTCCTTTCCGGCCGATTCCATCAGCGACAGCAGTCGCGCTTCGGTGATTCGCGGGGGCGGTTTCGTGCGATCCGTCTCGAGGTCGACGCCGAGGATCGAGACGTCGACCGCCTCGGCCTCGGTCGCACCGGGGACGAGCGCGGGCAGCACCTGCTCTTCCTGTTCGACCTGCCCGAGCACCGCGCGCCAGCCGGGTTCGTCGAGGGTGCGCGAGCGGGAGCGGAACTTCTGGCCCGCCACCTCGGTCACGCGCTCGACACGGTTCCAGACCGCGGGCTCGTAGAAGTTCGCGAGAAATCGTCGGGAGACCAGATCGAAGAGACGTTCGTCGTCGCCGGACAGGCTCGTTTCGGGAATTCTGCCCGGTCGGGATGATCGCGAAGTGATCCGAGACTTTCGCGTCGTCGAAGGTGCGCTCGGTGTTCTCGAGACCCTTCTCGCGCAGGTGGGTCGCCTCGGCCTGGAACGGGCCGGCCTCGGCGAACGAGCGCAAGACCTCGTCCACGGTCGAGCGGTAGTCGTTCGGAAGGCAGCGCGAGTCGGTGCGCGGGTAGGTGAGGAGTTTGTGCGCCTCGTAGCAGCGCTGCGCGGCGTTCAGCGTGCGGCGCGCCGACCAGCCGAAGCGGCGGTTGCCCTCGCGCTGCAGGCTCGTCAGGTCGAAGAGCGGCGGCGCGGTCTCTCGGCTCGGCTTGCGTGTCTCGCTCGCTACGGCCGCTTGGCCGCCGATCTGGTCCACGAGTGAATTCGCGCGCGCGTTGTCGAAGATCCGATCGTCGCGGTTCTCCCGCTCCTCGCCCTCGGGCGCGCGGAAGTCCGCATCGAACCAGATCCCGACGTATTCGTGATCCGCCGCGCGAAAGCGCCCCTGCAGCTGCCAGTACGGCTTGGGAACGTGCGCGAGGATTTCGAGCTCGCGATCGACGACGATCGCCAGCGTCGGTGTCTGCACGCGCCCGGCCGACCAGGCGGTCTTCTCCTTGCGTGCCTTCAGCCGCCGCGTCAGCGCGCGCGTCGCGTTCATGCCGATCAGCCAGTCGGACTTCGATCGGCACGACGCCGCAGCGCCGAGTCCGTCGTACTTCGAGCCGTCCACGAGCGTTTCGAATCCGGCGCGGATCGAATTCGCGGTCATCGACTGCAGCCACAGGCGCTTCGTCGGCTTGGTGCACTCGAGGTACTCGAGGATCTCGCGGAAGATCAGCTCACCTTCGCGGCCGGCGTCGCAGGCGTTGACGACGATCTCGACGTCATCGCGGGCGAGCAGCTTCTTGATCGTGCGGATGCGCTCGGACTGCCCGGACTTCGGCTTCAGCTTGAACTCGCTCGGCAGGATGGGGAGCGTGTCGAGAGTCCAGCGCTTGTACAGCGGATCGACGTCCTCGGGCGCGAGCAGCTCGACGATGTGCCCCACCGAGAACGTGACGACGTGTTCGTTCGATTCCCAGTACCCATCGTGTTCGGTGAAGCCGCCGAGCACCGCGACGATGTCGCGCGCGACGCTGGGCTTCTCCGTGATCACGAGTGACTTTGCCAATGCTCCTCCCGACCTCTGGGAATCGACCGTAGTAGCCCTCGCCTCCGCCCGAGGCAAGCGCCCGTCCTTCTTCGGGGATCCGCCGCGCGAGCCTGAGCCGGCGTTCCCGGGTCCCGATACGGAGCGCGGACCTGCCCGGTCGACATGCGCACAACTGCACGTCCCGGAAGCGGATTTACAATGCCGAGGCGCGCGTGCTAGACGGGCGTTCATGACCCGTGACCAGCAGCTCGAGACGATTGCTTCGGTGCTTCGCGACGAGAGCTTCGCGGTCTTCTCGTTCGCCGGCCCCGGAGCGGGGGATCCACCGTACAGCTCCGTCATGTTCTTCGCCGAGGCCGGCGCCGCGCGGTTGATCTTCGGCACCTCGCCGGGCTCCATGAAGGGGCGTTACCTCGGCAGCGGGAACGGCGTCTGCGCGCAGATCGACACGCGCGCCGTGGGGCTCGAGAACATGAGCAAGTTCGCGCGCGTGACGATCCAGGGTCACCTGCGCAAGCTCGATGCCGAGCCGGAGCGCGCCCAGGCGCTCGACACCTACGTCGCGAAGCTCCCGAGCGCCAAGGTGTTCGTCGCGCGTCCCGGGGTCGAGATCTATCTGCTCGAGCCCAGCCATGCGGTCTGTGCGCTCGGACTGCTCGAGCGCTTCGAGGTCGAGTTCCCGCCCGCCGCGGAGCAGGGCTAGTCGTTGGGGCGGAGTCTGCTGCGCGGCGCGCTCGCCCGATTCGCGCCGCATCTGCGCGGCACGGGTCGCGCGGACATCTCTCCAGACCTGTTCGCAGGCGTGGCGATCGCGGCGCTCGCGATTCCACAGGCGGTCGCGTACGCACTGGTGGCCGGGCTTCCTGCCGAGATGGGCCTGGCGGCGGCCGCGCTGCCCGCCCTGGTAGGGGCGCTCTTCGGCTCGAGCCGTTTCATGGTGACCGGGCCGACGAATCCCACCGCGCTCCTGCTCGGCGTCTCGGTGGTCGCGCCCGCGATCGCCCGAGGTCACGATCCGATCGCGGCCGCGCTCGCCACCGGCCTCTGCGCTGGCGTGATGCTGATCGGCCTCGGCGCGCTGGGCTACGGACGGGCGTCGCGTTTCCTATCCGATTCCGTGATCTGCGGCTTCAACATCGGTGTGGGCCTGCTGATCGCGCTCCGCTACCTGCCGATGCTCGCGGGCACCGAGCCCGCGCCGCACGAGACGTCGATGCTGATACCGAACGCGTGGTGGGCGCTCAGCGACGCTCTGGGTGCGCTCGTTGCCGCCGATCCGCACTCGCTCGCGGTGGGACTCGCGGTTCCGGTGCTGATCCTCGCGACCCGACGGGCCGGTCCGCGCTTTCCGGCCGCGCTCGCGGCGCTCGCGCTGGCCGCGTTCGCTTCGGCGCTTCTCGGCTGGACGGAAGGGGAGGGAGCGCTCCCGCGCCTTTCGGCACTTGCCCTCGATCTGCCCGCCCTTCACGCGCCGCGCGCGTTCGACCCGGCCGAGATCCTGCCGCCCGCGCTCGCGCTCGCGCTGCTGATCACCGTGCAGGCGATGGCGTCCGCTCGAGCGCTCGAGCCCGCGCGCGGTCCCGCGCTCGACCCCGACCGCGAGCTGTTCTCCCAAGGCGTTGCGAACGTGACTGCGGCGCTGGTGGGGGCGCAGTGCACGAGCGGCTCGCTCACGCGGTCGCTGACCTCGCGTCTCGCCGGAGCCCGCACGCGGCTCGCGAGCGTGACGGCGGGGGCGCTCGTCGCGCTCTTCCTGCCGGTGCTCGCCCCCGGACTCGAACGCGTGCCGATGGCGGCGCTCGCGGGGCTGATCGTGCTGACGGGCTTCGCCTCGATCTCGCCGACGCAGATCCGCCGCGCCGCTTCGACGCCGGGCGATGCGGCGGTGCTGGCCGTCACGCTCGCCGTCACGCTCTGGCTCGATCTGGTGCCGGCCGTGTACGCGGGACTCCTGCTCTCGCTCGCGCTGCTCGTGCGGCGCGCAGGTCGGCTGCAGATGGTCGAGCTCGCGCAGAGCGGACAACGCCGCCTGCGAGAGCTTCCGATCGACGCGCAGACCGGCGCGATGCCCGCCGTGATCCTGCACCTCGAGGGCGACCTGAACTTCGCGGTCGCGCCCGAGCTCGCCGATCGTCTCCGAGAAGTCGCCTCGCGCGGAACCGAGGTCGTCGTCCTGCGGCTGAAACGCGCGCGGCATCTCGACGCGACCGTGCTCGAGGTCCTGCGGCATCTCGCGGCGGATCTGCGATCTCGCGGCGCTTCGCTCGTGCTCTGTGGTCTCTCCGAGCGGCTTCACGGCTTGCTGGCGAGTACCGAGCTCGGGGCGGTCGTCGGTCCCGATGCGCTCGTGCTCACGGGCGGCCGGATCTTCGAGGGCCTCGAGCGTGCGCTCGATCTCGCGCGTGCACGTCTGCGTCCGCGACCGGATTCGGAAATCTTCCGCTTCGAGTCGGACGACGATTGGCAGTACGAGATCTGACCGAGCCGCCTAGACTGCCGGTGATGGAGAGCGTGCGGATCGATCGCTGGCTCTGCGCCGCGCGGGTCTACAAGTCGCGAACGCAAGCGACACAGGCGTGTGTGGGTGGCCGGGTGAAGGTCAACGACGACAACGTGAAGCCGCATTACGGACTGCGCGTCGGTGATCGCGTGCGCGCGCAGACCGAGGGGGGACCGCGAATCCTCGAGGTGAAGGCGCTCGCCGAGAAGCGCCTCTCCGCCGCGCTCGCGCGCGAGCTCTTCGACGATCACTCCCCGCCGCCCGAGCCGAGAAAGGTGCGCGTGCGCATGCCGCAGCGCGATCCGGGGGCCGGGCGCCCGACCAAGCGCGAGCGCCGCGATCTCGAGCGCTTCCGCGGCGGCGGCGACTAGTCCTTCGCGCGATCCCGACGCCGGGGCAGGCGGCGCAGGACGACGGGGAGCGCCGCACGCAGCACGGACGCGAGCCCCCGGCCGAAGCGCCCGAGTCGTCGGGTCCGTGCGGCCGATTCGAAGCGATCGAGGTGCAGGGTGTCGCGCAGGTCGGAGGTCAGCGCCGCGACGGGCGCATCGAGCGGAATGCCCGTCGAATCCGCGATCCGGACCATGCGCTCGAAGTTCGACGCGACGGCGGCCACGTCGAGCAAGCCGTCCGGCCCGAGCTCCAGCGCCACGCGATCTCGCGCGTGCGCGAGTGCATTCCCGTCGCCGCTGACCAGCGCCTCGGCGAAGGCGCTCAGCGCCGGCCCGTTCGGAACGCCGCTCGATCCGGTCGTATCCCCCGTCGTGACGGTCTCGATGTCGTACGCCTCACCCTCGATCTCGCCACTCGCACGGAGCAGCAGCGCGTGCGAACTGGTTCAGTAGAAGCACTCGCGCAGCGCGGAGACACGAGCGGCCAGGAACTCCGCTTGCGCGCGAGAGAGCGCGCCAAGCTGCGCTCTCGGGTCGGCGACCTGCTCTGGTGGCAGGTAATGGGCGTTGCTCAGGTCCTTCAGAGTCCGGACCTCTTCGGGCACGAGGCTGAGCGCGCGGATCACGTTTCCCGTCGCGCCGCGGCGCCAGAGATCCGCCTCCTTCCCGGTCGTGCCGAACGCGGGGATCATCGGCACCCAGGCGCCGTCGTCGCGAGCCTGACTCGGTCGGTACCGGGAGGGCTCGCCCGCGAGCGGTGCCGGAAGCGCGTGCAGCGGAAGGCCGATCCCCCGACAGAACGCATCGATGCTGACGACCGTGACGACGACACCGACGAGCTCCACGTAGGCGGCATCGTCGAGTCCGGCGGCTTCGAGTCCGTCGCGAAAGCGCTTCGAGAGCCGGCCGGGATCGCCCGCGATGCGATGGACGGCCTCGACCGCAGCGGCCTCGAGCGGCGTGGCCGGCGCGTGCTCGCCCGCGACTGCGTTCGGCGAGAGCGCATGTCGTCGATCCGCGCAGAGAGCGCAGCTCGCTTCGCGTCGAACCTCGCGCGCGATCGCGACGCGCTCTGCACCGGTCCACCACGTGCCCGCGGATGCGAGCCGTCGCCATGCGCGGCGATGCGCAGCGCGGAGATCCTCGCGCACCGGGATCGGCGAGTGCTCGTACCCGATCGAGTCCGCTCCTCCCGATCGGCACCCGGCGTCGGATGCGGGCCCTGCTCGCTCGTCGGGCACCGGCATGTCGACTTCTCCCATTCCCGTCAGTGAAGCGCCGGCGAGCTCCGCATGAGCTCGATCAGTCGTTGGCGAACGCCGGTCGAGCTCGGATCATCCGGCACGAGCTCGAGGAAACGGTGAAGATCCGCCTTCGCGGCTTCGAAGCATTCGAGGCGAGCGTAGAGAAGGCCGCGGTCGCGGAGCTCGAGGGGTTCGTCGGGTTCGAGCAGGAGAAT
Source organism: uncultured delta proteobacterium (assembly GCA_963704165.1). GTDB lineage: Bacteria > Myxococcota_A > UBA9160 > SZUA-336 > SZUA-336 > VGRW01. The sequence continues at coordinate 78,692 of CAVPHD010000001.1, read as the reverse complement.
CCGCTCGATGCACGCGAGTGCGCGCGGCCAGTCCTCTTGCGCGAGGAAGATCTGCTTCAGGTTTCCGATCAGGCGAGAGAGCGTCGCGTGCGCGGGCGCCGGTTCGAGTGCGCGAACGTCGAACGGAGTGTCGGCGCCGAGCGTCGCGCGCCAGCGCTCCTCGCAGTCGGACCGCGAGAGAAAGGTGCCCTCGAACGGGTCGATCACGATCTCGTCCTGCGCATGACAGCGGAGCAGGAAGTGGCCGGGGAATCCGACGCCGGAGACCGGCAGACCCAGGCGCCTGGCGACCGAGAGATAGACGATCGCGAGCGTGATCGGAATGCCGGTGCGGCGATCGATGACGTCGTTCAGAAAGCTGTTGCGCGTGTCGTAGTAGTCGCTGCGATTGCCTCGAAAGCCGTGCTCGTCGTAGAGGAATCGATTCAGCGCCGTGATTCGCTGCTCGATCGTCTCGGCGGCATCGACGAGCGGCCGCGCCGTCTCGGCGAGCTCGGCGAGTCGCGCGAGGTAACCCGGGACGTCGAGTCCTTCGTACTGCTCGGCCGCGACCCAGAGCGCAGCCTCGGCCAGATCGACGCTCTCGTCGGGCAGGCGCAAGATGTCGATGAAGCGTTCGCGCGCATCGGTGGTCGACATGAGCGTGCGCGCGGGGCGATCAGCCCCGACGCGCCACCTCCGTTTCGAGATAGCGAATGATGTCGGCCGATTCGTGCATCCAGCGGGCGCGGCCGTCCTCCTGCTCGATGCGCAGGCAGGGCACCATCTGTTTCCCGGTCGCGCGCACGAGTTCCTGTCTCCACTCGGGTTCGCTGTGGACGTCGCGCAGCTCGATCTGGAGATCGAGGCGGCCCAGGGCCGCGCGAACGCGCTCGCAGTACGGACAGCTGTCGAAGTGGTAGAGCGCGAGCTTCGGAACTTTCATTTCCCCCTCGGTGAGAGTTTGGTTCGGAGACGCGGAGCTTACTTCAGCCGGACTCGGTAAGGTACCGGCAGCCGATGCGTCGCTTCGCTTCCGCCGTCCTCGCCGTGTTCCTGGTCGCGTGCGCGACCGCGCAGACCCTCCCGCCGGATCCCGGCGCGGAAGCTGGCGCTCCGCCGCCCGCGCTCGCGCCTCGAGAGGTGGAGGGCGTCGAGGTCGGATCGATCCTTCCCGCCCGCCCGGACCTCGTGGTGCGCGACTCACACGTGTTCTGGCGCGCCGCCCCGGGTTACGAGTACGAGATCGTGCGTGCGCGCGAAGGGGATTGGCTCGCGCTCGCGACCGAGATCGGCGATCTGCGCGCGAGCTGGGGTCTGCTCGCGAACTGGAACACCGCGCCGCTCGTCGATCTGCCGGCGATGCTCGCCCGGGCGCGTACGGCCGGGCTTCGTGCCGAGGCTCTGGTGCTCTACGAAGAAGAGCTCACCGGCGCCTATCTCGTCGGTCGTGACCTGTACGTGGTACGCGAAGGCGTGTTGCGCGAGATCCCGCGCGAGCCGCTGACGCAGGCGACGCGCGCGATTCATTCCGCGAGCCGAGAGCAGCTCGCCCGGGCGGTCGATGCGCTCATCGCTTCGCTGCCGGAGACCGCGACCACGCCGGAGACGCGGATGGCGGTGGCAGAGATCCTGATGCAGATCACGCTGGACGACACGCAGTACAGCCTCGATCTGGTACCGCCGAGCTTCGCACGTCGGCTCGTTCGGGCCGGTTGGCTCTCGGTTCTGAAGGCGAAGCGCGGCGCGACCGACGCGGTTCGAGATGCCGTCCTCCGATCCGAACGCATGCTCCCGATCGCGACCTTCGAGGGGTCGGGTGCGAAGATGGAGCTCGTCGAGGACGCGTTCGGGAAGCGCGTCTGGACGCTGGCGACACGAGAACGTGTCGGCTACGCGGTATTCGCGCCGCTTCCGGCCTATTACACCAACGGAGTCGTGACTCGGCTGGTCGTCCGCCTCCCGCACGGATCGGACCCGCTGCGCGACGCGGCGAGTTGGGTCGAAGCCGAGCTCTGGAGCGGGCCGGATCGAATTGCCGCCTGGGATTCCGAGCGCGGCCTGCGGTCCGACGAGGAGACCTGGCGCCAGGCGTTCCCGACCACCGGTCCCGGCGTCGAATGGGCGGCGCTGCGCGACGCACTCCCGCCGCACATCGTCGTGACCGCGCCGAACTCCGACGTACTCGCGCTCGTCACCGCACACGGCCGGCTCGACCCTGCGAAGAGCGGAAGAAGCGCCGACGCCGAGGCCTGGTACCTCCAGGCCGCGCGAGTCCTGCCCGACGCCGCGCACCTCGACCTGATCGGTCAATACCTGCTCGTCTACACCTTCGACAGCCCGGATCCGCGAAACCCGCTGCTGATCGGTACTCGGACGATCTCGGGCGACATACACCAGACCGCGTCGCAGACGCTGTCGGCGCAGGCCGGCGGCATGTTGCGTGGCGACTGTGACGATCTCTCGGAGCTCTACCAGGAGATCGCCGCGCGCCAGGGTCGTGTCGCGCACATGATCGGACTGCCAGCGCACGCGGCCCTCGCCTGGTCCGAGCCGCGAGCGGAGGGCACGTGGCTCACCTACGTGCTGCAGACCGGCCAACCTCTCGTGTTTCCGGGTACGTCGCTGCAGAACAGCCTCGAGCTCGCTTACAAGAGCTTCGGCAGCGGGGAGCTCGTCGATCTGACCAAGCTCGAGGTGCTGCTGCGCTTCTCCGGCGAGAACACGCGCTCGAGCTGGTTCCTTTCCTCGCGGATCTTCGAGGATCCACAGTACGCGCGGACCATGATCGACGTGCAGCGCGATTGGCACTTCCAGACGTATCAGCGCGCGATCGAGAAGATGAAGCGATTGATCGCGAGCGGTGACCGAAACGAGTCGAATTACACCGAGCTCGCCGGCCTGTACCACTACACCGGCCAGTACGATCTCGCCGCCCAGGCCCTCGCGGATGCGAGTGCGCACGTGTCTCCGGGCGGAACGCTCGTGTCGATGTCGATCGATCGGGTGATCGCGCTCTTCAAGGCGGGCCGGATCGACGAAGGGCGCGCGCTCGCACGCGAGCTCCGCAGCGACCAGATCCCGGCGCTCGAGGATCAAGTCGGGAAGCCACTCCTCGACCCGCGCCTCGCGCTCGTCGATGCGCTGCAGGTCGAGCGTGCCGATCTGCCGCTCGCGCTGGAGATCATGGCGGAGGAGGTCGTGCCCGCGATCGAGAAGGAGATCTCCCGACTCGACGCATCGCTCGCGGGCGAGGGGCTCGCACTCGACCTCTGGCGCGTGCAGACCGAGCCCGTGCGCGGTCAGCTTCGCTGGTTCGTGGCGAGCGGGATCTCGTTGCTTCTCGAAACGCGGGGCCCGGAGTCGAGTGCGCGCTCGGAGCGCGCGGCGATCGAGTCGGGCATCTCCGAGTGGATCGCGACGATCGCGTTCCGCGAGCTCGATCCATCCGACGCTCCGCTCACGCGGTATGCGGTGATCGCGCGCTTCTACGAGGCTCGCTTCGGCCCGGATGCGATCCTGGCTCGCATCGAAGCCGCGCCTCTTCCGCGAAGCGGATCGATCGACCACGCGTCCCGCCTCGCGGGCGACGCGCAGACCGAGAGAGACCTTTCCTTCGCGCGTGTCTCGCCGACGTTCTGGGCGAGCGAGGTCGCGTCGCTCTTCTCGGAGCAGCACCGAACGCTCGACATGGCGCGAGTCGTCCAACTGACGCGACGGAGCGGGCAGGCGCGCGAGGAAGCGCGCTCGCTCGGGCTCGACCACCGGAGCTTCGACCGTGAGGCGCGCGAGCTCCGCCTGATCGAGGCGCTCGCGACCGGCGACGACGTCGCGCTTCGCCGTGAGCTCCGCGACATCAAGCTCGAGAACGATCGCCGCGTTCGGATGAACGCCGCGAGCTGGATCGCCGCCGCGTCTCGATTCCAGTCCGATGACCGGTTCGAGCGCGTGGTCTCGATCTGGCGCGAAGAGGTCGACTACAAGCCGATGTGGTTCTGGATCGCCTGGAGCGCCGCGCTCACCGGCGCCACCGACCACGCGCTCTTCGTCGCGAAGTCGGCCGCGAACGCCTACCCCGACGATCGCGCGTTTGCCGAAGAGTACGCGTTCATGAAGCGACGCTTTGGCGGCCCACCATCTGCCGGTACGCGGAGACGGGCAGCAAGTACGCGATCATCGCTGCCGGAATCACCCCGACGATCAGGCACAGAACGCCGATTCCGATCACGGCCACGGACATGACGATCAAGGCCGCGCAGTTTCCCTTGAGCTCGGAAGTCGCGTCCCACGAGGCCTGCAGGGCCTCGACGGGTCCGAGTCCCTGATCGACCGCGAAGAACCACGCGAAGTTGAGCCGCGCCATCACCAGGAAGGTCCAGGCCAGGTTCACGATCGTCCCCATCCCTTCGAGCAGCGGCAGGTCCGCGGCGCTGCCGATCAGGTTCAGTGACTGACCGAGCAGGCTGATCAGCGAGCTCAGCACGAAGAGCAGAAGCATCGAGAGCAGCGAGCGCCCGTAGTCCTGAAAGCCACTGAACAGGTCGGCGAACTCCGCCTCGCCGTCGACGACGTTCAGAACGAAGCGAATCCCACCCCAGGCGAGGACCGGCACGAGCAGGAAGATCCCGACGACGGTGAAAGCCGAGGCGAGCATCAGAAGCCCGCCGACGATTCCGACGCCGAGCAGCAGTCCGAAGTTCGCCCAGGTCGTCGCCCATGCCTCGTTCAGCGCGAGGCCGAGATCGAAGCTGCCGGTCCCGGCGACGCGCGCCGACGCCTGCTGGAGGTTGGCCTGCGGCGGTGCGTAGCGATCGTCCGGCATCGTTCAGATCCCTTCCTTCTTGCCGAGCTGGTGGTCGAAGAGCGCCTGGTTGCGGCCGTAGCTCTGTTGGCCGCCGGCGACGAACAAGACCTCTCCGGTCACGTAGCTCGCCGCCGGCGAGGAGATGAACACGACCGAGTTCGCGATCTCCTCCCGTGTGCCGAGGCGCGCGAGCGGAATGCCTTCGAAGACCCGCGCGATGTCGGGGTCGTAGGTCGATTGGAACGCATCGGTCGAGACCGGACCGGGAGCGACGCAGTTCAGCCGCAGCTTCGGCCCCCACTCGTAGGCGAGCGTCCGCGTGAGCTCGAGTACGCCCGCGCGTGCAGCTGCGGTGTGTGCGATCCCCGGAAAACCCCTTCCCACGACGGCGATCACGTTCGTGATCACGCCACCCGAGCCATCGAGCATCCGGTTTCCGAAGACCTGCATCATGTTCCAGGTGCCGGTCAGATTGGTGTCGATCACCGCCTGCCAGCCCTTCGGTTTGAATTCCCGCGCCGGCTGCGGGAACTGACCGCCCGCATTGTTGATCAGGATGTCGATCCGCCCGAACAGATCGTGTGCGTGCACATCGAGCGCCTCGACCGAGTCACGCTCGCGGATGTTCACGAATGCAGCCTCGACGCGGCGGCCGGTCGCTTCGCGGATCTCCTTGGCGGCGATCTCACAGCGCTCGACTCGCCGCGCGGCGAGAAGCAGGTTGGCGCCGGCGCGCGCGAGGGCCTCGGCGATCACGCGCCCGAGTCCGCTTCCACCTCCGGTGACGAGCGCCGTCTGCCCCTCGAGCAGGTCCGGGGCGAACGGGAACTTCGCGAACGGGCGAGGCTCGACCATGCGAGTCTCGAGTCTAGTCGAATCGGTTGACCGGCGCGGGGCGACATGAGAGGTTCGCCGCGATGGATGCCTCGAATCCGAGCCTGTCGCAGCTCGCCGAAGCCGAGTCCGCGATTCTGGCTCTCGAGCGCGAGCGCGCCCGTCTGCCGCAGGCCATCGCCGCCGCGGAGGCGCGTGCGGCAGCGGCGCGCGACTCGGCGGCGCAGGTACGAGCGCGCCTCGAGACCGCGGAGAAGGATCGCCGCACGCACGAGGCCGAGGCACAGGACCTCGGCGCGAGGCGAAGCAAGTTCCAAGCGCAGTCCGCGGTCGTGAAGACGAACAAGGAGTACACGACCCTGCTCCACGAGATCGAGACGCACACCCAACGCATCGCCGAGATCGAGGACGCGATCCTGCTCGCGATGGAATCGGTCGAGGGTGCGACCGAAGAGCTGAAGCACGCGGAAGCGGTCGCGAGTCAGACGGATCGCGAGTCGAGCAAGGAAATCGAGGAGCTGCGCGTGCAGCTCGCCGAGGTCGAGAAGCAGCTCACCCAGCGCGTCGAAGAGCGCGGCGCGCTCCTCGTCGGGCTCGGACCGAGGGTCGAGGCGCTGTACTCACGCGTGCTGAAGACGCGTGCGAACGGAATCGCGCGAATCGAACACGGCGGATGCTCGGCATGTCACCGCACGCTGCCACCCGAAGTGATGAATCGAGTCGTCGCGGGCGAAGTCCACGCCTGCGCAAGCTGCCACTGCATCCTCGTGCCCGGTGAGGCGAGTCGCTGAGAATCTGCGTGAGGCGTCTCGGCCGGCTTCGCCAGGGATGCAAATTCTCTTTTATTATCCATTAGTTACCGGATTTCATCGACGGTGGCCTCGCGAGCAGCGCGAGAGCGCGGTTTGCTAGAATCGCGCGCGGTCCAGGGGGCAACGACATGCTCGATCGAGATCGGTATTGGGATTGTTTGGACCAGGCCATGGAAGCCTCCTCGAACGGGCAGCCGGATGAGGCGATGGCCTGGTTGGACGAGGCCCTGAAGGCCAACCCCGAAGGGGCGGAGGCCCACAACAGCCGCGGCGAGCTGTTCTGGGACTGCGGCCGGCATGAGGATGCGCTCCAGGAGTTCGAGCGCGCGCTCGAGGCCGAAGCCGACTACCAGCCCGGCCAGCTGAACCGGATCGAGATCATGATCGAGGAGTTCCAGGAGTTCGAAGAGGCCCTCGACCTTGCCGACGACCTGCTCCAGACCTCCCTCGAGAAGCCCGTCGAGGCGGAGGTCTACTACCTGAAGGCGAAGGCGCTCTTCTACCTGGACGACCTGGAGGGCGCGCTCTTCCTGCTCCGCCGGGCGATCAAGATCCAGGGCGAGGTGGGCATCTACCGGGGCTTCGAAGGCCAGGTGCTCTTCGAGATCGGGCAGTTCGACGAGGCGCGACGCTCGCTCGAGCGAGCGCTCGCCCTCGAGCACGAGTGCGCCCACAGCACCTACCACCTCGCGCTCGTCACCGAGCACGGCGGCCGGCTCGAAGAGGCGGAGAAGCTCTTCGCCAGGGCGGCGCACCTCGCTCCCGATCTCTACCCGCTGCCGATCCGGATCGGCGAAGCCGAGTTCGAGGCGGCGGCCGAGCAGGCGCTGAAAGGCCTGCCCGAGCCGATCCACAAGTACATCGAGAACTGCCCCGTGATCATCGAGGACCTGCCGGGCGACGAGCTGGTGCGGCGGGAATACGTTTCGCCCCAAGTCCTCGGGGTCTTCCTGGGTGTGCCCGCGACCGAAGCCGGTGCCAGCCCGACCCTGGGTACCCTCCAACGCACCGACACCGATCGCATCCTGCTCTTCAAGCGCAATCTCGAGCGGATCGCGAAGGACAACGAGGATCTCATCGAGCAGATCCAGATCACCGTGAAGCACGAGGTCGGTCACTTCCTGGGTATGGACGAGGAAGAGGTCGAGCGCCTCGGACTTGCCTGAGCCGGACCGTGGCTCCAGCCGATGCGGGTGAACTCGCGCAGCGTCTGCGCGCGCTCCCCGACGTCGTCGAGGTCCTGACCCGCCCCGGAGAGCTCTTCGCGTACGAGTCCGACGGGCTGACGCTCGAGCGAGGCGCACCCCTGTGCGTGGCATTTCCGACGACGAGCGAAGCCGTGTCCGCGATCGTCCGCGCCTGCAATGCGGCGGGCGTGCCGTACGTGCCCCGCGGTGCGGGCACGGGCCTCTCGGGCGGGGCGACGCCCGTGTACGGCAGCGTCGTGATCGAATGTGCGCGCATGGATCGACTGCTCGCGATCGACGCCAGCAATCGCACCGCGACCGTGCAGCCGGGAGTGATCAACGAGCATCTCTCCCAAGTGGTGCGCCCGCTCGGCCTGTTCTACGCCCCGGATCCGTCGAGCCAATCCGCGTGCACGATCGGCGGGAACATTGCCGAGAACAGCGGCGGCCCGCACACGCTGAAGTACGGAACCACGAGCCCGCACGTGCTCGAACTCGAGGTCGTGCTGCCGGACGCCAGCATCGTGCGGCTCGGCCGGCGAGACGGGCACGCGCACGGCTATGACCTGCGTGGTGTCTTCGTCGGCTCGGAGGGAACGCTTGGCATCGTCTGTGCGGCGACCGTCCGGCTCGTCCCGCTGCCCGAGACGGTCGCCACGCTTCTCGCTGGATTCACGAGCCTGCGCGACGCCTGCGCCGTGGTCTCCGCGATCATCGCGCGTGGGATCGTGCCGTCGGCGCTCGAGCTGCTCGACGACCGGACGATCGACGCGGTCGAGGCGTCGGTGTACGCGGCCGGTTACCCGCGGGATGCGCGAGCCGTGCTGCTCGTGGAGCTCGACGGTCCGGAGATCGCGGTCGCTGGCGAACGCGAGCGGATCAGCGAGATCTGCGCCGCGGGCAACGCCGTCGAGGTCCGCGTCGCGCGCGACGAGGCGGAGCGGCTCGCGCTCTGGCGTGGTCGCAAGGGCGCGTTCGGTGCGATGGGGCGGCTCGCGCCCGACCTCTACGTTCACGACGCCGTCGTGCCGCGGACGAAGCTCCCGGAAGTCGTCGATGCCATCGGCCGCGCGGCCGAGGTCTGCGGCATCCGGATCGCGAACATCCTGCACGCCGGTGACGGAAATCTGCACCCGAACATCAGCTTCGACCGGCGCGATCCGGAGCAGCTGCGCACGGTCCGCGCGCTCGGCGAGAAGATCCTGCGCATCTGCATCGACGCGGGCGGTGTGCTCTCGGGTGAGCATGGCATCGGGCTGGAGAAGCGCGACTACATGTGCCTGATGTTCTCCGAGGTGGATCTCCTGCCGATGCGCTGGGTGCACGATGCGTTCGATCCGGATGATCGCTGCAATCCCGGCAAGCAGATCCCCGCACCGCGGGCGTGTGCGGAGAGCAATCCGCGTCACCGCGGCTACGAGCACGTGAGCTTCTAGCCGTGGGAGACGCATTCGAGGCGGTCGTCGGCGTTCCAAACGTCGAGCGACCGGGGTCGCTCACGCTCGCGGGTGCGCGCGTCGCCGCGATCGTTCGGCCCAAGGACGCGCGCGAACTCGCCGCGTGCCTGCGCATCGCCGGTGAGGCGGCGCTCCCCGTCGTCGCACATGGCGCGGGAACACGACAGCACCTCGGAAACCCGCTCGCCGCGAGCTCGATCATCCGGCTCGATCTCGGCCGCATCTCGGAGGCGATCGAGATCGATGCCGACGAGGGCATCGCGACGCTCGATGCGGGCGTGCGCACCGCCGAATTCGCGCGCCGGCTCGAGGCTCTCGGCAAGACGAGCGCGCTTTCCGAGCTCGCTTCCCACGGGACGATCGGTGGCGCGCTCGCCGCAGATCCGTTCGGGCCGGACTGGTCGCTCGACGGGCGGTTGGCGAACGAGATACTCGGCATCGAGATCGCGCTCGCGAACGGCGAGATCGCGTTCGCCGGCGGGCGGGTCGTGAAGAACGTGAGCGGCTTCGATCTCGCGAGGCTCTATTGCGGATCATTCGGAACACTCGGCGTGATCACGCGTGCGACGTTCCGTCTACGCGCCGCACCGGAGTGCGAGCGCGTCATCTCGGCCCGATTTCCGTCGCTCGAGAGCGGGATTCTCGCGTTCACCGGCGTGGCGGCTTCTTCGCCACCCGTCGGCGCGGCGCTGCTCACGGACGCGAACGGCGTCGAGCTTCTCTACCGACTGACCGGGGACACGCGATCCGTCGCACGGGAAGCGGCGCGGATTCCGGGTGATGCGGTGTCGTCCCTGCGCTGGGTGGAGCTTCGGATGTCGTTTGCGACTCCGCCCTCGGCGGGCGGCGCACGAGTGCGTCTCTCCGCGCGTCCGAGCGACGTCACCGCGTTGTGCCGAGCGGCCGGCGAAGCAGCGGGCGCCGATTCGCTCCGTGCGATCTTCCCGATCGCGGGTTCGGTCGTCGTCGAGGCCGACGATGGAACGTTGCCGCGGCTTTTCGCGGCCGCCGAGCGGCTCGATGCGCTGTTCTTCGCCGAGCGCGCGCGAGACGCCGGGTCGCCGCCCTGTGACGTCTTCGGGCCTGCGCCGGATTCACTCGCGTTGATGCGCGCGGTCAAGGCGCGCTTCGATCCCCGCCGCGTGCTCTCACCGGGCCGCTTCGTCGGAGGGATCTGAACGGTGGCGGAGTACGGCCTGCTCGACTACCAGGCGACACTCGATTGTGTCCACTGTGGTCTGTGCCTGCCGCACTGCCCGACCTACCAGGAGACCGGGCGCGAATCGAGCTCTCCGCGCGGACGCATCTACCTGATGCGCGGCGTTGCCGAGGGGCGCATTCCGCTCGATGACCTGGTCGTCGATGAGATGGCCCTCTGTCTGGCGTGCCGCGCATGCGAGTCGGCTTGTCCGGCCGGCGTGCGCTATGGCCACCTGGTCGAGAGCATGCGCGCCGAGATCGACGTGCGCGGGGCTCGCGGGCGCGTGCGTCGATTCGTCTCTCGGATCGCCCTGCGCCGGGTCGTCGCATCGAGGCGCGTGCTGCACGCATTCGGTGGAGCGCTGCGCGCGTACCAGCGCAGTGGTCTCCAGCGAGCGCTGCGCGCGTCGCGCCTGCTCTCGATCGTTCCGCCGTTGGCCCGGATGGAGCAGATGCTGCCGCGGATTCCCGATGCCCACCGCGCACCGCTTCGGGTCCCTGCACGCGGTGTGCGACGTGGGCGCGTCGCCTTCTTCTCGGGTTGCATCATGCCGGAAATGTTCGGTCCGGTGAACGCCGCGACGATCGACGTGCTCGCGCGCAACGGTTTCGAGGTCGACGTACCAGCGGGGCAGGTCTGCTGCGGTGCGCTGCATCGCCACGCGGGTGATCACGAAGCCGCGGAGAGCCTGCACTCTGCGAATCGAGCGGCCTTCCGGATCGACGGGATCGACGCCGTGATCCTGAACTCGGCGGGCTGCGGCGCCGCGCTGCGCGACATGGGGGACGACCTCGCGCACAAGGTCCGCGACGTGACCGAATTCCTCGCCGATGCCGGACTGCGAGAGATCCCCCGACCGCTTCGAATGCGCGTGGCTTACGACGATCCGTGTCATCTCCTGCACGGTCAACGCGTCGCCTCGGCGCCGCGCGCGCTACTGCGCGCGATCCCGGAGCTCGAGCTCTTCGACCTGGAGGGTTGTCGCGACTGTTGTGGTGCCGCCGGAATCTACAACCTGACGCAGCCCGCGATGTCGGCACGCCTGCTCGAGCGCAAGATCCAGGCGATCCGCGATTCGGCACCCGATGCCGTCGCCACGGGGAACCCGGGTTGTCTGCTTCAGATCGGTGCGGGTGTGCGCGCTTCGCGTCTTTCGGTCGAAGTGCTTCATCCCGTGGAGCTCCTCGCGCGCGCCTACGCGGATCCGCGTCAGTCGTAGAGCAGGGAGTCGGCGGGAGCGTCGGGCATCCGGATGCGCGGGAACGCGGCCAGGCCGAGGGACTCGATGTCGCCGCGCAGGACCAGATCGACCGGCAAGATGCTCTCTCGCGCGTTCACGAAGCCGTGCTTCTCGTGCGTGCTTCGGTAGATGGCTTCGGAGCGCGCAGACGGGCGCAGATCCGACTCATCGACGACTCCGAGACGGGCAGATGCGAAGAAGGAATCGCGCGCCGGGTCGGCGATCGGGGACTCCCGAGGGTCGCGCGTCAGCGTCGCGTAGCTGGCTTGCTCGAGGCGGGCGATGAATCGCGCGAAGTCCTCGGCGGAGATCTGGCGTACGACGGGGTCGCGGCCTTCGAGTGCGATCTCGATCGAGTTCCGGCCGATCAGCACGACGCCGCTTTCCGCGATCTCTCCGTTGCGCAGCGAGCCGTCCAGAAGCTCGGGGTTCAGCTCGAGCGTTCCGGGCGCCCAGAGTTCCGGATGCTCGACGAGAAATCCGTGGGTGAGTCGGATTCTCTGCGCCGTGATCGCGCTCTTCTCGGCGATGAACCGCGTCCGCGCCCGCTCGCCCGCGCTCGTCTCCGGGTAGTCGCGCGCAATCGCGGCGAGCAGGGCGAGCTTCATGTCGATGCGTCGCTCGCGGTCGACGCCGCCGAGCATCTGCTCGGAGATCTTCTCGCGATAGCGCGCGACCAGAGCAGGATCCGGATCGGCGAGCGCTTGCTCGTGCCGGAGCGCCGCGTTGAACTGACCCCGCGAAGCGAAGCGGTCGGCGAGATCGCGGCCGACCTCGGGCGCGTGTTGTCCGTTCGGATGCCGTTCCGTGTAGCGTTCGCCGGCGATCAGCACGCCCTGTCCGAATTTCACGCTCGCGTTCGGGTACTGCAGGAGTCGCAAAGGGAAGGTGACGAGTGAGATTGCCGCGGCAGGAAGATCGAGCACGTACTCGAGCGGCCGCGGCAGGTCGCGGTTCCGCGGTCCGTTCGCGTGCGGGCCGAGCGCCAGCCAGCCGAGCCGCGCGCGACGGTCTGCACTCCGGGCGGCGACGTAGAAGGCGTACGGATTCTGGTCCGGGTCCGCCATGATCGACACGGCCTGACGCGACACGGTGTCACCCGGCGGTGCCGCTTCGACGACCTTGCGCAAGCCAGCGAAGAAGCCGTCCTCGTCGCCGCGTGAGCGCGGTCCGAAGCTCTCCAGCAGTCTGAGTTCGCCTCCGAGTTCCCGTGGCGCGGCGTGCGTGCGCCAGGCGCTCGCGCGGCTGGCGACCTCGTCCGCCCGCGAGACGAGCGTTCCGCGCGTGAGATCGAGATAGATGGCTCGGGAGTTCTCGTCGAGGCCAGCTGGCTCGAGATCGCGCATCTCGAGGGAGTCGCGCACGCGCGCATCGCGGACTTCGAGCTCCGAGGTCACGTGCTCGAAGAGCTTCGCGGCCGTCTCGCTGTCGGGCCGGCTTTGCAGTGCCCGCCCGGCGAGAATCCGCGCGCGTTCGAGTTCTCGAGAATCCAGCGCGGATCGCGCACCCGAGATCGCGCGGTCGTAGCGCTCGTCCGCGAGCTTCATCCGGAAACGTCGCGCGCGTTCGGCGACCTCGGGGGCCCGCGGATCGTCCGGATGTCGCGCCAGCCAGTCGTCCCACGTGCGCAGCGCTCGACGCTCGCGCACGCTCGCCCCGGGAAAGCGGTGAGCGGTGAGCAACGTTCCGATCGTCGAGCGTGTCGCGTCGATCGGATTCAGGATGCCGGTGAGCAGGGTCTTCGAAACCGGCTCGATGATGCGATTGAAGATCGCACCCGCCTTCCCGCGTCGGTCGGCCGATACGTCGGCATCGGCGCTCTCGAGCGGTTCACTCGCAATCGCCCGCTCGAGGCGAAGCCGCGACGCGGCGTCGAGATCGCTGCGGTCGAGCAGGACGCGCGCATGTGCCGGAAACGCCTCGCTTCCGTCGCACGCTGCGGCGATCTCGGCCGCGTTGTCGGCGAGACCCGATGGGCGCTCCCCTCTCGCCTCGCGCAGCTCGTCCTCGTCGGCGAGTGACTCGCCGAGAGAGAGCGCCTGATCGGTCCGACCCGCGAGTGCGGCCGCCGCGACACGGGCGGCCAAGCGCTCGGCGTCGTCGGGCAGGGGCTCACGCGCAGGCCGACCGTCCAGCACCGGTCGAAGCTCCGCGGGCGTCGGCGCGCGCGTGCACGCGCACAGAGCGATCGCGATCGCCACGATGCACCTAGCGGGGGACACGTTCCTCGTAGACCTGCATGGTGAAGCCGAGAAATGCCTCGAGCTTGTGCGCCCCTTCGAGCTTCTCGACGGTGCCGTCCTGCTGCGCGACGACCTCGTAGACGCGCGTCGCGCCGTGCGCGTACTCGTCGAACGTGGCCGGGTCGAAGCCGAGAGAAGGCGGGGGAAATCGCTGCGCGTAGCTGCGTGAGAGTGCGGCGTACAGATCCCCGAGCGCGAGCAGGTGGCGGTTGTGGTACTTGCTCTGCCGATGCGCTTGCACGAGCGATTGCGCGCTCTGCAGCGCGGCGGTGCCGTAGCCCGGGTCCAGGGCAGCGTGCGCGGCGAGCGTCGAGGCTTCGAAAGCATCGACACGCTCCAGCTCTTCATCGACGACGTAGCGCCAGTGCGTCGTCGCGACCTCGGCGCGTAGAGCCTCGAGCTCTTCGCGCTGGCGCGCGTGAGCGTTCACGGCCTCTTCGGCCGTCGCTCGCGTTGGCGGCGCCAGCGCCCGCGCGCCCGAGAGCCGCGCATTCACGTCGCGTCCGGCGCGTGCGGCGTCTGCAAGCTCCGAGTCGAGCTCCGTCACGCGCGCGTAGTGGCGCATCGCCAGGTCGTACTCGCCGATGCGTTCGAGCGCACGCGCCTTGGTGAACCAGACGACATCGATCGCGTAGCCGGAGGAGAGCTTCTCGGGGTTCGCGGTCTCGAGGCTCTCGAGCCGTTCGAACGACACGCGGAAGACGTTCTTGCCGGTGAAGTCGCGAGCCGGAGGAAAGCGATAGGTGTCGTCATCGACGTGCAGCCGAACGAGCGCGACGACTTCGAGCAGGTCCTGGGTCGGCACGAGCGCGGGCGGTGGCTCGGTGCTCGCACACGCGCTCGCGAGCGCGGCGCAAGCCAAGGCCCGCGCCGCAAGCCCCGCTCGCGCTCGAATCAAGGTCGCGGCTTCCGCCGGGAAGCGAGCAGGTTCAGCATCTTCTCTGTGGCGATCACCGCGGCCGCGAGCTGATCCGGATCGACGCCGATCGTGTTGAAGGGCTGCGCTCGCGCGCTCGTCTGCCAGCTGATCAGGGTTTCCACGAGCGCACCGGTCTTCCCGCCGGGCGGGATCCGGACCTTGTAATCGACCAGCTGGGGCAGCTTCAGGTCGAAGGCGCGCACGGCCTTGGCGAGCGCCTTCATGAAGGCGTCGTAGCCGCCGTCGCCCGCGGCGGCGGCGGACTCGACCTTGCCGCGGTACCGGATCGACACGGACGCTCGCGGTTCGCCGTCGCTCTCGGAGTGGAACTCGTAGCGCTCGATCCGAACGAGTGACTCGCTCGGGGTCTTCAGGACGTCGGCGATGATCAGCGGCAGATCTTCCGGTGTGACGTTGTGCTTCTTGTCGCCGAGCTCGACGATGCGTCGAAGCACCAGGTCGCGCTTCTCTGCGGGCAACTTGATGCCGAGCGTCTTCAGGTTCTGATCGATCGAGGCCTTGCCCGCCATCTTGCCGAGCGCGTAACGGCGTCGCCGCCCGAAGCGCGCGGGGGACAGCCGCGTCAGGTAGAGATCGGCCTTCGCGTCCCCGTCCGCGTGGATGCCGGCCGTCTGCGTGAATACGTCGCGGCCGACGACGGGGGCGTTGTCGGCGACGGTCTTGCCCGAGAGCGTCGCGACGATCTCGGAGACCGCGACCAGTCGGCGTTCGTCGATGCCCGTTCGGAAATCCGTCAAGTCGTGGAGTGCTGCGACGACCTCCGCGAGGCGCGTGTTGCCCGCGCGCTCGCCCATGCCGTTCACGCTCGTGTGCACGCCGCGCGCTCCCGCTGCGATCGCGGCCAGGCAGTTCGCCGTCGCGAGTCCGTAGTCGCCGTGACCGTGGAACTCGAAGTGGACATCCGGCCAGGTTCGCGTCATCAAGCCGACGTAGCGCGTGACGTCGTCCGGTGTCATCACGCCGAGGGTGTCTGGAAGGTAGACGCGCTTCACGCCCAGGCCGCTCAGGTTCTGAACGTGGCCGAAGACGTAGTCGAAGCTGTCGCGGACGCCCTGCGACCAGTCCTCGAGGTAGACGTTCACGACGAGCTTTCGAGAACGTGCGTAGCGGACGGTCTCCGCGATTTCCTTGAAGTGCAGCTCGGGGGTCTTGCGGAGCTGTCCCTCGCAATGCCGGCGCGAGCCCTTCGTCAACAGGTTCAGGGCGCCAGCTCCGTGATCGACGATCCAATCGACCGACCGTCGACCATCGACCAGACCCAGGATCTCGCTCTTCTCCGCGTGGCCGTTCTTGCGCGCCCAGCTCGAAATCCGCCGGACCGCCTCGACCTCGCCCTCCGAGACGAAGACCTGCGCAATCTCGATCCGATCGACCCGCACCGAGTCCAGGAGAAGCCGCGCGAGCTCGAGCTTCTCCGATGGCGTGTACGCAACGCCCGGCGTCTGCTCGCCGTCGCGAAGCGTCGTGTCCATGACTTGGATCAGCGGGAGGGCCATCGCCCTAGGCTAACGCAACCCCGGCTAGATCGGCTCGGGCTCGGCTTCCTTCTTCACCCGCTCGTCGTGCGCCTTCTTGGCGGCCAGAAGCGCCGGAATGACGCGGTCGAGATCGTCCTGCGTCCAGAGGTGGTCGGTCGAGAAATCCCGGATCAGCGCCGGCTGCTGCATGATCGCGAGCTGTCCGCGCATCACGTGGATGATCTGCCCGGTGCACTCCTGCGCTGCGGCCGAGCTGAGCCAGCTGACGACCGGCGCGATCTGCTGCGGGCCGGTGAGCGGGTTCTCCGGGTCCACCTGCGCGCCGCGGCCCTCCATCAGTGGGATCGTCATGCGGGTGGCCGCTCCCGGCGAGATCGTGTTCACGGTGCAGCCGTACTTCGCGAGCTCGAGCGCCAACACGCGCGAGAAACCGGCAATGCCCGACTTCGCCGCGCCGTAGTTCGATTGCCCGAAGTTGCCGAACAGGCCCGATACCGACGAGAAGTTGATGATCCGGCAGCCGCGCCGATTCGTTTCGCGGATGTAGCGCGCGAACGGCTGCGTGCAGCAGAAGTGACCCTTCAGGTGGACCGCGATGACCGTATCCCAGTCGCTCTCGTCCATGTTGAAGATCGTCTTGTCGCGCAGGATCCCGGCGTTGTTCACCAGGATGTCGCAGGCGCCGAATGCCTTCAGCGCGGACTGGAAGATCGCGAGACCGCCCGCCATCGTCGCGACCGAGTCGTAGTTCGCCACGGCCTTGCCGCCGAGCTTCGCGATCTCGGCGACGACGTCGTCGGCGATGCGCCCGGAGCCGGTGCCGTCTGCGTTTCCGCCCAGATCGTTCACCACCACGCTCGCGCCGTTGCGGGCGAAGTCGAGCGCGATCTCACGGCCGATGCCGCGTCCTGCGCCCGTCACGATCGCTACCTTTCCATCGAGCACACCCATCGCGAAGTCCTCCCTGGTTCTTGCAGCCATTCTACGTCAGGACGGCTTGGGAGGGCGTCCACCGCGGCGCTTGCGCAGCTCTTTGCGCTGCTCGGGCGTGAGCGAGCGCCAGCGCTCGCGCAGCTTGTCGCGCTTCTCGGGCGGAAGCTCCTGCCAGCGCTTGTACTGGCCGCGCGCCGCTCGTCTTTGCTCCGGGGAGAGCTTCTGCCAGCGCTCGAAGTTCTTGCGCACGCGAGCCTGGTCCTGGGCCGGGAGCTTCTTGAAGTCGCGGTAGCGCTCGCGCAGCTTCTCACGCTGCTTCGGAGAGAGCTTCCGCCAGCGTTCCCTCGCCGAGTTCGCCGGCGCCTTCTCGTCCGCGCGGGCGTGCACGGGTAGCGCGGCAACTCCGAGCGCAACCGCGCACGAGATCAGGAAGGCACGTCGGTGCACGACGTTCGGGATCCTCATCCCTGGTCCCCCTCCATCTCGAGCAGCAGATCGACCACCTCGATCAGCTCGAGGTCGGGGTCCTCGAGCAGCTCGAAGTCCCGGGCGCTCGCGACGATCGGCAGGTCGGCTTCGACCTCGGCCGGGAGCCGGTTGCGCAGCATGAGCACCGCCGCGGCGGCCACCGCCGCGGCCCCTCCCAGACCGAGAGCCAGACGCCGACTCAGGAGTCGAGCGGTCCATCCCTTCGGCGCATCTTGCTCGTGGGCGATTCGCGCCCAGAAGCGCGCCTCGAAATCGGGCGGCAGCTCTACCGGAGGCAGGTCGCCGAGTGCGAGAGAGAGCTGGCGCTCCGAATCGAGGGCCGCCTGGCAGACCACGCAGCCCTCGAGGTGGGAGGCGAGCTCGGAGCGCTCGTTCGGCCCCAGCTCTCCGTCCAGGTAGGCCGCGAACTCCGCCCGGCGCTCGGCGCAGGTCATCGCGCGTCCTCGTCGCCCAGCTCCGCGAGCAGGGTTTCCCGGGCGCGATGGATCAGGCTCTTCACGCTCGCGACGGTCGTTTCCAGCGCCGATGCGATCTCGGCGTAGTCGAGCCCCTGCTCGCTGCGCAAGCAGCAGGGCCGCACGCTGACGCTCCGGCAGCTTCGCGAGCGCCCGCTCGACTCCTTGGCGCGCGCGCTCGCCCTCGAGCTGCACATCCGCGCCGGGCGCGGGGTCGGCCGAGCGGAGCAGATCGAGCTCGGTGGCGGGCTTCTCGTAGCGGCGGTGGGCTCGGGCCAGTTCGTTCAGAGCCAGGTTGCGCGCGATCCCGAAGATCCAGGTCGAGAAGCGTGCATTTGCCTCGTAGCGACTCGCGGCGTTGTAGATGCGCACGAACACGTCCTGCGTGAGCTCCTCGGCGCGGGCGCGATCCCGCACCATCCTCGTGAGGAAGGTCAGAACTCGCGGGGTGTAACGCGTGAAGAGAGCCTCGAACGCGCGCCGGTCGCCGTCCCGAAAGGCCAGCATGAGCCGGGCGTCATCGTCGACCATCCGCCGCCGCACACCCCCGAGCGTCCTTCGAGCGGTGAAACCGGCCGAACTCGCTCGAGTTGCGCGACCAGCTCCGCGCGATCAGCCCGAAATCGCGGGCTGGATGAACTGGATCCACGTGGCGATCAGCAGGCCGACCGTGGAAAGCCCCAGGACCGTCATCGTGATCGCCATCATTCCCCAGCAGATCATCGCGCCGAGCCGGTCCTTGGTCCCCTGAGGGAGGATCTTCTCGATCACGATCGAGCCGACGATCATGCCGAGCATGACCAGGAAGATGAACTCCACGGGCTTCTCCTAGGTGAAAGGCGGGCCAAGTAGACCACAGGCGCGGGCGAAGGGTCAAAGGGTCGGACAGGTCGAGAACATGAAGCGCTCGACCTCTCGCACGAAGGCCTCTGGCTGATCGAGGTTCAAGACGTGCCCGGCACCGGGAAGCTCGACCCGCACCGAGCGAGGGAGCTTCGCGGCCATCACGTGGGAGGCGCGCTGGAAGTTCGCGTCGTGCTCGCCGACCAGGACGAGCGCGGGCACGTCGATCTCGTGCAGGACATCGACCAGGTTCGGCACCGGCCCGGCGACGCCCCGGGCGAATCGCTGCAGACCGGGGACGGCCGCGCGCAGGATCCCCCGCCGCGCCTCCGCGGCGTGCGCGGTGCCGGGATCGAGGCCCAGCAGCTCGGCCTGGGCACGCGATCCCTCCAGGTATTTCTCGAGCCCGACCTCGCCCATCTTCTCGGCCGCGCGCTCGAGCATCGCCTGCCACTGGGCGAGCGCCTCGGGGTTCTTGAAGCCGGGCCCCGTATTGAAGAGCAGGAGCGCCTTCACCCGGTCGCTTTGCGCGCGCGCGTACGAGAGCGAGATGATTCCCCCGACCGAGAGCCCCGCGACGAACGCGGGCACGCCGTCCGCGGCCGCGTCGTGCACCCGCCGGAGATCCTCGACGACCTGCGCGAGCGAGTAGCGCTCGAGCGGCTCCGGGGCGTCGGAGAGACCGTGACCGCGGTAGTCCCACGTCACGACGCGCGCGAACCGGGACAGCGCCTCGATCTGCCCGGCCCAGTGCAGATGCGTCGAGAACGAGGCGTTCGAGAGCAGCAGCGGCGGGCCCGAGCCCTGCGCGTGCCAGAAGATCTTCGCACCGTCGCTCGACTCGACGTAGGGCACGGCTACGCCTGCTCCATCCGGGAGCGGAGCGCGCGTGTCATCTGCTGCAGCTGGTCCTTCATCGGCGCCTTGATCGTGAACTCCGGCACGAGCGCGCGCGTGCTGCCGTCCATCGTGATGACGACGCGCGTCGTCTCGGCATTGACCGCGGCGAGCGAGATGTTGCCTTCGAGCGCGCGCCAGATCTTGCCGTCGCAGATCTTCTCGAAGCGCATCCCCCCGTCGGGCCGGCTCTTGAACTTGAATCGCACGATCGCTTCGGTTCCGAGTGCGGATACGCGTGTGCGCGTCTCTCGGACGCCGCCCGCATTCGAGACGATCTCCGTTTCCGGAAACAGCGCGGTGATCGTCGCGTCGCTCTCGAGCACGCTCGTGCAAGCCTGGAGCGGTCGGCGCACCACGAATTCGTTCTCGAACTTCATGTGCGGTCTCCTACAGGGTCCGGCTCCGAAGCATACCCGACACGTCATTTGGACCGGAATCGCGATCGGGATAGGTTCTGTGCTGGTGAACCCCATCGATCCACCCCCCGAGCCGGGCTCCTTCTCCGACGCGCACCCGTGGAGGGTCGAGCCCGAGCAGATGTCGTGGCGAAGCGGCATCGGGCGCATTCGCGCCGAGACGCTCGCGCGCCTTCCGGGGCTGGTGCGGCGGCGTCGCGTTCCACCGCTCGCGCGCTTCGCGGGTGCGGGATTTCGCATCGGTAGCGCGCTCGCGCTCTGGGCACTGCGAGAACGCGGCCGGGGGTCCGCGATCTCTCGCGCCGGTCTCTCGCGGCGGCTCCGGCTCGCCTTCGAAACCCTCGGCCCCGCGTACATCAAGCTCGGGCAGATCGTCTCGTCGGGTCGCGGGCTCTTTCCCGAGGAGCTCGTCGCGGAGTTCCGCTCGCTGCGCGACAAGGTGCCGCCCGAGCCTTTCGACGAGGTTCGCCGCGTGGTCGAAGCGGAGCTCGGCCGACCGCTCGGCGAGGTCTTCGAGAGCTTCGACTCGAGCTGTCTCGCCTCGGCCTCGATCGCCCAGGTGCACGCCGCACGCCTTCGCTCCGGCGAGAGTGTCGTCGTGAAGGTGCAGCGCTCGTCGGTCGAGCGGCTGGTCGCCTCGGACATCCGCGCGATGGCCTGGATCGCGCCGTATCTGGTCGGCCGGATTCCCGTCGCCGCGCTCGCGAATCCGCCGGCGCTCGTCGAACTCTTCGCCGAGACGATCTCCGAAGAGCTCGACTTCCGGCTCGAGGCCGAGAACATGCTCGACATCGCGCGCGTGCTTCGCGATGCCGGATCGTCCGTCGTGATCGTGCCGCGCCCGCACCCCGGGCTCGTGACGAGGCGCGTGCTGGTGATGGAGCGCCTCGAGGGCTTCGGAATCGAAGAGGCGCCCGCGATGCGCGCAGCCGGAATCGACACCGCCGCGGTGCTGCGCGCGCTGATGATCTCGTTCCTCGAGGGCGCGATGATCTACGGCGTCTTCCACGGGGACCTGCACGGCGGGAACCTGTTCGTGATGCGCGACGGCCGCGTGGCGCTGCTCGACTTCGGAATGACCGGCCGCATGGACGAGAAGCAGCGTCTGGCGTTCCTGCGCATGATGGTGACGGGTGCGGCGAACGACGTGCGCGGACAGCTCGAGGCGTTTCGGGATCTCGGCGCGCTTCCCGACGACGCCGATCTGCCCGCGCTGATCGGGATCCTGAAGCTCGATCAGGCGCCTCGCGATCCGGTCGCGATGTCGGGCGAGGAGCTGGTCGCCGAGATCCAGGGCGTGCTGAAGGGCCTGCTCGCGCACGGTGCGCGCCTGCCCAAGCACCTGATGCTCTACGTGAAGAACATGATCTTCCTCGACGGTGCGATCGCGCAGCTCGCGCCCGACCTCGATCTGTTCGCCGAGGTCACGCGGATCTGGACCCACTTCGCGAGCCAGCACGGCGAACGGATCGCGAGCGAGCTCGGCTTCGATCCCGGACGACTCGGCCTCGACCTCACCGGCATGAAGGCGTCGCTCGGATTCTCGGCCGAGGTCGAGTCGCTGACCCACCGCGAGTTGCTCGCGCGGCGCGGGAAGGTGCGACAACGCCTGGAAGAAGTCGGCGCGGCACCGCGTCTGTGAAATGGTCTTCGGCCGCTTTCGGCCTGCGCTACGATGCGAACGTGGTGGTGCGCATCCTCCTCGCGCTGCTCATGCTCCAGTCCCTCGGATCGGCGAGCGCTCGCGCCGCTCCGCCGGACGATATCTTCGAGTTGCAGCAGCTCGATCCGGGCGACGGGCGCACCGTCGCCGCCGAGCTCGGCGATTTCGACGGAGACGGCCGCACGGACCTGCTGCAGATCGTATTCGTCGGCGTTCCGCCGAACGAGAGCCGCAGCATTCGGCTCTGGGTCCAGGCCGAGGACGGGACGATTTCGACGCGTCCAGAATACGAGGTGCCGGTTCCCGAGCACAGCGCGGCCTACGACGTCGGAGACGTGACGGAGCTGCCGGGGCAGGAACTCGTGCTCCTGCGCCCGAACGGCCTCACGATCCTGTCGTTCGCGAATTCCGACCTGCCGAGCCGCGATCTCGTCGTCGACGGTTCGACGTTGGTGCCCGGCGAGGACGAACGCGGTCTCGACCGGCTGCACATGATCTACACCGAATTCGGTGACGAGCCGTACCTCCTCGTGCCGATGCTCGCGCAGACGATCTTCCTCTCGCCGAGCGGGGACGTGCGCGCGTTGCTCGATGCGGGTGCGCGCGCGAACTATTTTCTTCCGCCGAGACCCGGTCCGTTGCTCGTCGACAGCGACATCCAGCTTCTGCTCGACGTACCGCGGATCGCCGTCGGTGACGTGAACGGGGACGGCAAGGCCGACGTGGTCAGTCTCGGCCGCCATCGGATCCGGGTCTTCTTGCAGCGAGAGGACGGGAGCTTCCTCCGCGGCGCGGATCGCGAGTACAAGCTTGCCTTCATCTCGGAACGCGATCACATCCGCGGCTCCGGCGCGGTGCGCGGCGACGCGCGCGACATCTCGGGGGATGGCAGGCTCGACCTGATGATCTCCCACATGGAGGGGGGGCTCACCGATGCGAAGTCGGAGACGCGGATCTATCTGAACCGCGACGGGGGCTGGGATCTCTCGACGCCGGATTTCCTTGCCGACGGCGGTGCCGGCTGGGGAGCGGATCAGCTCGTGGACATCGACCGGGACGGACGGCCGGAGCTCCTGCACGTCGCGATCCCGTTCAGCGTCCTCGAGCTGGTCGAGGCGCTCGTCACGCGTTCGATCGATGCGCAGATCAGCGTCTACCGGGCCGATGAGACGGGGGCCTTCGCGAAGGAGCCGTGGTTCGAGCGCAAGCTCGAGGTCTCGATCAGCTTCGAGACCGGTCGTCCGAAGGGTTTCGTTCCGAATGGCGCCTTCGACCTGAATGGTGACGGATACGACGATCTGCTCACGCCCGGCGGCGGTGATCGCGTCGAGGTCTGGCTCGGTGGACCCGAGGGCCTCTCGTCGAGTCTGGCCGGCCGACAGGCGCTTCCGACGACCGGCCGTGTGCGCGGCGGCGACTGGAACGGCGACGGCCTCGACGATCTCCTGCTCTACGACCCGAGAAAGCCCGACACGCCCGTCGTGATCGCGAGGAATCGGGGTCTGCTCCCCGGCACGCTCCCTCACATCAGCTCGAAGGACGCGGCGGGCGCCGAGCGCTGAGGCGTCAGCGGATCTCGATCCAGTACGGTGGCAGGTACGCGAGTGCGCCGTCGAGCGGCAACCAGTCCAGAGCGAGCGCAAACGGGAGATCGGCGGGGATCAGCGCGCGGAGCAGGTGATCCCGGGCGTCCCCGCGGATCAGCTCGCGGAACTGCTCCGCGGACGTGCGCGGCGCTGGCAGGATCCTTCGCTCGGGATCGGGCTCGTGCTCGATCCCGGCCTCCTTGCGCGCGCGCTCGACGGCGGCCCGCAGGCCGCCGACCTCGTCGACGAGCTTTCGCGCGAAGGCGTCGCTCCCGAGCCAGACACGCCCCTGGCCGAGCGCGTCGACCGCATCGGTCGAGATCCCACGGCCCGTCGAGACGCGGCCGAGGAAATCCCGGTAGCTCGCTTCGATGAAGCTCTGGGTTCGAGCCTGTTGTTCGGGCGTGAAGGGGCGGTCGCTGCCCATCACACCCGCGTACGATCCGCGCTCGATCTGCTCCGTTCCGATCTCGAGCTTCGCATACAGACCCGCGAACGACGGGCGCAGCAGAAAGACCCCGATCGAACCGGTCAGCGTCGCGGGTTGGGCGACGATCGCGGTCGCTCCACTCGCGATGTAGTACCCGCCCGAAGCCGCGTAGTCCGCCATCGAGACGACGATCGGCTTCACGGCGCGCACGCGCGAGACGGCGCGCCAGACCTTGTCGGAAGGCTGCGCGCCTCCGCCCGGTGAGTTGATCCGCAGCACGACCGCGCGCACCTCGTCGTCCTTCGCAGCTTCGTCGAGCGATTTCACCGTCTCGTCCGCGGCGAAGACCCTCCGGAAGCCGTCGCTGCGCTCCTCGACGATCGTGCCTTCGCCGAAGACGAGCGCGATCGTCGGGCCGCTTCGCAAACCGAGCGAGCTGGCATCGACGCGCAGGTAGGTCTTCGATTCGAGCTCGTTCGCGCCGGAGAGTCCCGCCTTCTCCAGCACGTCGTTGCGTGCGGCGATGCCGTCCGCGAGCTTCGCCTCGACGAGCTCGCCCGGAGTTCCCGGCGTGGCATCGATCAGCGTCCGCACGCGCGCGGCGTCGAGTCCGCGCCCGGCCGCGATTCCCTCGACGATCTGGGCGAAGATCCCGTCGAGCAGCGCGTCGGTCATCTCCCGCGCCTTCGGACTCATCTCTCTCGCTGCGAACTGCTCGACGGCCGACTTGTACTCGCCGACCCGCGCGACCTGCCATTCGACGCCGATCTTCTCGAAGAAGCCGCCCAGGTGCAGGTACTGGCCCGCGATCCCCGCGAGGGGTGCGAGGGATGCGGGCTCGACGAAAATCTGGTCCGCGGCCGCCGCCAGGTAGAGCTCGCGCGTCGCGTTCAGGCTGGTCTCGTCGACGAGCGCGATCACGCGCTTGCCCGCAGAGCGGACGCGCGTCAGTGCATCTCGGAGCTCCTGGATGCGCGCGTATCCGATCGAGAGCGGGCGCACGTGTACGAGCACGGCCTGCACGCGCGAGTCCGCCGCGGCCATGTCGAGCAGGAGCAGGAGCGTGGGCAGAGCCGGCCCGGTCGCTCGCCACTTGCCGAGCAGGTCGCGGGGCGGAGCCTCCTCGAGCTCGCCCCCGAGCTCGAGCACGAGCACGGAGTTCTCGGGCACGCGCGTACGGGCGGCCCAGAGCGCAGAGCCGATCATCGCCGCGACGGCGATCGACAGGATCCAGATGATCGGTCGCCGCATGCATCCCTCTCGCGTGACGCGCGAAGTCTACCGCGCGGCCGTCGGCCGGACCAAGGTGGACCTCACCTATCGGCAGGCGTGGGCGCGATCCGATGCGGGGTGCGGCTCAGATCCGTCGCTGCCGAACGATCGCGAGAGCGCCGAGACCGAGTCCGAGAAGCGCGAACGAGGCGGGCTCGGGAAGGGGAACGTTCACGAAGCTCTCGCTTCCACCGCCGGAATAGCCCTGCACATGGAGTCCGATGCGCAGCCGGCCGTCCGCGAGTTCATCGAGGACGTCGGCGAAGGTCTGGGTGCCCTGGATGGTGAAGCGGATGCCGAGCTGCTCGCCCGGATTCACTCCGTTGGGCTGGACGGGTGGATCGGAGTCCGCCGAGAAGCCCGCGCTGGTGACGAAGGGCGGAGACGCATTGTTCGCCGCGGGAAGATTCCCGGGCGACGCGTACTGCGAGAAGCTCACGCCCGTAGAGTTGATGACGAGCGCGATCGCGAGCAGCGAGCCGTCGTCGAAATAGACGTCCGCGATCGACGAGGCCGCGGGGCCGATGTTCCGGAACGTGAACAGCACCTCGCCGCCGCCCGGGTCGGTCACCTCGACGGAGAGCTGAGCCTGCCCGACCGTGCAGTTCGTGGGTGAGCTGTTCGAGATGCAGCCGAAACCGAGCGTCGCCGCCGTGGCAGGAGTCGCCGCCAAGACCAGCGTGGCGCTGAATCCCAGAACGGCCCGGACAAGTCGACGCATCTTGGGATTCTTCACAGTGGGCTTCCCTTCCCGGTCGGCAGTCTGAGGGCGAATGGCACCAGGAGTCCAGAGCTTTCTCTCTACACCCGGGAAGAGATCATCCGGTGTAGCGATATCTCTCGGGCGCAGTTCAGGCGCACAGGCGGCCCGGCAACGCCAAGTCCTCGATTTACATACAGAATCGATCCCGTCGCCGCATCGCGGAAGAGGCCCCGGGTCCAGTGCGAGATCAGCCGTGAGACATTGTGGTGCTGTCCCGGACGAGGTAGGGCAATCTGCCCCCCGTGGGTGTGGCCCGCCAGCGCAAGCGGGAAACCGGCCCGTGCGGCGTGCGCGAACCAGCTCGGGCGATGGATCAAGAGCACCCGCGCGAGGTCGGCGGGGATCTCGGCGGCGAGCCGCTCGATCGCGTCGTGCGTGGCGTCTCGTTCGTTCCAGCCATGGCCCGGATCCTCGACTCCCGCCAGCGCGAACGCTCCACCATCGAGCTCGAGGCGTACCCAGTCGTCGCGGAGCAGCCGGATCCGCGTCCACGTCTCGAGTCCGCGCGCGACCGCGTCCGCGCCGGTGTAGGCATCGTGATTGCCGAGCACCGCGAAGACGCCGTGCGGTGCGTCGAGGCATGCGAGCTCGCGGCAACCCTCTTCGATGTAGCGCGGATCGAAGTCGAAGATGTCGCCGGTGATCACGATCAGATCCGGCTCGAGCGCGTTGACGCGCTCGAGCAGGCGGCGCAGCAGCGGCGCGCGCATCTGCACACCGATGTGAAGATCGGAGATCTGAGCGATGCGCAGTCCTGCGAGGGCGTCGGGCAGCCCTCGCAGAGGCAGGTCGAGACGCTCGACCTCCACGCGTCGCTGGCCGACGAGCCAGCCCCAGAACATCGACCCGAATCCCAGCGCCAGCGAGGCGCCACCGCCCGCGAGAAGCAGCGTCTCGGCGATCGGCGGATGCACGAGCGCGAGCGGCGCGACGAGTGCGAACCCGAGCGCGAGCGGCGGGCCGCTGATCAGCGCGCCGAGGCTACCGACCAACCAGAGCCGTCCGAGGCGATGTCCGCCCGGGGTTCGGCGTGCGAGCCGCGGCAGCAGCGCGAGCGTCGCGACGTTCAGCGCCGCGAGCCCGCAAGTGAGCGCGGCGCCCGCGGCGAGGCCGAGTCCGCTCCCGCTCGTGGCGCGCAGCAGCCACTCCACGATCAGGGCCTCCGAGCCGGCGAGCAGGAACAGCGCCGAGTAGCGCGCATTTCGCAGCACCGAGCCGACCGCGCGCCGCATCAGGGTGCTCTCGATCGCCATCTGGCGCAGGGTCGCGGATCGGTCGCCGGGATCAAGCGAGCGCCGCCCGCGGACTCGCCTCGGGCTCGCGACAGAGAGCGCGCAGGTCTTCGTCGCCGACTTCGCCGCGGCCGTCCGCCAACGCCTGGAAGCGTCCGAACGCGCGCTCGAGCGCGGCTTCCGACGGCTCGAGGCCCAGCGCGCGCACGCGCGAAGCGAATCCCGCGCGTCCCGAGAGCTTGCCGAGCACGATCTCCGTCCCCACGGGATGCCCGATCTCGGCCGGATCGATCGCCTCGTAGGTCTCGCGGCGCTTGAGCACGCCGTCCTGGTGGATTCCCGAGGCGTGTCGGAAGGCGTTTCCGCCGACGATCGCCTTGTTCGCTGGCACGGCGAAGCCGGAGAGACGCGCGACCGCCCGCGAGACCGCCCAGATCCCACGCGAGTCCACCCCGGTCTCGACCCCGAGCTCCTCGCCGTGCACGCGCAGCGCCATCACCACCTCTTCGAACGCCGTGTTGCCCGCGCGCTCACCGAGTCCGTTCACGGCCAGCTCCACCTGACGCGCGCCGGCCGCGATCGCAGCCAGCGAGTTCGCGGTCGCCAAGCCCAGGTCGTCCTGGCCGTGAAACGACAGGGTGACGCCGCGGATCTCCGGCACGCGTCGCCGCAGCTCGCGGAACATCGCGGTGACCTGATCGGGGCGTGCACACCCGACGGTGTCGGGCAGATTGATCGTCGTCGCGCCCGCGCCGATCGCCGCACGCACGAGCCGCGCGACGAGCTCCGGCTCCGAGCGCGTCGCGTCCATGCAGCTGAACTCGACATCCGGGGTGTAGGTCCGCGCCCGCCCGACCGCCGCGCGCGCCATCTCGACGACCTCGTCCGCGCCCCGGTTCAGCTGATGGGCGAGGTGGATCTCCGAGCTCGACAGGAAGACGTGGATCCGCGGGCTTCGCGCACCGCGGAGCGCGAGCCAGGTGCGATCGACCTCCGCGGGGATCGCGCGAGAGAGGCCGCAGACGCACGCTCTCTTCACGGCGTTCGCGACCGCGCTCACGGCTTCGTGCTCGCCGACGGACGAGCCCGGAAAACCCGCCTCGATCACATCGACGCCCATCTCGTCGAGCAGACTCGCGATCTCGAGCTTCGCGGCCTTCGAGAAACAGACGCCTGCCGCCTGCTCACCGTCCCGCAGCGTGGTGTCGAAGACGACGACACGCTCGCGACGCACTTCGGTGCAACCGTTCCCGATCCTCATGCTGACCTCCTCGGAACGTCTCGGCCGCCGAGCGGCCGGAGGAGGTCGCGGGAACATCCCGCGGACAAAAAGAAACCCCTCCGGCCGGTTCGGCGGGAGAGGTCCGATTTCTTGCGACTGTCCTGGCGCTCAGCCTCTGAGCACCAGGTGGACCCCGCCCGCCCTGGTAAGGCCGAGAAGAAGCAGCGCGGTGTGGGTCCGGTGAATCACGATGCGCCGACGTTACGGGCGTGCGTCGCACGCGTCAAGGCAAAGCTCAGAAGCGATCGGAAGGCCAGTAGGTGACGAGCGGTCCGCCGACGAGGGCCTCGAGCAGCACGCGGTCGGGTGTGCCTTCGGACGCACCAGCGATCCGCGCGAGCACGGTCCGGTCGAGCACTCGCCACATCGCCGACGGATCCTCGCCGGGCGAGATCGTCAGTCCGAGCGCGCGCAGGGCCTCTCCGAGCTCGGGATCGCGAACGAGTGGCACCGGGAAGTTGCGACCCTGCGGTGCGAGGGCGGCCAGCAAGTGTGCGAGCGCCCTGGCGCCGTCGTCGCCACGCGCGTATTCGATCGCCCGCAGGCGCCCGCCGAAGGACGCCGCGCGCGCGTACGCGACGATCTCGCCGTCGCGTTCGGCGACGCGGAAATCCTCTTCCGGAGTCCCCGCCGTGCGCAGCTGTCCTGCCCAGTAGCTCGCATCTCGCACGGTAGGCCCCGACAGCGGCTCGGTGTAGGTGGCGTAGAGCTCCGCGACGCGCGGGAGATCGTCGGGGCGGAACGCGCGCAGCGTCGTGCCGTCGTCCGGATCCGCCCCGCTCTCGGGTGGCGCGATCTTGAAGAGGCGCAGCGAGATCTGCTGCCAGCCGAGCCGTTCGTAGAATCCGAATCGGCTCGCGAAGAGCAGCGAGAGCGCCATGCCCCGCGCGCGCATGCGCGAGATCGCCTCGCGCAGGAGCTCCGATGCGAGACCTCTCCCGCGCGCGGACGTATGGGTCGCGACGCTGCCGATCCCGCCGAGCGTGACGCGTTCGCGCCGCAACAGAATCGGCTTCTCGAAGATCTGCACGCACGAGACCGGTCGGCCGGATTCCAGCGCGAGCAGGATGTTCGCGTGCGAGAAGGTCGGATCGAAGTCCATGTGGCCCTCGAAGAGCCCGCGGAGTGCGAACGCGTGCTCGAGCAGGTCGAGCACCGCTTCGCGGTCGCCGGCCCGCATCTCGCGGATCTGCACGCGCCGGGCCTCAGCCAGTCGCGACGGCGAACGCGTCACAGACACGCGCGGTGAAATCGGCCGTCCTGAGCGATCCACCGATGTCGCACGTGGTCTCGCCGCTGGCGATCGTGGAGAAAACCGCGCCGCGCAGGGCGCCCGCGATCGGGCCGTGCTGCGCGTGTTCGAGCAGGAGCGCGAACGCGAGCAGGGCCGCGGTCGGATTGCAGACGCCGCGGCCGGCGATGTCGGGTGCGGTGCCGCCGGCCGGGTCGAAGATCGCGACGTCGATCTCGCCCGACTTCGCGAACGAGTAGTTCCCGCTCGCCCCCAGGCCCATGCTACCGATCAGTCCACACGCCATGTCCGAGAGGAAATCACCGTACTCGTTCAACGTCAGCACCACCGAGAAGTCGCGCGGACGCAGGCAGATCTTCGCGAGCAACGCGTCGAAGAGCTCGACGCGATGGGGCACTTCGGGGAACTCCGCGGCCACCTCGCGAACGATCGCCTCGAAGAAGCCGTCGGTCGCGCGCTGAATGGTGTGCTTCGACGACGACGTCACGGAGAGGCCGCGCTGCCGCGCGAAGCCGAACGCGAAGCGGGCGGCTTCGGTGCACGGCCGCCGTTCGATGATGCGCAGCGACACCGCGACGTCCTGCCCGATCCGCTGCCCCGGGTCGTCGTAGGTGCCGCCGGTCGCCACTCGGACGATGTCGAGCGCGACGTTCTCTTTGAAGATCGAGGCGATGCCTGGAATCGAGTGCACGGGACGGTGAATCACCGAGAGTCCGAGCCGCGATCGAAGCGCCGCATTCGGACTCGTCCCCGACGTCACCGTCGGGTACTTCAACCCGAGCTTGGTCCGCCCGAGCGATGTGACGATCTCGTCGTAGGCGGCTCCCGCCTCGCTCGCTCGCCGTTCGAGAGAGAGGTCGATGGACTCGAACGCGAACTCGATCGGCAGCTTGTGCGCCACCGTGTGGATCGACTCGCGCAGCTCGGGTCCGATTCCGTCGCCGAGCAGCTCCGTGATCGCGAGCGTCTTCATGCCGGTCTTCATCGACTTGCTAGACTCGCACACGGAGGTGCGGATGTCCGAGCTTCGCGCGATGTATCAGCAGGCCTTCGATGCCTTCGTGAAGGGTGACTACGACGCGGCGGTCGCGGCCTACGGGCGTGTGATCGAGCGCGACCCGCGGTTCGGTCTCGCGTACCAGGGCCTCGCCGAGGTCTACAGTCGGCTGAACCGAATGGACGATGCGGTCGCAACGATCCGAAAGGCAATCGAGTGCGACCCGGACGAATCGCTCTTTCACACCAGCCTGTCGCGCTTCCTCCAGCGCCAGGGCCGCATTCCCGAGGCCGAGGAGGCATCGGCGGTCGCCGCGCGCATGAACGCGAAGAGCTGAGCGAGCGGCCCTCGTGAAGGCGCTCGCGCTCGCGGTGCTCGTCGGCGTCATCCACGTGCACCACGCACCGTCACACGACAGCGACGCCCCGTTCGAAGCCGTGCTCGAGGCGGCCGGCGAGGCCGGACTCGACTTCGTCGTGCTGACCGACCACGTGGACGACGACGTCTCCGGGCCGCTGCCGGGCATCGAGCACGCCGGGCTGCAGATCGCCCCGAATGGCCGGCGGATTCTCGTGCTGGTCGGCGCCGAATTCGCGTCGCGTGATGGACACCTGCTCGGGCTCGAGATCGAGCGCAGCGTGCCGGCGATCGGCCGTCCGGGGCGCGAGGTGATCGCCGGGATCCGCGAGCAGGGGGGATTCGCGGTGATCTCGCACCCGTTCTCGCACGGAGGCTGGCGCGACTGGGCCGCCGATTTCGACGGCCTCGAGGTGCAGAACAACGCGTCCGACTTCACGCGGCTCTACGGTCCGCTTCTGCCGTTTCGAGTGCTTCGCTTCGGCTTCGCGCGACAGGCGCAGCTCGAGGACCTCTGGGTCCGACCGACGCGCGAGCTCGAGGCGTGGGACGAGCTCCTGGCGTCGGGACGGCGCGTCGTCGGATTCGCGGGCGCCGACGCCCACAACAACGTGTCGATTTTCGGCTGGCAGCTCGACCCGTACCTGCAGATGTTCCGGGGCGTGCAGACGGTCTGTCCCGATGCGGCTCTCGAACCTCGCGCGGTCTGGGCAGCTGCTGCGCTCGGGGAGCTGCGCCATTCGCTACGGCATCTACGAGTCGCGCGCGAGCGAGGCGATTCGGGTCGAGTTCCCGTCGGGCCGATCGGAGCTGCGGCTCGACGGCGAAGCGCGCGTGCTCGAGCTGCGCAATCCACCTGCGCAACCGAAGCTATACTCCGCGCCGTGAATCCGATCGATCTGCGCAGCGACACCGTCACGAAGCCGAGCGCGGCGATGCGCGAAGCGATGGCGCGGGCGGAGGTCGGCGACGACGTCTACGGAGAGGATCCGACCGTCAATCGACTCCAAGCGCTCGCGGCCACGCTGCTCGGCAAGGAGGCGGCGCTGCTCTTGCCGTCGGGCACGATGGCGAATCAGATCGCGTTGCGTGCGCTCAGCGAATCGGGCGACGCCGCGATCGCCGCGCGCGACGCGCACATGGTCCTGTACGAATCCGCCGGGGCGGCCGCGCTCGCGGGCGTGCAGCTGGTCGAGATCGGCGTGGGCGGCGCGTTCGGCCCCGAGGATCTACGCGCTGCGGTGTACCCCGCCGACGATCATTTCGCCCGAACGCGCGTGCTGCTCGTCGAGAACACGCACAACCGCTCCGGCGGGCCGCGTATTCCCGTTCGAACGACTTCGGCAGGTCACCGATGCCGCGCGGGAGCTGGGCCTGCGCATGCACATGGACGGCGCTCGGCTCTTCAATGCCGAGGCCGCGACCGGAATTCCGGCCGCGCGCTGGGCCGAGCCGTTCGACACGGTCAGCGTCTGCCTCTCGAAGGGCCTCGGTGCGCCGGTCGGCTCGCTCCTCGCGGGATCACGCGCGCTGATCGCGCGCGCCCACCGCTTCCGCAAGCAACAGGGGGGTGGCATGCGCCAGGCGGGGATTCTCGCCGCCGCGGGCATCTTCGCGCTCGAGCAGAATCGAAAGAAGCTCGAGGTCGACCATGCGCACGCGCGGCGGCTCGCTGCCGGTCTCGCGGAGGTTCCGGGCGTCGTCGTGCCGGAGGCCCCCGAGTCGAACATCGTGATCTTCCGGCGCGCGGGTGCCGGCGCGTGGAGCTCGGCGCTGCGCGCGCGCGGCGTGCTCGTGAATCCGGTCGCGAGCGATGCGCTTCGCGCGGTGACACACTTGGATGTCGGGGCGGCCGAGATCGACGCGGCGCTCGCGGTCATGCGAGAGCTTGGCCTGTGACCGCCCGAGCCGGTCTGCGCTTCGAGTGCACGCAATGCGGCGAATGCTGCACGGCGCGGGACGAGTACGCCTACGTCTACCTCAACGCGGACGAAGTGCGCGTGCTCGCCGACGAGCTCGGACTCGGCGTCGCGGAGTTCCGGCACCGCTACACGTTCAAGGACGACCTCGGCTGGACGCAGCTTCGCTTCGAGAGCGAATCGTGCGTCTTCCTCGAACCCGGCACGAAGCGCTGCACCGTCTACGGTGCACGCCCGGTGCAGTGCCGGACGTTTCCCTTCTGGCGCGATCTGGTCGATGCGAAGGGTTGGACCGATGCGGCCCGAAAGCTCTGCGAGGGGATCGGTCGCGGCGCCGTGCATTCGCGCGAAGACGTCGAAGTGCGCATGGTCGAGATGGAGCTCGCCGACGAGACGTGAGCGGACGGTCTGGCTATCTTCGCGAAGGCGATGACTCGACGGCGGACACGGCACCCGGTTGGAGGATTCCTGGAGCCACGTGACCGCGCGTTTGCGCGAGACGGCAGAGCTTCGCGAGGCGATGCCGAGCGAGCGCCAGCGCGTGCTGCAGATCGTGGTCGAGCTCGCGGGCCGCGTGCGCGGCTGCCGCGTGCTCGACGTCGGAGCCGAATCGAGTCCGCTCGCGGACTGCCTCGCCCAGGAGGGGGCGCTCGTCGAAACCGCGCGCGATCTGCTCGAGCCGGCCGCGCCGCTGCGTGGACCGTTCGATGTCATCACGGCGGCGTACTGCATCGACGACAGCAAGGATCCGGAGGCGGCCCTGCGGGTGGTGGGCAAGCTGCTCCACCCGAGAGGGCGTGTCGTGCTCGCGATCACGCACCCGTGGCGGACGCCGTCGGACTCCGCGACACCCCATCCGGCCCTCGCGAATCTTCCGGCGCTGCTCGCTGCATTGCGCACCTCCGGCCTGCGACTCGTCGATGCCGCGGAGCCGCAGACCGCTTCGGACACCCCGTCCGAGCCGCCCCCGCCGCGCTCTCTGGTCCTGGTCGCGGAGCGAACCGGTCGCCGGACGCGGAATCGAGGAACCAGCAGCTGAGTCGTCGCCCGCTCGCGTCTACAACCCGGAGGAATCTCTCGATGTCGGAACTGGAACTCACGCGCCGCGAGCTTCTCGTCACCGGAGCGTGCGCGCTGGGTGCGACGGCGCTCTGGCCACGAATGGCTCACGCGCAGGCTCCGGCCAGCTGGCTCGACGTCGCGAAGAGGAGCCCGCTCGCGTACATCTCGCCGCTCACGAAGGACGGAGGCGAGAGCCGCTGCCACGGAGAGGTCTGGTTCTTCGTCGACGGTGGCGACGTCGTGATCGCGACCGCCACCAAGACCTGGAAGGCGCGTGCGATCGCTTCGGGTCGGGATCGCGCGCGCATCTGGGTCGGCGACTTCGGGCCGTATGTGAAGGCACCCGAGAAGGTCGCGACCGCGCCCAACCTCGTCGCACATGCGAGCATCGACAGCGATCGAGCGGTCTTCGATCGACTGCTCGCGGCCTTCGCCGTCAAGTACCCGAACGAATGGGACAAGTGGAAGCCGCGCTTCGAGTCCGGTCATGCCGATGGCTCGCGTGTCGTGGTCCGCTACAAGCCCTGATCGGTTCGCGCGCTTCGACTCGCGACTACCTCGCTCGCGAAGCGTCCCGATAGGTGATCGCCTCCGCGACGTGCACGACGTCGATCGCGTCTGCGCCCGCCAGGTCCGCGATCGTGCGCGCCACGCGCAGACAGCGCACGACCGCGCGCATCGAGAGCCCGAGCGCCGTCACGGCACGCTCCAGAAGTGGGCGCGCGTCGTGGCGGAGCGCGCAGTGGCGAGGAAGTGCAGCGGCGGGAAGTTCCGAGTTCGTGGCCCAGGACTCGCACCGATACCGCTCGAGCTGGCGACCGCGCGCTGCCACGACGCGCGCGAGGACCTGATCGGACGTTTCGCCGCTGCGTCTCTCGCGCAGCATGTCCTTCCACGGAACGGCCGCGACCGCGACGTGCAGGTCGATGCGGTCGAGCAATGGCCCCGAGACCTTCGAGCGGTAGCGCGCGATCTCGGGCTCGAGACAGCGGCACTCGCGCGCCGGCGAGCCGCTCCATCCGCACGGACACGGGTTCATCGCCGCGACGAGCTGGAAGCGAGCCGGCATGCGCGCACTCGCGTGCGAGCGGGCAATTCGGATCTCGCCCTCTTCGAGAGGCTGACGCAGGGCTTCGAGTACCGGCCTGCGGAACTCGGGAAGCTCGTCGAGGAAGAGCACGCCGCGGTGCGCGAGCGAGATCTCACCCGGCCGGAGCGGCCGTCCGCCGCCGGCCATGCCCGCATCGGACGTGCTGTGGTGCGGCGCGCGAAAGGGCGGCCGATCGATCAGGCCCGCGTGGCCGAGCGTGCCAGCCGCGCTGTGGATGCGCGTCGCCTCGAGTGCGGCTTCGGTCTCGAGCGCGGGCAGGATTCCCGGCAATCGACGCGCGAGGAGCGTCTTCCCGCTGCCGGGCGGCCCGACCAGAAGCAAGTTGTGACGCACCGGCCGCGGCGACCTCGAGCGCGCGCTTCGCGCCCTCCTGGCCGTGTACGTCGGCGAGATCGGGACCCGCGTCCGCACGTTCCGCGGACCGCACGGGCGCGTTCGGCGCTTCGAGCGCAGCGCCGTCGCGGAGCCAGCGCAGCACCGATTCGAGATCGCCCGCGCCGAGGGCGTGATCCCGGGGCAGAGCGACGCTTCGTTCAGATTCCCGCTCGGCACGATCACGTCGCGGATCTCGCTGCCCTCGGCGGCACCGAGCATCGCGAGCACCCCGCGTACCGGCCGCAGCCCCCCGTCGAGCCCGAGCTCGCCCATGAAGAGCGATTCGCGGAGGCGTTCCTCGGGGAGCTCGACGCGAGTTCCCGCGATTGCGACCGCGATCGGAAGGTCGAGCGCCGACCCGATCTTCGGCAGATCCGTCGGAGCGAGGTTCACGGTCACCCGGCCCGGTGGGAAGTCGAGTCCCGCGTGGCGAAACGCGGCGCGAATCCGATCGCGGCTCTCGTTCACGATCCGGTCCGCCTGGCCGACGATGTGAAAGGCTGGCAACCCTGCGCCCGCTTCGACCTCGACGGTCACCCGGACACCATCGAGCACGTGAAGCGTCGCACCGAAGACGCGCAGGAGCATGCCGACCTCGCGCGGGACCGAGAGACCGTGCTCCGTATGGGTCGCGCGATCGGTCGGGAAGTGACGCGAGGGGCCGCGACGTGTCCCTGCCGTGTATCCTCGTGGGCTTGGAGCCTGGCGAGTCGGGATCAGAGCTTCGCGGAAGCGCCGGGCTCCGCGCGAGCGTCGCAGCGGTGGCCCTCGCCGCGACGCTCTTCGCGTGCGGCGACCGCTCCGTCGTCGAATCGGTGCCCGACACTCGCGCGGGCTTCGACGGAGCGCGAGCGTTCGCGGACCTCGAAGCGCTCGTGCGCATCGGTCCCCGGCCTGCGGGCTCACCCGGCTCGGCGCGCGCGCGCGCGTTGATTCGCGATCGATTGCGTCAGGCGGGCTGGGTGGTGGAGGAGCACGCATTCGAGGCGCATCCGCCGGGGGCGAAGCCGGTCGCCATGGTCAATCTGATCGCGCGACGCGTCGGCCCGAGCGCCGAGCGGATTCTCTTGATCACGCACTACGACACCAAAGAGCTCCCGGGCATCGCCTTCGTCGGCGCGAACGACGGCGCGTCCGGAACCGCCGTGCTGCTCGAGCTCGCGCGTGTGCTCGGCGCGCAGGATCTGCCGCTCACGACGGAGCTGATCTTCGCCGATGGCGAAGAAGCCTTCGGACCCTCCATCACTTCGCGCGACGGTCTGTACGGAAGCACGGCACTCGCAGAACGCATGCAGGTGGACGGGAGTCTCGAGCGGGTCCGCAGCGTGATCCTGGTGGACATGGTCGGCGACGTGGATCTGAATCTCGTCGTCGACCAGGGCTCATCGCCGCTCCTTCGAGGCCTGTTCGCGCGCGCGGCGGACAGACTCGGTCACGGCGGGATCATCGACCGGTCGGCGACGATGACGGTGATCGACGACCATGTGCCGTTCGCGAGTCGTGGCGTCGAGCACGTGCTCGCGCTGATCGACTTCCAGTTCGGCGCGCGCGTCTCGCCCGGACCCCTCTGGCATACAGAGGGTGACTCCCTCGATGCGGTCGCCGCTTCGAGTCTGAATAGCGTCGGCGAGGTGCTGGTCGAAACCGTGCGCTCGGTCCAGGACCATTGGCACGGCGCAATTGCTCCTCGTGCGCCGTACGAATAGCCGTCCTACACTGCGCGGAACTTCATGCGAACCACGAGAAGGAAGGACCGAATGCACATTCTCCGAAGCACCACGACCGCTGTCGCCTTGCTGTGTCTGTCTGCCACGTTCGGCTGCGCCGAGGGTCAACTGCTCGACACGAAGACCAAGCAAGGTGCGGTCGTCGGAACCCTCGCAGGCGCTGCGGCGGGCGCGGCCATCGGTGGCAAGAAGCACCGCGCAGGTGGTGCGTTGATCGGTGCTGCGACGGGCGCGATCGCGGGTGGCTTGATCGGCAACTACCTCGACAAGCAGGCCAAGGAGATCGACGCGATTCCCGGTGCCGATGT
Source organism: uncultured delta proteobacterium (assembly GCA_963704165.1). Lineage (GTDB taxonomy): Bacteria > Myxococcota_A > UBA9160 > SZUA-336 > SZUA-336 > VGRW01. The sequence continues at coordinate 41,145 of CAVPHD010000001.1, read as the reverse complement.
CGAACGCCGCGACGACTCCCTGGTCGTGAACTTCGCGGGTGGAATCCTGTTCGACACCAACTCGTCCTCGCTTCTGCCCGGTGGCTACGACCGGACTGCGCTCGCTCGCCCAGACGCTCAAGAACTACCCGAAGCAGCGCCTGATCGTGAAGGGCCACACGGATTCGCAGGGCGACGACCGCTTCAACCAGACGCTCTCCGAGGAGCGCGCGAACAACGTCCGGACGTTCCTGGTGTCGGAAGGCGTCTCGTCCTCGCGGATCACCGCGATCGGATTCGGGTCGAAGATGCCGGTCGCGACCAACTCCACGGCCGAAGGTCGCCAGCAGAATCGCCGCGTCGAGGTCGAGATCCGACCCGATGACGAGGTGATTCAGAGCGGCAGCGCGCCGCAGTAGCACCCGAGCGATGTCGTTTCGCATCTATCGGCCGCTTGCGGCTCTGGTGGGCGCGCTCGTGCTCGGTGCCGGCGTCTCGCCGGCACCACCGGCGTGCGCGCAGGATGCAAACGGCGTCCAGATCGAGATCCGATCGCCGCGCTCGGGCGAGACGATCCGCAACAGGACCGACATGGCGCCGCTGGCGGGGCTTGCGATCGCCGGTGAGCGGCCGACGAGCTTCGATCTCGTCATCGTCCTGGACGTCTCCGGCTCCACGGCCTATCCGAGCGGAATCGACGTCGACGGCGACGGAATTCTCGGCGAGACGCAGCGATCACCTATCTCTTCGCAGCCGGATACGCCCAACACCGACCCCGATGATTCGGTTCTCGCGGCCGAGGTCGCCGCGTCCAAGGCCTTGCTCGAGGGACTCGATCCGACGCGCGTTCACGTCGGTGTGATCTCCTTCTCGGGAGAAGTCGATCCGGTGACGCAACGCCGCCTCGGGCGTGGCGACGATGCGCTGCTCGAACAGGCGCTGACGCCCGACTACGGCGCGGTCCGGCGGTCGCTCGACGCGGCGCTGCTGCGCGGACCCAATGGTGGGACGAACATGCAGGCGGGCGTGAAGCTCGCACTCCGCGAGCTCGCGGGACTCCCGGGTTCGGTTTCGCGGCCGCGGCCGCAGGCGAAGAAGGTCATTCTCTTCCTGACCGACGGAAAGCCGTCGCTGCCCTTCGGCCTCGCGAACGTCGAGGACAAGGAGGACATGCTGGCGGCGATCGACGCCGCCCAGCTCGCCAAGGTCGCGGGCGTGATGATGAACGTGTACGGGCTCGGACCTTCCGCGATCGACTACCCGGTCGCCGCGACGGAGATGGCCAAGACGACGGGCGGTCTCTACACACCCGTGCGTCGCCCCGGTGACATCGTCGCGCTGCTCTCGGGAGTCTCGTTCGCGAACGTCGAGGACGTCGTAGCGGTGAACCTGACGCTCATGGAATGGGCGGGACCGAACGACATCCTGCTCTCACCGGACGGCTCGTTTCAGGGCTTCGTTCCCGTGCGAGCGGGCCTGAACCGGATCCGTGTCTCCGCTCTCGCTTCGGACGGGAGCCGGGGCTCGACCGAGTTCGACCTCACCTTCGCACAGCAGGGCATGAGCGATCTCGAACTCACGGCCGAACGCGACCGGATTCGAGAGCGAAACCGCGAGATCCAGCTCAGGCTCGAGCGGGAGCGCCAGAACGCGTTCCGCAGGCAGGAACGGGAGCGCGTTCTCGAGATCGGGGTCGAGAAGCCCGAGGACGCTCCGAAACCGGCCCGCTGATCCCGGATCAGTTCAGCACGGACGGGTCGGAGACCTCTTTGCGGACGAGCTTTCCCTTCTCGTAGAAGGACGTGACGTCGACGGAGCCGTCTCCGTTCTTGTCCTCCTCGCGGCGCACGATCACGACCTTCGCCGGATCACTGCCCTCGAAGAACTCCCAGACGTCCGTGTTGCCGTCCTGGTTCTTGTCGCGCTCGATCCGGCCCGGCACGCCGTTCGCGTCGAAGTACGTGCGCGCGTCCATCGTACCGTCGAGGTTCGAGTCCTCGATCTCGACGCTACGCGCGCCGGCGACGTACTCGACGCGGCGGTCGGCCTTGCCGTCGCCGTTCGTGTCGTGCTCCTCGTACACGAGCACCCCCGCTTCGTACTGGTAGAAGCCGTCGCGCGTGCCGTCGAAGTTCCGATCGACCTCGACGCGCGACGCGCTCTCGCCACCGTCGTAGACGATCCAGCGATCGGGCTTGCCGTCCTGGTTCGTGTCCTCGTCGCGCGAGGCGAGCCGGCCGTCGGGCAGGTACGCATTCACGGCGTCGAGCGTGCCGTCGTAGTCGGTGTCCTCCGAGCGAGAGATCGTCTGACCGGACTTCGGATCGATCACGATCTCGATCTCCGGTCGTCCGTCGCGGTCGGCATCGAGCGTCTTGACGATCTCTTCCTGCTTGCCGGTCTTCTTCGTCTGGGTCTCGAAGATCGAATCGGGAATGTCGCGCTGGCACGGCCGGGCCGGCGCCGCGGTCGGGTCGCTCGGATTGACGGCGCCGGCGCAGTCGCGTGCCTCGTCCTCGAGCGTGGAGTTCAGCTCTTCCTGCTTGTTGATCGCGGCGAGCAGCTCTTCCTGTCGCTTGAGCTCGGCCTCGATCTCGGCTTCGAGGTCCTTCTGCTTCCGGACCTCCTCCTCGACCTCGCTCTCCATTCGGTCGTCGGCGTCGTGGTCTGGCCGCCCTGCGGGTGCCGAGCGCCGTCCCGATTCGAAGGGCACATCGCCGGTGATCACACCGTAGAGCCCGAACGTCACCGCGCCGACCAGCGCACCGACGCCCGCGCCGACCTGCGCGCCGATCACGGTGCCGATGATCAGCGATTCGAGTCCAGCCTCGGCTCTTCGAGCGACGCCGTTCTGGCGTTTGCGCTGCGCCTGCGTCTTGGGCGCCTTCTTCCGCGCCTCGTCCGAGACCGGATCTGCGTCGGCGGTCGTCTCCCCGGTCGCCGCGTCGTCCTCGATCGCGGTCGGAGCCGGATCTGCAGTGGGGTCGGTCACCGGGGGGGTCGATGTCGCACACGCCAGCGAAAGACAGAGCGCCCCGACCAGGATCAGGGTCGCGGCATCTCGATCTCGGCTGCGCTTCATCGGATCGCCTCTCCAGGACCCCACGGTCCCACATGGGACGTGCGGCGCACGATGACGATACCGGATTTTGGTCCGACCTCGCCTCCCGGCGACGGGCCGGAGCGCGCACCGCGTCCGTGTCCCGAGATCGGTAGACCGACTTGCGCGCTTGAGGATGGCCCCGCTGGTTTGGTTGACAAGCCTGACGCGCTGCGTAAAGTCGGGCGCAGTCGAATGCTTGCGCACCTCAAGGATCTGGCGCGGCTGGAGTTTCCGTTCCCGAGGGCCGATTTCCTCGGGATGGGGGGCGCCGACGCTCTGGATGTGAATCGCGACCGAGAGGTCGTCGCGTGGGCCTGACCCTGATCCAGCGAAGCTCTGGCGTTCGCCCTCCGAAGAACCCGAAGATCGCGCTGGTCCTCGCCGGCGGCGCCGTCTCCGGCGGCGCGTTCAAAGTCGGGGGCCTGAAGGCGCTCGACGAGTTCCTCGTCGGGCGAAAGGTGACCGAGCTCGACACGTATGTCGGGCTCTCGGCGGGCGCGTTCCTCGCGACCTCGCTCGCCGCCGGCATCACGCCCGACGAGATGATCGAGGCGCTCGAGGGCACCTCGCGGCGAATCGATCAGCTTCGGCCGATCGACTTCTACAGCCCGAACATCGGCGAGATCGTCGGTCGCACGACGGTCTTCGGGGCGCGACTGGCGGGCTACCTCCCGGGGCTGCTGCTCGACCTGCTCTCCGTGCTGCCGGATCTGCCGGAGCGCGTCGGGCCGTACTTCCGCCGGCTGCTCGAGGAGCCGACCTACACGCACCTCGAAGCGTTCCTGATGGAGCTGTACGAGGAGATCTCGCCCAAGCGCCAGTTCCCGCCGCTCGGCGCGCTGCTGCCGTCCGGGGCGTTCGACAACGCGCCGCTCGAGCGCTGGCTCGCGACCAACATGGCCAAGGTGGGCGTGCCGAACTACTTCGCGGATTTCTATCGCGAGACCGGTCGCAAGCTCTACATCACCGCCACCAACCTCGACAACGCCGAGCGCGTGGTCTTCGGTCCCGAGGACGACCACGGTCTGACGATCTCGGAGGCCGTGCAGGCCTCGAGTGCGCTGCCCGGCTTCTTCAAGCCCGCCCGGTTCAACGGCGTCGACTACGTCGATGGCGGGGTGCGTCGGACCGCGAACATCGACGTCGCGGTGGAGCAGGGGGCCGATCTGATCATCTGCTACAACCCGTTCCGGCCCTACTGGAACGACCCGCACGCCGCCGACCGCGTCGGCAGCCGATACCTTTCGGATCGCGGGTTGCAGACCGTTCTGAACCAGGTGCTGCGCACGATGCTCCATACGCGGCTCGCCATGGGTCTGCGCGGCTACATGCACGACGAGCAGTTCCGCGGCGACATCGTCGTGATCGAGGCGCGCGAGAGCGACGAGAAGTTCTTCGACCTGAACCCTCTCGAATTCTGGCGGCGCGCCGACGCGGTCAAGCACGGCCTCGAGTCCGTGCGCGCCACGCTGCTCGACTCGGCCGCTGTCCTCCAGCCGATCTTCGAGCGCTACGGCCTCGATTTCCGGCCGCCCGCGGACGCGACCCGGGCGGCGATTCCGAGTCCCGCACCGCGCTCCGAGGCTCCCAACCTGCGTGTCGTGTCGAGCAACGCCCCGGGCTGACCGCCCGGTCATTTGGCCGACCCCGCGCCCCACGGCTTGAGTCAGAGCGCCTCAAATGGTACGTTGCGCTCGTAACACTGCGGATGAACCGCGGAATCCCCGCTTTCGAGCGGTGCCGATGCACGGCGGGGCTGGGCAGAGGGCGTGGATTCATGTGCACGCTGATCCTGTTGGACCGCGTCGTACCTGAGTTTCCGCTCGTCGTCGCGGCCAATCGGGACGAGTTCTTCGCGAGGCCCGCAGCGCCGCCGGGTCGCTTCGTATCCGGGGATGGAAAGTTGAGCTTCGTCGCGCCGCAGGATCTCGCGGCTGGCGGAACGTGGATGGGATTGAACTCGAACGGTCTATTCGTAGGGCTCACCAATCGCCCGGTCGCGGTGCGCGATCCAGCTGCGCGCTCGCGCGGGCTTCTGGTCGTGGACGCGCTCGGTCGCTCCACGGCGGCAGAGGCGGCGCAAGAGGTCGAGCGTGCCTGCGAGCAACGCACGACGCCGTTCAACCTGCTGGTTTCGGACGGTCGCGAGACCTTCTTCGCCCGCATGAAGGACGATCGCCTCGAGACGCGTCCCATGAATCCCGGGATCCACGTCGTCTGCAATCGCGATCCGGACGATCCGAGCTCTGGCAAGGTTCGCCGGATCGAGACGATGCTCGGCGCTCTCGATCCGACCGGAGACCTCGAGGCCCTCGTTTCAGGACTCGGAGCCCTCCTCGCCGCGCATCCGCACGGCTCGAATCCGCTCGAGAACCCGTGCGTCCATACCCCGGACTACGGGACACGCTCCTCGACCGTGCTCGCGGTCGGGCCGCGGCATCGAACCTGGCGCTACGCGGACGGAGCCCCGTGCGACACCAAGTACCATGATTTCAGCAGCCTGCTGGACGAACTCCCGCGGGCCGTAACGTGAGGGTAAGTCGAACATGAAGCGAATCGGAAGCAACCTACGACCGGCTGACCAGAAGCCGCACCGGAACCTGCGCAGCATCATCCGCTACTCGACCAGCGAGAAGCCGGACAATGACTATCCGCGCCGGATCATCTCCCCGCCGTTGCCGGGGGACTGCTGCACGGACGAGAACCGGGAACTCGTCGGCAACACGCGGGAGATCGACGGTTTCAAGTTCTGCTACAAGATCTGCCGCACCTGTGGACACGCGGTCCGCTACTTCTATCCGGCGATCGCGAGCAACGACGAGGCCGTTTCGAAGTACCGGGCCTCGAACCGCTACATGGCGCAGTGACGCCGCTCGCGTTCGCCTAGCGGCATCTCGCGCGATCCGCGCGTCAGAGATCGATTTCGAACGCGTGCGGATTGCGAAGCAGCGCGCCGTGTTCGGTGAACAGCCATTGCGGAGGCGCGCTGAAGTGTCCCCATGGCGCGAGCGCGGCAAGCGCGCGGGCGATCAGCTGATCGGCGGGTGAACGCGGGGCCGACGCACCCGGGTCGAGCAGCTCGACCCGCCCGCCGACCAGGCGAACGGGCCGGAGCGCGGGAAGGCCGAGTCGCTCGAGCTGCAGTGCGCGTAGCCAGCAGACGCGTGCGCTCTCCGGCTCGAGCTCGAACGCGATCGTCTTCGCGGCGATCCGCGGGCGCACCACCCAGCCGGCTCCCTCGCGAGCGAGGTTCCGCCCCTCGTGGAAGGCAGATGCCTCGGCGTGTCGCGCATCGTGGCGGCGAATCCGGCGGTACTCGGGCCAGATCCGCTGCCAGGCCGCGCGTCGCTCCCCACGCCCGCTGGCCTCGCCGAGGTAGGCGCGGAGCAGGCGCAGGCGATCGCTGCGCGAGACGCCGAGATCCCTCCGGTGCAGCTTCGCGAGCTGTGTCCAGCGCGAAGCACCGAGCGGACCCCGGCGGACGTTGCAGCGCTCGAAGTCGATCAACACGAAGGACCCGTCGGGTCGCATCAGGAAGTTGTTCGGCGCGAAGTCGTCCTGGTCGACCCCCGCATCGTGCAGCCTGCGAGCGAGAGCGCCGAAGCGCTCGAGAAGCTCTCGCCGCTCGCCGCTCGAGAGAGCGTCGCCCCGAAGCAACCGAACCAGGTCGCGTGCATCGATCTCCGGAACGACCGAGTAGCTGCACTCGAGCACCCCGAGACGACGGCGTTCGCCCACCGCGACCGGGCCCGCGACCTCGAAACCGAGGCGCGCGATTCGTCTGGCGATCGCACGTTCCCTGCGGGCCTTCGACGGGAGGAGGAAGTAGCGCAACCGCTTCAGACCCCGAGGGAGAGCGAAGACCTTCACGTACAGCGCGGGCTCGCCCGCCTGGCCGTCGATGCGGAAGAAGCGTTTGCGGCCGGTCAGCTCGCGGGCAAGAATTCCCGGACCCGCGAGAACGGCGTCGGGATCCGCCATCAGGGCGTCGAGCTTTGGCGTAGCCGAGCCGTACACCCACCAGCGGACGCTCGTACCGGCGCGCGGCATCACGGAGTCAGGCTAGCAAAGATGGAGCTCCAGACGTTGCGCGACGCGGAGCGCTATCTCGACCGACTGATCAACCGCGAGAAGAAGACGCAGTACGACTACGAGCGGCTCGGCCTCGGGCCGATCCGCGCGCTGCTCGCCGCGATCGGAAACCCCGAGCGTGACCTCGCGTGCGTGCACGTGGCGGGCTCGAAGGGGAAGGGCACGGTCACGCTCGCGGTCGAATGCCTGCTGCGCGCTTCCGGACTTCGCGTGGGGACGTTCACGTCGCCGCATCTGGTCAGCTGGCGCGAGCGCTTTCGCATCGACGGTGAGCCCGTCGGCGAAGCTACCCTCGTCTCGGCGCTGCGCAGAATGCAGCCCGAGATCGAGCGGCTGCGGCTGGATTCCGAGCTCTGTCCGAGCTTCTTCGACGTCACGACCGCGCTCGCGCTCGTGCTCTTCCGAGAAGCTGCGGTCGACGTCGCTGCGATCGAGGTCGGGCTCGGCGGACGACTCGATTCCACCAATGCCGTCGAGTCGAGCGTGTCGATCGTGACGACGATCGAGCTCGAACACACCGACAAGCTCGGACACACGCTCGAGCTGATCGCGCGCGAGAAGGCGGGAATCTTCCGCGCGGGCGTGCCTGCGCTGCACGGGACGCTCGATCCCGAGGCCTGGGGCGCGATCGCGGCCCAGAGCATCGCCGTCGGCGCGCCACTCGAGGGCGTCTCGGTGCGAGACGTGCGGAGCTCGGGAACGGGTCTCCGCTTCCGGCTCGAAGACGGTCGCGTGATCGAGAGCGGAGTGCTCGGCGCACACCAGGCCGTGAATCTCGCGCTCGCGCTCCGCGCCAGCGAGGTCCATCTCGGCCGTTCCCTCCGCGAGAGCGAGATCTCGGGGTTGCGCTCGCTCGAATTGCCCGCGCGCGTCGAGCGCTTCGCCGACGTCGTTCTCGACAGCGCGCACACGCCGGACTCGGCGCGTGGCCTGCGTCGGACCCTCGAGGAGATCTGGCCCGGCCGGAAGTTCGCGCTCGTACTCTGCGTCTCGAAGGACAAGGACGCCGCCGGCATCGTCGCGGAGCTCGCCGGCGTTACACGCCTGTGTGTGGTGACATCGGCCGAAGAGCTCCGCTCCCTCGCTCCGGACGAGCTGGCTGCGCTGGCCTGGGCGGCAGGCATTCCGGACGTGGAGGTCGAGCCCGATCCGAATCGCGCGCTCGCGCTCGCGCGAGATCGGAAAGCCCCCGGCGAGGGAATCGCGATCGCCGGGTCGATCTTCCTCGCTGGAGCTCTTCGCCCGGACTTGCTGGCCGAACGGGGGCGCGTCTAGACTCCGGCCCCGCGGAAGGAGGACCCCCTTGGCACTGATTCGCAAGAAAACCGGAAACTTCCTCGAGGACTTCCGCCTCGGACAGATCTTCCGGCACAAGGGCGGGCGTACGGTGACCGAAGGCCTCACCGCACACTTCACCGACTTCTCGTTCACGGCGAACCCTCTGCACAAGAACCTCCGCTACGCGCGCGCCTACGGGTACGCGTCGATGCCGATTCCGCCGGGACTCGTGATGGCGGTCGCGTTCAGTCAGACCGTCGAGGACATCTCGGAGAACGCGCGAGCGAACCTCGAGTACATCGACATGCGGTTCGGCGCCGCCGTCTACGTCGGCGACACGATCGAGACCGAGACGACCGTGCTCGGCGTGAAGAGCTCGTCGAGCCGTCCCGAGCTCGGTGTCGTCCACGTCCAGAGCACCGCACGCAAGCAGACCGGCGAGATCGTGCTCGCCTACCAGCGCAAGGTCCAGGTCTTCAAGCACGATCTCGACGCCGCGCTCGACGAGGGTGAGCTTGCTGCCGCGAACGTCGACGTGGAGCTCGAGCTCCCCGCGTACGACGCGGACGCCGGCTATGCGGAGCTGGCCCATCTCTCGAACTCCGACACCTACTTCGAGGACTTCGCCATCGGCGACACGATCGAGCACTCGCGCGGTCGCGTCATGACCGACGAGCACATCTTCCTGACCGGCATGCTCGACAACACCTCCCAGGTGCACTGCAATCAGACGATGATCGACCGGGATCCGGGCCGATACCTCGGCGGCAAGCTGGTCGTGTTCGGTGGGATCCCGTTCACGCTCTGTCTCGGGCTCTCGAGTCCCGACATCTCGGACAACAGCCTCGGCGACATCGTCTACCGAACCGGACGTCACACCGCGCCGATCTTCTCGGGGGACACGGTCTTCGCTTCGACGGAGATCGCCGGAAAATCCGATCTCGCCGGCCGCCCCGACCTCGGCCGACTCGACGTGATCCTGCGCGGTCACAAGTTCGAACGCAGCGCCGGCGAGGAGAAGCGCGTCGAGATCTTCCATCTCGAGCGCTCGCTGGCCGTGAAGCGCCGATCCCACTACTCGAAGAGCTGAGCGGGTCCTAGCCGGCCGACTGCAGCTCCGCGTAGCGGCGATAGGCACCGCCCGGAATCGAGATCAGCTCGTCGTGCGTGCCACGCTCGACGATCTCACCGCCGCGCAGGAAGAGGATCTGGTCGCTCTCGCGCACCGTCGAGAGCCGGTGCGCGACGACGAGCACGATGCGATCGTGCGCGGCTTCGTGCAACGCCGCAATCAGACGCCGTTCGGTGTCGGGGTCGAGCGCGGAGGTCGGTTCGTCGAGGATCAGGATCGGAGCGTCGCGGAGCAGGGCGCGCGCGATCGCGAGGCGCTGCTTCTGTCCGACCGAAAGGCCCGCTCCCGCGCGACCGAGCCGGGTTTCGAGGCGTTCGGGCAGGCGGCGAACGAACTCGTCCGCGCCCGCGATCTGCAGCGCTCGGCGAAGCTCGAGCTCCGACGCGGTCGGATTCGCGAGCCGCAGGTTCTCTTCGATGGTTCCTTCGAAGAGCGCACTCTCCTGGAAGACGAAGGCGATCTGATTGCGAAGTGAGGACCGCGTCACACCCGACAGGTCGATCCCGTCGACGAGAACGCGTCCACGTGTCGGCCGGAGAAAGCGAGGAACGTGGTAGATCAGCGTGGTCTTGCCCGCTCCCGCCGGTCCGACGAGTGCCGTGATTTCGCCGAGCCGCGCTTCGAAGGACACGTCGCAAAGCGCGGGAGTACCGTCGGGCCACGAGAAGTCGACTCCCTCGAAGCGCAGGGAGCGCCGAGCGCGCGGCAGATCGCGCGCGCCCGCCGGATCGCTCTCCGGCTCGAGATCCATCAGGAAGAAGACGCGCTCGAGCCCGGGTGCGGCGGTCTGGAGCGAGAACCAGAGAGACCCGAGCATCACCGCGAAGATCCCGATCTGCACGAAGTAGGTGAAGAGAACCGAGAAGTCGCCGAGGCTGATCGCACCCGAGATGACCAGATCGACCGTCTCGAGGAAGACCCAGCGTGCCAGCGCGATTCCCGGAACCGAGGCGACCAGGATCGCGAGCATCGCGAGCGCGATCACGCCGCGATGTCGCGCGAACGAGCGCGAGCTGTCGCGATCGAAACGTTCACGTTCTCTCCGCTCGCCGCCCTGCGTCTGCACCGCGAGGATGTTGCCGACGCCCTCCTCGAGCGAAGACGTCGTGACGGATCCCGCCTCGCGGCTGCGCATGCCCTGACGACGAAGCAGGCGTGCGAAGGGCCAGGTCGCGACGAAGGCCAGTGGGCCGAAGGCGAGGGCCGCGAGCGCGAGGCGCGGCTGGTCGAAGCTGTCCCAGATCGTGAACGCGTAGGCGGCGATCGCGAACGGAACGAGAGTGGGGACGAGCAGGATTCGGTAGCAGGTCTGCGTGATCGACGGCGTGTCGTACATCAACCGGTACACCGCATCGCCGATCCGCGCGTCGTCGAAGAGATGCAGCGGCAGGCTCTGGATGCGTTCGAAGAGGCGCGCGCGGTAGTGGTGGTTCAGATCCTGCGTCAGGCGCAGCGTCCAGCGGAAGTCGAAGAGCCCGAACAAACCTCCGGCGAAGCTGAAACCGGCGTTCGCGGCGTTCTCGGTCGCGGTCGCGGCATCGACGCCCGACGAGAGCCACGCTTCGGTTCGATCGCGTTCGCCGCCATCCGATCCGATCTGCCCGATCACGACCAGCAGAACCACCTGCGCGCCGATCGTCCAGAACAGGATCTCCGTGTACGACGCAGCTTCGAGCATGCGGACGAGCGGGCGCACGAGCATCGGATAGGAGTGAATTCGAGCTTCGATCGAGAGGTTGCCGATCACGTGGTCGATCAGGATCTTGATCGGAACCGGAAGGACGAGCATCGGCAATAGCGAGAGCGCGGTGAGCCCGAGCTTCACGGCGAATCGGCCGCGCATCGGTCCGGCGTATCGCAGCGCGCGCGTGAGGATCGCGAGTGTCTCGCCAGACGAACGCTCCTCCCGCGGGTGGCGTCTGCTCATGGGGCGACTCGTGAGTCGAGTCGTTCGCTCTCGACGAGCGCGCGGTAGGCGCCCGCCGGACGCGCGACCAGCTCCTCGTGCGTGCCCGACTCCGCGACCTTGCCGCCTTCGAGATAGACGATCTGATCCGCCATCCGAATCGTCGAAAGTCGATGCGTCACCAGAGAAGACGCAGCGCCCCTTGCCCCACTCGGCGAGGTTGCGCACCAGGCGATGCTCGGTTTCCGCGTCGAGCGATGCGGTCGGCTCGTCGAGGATCAGGATCGGCGAGTTCTTCAGGATCGCGCGCGCGATCGTGATCCGCTGGCGTTGGCCGGTCGAGAGCTTCGCGCCGCGCTCGCCGAGCGGGGTGTCGTATGCCGAGCGGCAGCGCGGCGATGAACTCGTCCGCACAGGCGACGCGCGCGGCCGCCCTCACGGCTTCATCGTCGGCGTTCGGGACCGCGTACCGGATGTTCTCGCGCACGCTCGCGGCGAAGAGCACGTTCTCCTGAAGCGCGATCGAGACCGCGTGCCGGAGATCGGCGACTGCGGAGTCGCCGCAGATCGACGCCGTCGATCTCGATCCGGCCTGCGTCCGGATCGAAGAGCCGGAGCAGGAGCGCCATCAGCGTGCTCTTGCCCGAGCCCGTCGGCCCGACGAGCGCGGTGATCGCGCCGATCGGTGCGGAGAGGCTGACGCCGACCAGAGCCGGCCGGTCCGCGCGGTAGGCGAAGCTCACGTCGCGAAACGAGATCTGCTCGCGCAGAGGCGCGAGCGCGATCGCATCGGGTGCGTCCTGCACCTCGGGTTCGAGATCGAGAAGCTCGAAGACGCGATCGAGTCCGACCGCGATGTCCTGAGCGCGCCCCCAGGTGCGAAAGATCCCGACGACGCTGCCCGCGCCCGCCGAGAACAGCCCCTTCCACGCGTTGTAGATCCCGAGTGTCCAGACGGTGATGCCGGCGCTGACGAGCCAGCCCTCGACGGTTCCGAAACCGCGGCCCGAAACACGGTCCGCGATCCAGAGCGGCGCCTCGTCGCGCGTCGCGAGCGTGGCGAGAACGACCGCCACCAGGATCGCGGATCCGATCACCCAGAACACCGTGACGCCGAACGTCGCGAGCCGGCCGCGCGCCGCTCGGGCGCCGGCGAATGCGGCCCTCGACGCGGCCTCGAAGCGAGCCTGCTCGAACTCCTCGAGTCCGTAGGCCTTGATCACGCGCACGCCCGTGAGGCTCTCCTGGATGCGCGACGTGAGACCGCTGTTCGTCTCGCGCGCGACACGGAAATCCGCCCGCAGCCGCCTCGAGAACCAGAGCCCGAGCGCCAGCAGCGGGAGCCAGGTGACGACGAGCGTAAGCGCGACCCCGGGTGCGAAGGCGGCGACCACGAGCGTGAGTGCGGTCGCCTGCGTGAACGCGGCGATCGGTGCGATGATGTACGACTGAACGACCTGCGTGACCATCGCGCTGTCCTGGTAGGTGCGATAGATCGCGTCACCGACGCGACTCTGGTCGTGAAATCGCATCGAGAGCACCTGCAGCCGATCGACGAGCTGGAGTCTCAACCCCTGATTCACCCGCTGCAGGATCCAGATTCCGTAGTAGCTGAGCGCCATGATTCCAGCGGTGATTCCCACCGCGAGGGCGGCGATGATCCAGGTCAGCCGTTCCGCAAGTCCGCGTCGGAGATCCGGGGTGAGCGACGCCGTGCTCGCGACCTCCTCGACCGCGAGACCGACGGCGAAGGCGGCGACCTCCGAGACCGGCTGACCCTGCAGTACGCCGTTCCAGAGCGCAGGAGCGAAGACGAGGAAGCTCGAGAAGGCGACGACCGCGAGAACCGCCATACCGAGGAGAAACACCGCGAGGTGTCGACGTACACCGCGCAAGAGCGGAAGGCAACGTCGCACGACTCGGAGTTGTCCCCACAGGTCGAGATCGACCGCGGGTGTTCCCGGGATTCCGTTCGAGCTCATCGCCGGTCGATGGTACCCTGAGCGTGATGATTCGCTCTCTGACCGAGGCCGACACGGTGGACGCTCGGCGCCTTCTGCGCGCCCGACCATTGCACAACGTCTTTCTCGACTATGTCGTCGCATCGGGTGTGCTCGGTCGTGTGCCGGGGTTCCTCGGTTGGTTCCCGGACGGGAATCTCGAGGCCATCTTGATGGTCGGGCCGCTCGGCGGCACGGCGTTGGAAGCGCGGAACCCGAACGCCTTCGCAAAGCTCGCCAAAGCGGCCTCGAGTGCGTTCGTCCGTCCCCGTCACATCGTGGGCAGCGAGGACGTGACCGTGCCGTTCTGGCGAGAGTACGAGCGCTTCGCCGCGGGGCTGCGTTGGACCCGGCGCGAGCCGGTATTCGTCGCCGGGAAAGGCGACCTCCGCAAACCGATGCGGGAAGCAAGACGTGTCACGATCGAGCCCGCCGGCGACGCCGATGCCGCCGAGATCACGGCGAACAGCGCCGAGCAGCACCGCGAGGATCTGCGAGACGATCGCGAGGCGGCCGACGAGGTGGCGTTTCGCGAACGCCACGCGAGAGACGTGCGCGACGGTCGCTGGTGGGTCGTGCGTGAGCACGATCGGATCGTCTTCCAGGTCCACGTCGGCGCCACCGGTCCACAGGCGGTCCAGCTCGGTGGCGTCTTCGTGCCCCGGGCCGTGCGCGGTCGCGGGCATGCGAAGGCCGGCGTGCGGAGGATTTGCGAGCGACTTCACGAGCGCCACGAGCTCGTGACACTGTACTGCGACGAGGCCAACGCAGGAGCCCGGCACGTCTACGAATGCGTCGGATTCCGGTTCGCGTTCTTCAATCGCAGCTACCTGCTCGAGGAGCCGATCGAGCTCGCGAACCGGCTCGGATACGGCTGATCAAGCCCGCCGAGTCAGCGCCCGCACACCGCCCGATACGTGCGCCAGGAGTCGAGCAGGTATTCGTGAACGCGGCGCTCGGTCGCTTCGAGCATTCCCGGTCGCACGCTCGCGCGTACCATGAAGATCGTCATCGGGCGCCCGCCCAGGAACGTCTGGCGAGGAGCCGCCGCGAGCTGGGCGCGCCAGCCGGATTCGACCGGCTCGCCCTGGTAGACGAGCAGTGAGGCGACCACCGCGCGTTCGGCGCCGTGGCGCTCGTTCACCAGGTGCGAGCGGACGATCGGCAGACGCCCGGTGTCCGACTCCAGCCACTCGATCTCGTCGCCCCCCGGTTCGATGTCCCGCCACATGCGGCGTGTGCCGCGGTAGTAGAGCAGCCGGGGTTCGTAGCTGCGGACGACGGCGAAGCGAAGCTCCGGTTCGTCGCCGCTCGCGGGCACGATTCCCTCGCGCCACTGCTCGGCGTCGTACTGGACCTTCATGTGCAAGGCACGTTCGGGGTCGATCGCGCCCTCGACGGGAACGAGCGCCGCAGGCTGCGCGCAGTCGTCGCTGCGCAGAAGATCGTTCGCGTGCACGACCACCGGAACGAGTGCGATCGCGGCAAGGGTCGTCAGGGCGATCGAGTAGCGATCCGAGATCGTGACGCGATGGCCGGACGCGGGCGCGGGCTTCATTGCATCGCGCCCCGCGATCGCGATCAATCCGGCGATCACGACCGCGAAGAGCACGACGCCCGAGGCCGGGTGCAACTGAGTGTCGAGGATGTCGGTTCCATACGCCTTGGACAGAAGGACGAGGGCGGTCACCCGCAAGATGTTGCAGCCGAGCGCGAGCGGGATCGCGCCGAGGAGGAGCGCGACCTGGCGGCCTCGTGAGCGCGAGAAGTGCGCGAGCACGAGTGCGGTGATCATCGCGGCCTGGATCGTCGACCAACCACTGCAGTTGTCCGCGACTTCAACGGTGAGACCGGGAACCGAAAGCGCGGTTCCGACCCGTGCGATCGGAACACCGAGCAGCGGCACCACCCAGGTCGTACCGACCGCCGCGATCGGCCGCAACACGCTGTAGATCGGCGCGAGCATTCCCGTCGGAATCGGAACGATGAAGATCGAGATCGCGAGCGGGAACGCGAGGTCGCGGGTTCGCCGCGCGCCGAGAAGCAGGAGCGTGAGCCCCGGAAGCGCGATCACGAGCGCGATGGCCGAGAGCATCTGTGTCTGGATCGCCGCGTCGAGCGCGAGCAGCGCGAGCGCAGGTACGACGAAGAGGAAGCCGAGCGCGGACGCGCGCGGAGTCGAATCCGGATCGAGCTTCAACTGCTCGCGCAACAGGTAGGCGAGCACGAACGGCATGAAGACCGTGTGGACCTCGCTGAATGCCGAGGACGTGCCGCGGTCGACGAGCCACGCACCGGTGGGCGCGAACGCGAGAGCCAACGGCGCGAGCCAGAGCCAGCGAAGCATGCGCACTCCTCTAGTTGGGACGGAAGCTAGACGCGAGGAAACTTCGGCGGGCGGCGCTCGAGGAAGGACTGCACACCCTCTTTGAAGTCGGGGCGCGAGAAGCTCTCGACCATCAGCTGGACGGCCTCGTCCAAGGACGGACCGAGCTCGCGGGTGAGCTGCTGGTAGACCTGCCTCTTCATGATCATCATCGACGCGGGCGACGAATTCGCGGCGAGCTCGCGCACGTAGTCGATGCAGTGAGGCAGGAGCTTGTCGTCGGGAAGAACGCGATTCACCAGTCCGATGCGCTCGGCTTCGCGCGCATCGATCTTGCGGCCCGAGAGCAGGAGGTCGAGCGCATGCGCCGAGCCGACGAGCCGCGGCAACGTCCAGGCGATTCCCCACTCCGCGATCAGCCCGCGGCGCACGAATGCGGTGGTGAACGTCGCGCTCTCGGACGCGAAGCGCATGTCGCAGAACAGCGCGATCGGCATCGCCATGCCCGCGCACGGTCCGTTGATCGCCGCGAGAATCGGCTTCCGGACCGACAGCAGATACGAGTAGTGCTTGCGGAACGACTCGCCCATCGCCGCGTCGCCGGGATCGGCCGCGAGGGCCGTCGAGGTCCCCGCACCCATGCGCTCACCGACGGTGATCGCCTGCAGACCCTTCAGGTCCGCGCCCGCGCAGAAGCCGCGACCCGCGCCCGTGAGCACGATGCCGACCACGCTCTGGTCGGCCTCTGCGCGTGCGATCGCGTGGCGCAACTCGTCGCCCATTCGATCGGTCCAAGCATTCAGCCGCTCGGGTCGGTTCAGCGTGATGATGGCAACCGGATCTTCGACCGAATACAGAATCTGCTCGTACACGACGGTCTCCATTCTCTTCAGGGTCGCATGCCGCGAGTTTTCGATTTGGACTCACTGGGAAGCAGGCGATAGGCCGACTCCACCCAGTCACAGAGTAGCCGTCGAGTGTCGCGTGGATCGATGATTTCCTCGACACCGAAGCTCTCGGCCGTGCGGAAGGGCGAGCGCATCGTCGAGAGCTTATCTTCGAGCTCGCGGCGCAGGGCTTCGGGGTCGGCCGCCGCGGCGATGTCTCGCTTGTACGCGGCCTCGACGCCGCCCTCGATCGGCAGCGATCCCCACTCGCCCGAGGGCCACGCGTAGCGCAGGTTCAGCTTCGAGTGATTCCCATGTGCGGCACCCGCCACGCCGTACGCGCGTCGCACGAGGATCGAGCACCACGGTACGCTCGCCTGATACACGGCGAAGATCGCGCGCGCGCCGCGCCGGATCGTCCCCGCCTTCTCGCCGGCGACGCCGATCAGGAAGCCGGGGTTGTCGACGAAGTTCACGACCGGCAGGTGGAACGTGTCACAGAGATCCACGAAGCGGACCATCTTGTCGGACGCCGCGCCGTCGATCGCACCGCCGAGCCAGCGCGGATCGTTGCCCATCACGCCGACCGGCCGGCCGGCCAGGCGCGCGAGCCCCGTCACGAGCGAACGGCCGAAGCGCGGTGAGATCTCGAAGAAGCTGTCGCGGTCGAGCACCAGCGCGAGAACTCGGCGCAGATCGTGCGGCTGGCGGCGATTGCGGGGCACGATCTGCAGCAACTCCTCCTCGGCTCGCTCGGGCGGATCGTCGCAATCCGAGACCGGAGGCAGCTCGAACACCGACGCTGGCATGAACGACAAGAAGCGGCGGATCTGGTCGAACGCCTCGTCCTCGGTCGCGACTTCGTTGTCGACCGCGCCGCTGATCCGCGTGTGGATCGCCGACCCGCCGAGCGTCTCCTTGTCGACGTCCTGTCCGATCCCGCGTCGCACGACGGGTGGCCCCGCGACGAAGAGCTGTGCCGTTCCCTTCGGCATGACGGAGAAGTGCGAGAACACCACGCGCGCCGCGCCGAGCCCCGCAACCGGACCGAGCGCGGCCGCGACGACGGGCACGGTCGAGAGCAGCTCCGTCATGACCTCCATGGCGGGGTTTGCCGGCACGTACGTGCGGCGGGTGGTCTCGAGGGATTTCACGCTCCCGCCGCCACCCGTTCCATCGACGAGTCGAACGATCGGCAGTCGCAGCTCGAGCGCCATGCGTTCCGAGTAACCCGCCTTGTATCCGACCGCGCCATCGGCAGCTCCGCCGCGCACGGTGAAGTCGTCGCCGCCGATCACGACTTTTCGTCCGTCGATTCGCGCCTGACCGGTCACGAAGTTCGACGGGCGGATTCCGACCAGACGATCGCCTTCGTAGACCGGTACTCCCGTCAGCGCACCGGTTTCGTGAAAGCTGTTCGGATCCACGAGCCTCGCGATCCGCTCGCGCACGGTGAGCCGGCCCGCCTCGTGCTGACGCGCGACGCGCTCCTCGCCACCCATCCGTGCGGCGAGCGCCTCGCGGCGGCGAAGCTCATCGACTTCGGGCTTCCAGCTCACGCGGGCAGCATAGCAGCGGCGCCCACCCAGCGGGCACGTGGACGAAGCACGAAGCCGGCTCCGTACTGCTCGAGCACGTGCGCAACCCAGCCTGCGGTGCGGCCGATCGCGAAGATCGCAGGACCCATGCCGACCGGCAGATCGAGCGCAGCGCATGCGCAGGCGAGCGCGACGTCCACGTTCGGCTTCGCCCGTCCTCCGGCCTCCATGGCGTCGAGAATCGCGACGATCGTCCGGACGCGCTTCGCGCGCGGAGCGAGCGCGAGCGACGCTTCGAGCATCGGTGCCACGCGCGGATCGCCGTCGGGATAGAGCGCGTGTCCGAATCCGGGAATCCGCTCTCCGCGGCGCATGCGATCGCGAACCGCGCGAACGGCCCCGGCCGGGCTCTCGGCTTCTCGCGCCAGGATCTCGACCTGCTCGCTCGCGCCGCCGTGGAGCGGGCCACCGAGCGCCGCGATCGCCGCGCCGAAACACGCGTACAGGTCGGCTCCCGTCGAGGCGGCGACTCGCGCCGCGAACGTCGAAGCGTTGAGTTCGTGATCGGCGAGCAAGACGAGCGCGAGGTTCAAGAGCTCGCTCGCGCGCTTCGACGCGGGCGCGCCGAGCGCGATGGCGAGCGCGCGGACCGGTTCGTTCGCCTCGAGCGCGGGGCGGAGTCGGCGCGGATCGAGTGCGAGCGCGTACGAGGCGGCGAGCGCCGGGATCAGTCGTCGCGCTCGCGCCAGCACCGCAACCGATCCGGAATCGAAGCGCGCGGGATCGAAGGCGGCCAGGACCGGCAGCGCGACCGCGAGCACGGAGAGCGGCGGACTGGCGCGCGGAACGAGCTTCGCGAGCTCGCGTGCGGGCCAGATGGGCGCGTGGGACGGCCACGAGGGTGGGCGCTCGGGCAGCTCACCGCTCCAGAGCAGCTCCGCGACCGAGCGGAAGGGAGTTCCCGCCCGCGCGAGCGCGACCGCGGAGCGGCCGCGATAGCACGGGCCGTCCGGGTCCATGCGGGTGATGCGTGTCTCGAGCACGGGTTCGCCGAAGCGAAGCGCGTTCGCGGCCGGGCCGGCACTTCGCGCGCGCAGCGCCTCGAGATCCGTGCGCGCGTAGCGGCGCGCCCGACCGCTCGTGCCGGGCACGCTTCGGAGCCGGCCGCGGCTCGCGTACGCGTACAGGGTCTGCAGCTTCACGCCCAGGAACTCGGCCGCGTCCGCAGCGCTGAGCGGCTCGTCCGATCTCGGCTTCATGATCGATAGATTGATCGATCAATCAACGTTGATCAAGTCATGGATCCGCGGCAGAGTCGCCCGAAACGTAGGAGCGGACGATGGCGATGGACGGACTCGAGGGCGTGGTGGTCGCGGAGACGTCGCTCTCCGACGTCGATGGCGAGCGCGGGCGGCTGGTGATCCGGGGACACGACGTCGAGGCGCTCGCGGAGCGTGCGGACTTCGAGTCGGCCTGCGCGTTGCTCTGGACCGGGACGTTGCCATCGCCCGCGGCGCACGCGGAGGTCCAGCGCGCGCTCGGGCGGGCGCGCGTACGCGCATTCGCGCGCTTGCCCGAACTCGGCGCGGCACTCGAATCGAGCGACGGCATGGAATCCCTGCGCGCCGCGCTCGCGCAGCTTCGCGCGAGCGAGATCCGCGCGGAGGAGGCGGCCGTCGACCTCACGGCCGCGGTCGCGGTCTTCGCTGCCGCCTGGGCGCGGGAGCGCCGCGGGTCGGCTGCGGTCGCACCGGATCCCGACCTCGGACATGCCGCCGACTATCTGCGCATGGCGAGCGCGAATGGCGGCGATCCCGCGCGCAGTCGCGCGCTCGACGCGTATCTCGTCACCGCCGCCGATCACGGCATGAACGCATCGACCTTCACCGCGCGCGTGGTCGCGTCGACGGATTCCGACACGGTCTCCGCGGTCGTCGCCGCGCTCGGTGCGCTCAAGGGTCCACGGCATGGCGGCGCCCCCGGTCCCGTGCTCGAGATGCTCGACGCGATCGGCGAGCCCGCGAACGCCGCACGCTGGATCGCGGCGGAGCTCGAAGCCGGCCGGCGCATCATGGGCATGGGGCATCGCATCTACCGCGTGCGCGACCCGCGCGCGGCCGTGCTCGAACGCGCGGTCGAACGCCTTCGCGAGACCGGACTGCGCAGCGATCGCCTCGACCTCGCGCGCGCGGTGGAACGCGTGGCGGTCGCGTCGCTCGGCGAGCGCAGACCCGAGCGCCGCATGGCCGCGAACGTCGAGTTCTACACCGCGGTTCTCCTCGACGCGATCGGCCTGCCGCAGGCGCTCTTCTCGCCGACGTTCGCGGTCGCGCGGGTGGCGGGCTGGCTCGCGCACATCGAAGAGCAGCGCACGAGTTCGCGGATCATCCGGCCGAGCTCCCGCTACGTCGGGCCGTTGCCCGAGACCCCCGCCGCCGCCTGAGCGGGCGCGCTCCTCCGCGATCGAGACGAAAGGCGGCTTCCGCGGCAGACTTCGTGCATGGGCCCCGAATCCGCATCCAGGATCAGCCGGCTGCGCGGTGTGAACCTCGGTGGCTGGCTCGTGCTCGAGAAGTGGATGACACCGAGCCTGTTCGCGGGGCTCGCGGCAGCCGACGAGACTTCCTGGTGCGCCGAGCTGGGCCGTGAGGCGCCGGCATCGGCTGCGCACGCACTGGGGAAGTTTCATCACGCGCGCCGACTTCGCCTGGCTCGCGGAGGTCGGCATCAACGCTGTGCGTATCCCCTTCGGTCACTGGATCTTCGGTCCGCCGTATCCGTACCACGCGAGGTACGGCGACGATCCTCACCCGTTCGTCGAGGGCGGCATCGACGTGCTCGACCGCGCGCTCGACTGGGCGCGCGAATTCGGCTTGCGCGTGATGCTCGACCTGCACGCCGCTCCCGGCTGTCAGAACGGCTTCGACAACGGCGGCATGCAAGGCATCTGCGAGTGGCACACGCGCGAGGAGTACCTCGCGCACTCGATCGACGTTCTGGCCCGCGTCGCGGCGCGCTACCGCGCTCACCCGGCGCTGCACGCGATCGAGCTCCTGAACGAGCCACGCTGGGACGTGCCGACCGACCTGCTGAAGTCCTAGTACCTGCGCGCCTACGGGGCCATTCGCGCGCACTGCCGCGCCGAGGACGTCGCCGTCGTCTTCCACGACGGCTTCCGCTCGCACCGCGAGTATCTCGGCTTCATGCCGGCGCCGGCGTTCGAGAACGTGATCTTCGACGTGCACCGCTACCAGTGCTTCGAGCGCGCGGACGTCGACCTCGACATCGACGGGCACGTGCACAAGGCCGGTGTTCTGTGGCGCGACGAGGCCGACGAAATCCAGCGCGAGCTCGGAATGCCGACGATCGTGGGCGAGTGGAGCCTCGGCCTCGATCTCAAGGTGGTCTCGCTCTGAGCCGGACCCTACGACCGCGCGTTCCGACGGAAGGATTCCAGAGCGGCCTACCGCCGCCTACGGCGCGGCGCAGCTGCTCGGCTTCGAGCGCTACCGCCGGCTGGTTCTTCTGGAGCTACCGGACCGAGAGCGTCGCCCGCGTGGTGCTTTCGCGACGCGCGTCGAGCGCGGCTGGCTCCCGTCGCGCCTTCACTGAGGCAGGTACTGCTGTCTCGCGCGACGCGGGTCAGAACGATCTTGCGATGGTGCAGGCGCTCGAGTCCCGGGTGGAAGCTGATCGTCAGCACGGCGTGTCGGGCAGCTCGCGGTGCAGCATCTCGAGGATCAGCTGCTCGCCCTTCGGGTCGAAGGCATCGGTGGCCTCCTCCATGAAGATCCAGGCGGGGCGCTGCAGCAGCACGCGCGCGAAGCCGAGCCGCTGCTGTGCGCGCAGCGGCAGCGTCTGTTCCCAGTTGTCGGCCTCATCGAGGCGCGGCGCGAGCCACGTGACGCCCGCGCACTCGAGCGCGTGATGGATCGATTCGTCGCTGCGCCGCATTCGGCGAACGCGGGTAGCACAGGGCGCGGCGCAGCGTGCCCTCGGGCAGGAAGGGCCGCTGCGGCATGAACAGCGAGCTGCCGTCTTCCGGGCAGCAGCACGCGTCCGCTGCCCCAGGGCCAGAGCCCGCCGATCACCTTGAACAGTCCGCTCGTCACCGCCGGATCACCCGCGACGAGCACGCGCTCGCCGCGGTGGATCTCGGTGTCGAAATCCTCGAGCAGGATCAGACCGGATGGGTCGGCGATGCAGAGATTCTCGATCCGCAGATGCCGGTCGTCGGATCGCTCGAATGCGATGCGGCTTCCGGTCGGCGATCGCAGCTCCACGTCGAGGCGCGCCATGTCCTCGTAGAGCGAGCAGCACGCGGTCGGCCGACGCGCGACAGCGCGCGATCTCGCCGACGTTGTCGACCGGCCAGGAGAGCGCGGACGTCAGCCGCTGGAACGCCTGCGCAGCCTGCATCAGCACTCCGAGTGACATCGCGCCCGCGATGTACTGCGGCGCCGCGACCAGGATCGGGAACACCGGCAGGAGGCCGCCGTAGCCGGTCGAGAACGAGACGATGCCCATGTAGGCGAAGGACTGTCGGTCCCAGTCCCGCATGATCTGCGCGAAGCGCGATGAGGAGTGCTCGCGCTCGATCGATTCGCCTTGCACCAGCGCGATCGCCTCGGAGTGCTCGCGCGCACGCGAGAGGCCGAAACGGAAATCGGCCTCGGCGGTCTGCAGCGCATTGGTCGTGCGCACCAGCGGTCGTCCGAGCAGCCAGCCGAGCACGGCGCCGACGCCCGCGTAGAGGAACGCGAGCGGAACCATGTAGCCGGGCATCTGCGTGGTGGTGCCCGGCACCGTCATCGTGCCCGACACCGACCAGAGGATCCCGACGAACAGTCCGAGCGATGAGCACCGAGTAGACCAGCGTGTGAGCGAGCGCGATCGCGGTCTCGGTCGCGATGCGGATGTCCTCGGCGATGCGCTGGTCGGGGTTGTCGTGCTCGCCGGTGGTCCGAGCAGCAACCGGTAGTGGCGGCCGTCCGCCATCCAGCGGCCGATCAGCCGCTCGGTGAGCCAGTGCGCGCCAGTCGAGCTGGAGCCAGCGCTTGGTCAGAAGATGCGCCGCCGTGACGCCGATCGAGGACAGGAGAATCAGCGCGAACACGCCGACCTGGATCAGCCACCCCGCGCACCGAGCGGGCCTCGAGCGCATCGAAGAGCGCGCGGTTCCAGTAGTTGCCCCAGACCGCGATTCCGACCTGCGCGACGGTCAGCAGGAACAGCAAGAGGGTCGAGCCGCGGACCCGCCACTTCCGCTCGGAGCTCCAGTAGGGTCCGGCGAGGCGCAGGATCTGCCGCGCAAAGCCGACTCGCGCCTCGGGCCGGGTGATCTCGTGACCGGTGGCGAGATTCGGATCCGACATCGAGGCGAAAGAGAGCGATTTTGTCTTCGGAGTTCCAGCAGGGGACGTTTGAAGCCTGCCGCGTCCGCTAGGAGGCGAGCTCGGGCCGGTTCTTGAACTGCTCGAGCGCCTCGGGATTCGCGAGCGTCTCCAGATTCCTGAGCGGCCGCCCGTGCACGACGTCGCGTACGGCGATCTCGACGATCTTGCCGCTCTTCGTGCGCGGGATGTCGGTGACGGCGACGATGCGCGCGGGCACGTGGCGCGGTGTGGCGTGCGTGCGGATCGCCGCGCGGATCCGGGCGTCGAGCGCCGCGTCGAGGACGACTCCATCGCGCAGGCGCACGAACAGGACGATGCGCACGTCGTCGGCCCAGTCCTGGCCGATCGCCAGCGCTTCGACGATCTCGTCGAGCTGCTCGACGGGACGGTAGATCTCGGCCGTGCCGATCCGCACGCCGCCGGGGTTCAGGACCGCGTCCGAACGGCCGTACAACGTCATGCCACCGTTCGGTGTCAGCTCGACCCAGTCGCCGTGGTGCCAGACGCCGGGGAAGCGCTCGAAGTACGACGCGCGGTAGCGCGCGCCGTCGGGGTCGTTCCAGAACGCGACGGGCATCGAGGGAAATGCGCGCGTGCAGACGAGCTCGCCCTTCTCGCCCGGTGGAAGCGCGCGGCCCTCGTCGTCGAAGACCTCGACCGACATGCCGAGCGCCAGGCACTGTGCTTCGCCGCGCCAGACGGGAAGTGTCGGGCTGCCCGCGACGAAACAGCCGGCGATGTCGGTGCCGCCCGAAATCGACGAGAGCAGCACGTCGCGCTTGATGCTCCGGTACACGAAGTCGAAACTCTCGGGCGCGAGCACGGAGCCGGTCGAGAGGATCGTCTCGACCGAGGACAGGTCGTGCGTCCGCCGCGGTTCGAGTCCGGACTTGCGAACGGCGTCGAGGTACTTCGCCGAGGTTCCGAAGACCTTCACGCGCTCCGCGTCGACGAGGTCGAAGAGCGTGCGACCGTCGGGATGGAACGGCGAGCCGTCGTAGAGCACGAGCGTCGCATCGGCGGCGAGTCCGGTCGCGAGCCAGTTCCACATCATCCAGCCGCAGGTCGTGAAGTAGAAGAGCCGGTCGTCGCGGCGCAGATCGGTGTGGAGCCGCTGCTCGACCGAGATCTTCAGCAGCACCGCGCCCGCGCCGTGGACGATGCACTTCGGCGCACCCGTCGTTCCCGACGAGAAGAGGATGAAGAGCGGGTGGTCGAACGGCAGGCGCGCGAACTCGAGCGTTGGCGCGTCCGCGCGGACGAGCTCGTGAAACGCGTCCGCATCGGGGATCGCGCCGACGCCGAGGAAGCGCACCATCACCACGCGCTCGAGCGAGGGCAGTGCGGCGCGGATCTCGGCGACGCGGGCGGTCAGGTCGTGGCTCTTGCCGCCGTAGAGGTAGCCGTCGGTCACGAAGAGAACCTTCGGCTCGATCTGCCCGAAGCGGTCGAGCACGCCACGGACGCCGAAGTCGGGCGAGCACGACGACCAGATTGCGCCGAGCGACGTCGCGGCGAGCATCGCGACGATTGCCTCCGGTCCATTCGGCAGGATCGCAGCGACGCGGTCACCCGGAACCACGCCGAGCGCGCGAAGATGGGACGCGATCGATGCGACCTGCGCGCGGAGCTCTGCCCAGGAAAGCTCCCGGCGCTCGCCGTTCTCGCCGCGGAAGATCAGCGCGGGTCCGGCGTCGGAGCGGCGCAGAAGGTTCTCGGCGTAGTTCAGCCGCGCGCCCGGAAAGAACCTCGCGCCCGGCATGCGGTCATCGATGAGCCAGGGCTCGCGTCCGGGTTCGCCGATCAGCTCGCAGAAGTCCCAGGCCGCGCGCCAGAAATCGGCCCGCTGCGAAACCGACCAGCGCCACAGATCGGCGTAGCTCCCGAAGCGCAGGCCCGTCCGCGCTTCGATGCCGCGCTGGAAGGCCCGCAGGTTCGAGCGTTCGGCACGCGCGGCGGGAGGCGTCCAGAGCGGGGACGAGCTCACCCGCTCCGCCCGCTCAGCGCAGTCCCCGGCGCATCAGCTCCTCGGCGATCTGCACGGCGTTGGTGGCCGCACCCTTGCGAAGGTTGTCGCCGCAGGACCAGAGCCAGAGCCGGTCGCTCGTCAGGTCGCGCCGGATCCGTCCGACCAGCACGTCGTCCTGACCCGCCACGTCGCTCGGCGTGGGGAAGATGTTCTTCGAGGGATCGTCCATCACTCGCACGCCCGGGAACGCGGCGAGCGCCTCGCGCGCGGCTTCGGGCGTGATCGGCCGCTCGGTCTCGAGCAGAATGCTCATCGAGTGGCCGACCGGCACGGGAACCCGCACGCAGGTCATCGCGACCTCGAGATCGGGGAGATCCATGATCTTCCGGCTCTCGAAGAGCAGCTTCACTTCTTCGGTCGAGTAGCCGTCGTCGCGGAACGTCTCGCACAGCGGCACCACGTTGTTCGCGATCTGGCGCGCGAACTTCTCGGGCTTCGGCAGCGGCTTGCCGTCGTGAAGTGCGCGCTGCTGCGCCTCGAGCTCCTCGATGCCCGGCAGCCCCGCGCCCGTGACCGCCTGGAAGGACGTGACCACCGCGCGGCGCAGCGGCGAGATGCGTCGCAGCGGCTCGAGCGCCATCACCAGCGGCAGCGTGGTGCAGTTCGGGCAGCTCAGGATCCCCTTGTGCTTCTCGACCGCCGCACCGTTGATCTCGGGCACGACCAGCGGAACGTCCTCGTGCATGCGCCAGCTGTTCGATTTGTCGATCGCGATCCCGCCGCGCTTGACCACCTCGGGTCCGAGCGTCGTCGAGAGCTCGCCCGTGGCAGCGAAGAACACGAAGTCGATGCCGTCGAAGGCCTCGGCTCGGGCGAGCTCGACCGGGAGCTTCTTCCCGCGGAACTCGATCGTCGTACCGACCGAACGCTCACTGGCGAGCGGGCGCAGCTCGGCGACCGGGAAATTGCGCGTCTCGAGAACGCGCAGCAGCACTTCGCCAACCGCGCCGGTCGCACCGACGATCGCGACCTTCCGATTCGGGTTCTTGGGACTCGACATGGGGCCGCCATCGTATCGCTGGCCGGCGCTTCTCGCCAAGGCTAGAAGAGGAAGCATGCAGTCGATCCACGAGAGCGTGTTCCGCGCCCCCGGCGTGCAGATCTACGGCCGTGTGACGATCGCCGAGCACGCGTCGCTCTGGCCCAACGCGGTGATCCGGGCCGAGGCGCAGGAGGTGCGCATCGGCCGCCACACCAACGTGCAGGACTTCGCGATGATCCACGTCGGCTACGACGACGCGACCGCGATCGGCGAGTTCTGCTCGATCACGCATCGCGCGACGATCCACGGCGCGACGATCGGCGACCACTGCCTGATCGGAGTCGGCGCGACGATCATGGACGGCGCGGTGATCGGGAAGGGGTCGATCGTCGGCGGGGGTGCGCTCGTGCCCGAGGGAAAGGTCTTTCCGCCGGGCGTGATCCTGGTCGGCATTCCCGCGAAGGTGGTCGCGGAGCGCGACTCGTCGCGCGCGAACCGCCTGAACGCCTGGCACTACCAGCGCAACGCGGATTTCTACCGACGTGGGGATCACCGCGCGTGGGACGGGCCCGGGTATCGCGCCTGGCTCGAGGCCATGCGCGCCGAGATCGAGGCGGATCTCGATCTCGTGCGCTCGCCCCGAGCCGACCCCGCGTGACGCGCATCGCCTGTGTCGGCGTCGGGGCGGTGGGGGGCGTGATCGCCGCGAATCTCGTGGCATCGGCCGCTCACGAGGTCGAGCTCTGCGTGCGCGAGCCCTTCCCGAGCCTCGTGCTCGAGAGCCCGGATCGCCGGCTCGAGCTGCCCGTGCGCTGCGAGCGCGATCCGCGGCGCGTCGGTCCCGCAGACTGGATCCTGCTCGCGACCAAGGCCTACGACGTGGCGGGCGCCGTGCCGTGGCTGCGCGCGCTGTGCAGGCCGGGAGCGACGCTCGCGGTGCTGCAGAACGGCGTCGAGCACGTGGAGCGGGTGGAGCCGTTCGCGTCCGGGGCCGGGATCCTGCCGGTCGTGGTCGAGTGCCCGGTCGAGCGCGTCGCGCCGGGGCACGTCGTGCAACGCGGACGCGCGCGCTTGACCGCGCCCGCGGGCGCGAGCGGCGAACGCTTCGCCTCGCTCTTCGCGGGGTCGGACGTCGAAGTCGAGATCGTCCCGGACTTCACGACCGTCGCGTGGCGCAAGCTCTGCCTCAACGTCGTGAGTGGACCGCTTCTCGCCTTGACCGGCCGCGCGCACGAGGTCCTGCACGCACCGGGAATGGCGGACCTCGCGCTCGGTCTGGCGCGGGAGTGCGCCGAGGTCGGCCGGGCCGAGGGCGCACGGCTCCCCGAGACGATCGGCGACGAGATCCTCGCTCGGCTTCTCGCGGTCCCCGGCGGCGCCGGCACGTCCATGCTCTACGACCGGCGCGCGGGCCGGCGACTCGAGAGCGACGCCCGCAACGGCGCGGTCGTCCGAATCGGGAAGCGACACGGAATTGCGACGCCGCTCAATGCGGCCGTGTGCGCGCTGCTCGACGCGTCGGTAGACTCGGAATCCGGGGGGAGACGATGAGCGGATCCGGTTCCGGTACGGACCATGCGCGCGAGCTGAGTCCGCTGCGCAAGACCACGCGCGCGACGAGCGTCGAGGCGCTCGTCGACGAGCAGCTTCGCCACTTCTCGCTCGACCCCACGAGCCCCCTCGGACGGGAGCTGGCCGAGGTCGCCAGCCACGTCTACCGCGCGAACCAGGCCATGCACGGACTCTGGGACGAGACCGTGCGCCAGCTCGCGCGCCTCGACCGCCGTGATCGGATCGCGTTCTTCAACGCGAAGCGTTTCCTCTGCTTCCAGCTCGCGAAGCTCCTCGACACGCTGCAGAACCCGATGCGCAAGACCTGGCAGTCGCTCGCGGTCGACCACTCGGCCGGTCCGTCCCGCGGTCCGTATCCGATCTTCGACAACGTGACCGCGATCTTCAGCTCGACCCCGGTGATCACGCGCACCGCGACCTACCTGTACGCGTGCACGGAGTGGATCGACGACGCGTTTCAGGGCAAGGAGCTCCTGCACGAGATCTACTCGCGGCTGATGAATCCGACCTCGACGTGCCTTGCGAATCACGTCGTCGACGTCGAGTGCGGGCCGCTCGCCGGCGAGTACTTCGCCTGGAACTTCAACTCCGGCATGGCCGCGATCGACGCCGTGCTCGCCCATCTGGTCGGCTACCGCGACATCGTGCTCGCGAGCCGGAACGTCTACGGGGGCGCCCATCAGCTGCTTCAGGATTGGTACGGAAAGCGCAGCAACCTCGATGTCGCGGTGCGATTCTTCGACGGCACCGGGGTTTCGGACTTCGACGCCGCGCTCGCTCGGACGCGCGACGAGCTCGGAGACCGACTCGCGCAGGGTCGACGCATCTACGTGTACCTGGAGTCGCCCTGCAATCCCCACGGCTACGTGCTCGATGTGCCCGGCATCTGCCGCTCCGCGCACGCCGCCGGTCTCGAAGTGATCTGCGACTCGACCGTCGGCACGCCGTTCCTGCACCCCGTTCTGCGGCGCGAAGACCCGCGCGAGCGGCCGGACTTCGTGATCCACTCGTACACGAAGGACCTGGTCGGCACGGGAACCACGACCGCGGGCGTCGCGATCGCGCGCAACGAGAGGATGTTCATCCCGAAGGGGGGTTCGCTCGAGCTGCCGGACGCCGACGGCCGCATGCGGAAGTTCGACTGGAGCGAGACCCTCTTCTGGAACGTCTACTACGTCAAGGGCGCATTTCTCGACGCGGACAAGGCCTTCGAGGTGATCAACGGCATGCGCACGCTCGATCTGCGCATGCTGCAGAAATGCATCGCGACCCGTGTTCTCGCCGGTGTGCTCGCGCGCCATCCGGGAATTCGCGTGCGCTGCAACGCGGTGCCCGGCGACGAGAACGAGGAGCTCCGCGAACGTCTGCTCTACCTCGGGCTTCCCGCGCCGCTGTTCACGATCGACTTCGAGGGCACCGCGGGGGGCGCTGCGCCGATCGGAATCGAGGCCTTCAAGCGCTTCTTCGACTGCCTCGAGCCGGCCTTCGGGCTTCAGGTGAGCCTGGGGCAGACGAACACCGTGGTGCTCTGCCCCGCGCTGACCAGCCACTCCGAGCTCGCTCCCGAAGCCCTGCTCGCGGCGGGCATCTCGCCGACCACCATCCGGATCGCGGTCGGCGACGAAGACCCGCGAACGCTGCTCGCCCACTTCGTCCGTGCGGCCGAGCTCGTGCTCGATCCGATCCGCCCCGGCTTCTCGGCGGGGTTTCCTTCACCGGACGAGATCGATGCCTTCTGGCGCGAAACCTACACCGAGACGCACCGCTGCCATGCAGAGGCGCAGCCGAGAATGGCTGACCTTGATGGCCTGACCCATGTCGGAGACGGCGCTGGCGTCTATTGCCGATCGCCGTCTCCGACGAGCCATCGCGCGGGAGCCAACTCCGGCGCGAGTCTCAGGTGCGAGAGGGAAGGGAATCGATCTCGCGCCTTCCGTAATCTGCCATCACGGCGTAGGGTTCGAAATGCAAGTGCACTTGCATGCGTGCGAACGCTCTTCGGCGTGGTACGGTGCAGGTCAGAGGGAGCGAAGCCGCGCGATGCCGAACCAGTCGATCCGGGTTCTGATCGTCGATGATCACGAGCCGCTGCGGCAGGCGCTCGCGCGGGCCGCGCGGGGCTGGGGCGCCGAGGTCTTCGAGGCCGGCTCCGTCCGCGAAGCCTACGATCAGCTCGCGCGGCTTCCCGATCTGGTGATCGTCGACGTGGTGCTTCCCGATGGGAGCGCGCGGCCGGTCGTCGAGAGGGCCGTGAAGCTTCGGCCCGCGCCCGCGGTGATCGCGATGAGCGGCCAGGCCTCCGCCGAGGAGGCCTTCGAGCTCGCCCGACTCGGCGCACGCCGCTACCTGCCCAAGCCGATCTCGCTCGAAGATCTGACGAGCGCGGTCGACGCCGCGCTCGCGGATCGCCCGGACCTCACGCCCCACGTCGCCGCGCACGTCGGGAACACGCCGATGCGGCAGGTGTTGGAGCAGGTGCGAGGCGTGATGGTCGATGAAGCGCTCGCCCGCGAGAAGGGAAGTCGCAGCGGCGCCGCGCGCCGGCTCGGTGTCAGCCGTCAAGCGGTGCAACAGGCGGTTCGACTGATCGAGCTCGCCCAGGCCCGAGGAGAGCGTCGCGGCCGCGAGTGAGCTGCTCCTGGCACTCCTCGTCGGCACGCTCCTCGCCGTCGCCGTCGTCGCGCTCGTGCTGCGAAGCCGGTTGCATCGCGAGCGCGCGAGCTCCGCGGTGCTCCGCGGCGCGCTCGAGGCGCGCATCTGGGAGGACCGCGTTCGCGAGTTCGACAAGCTCGAAGCCAGCCTGCGGGAGCTCCGGCGTTACGGCCACGACGTGAACAACGCGCTCTCCGCCGCACTGCTCTCGAGTCAGCTCTTCTCCGACGCGACTCACTCGGACGCCCCGCTCTCGGACGACCGATCCGCTCTGGTCTCGTCCGCCGACGCCATGGTCGATGCGCTCCGACGCCTCAAGCTCTTGATGGAGAGCGAGCGACGGCCCGAGACGACGGTGGTGTCGAGCTCGAGCCTGATCCAACCGGTCGAGCTGGTCCCGGCCGTGGACGAGTGCGTGGGTCGCGCGCGGACCCGGCACCGGGGAGCCGAGCTCATCGTCCGTGATCTGGGGCCGGACGACCGCCGGGTTCGCGTGTCCGTATGTGGAGGCCGCGAAGGCTTTGCACGCGCATTCGCCGCGGTGCTCGACAACGCTTGTGCGGGAAACGGCGTCCGAATGCGCCCCTGTGTCGAGGTGCGCTTCGGTCTGCGCCGCGAGGTGGATGTCGTCGTGATCGAGGTGACCGACGATGGTCCGGGCTTCGCGAAGGAGGTGCTCGAAATGCCGATCGTGGCGTTCGAGACCACCCGACCCGGTGCGCTCGGCCTCGGCCTCTACACCGCGGAGCGTATCGCCCGGGCGAGCGGCGGATCGCTTCGGCGCGCGAACGCGGAGTCGGGCGGTGCGGTCGTCTCGCTCTTCCTGCCGGTCGCCGCGGAGTCCGCGTCGCCTCAGTAGACGAGCCCGGCGATCGCCGCCGTCATGAAGCTCGCGAGCGACCCCGCGCAAAGCGCGCGCAGGGCGTCGCGCGCGACGTCTCCGCGGCGTGAAGGCGCGATTCCACCGAGCCCGCCGATCTGGATCGCGAGCGAGCCGAAGTTCGCGAAGCCGCAGAGCGCGTAGCTCGCGATCACGATCGAGCGCGGATCGAGACCGTCCTTCGCGTCGGCGAGCATCTGGAACGCGATGAACTCGTTCAGCACCGTCTTCACGCCGAGCATCTCGCCGATCGTCGCGGCGTCGTGCCAGGGAACGCCGAGCACGAACGCGAGCGGAGCGAGCGCGACGCCCAGGATCCGCTCGAACGAGAGCCCGGAGACGCCGATCAGCGTTCCGGCCCAGCCGAGCGCCTCGTTGGCGACGTGCACGATCGCGACGAACGCGATCAACATCCCTCCGATGTTGAGCGCGAGCCTGACCCCATCGGCGGCCCCGGTCGCCGCCGCATCGATCGCGTTCACGGTCTCGCGCGGGATCGCCACGTGCGACGTCGCGCGGCTCTCCGGCACGCCGTCCTCGGGCACCATCAGCTTCGCGATCGCGATCGCGGCGGGTGCGGCCATGAAGCTCGCGGCGACGAGGTGGCCGGCGTACTCGGGACCGAGCATGCCCATGTAGGCGACGAGCACCGACCCGGCGACGGTCGCGAGGCCCGCCGTCATCACGCAGAAGAGCTCGCTCCTCGTCAGCCCCGCCACGTACGGCCGGATCATCAGCGGTGCCTCGGTCATGCCGAGGAAGATCTCCGCGATCGCGGCGAGCGACTCCGCACCGCTCGTGCGCAGCGTACGGCGCAGACCGAGCGCGAGAATCTCGACCAGGCGTTGCAGGATCCCGAAGTGCTGCAGAACCGCGAAGACGCTGCTCATGAACACGATGATCGGCAGCACGCGGATCGCGAATACGTAGGGCAGGCGCAACGGGTGGCCGTCCGGGCCGAGCACCGACTCGGGCCACGCACCGAAGACGAACTCGATGCCGACGTTCGCCGCGCTGATGAACGCCGCGGCCGCGTCGTTCACGAGCGCGAAGAAGTTCGCGCCGAACGGGGTGCGCAGCACGAAGAGCGCGATCGCGGTCTGGAGCAGGAGCGCGAGGCCGATCGGCCGCCACTCGATGCGCTTACGGTTCGTCGATGCCGCCCAGGCGATCGCGAGCAGACAGACGATCCCGAGCAGACCAGCGGCGCGTTCCAACGAGCTAGTTTCTCCCGGGGGGCGACGTCAGGAATCGCGTCTGAAGGTAACGCGTCGCCGCGGCCGGGTCGCTCGCGTCGGCAATCGCCGAGATCACGGCCGCGGCGGCGGCACCCGAGGCGCCGACCTCCGATGCGTTCGCCTCCGAGATGCCACCGATCGCGACCAGCGGACGCCGGGCGAGCGCGACCGCTTCGCGCAGGAGTCCGAGTCCGCGCGCACTGAACTCCGAGAGCTTGGAGCCGGTCGCGAAGATCGGCCCGAACGCCACGTAGTCGATCGGCCGCGCGCGGCTCTCGCGGACCTGATCGAGAGTGTGGGTCGAGAGTCCGACGAGCAGGCGGGCACGCGCATCCTCGGGGATGCGCTCGGGCGCGAGATCGTCCTGGCCCAGGTGCACGCCGTCCGCGCCCGCGAGCACGGCCAGGTCGAATCGGTCGTTCAGGAACAGGAGCGCGCCCGCCGCGCGCGTCTGGCCGAGCGCCTCGCGGGCGAACGCCAGGGCTTCGCGGTCACCGACGTGCTTCAGGCGGAGCTGGATCACGCTCGCGCCGCCCGCGAGCGCGCCGGCGAGCTGTGCGCGCACGTCGTTTCGCCAGCGCGGATCGTCGTCGACGAGCACGTACACGCCGCGCACGCGCTCGATCCCGGGCCGCGTCACGAGTCGGCGTCGCTCCCGTCCGACGGCTCGATGCCGAGCTCGGTGATCTTCTTGCGCAGGGTGTTGCGGTTGATCCCGAGCAGCCGCGAAGCCTGGATCTGGTTGCCGCGCGAGTGCTCGAGCGCTTCGAGGATGATCGCGCGTTCGAGGCGCGAGACGAAGCTCCAGTACGGCCCGGCTTCGGCGTCCTCGTCAGCTGCCTCGGCGCTGGCTTCGAAGCGCGAGACGATCTCGCGCCGCGCCATCTCCGCCCAATCCGACGTCGCGGATGCGTGCGCCGGACCGGTGGCCTGATCGATGTCGTCGGGCGTGATCACTTCACCCGATGCGAGCACGAGCGCGCGCTTGATCGCGTTCTCGAGCTCGCGCACGTTTCCCGGCCAGGCGTGGCTCGAGAGCCTGTCGAGCGCGGACTCGGTCGGCCAGCGCCGCGGCACGCCGAGCTCGTCGGCGAAGCGCTCGACGAAGTGGGCGACCAGGAGCGGGATGTCGGTCCTGCGCTCGCGCAGCGGCGCGATGCGCAGCGGCACCACGTTCAGGCGGAAGTACAGGTCCTCTCGGAAACGGCCCTCGGACACGAGCGCCTCGCAGGTCGCGGTGCGTCGACGCGACGATGCGCACGTCGATCGGCACGGCCTGCCGGCCGCCGAGCGGGCTCACCACGCGCTCCTGAAGCACGCGCAGGAGCTTCGCCTGGAGCCCGAGCGGCAGATCGCCGATCTCGTCGAGCAAGAGCGTCCCGCCCTGCGCCTCGCGGAAGCGGCCGGAGCGCGCCTCGACCGCACCGGTGAAGGCGCCGCGCTCGTGACCGAAGAGCTCCGCCTCGATCAGCTCCGAGGGCAGGGCGGTCATGTTCACCGCTACGAACGGGCCCTCGCGCCTTCGCGAGTGGTAGTGGATCGCGCGCGCGACGACCTCCTTGCCGGTGCCGCTCTCGCCCAGGATCAGCACCGCCGCGTCGCTCGCGGCCACGCGGCCGATCGCCTTGAAGAGCTCGAGCATGGCGGGCGCTCGGCCGACGAGCACGTCGCCGCTTCGGTAGGCTTCGCCGACCCTGCGGCGCAACGCCGATACCTCTCCCCGCAGGCTCCGCTGCTGGCGCGCCTTCTCGATCAATGCCTCGAGCTGCGGCAGCTCGAACGGCTTCGTCAGGTAGTCGAACGCGCCGCGCTTCATCGCCTCGACCGCGTTCTCGAACGTGTTCTGCGCGGTCATGATCACGACCGGCGGGGCGTCGATGCCCCGCGCGCGAAGCTCGTCGAGCAGCTCGAGTCCCGACGGCCCGGGCATGCGGATGTCGAGCAGGGCCAGATCGATCGGTTGCGCGGCCAGCGCCGCGCGCGCCGCATTTCCGTCGGCGGCCTCGACCACCTCGTGCCCCGCGTCCTCGAGGGCGTCGCGCAGGACGAGCCGGATCGAGGGCTCGTCGTCGGCGATCAGGATGCGCGTCACGCCGGCTTCCGCAGCGGCAGCTCCACGCGCATGCGCGTGCCCATGCCGACCCGGCTCGTGACGACGATTCTCCCGCCCTGCTTCACCGTCCAGTGTTGCGCGACCGCGAGTCCGAGGCCGGTGCCCGTACTCCGGCGCGTGAAGAACGGCGTGAACAAGTGCGGCAGGTCCTCTTCGGGAATGCCCGGCCCCGTGTCCTCGACGTCGATGCGCACGAGCCGAGTGCGGTCCGGTCCGACGCGATCTAAGTGGTACGCCGACTCGATCCGGGTGCGAAGCGTGAGCGTGCCCGTGCCGTTCATCGCCTGCGCCGCGTTTCGGACCAGGTTCAAGAGCACCTGCGTCGTGCGATCGGGGTCGAACTCGAACTCGGGAATGCTCGGATCGTACTCGCGCGCGATCTTGATCCCGCGCCAGCTCTCGGAGCGGCCGTGCAGCTCGACGAGGTCGTCGATCACGCGGTGCAGATTCGCGCGCTTCGGCCGCAGGTCGCCTCCGCGCGTGAGCTCGGCCAGATCGTCGAGCAAGCGGCGCATCCGCTCGCTCTCGGCGCGGATCAGCTCCGGGTAGCGTGTGAGCGAGGCGTCGGACAGCTTTCCGAGCAAGAGATCCGCGGCGCCGCGAATTCCGGAAAGCGGATTGCGAAGCTCGTGCGCGATGCCCGCCGCGAGCTGAGCGAAGAGCTCCGAGCGCGCGCGCTGCCCGATCAGGTCCTCGAGTTCGAGACCGATCGTCCGATCGCTGAGCGAGATCACCGCACCCGAAATCTCGCCCCCGGCGCCGAGGGGTGACGCTGCGAGATCGACCACGAGCGGACGGCCGCCGAGCCGGTCCGGCACGCAGCACCCGTGCTCGGAGACGGCGCGCCGATCGCCGAGCGCCGTCTCGAGCAGACGCGTGACCGGGTGCGCCTCGCCGAGGATCTCGCGGATCGGGCGGCCGAGAGCCGAGACCGCCGATTGGCCGAGAATCCGGCTCGCCTCGGGGTTCTCGAGCTCCACCCGGCCGTCCGAATCGATCGCGAGAATCCCCACCCGGAGCGAGCCGAGGATGTCGTCGAGCCGTCGGAGGGATTCATCCATGGGAGTCGCCAGCTGGATTCGAGGGGGAAGGAATCGCCACAGGATCTCGCCGCGGCGATCGCGGGGCGATCTGCCTAGGTTTTGGGCAGACTACCTCCGGGAGGCGTGATGCGCGAGGCCACGGTCGAGGCGGTGCGGTCGTCGGTGAGCGTGGCCGAGGCGCGCGAGTTGATTCTCGGGGCGGTCCCGGCGCTCGGCACGGAGTCCGTCGGGCTCGAGCGTGCGACCGGCCGGGTGCTGGCCGAGGAGGTCCGCGCCGAGATTTCGATTCCGCCCGAGGACAACTCGGCGATGGATGGCTACGCGCTCCGCGCTGCCGATGCCGCGCGCGCGCCGTCACTTCTTCGTGTCGTCGACGACCTTCCGGCCGGACGCCGCAGCCAGCGCGCGATCGGCCCCGGCGAGTCGGCCCGGATCATGACCGGCGCCGCGATCCCCGCCGGCGCGGACGCGGTGGTGATGATCGAGGACACCACCGTCGAGGGCGAGCAGGTGCGCGTGAGTCACGTGCCGGTGGCGGGGGAGCACATCCGGCGCGCGGGCTCGGACGTGCGCCCGGGCACGCTCGTCGCGAGCCCCGGCGACCTCCTGCGCGCGCCGCTCGTCGGAATGCTCGCCGCGCTCGGTCGCTCGCAGGTGACGGTGCGCGCGCGTCCGCGCGTGGCCGTGCTCGCGACCGGCGACGAGCTGGTCGAGCCCGATCGGCTTCGCGACGACGGTCGGATCGCGAGCTCGAATTCGTATGCGCTGGCCGCAGGCCTGCGCGAGATCGGCGTGGAGCCGCGTGTATCTGGGATCGCGCCCGACGAGCCCGAGGAGATCGCTTCGCGGTTTCGCGCCGCGCTCCACTGCGACGCGGTGATCTCCACCGGTGGCGTCTCGGTCGGCGATCGCGACTGGATCAAGCAGGTTCTCACCGATCTCGGCGGCGAGATGCGGCTCTGGCGCATTCGCATGAAGCCCGGCGCGCCGCTCGCCTTCGTGATGGTGGGGGAGCGGCCGATCTTCGGCCTGCCCGGCAACCCGGTCTCGACGCTGGTCACGTTCGAGCAGTTCGTGCGGCCGTGCCTGCTCCGCATGATGGGACACACGCGTGTGTACCGCCCGGTCGAAGTCGCCGTCCTCGACGAGAGCTACGAGAAGCCGAAGGGCCGCGCGCACTTCGTCCGCGTCACGCTCGATCGACGTGCTGGCGTCCTGCACGCGCGGCCGACCGGAGAGCAGGGCTCGAACATCCTGCTCTCGATGGTGCGCGCGGACGCGCTCGCCTACGTGCACGAGGACCTGACGGGACTGGCCAAGGGAACACGCGTTCCCGTGCAGCTCTTGCAGTCGAACGATCTCTGCGAGGAGCCGGGATTTTGAAGCTCTCGCACGTCGAGGCCGTGGTGCTCGTCGGCGGTGGATCGACGCGAATGGGACGCGACAAGGCGACGCTCGTTCACGGGGGCGCCGCTCTCGGAGGGCGCGTCGCGGCGGCGCTCGGTGCCTGCGTCGAGCGCGTGCGCGTCGTCGCGCGCGCGGGTCGGGTTCCCGAGCTCGGCCTGCCGTGCATCCTCGATCGGCACGAGGTTCGAGCGCCGATGGTCGGGATCGAAGCTGCGCTCTCGGCGTGCGAGGCGAGCGCCGTTCTCGTCGCGGCCTGCGATCTGCCCGATCTCGATCCGCGCGTGCTGCTCGCGCTTCTCGCGCTCGCGCCCGCGGACGGCGGGGCCGACGTCGTCGCTCCGCTCGGGCCGCGCGGGCCCGAGCCGTTGCTCGCGATCTACCGGCCGCGACTCCTGCCCGAGATCGGGAATCGGATCGCCCGGGGCGAGCTCTCGCTGCAGAAGCTCCTGCGCGACGTGAACACGCTCTACGTGCCGGAGGCGGATCTTCGCGAGCTCGACCCGTCGCTCGCGAGTCTGCGGAATCTGAATCGTCCGGAAGACCTGCATCCGGCCTCGGGTTCGACGACCGACCGCTCCTAGAGCTGCAGGTGGGCGCGCACGCGCTCGATCAGGCTCGCGTCGGCGCGCGAGTCTCCGGCGAAGTGCGCGCGGTCGAGCGCGACGAGAAGCTCGAGCGCTTCGGGATCGGGGCTGCGCGCGGCGATCTCGGAGGTCGTGAGCGGAAGCGCGTCGAAGCCGTGGCGCACGCCGATTCCGGTGCGGACCGCGCGCGCGAGCAACGGCAGACACTCGCGTGTGTCGCGTGCCCGGAGTGCGGCGTCGAAGGCCATTCGCGGCGAAGCCGCGCCGGCCGCCGGCCGATCCGAACGCTGCGAGCGCTGCCAGCGCACCAGGTAGACGACGGAGAAGGCGAGCGCCGAAGCGAAGCCGAGCGCGAGCCAGACGGGAGGAATCGGCGGAGCGGTGGGCGGCTTCTTGCGCTCCGACCAGGGTGCGCGTTCGTCCGGCTCGGCGCTTCCCGCGAACACGCCGTAGTCCTGCGCTTCGCTCTCCGCGATCTCGAGTGCGCGCGCGCGTGGATCGAAGTACGCGAAACGCACGGGCTCGATGCGCATCCGGCCCGTTCGCTCGGGCACTAGCTCGTACCGGAACGTGCGGCGCGTCGTTGCGCGGCCCCCGCTCTCGCCGATCGAGAGCAGCGGTGATTCCGGGAAGATCTCGACGCCTTCGCCGACCAGTGGCTCTAGCGCGGGGGGCACGGCATCCCAGACGTTCCCCTCGCCCGTGAGCTCGATCGTGAGCGAGAGCGCGCGGCCGAGGCGGACGCGATCGTCGCCGGTCACGACGCGCACCTCGAGCCGGCCGACGAGCACGTCGTCGGGGACGCCCTCCGGCAGCGCGATCACGCGGAGCACCGATCCGGGCACGCGAACTTCGCGCTCCGCGCCACCCTCGCCGACGAGCAGGAGTCGCGAGCTCGCGATCTCGAGCTCACCCGTGCGCGTCGGAAACAGCGCGCGGCGGAACTCGGTCCGAGGCGAGCCGTCGTCGTCGGGCGGCAACCCGCGCGTTCCGAGGCGCTCCGCCCAGAACCCGTCGAAAGGCGGCGGCTCCCAGCTCGCACGCGCGTCCGGCGGGTGGCGGACGATGATCGAGAGCACGGCCTGCTCGTGCACGAAGACCTCGGCGCGGTCGATCTCGACGCGAACCTCGATCGATGCGGGCTCGTCGCCGCGGGCCGCGGCGGACGCGAGTGCCAGCCCCGCCAAGAGCAGCGCGATTCGCGCCGTCACCATGTCTTTGCTCCCGGACGAGCACGCGGCTTGCCGTCGAACTCGTTCGTGACCTGCCGGCGCAAGGCGTCGCCCACGGGCTCGTCGAGCGTCGCGAGCCAGCGCTCGGCTTCGCGCTCGTCGAGTCCAACGGGCGAGGGCTGGGGCTCGCCGCGAGCCGGGGCGTCCGTGCTCGGCGCGGGCTCGGAAGATTCGCCGTCGCGTTTGGAGCTCGGACTCGGCTCGGTCTCGGGTGCGGGCGGAAGTTCGAGGATCCTCGAAAGCGCGAATTCGTAGTTGAACTTCGCTTCGACCTCGTCCGGTCGCGCGAGCAGGGCCGCCCAGTAGGCGTCGCGCGCCTCCTCGAAGTGCTTCTGCGCGACGAGCGTATTCCCCAGGTTGAAGCTCGCCGCGAACCGCGCCGCATCGTCGCCGGGCCGCAAGGCGCGCAGCGCTTCCAGGTACGCGCTCGCAGCCTGATCGATGCGGTCCAGCCGGTAGAGCGCATTGCCGATCCGGATCTGCGTGCGCGCATCGTCGGCTCCGGTGCGCTCGGCCTCGCGGTAGTAGCCGAGCGCTTCCTCGGGACGCCCGTCCGCGAGCGCTTCATCGCCGCTCGCAAGCCAGCTCGAGACGGGTCCGAACGCCGCGGTCGCGAGCGCGACGGTCGCGACCGCAACCCGTTGGCGGTGAGCCGGGCGCAGGCGTTGCAGGTGCTCTCCCGAGAGCCAGAGCTCCGCGACCAGCGCGAGTCCCGCGGCCAAGATCCAGGGCGGGAGCGGAACCGTCGAACGGCTCGCCGGCCGGCTCGGGCGCGGCACGCGGTAGCGCGGTGGCAAGAATCCGCGAGATCGGCCGCTCCTCGATCTCGCGGAAGTCAACGCCGCTGGTCTCCGAAGCGATCCAACGCGGAACGGCGTCGTCGCGGCGCGAGTCCGTGGCTCGCCGCTGCGGATCGACTCGGTGAGTGCGAGCTGCCCCGGCACGACGGCGTCGTCGTCTCCCAATCCGACGGCGACGACCCGCGCGCCAAGGCTCCGTGAGCTGGGCGATATGTCATCGAGCAACGAACCGAAATGCTCGCCGTCCGTCAGCAGGAGCACGGTGCGCGGCCGGCTCGAGCGCGGATCGAAGGCGCATCGGCCACCGCCAATCCGCGGCCGAGTTCGTTGCCGCGTACCGAGATCATGTCACCGTAGAGCGCGCGCAGAATCGTCAAGCCGGCATCGTGATCCTGCGTCAGCGGCAGCGCGATGAACGCTCGCCCGCGAACACAACCAGCGCGAGGCGGACATCCCGCGCCTCCTCGGCCACGCGCTCGGCCGTGCGCGGCGCGCGCCGAAGCCGGATGAGGGCGACGTAGGTCACGTCCATGCTGGAAGACGTGTCGATCGCGATCACCACGTCCGCGGAATCGTCCGAGAGCGATTCGGGGGTCTCGAGTGCGAGCTGAGCGAGATCGCGACCAGCGCGGCGACGCTGCGAGCGCGAGCGCGCGCGCGATTCGTGCGACCGGGGTGGGCGCGCCCGAGCCGATCGATGGGCTCGCGGCGTCCCCGGAGCGCGGCCTGGCCGGCGAGTGCGGCGACCGCGAACACCGCGAGCCAAGGAAGCGCGTTCACGGCAACCTCCGTGCGAATCCGTGCGCGAGCGCGGCCTCGATCAGCAAGAGCGCGAGCGCGAGCGCGAGCGACACGGGGGCGCAACGCATCCCGACTGGCCACGTGCTCGAGCGGCCGTGGCCGCACCTCGAGCCGATCGATCGCCGCCGCGACGCCGGCGAGGTCCTCGGACGGCGCGCCCGTGGAAGAAGTGACC